>NZ_JAAATR010000033.1 GCF_009907385.1 Atlantibacter hermannii
TCTGGGCGAAGACGGCCCGACCCACCAGCCTGTGGAGCAGATTGCCTCCCTGCGCCTGACGCCGAATCTCAGCACCTGGCGGCCTTGCGATCAGGTGGAATCCGCGGTGGCGTGGAAATACGGTGTTGAGCGTCAGGACGGCCCGACCGCGCTGATTTTTTCGCGCCAGAATCTCATGCAGCATGAACGCACCTGGCAGCAGATCCAGGATATCGCTCGCGGCGGGTATGTGCTGCGGGACTGCGACGGTCAGCCGCAGTTGATCCTGATCGCCACCGGCTCAGAAGTGGAGCTGGCGGTAGCGGCCTGGGAACAGTTGATCGGGCAGGGCGTGAAGGTGCGGGTGGTCTCGATGCCGTCTACCGACGCCTTCGACCGGCAGGACGCCGCCTGGCGCGAATCGGTGTTGCCGAACGCGGTCACCGCGCGGGTGGCGATTGAAGCCGGGATCACCGACTACTGGTACAAATACGTCGGCCTTAACGGCGCGATTATCGGCATGCGCCGCTACGGCGAATCCGCGCCTGCGGAACAGCTGTATCAGGAATTCGGCATTACCGTTGACACCATTATCCAGCAGTCAACCGCGCTGCTGGCCTGACCCTGACGGCCCCCGCAGCGGGGCCGCGTAACCCCCGAAGGAGCCACTATGTACCGCGTCGATCTTCATATGCATACCGTCGCCAGCACGCACGCCTACAGCACAGTGCAGGAGTATATTGCCGCCGCCGCGCGTAAAAATCTTCAGCTTATCGCCATTACCGATCACGGCCCTGACATGGTGGATGCGCCGCATACCTTTCACTTTACCAACCAGCGTATTTTGCCGCGCGTGGTGGACGGCGTGGGGATTTTGCGCGGCATTGAGGCCAATATCAAAGCCAACGGCGAAACCGACTGTAGCGACAAAATGCGCGCCGCGCTGGATCTGGTCATCGCCGGGTTTCACAAGCAGGTTTTTGCCCCTGCCGATGTGGTGACCCATACCGATGCGCTGATCGCGGTGATCGCCAGCGGCAAGGTGCATATCATCAGTCATCCGGGCAATCCGGAGTATCCTGTCGATATCCCGGCGGTGGTCGCGGCGGCGAAAGCGCATAACGTGGCGCTGGAGGTCAATAACGCGTCGTTTGTCCATTCAAGAAAGGGGAGTGAGGCAAACTGCCGGAAGATAGTGGCGGCGGTGCGCGACAGCGGCGGGATGATCGCGCTCGGCTCGGATTCCCATAGCGCGTTTACCCTGGGCGACTTTAGCGCCTGCCGGCATCTGCTGGAGGAGATCGATTTTCCCGAGGCGCAAATTCTCAACGCCTCACCGCGGCGCGTGCTGGCGTTTCTCGAACAGCACGGCGGGGAACGGATTGCGGAGATTGACGCGCTTACAGGTCGATAACGGTGCCGCGCGGCAGGTTCAGCGACTTGCGGATCGCGGCAATCACCTCTGTCGGCTTGAGCAGCAGCGTGTTGATACACACGTTCAACACCCGGCACCCTGCAAAGCGCGACGGGTTATCGATGGTGATATCCGAGGCGATCACCACCAGTTCGGTGTTGATAATGTCTTTCTCGTCGATCGGGTTTTTCAGCCCCAGTACGCCCTGGGTCTCAATCTTGATCGAGAAACGGTAGGCTTTAGCCAGCTTTTCCAACTGCTCGGCGGCCATATAGGTATGGGCCACGCCGGTGGCGCAGGCGGTGACGGCCACAATATGCAGGTTGCGATCGCTGGAGAAGGGCTGCACGTCTTCTTTTATCATTCGGGCCATTATTGGCTAGCTCCCTTGTTCTTACGCCGGTATTCAAGCGGCGTACAGTCATTACTGTCCCGGAACACCTTGCAGAAATAGTTGGTATCGGTGAAACCGCATTTCCCGGAGATCTCGTTAATTTTCAGGTTGGTCGTGGTCAACAGCGTCTTTGAGCGTGAGAGCCGGACTAACTTCAGGTACTCGTTGAATTTGATGTCTGATTCGCGGGAAAACAGCCGCGACAGATAGCCGGGAGAAATATTAAAGGTTTCCGCGACGCTCTCCCGGTTTATCTCCATATGGTAATGGCTGTCGAGATGGCTTTTGATCTCATCCAGCAGCGTGAACGTGCCTTTGTGATTGTTCATCCCCTCGGTGATCTGGTACAGCAGATCGTTAAGCAGCGCATAGACGATATGCGCGAAAGTTTCGCCGGTGCGATCCTGCGCCCAGGCCAGCGATTCCGCCAGTTCCAGCAACCGGTCGCGCACCGTGCTGCTGGAATTTTGCAGGTTAAATTTTTCCACCTCTTTGAAGCGCGTACCGTCCCAGTTGCTGATGCTGAACCCGACGTCCTGCTTCCAGAATACAATCGACATGCAGATCACCGGGCTTTCCCACTGCGGCAAATTCCAGCTGTTGGCAGGGATATAGGTGACGGCGCCCACGGGCCGGGTGCATTTAATCACCCGATCGCTACCGCTGGGCAGCAGCATTGTCAGCGCGCCTTTTACCACCAGCTCAATGCGCGGGACGTGCAGATGGTAGGCCATCGCGGGCGGCTGCGCGTTGCCGCTGGCGACCAGCACGCTTTCCGTGGCAGAGCCCTGGCTACTGAACTCGCTTAAAATCGACTGGATAAAGGCGGCCATTATCGGTCTGCTCCCGTTACGCTTGCGGTTTGATCACGGTTTTCAGCACCTTCACCATCAGCGCCGTGGTGACGGTGCCGGCGATCACCGACACGATATAGCCGACATGATTGCCAACCACCGGCAGTACGATAAGTCCGCCCCAGGGCGCGGCGTTGGTGGCCCCGAACCACAGCGACAGCACCGCCGCCACCGCGCTGCCGGTCATGATCGCCGGGATCACCCGTACCGGGTCGGCGGCGGCAAACGGGATCGCCCCCTCGGTAATACCCATTACGCCCATGATCACCGCCGGTTTCCCGGCTTCGCGCTCAACATCGTTAAAAATGCCTTTGAATAAAAAGGTCGCCAGCGCCAGCCCCAGCGGCGGGGTGCAGTCGGCGGCGGCCACCGCCGCCATCAGTTGCGGATTGGTGGAGATCAGGGCGACGGCGAAAAAAAAGGCGGTTTTATTCAGCGGCCCGCCCATATCGACGGCGATCATGCAGCCGAGAATGGTGCCGAGAATAATAAACGACGCCCCCTGCATATTGCCGAGCCACGCGCTCAGCCATTTCATCAGCCCGGCTACCGGGTCGCCGATAATGTAATAAACCGCCATCCCGGTGATAAACGTCCCCACCAGCGGGATAATAAAAATTGGCAGCATCATGCGCAGAAATCCCGGCACGTTTAACCGGGCGATCAGGCTTAACAGCAGCCAGACAACCAGCCCGGCAAAGATACCGGCCAGCATGCCGCCTAGAAAACCGGCCCCCATCTGATAAGCCATCAGCCCGCCAATCGCGCCGGGGGCGAGGCCGGGTTTATCCACCATCGACCACGCGATAAACCCGGCGAGGATCGGGATAAACAGCGTCAGCCCGGCCAGGCCGATTTGCGACATCGCTTTCAGGAATCCGCTGTCCGGGATCGCCGCATGGTCGTTAAACATCACCGCCAGCGCCAGCAGCACGCCCCCCGCCACCACAAAGGGGATCATGTATGACACGCCGGTCATAAAATGTCGTCTGGTATTTTTTAATTGTTTTAACATTTCCGCCTCGTTACCGGTATGGGCGCGCTAGAGCGCCAGCGCGTTGCAGAGCAGGTGGTACAGCGCGGCGGGCGTCGCGGCCCGCTGGATCTGCTCAACGAATTCATCATCCATCAGCATCCGCGCCAGGGAGGAAAAGTACTTCATGTGCGCGTTACGCGCGGCGGACCGGCTGATGGTCAGCATAAACACCGTATTCACCTGCACGCCGCCCCAGGCCACCGGCTGGCTGAGCGTGGCGACGCTGATGGTGGAGGCGTTAATGGCGTCGGTCTGGGCATGGGGGATGGCGAATCCGGAGCCGACGACGGTGGGGAAGGGCACTTCCCGGGCCCAGATGTCCTGACACAGCGCGTCACGCGCGTCGGTGCGCTGGAGTAGCCACAAATTATCCACCATCTTTTTAATCACTTCGTTTTTATCCCGGGCGTCCAGCCCCCACTGAATCACCTCAGGCACCATCAACGCGCAATCGGTGAGCGGCAGGCGCGTTTGCCGCAGGAGCTGTGCCTCGTGGCGATAGTAGCGAAGGATTTTTTCATCGACGCGGGTCACCAAAATCCCCGGCTCGCCGTCCAGCACCATGTCGCGCGGCGCGGAAAAATCAATCGCTGAAAAGTCAATGTCGGCCAGCGTCGGGATGCCCAGTGAACGCGCCAGAATCGCCGTATGCGAAGTTTTACCGGTTGAAGACAGCACCAGCCCCGCCAGATGCCGTTTATCGATAGCGATAAACTGGCTGGGCGTCAGCGTGGTAGCGAACAGGATCGATGGCCGGGTGAGCGCCAGATGCGGCTGGCGGAGCGATGGCGCGCCATAGAGCGCGCAAAGCAGCCGGGTGGCGATATCCAGAATATCCAGCGTTCGTTCCTGGATATAGTGGCTGGAGGAGCGCTTGAACACGGCGCTAAAATCCAGCGCCGCGGCAATCACGGCGGCCCATGAATTCATTCCTTTATCGAGATAGCCCGCTATCGCCTCCTGAAACGCGCGATCGGAGATGTACGCAAGATGCGCTTCCGTCAGATCATGTTCAATGCCTTCCGTCGCGCCGAGCTCCGATTCCAGGGCGAGCCGCAGCGTCTCCAGCCCCTCCGCCAGCCGCTGCTTTTCATCTTGCGGCGAGCCGACAGTGCCGGGATTACGCGCGGCCAGCGTTTCAAATGTCAGCCCCTGCATAATAACGGGCCTGGCGATGGCGATACCGGAACAAACGCGGGTGCCCTGAAGGTAATCGGGATTCAACTCCTGCAAGCAGCGGGGAAGAGCGCCAGTTGCGGGTTCGCTGCCCGGGGTCTGGGCAATTACCAGGAAAGGCAGATTTTTCAGCAGCGCCACCAACTGCGCGGCGGCGGCCCCGGCGTCGGGTCCGTGAAGCGTTATCCGGCAGCCATCGCCAGCCAGGGTGTCGGTCGCGACCAGCGACAGTGCGCTTTTGGCGCTGCCGCACAGGCCGGAGCGGGTGTTAAGCCAGTGGATCTCCGACTGAAACGCATTACACAAGCGCGCGATATGCCCGGCAGGCCTGGCGTGAATGCCCTCGCTCAGTTCGCATTGCCAGGTTATCTCCATCGTCGTTCACTCCAGAAGCCCGCCACGGCGGCGCGGATAGTCGTATTGCTTATATCTTTCACGGTTACGCCCGGCCTTTGTATAGCAAAAAAGAGACCTTTTCTTAAAAAAAGTGACCTGATTGTGAATTTGTGACATTTGTCATATTCATGTCGCGGACTGGATAATCACAGCACGTTGTTTTTACGGGGTTTTAGCGGGCGCGACAGGAAGAGAATTTGCGATACAGGTCACAAATTTTAAGTGCAGCGGGAAGATGCAAACGTAACGCGCTGAAATGAAAAGGGCTTCCTTTTCAGGAAGCCCTTACGTTGAGTGAACGGATTACTTATTCAACCGTCAGGATGCGGGTGGTGTTGGTGCTGCCGATGGTGCCCATCACGTCGCCCTGGGTAACGATCACCAGATCGCCGGAGACCAGATAACCTTTGTCGCGCAGCAGGGTCACCGCGTCGTGCGCTGCCGCCACACCTTCGTTTGCGCTGTCGAAGTACACCGGGGTAACGCCGCGGTACAGCGCCGTCAGGTTCAGAGTGTGCTCATGACGGGACATGGCGAAAATCGGCAGGCCGGAACTGATGCGCGAAGTCATCAGCGCGGTACGGCCCGACTCGGTCATGGTCAGGATGGCGGTCACGCCTTTCAGGTGGTTTGCGGCGTACATGGCGGACATGGCGATGGCTTCTTCGACATTATCGAACTGCACATCGAGACGGTGCTTGGAGACGTTGATGCTGGGGATCTTTTCTGCGCCGAGGCAGACGCGCGCCATGGCCGCAACGGTTTCTGCCGGGTACTGGCCCGCAGCGGTTTCCGCAGACAGCATCACCGCATCAGTACCGTCCAGCACGGCGTTTGCCACGTCCATCACTTCCGCACGGGTCGGCATGGGGTTAGTGATCATCGACTCCATCATCTGCGTCGCCGTGATCACCGCGCGGTTCAGCTTGCGGGCGCGGCGGATCAGGGTTTTCTGGATACCCACCAGTTCCGGATCGCCGATTTCAACGCCGAGGTCGCCACGGGCAACCATCACCACGTCAGAGGCGTTGATGATGTCGTCCATCGCGTCCAGATCGCATACCGCTTCGGCACGTTCCACTTTGGCGACGATTTTGGCGTTGCAGCCTGCGTCACGCGCCAGGCGGCGTGCGTAGTTCAGGTCTTCGCCGCAGCGCGGGAAGGAGACTGCCAGATAATCCACGCCGATCTGCGCGGCGGTGAGGATATCGGCTTTGTCTTTTTCGGTCAGCGCTTCTGCCGACAGGCCGCCGCCGAGTTTGTTGATGCCTTTGTTGTTGGACAGCGGGCCGCCAACGGTAACTTCGGTAAACACTTTCATGCCCTGAACTTCCAGGACTTTTAACTGCACGCGGCCGTCGTCGAGCAGCAGAATGTCGCCCGGCACCACGTCAGCGGGCAGGCCTTTATAATCGATACCGACTTTTTCTTTATCGCCTTCACCTTTACCCAGGTTGGCGTCGAGCAGGAATTTGTCGCCGATATTGAGAAATACTTTACCTTCTTTGAAGGTCGATACCCGGATTTTCGGGCCCTGGAGGTCACCCAGGATAGCGACGTGACGACCCAGTTTGGCCGCGATCTCGCGGACTTTGTCTGCACGTAATTTGTGGTCTTCAGGAGTGCCGTGGGAGAAATTCATTCGTACGACGTTAGCGCCTGCGGTAATAACCTTTTCCAGATTATTATCACGATCCGTTGCCGGGCCTAACGTGGTAACGATTTTGGTTCTGCGAAGCCGTCTGGACATGTAATACTCCGTTGACTGAAACAACTTTGGTGTTGCGTGAACATAAACTCGGCAGGTGGGCACGCCAGCTGGCGCAGCCAAAACCTTAACCGAATGGTTTTATAAGTACAGCTTTGTTATCGAAATACCGCTATTTATTGTCAGGAACGTACAGTTCCTTATCAAACCGCGATTCCTTCAACGCTTCTTTGACTCGCTTCAAGTTATCCCTGAATTTCGCCCCGCGCCGCAACGTGAAACCGGTTGCAAGCACGTCAATCAGCGTAAGCTGGGCCAAACGGGAGACCATTGGCATATAAATATCGGTATCTTCTGGAACATCCAGCAATAATGCAAGTGTCGCTTCCCGGGCCAGCGGCGTGCCGGCAGAGGTAATCGCTAAAACCATGGCATCGTTTTCACGGGCCAGCTGCGCCAGTTCCACGAGATTTTTGGTGCGACCGGTGTGAGAAATCAGCACCACGACATCGTCAGCGCTACAATTCATACAGCTCATGCGCTGTACCACGATGTCATCGGAATAGATCACCGGCACGTTAAAACGGAAAAATTTATTCATGGCGTCGTGCGCCACCGCCGCCGATGAACCGAGCCCGAAAAAGGCGATGCGTTTTGCCTGGGTGAGCAGATCCACGGCGCGATTGACCGCGTTCATATCCAGCGATTGCCGCACATGATCCAGGCTCGCCATTGCCGACTCGAAGATTTTACCGGTGTAGGCTTCGACGCTGTCGTCTTCATCCACGTTGCGGTTTACGTACGGGGTGCCGTTCGCCAGACTTTGCGCCAGGTGGAGTTTAAAATCGGGGAAACCTTTGGTATCAAGGCTACGGCAGAAACGGTTGACCGTCGGCTCGCTGACGCCAGCGGTGTTTGCCAGCCGGGCGATACTGAGGTGAATGGCCCGCGCGGGAGAGGTGAGGATCACTTCAGCGACTTTGCGTTCGGATTTGCTTAATTGTTCCAGTTGCGACTGGATTTTTTCCAGCATATTCATGATTTATCATTAACTCATGGAAAAAAGCGATTTCTAAAAGTGATGAAACCGGAAAGCGAATTAGCAAGAATATACGCCTGAGCCGTTACGGGAAGAGACAAATGACCAAAAATGTCGTTGTTTTTTTTCATATCTTGATCCGTGTCTGATTTTGTTAAGCGGTTTCATTGCGTAAAAACGGGTCAGGATGCAGGCACCATACGGAAAATATCACGCCGCGACTCCCGGTATAGCGACGTTGCCACAGCAAAGGTTTCAGAAACCGGTTAAAAGCAGTAGAGTGCGGTGTAAGAAAATTACAGATAACCTGGCTCAGAACCAGGATCATTCAAACGAGGAGAATGACATGGCGGTAACGCAAACAGCCCAGGCATGTGACCTGGTCATTTTCGGCGCAAAAGGCGATCTGGCGCGTCGGAAACTGCTGCCTTCCCTGTACCAGCTGGAAAAAGCAGGCCAAATCCATCCGGATACCCGCATTCTTGGGGTTGGCCGCGCGGAGTGGGATAAAGAAACCTACACCGGTATCGTGCGTGAAGCGTTAGAAACCTTCATGAAAGAGAAGATCAACGAAGGGTTGTGGGACAAACTCAGCAGCCGTCTCGATTTCTGCAATCTTGACGTCAATGATACTGCCGCATTCACCCGTCTCGGCAAGTTGCTTGACCAGAAAAACCGCGTCACCATTAACTACTTCGCCATGCCGCCGAGCACCTTTGGCGCCATCTGCAAAGGGCTGGGGGAGGCCAAACTCAACGCCAAACCGGCGCGCGTGGTGATGGAAAAACCGCTTGGCACCTCGCTGGAAACCTCCCGGGAAATTAACGATCAGGTCGGCGAGTACTTTGAAGAGTGCCAGGTCTACCGTATCGACCACTATCTGGGGAAAGAAACGGTACTCAACCTGCTGGCGCTGCGCTTCGCCAACTCCCTGTTCGCCAATAACTGGGATAATCGCACCATCGATCACGTGGAAATCACCGTGGCGGAAGAGGTGGGCATTGAAGGACGCTGGGGTTATTTCGACCAGGCGGGCCAGATGCGCGATATGATCCAGAACCACCTGCTGCAAATTCTGTGCATGATTGCCATGTCGCCGCCGTCCGACCTCACCGCTGACCATATCCGCGATGAAAAAGTCAAAGTGCTGCAGTCCCTGCGCCGCATCGACCGTAGCAACGTACGCGAAAAAACCGTGCGCGGCCAGTACACCGCAGGCTTCGCCCAGGGGCAGAAAGTGCCGGGTTATCTGGAAGAAGAGGGCGCGAACAAGTCGAGCAGCACCGAGACCTTCGTGGCGATCCGCGTGGATATCGACAACTGGCGCTGGGCGGGCGTGCCGTTCTATCTGCGTACCGGCAAGCGTCTGCCGACCAAATGTTCAGAAGTGGTGGTGTACTTTAAAAACCCGGCGCTGAACCTGTTTAAAGACTCCTGGCAGGATCTGCCGCAGAACAAACTGACCATCCGCCTGCAACCGGATGAGGGCGTGGATATCCAGATCCTCAATAAAGTGCCGGGCCTGGATCACAAGCACAACCTGCAAACCACCAAGCTGGACCTGAGCTATTCCGAGACCTTTAACGAATCGCATCTGGCGGACGCCTACGAGCGCCTGCTGCTGGAAACCATGCGGGGTATCCAGGCTCTGTTCGTGCGTCGCGATGAAGTCGAAGAGGCCTGGAAGTGGGTCGATTCCATCACCGAAGCCTGGGCGGCGGATAACGACGCGCCGAAACCGTATCAGGCGGGCACCTGGGGCCCGGTTGCCTCGGTGGCGATGATCACCCGTGATGGTCGTTCATGGAACGAGTTTGAATAACCGGGATCGCTTATCCTTAAGGGTTATTTTACCGGTAACATGATCTGCGGCATCAGGTTTATATTTTTTTGCATTTTAAAGCCCCGTGTGGATTCACCCACGGGGCTTTTTTATTTACACTGACTGAAACGATTATGCCCTTGCCGGGCCTGTTTGCCGTTAATTAGCCGTAACGGAAAAGTGAATAATTCAGGCCCCCTATGCAAATAATTTATGAGGACCGTTATGAATCAGGAAATGTTACGGGTAACAAATCGCATTATTGCGCGCTCGAAAGCCACCCGCGAAGCCTACCTCGCGCGCATTGAGGCGGCGAAGGCCAAAACCGTCCACCGCGCCGAACTGGCCTGCGGTAACCTGGCCCACGGTTTTGCCGCCTGCCAGCCGGAAGATAAAGCCGCGCTAAAAAGCATGCTGCGTAACAACATCGGTATCATAACGTCTTACAACGACATGCTTTCCGCCCATCAGCCTTACGAAACCTACCCGGACCAAATCCGCAAAGCGCTGCATTCGGTCAATGCCGTCGGCCAGGTGGCTGGCGGCGTTCCGGCGATGTGCGACGGCGTGACGCAGGGGCAGGACGGCATGGAACTTTCCCTGCTGAGCCGCGAAGTGATTGCCATGTCTGCGGCAGTGGGTCTGTCTCATAACATGTTCGACGGCGCGCTGTTCCTCGGCGTGTGCGATAAAATCGTTCCTGGCCTGGCGATGGCGGCGCTGTCGTTCGGGCACCTGCCGTCGGTATTTGTGCCGTCAGGCCCGATGGCGAGCGGTTTGCCGAATAAAGAAAAAGTGCGCATTCGCCAGCTCTATGCTGAAGGTAAGGTCGACCGCATGGCGCTGCTGGAGTCGGAAGCGGCGTCCTATCACGCGCCGGGCACCTGTACCTTCTATGGCACTGCCAACACCAACCAGATGGTGGTGGAATTTATGGGCATGCAGCTGCCGGGCTCCTCCTTCGTTCAGCCGGATGCGCCACTGCGTGAAGCGCTGACCGCTGCGGCGGCGCGTCAGGTGACGCGCCTTACCGGCAACGGCAACAGCTGGATGCCGCTTGGCAAAATGATCGACGAAAAAGTGGTGGTGAACGGCATCGTCGCGCTGCTGGCGACCGGCGGCTCCACTAACCACACCATGCACCTGGTGGCGATGGCGCGCGCGGCGGGCATTATCATTAACTGGGATGACTTCTCCGATCTCTCCGCCGTGGTGCCGCTGCTGGCGCGTCTGTACCCTAACGGCCCGGCGGACATCAACCACTTCCAGGCGGCGGGCGGCGTGCCGGTGCTGATGCGTGAACTGCTGAAAGGCGGCCTGTTGCATGAAGACGTAGAAACCGTGGTGGGCCACGGTCTGCATCGTTACACCCTCGAACCCTGGCTAAACAACGGCGAATTGCAGTGGCGCGAGGGCGCGTCGGCGTCGCTGGATAATGACGTGATCGCCAGCATCGACAATCCGTTCTCCGCTCACGGCGGCACCAAAGTGCTGAGCGGCAATCTGGGCCGCGCGGTGATGAAAACCTCCGCCGTTCCGCAGGAATACCAGATTATCGAAGCGCCTGCGGTGGTATTTGAAAGCCAGCATGACGTGTTACCGGCGTTTGAAGCGGGCCTGCTGGATAAAGATTGCGTGGTGGTTGTGCGCCATCAGGGGCCAAAAGCGAACGGGATGCCAGAATTACATAAACTTATGCCTCCGCTTGGTGTATTATTGGACCGCCGTTTCAAAATTGCGTTAGTGACCGATGGCCGCCTCTCCGGCGCGTCAGGCAAAGTACCTTCGGCCATCCACGTCACCCCAGAAGCTTACGACGGCGGCTTGCTGGCGAAAGTACGCAACGGCGACCTGATCCGCGTAAACGGACAGACGGGCGAGTTAACGCTGTTAGTCGATGAGGCGGAACTGGCCCAACGCGCGCCGTTCCAGCCGGATCTTAGCCCGCAACGCGTGGGCACCGGCCGTGAGATGTTCGGCGCGCTGCGTGAGAATTTGTCCGGCGCCGAGCAGGGCGCAACCTGTATTCGTTTTTAAAGGCTTCACTGAATTCACTATGGCGAGAGAGATGCTCTGATGAAAAGCTGGAAAACAAGTGCTGAACAGATCCTGAAATCCGGTCCGGTTGTACCGGTAATTGTGATTAACAAACTGGAACATGCCGTACCGCTGGCGAAAGCGCTGATCGCAGGCGGCGTGCGCGTGCTGGAAGTGACCCTGCGTACTCCGTGCGCCATGGACGCTATCCGCGCCATCGCCAAAGACGTGCCGGACGCGATCATCGGCGCGGGCACCGTTATCAATGCTGCCCAACTGGCAGAAGTGACCGACGCGGGCGCGCAGTTCGCCATCAGCCCGGGTCTGACCGAACCGTTGCTGAAAGCGGCAACCGAAGGTTCTATCCCGTTGATCCCGGGCATCAGCACCGTATCTGAGCTGATGCTGGGTATGGACTACGGCCTGAAAGAGTTCAAATTCTTCCCGGCGGAAGCCAACGGCGGCACCAAAGCGCTGCAGGCCATTGCGGGCCCGTTCTCTCAGGTGCGTTTCTGCCCGACCGGCGGCATCACGCCAGCGAACTATCGCGATTACCTGGCGCTGAAAAGCGTGCTGTGCATCGGCGGCTCCTGGCTGGTGCCGGCAGACGCGATGGAAGCGGGCGACTGGGATCGCATCACCAGACTGGCGCGCGAAGCGGTAGAAGGCGCGCAGCAGTAATTGCCTGACGTGAAGTGAAGGCAGGCGCAAGCCTGCCTTTTTTGTTTTAGCCTTCCACCTGCACCGCCGACGCCGCGGCTTTCGCGCGATCAATGGCGGTTTCAATATCTTCAGCGCAGGCCAGTGCCACGCCCAGACGGCGCGCGCCCTGAATATCCGGCTTGCCGAATAACCGTACCTGCACCCCGGCGCCCACGGCGGCATCAATATTGCTGAAACGCACGTTATCGCTGGTCAGCTGCGGCAGGATCACCGCCGAAGCGGCGGGGCCGTATTGACGAATGCCGCCCACGGGCAAGCCTAAAAACGCGCGCACATGCAGGGCGAATTCTGACAGATCCTGGCTAATCAGCGTCACCATCCCGGTATCGTGCGGGCGGGGCGACACTTCGCTGAACACCACCTCATCGCCGCAGACAAACAGTTCAACCCCAAACAGGCCATAGCCGCCCAGCGCCAGCACCACTTTTTCCGCGACCTGCCGGGCGCGCTGCAGCGCCAGCTCGCTCATTTGCTGCGGTTGCCAGGATTCACGATAGTCGCCGTCTTGCTGACGATGGCCCACCGGGGCGCAAAAATGCACGCCGTCTACGGCGCTTACCGTCAGTAAAGTGATTTCAAAATCGAAATTGACCACGCCTTCGACGATCACTTTGCCTGCGCCGGCGCGGCCGCCCTGTTGGGCATACTGCCATGCGTCCGCCAGTTGCTCGCGCTGGCGAATAAAGCTCTGGCCTTTGCCGGATGAACTCATCACCGGCTTCACAATGCACGGCAGGCCGATTTCATCCACCGCCGCCAGGAAATCGCTTTCGCTGTCGGCAAAGCGGTAGGCCGATGTCGGCAGGCCCAGTTCTTCTGCCGCCAGCCGACGGATGCCCTCGCGGTTCATGGTGAGTTGGGTGGCGCGGGCGCAGGGCACCACGCGCTGGCCGTGCTGTTCCAGTTCAATCAGCGCGTCGGTCGCGATGGCTTCGATTTCCGGCACGATAAAATCGGGTTTTTCCTGCTCGACCAGCGTCTTTAACGCCGCGCCGTCCAGCATATTAATGACGTAGCTGCGGTGGGCGACGTGCATCGCCGGGGCGTCGGGATATCGGTCTACGGCAATCACTTCAATACCGAGCCTCTGGCACTCAATCGCCACTTCCTTACCCAATTCCCCTGAGCCGAGCAGCATCACGCGGGTGGCTGCCGGACGAAGCGCGGTTCCTACTGTCAACATAACGAGATTCCTGCACCAAAAATGAGGCGGCCAGTATATACGAAAACGATTGCGCGGGCAGGTGCGACATTTTGATTTTTCTTTTCCGTCCTGATATACTGTATGCATATCCAGTTAAAGAGGCATCATGATGGCTGTTGAAATTCACTACGTTGTGGTCAGGGAAGGGAAAGAGAAAATGTCTTTTGCCAACAAAAAAGAAGCCGACGCATACGATAAGATGCTCGACTTAGCGCAGACCCTTGAGTCCTGGCTGCAAAGCGCGCCGGTTAACCTTGAGGAAACCCAGCTTGAGCCGCTGTCACTGTGGCTGGCTGAACATAAAGATACCCTGGCGCAGGTGCTGCGCACCGGGCAAATGCCGCAGCAAGGTACAGCGGACGTAAAGCCGGACGCCGGGCCGAAGGTGGAAGCGATCGCCAGCGGGCGTAAGCCGAAAGCGGCGTAAACCCGTCGATTCAGCAGGGTTTTCACCCGCGCGCGCCGGCTAACCCCTTGCGCTTCGGTTGTTTTGTACCAGGCTTTCTGTGGTATTCACAACGGAGGGCATCTGATGAAAAAAGGGCTACTGGCGCTTATCGCGCTATTTTCTGTGGGGCTGCATGCCGCGCCCCAGGAATCGCGCAGTGTGAAATTTACCGGCTGTGAAGGACTGGATGCCAAAGGCATCTCAGCCAGCGTGAAACGCGACTATCTGCAGAACCGTATTGCGCGCTGGGCGGACGATCAGGAGAAACTCGGCCAGGCCGATCCGGTTGCCTGGGTTAACCCGGAAGCCGTCAAAGGCGGCGATGATGAATGGACCGTCCCCCTGACGGTGCGAGGCATGCGCGCCGACATTCATTACACCGTGCAGGTCGACTGCAAAAAACAGACGGCGGAATACCGTCATTAATCGCGTGCAAGGGCATTGCCCTTGCCGATTATTTTCCTTTCCTTAGCCTGTCTCCACACTTCTTGACATCCCCTCGCTTACGCTCACAACACGGACTTTCACTGTGGGAGCGCATATGGCGAACTGGCTTAAACATCTCCAGACAATGCTGGGTGAACAGGGTAAAGGGTTATCGCAGGGGCAGGGGCTATCTAAACTGCTCAGCCCCGGTGCGCTGGGCGGCCTGGCGGGACTGCTGGTGGCGAATAAATCCTCACGTAAGCTGCTGGCGAAATACGGTGGCGGCGCGCTGCTGGCGGGCGGCGGAGCGGTGGCCGGAACCGTATTGTGGAACAAGTACAAAGATCGCATCCGCGCCGCCCATCAGGGCGAACCGCAATATGGTCAACAGGCATCGCCGATTGATAAGCGCGCCGAGCGGTTAATCCTCGCGCTGGTGTTTGCGGCCAAAAGCGACGGGCACATTGACGATGCGGAGCGCCAGGCCATCGACCAGCATCTGCGCGACGCCGGTATCGAAAACGAAGGGCGCGCGCTGGTGGAACAGGCGCTCGAATTGCCCCTCGATCCGGCGCGTCTTGCTGACGGCATCCAGAATGAAGAAGAGGCGCTGGAACTTTATTTCCTGAGCTGCGCCGCCATCAATCCCGATCACTTTATGGAGCGCAGTTACCTGAACGCGCTTGGGGATGCGTTGGGGATCCCGGAAGATGTCCGCACCGACGTGGAGCGTGATATCGCGGTCAGCAAACGGGAGGTTTCACCAGGATAACGCCTGGTTTGGTGGCGTTACGCTTGCAACGCGCGGGGTTTTTGCCAACCTTATAAGGGTGTTAACCTGAAAGTTGAGCGTTATGCCACCTAAAGCCAAAGTAATACCCCACACCATGACCCTGCATGGCGACACGCGCACCGATAACTATTTCTGGCTGCGCGATGATGACCGGTCCGATCCCGACGTTCTCGATTATCTCCATAAAGAGAACGATTACGGGCGACGGGTCATGGCGAGCCAGCAGGCGCTGGAGGAACAGCTCCTCAAAGAGATGATTGCGCGCATACCGCAGCGCGATGCGTCTGCCCCTTACGTTAAGAACGGCTACCGCTATCGTCAGGTCTATGACGTCGGCTGCGAGTACCCCGTTTACCAGCGCCAGTCGGTGCTGTCCTCGGAGTGGGATGACTGGGACGTGCTACTGGATGCCAACCAGCGCGCGTCGCACAGCGAGTTTTACACCCTGGGCGCGCTGGCCGTCACCCCGGATAACACCACGATGGTGCTGGCGGAAGATTATCTGTCGCGCCGTCAGTATGGTCTGCGCTTTCGCAACCTGGAGACCGGCAACTGGTATCCGGAACTGATTGAACATGTCGCGCCTGAGGTGGCATGGGCTAACGATTCCCGCACCCTCTATTACGTTAAAAAGCACGCCAAAACGCTGCTGCCGTATCAGGTGTGGCGGCATACCGTGGGGTCGCCCGCCAGCGAAGATGAATTGATCTACGAAGAGCGTGATGAAACCTTTTACGTCAGCCTGTACAAAACGACGTCCCAACATTTCATCACTATTTTTCTTTCCAGCGCCACCACCAGCGAGGTGTGGCTGCTGGACGCGGAGCTGGCGGATGCCGAGCCCAGCTGTTTCCTGAAGCGGCGCAAAGATCACGAATATTCGGTGGATCACTACCAGCACCGTTTTTATATGCGTTCTAATCGCGACGGTAAAAACTTCGGGCTGTATCGCAGCACGGTACGCAACGAGCAAAAATGGGAAACGCTGATCCCCGCGCGCGAGCACATCATGCTGGAGGGCTTCACGCTGTTCACCGACTGGCTGGTGGTTGAGGAGCGCCAGCGCGGATTGACCAGCCTGCGGCAAATCAACCGCAAAACGCGCGAAGTGACCGGCATTGCCTTTGACGATCCGGCCTATGTGACCTGGCTTGCCTACAATCCTGAGCCAGAAACCGCCAGGCTGCGGTACGGCTACTCTTCCATGACCACGCCGGATACCCTGTTCGAACTGGATATGGATACCGGCGAGCGGCGGGTGCTGAAACAGACGGAAATTGACGGCTTTGATTCCGCCAATTACCGCAGTGAACACGTCTGGATCAAGGCGCGCGACGGCGTGGAGGTGCCGGTTTCGCTGGTGTATCACAAAAAATATTTCCAGCGCGGCGCGAACCCGCTGCTGGTTTATGGCTACGGCTCTTACGGCAGCAGTATGGATGCTGATTTCAGCTCCAGCCGCCTGAGCCTGTTGGATCGTGGCTTTGTGTACGCTATCGCCCATGTCCGCGGCGGCGGCGAACTGGGCCAGATGTGGTATGAGGCGGGGAAATTCCTGCACAAGAAAAACACCTTTAACGACTATATCGACGTCTGCGAATCGCTGCTTAAACAGGGCTATGGCGATCCGCGCTATCTGTTCGGTATGGGCGGAAGTGCCGGCGGAATGTTGATGGGGGCGGTCATTAATATGCGTCCGGAACTGTTTAACGGTGTGGTCGCGCAGGTGCCATTCGTTGATGTGGTCACCACCATGCTGGATGAGTCGATACCGCTCACCACCGGGGAGTTTGAAGAGTGGGGCAATCCGCAGGACGAAACCTATTACCACTATATGAAGAGCTACAGCCCCTACGACCAGGTTACGCGTCAACAATACCCGCATTTGCTGGTCACCACCGGCCTGCATGATTCCCAGGTGCAGTACTGGGAGCCGGCAAAATGGGTCGCTAAACTGCGGGAATACAAGACTGATGACAGCCTGCTGCTACTGTGTACCGAAATGGACTCCGGACACGGCGGGAAATCGGGCCGATTCAAATCTTACGAAGGCGTGGCGCTGGAATTTGCCTTTTTAATCGGCCTGACCCAGGGGACGCTGGGGGCGAAAGCGGGGCATTAATCCTCCCCGAGGTAGTGTTTCAGCGTCAGGCGCAGCTGTGGGGTCATCTCTTTAATGTTCTTAAGCATCCAGCGCAGATAGCCGGGATCGCGCTGCGCGATATCGCTGAAGGCTTCGCCGCGGTATTTGCCGAACGTAAAGGCGGTCATCAGGGTCGGGCGACCGGTAATGGTGACCATCTCTTCTGGCGTCCAGTGGGTTTGCTGCATAATATCCAGCAAAAGCGCGGCGGTAATATAGCAATCATACAGTGCGCGGTGATGGTGCAGATCAGGCGGCGTCTCGACCTGTAAGCTGCGCGCTTTGTACAATCCCATGTTGCTGTATTTGATGCCCGGCCAGTTCCACAGGCGGCGCGCCATCTTCATGGTGCAAATCCACTCGCCGCCCATGTCGGGCAGCATCCGGCTGTCAAAATCGGCGTTATGCGCCACGTAAAACGGGCTGCCGAGGTAGCTGGGTAACACCACTTCCAGCTCCGGTTTATCGGCCACCATGGCTTCGGTAATTCGATGGATAGCCATGGCCTGATGGCTGATAGGACGATCCGGACGCACCAGGTCGCTCATCGGATTAACGATTTGGCCGTCAATAATATCCACCGAAGCGATTTCCACCACTCCGCCCTGTAACCCGCAGGTTTCCGTATCGATCACTCGCAGCATGTCAAACTCTCTTAACCAAAGCGCCAGCGTAATGGAATGACCTCGCCGTGCCAACCATTGTCTTTGCGGCGGGCCACCACCAGCAGTTCACCGGCTTCGGCGCGCACAATCAACTGGCCCTGCTCATCCCAGCAGGCGCTACGGCCTACGGCGGTTTGATTATCCGGCGCAATGGCGTGGTTCACCTGTAATACCGCGATATGATTTTCAAAGGCGCAGTACTGCATATCGACCACTTCAGCAGTCCATGATAGCTCGGAGATAAACCGCCCGCACATATACAGGCTGGCCTCTTTCTGGGCCCAGAGATCCGCAGGCTGTGAACGGTTTACCGCAAGGGCGATGCGCTGCGAACCGGTGCCAATGATTTTATCCTGCAGTACCGGTAATCCACTGATTTCATCAATATCCTGTGCCGTGTTTTGCAGACAGAGCTGCCGCGTCCCGTCGGGAAGGAAAATCAATCCTGCAGAGATCATCCCTCCGGGCGCGGGCAGGGACAGACCGGCAATAATCATCATCTTATGCCGCTGTGCCGCCAGACTGATGGGGGTGAACAGTAATGAATCAGGGCTGACCAGGCATGAATCAGGGGAGTGAAAACCGGTAAGGGAAAACTCGGGGAACAGTAAAACGTCGATTTGCTCGCGGGCGGCGGTGGCGATAAACGACAGATGATGAGAAACATTCGCGGCTACGTCATCAGGACGTGGCGCGTATTGCGCGGCGGCAACATTCCATGTTGGCATATTGGCTTCCTTGTAGATGAAATCGCTATATTTAGCGCAATGGATCAGAGAATATAGTGATTAGCGCAAACAGATTAGCATTTTCATTGTAAGGAAGCGTAACGGACCGTAAGGCTTATTTTGCTTTTGGTTCCCAGGGCAAGCGCGATAAATTCACTGAGGCCAGTCGATGCGCAATCAGGCGCTCGCGAAAGTAGCCGCGCAACGCTTCTGGCTGCTCGCGTTCAACGGCCTCCGCAATGATCGGCATGTTGTAGCGCTCTTTAAACGCCACGCCCGCGGCGGCCAGATCGACGTTCACTTTGTCCATTTCGTCCTGAGGAAGTTGGGCAAGATTGTGCTTCATAAATGACTCCTGTAGTGACTGGCGGAAAGGTACTTGCTCATCGTTCGGATGACAAGCGTTTCTGTGTCGTTGTGTGCCATGCTGACTCGACTTGAAGAGTTACCGGGGTTATTCTTTGCGCCACAGTCATAACGAAAAGGAATGATTTATATGGCATTCACCGCATCCCGTCTTCTTTGTACTCTGACCGTTACCGCTTCACTGTTCGCCGCGCCCGCCGTCTGGGCTCATGCGCATCTTAAACATCAATACCCGGCGGCGGATGCCGTGATGGAGTCTGCGCCTCAGGCCCTGACCCTGAATTTCTCTGAAGGAATCGAACCGGCATTCAGCGGCATCACCCTGACCGGCCCGGAGAAACAAAAACGGGAAACCGGCAAAGCCAAACTGGCGGCGGATGATAATAAACAGCTGATTGTGCCGCTCAACGCGCCGCTGCCTGCCGGGCAGTATCAGGTCGACTGGCATGTGGTTTCCGTCGATGGCCACAAAACCAAAGGCAGCTACCATTTTAGCGTGAAATAACATGCTGGTTGCCACCTGGGTTACGCTGCGGTTTATTCATTTCGCCGCGTTGATTCTGGCGCTGGGGTGTGCGATCAGCACCTGTTGGCTGGCCCCTGATGCGTTTAAGCCGGTACTGGCGCGCCGCGTCTGGCGGTTGTGGCGCATGGCGTTGGTCGCCAACCTCGTCAGTACGACATTGATGCTCGCCATTCAGGGCGGAATGATGGCAGGCGGCTGGGCAGACGTCGTTTCACCGGCTATCTGGCAGGCGGTGTTAACCACCCAGTTTGGCGGCGTGTGGTTGTGGCAGATCGTGCTCAGCGTAATCTCGCTGGTAGTGCTTCTGCTTAAACCTTATCGCGTTGGCGCGCTGCTGATGGTGCTCCTGATGGGGCAGGTGGTGCTGCTGGCTGGGGTAGGGCATGCGGTGATGGCGGAAGGCGCGCGCGGCGCGTTCCAGCAATTCAACCACGCCATTCATCTGCTTTCCGCCGCGTGGTGGATGGGCGGCTTACTGCCGTTACTGGCCTGTATGCGGCTGGCGCGCAAACCGCGCTGGCGGGAGAGCGCAATCCTCGCCATGATGCGTTTTTCGCGCTACGGTCATCTGGCGGTCGCGCTGGCGATCGTGACGGGGATCGTCAATACGCTGCTGATTGCCGGGATCCCCTGGCCTGTCGACACGCGTTATCTCATCATGCTGTGGGTAAAGGCCGCGCTGGTGGCGATGATGGTGGCGATTGCCGTGTACAACCGCTATGCGCTGGTGCCGCGCTTCAGCCAGAGCGCGGGCGTGGCGCAACGTCAGTTTATTACCCTGACGAAAGTGGAATGGATATTAAGCTTACTGGTGGTGGCCTGCGTCAGCCTGTTCGCAACCTGGGAGCCTGTTTAACCGTGATTATGTTTGCGAGTTTACGATGAAAAAAACAGTACTTTCACTGCTATTACTGGCGTGCGCGGGATCGGCCGCCGCTGCGCCGCAGATTATTACGGTAAGTCGTTTCGAGATGGGCAAAGACAACTGGGCGTTTAACCGCGAAGAAGTCATGCTCACCTGCCGTCCGGGCAACGCGCTGTTTGTGATTAATCCTGCCACCCTGATGCAATATCCGATCAATGACGAAGCCATGGCGCAGGTTAAAGCCGGGAAAACCACGGGCCAGTCCATCAGCGTGATACAGGTAGACGACCCGGCGAAGCCTGGCGAGAAAAAGAGCCTGGCGCCGTTTATCGAGAAAGCCAGAACGCTCTGTTAAGCGTTAACGGGCATAAAAAAACCGCAGTACCGTGAAACACGGGCTGCGGTTTTTTATTAAGTGATTACGTTACGTGAGGAATTTTTTTGGACCACTTTTGTCGCGGACTGGAAAACCTGACATCGTAATCTATTCTTAAAGGGCAAGGCGATTTCAGCCTGCATTAATGCCAACTTTTAGCGCACGGCTCTCTCCCAAGAGCCATTTCCCTGGACCGAATACAGGAATCGTATTCGGTCTTTTTTTATCCCTATGATTCATAAGCAAGTTGCGACTGCGCCTTTATCCATGGCTAATGTCGCTGCCTGTGAACGCCTTAAACCATACCACAGACAACCCCGGCAGCGTCCAGAGCTTTTTTGCCGTCTTTAAGAATCTGTAAGCCAGATGATACCAATAAGTTTCAATTCGCTGTCAGCGTGTTGTCCTGTGACGATTTTCTGGAATCTGGATCAAATAACAATAATCTTCATTTAGCCGTAACTTGATCGGAATAATCCTATCAGCTATTGTGCGGTTCATCCCTTACAGAGCTAACGCCATCACCATGAGCGCCGGAGATAAGCGCCGGAAGGGACATAAAAAAGCCTGCATAATGCAGGTTTTTTTATGTCTGCGCGTCGTTCATCACCCGATGAACGCCAATTGATTCCTGTAATCGTCAAAAACGTATAGAAAAGTGTATTTTTTGCCGCTGATTTCTTTGCCTCCCTGCGCCAGTACGTCCTGTCAGGCTGCAATGTGTGTCGCACACTATACTTTAGCTGTTCACAGGAGGAGATATGTATCAACGAATCGACGCCAGTGAATGGCGAGCCATCTACATCGTGGGCGATTTGCACGGCTGTCTGCGACAGTTTGCCCGGGCGTTACGCGAGGCGCATTTCGACCCGTGGCAGGATTTGGTGATTGGTGTTGGCGATCTTATCGACCGCGGGGATAACAGCCCCGGCTGCCTGGCGTTAACCGAGCGGCGCTGGTTCCGCTGCGTGTTGGGCAACCACGAGGCCATGGCGCTGGACGCGCTGGAGTCGGGGGATTACGCATTGTGGTATCTCAACGGCGGCAACTGGTTTACCACGCTCAACAGCGCGGCGCGCAAGCGTGTTGAAGAGCAACTGCTGCGGCTGCGCGATTTCCCACTGATCATTGAATTGCAGTGTGCGGAACAGACCGTCGTGGTCGCCCACGCGGATTATCCCGCCGATCGCTATGCCTGGCAGCAGCCGGTGAAGCGCACGCCGGTGCTCTGGAGCCGCGAGCGGTTATCGCGGTGTATCAAAGGACGGGATGAGTCTATCAGCGGCGCGGATGCATTTTACTTCGGGCATACGCCGTTAAATGACTGCCTCGACTGCGGGAATTTGCACTACATCGACACCGGCGCCGTTTTCGGCAACCGGTTGACCTTACTGCGGGTCCAGTAGTTAAAAATCGCTGTACTCCTGAGCCGGGGTCCAGAAGCCATCGATAAAATCTTCTACCGGGAAACAGCCGCCGTGCCGCAGCCGTTGTTCATCCATCGCGCGCATACATTGTTGTTCAGTATTAAAAACGTCAATGACGATATCGTTACAGCCACCGTCCAGATAACAAATAAATAAAACCAGTGCGAACATCGCATCCCCAATGTCAGAAGGTTTAGAGTAATTGTAGGGGACAGGGCGCGAAGGGCAAACCAAACGGGGAAGAATAACCCGTCTCAGGCGACGGGCTCATGTCGGGATCAGGCAAAACGCATCACCCAGGCATCGGAATTTTCGTCATAGTGTTTACGATAAAGGACAGAGTGTTCACCGTTAAGTACCGCCGGAATACTGGTTTCCGCATCCCATGCATCAAGCTGCATACACAGATCCGGGTCAGATTTACACGGGATCGTTAAGGTACGCTCGCCCGGCTGCTCGCCGCTCAGCTCCGCATCATCGATTTCAAAGGTGCCGATTTTAACGCTGGTCTTAGTCATAATGCTCTCCATCATCATTACAGTGCAGGTGGTACGACCAGTAAAGTCGCCATTTTTTAGCCTGGACAAGGAACAGCAAAAGCGCAAGTTTATCGCGATTATTTTTTGGGCGAATTAAATCTCGTCAGCAAACAGCTTGCCATCGCGCACCAGTTCGCGCGGATAACTGTTCTTTAAGCGCGAGCCGATTTTTTTCGCCAGACCCAGCGGTTGATCCTGATACGTCACAATCACTTCATTCGCCTGCGGCGCGGTTTGCGGATAGACATCCCGGCCGCGATACCACTCCTGGGCTTGCCCGGCGGTTAACGCGAATCCATGAGTATCAACGTCCCCAAGGGCGATCACCGCCTCGTGCTGCCAGCGGAAGCCTTTGTTGAAGGTTTCCGCCAGTTTCAGGCCGATGCGCGAGAATCGCACCTGGCCAATCAGCGGCTCGATTTCTGCCGGGAACAGCCAAATTTCTTTATCGCGCAGCCATAAGTGTAGATGCGCATCCCAGCTAAGCCCTACGCTGGCGGCCGCACGGACGACTTCCTGCGCCTCTTTGGGTTTCATCAGCGTGAAGGGGAATTTACCGTTTTTATAGCCCGGCGCGTCGAGGGGCGGGACAGCGGCGGTTTTACGCAGGCGCGCCACAAAGAAGCCTTCGCAATTGAAAATCTGCGGGAACACGTGCAGAAAACCTTCTTCGGTGAGCGCCTGCTGTGCGCCGTTGAACAGCTCGCCCAGGGGCTCTACGCATACCGCATCAGGATAGCGCGCCAGCAACCACTGGCACACCTGCGCATTCTCTTCGCGGTTGAGGGTGCAGGTGGAGTAAACCAGCGTGCCGCCGGGGCGCAGGGCGTGAAACGCGCTGTCAATCAGCTCGCGCTGGGTGGCGGCGATCTCCAGATTGCTGGCGACGGACCAGTTACGCAGGGCATCGGGATCTTTGCGCACCACGCCTTCGCCGGAGCAGGGGGCGTCAAGCAGGATGGCGTCGAAACATTCCGGCAGCGCGGCGCCGAACACCCGGCCATCGAAGTGGGTCAGCGCCACGTTCTGAATGCCGCAGCGGCTGATGTTCGCCGCCAGGACTTTTACCCGGCTGGCGGCGTATTCATTGGCGAGGATCGCGCCCTGATTCGCCATCCGCGCCGCGATTTGGGTGGTTTTCGAACCCGGCGCGGCGGCGACGTCCATCACCCGGGTTATCTCTGCGTTATCGGCGAACAGCGCGGCCACCGGCAGCATCGAGCTGGCCTCCTGTATGTAAAACAGACCGCTAAGATGTTCGGCGGTGCTGCCCAGCGGCAGCGCTTCTTCATCGCGTTCGATCCAGAATCCTTCTTCGCACCAGGGTATCGGGCTGAGTTGCCAGTCGTAGGGCGCAACTAACGCCAGGAAATCGCTGACGCTGATTTTCAGGGTGTTGACGCGGATACTGCGGCGCAGCGGGCGCTGGCAGGACGCGATAAAGCCCTCCATGGACAGCGCGGCGGGCATTGCTTCACGCATCACGGAAAGAAATTCATCGGGAAGATAAACGGAACGGATTTGCGCCACAGCCGGGCCCCACGGGTAAAATTAAGGGCGCGCAGTGTAGCATAACTGCCCCGGCATCGCACCGGGGCAGAGGGAGATTAACGCGGCAGGGCGGTGCCCCACTGACGCCACTCTTTCGGCTCACTGTCCTGCAACAGGAAGTGTTTCCCCGCCTGGGCTTTCGGAGAAAGCGGCGTGCTTGGCGGCGTGGCGAAAGCGATGCCGCCACGGATAAACTGGTTGAAGGTCCCGGTTTTCACGACGCCGCCGATGATGCCGAAGTCAAGACTGTAGCCGGAGGCCTGCCAGAATACCGAGTTATTGCGCACCAGATGCTGATAACGCTGGCTGATGCGTAAGCCCACCATTACGCGATCGGACAGATTACCCAGCACCATGCCGGTGACAATACCCACTTCCATCCCGCGGAACAGCACCGGCGTACCGATGGCCAGCGACCCGGCGTCCGGCACTTCCAGCACGATGCTCAGGCCGTCGAGGTAGCGAGAATCGGTGATGGTCGCTTCCTGTAGCTCAAAGTCACGGCGCGGATTGCCCTTCCCTGGCTCCACGTTGATATAGGGCTGCAGGATGGTATCCAGATGCTCCACCCCGGCGGCGGATATTTGCGGGGTGATCACCGAGAAGCGGGTGCCGTTGCGGGCAAAGGTCTTCACGTATTCCGGATACAGCACCGCAGTGGCCTGCACTTCGTTGCGTTCGGTGATCAGCTTCAGGGATTGTATCTGGCCAATATCGATCCCGAGGTAGCGGATCGGCATTCCTTCCGACAGTTTACCGGCGTCAAAAGCGTGCAGCGTCACCTGGCTGCCCACGGCGCGGGCCGCGGTTTCCGACGGGAACAGCGTCCGCTTGTTGCCTTTGTCGGTGTTAGCCGACGCGCCGCTCAGGTTATCGAAGCTGATCGCGCCTTTTAACGCCCTCGACAGCGGCGAAGCCTGGACGGTAAGCCCGCTGCCGTTCAGCTGCACTTTCGCGCCGCCTTCGGCCCAGAATACGCTGTTTTTGGTCACCAGATTTTGATACTGGGGCTTGATATGAACGTCAATATCAAACGCGTTGGCGCGCGGACGCACCGAGATCACTTCGCCAACTTCGAATTTGCGATACAGCACCACCGAACCGGCCTGAATATCCGGCAGGCTGTCGGCGCTCAGCGTCATGGTGGTGGTAGGCAAGTCGCTCAGGCTGTTTTCTACCGCTTTTTCCAGATTGGCAAACAGGGGGTAGCTCTCTTTCAGCTCGCCTTTACTGCCCGGCAGCACGCGGATACCGCCGCTGATCCACTCACCGGCGCTGGCGCCCAGAAATTCCACGCCGTCCAGCCCCACCTTGACATCGATGCGGCTGTTAACCACAAATTTGCTGTCGCCTTTGACCAGCTCGCGATATTGCGGGTCGATGGCGACCGCAAAGTTGATGCCTTTGGCGGTTAAGCTGCGTTCCAGCACCTGGCCGATTTTAATACCGTGCAGGATCACCGGCTGGCCGGCGTCGATGCCGTAGCTTTCCGGCGCGGTGAGCGCCACCGTGACCACGCCCGGCTGCTGCAACGGCGTTTTATCCCCCGGCAGGATCACAAAGTGGTTGCGCGGTTTCCCTTCACCGGGCACCAGTTCAAAGGTGCTGCCGGTCAACAGGCTGCTGATGCTGGGGTTCTCCAGGGATATTTTCGGGTTGCGCAGCTCGATGCGCGTGCCTTCACGCAGTAAATTCACTACCCCAGGATCGACCGTCATTTCTCCGGTGACGGCGCCGCCGGGGTTGAGATTGAGTTTGGTCAGCGTGCCGACTTCCAGGCCCTGGTACATCAATTTGGTGGAGTCGGCTTTTAAGCCTTCGCCGCTCGGCAAATCCAGTTTTATCAGTACGCCGCGCTGGCTATGGGCCAAATCTTCATACAGGCCGTATTCGTCCTCCTGATCCGCCTCTTTGGAACCCTCCGGCGAATCAAAGGCAATCGCCCCGTTGACCAGCGCCGCCAGGCTTTCCAGCTGGACCTGCGCGCCGCTCAGGCTGATATCGGTTTTCACCCCGGAGACGTTCCAGAAACGGCTGCCTTTTTTCACCAGATGGGTGAAGCGCCGCTCGATCAGCACATCAATAGTGACGCCCTGGGCGCTGTTGTTGATAGTGTAGTCATACACCTTGCCTACCGGAATTTTACGGAAGTAGACCAGCGAGCCGGTATTCAGCGATCCGAGATCGGGCGCTTTCAGGTGGATCATTAAATCGCCGTTATCCAGCCGATATTTGGGCTGAGTATCCAGAGCGGTGAAATGATCTTGCGGCTCGCCTTTGCCCGGCATCATGCCGATATAGTTGCCGCCTACCAGCGCGTCCAGCCCGGAAATACCCGCCAGCGACGCTTTCGGCGTGACCAGCCAGAACTGGGTATCGGTGCGCAGCGCGTCTTTCAGATCGCTTTTGATGCTCACCGTCACGGCGATTTTATTCAGGTCTTCGCTCAGGCGAATATCCTGGACCGTACCGACTTCTACACCCTGATAGCGCACGGGCGTTCGGCCTGCAACAATGCCGTCGGCAGAGACAAAGTCGATAGTGACGGTGGTGCCTCGTTCCTGGTACGTGGTCCAGATAAGCCATCCGGCGATCATCAGGGCGATGATCGGCAGTAACCAGAACGGGGAAATGCGGCGTTTCGTTTTAATTCGCGCTTCAGTCGTCGAAGCGGGCGTTTCCTGACTCATGTGCGTCCCAAAGTAAGCGGCTGTCCAGCCATTCAACAGCAAGAATAGTCAATATTACCGCTGCGCCGAAATAAAACGCGGCAGGTCCCATAGTAAAAGCCAAAAGCTGATCGCGATTCACCAGCGACATGGTTAACGCAATCACAAATAAATCCAGCATTGACCAGCGGCCAATCCAGGTGACAAAGCGCAGCAGCAGGATACGGGTGCGCAGCCCTTGCTCGCATTTGAAATGGATGCTGATCAGCAGCGTCAGCATCACCAGCACTTTAACGAACGGCACCGCGATACTGGCGATAAACACGATGGCGGCAACCGCAATATTGCTGCTCGCCAGCGAGGCGATCCCCGACAGGATAGTGTCCTCCTGACGACCGCCGTTGACATAAATAATAGATATCGGCAGCAAATTCGCCGGGAGGAGAAATACCATCGCCGCAATCAACGCAGCCCAGGTTTTTTGCAGGCTATGGCGACGGCGCTCGCGCAGCGGTACGTGGCAGCGCTGACAGCGGCCGCGCTCATCCGGTTCGCCGGTAAAATGGCAACCAAGGCAGACGCGCAGGGTGGCTTTGGGCGTGCGCGGCGGGCGCGTCGGATAGAATCGCTCCCACAGTTGCTCCACGTTAAGGTGGATCAGCGTCAGAATGCTCAGCAGCATCAGCAGGAAGAACGCCACCAGGCCGATGCCCGGCTGCATATAGGCGTAATCGCTGACTTTAATCGACGCCACGCCGATGCCCACCAGGTAGATGTCCAGCATTACCCACTCTTTCAGCCTTTCCAGCATCAGCAGGACCGGGCGCAAATTCATGCCGAGAATATTGCCGAACCATAAGTAGGCGATGGCGGCCACCAGCGTGCCGGGGGCACCCACGGTGCAGAAGAATACCATCGCCGCAGTAACCGGGTCGCCCTGGCTGGCCATCTGCCAGATCCCCTGTAACAGACTGGCGTCGATGCGGGTGCCGAGCAGAATAACGCGCAGCAGCGGCTCGCTATAGGCGAAGGGCATCAGCACGATCATCGTGATCGCCATCGCGCCCAGACGCGTCAGAGACCAGTCGCGGCCATCGCGCAGTTTTGCATCGCAGCGCGGGCAGTAAGCGCTTTGTGTGGACTTCACAACCGGCAACATAAAAAGCGTGTCGCACTGCGGACATCGCTGATAATGTGCCTGGGGCAAAGGCTCGCTCATCGCATGAATCGTGAGCTTTGCGTTGTTTAATGCCGTTTTAGGTTTCAGGGCCATTTAATGGTCAGAGTTATATTTAGATATCTTTATATTAAATCATGAAATGATTCATCTTGAGCATAAGCGCATTTAATGCTTATTTTAACAGGCAGGTTATTGTATTTATCAGTTAAGTGATTATTAAATGAACAAAACACAATTCTACGCGGACCTTAACCGTGATTTTCAGGCTCTCATGACAGGGGAAACCAGTGCGCTGGCGACGCTTTCCAATACCAGCGCGCTGCTGTTCGAACGGTTAGACGGCGTAAACTGGGCGGGGTTTTATCTGCTGGAAGGCGACACGCTGGTACTCGGGCCGTTCCAGGGGAAAATCGCCTGCGTGCGTATTCCCGTTGGCAAAGGCGTCTGCGGCACGGCGGTCGCCACCCACAGCGTTCAGCGCGTGGAAGACGTTCATGCTTTTGACGGCCATATCGCCTGCGATTCCGCGAGTAATGCGGAAATCGTATTGCCAGTCACCGTTAATCAACAAATCACAGGCGTGCTGGATATCGACAGCACCGTGTTTGGCCGCTTCGACGCTGAAGACGAGCAGGGCTTGCGTGAGCTGGTGAAGCGCCTTGAAACGGTGCTTGCCGGGACGGATTACACAAAATTATTTGCGACTCGTGCAGGATAAGCAACGGATAACGTGGCAATTGCTGATGGCGTCATTATAATGACGCCTGTTCATGCCTGCGCCACGTTGGCAACGTCCGTTGTAATCAGGAAATTTCATGGAAAATCAACCTAAGTTGAACAGCAGTAAAGAAGTTATCGCCTTTCTGGCCGAACGTTTTCCCCAGTGCTTTAGCGCTGAAGGCGAAGCGCGTCCGCTGAAAATCGGCATTTTTCAGGATTTGGTCGCGCGCGTAGAAGGGGAGATGAATCTCAGTAAAACCCAACTGCGTTCAGCCCTGCGTCTTTACACCTCAAGCTGGCGTTATCTGTACGGCATCAAGCTTGGCGCGACCCGCGTCGACCTGGATGGCAATCCGTGCGGCGAGCTTGACGAACAGCACGTCGAACATGCGCGCAAACAGCTTGAAGAAGCCAAAGCGCGCGTCCAGGCACAGCGTGCCGAGCAGCAGGCCAAAAAACGCGAAGCGGCGATTGCCGCCGGCGAGCAGCCTGAAGCCCCGCGTCGTGAGCGCAAACCGCGCCCGGCGCCGCGTCGCGCTGAAAATGCAGAGCGCAAACCGCGTCCGGCAAAACCGGCCGCTAAAGCGCCTCAGGCCGTTCGTGAAGAGCGTCATACTCCGGTTTCCGACATTACCGCCCTGTCCGTAGGCCAGGCGATTAAGGTCAAAGCGGGGAATAATGCGATGGATGCCACTGTACAAGAAATCACCAAAGATGGCGTCCGTGTACAGTTGACTTCTGGTATGTCGATGCTTGTACGCGCAGAACATTTATTGTTCTGATACGGAGGCCAACCCGGGCATGAACACATTTCTTAAGCTTACCGCTGCGGGCCTGTTATTATTAGCAGGCCATGCGGTGGCTGTTGAAGACATCACCAAAGCGTCGCAAATTCCGGTATTGAAGGAAGAGACGCAGCACGCGACGGTGAGCGAGCGCGTCACCTCGCGCTTCACCCGTTCCCATTATCGTCAGTTCGATCTGGACGGCGCCTTTTCCGCCAAAATCTTTGACCGATATCTGAATTTGCTGGATTACAGCCATAACGTGCTGCTGGCCAGCGATATCGAAGAGTATGCGAAGCAGAAAAATGTGCTGGGCGATGAGCTGCGTACCGGCAAGCTCACGGTCTTTTACGATCTGTATAATCTGGCGCAAAAACGTCGCTTCGAGCGCTTTCAGTACGCACTGAAAGTGCTTGAGCGCCCGATGGATTTTACCGGCAACGACACCTACGAGCTGGATCGCAGTAAAGCGCCGTGGCCGAAAACGGAAGCGGAGCTCGACAGGTTATGGGACAGCAAAGTCAAATATGACGAGCTGAGCCTGAAACTGACCGGTAAAACGGACAAAGAGATCCGCGAAACCCTGACCAAGCGGTATAAATTCGCGATTCGTCGCCTGGCGCAAACCAACAGCGAAGACGTCTTTTCGCTGGCGATGACCGCCTTTGCGCACGAAATCGATCCGCATACCAACTACCTTTCGCCGCGCAACACCGAGCAGTTCAATACCGAAATGAGCCTGTCTCTGGAAGGGATTGGCGCGGTGCTGCAAATGGATGACGACTACACCGTGATTAACTCCATGGTGGCAGGCGGTCCGGCAGCGAAAAGCAAAGCCATTACCGTGGGCGACCGCATTGTCGGCGTCGGGCAAACCGGTCAGGCGATGCAGGACGTGATCGGCTGGCGTCTCGACGACGTTGTGGCGCTGATCAAAGGCCCGAAAGGCAGCAAGGTGCGCCTGGAGATTTTACCTGCGGGTAAAGGCACCAAAACCCGCACCGTGACGCTGACCCGCGAACGCATTCGTCTGGAAGATCGCGCGGTGAAAATGACCGTGAAAACCGTCGGCAAGCAGAAAGTCGGCGTGCTGGATATTCCGGGTTTCTACGTGGGCTTAACGGATGACGTCAAGGTCCAGCTGCAGAAACTTGAGAAACAAAACGTCAGCGCGGTGATTATCGATCTGCGCACCAACGGCGGCGGGGCGTTGACCGAAGCGGTATCGCTCTCCGGTCTGTTTATCCCGAGCGGCCCGGTAGTGCAGGTGCGTGATAACAACGGCAAAGTGCGTGAAGACAGCGACACCGACGGCGTGGTTTATTACAAAGGGCCGCTGGTTGTCATGGTTGACCGCTTTAGCGCCTCGGCGTCGGAAATCTTCGCCGCAGCGATGCAGGATTACGGCCGTGCGCTGATAGTCGGCGAGCCGACCTTCGGTAAAGGCACCGTTCAGCAATTCCGTTCGCTGAACCGCATTTACGATCAGATGCTGCGTCCGGAATGGCCTGCTCTCGGCTCAGTACAGTACACCATTCAGAAGTTCTACCGCGTGAATGGCGGCAGTACCCAGCGTAAGGGCGTGACCCCGGATATCATCATGCCGACCGGTAATGAAGAGACCGAAACCGGCGAGAAGTTTGAAGATAATGCGCTGCCCTGGGATAGCGTTGATGCGGCAACCTACGTCAAATCCGGTGACTTAACGCCGTTTGGCCCGGAACTGCTGAAGGCGCACGATGAACGCATCGCCAAAGATCCTGAGTTCCAGTACATCATCAAGGATATTGCTCGCTACAATGCCCTGAAGGAGAAGCGTAACTTCATCTCTTTGAACCTGCAGCAGCGTGAGAAAGAGAACGACGAAGACGACGCGACTCGCCTGGCGCGGATTAATGACCGGTACAAACGCGAAGGCAAACCGCCGCTTAAGAAACTGGACGACCTGCCGAAGGATTATCAGGAGCCGGATCCGTATCTTGATGAAACCGTCCATATCGCGCTGGACCTGGCGAAACTGGATAAAGCGAAACCTGCTGAACAGCCCGCCGCAAGTAAGTAATCTCCAACAGGCACAAGAAATTGTGCCTGTTTTTTTACCTGCCTCTGTTTCCCGTAAGAAGAATGCGACAAAATGTAAAGTTACGTATTTTTAGTAACTTGGCGATGTCTCAGGCTTGAAAACAGCCCGTTTAGCCATACGATGTGAGTAATCGCATAACGCGACTGTTAAATTGAGGTTAAAAGAAAATTATGATGCGTATCGCGCTTTTCCTGTTAACTAACCTGGCGGTCATGGTCGTGTTCGGCCTGGTGCTCAGCCTGACAGGGATTCAGTCCAGCAGCGTTCAGGGCTTGCTGATTATGGCGCTGTTATTTGGTTTTGGCGGTTCGTTTGTTTCCTTGTTGATGTCGAAGTGGATGGCGCTGCGTGCAGTGGGCGGGGAAGTCATTGAGCAACCCCGTAACGCCACCGAGCGTTGGCTGATGGATACTGTCGCGCAGCAGTCGCGCCAGGCGGGCATTGCGATGCCGCAGGTCGCGATCTATCACGCGCCGGACATTAACGCCTTTGCCACCGGCGCGCGCCGTGATGCTTCGCTGGTGGCGGTAAGCACCGGTCTGCTGCAAAACATGAGCCGTGACGAAGCCGAAGCGGTGATCGCCCACGAAATTAGCCACATCGCCAATGGCGATATGGTGACCATGACGCTGATCCAGGGTGTGGTGAACACCTTCGTTATCTTTATTTCGCGTATCATCGCGCAAATTGCGTCGGGCTTTTTGTCCGGTAACCGCGATGACGGCGAACAGAGTAACGGCAACCCGCTGATCTATTTTGCGGTAGCGACGGTGCTGGAACTGGTGTTTGGTATTCTGGCGAGCATCATCACCATGTGGTTCTCCCGCTACCGTGAATTTCACGCTGATGCGGGCTCCGCGAAACTGGTGGGCCGCGAGAAAATGATCGCCGCGCTGCAGCGCCTGAAAACCAGCTACGAACCGCAGGAGGCCAGCAGCATGATGGCGTTTTGCATCAACGGCAAATCAAAATCGCTGAGCGAACTGTTTATGACCCACCCGCCGCTGGATAAACGTATTGAAGCCCTGCGTAGCGGGCAGTATCTGAATTAATTTTTAGAAGGTAAAAAAGCGTGCCGCGGCACGCTTTTTTTATGCGCCGGATTTACCCATCGGGATGCGTAGCATACTCACCAGCGCGGCCAGCGCCGCCAGTATCCCGGCCAGCATTAATGAAGCGTGCTCGCCGCTGCCGCTGAAGTGGGTAAACATCAGCGCCACCAGCGCCGCCCCGGTGCTCTGGCCCAGCAAACGCGCGGTGCCCAGCATTCCGCTGGCGCCGCCGCTGCGGTTGCGCGGCGCGGCGGAGATAATGGTGTGGTTATTGGGCGACTGGAACAATCCAAACCCGGCACCGCACAGCACCATGCGCCAGATGATATCCAGATCGCCCGGATTCGCCGGCAAATACGCCAGCCCAAATAGACCCGCCGCCATCACCGCCAGGCCAATTCCGCCCAACAGCCCGGCGTGAATACGCTCGACCAGATAACCGGACAGCGGGGCGACCACCATGGTTGCCAGCGGCCAGGGCGTCAGCAACAGACCGGTTTGCACTTCGCTCAGCCCGAGGGTGGTTTGCATAAAAAATGGCAGCGATACCAGCGCCAGCATTTGCGCGGTGAAGGAGCAAATCGAGGTGCCAATAGAGAGTGAAAACAGCGGGATGCGCAGTAAATCCACCGGCAGCAGCGGAACCGGCAAGCGTAATTGACGGCGAACAAAAGCGGTGCCAGTCACCAGCAGGGCCAACAGTTGTACCGCAAGCAGCCAGTTGACATTGCCCTGGGCGTAATTACCCAGCGCGGTAATCAGCAGGCCGAAAGTGAGGGCGTTCATTACGGCGCTCGGCAGATCGAATCGCTGCTGAGAGGTATGGGTATTGGCCGGTAAATAGCGCAGCGCCAGCACCAGGGCAATCAGGCCAAGCGGGATATTAATTAAGAACAGCCAGTGCCAGGTCGCCACGGATAAAATTGCGGCGGCGATGGTGGGCCCGGCTGCGGCGGAGGCGGCCACGATCAGCGAGTTGATCCCCATTCCCCGGCCCAGATAGCGCTGTGGGTATATCACGCGGATCAATGCCGTGTTGACGCTCATCAGTGCCGCGCCGCCAAACCCCTGCAGGATGCGCATGACGGTGAGCATTTCCAGCGTGCGCGACAACGCGCACAACAGTGAGGCGAGGGTGAAAACCACCAGGCCATACTGATAAATGCGGCGGTAGCCAAACATATCGCCCAGGAAAGAGAGCGTCAAAAGCGACGTGACGATGGCGATCTGGTAAGCGTTAATTATCCAGATACTGCTGGCTGGCGAGGCGTGTAACTCATGGGCAATAGTGGGCAGCGCCACGTTCGCGATAGTGCCATCAAGCACCGCCATCATAATCCCAATGGCGATGGTCAGAATGGCGCCGTAGCGCTGGGGGATGGGTAATCCATCAGTAACCGATTTTTCCATTAACTGTGCCGCTCAGAAAGAAAGTCAGGAGCCGTAAACCGATTACTTTAGCCTGAAAAGCGGCGTCAGAGATAATTAAGTGTTGCGTCGCAGATTTATAACGCCAGCTCATAGATACATTGCGGCGGCGGGGCCAGCTCCTTATAATAAAAACCGGTTCTAATTTTTATAAAACAAATGCGATCTGAGGTGATGAATGGCAATCGCAGATTTGGATAAACAGCCTGATTCTGTTTCATCTGTGTTGAAAGTTTTCGGTATTTTGCAGGCGTTGGGCGAAGAGCGTGAAATCGGCATCACCGAGTTATCCCAACGCGTAATGATGTCAAAAAGCACGGTTTACCGCTTTTTGCAGACTATGAAATCCTTAGGATATGTGGCCCAGGAAGGGGAGTCCGAAAAATATTCCCTCACGCTGAAACTGTTTGAGTTAGGCGCGAAAGCGTTGCAGAACGTCGATCTGATTCGCAGCGCGGATATCCAGATGCGCGAGCTGTCTAACCTGACAAAAGAGACAATTCACCTGGGTGCGTTGGATGAAGACAGCATTGTCTACATCCACAAAATCGACTCGATGTATAACCTGCGCATGTATTCCCGCGTGGGCCGTCGCAACCCGCTTTACAGTACCGCGATCGGTAAAGTCTTGCTGGCATGGCGCGACCGCGAAGAGGTGAAGCAAATTCTCTCTGAAGTGGAATACAAGCAGAGCACCCCGCGCACCGTGACCAGCACTGAAGCGCTGCTGCCGGTACTGGATATGGTACGCGAGCAGGGTTTTGGCGAAGATAACGAAGAGCAGGAAGAAGGGCTGCGCTGCATCGCAGTACCGGTGTTCGACCGCTTTGGTTTTGTCATTGCCGGCCTGAGTATCTCTTTCCCAACGCTGCGCTTCTCTGAAGAGCGTCTGCACGAGTACGTTGCCATGCTGCACGGCGCGGCGCGGAAAATTTCCGAACAGCTGGGTTACAACGACTACCCGTTCTGATGATTAACCGCAGCCCAGGCTGCGGTTTCGTTAATTATCGATGACAGTTTCGCTTTTGCGCAGCAATGGGCACTGCGAAATCCCGACAATCCCACTCTCCGAATGAATAAACTGCGCGGTTACGATCTGCCTCGCCGTTATATATTTGCATTGCAGCCCGAGACCCGCCACGTTGTTATGACTGCCGATTAAGATCCCGTAGCCGCTCAATAACAGCGCAAGCCACAGAATTGCCGCCACGGCGATAGCACGGATAATCAATCGCATAGACTTCCCCTTGTTAGCATGCGGTACACAGCATGCCAGCGCAGGCGTAATTCTCAATCTGATGTTTCTTAATTGCCGGGGTTATTAGTAGCGTGATGATTGGTTTAAGATCCGCGTGCTAATCTGGCTGGAATATGAGTCAAACTGGAGTTGTCAGTGAAAAAAGTGAAATGGGCATTGCTGATCGTTGCGTTGCTATTGGGTCTGGTTTTGTGGGCGCAGATGTTGAATGTGATGTGCGATCAGGATGTTCAGTTCTTCAGCGGAATTTGCGTGATTAACAAATATATTCCCTGGTAAATGTTTTGGCATTGCCGATGTGATCGCGGTCGTCCGGTGCTACACTACTGCGCTTTACTGAGGTGGTTTTTATGAATGACATGATCAATTCCGGTGCGCTTAATCTTGCATCGATGGCGTTCTCTTTACTGGTTCTGGTGGTTGGGTTAGTGGTGTGGTTTTTCGTCAATCGCGCCAGCGTCAAGGCAAATGAGCAGATCGCTCTGCTGGAAGCGTTGCTCGAACAGCAAAAGCGGCAGACAGTGCTGCTACGCCGCATTTGTGAAGCCACTGAACCAGAACAGCAGGCTGAAGAAGCGCCAGCACAGTCCAGGAAAGACGACGAAGACGGATTTATTCGTCTGGTCGCCGAACGTTAAGTTTTTCTTTTCATTACCCAAGGTCATGCCGCGTGGTCTGGATAAATCCCTGGTACGATCCCTCGCAGCCCCATCATCTTAAGGGCGGCTTTCGTAATCTGCATCCGGCAGGACCTCGCGCGGGCGATTATCAGCGCTGGCAAAAAGAGCGCAAAGCTAACGGCTATCCGCACCCACCGCAAAAGGGTTACGCCGGCTTTATTGAACAGTGGTGGCAACCTGCGGAATTTAATCAGCAAGGGGATGGCGTATGGTGGTTGGGCCACGCCTCGCTGCTGTTTTCTTTACAGGGTCAACGGGTATTAACCGATCCGGTTTTTTTTAAGCGCGCCTCGCCGTTTAGCTTTTATGGTCCCCAGCGGAAGTCGCCGTTACCGTTTAATCTGACAGCGCTGCCGCCCGTCGATACAGTGCTCATCTCGCATAATCATTACGATCACCTGGATAGCGCGACGGTCCGTTTTTTACGTCGCCATTCTCCCCATGCGACCTGGTTTATTCCTCTGGGATTAAAGGCCTGGTTCACCCGTGCCGGAATTACCCGGGTGGTTGAACTCGACTGGTGGCAGGCGTACACGCTAAACGGTCTGGTGTATACCGCTGTCCCGGCGCAGCACTGGAGTATGCGCACCCTGTGGGATCGCAACCGCTCATTGTGGTGCGGCTGGGCGATTGAGCATAGCGGATTTCGGGCCTGGTTTTGCGGAGATACCGGTTATCATCCGTTCCTTCACGAGATTACCCAGCGCCTTGGATCCATTGATTTTGCCGCCATCCCCATCGGCGCCTATGAGCCCCGCTGGTTTATGGCTCCGCATCATATGGATCCAGGCAGCGCCGTTAAGCTATGGCAACACCTCGACAGGCCGCTCGCGGTGCCGATTCACTGGGGCGTGTTCGAACTGGCGGATGAGTCGCTGGACAGGCCGCCGGAAGAATTGCTTACGGCGTTAGACGTTGCCGGCGAGAAGCCGGGTATTTTCACGCCCGTTAAGATTGGTCACTATGTGCCCTTTAAAGAGCGTGACATATAAGGAATAATTATTAAGTTATTTCTCAGGGGAAAATATATCCTGCACAAAGTAGCTGGAAACTATTTCTGCACTTTACTCATACATTGTCATTAGCCTGTCATTATTTTGGTGCAATTATTTAACGTATTTTCGTTAATGCGATTGTAATGCACATCTGGTTAATGTTGTGATGATTCCCACAGATTGGGCAATACCCTTTGTTCTGAACCTGTTAATTGGCTCTCTATCGCAAGATTCTTCTTTTTTATAGCAAATTTTGCCCTGTGACGTGGACGACATTCCAGGTTTACGCTATGTTAAAAAGGTTGTCTGCTCGCTGTGTGGTTGCCGAAAGACCCTGTGCTCAAGGCTTATCATATCAGCGTGTTACGTGTTGCCTCTGGGGCAGCCGTAGTCACTTATTGATTTGTGCGGCAGATCGATACGCGTTTAAAAATGGCTTGCCATTATATACGTTGTGTGTGATAACATTTTTTGGGTCAAACGAGGTATAGTTCTGTTTATGTGTGGCATTTTCAGTATAGAAGTCCTGAGTAAACACGTTGTCGTTGAATACTGCTTCTCTGCCGAACCTTTTATTAGTGCCTCATGCAGTAATGTCTCAGTTTTATCTCAATGAAGCCTGCGGGCGAAGAATACAATTTAAGGAATTTGCAAAATGGCAAAGATCAAAGGTCAAGTGAAGTGGTTTAACGAGTCTAAAGGTTTTGGTTTCATTACTCCTGCTGACGGCAGCAAAGACGTGTTCGTACACTTCTCTGCCATCCAGGGTAACGGTTTCAAAACCCTGGCTGAAGGCCAGAACGTAGAGTTCGAAATTCAGGACGGCCAGAAAGGCCCGGCAGCTGTAAACGTTACTGCTATCTGATCGAATTTCTGATGCGGTGCCCCAGGCATCGTTTCTCTAAAAAGCCTCGCTTAGCGAGGCTTTTTTGTTTCTGGCTCTTACCGCTGCGTGGCAATTCAGGCTACACTTGCGCGCTTTAAATCACCCGGAGTTGTTATGTTTACCTGCCCCCTTTGCCACGCCCCGCTGAGCGAAAAGCCCACCCGTTACGCCTGCCCGCAGGGCCATCAGTTCGACAAAGCCAAAGAAGGGTATGTGAATTTGCTGCCGGTGCAGTTTAAACACTCGAAACAGCCAGGCGATAATGCCGAAATGATGCAGGCGCGCCGCGCGTTTCTTGATGCCGGACATTATCAGGCGCTGCGTCAGCGGGTCGCTGAACTACTCGAAAAGACGCTTCCTGAGCAAGCCAACGCTGTACTGGATATTGGCTGTGGGGAAGGGTATTACACCGCAGCCTTCGCCGAAGTGGCGTTAACCCATGGGGCAAAAACCTGCGGACTGGATGTGTCAAAAATCGCGATTCGCTACGCGGCTAAGCGCTACCCGAACGTGACTTTTTGCGTTGCCTCCAGCCATCGTTTGCCATTCCCGGACGCCTCGCTGGATGCGGTAATCCGTATTTACGCCCCGTGCAAAGCGGAAGAACTGGCAAGAGCCGTGAAGCCTGGCGGATGTGTGCTTACCGTAGTTCCCGGTCCGCGTCATCTGATGCAGCTGAAGGGGCTGATTTACGATGACATCAAACTGCACGCCACCGAACGTGAAGCGCTCGCCGGATTTACGTTAATGGAAGAGGTTCAGCTTGCTTACGCAATGGCCCTGAAGGCGGAGCATGCCGTCGCGCTGTTGCAGATGACGCCATTTGCCTGGCGAGCGCGCCCGGAGGTATGGGCCACGCTGAGCGCGGTGGAAGTCTTTGATTGTGAAACCGATTTCTGTATCCGCGTCTGGCAACGCGACAGTTAGGCGAAGTGGCTCCAGAGGATCTGCGCGCCAATACCCATCAATACCAGCCCGCCGAGGATTTCGGCGCGCTTGCCCAGCAGTGGGCCGATAAAGCGGCCCAGCATAATGCCCAGCGTGGACATTATCAGCGTCGCGCAGCCAATCGCCAGTGCGGTATAGACGATATTGGCCTGGAGAAACGCCAGACCAACGCCGACGGCCATTGCGTCGATGCTGGTGGCAAACGCGGTGGTGACTAATAACCAGACGCTGTGACGGCGCAGCTGCGTTGCCTCTTCTTCAGAACCGCCGCGCACGCCTTCAACGACCATACGCACGCCGAGGAACATCAGCAGGGCGAAGGCGATCCAGTGATTCCACTCCAGCACAAATTTTGAAGCGAAAAGGCCCAGTGCCCAGCCGATCAGCGGGGTGAGGGTTTCGATAACGCCAAAAATCAGGCCAATGCGTATCGCCTGCGAGAGCCTGGGTTTGTGAAGGGTTGCGCCTTTGCCAATCGATGCGGCGAAAGCGTCCATCGACATGCCGAATGCGAGCAGAAGGGTTGCGGAAAGATTCATCAAAGCGTCCTGACCGGGATCTCCATATACACAGCCACTGCCCCGGTAATCAGCAGTGAATGTGCCTATGGTCTCGCCTGACTAAGAGGGCTCTCAGTCCGTACGCGCCACGTTGTTACAACGAGTATGTTGACACGTACATTTCCAGCAACTGCGGAAATTAGCTACTCCCCAATGACGGGCGCAACAGTACCATATTCAGGAAATATAAAACAACCCACAAAAGTTGTTATTTTTTCAACTAATTGATAACGATTTTCATTTGATGGTATTAGTGATCAAAAGGTTAATAAATAGTTTTACGTTGTGTTCAAAATAATATAGCCGTGGCTATGTTTGCGTGTAAAAAAGCACCGTAAATATAGACAAGGCTATTATTTAACTTATTGAGTATTAACGAGAAATTTATAAATCCTTTCCAGGTCGTCTATATTTTTCACCCGAATTAACAGACGCCGCTGCTCTAATTGCATCACCAGTACGCCGTCTTCCGATAAATTCATGGCTTTAATGCGGTTATATTCTATCCAGGCGTTGGCGAAGAAAAAGCCATGACGTTTGAAAATAATTTTCGGCTGGCGAAACCAAAAAAGGTAAATCGCCATCAGCGCCAGCGCGCCTAATAGCCATGTAGTTAACGGCGCGCCGTTTGAAGTGACATTGTTATAAATCAGTATGGCAACCAGCCCGATGAAAATCGCGCCGTCGACGCGGCTGCGGCGTAGCAGGGGGATGGTTAACAGCGTGGCGCCTTTACGTTTCGCCATGATAACGTCGTCATAAATGGCAAAGGCCAGCAGCACCAGAATAAACAGGATCAGAACCCAGTCCGTCAGCGTCATGCAAACTCCCTAATAAAAAACCGGGAGCAAGCCCCCGGTTGTCAACCTCAGGAAAACCGTATCTTACAGCCCAAGCAGACCGATCGCATAGCCAACGATGCCGATCACGAAGAAGCCAACGATAATCCACAGCGGGTTAACTTTCTTACGCAGCAGCCACATACAGGCAAAGGTTAACAGCAGCGGCACCAGGCCCGGCATCAGCTGATCGAGAATGGTTTGCACAGTAGTAACTTTTTCCGCACCGGTCTGATCGGTGATCCGCGACACCACCAGCGGAATGTTCACGTGCGTCCATTTGTTGACCAGCGCCCCCATAACAAACAGGCCGAGAATTGACGCCCCCTCGGTCAGTTTTTGCAGGAAGCCGCCGCCCATATCCTTAACGATATCGATCCCCTTACGGTAGCCGTAAGCCACGCCGTAATAGCGCGTCGCAAGGCGCACCGCGTTAAACAGGATAAAGAACAGTAGCGGCCCCAGCAGGCTGCCGCTCATGGCGATACCCGCGCCCAGGGCGGCAAATACCGGACGCACCGTACCCCAGAAAATCGGATCGCCAACGCCCGCCAGCGGCCCCATCAGACCCACTTTAATACCGTTAATCGCGCCATCGTCAATTTCTGCACCGTTAGCGCGCTGCTCTTCCATCGCCAGTGTGACGCCCAGAACCGGCGCAGCCACATAGGGATGGGTATTGAAAAACTCCAGATGGCGCTTAATCGCCTGGCGACGCGCCTCGTTGTTTTCCGGATAAAGGCGCTTGATCGCCGGGATCATTGAGAAGCAGAAACCCAGCGCCTGCATGCGTTCGAAGTTCCATGAACCCTGGAACAGGTTAGAACGAATAAACACGCCGCGAATATCGCTTTGGGTGAGCTTTTTCTCACCGGTAGTCGCTGTACTTTTTGTCATATCAACCATTTCGCTCACCTGTTAGTCCAGTTCGTTATCAAGATCGTTAGCGCCAGCGGCCGGTGCAGGCGCGGCGGCGGAACGGTTGTATTTCGGGCTAAGTTGGATGTAAAGGATGGCCATCACTGCGCCAATCACACCCAGGGCAACCAGGTTGAAGTTAGTGAACGCGGCGGTAACGAAGCCGAGATAGAAGAACGGCATCAGGTAACCGGCACGCATCATGTTGATGACCATCGCATAACCTACCACCACGATCATACCGCCCGCGATGTTCAGACCGCTGGTTACCACTTCAGGAATGGCGTTCAGCATGTTCTGCACTTCGCTGGTGCCCACGGACACCGCCACGATCACCGCCGGGATAGCGATACGCATGGCCTGCAGGAACAGCGAGGAAACGTGGATCCACGACAGGGCGGTGAGATTGCCTTTTTCCGCCGCGCTGTCCGCCGCGTGCTGGAAGCCCACGGTGATGGTACGCACGATAATGGTCAGCACCTGGCCCGCCGCGGCCAGCGGGATCGCCAGCGCGATACCGGCACCGATGCTTTGATGGCCGGCAATAACCAGAATGGTTGAGATGATGGACGCCAGCGCGGCATCAGGGGCGACCGCCGCACCGATGTTCATCCAGCCGAGGGCGATCATTTCCAGGGTACCACCGATAATGATACCGGTCTTCATATCGCCCAGTACGGCCCCGACGAGGGTACAGGCGATAAGCGGACGGTGAAACTGAAATTCATCGAGTACCGACTCCATACCCGCGATACACGCAACGATGAACACCAGCACAATCTGAAGAGTGGTAATCTCCATTGTACTTCTCCTATAGCATTGACAGACTTAAGTGTGAAAGCTGAAAAACGTCGTTCCGGTTCCGCGGTTATGGCGTCACTTTGCGGAGTAAATCCATCATTTTCAGTTTTTGATCGTTGGAGACTTTGCGGACTTCAAGCTCAATGCCGCGCGCATTCAGTTTGTTGAAGGCGTCGATATCTTTGCTGTCCACGGAAACTGCGTTATTCACCTGGGTTTTGCCCTGACGGTAGGCCATCCCGCCAATATTCACCGAGGTAATATTCACGCCGCCTTCCACCACGCGCTCAACGTCGGTGGGGTTGGTGAACAGCAGCATCACGCGTTCACGGGCGTATTTGGGGTTGTTGTAGACGCGGATCATCTTGGCGACATCCACCACGTGGGCGGTCACGCCGGGCGGAGCGACCTGGGTAAGCAGGGTTTTGCGCACCGTGTCCGCAGCCACTTCATCACTGACCACGATGATGCGCGAAACGTTGGTTTCTTTTGTCCAGCGGGTGGCGACCTGGCCGTGGATCAAACGGTCATCGATACGGGCAAGGCCGATGATCATATAATCGTCCGGACCCATGGGTTTTGCCGGCGTCGCGGATTTCGGCGCAGCTGCAGCTGCAGTGGGCGCAGCGGCAGGGGGCGCTTTTTCGACCGGTTTCGCCTTCAGCGCCTTAACGCCTTCGCGTCCGGTTTCCACCGCCAGCGCGACCAGCTCATCGAATGAGGGGTTATCGTCGCGGGCCATTAAGGTTTCGACCAACATCGGAATGTTGACCCCAGCAATCACTTCATGGTGCTCTTTATCGACGACAATACGGCTGGCAGCGTTAAACGGGCTGCCGCCCCAGGTATCGACGAGAAACAGCACGCCCTGGCTGGTATCGAGTTTCGATAACTGGGCAGTGTATTTTTCGATCAGTGTTTCCGCGTTCTCGCCGGGAACAAAATCAATCCAACCCACATTTTCTTGCTCGCCCAACAGCATCTCGGCGGTTTTGAGCAGTTGCTCAGCGGCCCAACCGTGAGTGCCTATGACAATAGCAATAGTCATGTGCTACCTCCTTTATTGTATTAACACCCTCATAACGAGAGCATCGCGAATCATGACTGGCTTACCGAATCGATTCAGATAAGGGGTTTATTAAGACAAATTCCTAATCCGTGATTTATTTTAGATAGTGAAAAAATAATTTATGTGATGAAGATCCGTAATTTAGCTTAAGCCGGCCCGTAAAAATGGCTGCAAAAAATGATGAACCCTGACTGTGTCAGCAAAATTGCAAATTCTGGTAAATCTTTGCAAAAGGCTGATTCCCTTTGCTAATGTATGCTTCCTATTAACGATCAGGAGTAGCGGGCAGCAGCCCACCGTATGGACCGTCACCGACGTCATTTCACTTCCGCCTGTCCTCAGGCCACTCGTCATCCCGACGCATCACACCTAATGTTAGCTACTGTTCTTGCGCCCGCGAATTGTGCGGTGCCGTTTAGTCATTCCTTCAGCAGGAGCCTGTTATGGAATTATTAATGGACCCCTCGATTTGGGCGGGTTTGCTGACGCTTGTCGTACTGGAAATCGTTCTTGGTATCGATAACCTGGTATTTATCGCCATCCTTGCGGACAAACTGCCGCCAAAGCAGCGAGACAAAGCCCGATTGATCGGCTTGTCCCTGGCGCTGATTATGCGTCTGGGCCTGCTGTCGCTGATTTCCTGGATGGTCACGCTGACGCGCCCGCTGTTCAGCGTGATGGATTTCACCTTCTCTGGCCGCGACCTGATTATGCTGCTCGGGGGCCTGTTCCTGCTGTTTAAGGCCACTACCGAACTGCATGAAAGGCTTGAGAACAAGCAGCATGATGATGCCCACGGTAAAGGCTATGCCAGCTTCTGGGTGGTCGTGGTACAGATTGTGATCCTTGACGCGGTGTTCTCTCTCGATGCGGTGATCACCGCAGTGGGGATGGTGAACCATCTGCCGGTGATGATGGCGGCGGTAATTATTGCCATGGCGGTCATGCTGTTGGCATCCAAACCGCTGACGCGCTTCGTAAACCAGCATCCGACGGTAGTGGTGCTCTGTCTGAGCTTCCTGCTGATGATCGGTTTGAGCCTGGTGGCGGAAGGCTTCGGCTTCCATATTCCGAAAGGCTACCTGTATGCGGCTATCGGCTTCTCGATCCTGATCGAGCTGTTTAACCAGATTGCCCGTCGCAACTTCGTTAAGCATCAGTCGCGGCTGCCGCTGCGCGCCAGAACCGCGCAGTCCATCCTGAGCCTGATGGGCGGCAGCAAGAAAGGCAACGTCCAGCCGGAAGCGGAAGGGAGCGCGATGGTGCCGATCCCGGAAGAAGCTTTCGCCCATGAAGAACGTTATATGATTAACGGCGTTCTGACTCTGGCGTCGCGTTCCCTGCGCAGCATCATGACGCCGCGCGGCGAAATCAGTTGGGTGGATGCGGAACTGAGCGTGGATGAAATCCGCGAGCAACTGCTGTCATCCCCGCACAGTTTGTTCCCGGTGTGCCGTGGCGAGCTGGATGAAGTTATCGGCATCGTGCGCGCCAAAGAATTGCTGGTGGCGCTGGAAGAGGGCGTGGACGTGGCGGCGATCGCGGCGCAGTCCCCGGCGATTGTCGTGCCGGAAACCCTGGATCCGATCAACCTGTTAGGCGTACTGCGTCGCGCCCGTGGCAGCTTCGTTATCGTTACTAACGAATTTGGCGTGGTGCAGGGTCTGGTGACGCCGCTGGACGTGCTGGAAGCGATTGCCGGCGAATTCCCGGACGCGGACGAAACCCCGGAAATCGTCGCGGATGGCGACGGTTGGTTGGTCAAAGGCGGTACCGACCTGCACGCCTTGCAGCAGCATGTGAACGTGTCTACGCTGGTCAATGACGAAGACGACATTGCCACCGTGGCCGGTCTGGTGATTGCGGTTAACGGCCAGATCCCGCGCGTCGGCGACGTGCTGGACGTTGCGCCGCTGCGCATCACCATCGTTGAAGCCAACGATTACCGCGTGGATTTGGTTCGGGTCGTCAAAGACGAACCCGAACACGACGAAGAAGAGTAATCAGCGCAGCGTTAACGCTGACATATGTCGATCGTTGTTAATGGCAGGTGGCGGTAAGCCACCTGCCAGCCAGCGCGGGAAATCGGCAATCGGCATGGGCTTCGCATAAAGATATCCCTGCAATATCGCCACGCCGTGGCGGCGCAGATAGCCTTCCTGCTGTTCTGTCTCTACCCCTTCCGCCACCAGATTAATCCGCAGCCGTTTACCCAGCGCGATAATAATATCCGTCACCGTAGAGTTCACCGCGTCGGTACCAATCGCGGCGGTAAAGCTTTTATCGATCTTCAGCACATTGGGATGCAGGCGCTCAAGGTAGGCCAGCGAGCTCTGCCCGGTGCCGAAATCGTCAATGGCCAGTTCCACGCCCATCTGATGCAGTTCGCGCACCACGCGGTAATCCATGTCCGGTAGCGCGTCGCGTTCAGTCAACTCCAGTATCAACTGTTGTTTAGGCTGACTGGCGAACCAGACGCGGCGTAAATCATCAATAATCACCCCGTTATGAAAATGGCTGGCCGCCACGTTGATGCCGATATGAAACTGCTCCGACGCCGGGAAGAGAGGCAGTTGGCGCACGGTTTCTGCCAGTACGTAGCGGGTGAGCGGGGCGATCAGATCCTGCTGCTCGGCAAGGGGAATAAACACCTCCGGGGAGATCCATCCCTGGCGCGGATTGTTCCAGCGCAGCAGGATCTCCACGCCGACGCAGTGCCGGTCGCGCGCCCGCACCAGCGGCTGGCAAAAGACTTCAAACTCCCGGGCGGCGATGCCCAGATTGATTTCCCAGGAAAAGCTCATGCGCGTCGCGCTGGCAAGCCAGGTGATATAGCCGATCAGCAGGCTGAGCATTAGCGCCAGCGGCAATTGGGCGGGCAAGCTTCGCAGCGCCACGCTTTCCGGTGACGGACCGGTGGCGATCACCGCAAACGGGTAGCGGCTGGAGTGATAGCGATGCTCAGCGTGGCCTCTGGCGAGCGGCAGTTGATTATCGTAAATGGTCTGCCCGACCAGATATTGATTCGCCACATTGAGCACCGCCTGGGTGATTAATGGCGGGCGCGGCTGAAGCGTCAGCCCTGCCAGCAATTCGATATTCACCACCTGCATTACGCCGCTTTGCCCATCCAGGCTCGACGGCTCCCACAGCAGCAAAATCGGCGAACCCTTTAACAGCGAACCGGCAGTGGATAACGTCATCAGCGGATACGACGACGGTAGTTTGGGTTGCAACTGATTAATCGGAATATCGCGGTGACCAAAAATACTGGAGCAGTACAGCGTGCCATCTTTCACCAGCGCGATAGAACGAACCGTTTGCAGACGCGCCGCCTGCTCGCGCAGCTGATACTGCGTCATATCACAGGGGATGCCGGGCAGTGTCACCAGCGATTTTCGTGCGACCTCGATAGGCTCTAACACTTTTTCCAGCGAGGCAATCGCGCGTTGACTGTACTCGACTATTTCATGCCGGTTATCGCTGCGCTCAGTGACATAACGCAGGCCCAGCGTCACGATAAGGGTCAGGATAGCAAGCACTATACAAAGAATGAATCGTCTACGCCGATAGTGGTAAATGATGCGCTGGGCTGTTTGCATCTCCGTAGCCTCTCAGGACTTCCCCAGAGGGTGGAGAAGTGAACATTGAAAGTGTAGTGGGGATTATTTATGACGAAACCGCGACAGATAAAAAAAGCGCCGCGAATGCGGCGCTGGATGCTTAGTTACACTGGACTTTAATCGCCAGCCCGCCACGCGACGTTTCGCGGTATTTGGCGTTCATATCTTTACCGGTTTCGTACATGGTTTCGATGACTTTATCCAGCGAGACGCGCGGCGCGCTGGTGCGGCGCATCGCCATACGGGAGGCGTTAATTGCCTTAACCGACGCGATAGCGTTACGCTCAATGCAAGGCACCTGCACCTGTCCCGCGACCGGATCGCAGGTCAGACCGAGGTTGTGCTCCATGCCGATTTCCGCCGCCACGCAAACCTGTTCCGGGCTGGCGCCGAGAATTTCTGCCAGACCGGCTGCTGCCATAGAGCAGGCGACGCCCACTTCGCCCTGGCAACCCACTTCAGCACCGGAGATCGACGCGTTCATTTTGTACAGCGCGCCAATCGCCCCGGAGGCCAGGAAGTAGCGGATATACACATCCGGCGTCACCGGTTCGATAAAGTGATCGTAATAAGCCAGCACCGCCGGGACGATACCGCAGGCTCCGTTGGTCGGCGCGGTCACCACGCGGCCCCCTGCGGCGTTTTCTTCATTCACCGCCAGCGCGAACATATTGACCCAGTCGATTACGGTCATCGGATCTTTATTGTTCTTATCGCTGGATACCAGCATTCTGCGCAGCGCGGAGGCGCGACGCGGCACGCGCAGCGGGCCGGGCAGCACGCCTTCGGTATTCATACCGCGATCGATGCACGCCTGCATGGTGCGCCAGACGTTGCCGAAATAGTCTTCGATTTCCTGCTTCGTATGCAGCGCCAGTTCGTTTTTCATCACCAGACCGGAGACAGACAAACCGGTATCATTGCAGTAATCCAGCAGCGCCTGGGCGGATTTAAACGGATACGGGACGCTAACGTCGCCGCTGGCGTCTTTACCGAAATGGGCTTCATCGACGATAAATCCGCCGCCGATGGAATAGTAAGTATTGCTGTAGATTTCTTTGTCGCCGCTATAAGCGGTAATGCGCATCGCGTTTTCATGCAGCGGTAAGTTGTCGCTTTGAAAACGCATGCCGTTGTCTTTCGGGAAATCCACTTCATGGCGGCCCTGAGCCAGCAGCAGGCGCTCGCGGGTTTCAACATCGCGGATAAACGCCGGGATGCTGTCAATATCAACGGTATCAGGTAGATTACCCGCCAGGCCCATAATGATGGCGATATCGGTATGGTGGCCTTTGCCGGTAAGAGAAAGCGAGCCGTAAACGTCGACCGCTACGCGGGTGACGTTTTCCAGTAATCCTTTTTCGACCAGATCATCGACGAACTGCTTCCCTGCCTTCATCGGTCCAACGGTATGGGAAGAGGAGGGACCAATGCCCACCTTAAACATGTCGAATATACTAATCACAGTAAAAACTCCTGCCAGGGGCACCCTTTTGGGTGACGATGTTAGAACAACGCTTATTTTAAGAGTTTATTGTTCGGCACAGTTAATTATTCACATGAATAAAACTAATGCCTCAGACAATATTCCCTAATAAAGTGTCGCCAGACCCCATAAAAAACAGGGATTATGCTGTCATTATAGTTAAGGTTTCATGCCGATTTGCAGAGCCAGTTCACGAATAATGCCCGCCGTCATGCCCCAGACAAAGTAGTGCTCATACCACGACAGCCAGACGCGGTGATGGTTTCCGCGCCGGTGGATGTCCAGCGGATGGTAGCGTCCAAGGCGCAGCGCTTCATCCAGCGGCATCTCGAACACCGCGGACACTTCTTCTTCGCTGGCGTGATAGGGCAGGTCAGGCGGGATAATCCCCACCACCGGCGTGACCTGAAAACCGGTGACGCTGTCCACCGTGGGCAGCACGCCGATCACTTCTACCGACTCCGGCGGAATAGCCACCTCTTCCTGGGCTTCGCGTAGCGCGGCGGCAATCAGAGAGCTGTCCTCCGGATCCCGCGCGCCGCCGGGGAAGGCCACTTGTCCGGCGTGTTTACGCATCCGCGTTGAACGTTGGGTGAGCAGTAAACCGGGCACCGGGCGGCGGACAATCGGCACCAGCACCGCCGCCTGGCGCTGATTAAGCGAATGGCGGCTGATCTCCGGGCGTAATAACTGAAAACGGGCTAAAAAACTGTCCAGCGTCATCGGCGGATTACTCATGGGGCTCCTTCACAGGTGATTAAGGATACGATTAACTTTATCAAAAGTTTCCTGATATTCCGCCGCTTCGTCGCTGTCCGCCACAATGCCGCCGCCCGCCGCGCAGTACAGCGTGCCGTCCTGCGCGGTGACGGTGCGGATGGTGATGCTGGTATCCATATTGCCGCAGAAACTGATGTAGCCGATGCTGCCGCACCAGGCGTTACGCCGCTGGGGCTCCAGCTCTTCGATGATCTCCATCGCCCGCACTTTAGGGGCGCCGGTAATCGAGCCGCCGGGGAAACTGGCGCGCAGCAGATCGGTGGCATGAAGAGGGGCGGGCAGGGTAGCGGTAATGGTGCTCACCAGATGATGCACCGCCGGGAAGGGCTCCACCACAAACAACTCCGGCACCCTGACGCTGCCCGGCAGCGCGACGCGTCCGATATCGTTACGCAGCAGATCGACAATCATTAAATTTTCCGCCCGGTCTTTGGGCGATGCGGCCAGTTTTTGCGCCTGAAGGTCATCTTGCTCAGGATCGGCCAGACGCGGCAGCGTGCCTTTAATCGGGCGAGTCTGGATCTGGTCGCCTTCCAGCAAAATAAAACGTTCCGGCGACAGGCTGAGAATCGCCTGTTCCGGCAGGCGCAAGAAGGCGCTGAACGGCGCGCGATTGGCGGCATTGAGCCGCAAAAACGCCTGCCACTCATCTCCCTGATAGGTCGCCTGAAAACGCTGCGCCAGATTGACCTGATAGCAGTCGCCGCTTTGCAGATACGCCTGAATCTGGCGGAATTTGGCGCCGTATTCCTCGCGGCTCATATTAGCGGACCAGTCGGAGGTGCGTTCAAACGGCGCAGGCTGCGGCCCACACTGCTGTTCCAGCCAGGCGAGGCACGCCTCCGGGTCGCCCCAGCTCAGCAGCGTCAGGGTCTGGCGATGATGGTCGGCAATCAGCGCCCAGTCGTAAATCCCCACCGCCATATCAGGCGCGTTAACGTCCTGTCTGGCTATCACCGGCAACGTTTCGAAGCGTCGTCCGAGATCGTAGCCGAACAATCCCAGTGCGCCGCCCTGGAAGGGCAGGTCAGGGACAACGTCAGGATGGATATTCAGCGACGCCAGCGCTGATTTCAGCAGCGCTAACGGGCATTCAGATGAGGTCTGGATCTCGTCGCCAGTATCGATAACGGTTGTGCAACCGACGGTTTGCAGGGTGATTTTTGGATCGGCCACCAGAATATCAAACCGGTTATGGGCATGGTCGGCAAAACCGGAATGCAGCAGCATCGCCCAGGGCTGAGGGTGCAGGGGGGCAAAACGGGTCAACAGCGCATCAGGTTGCCAGGGCAGCGTAACGGTTTTCAGGCCGGAGGAGTGGATTGTTTGCATCGCTAAACTCATCAACACGGGTTGCCCGCGCGCCGTGGTTGGCGCAATCCGGGCAACGTGAAATAATAACCGCCAGCAATGTAACAGGAGTCAACCATGTTTGCAGGATTACCTTCACTCACCCATGAACAGCAACAGCAGGCGGTCGAGCGGATTCAGGAACTGATGGCGCAGGGATTAAGCAGCGGCCAGGCAATCGCCCAGGTGGCGGAAGAAATTCGCGCGACCCATAAGGGCGACCGCATCGTCGCCCGTTTTGAAGATGAAGACGAGTAGACTTACACCGCCGCAATAATTTTAATTTCTACTTTGTATTGCGGCTTCATCAGTTTCGCTTCCACGGTGCAGCGCACCGGCGCATGTCCCGCCGCCACCCAGGCGTCCCAGGCTTCATTCATCCGGGCAAAATCGGCACGGTCGGCGAGGAAGATCGTCGCGTCGAGAATGCGGGTTTTGTCGCTGCCCTGGGCCTGCAACATTTCATCGATCTGCGCCAGAATATCCGCGGTCTGGGCACGCGCATCGGCATCGGTATTTTCCGGCACGCCGGTATAGTAGAGGGTCTGATTGTAAATCACGGCGTCGGACCAGCGGGCTTCCGGGTTGATGCGAAGGATTGTCATCGTTATGTCCTTATGGTTTTCAAAGAGTGCCAGACTGCCATATCGTGAGCGTCGCGTCATCTCTTTGGCTGGCGAAAGCCGCGCGCCCCTGACATAATCACTGGCAATTTATCCAGGGGGTAGTGTGACGGACATCAGTGTGGCTGAAGAAAATGTGACGGACGATTTCGCAACCGACGGGCAACTGGCAAAAGCGATACCGGGCTTTAAACCGCGTGAACCCCAGCGTCTGATGGCGCAGGCCGTGGCGAAGGCGATCGAGACGCAAACCCCGCTGGTGGTCGAAGCCGGCACCGGCACCGGAAAAACCTACGCCTATCTTGCCCCTGCGCTGCGTTCGGAGAAGAAAGTCATTATCTCCACCGGTTCAAAGGCCCTTCAGGATCAGCTCTACAGCCGCGACCTGCCCACCGTCGCCCGCGCTCTGGACTATAAAGGCAAACTGGCGCTACTCAAGGGGCGCTCTAACTATCTGTGTCTCGAACGTCTGGAACAACAGGCGCTGGCCGGAGGCGATCTGCCGGTACAAACCCTGAGCGACGTGATCCTGCTGCGCAGCTGGGCCAATCAAACCTTTGATGGCGATATCAGCACCTGCGCCAGCGTGGCGGAAGACGCCCCGGTCTGGCCGCTGGTCACCAGCACCAACGATAACTGCCTTGGGGCCGACTGCCCGCTGTATAAAGACTGCTTCGTGGTGAAAGCGCGTAAAAACGCCATGGAGGCCGACGTGGTGGTGGTTAACCATCATCTGTTTATGGCCGATATGGTGGTGAAAGAGAGCGGGTTCGCCGAGCTGATCCCGGAAGTGGACGTCACTATTTTCGACGAAGCGCACCAGATCCCGGATATCGCCAGTCAGTATTTCGGCCAGTCGCTGTCCAGCCGCCAGCTTCAGGATCTGGCAAAAGACATCACCATCGCCTACCGCACCGAAGTCAAAGATACCCAGCAGCTGCAAAAATGCGCCGACCGGCTGGCCCAGAGCGCGCAGGATTTCCGTCTGCAGCTGGGGGAGCCGGGCTTTCGCGGCAATCTGCGCGAGCTGCTGGCGGACCCCGCCATCCAGCGGGCGCTGGTGCTGCTCGATGATGCGCTGGAGCTGTGCTACGACGTGGCGAAGCTGTCGCTGGGGCGCTCGGCGCTGCTGGATGCGGCGTTCGAACGCGCCACACTGTACCGCGCCCGCCTGAAGCGGCTCAAAGAGATCAACACCCCGGGCTTCAGTTACTGGTACGAATGTAATTCGCGCCATTTCACCCTGGCGCTGACGCCGCTGAACGTGGCGGATAAGTTTACTGACGTGATGGCGCAAAAATCCGGCACCTGGGTTTTCACCTCCGCCACGCTGTCGGTGAATGACGATTTGCACCACTTTACCGACCGGTTAGGCATCAGCGAAGCGGAAACGCTGCTGCTGCCCAGCCCGTTTGATTACCAGACACAGGCGCTGCTCTGCGTGCCGCGCGGCCTGCCAATGGCCAACCAGCCCGGCGCGGCGCGTCATCTGGCCAGAATGCTGAAACCGATGATCGAGGCCAACAACGGGCGCTGCTTTATGCTCTGCACCTCCCACGCCATGATGCGCGATCTGGCGGAGCAGTTCCGCGCCATGCTGACGCTGCCAGTGCTGCTGCAGGGCGAAACCAGTAAAGGCCAGCTGCTGCAACAGTTTGTCGAGGCCGGCAATGCCCTGCTGGTGGCGACCAGCAGCTTCTGGGAAGGGGTGGACGTGCGCGGCGATACGCTGTCGCTGGTGATCATCGATAAACTGCCGTTTACCTCACCGGACGATCCGCTGCTCAAAGCGCGCATGGAAGATTGCCGCCTGCGCGGCGGCGATCCGTTTGACGAAGTTCAACTGCCGGATGCGGTTATCACCCTCAAGCAGGGCGTCGGGCGTTTGATCCGCGACGTTGACGATCGCGGTGTGCTGGTGATCTGCGACAACCGTCTGGTGATGCGTCCTTATGGCGCAGTGTTCCTGGCGAGCCTGCCGCCTGCGCCGCGCACCCGCGACATTAGCCGCGCCGCCGCGTTTCTCGCCGCCCCGTGACGGAGTAATTTGTGCCAGACTATGGTAAGATGCGCGCCATTTTTACATGACCCCACCTCGCGAGAGTGCGAAAAGATATGCGAATTCTGGCCATAGACACCGCCACCGAAGCCTGTTCCGTAGCGCTTCAGGATAACGACACCATTCATGCTCATTTCGAGCTGTGCCAACGTGAGCACACTCAACGAATTTTGCCGCTGGTTCAGACACTTCTGAACCAGTGCGCTGTTTCCTTGTCTCAGATTGACGCGCTGGCGTTTGGCCGCGGCCCCGGCAGTTTTACCGGCGTGCGCATCGGCATCGGCATCGCTCAGGGCCTGGCGCTGGGCGCGGAACTGCCGATGATCGGCGTGTCGACCCTCGCCACCATGGCGCAGGGCGCGTACCGCAAAACTGGCGCAACCCGCGTCCTGGCCGCCATCGACGCGCGCATGGGCGAAGTCTACTGGGCTGAGTACCAGCGCGATGCGCACGGCGTCTGGCATGGCGAACACACTGAAGCCGTGTTAACGCCGCAAGCGGTTAACGCCCGGTTGATGGAATTAAGCGGAGAATGGGCGATGGTCGGTACCGGCTGGCAGGCCTGGCCGGAGATGGCTAACGGCAGCAGCGTAACCCTGGTAGACGGCGGCATTCAACTGCCCGCCGCTGAAGATATGCTGCCGCTGGCGGCAAGGGCTTTTGAACAACAGAAAACGGTGCCGGTTGAACAGGCCGAGCCGGTTTATCTGCGCAATGAAGTCGCCTGGAAAAAACTGCCAGGCAGAGCGTAATCGCCTGACGCCGCGCGTCGGGTTAAGGAGTCAACAATGGCGATGCAAAAAACGATGTTTCGCATATGGCTGGTGGCCATCGGTGCGCTGGCGCTCTCCGGATGCGTCACGATTCCGGATGCCATCAAAGGCTCCAGCCAGATGCCCCAGCAGGATCTGGCTGCCGTGATGGACGCGCCGCGCCTGTACGTTGGTCAGGAAGCGCGTTTCGGCGGGAAAGTGGTGAGTATCCAGAATCAGCAGGGTAAAACCCGGCTGGAAATCGCCACTGTGCCGCTCGACAGCGGCGCGCGCCCGGTGCTGGGCGAGCCTTCTCGCGGACGCATTTATGCCGACGTAAACGGCTTCCTCGACCCGGTGGACTTTCGCGGGCAACTGGTGACGGTTCTTGGGACCATCACCGGCGCGGTAGACGGTAAGGTCGGCGCAACGCCCTACAAATTTATGACCCTGGACGTGACGGGGTATAAGCGCTGGCATATCACTCAGCAGGTGATTATGCCGCCGCAGCCCATCGATCCCTGGTTTGGCCCGTACCCGTGGCGCTATGGATATGGTCCCTGGGGCTGGTATAATCCCGGCCCGGCTCAGGTCCAGACCATTGTGACCGAGTAAACCTTTGTTTTGCGGTAATAACAAACAGCGGCAGGTCCGCTGTTTGTTCGTTTTCAGGACATAAGAAAAATAAATAGTGACGCGCTTCGCATCCTTAAATCAGCCTAATTAATAAACTGGTACGCTGAGTTAATATTATGTTAACGACATGTTTTTATTACTGGGGTTGCGATGACGACGAATACTACTTTCAGAGGTGATGCATTGAAGAAGGTTTGGCTTAACCGTTATCCGGCCGATGTTCCGGCTGAAATCGACCCCGATCGTTATCAATCCCTGGTAGAACTGTTTGAGCAGGCCGTGACGCGTTACGCTGACCAGCCCGCGTTTATTAATATGGGCGAGGTGATGACCTTCCGTAAGCTGGAAGAGCGCAGCCGCGCGTTTGCCGCCTATCTTCAGGAAGGGCTGGGATTGCAGAAGGGCGATCGCGTCGCGTTGATGATGCCTAACCTGCTGCAATATCCGGTGGCGCTGTTCGGTATTTTGCGCGCCGGGATGATCGTGGTGAACGTGAACCCGCTGTACACCCCGCGCGAGCTTGAACATCAGTTGAACGACAGCGGCGCCAGCGCCATTGTGATCGTTTCCAACTTTGCCCATACCCTGGAAAAAGTGGTCGACCGCACCCAGGTGAAGCACGTGATCCTGACCCGTATGGGCGATCAACTCTCCACCGCTAAAGGCACAGTGGTCAACTTTGTCGTTAAATACATCAAGCGTCTGGTGCCGAAATACCATCTGCCGGATGCCATATCGTTTCGCAGCGCCCTGCACAACGGCTACCGGATGCAGTACATCAAGCCGGAAGTGACGGGCAACGATCTGGCCTTTCTGCAATATACCGGCGGCACCACCGGCGTTGCCAAGGGCGCGATGCTGACCCACCGCAATATGCTCGCCAACCTTGAGCAGGTGAAGGCCACCTACGGGCCGCTGCTGTTCCAGGGCAAAGAGTTTGTGATCACGCCGCTGCCGCTGTATCACATCTTCGCGCTGACCATGAACTGCCTGCTGTTTATTGAACTCGGCGGCCAGAACCTGCTGATCACCAACCCGCGCGATATTCCGGGGCTGGTGAAAGAGATGGCGAAATACCCGTTCACCGCCATGACCGGCGTTAACACCCTGTTTAACGCATTGCTGAACAACAAAGAATTCCACCAGCTCGATTTTTCTACACTGCATCTCTCTGCGGGCGGCGGGATGCCGGTTCAGCAGGCGGTGGCGGAGCGCTGGGAGAAACTCACCGGGCAATTTTTGTTGGAGGGCTATGGCCTGACCGAGTGTTCGCCGCTGGTGAGCGTCAACCCGCATGATATCGACTACCACAGCGGCAGCATTGGCCTGCCGGTGCCGTCTACGGAAGCGAAGCTTATCGACGACGAGGGCAACGAAGTGCCGCACGGCGAGCCGGGCGAGCTGTGCATCCGCGGGCCGCAGGTGATGTTAGGCTACTGGCAGCGCCCGGACGCCACCGACGAAATCATCAAAGACGGCTGGCTGGCCACCGGCGATATCGCTGTGATGGACGACGAAGGTTTTCTGCGCATCGTGGATCGCAAAAAAGATATGATCCTAGTATCCGGATTTAACGTTTATCCTAATGAAATCGAAGACGTGGTGATGCAACATACCGGCGTCAGCGAAGTGGCGGCGGTGGGCGTCCCGTCCGGTGCCAGCGGCGAAACCGTGAAGATCTTCGTGGTGAAGAAAGATGCGGCGTTGACCGAAGAGTCGCTGATCACCTTCTGCCGCCGTCATTTGACCGGTTATAAGGTGCCGAAGCTGGTAGAATTCCGCGATGAGCTCCCGAAATCCAACGTTGGGAAGATTTTACGACGAGAACTGCGTGACGAAGCACGCAAGCCAGGCAACAATAACGCCTGAGCTCCGAGACAGTCGCCAAACGCCGGTTAACCGGCGTTTTTTTTGGCGCAAACCAAAGAGAAAGTAATTTGAATTATCAGATGATCACCACCAACGACGCACTGGCCGCCTGCTGCGAAGCGGCGCGTCGTCATCCGGCGCTGGCGCTGGACACCGAATTCGTCCGTACCCGCACCTATTATCCTCAGCTGGGGCTTATCCAGCTGTATGACGGCGAGCAGGTTTCGCTGATTGACCCGCTGACCATCACCGAGTGGGCGCCCTTCAAAGCGCTGTTGCAGGACGTTAACGTCACCAAATTCCTCCATGCCGGGAGTGAAGATCTGGAAGTGTTCCTGAACGCATTTGGCATGATGCCGGAGCCGTTTATCGATACCCAAATCCTGGCGTCATTTTCCGGCCACGCGTTGTCCTGCGGATTCGCTGCACTGGTGGAGAGTTTCACCGGCATCGCGCTGGATAAAAGTGAATCGCGCACCGACTGGCTGGCGCGCCCGCTGACGGAACGTCAGTGCGACTACGCGGCGGCGGATGTCTGGTATCTGTTGCCTATCGCCACCCAACTGGTGGAAAAAACGCGTGGATCCGGCTGGCTTGAAGCGGCGCTGGACGAGTGCCGCCTGATGATGGCGCGCCGCAGTGAACAGGCTAATCCGGACGAAGTCTGGCGCGATATCGGCAACGCCTGGCAGTTGCGCACCCGCCAGCTGGCGTGTTTAAAGCTGCTGGCGGCGTGGCGGCTGAAAAAAGCCCGCGAACGCGATCTGGCGTTGAACTTTGTGGTGCGCGAAGAGCATCTCTGGCAGGTGGCGCGCTATATGCCAACTTCGCTGGGCGAGTTAGACAGTCTGGGCCTTTCGGGTAGTGAAATTCGCTTTCACGGCAAAACACTCTTGTCGTTAGTGGCCCAGGCCCAGGCTTTACCTGAATCGGAATTCCCGGAGCCGATTGCCAATCTGGTGGATATGCCCGGTTACCGTAAAGTCTTTAAAGAGATTAAAGCGCTGGTTCAGGCAACCAGCGAAGCGAAAGGGGTGAGTGCGGAATTGCTTGCATCACGTCGGCAAATTAATCAGTTGCTAAACTGGCACTGGCAACTTAAACCCAAAACAATGCTGCCGGAATTAATTAGCGGCTGGCGTGGCGACTTATTAGCTGCGCAACTAAAAGAGCTGTTAAGCCGTTATTAATAAAAACCCCTGTGAATATTCACAGGGGTTTTTATATTGGTCTGGCAACGGAAAAATAACAGCATTGAGCAAATTCCAAAAGGAATCAGAGTGCTCTTAAAGGTTATTTCGTTTCTTCCGCTTCCGGTAGCGTTACGTTAAGTTCCAGCACCGAAATATCATCACCTTTTTGATCCAGTTGGACGGTGACCATTTCCGGATCGATCTGCACATATTTGCAAATCACTTCCAGAATATCACGCTTCAACTGCGGCAAATAATGCGGTTCTGAATCACTGCGGCGGCGCTCCGCGACAATGATCTGCAAACGTTCTTTCGCGATACTGGCGGTATTCTTTTTACGCGAAAGAAAAAAGTCGAGTAATGCCATAAATCATCCTCCGAACAGGCGTTTGAGGAAACCTTTCTTCTCTTCTTCAATGAAGCGGAAAGGACGTTCTTCTCCAAGCAGACGCTCAATGGTGTCGGCATACGCTTTACCGGCGTCGGAATCCTGATCGAGGATCACCGGTTCGCCCTGGTTCGATGCGCGTAACACTGACTGATCTTCCGGGATCACGCCTACCAGCGGGATGCGCAGGATTTCTAACACATCTTCCATGCTCAGCATGTCGCCGCGGCTGACGCGGCCTGGGTTGTAACGGGTGAGCAGCAGGTGCTCTTTAATCGGCGCTTCGCCGTTTTCGGCGCGGCGGGATTTGGAGGCCAGAATACCCAGAATGCGGTCAGAGTCGCGCACCGAGGAGACTTCCGGGTTAGTGGTGATCACCGCTTCATCGGCGAAATAGAGCGCCATCAGCGCGCCGCTTTCGATGCCTGCCGGCGAGTCGCAAACCACAAACTCGAAGTCCATGCTCTTGAGCTCATCAAGGATTTTACCTACGCCGTCGCGGGTCAGCGCATCTTTATCGCGGGTCTGCGAGGCGGGGAGAATATAGAGATTCTCGGTGCGCTTATCTTTGATAAGCGCCTGATTCAGCGTGGCATCGCCCTGAATGACGTTAACAAAATCATAGACGACACGACGTTCACACCCCATGATCAGGTCCAGATTACGCAGGCCGATATCGAAATCGATAACAACGGTTTTTCTTCCCTTCTGGGCCAAACCCGTAGCGATGGCCGCGCTGGAGGTGGTCTTCCCAACGCCCCCTTTACCCGAAGTAACAACAATAATGCGTGCCATAAAGGAATTCCTTGTTAAAAGGGCTTAATTTAATGGTTGAATGGTCAAGTCGTTTTCCGCGAGTTGCAGACGTGCCGCCTTGCCAGAATAAGTGGCTGGGATTTGATCGCTCAGCCAGTAAACCCCCGCAATGGAGACCAACTCCGCCGCAAGGCTGGTGCAAAATATTTGCGCATCCCGATCGCCGCTGGCGCCGGCCAGCGCCCGTCCGCGCATCATGCCGTAGACATGGATATTGCCATCAGCGATAAGTTCCGCGCCAGCGCTCACGTGGTTAGTGACTATCAAATCACAATTTGGCGCATAAACGCGCTGCCCTGAACGTACCGGCAGATCGATTAAGCGTGTTTTTGTGATGGGTGTCGCAACAGGTTCGGGAGCGGGGGGAGAAACGGGACGTGCGGGTTTGTCTTTGCCTTCGGTCAACAGCGCGATGCCGGCCCGGCTGATTTCAGCTTTAAGCGCGTCATCTTTGCAGCCGCTAATGCCGACCAGATGAAGGCCGCTCGCCAGCACGACATCATGTAATGCCTGCCAGTTAAGGTTGCCTTCCAGATTTGAAATATTGACCACCACGGGCGCGTTTTTTAAAAAGGCCGGTGCCTGAGCAATTTTATCTTCCAGTGCTTTGCGAATCACCTCAGGGTGCGCATCATGCAAATGAACCACTGATAACGTGAAACTACTGCCTTTAAGCTCGATGGGCGTGTTTGACATCCTGGCCTTACTCAATTCAGTTATAATCCCCACAACGGTGGGATGATATTCCGAAACCCTCAAGGCATGTTATAGTCCCGGCTATATTCAGGCAAGTCACCACCCGGCGAAATCAGAGTAAAAACTATGTTTTGTGCAATTTATCGAAGTGCCAAACGCGATCAAACTTATCTTTATGTAGAAAAAAAGGACGATTTTTCACGTGTACCGGAAGATTTGATGCAAAGTTTCGGTCAACCCGTGCTGGCGATGTTATTTCCCCTCGACGGAAGAAAGAAATTAGCCTTTGCCGATCTGGAAAAAGTTAAAAAGGCATTAACGGAGCAGGGCTTTTATTTACAAATTCCGCCGCCGCCGGAGGATTTGTTAAAACAGCACCGCGAAATGCAAAGCAAAAAATAAGTCTCGCAACACGCGGTGAGGAATTCCTGGCTACATTAAGCACGATAACCTGTGATCAATGAGCCGGGAAATCCTATGAAATCTGCTGCCAGTGCGTTAACGCTTTTTAGTTGTCTTTGCGCGGGTTATCTTCACGCCACCCCGCAGTTGCCTGACCCCACCCCTGCGACCTCGTCGCCCGCCGCAGCCGTTCAGCAGGCGCCCGAAACGGCCCAGCCCGATGGCTTTCCAGAATTTGTCGAGAAGCTCAAGCGCGAAGCGCGCCAGCAGGGCATTCGCGAATCCACGGTTAACCAGGCGTTCGCCAGGATCCATTTCGTTGAGCATGTAGTGAAATCCGATCAAAACCAGCCCGAGCAAAAAGTATTGCTGGATGACTACCTTAATCGCGTGATCACGCCTGAAAAAGTCGCCGAAGCGCGTACCCAGCTGCGCACCCATCAGCAGATCCTGCGGCGCACCGAGCAGCGTTACGGCGTTCAGCCGCAGTACCTGGTCGCGCTCTGGGCGCTGGAAAGCCGGTTCGGCAAAGTGCAGGGTGATGAAGACATCTTCTCCGCCCTGGCGAGCCTGGCTTTTGAAGGGCGTCGCGAGGCTTTCTTCACTAAGGAACTGATCGCGGCATTGAAGATGGTGGATGAAGGGCATATCGAAGCCAGCCAGATGAAAGGCTCCTGGGCGGGCGCAATGGGGCAAAACCAGTTTATGCCCAGCTCTTATCTACGCTACGGCGCTGACGGCGACGGCGACGACAAAATGGATATCTGGAACAACGTTAACGATGTGTTCGCCTCCAGCGCCAATTATCTGGCGAGCGAAGGCTGGAAGCGCGGCGAGGAGTGGGGCCAGCAAGTCACGCTGCCTGCTGATTTCGATACCGCGCTGGCCGGGACCAAAACGGCACAGCGTAAAACCGTTGCCCAGTGGCAGGCGCTAGGCGTGGCCTTTCAACAAAACGGTCTCCAGCCGGATGGGCAGCAAAATGCCTGGATCGTCATTCCGGATGATGGTCAGAACCGGGGATTTATTGCGCTGCAAAATTTCCGTACGCTGATGACATGGAATCGTTCTTACTATTTTGCTATCAGTATTGGCATGATGGCCGACGCAATCATGCGCAACGACGATAACGCACCGGCCAAAAAATAATCATACCGTACAACGCAGAGGGAACATCATGTATCAACACCATAACTGGCAAGGGGCGCTGCTGGATTTTCCGGTGAATAAAGTGGTTTGCGTAGGCAGCAATTACAGCAAACACATTCAGGAGATGGGCAGCACGCCGCCTGATGAGCCGGTACTGTTTATCAAACCGGAAACCGCGCTGTGCGATATTCGCCAGCCGCTGGTGCTGCCTCAGGGGCTGGGATCGGTGCACCATGAAGTGGAACTTGCGGTGCTGATTGGCTCGACGCTGCGGCAGGCGACCGAAGACCACGTCAATCAGGCCATCGCCGGGTATGGCGTCGCGCTGGATCTGACGCTGCGCGACGTGCAGTCGAAAATGAAGAAGGGCGGTCACCCGTGGGAAAAAGCCAAAGGGTTTGATAATGCCTGCCCGATCTCCGGTTTTATTCCGGCAACGGAATTTGGCAGCGATCCGCAGAATGTCACGCTGGGCCTGAAGGTCAACGGCGAAATGCGTCAGAACGGCAATACCAAAGACATGATCCATAAAATCATTCCCTTGATTGCCTATATGAGCCGCTACTTTACCCTGCGCGCCGGGGACATCGTGCTGACCGGCACGCCGGAAGGCGTCGGGCCGCTGGTAAGCGGCGACGAACTGGAAATTACCTTTAACGATCGCACCCTGACGACACGCGTCCTGTAACCGCTGAGCCGCCTCGTCCGGGGCGGCAACACTTGCATCCGGGGGCGATAGTGTTTATAAGGTGCGCTGACTTTTAGCGGCGGACCCTGGCATGAGCGATAGACCTTTCTGGCAACAAAAAACTCTCGATGAAATGAGCGATGCGGAGTGGGAATCCCTGTGCGATGGCTGCGGCCAGTGCTGCCTGCACAAGCTGATGGACGAAGACACCGACGAAATCTACTTCACCAACGTCGCCTGCAAGCAGCTTAATATCAAAACCTGCCAGTGCCGCAACTACGAACGCCGCTTCGAGTATGAGCCGGACTGCATCAAGTTGACCCGCGAAAACCTGCCAACCTTCGAGTGGCTGCCGCCGAGCTGCGCCTACCGTCTGCTGGCGGAAGGGAAAGACTTGCCGGTCTGGCATCCGCTGCGTACCGGTTCCAAAGCGGCGATGCACGCCGAGCGGATTTCCGTGCGTAATATCGCGGTGAAAGAATCCACGGTGCGCGACTGGCAGGATCACATCCTCAACAAACCCGACTGGGCGCAGTAATCCCGACGCGACGTCAGATTGTGCTAACCAGCCGGACCCTGCTCACAAAATCGCCATCCGCTTTCCCCGGTCTCAGTAAAAAGTCGTAGAGTGAACGTGTCGCTGCAAAGGCGACACCGTCATCCACTTTACAGAGGAAGGCCTATGTTCCCAGAGTACCGTGATTTAATTCCCCGCCTCAAAGCTGAACATCCGCGTTTCGAATCGCTCGTCGAGAAGCATAATGCCCTGGACCAGGAAATAAGCCGCCGTGAAGGCGCAAATGGCAGGGGTTATTGCGAGGAGGTCGCCCGGCTCAAAAAAGAGAAACTGCACCTGAAAGACCAGATCTTCAGGATCCTCCAACAACAGAGCCAGCAGGCTTCGGAACCGTCACACTAAATGTCGGGAACGACATACAACCGCCTCTTAGCAGGCGGTTTTTTGTTGAATATAACCGGAAATTTAGTGGTAGAAATGCTGCGGTTTGGTTAATAAACTTGATGTCAGAGAAAAATCCGCGCATAGTGCCGCCCGTTTATTCAACGGATCGCTATTTTCTATGACGCTGTATCAAAAAATGTGGGTGTTTTACATCGTGATGGCGAGCCTCGCCGCCGTGGTGACGTTCTTTATTGCCAAAGATCGGGTGCGGATTAAATTACTGAGCGCGGCGTTAATCGGCGCGACCTGGCCGATGAGCTTCCCCGTTGCGCTGCTGTTTGCGCTGTTCTGATCGCCGGGCAAAAAAAAGCCCCGAAGCTTTGCTTCAGGGCCTGTGAAATTCCTTTGTTAGTAACGGCCGAACAGATCGCGTTTGCGCGGTTTAAACGGCTGAGCGATCAGCACCAGCAGTGCGACAACCAGATAAGCCGCGAAAATTCCCAGCAGCCACTGCGGCATCTCCAGCGACAAAAATTCCCACTGACGTACCGAGCAATCGCCACTGGCGACGAAAACCTGCGGCAGCCATTTATCCAGCGGCAGCCAGCCCGGGAAACGCGCGGCGAAGTCGCAGGTGACGAACGGTGAGGGGTGCAGTTGCATCATGGTGTGTTCATAGGCCAGCGCCACGCCTTGCCACGCGCTGTAAATCCATACGCCAATCGCCACAAAACGCAGCGGCGTCCTGGGAGCGATGGCGCCAAGAATACCCGCGCCCATAATGCCGAATAACGCGCAGCGCTCGTAAATACATAATACGCACGGCTGCAGTTTCATCACATGCTGAAACCACAGCGCAACCAGCTCGAGGGCAAACGCCGTCATCGCCATCAGAAGCCATGCGCCGCGACCGTGGGAGCACTGGTTTAAATATCGCAACATAATCAAATTCCCTGCTGTATGCGTCGAGAGGGCAGTGTAAACGAATTCGCCTGGCACGCCACTAAGGACAACAAAAATAACAAATTAATCGGATATTCATCATTCAACGCGCCTGTGAAGACGGCGGTTTATTAGTTATTCAATTCGCGCGCCATAATAATCATGCTGTCGCGATCCAGCCATGCGCGAGCATCCACTCTGTGGCGGGCATCAAGATAAATTCAATGCAGGCCAGCCCCGTTAAGGTGAGCACCAGCGTATAGGGAAGCGCCATCCATACCATGCGTCCATACGACAGGCGAATCAATGGCGCCAGAGCCGAGGTGAGCAGGAACAGAAACGCCGCCTGGCCGTTAGGCGTCGCCACCGACGGCAAATTGGTGCCGGTGTTAATCGCCACTGCCAGCAGTTCAAACTGATTGCGATCGATAAGCCCCTGCTCCAGCGCAGTTTTGGCTTCGTTAATATACACTGTGCCGACAAACACGTTATCGGAAATCGATGACAGCAGGCCGTTAAACAAATAAAAAAGCGACAACTGCGCATGCGGCGCGGCTTCCAGCACAAAAGTGATGATCGGCGAGAACAGTTTCTGGTCGATGATGACCGCCACGACGGCGAAAAATACCGTCAGTAGCGCGGTAAACGGCAGCGCTTCCGTGAAGGCTTTGCCGATGGCATGCTCGTCGGTGACGCCGCACAGCGCGGTAGCGAAAACAATCACCGACAGACCAATCAGGCCGACCTCGGCCAGATGCAGGGCCAGCGCGACGATCAGCCACACGGCGATAATCCCCTGAACCACCAGCTTCATTTTGTCCTGACGGGTGCGCTCGCGGGTGCTTTTTTCGTCAAACTCGCGCAGTACCTGGCGAACCGAGTCCGGCAGCGGCTCGCCGTAGCCAAACCAGTGCATTTTCTCGACGATAAAACAGGTTGCGAGGCCACAGAACAGTACCGGTACGCTTACCGGGGCAACGCGTATCAAGAAATCGACAAAGTGCCAGTCGGCGGCTTTCGCGATAATCAGATTCTGGGGTTCGCCTACCATCGTCATTACGCCGCCGAGCGCGGTGCCGACTCCGGCATGCATCATCAGGCTGCGCAGAAAGGCGCGGAATTTTTCCAGATTGGCGCGGCTGTCCTCTTCGAGCGTGGAGTCATCCTGTAAATCACTGCTGTCGTGACGGGTACTGGCGTAGCGGTGGTAGATGCTGTAAAAGCCTACCGCAACGCTAATTACCACCGCGACGACCGTCAACGCATCCAGGAAGGCAGATAAAAACGCGGCGGCAAAACAAAACGCCAGCGACAGCAAAACCTTAGAGCGGATGCCCAGCAGCAGTTTAGTGAAAATCAGCAACAGGAGTTGCTTCATAAAGTAGATGCCCGCCACCATAAACATCAGCAGTAACAGCACTTCAAGGTTAGCGCTTATCTCCTCCCGGATATGGCCTGGCGTGGTCATGCCGATCGCTACCGCTTCGATAGCCAGTAGCCCGCCCGGCAGCAGCGGATAGCATTTCAGCGCCATCGCCAGGGTGAAAATGAATTCGGCCACCAGAAACCATCCGGCCACAAACGGGCTGATGAAAAAGATGATCGGATTAAGTACCAGAAATGACAGCAGTGTTACTTTGTACCAGTCGGGAGACTGACCGAGAAAATTACGGTAAAGGGCGCGTCCGAATGACATTTCCATGGTCAAGCTTTTACTCCTTCTGAATAAGGGTGGGTGGGGCGACGGAAAATCCTAGCGCTCGCGTGTGTTCCAGGCAAGCTAAAACGGGGTTTTAAACGTGCCGGGAATTAATAAAAAGCAAACCGCGATCCCCTTTTTCCCCTGAGACTTCGCTATCTGTCAGGAAATGCGTCTGGTATGATGAGTGAATTTTGTAAAATGCTGTGTATGGGTATCTCACTATGGTTATAAAGGCGCAAAGCCCGGCGGGTTTCGCTGAAGAGTACATCATTGAAAGTATCTGGAATAATCGCTTCCCACCGGGGACGATCCTTCCGGCGGAACGTGAGCTCTCCGAGTTAATCGGCGTCACCCGCACCACGCTGCGCGAAGTGTTGCAGCGCCTGGCGCGCGACGGCTGGTTGACCATTCAACACGGCAAACCGACCAAAGTGAATAACTTCTGGGAAACGTCCGGGCTGAACATCCTTGAAACGCTGGCGCGCCTCGATCACGAAAGCGTTCCGCAGCTGATCGATAACTTGCTGTCGGTGCGTACCAATATCGCGACCATTTTTATCCGTACCGCGTTTCGTCAGCATCCGGATAAAGCGCTGGAAGTGCTGGCTACCGCCACGGAAGTGGAAGATCACGCCGATGCGTTCGCGAATCTTGACTACAACATCTTTCGCGGGCTGGCCTTTGCGTCCGGCAATCCGATTTACGGCCTGATCCTCAACGGGATGAAAGGGCTGTATACCCGCATTGGCCGCCACTATTTTGCCAATCCGGAAGCACGCAGCCTGGCGTTAGGTTTCTACCACCGGCTGGCGAAGATCTGTGAAGACGGGCTGCACGATCAGGTATATGAAAGCGTGCGCCGCTACGGTCATGAGAGTGGTGAGATCTGGCATCGCATGCAGAAAGCCATTCCAGGCGGTCTGACCATGACTGGCCGCTAACGCCACCTCATTAAAACAAATGGCCTCGCTTAGCGAGGCCATTTTTTTAGATTTCCTGCTGAGAGCGGGTGTCGCCATGCCGGGTTACGTCTACCGGCATCCCGGAGCGCAACTCCATGGCATGATTCATCACGTCGCCATTCACCGTCGGCTGGCTACGGAAGCGCTGCGCGCCGTCACTCAGGTTGATCGGCAGGGTTTGCGGATCGTCGTTGATATCCTTCGACAGCGGCTGATGAACCTCAACAATCTGGCGGCCATCCGGCTCGCTGGAGATTTTCAGCGGCTCGTTAATGATGTTCACCTTCGTGCCCACATCCACCACGCTGAACAGGTGTTTGATATCGTCATCGCGCAGGCGGATACAGCCCGAGCTTACGCGCATCCCGATGCCGAAATCGGCGTTGGTGCCGTGCAGCAGATAAACGCCGCCGTAGGCCGCCAGGCGGATTGCATGATGCCCCATCGGGTTGTCCGGCCCGGCGGGCACGACTGCCGGTAGGGTGATCCCCTGCTTCAGATAGCGGGCGCGGATATTGGCGGTCGGCGTCCAGGTCGGGTTGGCGCGCTTTTGCGAGACGCTGGTTTTCATGGTTGGCGTCAGGGTGTCGCCATCCAGCTGGCCGATGCCAATCGGGTACACCGTCACGCTGTTAGTGCCCGGCGGGAAGTAGTAAAGGCGCAGCTCTGCGAGGTTGATCAGGATGCCTTCGCGCGGGGCATCCGGCAGCAGCATCTGGCGCGGGATAGTCAGCACGCTGCCTTCACGCGGGACATACGGGTCAACGCCGGGGTTGGCCTGCATCAGCGCCAGAAAACCGACGTTGTACTGTTTAGCGATGGCCTCCAGCGAACCGCCGCCGGGCTCAACCACATGGAATTGATTTTCACCGATCAGGCGACTGCCCGCAGGCGGTAGTGGGTAGGTATTGGCGCGCGTTGGCAGCGCGACGGCCAGCGTGGCGATAACGCTAAACCAGGTGATCCAGCGAAAAATGCGCAATGAAGAAGTCATATGAATAACCCTATGAATGTTAAGGTTTTGTAATGGGCAGAAGAGGGAAGTATGACCAGCGCCGTCCAGGGAAATCCTGGAGGATTGAAATATTTTGTAAATTATTCACCGGGCATAAAAAAACCCGGCGTTGCGCCGGGCTTATGTCGTTTATGCCACCGCGTTTTCCTGCACCTGGGACATAAACTGCGTCACCCAATCCATCCGGGTTTTACGCTCGTTGAGATCCTGGAAAAACTTCAGGCGCGTCGGGCCATCCAGCCGGAAATGCTGCGGCGATTTTTGCAGTAACCCGATCAGCCATACCGGGTCGACATGGTTTTTCTCGGCAAACTCAATCACGCCGCCCTTATCGTGGGCCTCAATCTTGCGAATGCCCATTTTCTGCGCCAGTTGGCGCAATCGGGCGATATCCAGCAGATTACGCGCCGCATCCGGCAGCAGGCCGAAACGGTCGATCAGCTCCACTTTAATTTCGTCCAGCTCACCCGGCTTTTTGGCGCTGGCGATGCGCTTATAGAACGACAGGCGGGTGTTCACATCGGGGATGAAATCCTCCGGCAGCAGCGACGGCATCCGCAGCTCCACCTCGGTTTGCTGGCTGGTGAGATCTTCCAGCGACGGCTCGCGGCCTTCTTTCAGCGCATCTACCGCGTTTTCCAGCAGCTCCATGTACAACGAGAAGCCGATGGTTTCCATTTGACCACTCTGGCCTTCGCCAAGCAGCTCACCGGCACCGCGAATTTCCAGGTCGTGGGTCGCCAGCGCGAAGCCCGCGCCTAAATCCTCCAGCGACGCGATAGCCTCAAGACGTTTTTGCGCGTCGGTGGTCATCGCTTTCGGATGCGGAGTCAACAGCCAGGCGTAGGCCTGGTGGTGCGAACGGCCCACGCGACCCCGCAGCTGGTGCAGCTGCGCCAGGCCGAAATGATCGGCGCGCTCAATGATAATGGTATTGGCGGTGGGGATGTCGATACCGGTTTCGATAATGGTGGTGCACACCAGCACATTAAAACGCTGGTGGTGGAAATCGTTCATCACCCGTTCCAGTTCGCGCTCGCGCATCTGGCCGTGGCCGATGGCGATACGCGCTTCCGGCACCAGCGTTGCCAGCCGGTCGGCGGCTTTCTGGATGTTCTCCACGTCGTTGTACAGATAGTAAACCTGGCCGCCGCGCAGGATCTCACGCAGGATAGCTTCGCGCACCACCAGGCTGTCGTATTCGCGCACAAAAGTTTTTACCGCCAGACGGCGCGCCGGCGGGGTGGCGATAATCGACAGATCGCGCATGCCGCTCATCGCCATATTCAGGGTTCGAGGGATCGGCGTGGCGGTCAGCGTCAGGATATCGACGTCGGCGCGCATCGCTTTGATGCGCTCTTTATGACGTACCCCAAAGCGGTGCTCTTCATCGACGATCAGCAGGCCCAAATCTTTCCACTGCACGTCGCTTTGCAACAGCTTGTGGGTGCCGATCAGGATATCGATTTTGCCTTCGGCGGCCTGTTCCAGCACCTGAGTCTGCTCTTTGGCGCTGCGAAAGCGCGACAGCATTTCAATGCGTACCGGCCAGTTGGCGAAACGGTCGCGGAAGTTATCGAAATGCTGCTGGGCCAGCAGGGTGGTCGGCACCAGCACGGCGACCTGTTTGTTGTTCTCCACCGCCAGAAATGCCGCGCGCATCGCCACTTCAGTTTTGCCGAAGCCGACGTCGCCGCACACCAGCCGGTCCATCGCCAGGGGCTGACACATATCGCTCAGCACCGCGTTAATGGCCTGGGCCTGATCCGGCGTGGTTTCAAACGGGAAACTGTCGCAGAACAGCTGGTACTGCTCGCGATCGTGCTTAAACGCAAAGCCGGTTTTCGCCGCGCGCTGGGAATAAATGTCCAGCAACTCCGCCGCCACGTCGCGAACTTTTTCTGCCGCTTTTTGCCGCGCCCGGGACCAGGCGTCGCTGCCCAGCTTATGCAGCGGCGCGTTCTCCTCCGCCCCTCCGGCGTAGCGGCTGATCAGATGCAGCGACGACACCGGCACATACAGTTTGGCGTCGTTGGCGTAGGTCAAAATCAGGTATTCGCCGGTGATGCCGCCTGCTTCAAGGGTGGTCATCCCGGCATAGCGGCCCACGCCGTGCTCCAGATGCACCACCGGCTGGCCGGTATGCAGTTCCGCCAGGTTGCGGATCAGCGTATCCGGGTTGATAGTGCGGCGATTGTCCTGGCGGCGGCGCGCCACGCGCTCGCCCAGCAGATCGCTTTCGCAAATCAGCGCCCGCTGACGGCGGGTATCGATAAACCCGCGCTCCGCAGCGCCCAGGATCACATAGCGGCCCTGACCGCCGGCCTCATCAAAGCGATAGAGCTTTTTCGGGGCGATCTTAATGCGCGCCAGCAGTTCAGACAGGGCTTCGCGGCGGCCTTCGCTCTCGACCGAAAACACCACCGGGCCGTCGAAGGATTCAAGAAACTTACGCAGATCGTCCAGCGGCGCTTTCTGCTGCGCTTTGACCGACAGTTCCGGCAGCGGCTGATAGCCGAGATTGGTATTGGCGGCCTTTTCCGGCAGCGCCTCGGTTTTAAGTTGCACGCGCGGCCAGTGCTTAAGCTCGCTGAACAGCTCGTCGGTGCGCAGCCATAGCTGTTCCGGCGGCAGCAGCGGACGCATCGGGTCAACGCCGCGATTCTCAAAGCGCGCCACGGTATCGGCCCAGAAGCGTTGGGCGCTGGTTTCCAGATCGCCGGTATTGACCACCAGCGTATTGGCCGGGAAATAGCTGAACAGTGCGGGCAGCGGCTCGCTGAAAAACAGCGGCTGCCAGTACTCGATACCGGCAGGCAGGGCGCCTTTACTCACCTGTTGATAGATATGTTCGGCGTCGCGCTTCACCTCGAAGCGGTCACGCCAGTGGGTGCGAAACAGTTCAATGGCGTTTTTATCGGTGGGGAATTCGTGCGCCGGCAGCAGGTTGATGGCCTCAACTTCCTCCAGCGTGCGCTGGGTATCGACGTCAAACAGCCGCAGGCTGTCGATCTCGTCATCGAAAAAATCGAGGCGATAGGGCTGGGCGCTACCCATCGGATACAGGTCGAGCAAGGCGCCGCGCGTGGCGTATTCGCCATGCTCCATGACCTGATCCACATGGCGGTAGCCCGCCTGTTCCAGCTGGCCGCGCAGCGCGTCGCGCGACAGCTGCTGGCCTTTTTTCATTACCAGCGCATGGCCGTGCAGGAAACTGTGCGGGCATACGCGCTGCATCAGGGTATTGACCGGCAGGATCAGCACGCCGCGCTGCATGGCGGGCAGTTGATACAGCGTTGACAGGCGTGAAGAGATAATGTCCTGGTGCGGCGAGAAACTGTCGTAAGGCAGGGTTTCCCAGTCCGCCAGATTCATTACCATGCTGTCGGTAAACTGGCGGATTTCATCGTGCAGACGCAGGGCATTTTGCATATCAGGGGCAATCAGCACCACCGGCCCGGCATGGCGTTCCGCCATTTCCGCCACTTCCGTGGCGCAGGCCGCGCCGGTGAGTTCGCCCAGGAGACGTTGGTCGCCCGGTTTGGCGGGCAAGGAATAACGATATTGTTCAGACATAGCGTGTTTTAGCGTTTCTCGTTGTGACCCGCGACCCGGTAAAGTCTGGCGCACGAATGGGTTATCGCGATGAATGCGGACTGTCATTATTATCCGCGATCGATCTGCTTTAGCAAAGCGTAACACAAACTTAGCAACGGGATTTAAGTGACGCTGTCACTTTTACCGCTAAAACGCCGCTGATTTCAGGATAAATCGCAGGGTGAAAACACCTGAAAAGCGCAATGCTTACACGCCGTCTCGTTTATCAGTTTGATTTCACTCTGTTTTTACCTGAGGCGGTGAAACAAAAAGACGTTGTATTTCATTTACTTGATTCCGGCAGGCTTATATACTCCCGGGTTACTTTGCAAAGCAATCAGATGGATTTCATGTACCAACCTGTCGCTTTATTTATCGGCCTGCGCTATATGCGGGGCCGCGCAGCAGACCGCTTCGGTCGCTTTGTCTCCTGGCTCTCCACCATTGGCATTACCCTTGGCGTAATGGCGCTGGTCACGGTGTTGTCGGTGATGAACGGCTTCGAGCGCGAGCTGCAAAACAACATTCTTGGACTGATGCCGCAGGCGTTGATTACCACGCCAAAGGGCTCAGTCAATCCGCAACAGCTTCCCGAGCAAGACCTCAGGCTGCAGGGCGTTAAGCGCATCGCGCCGTTGACGACCGGCGATGTGGTGCTGCAAAGCCCGCGCAGCGTGGCGGTGGGTGTGATGCTGGGTATCGATCCGGCTAAAGACGACCCGCTTACGCCGTATCTTGTGAACGTGAAGCAAACCGATTTGGCTGCCGGGAAGTACAACGTGATCCTCGGCGAGCAGCTAGCCGGTCAACTGGGTGTGAAACGCGGCGACCCGTTGCGCCTGATGGTCCCGTCCGCCAGCCAGTTCACCCCGATGGGCCGCCTGCCGAGCCAGCGGCTGTTTACTGTGATCGGCACCTTCGCCGCTAACAGCGAAGTGGACGGCTATCAGATGCTGGTGAATATCCAGGATGCTTCGCGCCTGATGCGCTATCCGGCAGGGAATATCACCGGCTGGCGTCTGTGGCTCAACGAGCCGCTGAAAGTGGACGTGCTGAGCCAGCAAACCCTGCCGCCGGGCACCGAATGGAAAGACTGGCGCGAGCGCAAGGGCGAGCTGTTCCAGGCGGTGCGTATGGAAAAAAACATGATGGGGCTGCTGCTGAGCCTGATCGTCGCCGTCGCCGCGTTTAATATCATCACGTCTCTCGGCCTGATGGTGATGGAGAAGCAGGGCGAAGTGGCGATCCTGCAAACCCAGGGGCTGACGCCGCGCCAGATCATGGCGGTGTTTATGGTTCAGGGGGCCGGCGCCGGCGTTATCGGCGCGCTGTTGGGCGCATTGCTCGGCGCGTTGCTGGCCAGCCAGCTGAATAATTTAATGCCGATTATCGGCGCATTCCTCGACGGCGCGGCGCTGCCAGTCGCTATCGAACCGTTACAGGTGATCGCTATCGCGTTAATCGCCATGGCTATCGCGCTGTTATCCACGCTGTATCCGTCCTGGCGCGCCGCCGCCACTCAACCCGCTGAGGCTTTACGTTATGAGTAATTCTGTCCTGTTGCAGTGCGACAACCTGTGCAAACGCTATCAGGAAGGGAACGTGCAGACCGACGTGTTGCATAACGTCAGTTTTACGATCCAGAGCGGCGAGATGATGGCGATTGTCGGCAGTTCCGGGTCCGGGAAAAGTACCCTGCTGCATCTGCTCGGCGGGTTAGATACACCGACCTCCGGCGATGTGATTTTCGACGGCAAAGCCATGAGCGGCATGTCGTCCGCGGCGAAGGCCGAGCTGCGCAACCGGGAACTGGGCTTTATTTACCAGTTCCACCACCTGCTGCCGGATTTCACCGCGCTGGAAAACGTGGCGATGCCGCTGCTGATCGGCAAGAAAAAAACCGATGAAACCCAGGCGCGGGCGCTTGAGATGTTAAATGCCGTCGGGCTGGGGCATCGCAGCAACCACCGTCCGTCCGAGCTTTCCGGCGGCGAGCGCCAGCGCGTGGCGATTGCCCGTGCGCTGGTGAATAAACCCCGGCTGGTGATGGCGGACGAACCCACCGGCAACCTTGATGCCCGCAATGCCGACAGCATCTTCGCGCTGCTGGGCGAGCTGAACCAGCAGCAGGGCACCGCGTTTCTGGTGGTGACCCACGATCTGCAACTGGCGCGCCGGATGGGCCGCCAGCTGGAAATGCGCGACGGGCATCTCAGCAGCGAACTGACCCTGATGGGAGCGCAGTAATGGCGAGCCCACTTTCCTTACTGATTGGCCTGCGCTTTAGCCGGGGACGGCGGCGCAGCGGCATGGTGTCGCTGATTTCGGTTATCTCCACGCTGGGCATCGCGCTGGGCGTGGCGGTGCTGATCATGGGCCTGAGTGCCATGAACGGCTTCGAGCGCGAGCTCAATAACCGCATTCTGGCGGTGGTGCCGCACGGGGAAATCGAGCCGGTGGATCAGCCGTGGAAAGGCTGGCCCGAGGTGCTGGCGCGGGTGGAAAAAGTGCCCGGCATTGAAGCCGCCGCGCCGTATATCAACTTCACCGGCCTGATTGAGAGCGGCGTCAACCTGCGGGCGATTCAGGTGAAGGGCGTCGACCCGGAGCAGGAAACCCATCTGAGCGCGTTGCCGAAGTACGTGCAGAACAACGCCTGGCAAAACTTCAGGGCCGGGCAGCAGCAGATCATTATCGGCAAAGGCGTGGCCGATGCGCTGAAGGTGAAGCAGGGCGACTGGATCTCGATCATGATCCCCAACTCTGACGGGGAAAATAAGCTGCTGCAACCCAGGCGGGTGCGCCTGCAAATCGCCGGGATTTTACAGCTCAGCGGCCAGCTCGATCACAGCCTGGCCATGGTGCCGATGCAGGATGCCCAACAGTATCTGGACATGGGCGATAGCGTCACTGGCATCGCCATCAAAGTGAATGACGTCTTTAACGCCAACAAGCTGGTGCGCGACGCGGGCGAAGTCACCAACGCCTATGTGTATATCAAGAGCTGGATCGGCACTTACGGCTATATGTATCGCGATATCCAGATGATCCGCGCCATCATGTATCTGGCGATGGTGCTGGTGATTGGCGTCGCCTGCTTCAACATCGTTTCCACGCTGGTGATGGCCGTTAAAGACAAGAGCAGCGATATCGCGGTATTGCGCACACTGGGGGCAAAAGACGGGCTGATCCGCGCCATTTTCGTGTGGTACGGTTTGCTGGCGGGGCTGGTGGGCAGCGTCAGCGGCGTGGTGATCGGCGTGCTGGCTTCCTGGCAACTCACCAACATTATCGCGTGGATTGAGAAGCTCATCGGCCACCATTTCTTGTCCGGCGATATTTACTTTATCGATTTCCTGCCATCAGAACTTCACATCATGGATGTGGTATATGTGTTGATCACCGCACTGGTGCTGAGCCTGGTGGCAAGCTGGTATCCGGCGCGGCGCGCCAGCCGTATCGACCCGGCGCGGGTGCTGAGCGGGCAATAATCACAGGGGGCAGGGATGTACTACGGTTTTGATATCGGCGGCAGTAAAATCGCGCTCGGCGTCTATAACGCGGCGCGGCAGTTGCAGTATGAAAAACGTGTCCCCACGCCCCACGATAGCTATTCGGGATTTCTCGCGGCGGTTACCGGCCTGGTGAGCGAAGCCGATGCGCAGTTCGGCATACAGGGGCATGTCGGCATCGGCATTCCCGGTATGCCGGAAACGGATGACGGATTGCTGTACGCCGCCAATCTACCTGCCGCTTCCGGCCATCCGGTACGCGCCGATTTAAGCCGTTTGCTGAATCGCGATGTGCGCATCGACAACGATGCCAACTGCTTTGCGCTCTCCGAAGCCTGGGATGAGGAATTTCGCCGCTATCCGGTGGTGATGGGATTGATCCTCGGCACCGGCGTCGGCGGCGGGCTGGTGGTTAACGGCAAAGCGGTCACCGGCCGCAATTATATTACCGGGGAGTTCGGCCACACCCGGTTGCCCATCGATGCGGTGGCGCTGCTGAGCTGGGACATCCCCATTAAGCGCTGCGGCTGCGGCCAGCACGGCTGCGCGGAGACCTTTCTTTCCGGGCCCGGCTTTGCATGGCTGTATCATCACTTCTACCATGAATCACTGGAGGCCCCGGAAATTATCGCCCGCTGGCATGCCGGTGACGACAATGCGCGCGCCCACGTCGAACGTTTTGTCGACCTGCTGGCGATCTGCCTCGGCAACTGGCTGACGGTTGTCGATGCGCATCTGGTGGTGATTGGCGGCGGTTTATCGAATTTTTCGTACCTGACTGAAGCGCTGGGCGCGCGTTTGCCCGGTGCGCTCCTTCCCGTCGCCCGGACGCCGCGTATTGAAGCGGCAAGGCACGGGGATGCCGGAGGAATGCGCGGCGCTGCGTTCCTCCATCTAACGGATTAACTTTCTGAGGTTGCTATGCTAGCGCGTCGTCAGCACCGTTTACTGCGATTTAAAAGAAACAAGCGTCGGCTGCGCGAGCGGTTGCGGCAGCGGTTATTTTTCCAGAATGGAGTACCCGAAGCGATGGATAAACCAAGAGTCGTGGTGTTAACCGGCGCGGGGATCTCGGCGGAATCCGGGATCCGCACCTTTCGCGCCACCGATGGGCTATGGGAAGAGCACCGTGTCGAAGATGTGGCGACGCCGGAAGGCTTTGTCCGCGATCCGCAACTGGTGCAGGCGTTCTATAACGCCCGTCGTCGCCAGTTGCAGCAGCCCGAAATCCAACCCAACGCCGCCCATCTGGCGCTGGCGGAGCTGGAGCAGGCGCTGGGCGATCGGTTTATGCTGATCACCCAGAATATCGATAATCTCCATGAGCGGGCGGGTAACCATAATATTATTCATATGCATGGCGAGCTGCTGAAAGTGCGCTGTTCGCAAAGCGGACAGATCCTCGAGTGGACCCAGGACGTCACCGGCAACGATAAATGCCACTGTTGCCAGTTCCCTGCGCCGCTGCGCCCGCACGTCGTCTGGTTTGGCGAAATGCCATTAGGGATGGATGAGATTTATCAGGCGCTGGCGATGGCGGATGTGTTTATTGCTATCGGCACCTCCGGGCACGTTTATCCGGCAGCGGGATTCGTTCACGAAGCGCGGCTGCATGGCGCGCATACCGTGGAGTTAAATCTGGAGCCGAGCCAGGTCGGCAGCGAATTCGAAGAGAAGCACTACGGGCTGGCGAGTGAAGTGGTACCGGAGTTTGTCGAGCGGTTGCTCAAAGGTCTGTAAAACATCAGGCGGAGCAGGGCGCTCCGCCTGGCAAACGCTTAACGGCCCGCTTTCAGTTTCTGATAATACTCTTCATAAATGGCGCTGGCGTCGCCGACATCGTTCTGCCATTCGCCTTTATCAATCGTCGCCTGATCCGGATAGAGGGATTTATCACCGGATACCTCTTTACTCAGCAGTTTGCGCGCTTCAAGGTTTGGCGTCGGATAGCCGATGGTTTCCGCCACCTGCTTCGCCACGTCCGGGCGCAGCAGGAAGTTAATCAGCTGCATCGCGCCATCAACGTTTTTGGCGTTAGAAGGAATCGACAGGCTGTCCATCCAGAAAATCCCGCCTTCTTCCGGCCAGACGATCTCCAGCGGCGTGCCCGCCTGACGCGCTACCCACGCCGAGCCGTTCCACACCATTCCGAGATTCACTTCGCCTTCCATATAGGGGTTGGCTGGGTTATCGGAGTTGAACGCCGCCACGTTAGGCATCAGTTTTTGCAGTTCATGGTATGCCTGTTCGATCTCTTTCCGGTCGGTGGTGTTACCCGACAGGCCCAGCTTCAGCAGCGCCATCTGGAACACTTCGCGGGCGTCGTCGGTCAACAGCAGGCTGCCTTTGTATTCCGGTTTCCACAGATCCGCCCAGCGGGTCACGGTTTTCGGATCGATATTTTCGCTGTTCACGCCAATCGCCGTGGCGCCCCAGATATACGGGATAGAGTAATCATTGTTGGGGTCGAACGGCTTGTTGAGCATCGCCGGGTCGAGGTTATGGAAGTGGGTCAGTTTGCTTTTGTCGATCTTCTGGATCATGCCTTCCTTGCGCATTTTGTCGACAAAATAGGTCGACGGCACCACCAGATCGTACGCGCCTTCTTTATAGGTTTTCAGCTTGGCGTACATGGTTTCGTTCGACTCATAGGTCGAATAAATCACTTTAATGCCGGTCTCTTTGGTGAACTGCTCCAGCAGGCCCGGCGGTACATACTCGGTCCAGTTATAGAAGTAGACGGTTTTACTGTCATCCGCATGGGCGGCGCTCATTCCCAGGGCTAATGCACCGGCGGCAAGCAGGTGGCGTGACCATTTTTTCACTCTTACGTCTCCTGTTTTATTTAGCCTGACGAACGAGCCAGACTTTTGGTTTTATCGCGTGCGATCAGCTGGCTGGCAATCACCAGCACCAGCGACAGCACCAGCAGAATGGTGGCCAGGGCGTTAACTTCCGGAGAAACGCCGACTTTCACCATGGAGTAGATCTTCAGCGGCAAAATTTCGTAGCTCGGGCCGGTAACGAATGACGATACCACCACGTCATCCATCGACAGGGTAAAGCTCAGCACCCATCCCGCGGCGACGGCGGGCATCGCCAGCGGCAGAATAATTTTGCGCAGGATGGTGATCTCACCGGCACCCAGATCGCGTGCGGCTTCCAGCATTCGCACGTCAAAGCCTTTCAGGCGCGAATAGACCGTCACCACCACAAAGGGCAGGCAAAAGGTGATATGGGAAAACAGCAGCGACCAGAAGCCGAGCTGGATGCCGAGCAGCATAAACAGCACCAGCAGCGAAATCGCCATCACGATATCCGGGGACATCATCACCACAAACAGCATCCCGCTGACGAACGGCTTGCCGCTGAACCGGTAGCGGTAGAGCGCTACGGCGGTCAGGGAGCCGATCAGCGTGGCGAACGTCGCCGAGAAGATCGCCATGGTCAGGGAGTGTTTCGCCGCCTGCAACAGACTGTCGTTATTCATCAGCAGGCTATACCAGTTGGTGGTAAAACCCTGCCAGTTGATCCCGAAGCGCGCGCTGTTAAACGAGTTGACGATCAGAATGATGATCGGGATATACAGATAAGCGTAAATGGCGGTCATAAAGCCGCCGCGAAGCAGGCGACCGATCATTCCAGATCTCCCTTCTTATTCAGTAACCGCGCGGCGCGCCAGTAAACCAGCAGCATCAGACCCATTACCACCGTCAGGGTGACGCTGGTGGCCGAGCCGAACGGCCAGTCGCGGATATTGAGGAACTGGCTTTTAATCACGTTGCCGATCAGCAGGTTTTTCGCGCCGCCCATCAGGTCAGAAACGTAAAACAGGCCCATCGCCGGCAGCATCACCAGCAGGCAACCGGCGATGATACCCGGCATGGTCAGCGGCACAATGATGCGGATAAAGGTCTGTAATTTGCTGGCCCCGAGATCCCGCGCCGCTTCCAACAGCGGTTTATCGAGCTTCTCGATGCTGGAGTAGAGCGGCATCACCATAAACGGCAGCAGGATGTACACCAGCCCGACGATCACCGCGCTGGGGGTGTACATAATACGGATCGGCGTATCGATCACGCCCAGCCACAGCAGAAACTCATTAAGATAGCCTTTGGTGCTGAGAAAAATCTTTAAACCGTAGATGCGGATCAGCGAATTGGTCCAGAAAGGCACAATCAGCAAAAACAGCAGCAATGGCCGGACTTTTTCCGGCAGACGCGCCAGAAACCAGGCGAAGGGGTAGCCCAACGCCAGACAGGCCACCGTGGCGATCAGCGCCATATTCAGCGAGTGCAGCAATACCTGGAAGTAGAGCGGGTCGAGCAGACGCGCGTAGTTATCCAGGGTAAAGACCAGGCTGACGAAGTTAGCATCGTCGCGGGTCAAAAAGCTGGTGCCGATGATCATCAGATTGGGCAGAAAAACAAATACCAGCAGCCAACCGACGATAGTGGCGATCACCACATTCTGGAATTTACGCGTGCTTTTCATCAGCCAGCACAACCTCCCAACTTTCAACCCAGTTCACCGCCATCTTCTGGTCCAGCGAGTGGTCAAAGTCCGGATCGTCCTCGTTAAAGAACTCGCTGACCATCACCATTTTGCCGTTTTCCAGTTCGACGACCGACTCCAGCGTCATGCCTTTATAGTTGCGCTCGCGCACAAAGCCAATCAGCCCTTCGGCCTCGCTGGCGTCGTTAATCTCTTCGACGCGCAAATCTTCCGGACGCAACAGCACGTTTAATTGCTGTCCTGCGGTCACCGGGAAATTGACATAGATAAAGCATTCCCGGCCTTCAACCCGGGCGCGCACCCGCTGGTCGTCTACCCGCTCAATCACCGTAGCGTCGAAGATATTGATTTCGCCGATAAAGCTGGCGACAAACAGATTCTTCGGCTCTTCATAGATCTCGCGCGGCGTACCGTCCTGCTCGATGCGACCGTCGCGCATCACCACGATGCGATCGGACATGGTCAGCGCCTCTTCCTGATCGTGGGTGACGAACACAAAGGTAATGCCGAGCTTACGCTGGAGCGCTTTCAGCTCGTTCTGCATCTGTTTACGCAGTTTGTAATCCAGCGCGGAGAGTGATTCGTCCAGCAACAGCAGGCGCGGCTTGTTGACCACCGCGCGGGCGATGGCGACGCGCTGCTGCTGGCCGCCGGAGAGTTGATGGGGTTTACGGGTGGCAAAACTGTCAAGCTGCACCATCTTTAGCGCGTCCATTACCCTCGGGGTAATCTCGCTCGACGGGGTTTTTTGCATCCGCAGGCCAAACGCCACGTTTTCAAACACGGTCATGTGCGGAAAAAGGGCATAGCTCTGGAAGACGGTATTGACGTGACGATGCTCGGCAGGAACCTCGGTGATCTCCTGGCCATCAAGGATAATCTGGCCGGAATCCACCGTTTCCAGGCCAGCAATCAGGCGCAGGACGGTGGTCTTACCGCAGCCCGACGGGCCTAGCAGCGTGAGAAATTCACCATTATTGATGGTCAGTGATAAGTCAGTGATGACATTTTTACCATCAAAACCTTTCTGAATTCCCGCCAGTTGAACCAGCGGCGAAAGCGAACGGGATTGTTTATTCAATTTTTTACGCTGTCCCATAACTAACGCATCGACAGACATCGCCGGATGCGGGGTTTGTGATTTACCACCTGGGCTGACACATAAATTAACAAGGGCAGGCATTCTACGGCAAAGCATTGAAATCGCCAATGCTTGATGCGAACTCATCCCCCTGCTTACATGGATTTACACTACGCTTTGACAGGGGATTTACCACAACTCTGACAAATTGTAACTCAAACCCGCGATAAGGCTTTTTTTCGCCCCCGAAAGGTTAAAAGTGATGTGGCGCAATATTTGTGTTTTCGGGCTTATTGATAATGTTGTCACAAAAATGAGGGTGGCTGCATGGATAAATTACTTGAACGTTTTTTGCACTATGTCTCGCTGGACACGCAGTCCAAAGCGGGCGTCCGTCAGGTTCCAGGTACCGAAGGGCAGTGGAAGCTGCTGCGTATTCTCAAGACGCAAATGGAAGAGCTGGGGCTGGTGAACGTCACGCTCAGCGAACATGGCACGTTGATGGGCACGCTGCCGTCCAACGTCGATAAAGCCGTGCCGGCGATTGGCTTTATTTCCCATGTCGATACCTCACCCGATTTCAGCGGTAAAAACGTCAATCCACAAATTCTGGAAAACTATCGCGGCGGCGATATCGCGCTGGGTATTGGCGATGAAGTGCTGTCACCCGTGATGTTCCCGGTGCTACATCAACTGTTGGGCCAGACGTTGATCACCACCGACGGCAAAACGCTGCTCGGTGCGGATGATAAAGCGGGCGTAGCGGAAATCATGACCGCAATGGCCGTGCTGAAAGGTAAAAACATTCCCCATGGTGATATCCGCGTAGCGTTTACGCCGGATGAAGAAGTGGGTAAGGGCGCGAAGTTTTTCGATGTCGAACAGTTTAACGCGCAGTGGGCATACACCGTGGATGGCGGCGGGGTGGGCGAACTGGAGTTTGAAAACTTTAACGCCGCATCGGTGACCATCAAAATCGTCGGCAACAATGTGCATCCCGGCACGGCCAAAGGCGTGATGGTCAATGCACTCTCGCTGGCGGCGCGTATCCACGCCGAAGTGCCAGCCGATGAGAGCCCGGAAATGACGGAGGGCTACGAAGGCTTTTATCATCTGCACGGCATGAAGGGAAGCGTGGATAAAGCCGAAATGCACTACATTATCCGCGATTTTGACCGCAGTAAGTTTGAAGCGCGCAAACGCAAGATGATGGAGATCGCCAAGAAGGTCGGCAAAGGGCTGCACCCGGACTGCTATATCGAACTGGTGATTGAAGACAGCTATTACAATATGCGCGGTAAAGTGGCAGAGCATCCGCACATTATCGACATCGCCCAGCAGGCGATGCGGGACTGTGATATCGAACCGCTCATGAAGCCGATTCGCGGCGGCACTGACGGTGCGCAGTTGTCGTTCAAAGGATTGCCGTGCCCTAACCTGTTTACCGGCGGCTATAACTATCATGGCAAGCATGAGTTCGTGACGCTGGAAGGTATGGAGAAGGCGGTGGCGGTGATTGTGCGCATTGCCGAGCTGACCGCCCAGCGCTAATGACAGGTAAATAACAAGGCAGGTGACGATCACCTGCCTTTTTTATTTAGTCAGAAAAATACCAGTAGCCGCTGTTGACCAGCGCCGCCAGCATTGCCAGGAATGACGGATCTTCCAGCGCATCCCCCAGTTTGTCTGCATTGACCACAATATTATTCGCCAGCGCGTTCAGGGCCGGGCGGTGGGGGCTGTTGATCCTCTCACCGTTGACGAACACCTCTTCGCCGATGCGCAGCACGCGCAGGCCGCCGAGGCGTACCAGCGAATCGCCCTGTTTCAGCGCGTCGTACACTTCGTCCGGCTGGTACGGCGGCTCCGCCGGGGCCACGTCCAGTTCGTGGCGCGACTGGGTAATAAACTCGCCAAACCACTGGTTAAAGTGCTCAGGTTGGTTGATCAGATCGAGCATCATGCCGCGCAGCTTATCCAGTTCCTGAGGCTGAATATCCGCCGGGTACTGGCGCGTCGGCACATCCGGATCGGTATAGCGCTGGCTGCCGAGCTCACGTTGCAGCACATAATCGGCGAAGCCGCTAATCAGTTCACGGCCGCTCGGGGCGCGGAACCCCACCGAGTAGTTCATGGAGTTTTCCAGCGAATAGCCTTCGTGCGGGAAGCCCGGCGGGATATACAGAATGTCGCCCGGCTCCAGCTCTTCGTCGATAATCGCTTCGAACGGATCGACCTGGAGCAAATCAGGATGCGGGCAGTGCTGTTTGAGCGGCGTTTTTTCGCCCACGCGCCAGCGGCGGCGGCCCACGCCCTGGATAATAAACACATCGTACTGGTCAAGGTGCGGACCAACCCCGCCGCCCGGCACCGAGAAAGAGATCATCAAATCGTCGGTGCGCCAGTCGGGCAGGGCGCGGAACGGGCGCATCAGCGCCGCGGTGGGTTCATGCCAGTGGTTGACGGCCTGCACCAGCAGCGACCAGTTGCTTTCGCCCAGGTGATCATAACTCTCAAAGGGACCATGGCTAACCTGCCATTTCCCGTCAAGATGGCTGACCAGCCGGCTATCCACTTCGTTTTCCATGGCCAGACCCGCCAGTTCGTCCGGGGAGAGGGGGTCGATAAAGTTTTTAAAGCCGCGCTTTAACACCACCGGGCGCTTCTGCCAGTGGTGCTGAATAAAATCGGGCCAGTTTAAATCAAGTTGATAGTCCATATTATTTTCCGTCGGCATAGAACCTTAGCGGAGTATAACGCGGGGCATCCCCTCTGCATGACCTTTATGACGTTTTTTGCGTATTACCGCCGCTCTCTGCGCTATTTATGCCCTGCCGGGCAAAAATCACCTCCATGCGCGCGCCGCCGAGCAGGCTTTCGCCGGGAATAATCTGGCCGCCGTACTGCTCAACGATCTCCCGGGCCACCGACAGCCCCACCCCCTGGCCGGGACGCAGCGTGTCTACCCGCTGCCCGCGATCGAAGATCAGCGAGCGCTTGCTGAGCGGAATGCCGGGGCCGTCGTCGTCGACGAACAGATGCAGCGCGTCGTCGGTTTGCCGGGTAGTGATCTCGACAAACTCCAGGCAATATTTGCAGGCGTTATCCAGCACGTTGCCCATCACTTCCATAAAGTCATTCTGCTCGCCCATGAACATGGTTTCCGGGGAAATATCCAGCGTGATGGTGACCCCTTTGCGCTGATACACCTTGTTCAACGCCGATGTCAGGTTATCCAGCAGCGGGGCTACGGAATGCAGTTCGCGGCTCATCAGCACGTTGCCGCCGCGCATGCTGGCGCGGTGCAGGTAATAGCCGATCTGCTGGGAAATCCGGCTGATCTGCTCCAGCATCACCGGCTCCGCCTGGCTGACGGTCATCTTATCGGTACGCAGCGATCGCAGGGTGCTTTGCAGCACCGCCAGCGGCGTTTTCAGGCTGTGGGTGAGATCGGTCAGCGTGGTGCGGTATTTGTCGTAGCGCTCGCGCTCGCTGGTTAACAGGCGGTTAAGGTTGGTCACCAGGCTGGTGAGTTCGCGGGTGGTTTCGGGGTTGAGATGCTCACGATGATGCTCTTCCAGCTCGCGCACCTCGCGGGCCAGCGACTGAATGGGCCGCAGGCTCCACCACGCCGCCAGCCACAGCAGCGGGATCACCAGCAGCAGGTTGGCGATCAGCACATAGACAAACCAGCTCCACACCATATACGAACGCTTGAGTTCGATGGGTATGGTGTCGACCACCACAATGGTCAGCGCGGGCATCAGTTCGGTCGCGGGATACTGATTTACCGCCACCGAATGGGTCATTTCATAATTCGTGTCATCGTCGCGAAATTCGCGCAGCTGCTTTTGCAGCGACAGATCGGTGCCTAGCAGGGCGCTACTGGCGGAAAAATCGGTTTCCAGTTCGTGAAAGCCATTGGCGGTCAGCCATTCCGGGCGGATCGCCTTGATTAACAGCGGCACGTCGCGCTGCGCCCACAGCAGGTGGCCGCGTTCGTCGTAAATCATCGCCATGGTCGGGCTTTGCAGATTGAGGTTTTCCGGGATCTCAACGCTGATTTTGCCGTTTTCCCACTTCGCCAGGGTATAGAACAGATTGCTCTCGCCGCGCAGCAGCCGGAAGGTGGTCTTGTCAAAGCTGACGCTGTAGCCCACCAGCGCCACCATGCCGTAAGCCAGCGACAGCACCAGCACCACGGCGGCGGTCGCCAGCAGGAAGCGCACCCGCAGCGATAAAGGGAAAAGGTGCCTCAGGAGTTTTATCATGGACGCAGATCGAAGCGGTAGCCCTGGCCGCGCACGGTGGTGATCACATCCACCGGATGTTCGGCGAGGATTTTTTTGCGCAGGCGTCCCATCAGCACGTCTATGGTGTGGCTCTCGCGCAGCTCCGCGTCGGGGTAGAGTTGCAACATCAGCGAATCCTTGCTCACCACTTTGCCGTTATTGCGGATCAGCGTTTCCATAATGGTGTATTCAAATGCGGTGAGCTTTACCGGGGTGTCATTGATGGAAAACTCCCGGCGTGACAGGTCGAGCTGAAACGGCGGCATCGTGATCACCTGCGAGGCCAGACCGCTGTTGCGCCGTAGCAGTACCTGAATCCGCGCCACCACCTCTTCGATATGAAAGGGCTTGGTGACATAGTCATCCGCGCCCGCGCCCAGCACTTCGACTTTATCCTGCCAGCCTTCGCGCGCCGTCAGCACCAGTACCGGGATGGTCACGTCATGGCCGCGCCAGCGGCGGATCAGCGATAACCCATCTTCGTCCGGCAGGCCGAGATCGACAATGGCGATGTCCGGGACATGCTCATTGAGAAAATAGTCCGCTTCTTTGGCATCCTCGGCGGCATCGACCTGATGCCCCAGTTCCGTTAACTGCACCTTGAGGTGGTGACGCAGCAGGGCATTATCTTCGACAACCAGTACGCGCATGTTTAATCCTCATCAGGAATCTGTTTCATAGTGTAACGTCAATTATCGGTAGCGGGTGTTAAACCAGGTTTAAACACCCTGATTGCTAACGGTTAATTGAGCGCGCCATGCGGCTGTAGGTGTGGCGAACGCCGCGAATAGCGACGCTGTAGGTAAAAATATTCTCCGGCAGCGCCAGCCCGGCATAGCCGGTATCGCCAATATGATGAATATCGGCACCGGCCATCTTACTCATTAGCGCCATCTGGCGAAGGGTGTCGCGGTCAGCGCCTTCCTGAGAGGTGCCGATGGCCGTCATCGCCAGCGCGCCACGCTGGTGGATGGCGTCGATCAGCGCGGCAACGCGCTCTACGGTCATGCCCGGAATCGTTCCGGGTGCAGGGACCAGCACCACGTCTGCGCCGTTATCGATAAACAGCGCGATATCCTGTTCGGTCAGCAGGGCGCTGCCGCTCTCCCGTACAATCCCCGCGCCGTGCATTTTGCCGGTGATCAGCACCAGCTTGTCGCCGACTTCCGCGCGGATCAGATCCAGCGATGCGGCAATCGCCTGATTACTGACGCCGTTATTGGGGTTGCCGGTCAGCACCACAATCCGTGCGCCCATTTCATACAGTTTGCGGGCATTGTCGGCGGTTGCCGCGCGGCCTGGCGTCATCTGCCAGAATTCATCGTGCTGGCTGGCATGGGCGGGATCCACCGCCTCCAGGTTCACGCCAATCACCCGCCCGGTCAGGCGCTGTAGCTCGCGCAATGTCTCCTGCGGGTCAATCCCGGCGGGCAGGCCGTGAATTACCGGCGCAGAGACGTCAAACAGATTGAGCAGCAGGATATCCGCCCCCTGGCTGGCGGCCAGTTCGCCGTTGGTAATGTTGTTCAACAGCGGGGGGATCGCGCCGATACACTCGCTGACCAGGATTCGGCCTTCGCTGGCGCGAATAGCGTAAATCAGATCGTCTTTTTCAATGTTCGCCAGTTCCGAGGCGCTGCAATCGAGATAACGTTTCATCTTTTTCTCCTGTGGTTTTCTTTACGCTACCCCAGGAGTGAGAAGCAGGCAAAAAAAACGCCGCCCGAAGGCGGCGTCACTCGCAGATTTTTGGGCGAGTCTTATTTCAGCTCGTCAACCATATCCACCGCGCGGCCAATATAGTTCGCCGGGGTCATGGCTTTCAGGCGGGTTTTCTCGTGTTCTGGCAGCGCCAGCCCGTCGATAAACAGCTTCATGCCTTCGGCATCCACGCGCTTGCCGCGGGTCAGCTCTTTGAGTTTTTCATACGGCTTTTCGATGCCGTAGCGGCGCATGACGGTCTGGATCGGCTCTGCCAGCACTTCCCAGTTGTGATCCAGTTCGTCCAGCAGGCGATCCGCGTTCACTTCCAGTTTGCTGACGCCCTTCAGGGTAGACTGGTAGGCAATCAGCGCATAACCGAGACCCACGCCCAGGTTGCGCAGCACGGTGGAATCGGTGAGGTCGCGCTGCCAGCGGGATACCGGCAGTTTGCTCGCCAGATGCTGCAATACCGCGTTGGACAGGCCCAGGTTGCCTTCGGAGTTTTCGAAGTCAATCGGGTTCACTTTATGCGGCATGGTGGACGAGCCGATTTCGCCGGCGATGGTTTTCTGCTTAAAGTGGTTCAGGGCGATGTAGCCCCACACGTCGCGGTCGAAGTCGATCAGGATGGTGTTGAAACGCGCCACGCAGTCAAACAGTTCCGCGATGTAGTCGTGCGGTTCAATCTGGGTGGTGTAAGGGTTCCACTGAATGCCCAGCGAGGTGACAAATTCTTCGCTGAACTGGTGCCAGTCCACTTCCGGGTAGGCGGCGATATGGGCGTTGTAGTTTCCTACCGCGCCGTTGATTTTACCAAGGATTTCCACCTGCCCGAGCTGGCGGTACTGGCGCTCCATACGGTACGCCACGTTAGCCATCTCTTTGCCCATGGTAGACGGCGTTGCCGGCTGGCCGTGGGTGCGCGACAGCAGCGGCAGATCGCGATACTCGTGCGCCAGCGCTTTCACGGCGTCGATCACCTGGCGCCAGTAAGGCAGCAGCACGTCCTGACGGGCGGTTTGCAGCATCAGCGCATGAGACAGGTTGTTGATGTCTTCCGAGGTGCAGGCGAAGTGAATAAATTCAGACACCGCATGCAGCGCCGGGACATTCGCCACTTTCTCTTTCAGGAAATATTCCACCGCTTTCACATCGTGATTGGTGGTGCGTTCGATGGTTTTGATGCGCGCGGCATCGGCTTCATTAAACTGCGCCACGATCGCGTCAAGGAAATCGTTTGCGTCTGCGTCAAAAGCAGGAACTTCCTTGATCGCTGCGTGCGCGGCCAATTTTTGCAGCCAACGTACTTCGACCTGTACGCGGAATTTCAGCAAACCGAACTCGCTGAAAATAGCGCGCAGAGCGCTGACTTTATCGCCGTAACGTCCATCAATCGGGGATACGGCGGTCAGGGAGGATAATTCCATCAGTGACTCCTGGGAGGTTAACAATGAGCAAGAATTTGTTTCGCCTGACTGGTCAGACGATGACGAGAAAACATTAATTGCAGGCGGCCGCCGCCAACCTGATGCCACAATACTGCGGCGCGAATCCCGGCCAGCAGCGCGGCGCGAACTTTAGCCTGCACCTGCGGGCTTTGCAGCACGGCAGGGGAGCCGGTAACCTGAATCCGCGGGCCCAGCGGGCTGACCACGTCGACATAGATGCCTGCCATGGCGCTTAACAGCGTTTCTGATTCCAGATCGAAATGCTCCAGCTGGCGTTGCAGGCCGTCGATGCGTTCGCCGAGGGTTTGCAGCGCGCCTTTGGCGGCGTTGAGCTTGCGCTCCAGCACCATCAGGCTCAGGGTATAACGCGTCAGCTCAGCATTAAGCCCCTGACGGTTGTTGGCATTCAGTACGCCCAACAGGGTTTCCAGACCCAGCTTCAGGTTCGCTTCGCTGCCGCCGAAGACGCCCAGCGTGGAATCCGGGTTCAGGTCGATAACGCTGTTCAGGGACACGTGCATCGCGTCGCTGTCGCAGTGGCCCTGGTGAGCCAGCTGCTGCACCAGACGCGCCGACTGGCAGATGCCTGCCAGCGCCAGGGTGATGTCGTAATAGTTCTTCGCCACGTTAAACCACTCCTTGTATACCCTGTGTCTTCAATTTGGCAGCGTTATCGGCTGCATCCGATTAAACCGGCAACGGCAAGCGTTGCTCAATGATCCCGCCGCCGAGGCAGATTTCACCCTGATAAAACACCGCTGACTGGCCCGGCGTGACCGCCGCGACCGGTTCGTCGAAACGCACTTCGATGCGATCATCGTCCAGCGGGACGATAGTGCAGGGGATATCGGTCTGGCGGTAACGGGTTTTCACCGTGCAGCGCACGGTTTCGCGAACCGGCTCGCGGTCCACCCAGTGCAGTTGCTGGGCGATCAGGCCAACCGACATCAGACGCGGGTGGTCATGCCCCTGGGCGACGATCAGCATATTGTTGGCAACGTCTTTGTCCACCACGTACCACGGATCTTCGCTGCCTTCTTTGGTGCCGCCGATGCCTAAGCCTTTGCGCTGGCCCAGGGTGTGGTACATCAGCCCCTGATGTTCGCCAATCTCATCGCCATCGACGGTGATGATTTTACCCGGCTGGGCAGGAAGGTAGCGGCCTAAAAACTCGCGGAATTTGCGCTCGCCGATAAAACAGATGCCGGTAGAGTCTTTTTTCTTCGCGGTGATCAGATCGAGTTCTTCGGCGATGCGGCGCACTTCCGGTTTTTCCAGTTCCCCTATCGGGAACAGGCTCTGGGCGATTTGCTCGTGGCCCAGGGTGTACAGGAAGTAGCTCTGGTCTTTATTGCCGTCGACGCCGCGCAGCAAACGGCTTTTGCCGTCGATATCGGCGCGGCGTACATAGTGGCCGGTCGCGATGTAATCCGCGCCTAAATCTTCGGCAGCAAATTCCAGGAAGGCTTTAAATTTGATTTCTTTATTACACAGGATATCCGGGTTCGGCGTGCGGCCCGCTTTATATTCGGCGAGGAAGTGCTCGAACACGTTATCCCAGTATTCTGCGGCGAAATTCACGGTATGCAGCACAATGCCGAGCTTATCGCACACGGCCTGGGCATCCGCTAAATCGGCGGCTGCGGTGCAGTACTCCTCGCCGTCGTCCTCTTCCCAGTTCTTCATGAACAGGCCTTCTACGCGATAACCCTGCTTAAGCAGCAGGTAAGCAGAAACCGAGGAATCGACACCGCCGGACATCCCGACGATCACTTTTTTTGGGCTTTCAGACATGGAAGTACTCACGACAAAAATCTAAGGCGGCGTATTCTAGCACGCAGTTGCGCCTTAGGCATCCCTTGTAAACGGCCAGTTAAATTCGCCAACCACCTCAAGCGGGTAGCGTACCCCGGTTTGATAGCTGCGAATGCTTTCCGCCACCAGCGGCGAGCGCAGATGGGTGGCGCTGAGAATGTCTTCGGCGCTGACCCAGACGCAGCGTTCGATATCGCTGTCATGGGGGGTAGTGGGCAGTGGCTCATCCAGATCGATGGCGAACAGGAAACGCAGGAACGGCGTCTTGTCCGGGGCGATCCACTGATGCAGACGCACAAACGTCTGCGGCTGCGCGCTGATGCCGGTTTCTTCCCACAGCTCGCGCGCAGCGGCTTCAACCAGAGTTTCATCCACTTCCAGATGCCCGGCGGGCTGATTCCACGTCACCTTACCGTGAACCGTTTCCTCGACCACCAAAAACTTCCCCTGCGCCTGTACCACACAGGCGACCGTGACATGCGGTTTAAACATTCTGACTCCTTATCGCGTAACGGCGCGCCATTCGCCGCTGGCGAGGTTATCCAGTGTGTACTCGCCCATAGCATAGCGAATCAGGCGCAGAGTAGGGTGGCCGACGTGGGCGGTCATGCGTCGCACCTGGCGGTTACGGCCTTCATAAAGGGTGATTTTTAACCAGCTGGTGGGAATCGACTTGCGCTCGCGGATCGGCGGCGTGCGCGGCCACAGCCAGTCAGGCTCAGCGACGCGCTCTACGCCAGCGGGCAGCGTGGGCCCGTCGTTAAGCGTCACGCCGTGGCGCAGCGCGTCAATCGCGGCGGCTTCCGGTTCGCCCTCCACCTGCACATAGTAGATTTTCCCGGTGCGTTTGCCGGGCTGGGTGAGTTGCGCCTGGAGCGCGCCATCGTTGGTCAGCACCAGTAAGCCTTCGCTGTCGCGGTCAAGACGGCCTGCGGCATAGACGCCCTGCACCGGAATATAGTCCTTCAGCGTGGTGCGACCGGCTTCATCGGTAAACTGCGGTAGCACATCGTAAGGTTTGTTAAACAGGATCAGTTGCGTCGGCCCAGTGAATTTAGGTTTGCGTGGAGCCTTGCGCGGGCTGAATCGCTCAAGCTGGTGATTTCTAAAAGAAGTTTTTGGCATAGTGTTTTCAGACGAGACAGATTCACGCATTATAACGTAATCATAAGGGCATAGCATGGGACAAAACATTCAGGTAGTATTGACCCGCCTATTACAAATCATTAACAAAAATGCGTATCCACCCTGAGCGCTCGAAGGAGAGGTGAATGGAAAGCAAAGTAGTAGTTCCGGCTGAAGGTAAAAAGATCACGTTAGAAAACGGCAAACTGACTGTGCCGAACAATCCGGTAATCCCGTTCATTGAAGGTGACGGTATCGGTGTTGACGTGACCCCGGCGATGCTGAAAGTGGTTGATGCCGCTGTTGAGAAAGCCTACAAGGGCGAGCGAAAAATTTCCTGGATGGAAATCTACACGGGCGAGAAATCTACCCAGCTTTATGGCCAGGACGTGTGGTTGCCGAAAGAAACTCTCGATCTGATTCGTGAATACCGTGTGGCGATCAAAGGCCCGCTGACTACGCCGGTTGGCGGTGGCATCCGTTCTCTGAACGTGGCCCTGCGTCAGGAGCTGGATCTGTATGTGTGCCTGCGCCCGGTGCGTTACTACCAGGGCACCCCAAGCCCGGTGAAACACCCGGAACTGACCGATATGGTGATCTTCCGTGAAAACTCTGAAGACATCTACGCCGGTATCGAGTGGAAAGCCGACAGCGCTGAAGCCGATAAAGTCATCAAATTCCTGCGCGATGAAATGGGCGTGAAGAAAATTCGCTTCCCTGAGCATTGCGGCATTGGCATCAAGCCGTGCTCTGAAGAAGGCACCAAACGCCTGGTACGCGCGGCTATCGAGTACGCGATCACCAATGACCGTGAGTCTGTGACTCTGGTTCACAAAGGCAACATCATGAAGTTCACCGAAGGCGCGTTTAAAGACTGGGGCTACCAGCTGGCGCGTGAAGAGTTCGGCGGCGAACTGATCGACGGCGGCCCGTGGGTGAAAATCAAGAACCCGAACACCGGCAAAGACATTATCGTGAAAGACGTGATTGCCGATGCGTTCCTCCAGCAGATCCTGCTGCGTCCGGCTGAGTACGACGTGATTGCCTGTATGAACCTGAACGGCGACTATATTTCTGACGCCCTGGCAGCCCAGGTTGGCGGAATCGGTATCGCGCCGGGCGCCAACATCGGCGACGAGTGCGCATTGTTCGAAGCCACCCACGGCACCGCGCCGAAGTATGCAGGCCAGGACAAAGTGAACCCAGGCTCTATCATCCTGTCCGCTGAAATGATGCTGCGTCATATGGAATGGTTCGAAGCCGCAGACCTGATCGTTAAAGGCATGGAAGGCGCGATCAACGCCAAAACCGTGACTTACGATTTCGAACGTCTGATGGAAGGCGCTAAGCTGCTGAAATGTTCAGAGTTTGGCGACGCGATCATCGCAAACATGTAATCAGTTAACGCTGATGCGGATAAACGGGAGCCTGAGTGCTCCCGTTTTTTTAATCATCGCCTGCAATGGGATAACCCGCGCGACGTATCGCCTCTTTACAGTCGTTCACGCCTGCCGCGTAGCCTGCTTCGATTTCACATACCGGGCTGACGCTGCAAACGGGCAAACGGATCTGCGCCGATAGCTGCCCGGCCAGCATCGCAATCTGTCGCCTGGCCTGCAGCAGTTCTTGCGCCATATGGACACTCTCCTCCACCTGCACCGTATCTCCTGCCGCCAGGGCCGTTAATCGCTCTTGCGTTAAGTTATTCATTTCGGCCAACTTACTTGCGCATTATCATTGAGAGTAATCATAGCGGCGGAGTAGAGTGGTGGAGATACCACATAAGAGGGATAGCGATGGCGATTTATTTTTTCTTTTCAAAAGCGGGCAAGATCATTGCCGTTGAGCAATCTGCGGCTGCGGACTGGCTTAATCAGGGGTATCAAAAAGAATTTGAGGAGGTGGAAGCGGCAACGCCGCAAGCCGCGCTAAAACGTTTTCATGACATTCGTGGCGAACAAGATAAAAATTTATGGGCATTTGCCACGGGTCCGATATTTTTCGCTGCTATTGCACTGTTGGGTTATTTATTTTTTACATAAGTTAAATTTGCGATATTTAATAAATTCGCCTGTCGATTGCTTCCTGTTAAATATGTATTTAAGATGTATCTTATGAGTATTGAGGCAATAAAAGGACAGGCCTGTGAATATCGATAAAATGAAAAATCAGCACCACGAAATTATTGAAAAGATTGATCGGCTTCGCACGCTCAGTCGCGCTGGGGTGACTGAAAACGCTCAGGAAATCGCGCAAACCGTCGTAAGTATGAGCTCGATAATCAAAGTGCATTTATCGGCGGAAGACCAGCTCTTATACCCTTACCTGGAAAAGATTGCGGATCAAAAACTGAAAAGAATGAGCCTGACATTTCAGCGTGAAATGGCAGATATTGTCGGTGAGTATGAAATGTTTTCCCGGCGCTGGAATACAGCAAATAAAATTATCGGTCATGATGATGACTTTCGGCGTGACGCCAATACGGTGCTGCGCAAAGTGTATGAGCGTATGCAGCGTGAAAACGTTCAATTTTATCCACTGATTGAGCAAGTATGACCTTTGTTCTACCCACAAAACGGGAACCGCAGGCTCCCGTTTAATGGTTGGTTAAGCTCCGCAATACGGTGCGATTACTCGGCAACCAGCCACATATCCGATTCGTCGAACATCTCTTCCAGCATCCGGTTTAACTTTTCACGGTCATTTTTGCTGGCATCGCTGTTAAGCCCATTCGCCTGCATGGGTTTAACTCTGACTTGCGCATCAGGAAAAATTTTCTGCACGCGCCGCGTCAGCTCCGCGAGAATGATATCCTGCGCGCCAGGTAAGCCCGCCACATTGCGCTTGTCATATACCAGTTCGACGAACATAACTACCTCTGTATTACTGTGTGTTTGTACAGTATGTTAGCCGTTAAAACTGTGGGTTACAACAGGCCTGAGCGCAAAAAAACTGCGCCATAAATCGCAATCTTTTTACTGTTAACATTTCTGCAAAATATATGTGCACTTTTTTTAATTATGATTTCTTTAAGTGATTATGTGAAAATTTATCAAATCAATATAAGAATATATTTTGCCAGTAACTCATTATTAACTATGAAATATATTTTGTGCCAACCGAATATGAAAATTTCATTTAAGTGAATATTTTCAAAGCCTTTCGGTTAAATCCTAATTATGAATGCGAATGAAAAATACCACTAATGAATGGCTAGTGGGAAAGGATAAGCGGTGCTATTCTCGGATAATCACACAAGTCATAAGGGAATAAAAATGAACAGCGATAACAATTTTCCTGTATTTCCCGTCACCGGTTGGCAGGTTGGGCCAAAATCGGATCAAAACGTTTTGGTATTTAAAATTGGCTACTGCACGTCCTCCTACAATCTGAATGCCACGACCTTTGATTCGCCTTTTTTTTCAATGACGCCTTCCATGGCGAAAAGCCTGATTTACGATCTGCAACGCTATGTCGATCATTGTGAAGAGAACGAATTCCAAAAAATCGCTATTTAATCTGGTCCCTACGGGAAGACGCTAAGCTTCCCGTTTGCCTGTGTAATGCATCTTTTCAAGCCCACGCTACGCTTGCGCCTAATCCGAACGCCAACGTTTTGCTAACCAGAAATCTTTTTACCGCACAGCAAAAAAAACCGCCTGTGCTTATACTTATGGCAGGCGATGTCCTCAGGAGAATAAAAATGATTTGGATGGAAGAAGGGCTGTATGTGCGTATTCACGAGTTAGAAAATGGCCCGCGACCGTTTCCGCTGCAGAGTGGATTTAATGCCGAAACCGCCTACCGTGCCCTTGGATGCTTCAATGCGTCCGAATCGTCAGATGCATTTTATATTTTATCGAACGATCGCAATGAGATTTGGTTTATCTGTAACCGACATTTACGAACGGTCGCCATCAATAATGGCAGCAAAGACCTGCGCTATCCGCTGGAAAAGATCACTGCGCACTGAGCGTAATCCCCCACCGCCCGGCCTCACCGCCGGGCAAAAGCACTGAAAGATTAACTCGCTATTTCCATTAATACATCCGCCAGTACCCGTGCATGGTTCTGTGCAGTGTTTTTCGCGGCATACAGCAAGGTAATGTTTCCCTCACGGGCGCGCGCCGCCACTGCGTGCAATGCATCCTGTTGCGCCATTAATTCTTCGCGATACAGGCGGGTAAACTCGCTGAAATCGATAGTCTCGCTGTGAAAAGCTTTACGCAACGCGCTGGAGGGGGCCAGCGCTTTGTTCCATTCATCGTGCAGTAAATCACTTTTTTTGATTCCCCGGGGCCATAAACGATCCACCAGAATCCGGTAGCCGTCTTCCTTAAGCGCATCGTCATAAACGCGTTTACAGACAATCATGAAGTCTCCTTTTCCTGCTTATTGATCCGCTTCGCTAGTGCGGGGTAAACGACGCGTTGAAGGCTAAGTCTGGGATAAGTCTTGCGTCTCAGCCTGCCATTGCCGGTCATCAGTTTGATTCCATTGCGCTATTTTATGGCGCGTTGAGGAAAGGCACAATTCTGACAACTGCAATAAGTGGGTGTTGTAAAATCAATAAGCTATCTGTAATGTGAGGATCCTTGTGTAGTTCTCCTCCTCCTTGCACAGGATTTCTTATGGACACTTTCCCTCTTACCACCCCACTGCGCATCGCATTAGTTGGCGATTACAACGCGTCGGTTTTGGCGCATAAAGCAATTCCTTTAGCGATAGACGATGCCGCAGCCGTGCTGAATTTAGATGTCGATTACGACTGGCTGCACACCACAGAAGTGAAAAGCGGTGAAGACCTGGTGGGTTATAACGCGGTGTGGGTGGTGCCTGCCAGCCCGTATCAAAATGAAGACGGGGCGCTGGTAGCGATTCGTTACGCCCGGGAAAACAGCATCCCGTTTTTGGGCACCTGCGGCGGCTTCCAGCATGCCATTATCGAGTACGCGCGCAACGTGATGGGCTGGAGCGATGCGGCCCATGCGGAAACGACGCAGCAGGGAAGAATGGTTATCGCTCCGTTGGCCTGCTCGCTGGTGGAAAAAACCGACACTATTGAATTGCGTCCCAACACCCTGATTGCTAAGGCTTATGGCAAAACGGAGATTGTCGAAGGCTATCACTGCAATTACGGCGTATCGGATGCGTTTGCCCGGGCGCTGGCGGACCAGCCGCTGAAAGTCACCGGTTGGGATGAGGAGGGCGCCATCCGGGCCGTTGAGCTGGTGACGCATCCATTCTTTGTCGCGACGCTGTTTCAACATGAACGGGCATCGCTGGTCGGCAAACCCGCGCCGCTGGTGCAGGCGTTGCTGTTTGCCGCGAAACCGTAAATCAATGCGGGCTGATTTCACCTTTGCGGCCCGCCAGCCCGCCCGCCAGCGCCATCGCCAGGGAGATCAACGCGACCGCCAGCAGCGGGAGACCCCAACCGCCGGTCATATCGTGTATTTTCCCGATTCCCGGCGGTCCGCAGGCCGCCAGTAAATATCCCACCGATTGGGCCATGCCGGACAGCGCAGCGGCCTGATGTGCTGAACCCGATCGCAGGCCGATAAACGTCAGGCCCAGTATCATGGTCGCGCCCGACCCGAGGCCAAAAATCACGACCCACAGGCTGGCAAATCCCGGCATGAGCCACAGCCCAAGCGCGCTCAACGCGCAAAGTAACGAAACCAGCACCGCGATCCCTCGCTGGTCCTTCAACCGGTGCAGTAACAGCGGCACTAAAATCCCCGGCGCGGCAGTCGCCAGTTGCAGCAAGCCGTGCAGAGAACCGGCATGGGTTTCGTTGTAGCCGTGACTGATAAGTATCGACGGCAACCAGCCGATGATGACGTAATAGACCAGCGAATTCAGCCCTAAAAACAGCGTCACCTGCCAGGCCCGCGCCGATGTCCATAACGATTGCTGGCGCAGCGCGCCCGAGCCGGTCACGCTTGCCGTTACGCTGCGGCGACACTGCGGTAACCACACCAGCAGGGCGAACAGCGGGAAAACCATCACGCTCAACAGCGCGCCGCGCCAGCCAAAACCGGCATCGGCCACCGGCACCACCAGCGCGGAACCCAGCGCCGCTGCGGTGCCCATGGTTAACGACCAGGCACCCGTGAGCCGCGCCACCTGGCCGGGAAAATCGCGTTTAATCAGCCCCGGCAGCAGCACATTGCCCAGCGCAATGGCGCAGCCAATCAGCGCTGTGCCGCTGAACAGCCACACGCTGCCCTCCACGGAACGCAATGCGATGCCGAAGCACATCAGCAGCATCGCCCCCGCAAGGCTTCTCTCCATGCCGTAGCGCCGCGCGATGCCCGCCACCAGCGGCGAAACGACCGCAAACGCCAGCAGCGGCAGGGTGGTCAGAAGCCCGGTCTGGGTTGTGGTGAGGGAATAGCCGGCGCGTATCATATCCAGCAGCGGTGCCGCGCCGGTAAAACTGACGCGCAGGGTGGCGGCGATCGCTAACAGACCGCCAGTCATCAGCAGCATCTGGCCGCGTGATGGAGTAGAAATTGCCATAGTCATCTCATGGAGCCGGAGGGGGCGTAAAGATTAACGGGTATGCCGGGAGAATGAATCAAGCTAAAATGCCAATTAATCGCTAAATTCGGACAACATCATGGAGCAGCCTTTAAACCTCGATGGCTATCTTCCCGACGATCACGATGATGCCGCGGTGTCTTTTCACGTTCGCGTCACGGCCCACGAACAGGAAATCCCGCTGCACCATCATCGTAAAGGCCAGTTAATCCTGGCGCTGCACGGCGGCATTACCTGCGAAGTGGCGGAAGCGATGTGGATGGTTCCGCCGCAATACGCAGTCTGGATACCCGGCGCGATGCCGCATCATAATCGCGCAACGGCCAATGCCCGGCTGTGCTTTTTGTTTATCGAGCCTGGCGCGGTGGCGATGCCGGAACAGTGCTGCACGCTAAAGGTAACGCCGTTTGCCCGCGAACTGATCGTCAAACTGGCGGCGTGCCGTGAACGTAGCGCGCGACGCGATCGGCTGGTGCAGGTGCTGTTCGATGAACTGCCAGATCTGCCCGTGGAGCCGCTGCGGCTGCCGGTCTCCGCACACCCCAAGATCCGCACGATGGTAGATTTTATGGCCGCGCACCCTCAGCAAAACCGCACCCTCGCGCAGTGGGCCACGCTGTTAGCCATGAGCGAGCGTAATTTATCGCGCCTGATCGTCAGGGAAACCGGCCTGAATTACCGGCGCTGGCGGCAGCAACTTCAGCTCATTCAGGCGTTGCAGATGCTGGTGGATGGGATGAACGTGCAGCAAGTGGCCCAGGGGCTGGGCTATGACTCCACGACCGCGTTTATTACCATGTTCAAAAAGGGGCTGGGCCAGACCCCCGGACGCTATCTCGATGCGCTGTAGCGGCGCTACTGTTTACCGATCAGCAGCGACACCAGCCCGGCGGCAATCAGCGGGCCCACCGGCACGCCGCGGAACAAGGCCACGCCCAGCACCGTACCCACCAGCAGCCCGGCGACCAGCGTCGGCTGGCTGCTCATCAGCGTTACGCCGCGCCCGCCCAGCCAGGAGACAAAAACCCCCACCGCAATCGCCACCAGCGACTTCCAGTTGAGAAACGAGTGGAACAGGGTAGAGGGCGGCAGAGTGCCGCTGGCAATCGGGGCCATCACACCGATGGTTAAAATGATAATCCCGATGGTCAGGCCCTGTTTCTCAATCCACGGGAAGAACTGGTTTAGCGGGGTGATGCGTACAATAATCAACACCAGAATAGAGACCGCCACCGTGGTGTTATGGCTGACAAACCCCAGTGCGGCCAGCGCCAGCAGGATCAGCAACGTCATGTCGAACATCAAAAACTCCTTGCCAGAAAGTATCGGTACTACGCCGTTTTCATTGTTATGGAGGTGCCGTCATTCCTGACGGTGAAAATCAATCAGCGTCGGGGCGGCGATCCGCAAATAGTCCTGGGAATTCATGATGATCGAATGGGTGAGAAGCCCGGCATTAAAGGCGATTTCATCGAAGCGTTCGAACAACAGCGGGTCGGCCACCAGTTTGAGATCGGGATGGAAGCTAAATGGCGGGATGGCCCCAAATACACAACCGGTGAGCGTATCCACCTCCGCCGGACTGGCCAGCGAGGCCCGCAATCCGCCCAGCGCGACGGCAAGTTTGGTTAAGTCAGCCTGCTTATCTGCGGCGATGATGGCAAGTACGTGCTGGCGTATCCCGTTGCCTTTGACGTGGCACACCAGCGCTTTTGCCCCCTGGCCCAGCGCGGTGCCGCGAATTTCCGACACCGCCTCGCATTTGCCGACCGCCTCATGCTCCATGACCCGAAACGTTGCGTTTTGCTTATCCAGCAGGGCGACGAGCTGCTGGTGAACGGCATGGCCTGTGGTCTGTGACATCTTTCATCCTTAAGATATAAAACAGCCTCATAGTTGCGCAGTTTACGATACTGACGAGATGACGACTTTGCAACGCCGGAACCCATGAACTGACAAGAGAAATCTGATTATCCTGGTCAGTTCGGTCCCGCTTTGCCAGGCTTAGAGAGCACTTCTCAACAGGAGGAATAACCATGGGTTTATTTGATTTTGTCAAAGACGCGGGTGAGAAACTCTGGGACACCCTGAAAGGGGACGATCATGACCAGGGGAGCAAGGTTGAAGAACATCTTAAAAAGACCGGTGTGCCGGGGGCGGATAAAGTTAGCGTCAAAGTGGAAAACGGTAAGGCGGTGGTCAGCGGCGACGGCCTGACCCAGGAGCAGAAAGAGAAAATCCAGGTCGCGGTCGGTAACGTCAAAGGGATCGCCAGCGTGGAAAATAACGTCACGGCCAACGATGCCGCTGAAGAAGCCACCTATTACACGGTGAAATCCGGCGACACCCTGAGCGCCATTTCAAAACAGGTCTATGGCGACCCGAATAAGTACAACGCAATTTTTGAAGCCAACAAACCCATGTTGACGCACCCGGATAAAATTTATCCTGGCCAGGTGTTGATCATTCCGAAACAGTCCTGAGCAACGGACACAAAAAGCCCGGCAATGTTCGCCGGGCGATGAGTTTTATGCCAGTCAGGTTTCCGCGTTCTGCTTATGAAACAGTTCGCGGAACACCGGGTAAATATCATCCTGGTCGCGAATATGCTGCATGGCGAAATTATCAAATCGCGCCTGCAGATTTTCATATTCACGCCACAGCGTCTGGTGGGCGCGACGGGTGATTTCGATATAGCTGTAATACCGCACCACCGGCAAAATTTTCTTCGCCAGTATTTCATGGCACAGCGGAGAATCATCGGCCCAGTTATCGCCATCCGATGCCTGCGCGGCGTAGATGTTCCACTGCGCCGGGTCATAGCGTTCCTGAACCACTTCATCCATCAGCTTCAGGGCGCTGGAAACGATAGTGCCGCCGGTTTCCTGGGAGTAGAAGAACTCATGTTCATCCACTTCCTTCGCCTGGGTGTGGTGACGGATGTAGACCACCTCAACGTTTTTATAGGTCCGGCTGAGGAACAGATACAGCAGGATATAAAAGCGTTTTGCCATGTCTTTGGTTGCCTGGTCCATCGAGCCGGAGACGTCCATCAGACAGAACATCACCGCCTGGCTTGAGGGCTCAGGGCGTTTTTCATAATTCTTGTAACGTAAATCGAAAGTGTCGATAAACGGCACGCGTTCGATTTTGGCGCGCAGCTCGGCGATTTCACGGCGCAGCCGCTCCTCTTCCAGCAGTTGCGCCGGTTCGCTTTTGGCGACGATATCCAGACTCGCTTCCAGCTCATGCAACGCGCGCCGCTTGCCCGCGGTCATGGCAGTACGCCGCGCCAGCGAGTTTTGCAGCGAACGCACCACGCTGATATTGGCCGGAACGCCGTTGGCGGTATAACCCGCGCGGTGGGTTTTGTATTCATTAAGCTGCCGGTGCTGATTTTTCTTCAGGTTCGGCAGCGCCAGATCTTCAAACAGCAGGTCAAGATACTCATCTTTAGATATCTGGAACACAAATTCATCCTGGCCTTCGCCGTCCTGGCTCGCCTGGCCTTGCCCACTGCCGCCTCCACCGCCGCCGCCTTGCGGGCGCTCAATACGGTCGTTTTGCACAAAGTGGTCGTTGCCGGGATGCACGCGATGGCGCAGGCCGCCGCGCCCCTGATGAAACATCGGTTCGTTGATATCTTCCGTCGGGATGGAGACCGATTCGCCGCTCTCCACGTCGGTTACCGAACGCTTATTGATGGCCTCGGAAATCGACTGCTTGATTTGCGATTTATAACGGCGCAAGAAGCGCTGGCGGTTCACCGTGCTCTTGTTTTTGCCGTTCAGTCGCCGGTCAATGAAATAGGCCATATTTCCCCCAGACTGCATAGATGCCGCGCAGAAATGGCCGCAGGCGAACCTGCGGCATCAGCGTTATCGTTATGAGGATTTCCGTACCCGCAGATACCATTCGCACAGCAGGCGCACCTGTTTGCGGGTGTATCCTTTTTCCATCATGCGATCGACAAAATCGTCGTGCTTTTTCTGCTCGTCGGTTGAAGTCTTGGCGTTAAACGAAATGACCGGCAGCAGCTCCTCGGTATTCGAGAACATTTTCTTCTCGATGACGGTGCGCAGCTTCTCGTAACTGGTCCAGTTCGGGTTGCGGCCGCTGTTATGCGCCCGGGCGCGCAGCACGAAGTTGACGATTTCGTTACGGAAATCTTTCGGGTTGCTGATGCCCGCCGGTTTTTCAATTTTCTCCAGTTCCGCGTTCAGGGATTCGCGGTCAAACAGCTGGCCGGTATCCGGGTCGCGGTACTCCTGATCCTGGATCCAGAAATCGGCGTAGGTGACATAACGGTCGAAAATGTTCTGCCCGTACTCCGAGTAGGATTCCAGATACGCGGTCTGGATCTCTTTACCGATGAACTCCGCGTATTTCGGGATCAGATAGCCTTTCAGGTGCTCAAGATAGCGTTCCGCCTGATCCTGCGGGAACTGCTCGCGCTCGATTTGCTGCTCCAGCACATAGAACAAGTGAACCGGGTTGGCCGCCACTTCCGCGTGGTCGAAGTTGAACACGCGGGAGAGGATCTTAAATGCGAAACGCGTCGACAGGCCGTTCATCCCCTCGTCCACGCCCGCGTAGTCGCGGTATTCCTGATAGGACTTGGCTTTCGGGTCGGTATCTTTGAGGCTTTCCCCGTCGTACACGCGCATTTTCGAGTAGATGCTGGAATTTTCCGGCTCTTTCAGGCGCGAGAGGATCGAGAAGCGGGCCAGGGTTTCCAGGGTGCCCGGCGCGCACGGCGCGTGGGTCAGCTCACTGTGGTTAAGCAGTTTTTCGTAAATCTTGATCTCTTCGGAGATCCGTAAGCAATAAGGCACTTTGACGATGTACACACGGTCAAGGAACGCCTCGTTATTTTTGTTGTTACGGAACTGCACCCATTCCGATTCGTTGGAGTGCGCCAGAATGATGCCGTTGAACGGCAGGGCGGAAATGCCTTCGGTGCCGTTATAGTTGCCTTCCTGGGTGGCGGTCAGCAGCGGATGAAGCACCTTAATCGGCGCTTTAAACATTTCGACGAATTCCATGATGCCCTGGTTGGCGCGGCACAGTGCGCCGGAATAACCGTAGGCGTCCGGATCGTTTTGCGCGTGGTGCTCCAGCTTACGGATATCCACTTTACCCACCAGCGCGGAGATGTCCTGGTTGTTTTCATCGCCCGGTTCGGTTTTAGCGATGGCGATTTGCGCCAGGATCGACGGCCACACTTTCACCACTTTAAATTTGGTAATGTCGCCGCCAAATTCATGCAGTCGTTTAGCCGCCCACGGCGACATAATGGTGCCGAGATAACGGTTCGGGATGCCGTATTCTTTTTCCAGAATCTGGGCATCTTCACGCGGGTTGAACAGGCACAGTGGATGATCGTTAACCGGGCTGCGTTCGCCATTGGCGCTCAGCACATAAATCGGCACGCGCTGCATCAGAGACTTCAGGCGCTCGGCCAGTGAAGATTTACCGCCGCCCACCGGCCCCAGCAGATAGAGAATCTGTTTCTTCTCTTCCAGCCCCTGGGCCGCATGTTTTAAATAAGAGACGATCTGCTCTATGGCTTCTTCCATACCATAGAACTCTTCAAATGCCGGATAACGGGATATCACCCGATTCGAAAAGAGACGGGAAAGCCGAGGCTCCTGGGCAGTGTCCACCATCACTGGCTCACCAATGGCCGTCAATAGCCGTTCTGCCGCGTTAGCATAGGCACTGCGATCCTGCTTACATACAGCAAGAAACTCCTGCAGTGTGAACTCTTCGTCCTTGGCAGCTTCATAACGCTGGCGATAGTGATCGAATATATTCATGGCATGCCGTCCTTTCGTTTTTTAGCACAGGATAAGGGCCGTTCATATGAATAGTAGAGGCCCCCGGAAGACATTTCTGATACAGCAACCCTTATGCCAACTCTTGCGTTAACGCGCGTTGCACTGCGCTACTGCGGTCAGGGTATTTGCCTTCTCAAAATTAAGCGTAGATGGCATTTAGAAAACTTGCTGAAGCAAATTGCGAATTTCAATGACATATCAATCACTCATCCTTAATTTCCCGATTTTTACAAAAGGCGATTGTTGGCCTGTCATTACCTCGCCATAAAAATGCAAACCCGGCGTCATGATGGCGCGCCAGGGTAAAGGGTTTGCTTTGTAAGACTTAAGTAAAAAATTTGGGGTGAGGATTAAAGACGGTTACACTTCGTGGCGCTGATTATTTGATTAAGGAAGAAATGGACTGTGACCAAATTCAAACTTCTTGCATTGGGAATGGCGTTGGCCTCTGCTGCATCGGTTGTTCACGCCGAAGGGCCCTGGACGCTGGGCGCGGGTGCGGGCTATGTGGAAGGCCCGTATAAGCAATACGACAACAATGTCTTACCGATCCCGGTGATCGGCTATGAAGGCGAAAATGTCTGGGTCCGTGCATTGGGCGCTGGTTATTACCTGTGGAACGACGAATCCGACAAGCTGTCGGTGATGGCGTATTACTCTCCGCAGTATTTCAAACCTAAAAACAGCGACAATAACCAGCTGCGCCAGCTTGATAAACGTAAAGCGACGCTGATGGCCGGTCTTTCTTACGTGCACCACACCCAATATGGCTTCCTGCGTACCGCGCTGACCGGTGACACCCTGGATAACAGCAACGGCGTGCTGTGGGATCTGGCATGGCTGTACCGCTACACCAATGGGGCACTGACCCTGACGCCGGGCATCGGCGCGCAGTGGGCCAGCGACAACCATAATGAATACTACTACGGCGTCAGCAAGTCTGAATCGCGCCGCAGCGGGCTGAAAACCTACGATCCGGACAGCAGCTGGAACCCGTACCTGGAACTGACGGTGAATTACAAACTCACCGACAGCTGGAATGTGTACGGCACCGGTCGCTATACCCGCCTGGACAGCGAAGTCACCGACAGCCCGATGGTTGGGCAAAACTGGAGCGGTGTGTTCTCTACCGGGATCACCTACAGTTTTTAAAGGTGTAATTCGTGCATTTCTACGGGGCGCTTGCGCCCCGTTTGTTTTACTGTGGCGCAAATCTGTTTAAGGAGGAAACCATGGCTAATCTTACGCACTTTTTTTCTCACTCCACGCCGTTGGCGGCAATCGGGCAGGGCACCTGGTATATGGGCGAAAACCCCGCCCAGCGCCGTCAGGAAGTCGCTGCACTCCAGCGGGGCATCGACCTGGGGCTGACGCTGATCGACACGGCGGAAATGTACGCGGAAGGCGGCGCGGAAAAAGTGGTCGGCGAGGCGATTCGCGGCAGGCGTGATGAAGTTTATCTGGTATCGAAAGTCTATCCGTGGAATGCCGGCGGGCAGAAAGCCCAGGCCGCCTGCGAGGCCAGCCTGAAACGGCTCGGCACCGATTATCTCGACCTGTATCTGCTGCACTGGCGCGGCAATATTCCCTTTGAAGACACCATCGCCGCGATGGAATCGCTGATGGCGCAGGGCAAGATTGGCCGCTGGGGCGTATCGAATCTGGACGCTGACGATATGCAAACCCTGTGGACGCTGCAAGGCGGCAAAGAGTGCGCCACCAATCAGGTGCTGTACCACCTCGGTTCCCGGGGAATTGAATACGATTTGCTGCCGTGGTGCGCCGAACGCCATATGCCGGTAATGGCTTACTGCCCGCTGGCCCAGGCCGGACGGCTGCGTGACGACCTGATGAATAACCCGGTCGTGAACGCCATTGCCCGTGATAAAGGCGTGACTGCCGCGCAGGTGCTGCTGGCATGGGTGATCCGCCGTCCTGGCATACTCGCCATTCCAAAAGCCGCCACGATTAAACATGTAGAAGAAAACGCCGCCGCGCTGGATGTGAAATTAACCGCGCAGGATATCGAACAACTGGATGGCGCGTTTCCGCCGCCGGGCAGGAAAATGCCGCTAGATGTGGTGTAACGCCGCTCCCCTTACCGCCGGGCAAGGGGAGGGCGTTTAACTTACGCTTTTTTGGCGACGCGCAGGGATTGCGCCAGGCGAGACGGTTTCTCTTCGCTGGCTTTCTGGGCTGCGGTTGCGCAGGCGGTTTCAACGCATACAAACGTTTTGTAACCGTCGTCCGGCATATCTGCCATGGCTTTAGACAGCGCCGGGCCCGGGTTCCAGCCCACCACGTTGCAATGGTGATGATGGATCACGTCAATAGTGCGTTTCAGCGCGCCGTCGTGGATCACGCTGCACGCTTCCGGGTTCAGGTATACGCGGTCGGTACGATCCGGGAAAGTTTGCTCGCCATCTGCCAGCACGCCTTCTTTGGCATCGTTCACTTTATCAATGTAGCGATCGCCCAGGCCGCTCACTTTCACTGCACTGATATCGCCAACGTTGAAGTAGGTGTGCAGTGCAGAGTACGTTTCAAATTCGCCGTGCGCTTCCAGTTCCATCTCACAGGTTGCGCCCAGCTTAAAGCGCGCGTACAGGGTGAAGTCGTGCGGCCAGTACTGTTTAGAGACGTCGCTGCTCTTCAGTTCAAAGGTGACCACTATGCCGTTGTCATCTTCGTTATGGGCCTGCAGCATCCAGGGCAGGTTACGGGCGAAGCCGTGGGAAGGCAGATCTTTTTGCGCCGCCGGGCCAAACCACGGCCAGCAAATCGGCACACCGCCGCGGATGGCTACCCCTTTGCTGAACGGCGTGTTGTCGCTTAACCACAACACTTCGTCTTCGCCGGCCGGTTTCCAGGAGAGCAGATGCGCGCCCTGTAAAGTCAGCGATGCGCGGACTTCAGGATGGTCGATCACCACAACATCCAGCTCGTCCATCTTGCGCAGCGAAATCGCTGGCGTAATTTGCTCTACTACCGGCAGTGCGAAAATACGATTTATCATGTCCATCATCCTCTGTTCAGACCAAAAAAAAGGGCGACCATCGTCGCCCTCTCAGGATCAATCGTTCATCTCAACTTACTTAGAGATGTGAGCGATCAGGTCCAGTACTTTATTGGAGTAGCCAGTTTCGTTGTCGTACCAGGAAACCAGTTTCACGAAGTTGTCGTTCAGTGCGATACCTGCTTTAGCATCGAACACGGAGGTGCACACTTCGCCGTTGAAATCGGTAGATACCACGTCGTCTTCGGTGTAGCCCAGAACGCCTTTCATTTCGCCTTCAGAAGCGGCTTTGATGGCTTTCTTAATGTCTTCGTAAGAAGCGGCTTTTTCCAGACGAACGGTCAGGTCAACAACGGATACGTTCGGAGTCGGAACGCGGAACGCCATACCAGTCAGTTTGCCGTTCAGTTCCGGCAGTACTTTACCTACAGCTTTAGCCGCACCGGTAGAGGACGGGATGATGTTCTGAGCTGCGCCACGGCCGCCGCGCCAGTCTTTGTGAGACGGGCCGTCAACGGTTTTCTGGGTCGCGGTGGTCGCGTGAACGGTGGTCATCAGGCCTTCGATAATGCCGAAGTTGTCGTTGATAACTTTAGCCAGCGGAGCCAGGCAGTTGGTGGTGCAGGATGCGTTGGAAACGATGTCCTGGCCTGCGTATTTTTCAAAGTTAGCCCCTTTAACGAACATCGGGGTGTCATCTTTGGACGGGCCAGTCAGAACCACTTTTTTCGCGCCAGCGGTGATGTGTTTACGTGCGGTTTCGTCGGTCAGGAAGATACCGGTTGCTTCAGCAACAACGTCAACACCCACTTCGTTCCATTTCAGGTTAGCCGGATCTTTTTCAGCGGTAACACGGATTTTTTTGCCGTTAACGACCAGGTGACCGTCTTTCACTTCAACGGTGCCGTCGAAACGACCGTGAGTGGAGTCATATTTCAGCATGTAAGCCATGTACTCAGCGTCTAACAGATCGTTGATTGCAACGATTTCGATGTCAGAACGAGTTTGAGCAGCACGGAAAACAATGCGACCGATACGGCCAAAACCGTTGATACCTACTTTGATAGTCATATATTCCACCAGCTATTTGTTAGTGAATAAAAGGTTGGTTGTAAAATTACAAAAACCTTACGCAGCGTCAAGCGGAATCGTGTCAATCATTGCGACAAATCAATCTGCTGAACAACCTTTGCGCGAATAACACGTCAAACATTTCCTTTTGTGCTGCCATCCCACATGGGGACGCTGCGGGACATTTTAAAGAACAGCGAGATCAAAATTGTGATGTGAATCACAAACAACCCGCTGCCGTTTACCTGGCACTAAGTTTAGATCAAAAGTTAGCACCGTACTGTTAATGTTTTGTTAGAATCTGGCAGATAATGTGATCTGTCTAACCCTGCCGAGATGTGAACTTATGGCTAACAACAACTCCCCGGAAGATCTGAAGAAAACGCTGACTGACGTTCAGTTTTACGTTACTCAGCAACATGGCACCGAAGCGCCATTTACCGGGCGTTTGCTGCATAATAAACGCGAAGGCGTTTACCATTGCTTGGTATGCGATGCGGCGCTGTTTAACTCGCAAACCAAATATGATTCGGGCTGTGGCTGGCCGAGCTTTTTCGAACCGGTGAGCGAAAACGCGATCCGCTATTTGAATGATTACTCACACGGTATGCAGCGCACAGAAATCCGCTGCGGCAACTGTGATGCGCATTTAGGCCACGTTTTCCCGGACGGCCCGAAGCCCACCGGTGAGCGATATTGCGTGAATTCCGCCTCGCTGAGCTTCACCGATGATGAGAACGGCGCACAAACAAAGGGCTGAAAAATCGATTCAGCAAACTATTCCAGTGGAGCAGTGCGAAATGAACATAAATGACCTGATTAACAGCATGACGCCGGAAGTGTATCAGCGGCTGGTCACCGCCGTTGAGCTGGGCAAATGGCCCGATGGCGTGGCGTTAACTGACGAGCAAAAAGCCAACAGCATGCAGCTGGTGATGCTGTGGCAGACGCGCCACAACCACAACCCGGACCATATGTCGATTGGCATCGACGGCCAGATTGTGATGAAAAGTAAGCAGCAGTTTAAAGAAGAGTTCGGGATTGTTCCGCCGACCATTGCGAAGATGCGCCCCGAATAACAAAAGGCCCCGCGGCGGGGCCCTGTTTCAGGCCTGCGTTTCCAGCCAGTCATCCAGCGTAAACAGCGTTGCGCCTTCCGCCGCCATTTCCATAAACGCGTGGGCGCTGTCCTGCGGATTCAGGTTTACCCCCCGGCAGCCGTCGGTAATCACGTTGACCGTATACCCGAGCTTTAGCGCATCCAGTACCGTGAATTTTACGCAGTAATCTGTCGCCAGCCCCATAATTATCAGCTCTTTGATGCCGTGATGGCGCAGCCATTCGTCCAGCGCGGTTTTCTGACGATGTTCGTTATCAAAAAAAGCGCTGTAGCTGTCGATCAGCGGGTTCTCGCCTTTGTGGAACACCGCGTCGATGGCTTTCTGATTCAGCAGCGGATGCAGTTCCGCGCCCTCGGTGAACTGTACACAGTGATCCGGCCACCAGGTTTGTGGAAACCCGTCCAGCTCGCCCTGAGTAAACGGCTCGGCGTTATGCTGGCTGGCAAAACTGCCGTGATCCGCCGGGTGCCAGTCCTGGCTGGCTAAAATCGCGTCGCCGCGCGTGCGGCTCCAGTCGATCAGGCGATTAGCGATATCCACCGTGCTGTCGCCTTCCGCGACCGCCAGCGCGCCCCCCGCGCAGAAATCGTTCTGCAAATCCACCAGCAGCAGTGCGCGCTGGGTCATGATGGTAACGTTATTCATCAGGCGTGAGTTCTCCTCGCAGGTTTTGCATCATTGCTTGCCGAATGGCCGATGCGTTTAATCCCTGGCTTAATAAAAAATGTAACTTGGTCAGCGTCGCTTCCACGGTCATATCAAAACCGCCGATGACACCCGCCTGGGCCAGCGCGTTACCCGTGGCGTAGCCGCCCATATTCACTTTACCGGACATGCACTGGGTGAGATTCACCACCACGATCCCGCGTTCGCTGGCTTCCTGCAGCTCTTTAAGGAACTCCTGATTCTGCGGCGCGTTGCCGACGCCATAAGAGCGCAGGATCAGCGCTTTTACCGGCTGACGCAGGAAATTGCGCACCACATCAGCGGAAATCCCCGGATAAATAGTCACCACGCCAATCGGCTGCGGGGTGATCGGGTGAACAATCAGCGGCCCGTCGCCGTGCGGCGCGGCAGGCGTATTCAGCTTGCGAATATGAATGCCCGCCTCCAGCAGCGGCGACAGGTTAGGGGAGGCAAAGGCATTAAATCCGTCGGCATGGGCTTTGGTGGTGCGGTTGCCGCGATACAGGCAGTTATTGAAGAACAGCGTGACTTCGCTGATGGGGTAGTTGGCCGCCACGTACAGCGCGTTCAGCAGGTTAATCTGCCCGTCAGAGCGCAGCTCCGCCAGCGGGATTTGCGACCCGGTGACGATCACCGGCTTACTGAGATTCTCCAGCATAAATGACAGCGCCGAGGCGGTAAACGCCATGGTGTCCGTGCCGTGCAGGATCACAAAGCCGTCGTACTGGTCGTAGTTGACGTTGATATCGTCGGCGATGTGCTGCCAGTCTTCCGGCGTCATATCCGACGAATCCATCAGCGGCTGATATTCGTGGATGGTGAAGTCGGGCATTTCCGGGCGATGGAACTCGGGCATCAGCGCCAGCTGGCGCTGCAAATGGCCGGAAACAGGAATATAACCCTGTTCGGAACGCTGCATACCGATGGTGCCGCCGGTATAGGCAACGTAAATCGATTTCTTGGACATGGTATTGAGTTCGTTGAGGATAAACACGCGAAGTATATACGATGCGCGCCCTGGATTGGACGTGAAAAAAAGCCCGGCACTGCCGGGCTGGATGAAGTTAGCGAACGTCGCCGCAGGTTAAGCAGAACGCGTAGCGGTGGCGCGGGTCGTTAAACGCCGCCAGTTTATCGGTTTCCGTTTTCACCGCGCTGGCCGCCTGCACGACCGGCGCAGGGAGGTAAGCCTGGATCGCTTCAGGCAGCATCGCGCGCACTGAACCGGTCATGCTGGCGAATACGGTATCCATAAAGGTCGGCTCGTCCTGATAGAAGTCCGCATGCCACTGTTTGAGTTTCGCCAGCTCTGCCGCTTTATGCAGCGCATCGTCGAAATCCCCCAGACTGTCGACCAGACCGTTGGCCTTCGCGTCCTGGCCGGTCCACACGTGGCCCTGGGCGATGCTGTCGATCTGCTGCGGCGTTTTGTTGCGCGACTGGGCCACCAGATTGATAAAGCGCTGATAACCGTTTTCGATAGTCAATTGCATCAACTGCTGCACTTCCTGCGGCAGCGCTTTCGTCACCGACACATCCGCCAGTGCTGAAGTTGCCACGCCGTCAGTATGCACGCCGATGGAACTCAGGCTGTCTTCCACGGTGTTGATCACGCCGAAGATGCCGATGGAGCCGGTGAGCGTGCTGGGGTTGGCCATAATGTAGTTGGCCGGGGTGGAAATCCAGTAACCGCCGGATGCCGCCATACCGCCCATGGAAACCACCACCGGTTTGCCCGCCGCTTTCGCCGCCGCCAGCTCTTCGCGTATCACTTCTGATGCCGAGACGCTGCCGCCCGGGCTGTTAACCCGCAGCACTATCGCTTTGACTTTCGGGTCCAGACGCGCATCGCGGATCTGCGAGGCGGTGGTATCGCCGCCCACGTTGCCCGGGGTTTCTTCACCGTCCATGATGGCGCCGTTTGCGAACACCACGGCAATCGCATCGCCCTGTTCGGACCGCTTATTCAGCTGATAATCGTAGAAGCTGGTGGCGCTGTAGTTCTTATCCTTTTTGCTCCAGCCGAACTGTTTGCTGAGTGATTTTTCCACCTCGGCGCTCGAACCCAGTGCATCCACCAGTTTATTGTCGAGCGCGTACTTCGCGGTATCGCCGCCGTTCTGCTGTAAGCCTGCCAGCAATGCCGCTGCGCCGGGGAATACCTGATTCGGCTGGATCTGGCGGTTTGCCGCAATAGTCGCCAGATAGTTCTGCCACAGCTCGCCAATCCAGCGGCTGTCGGCGTCGCGCGCTTCCGGGGACATATCGTCACGGATAAACGGTTCCACCGCCGATTTATAGGTGCCGACGCGGAATACGTGCGTGGTGACCTTCAACTTATCCAGCAGCGATTTGTAATACAGACCGTTAGTGGCGAAACCGTGCAAATCAACGGTGCCCTGCGGGGAGAGCCAGATTTTATTGGCGAAGCTTGCCAGGTAGTATTGCCCCTGACTGTAGCTGTCGCCGGTGGCGATCACCGGCTTGCCGCTGTCGCGGAACTCGCGCAGCGCCTTGCCGATATACTGCATCGACGGCTGATCGGCTCCGGCGAAATCACGTAAATCGAGCACAATACCGGTAATGTTGCGGTCGTCTTTCGCCTGACGAATGGCGTCGACGATATCGAACAGCGAGTTTTCCTGAAGCCGGTCGGAGGAGGCGCCAAACAGCTGGCGGCCAATCACGCCGAGCTTATTGCTCACCGAGGGCTTATCCACCACCACGCCGCTGATATCCAGCAGCAGCGCGCCGCGCGACGGCTCGGCAGGGGAGTTGCTCATTTGCAGCCAAATCCCGACGCCCACCAGCACCAGCAAAATAAAGAACAGATTGAGCACCAGTTCCCTGATGAAATTAAGCAGACGCCAGGTCCACTTGAAAAAACCGGCAAAAATACGCCAAAGGGTGCGCATGGATTCTCCCTGAAGGTGATTAACAAGATCTCGGTTCGCACTATGCGGAACGTTTAGCAAGAAGGGTATCCTAAATTTTGCGATCGCGCTTGTCAGCCGCAATCACCCGCTAAGCTGTAACAAACTGAGGGCGTGTGTTAATTTTGTGTAAGAAAATCACTGATGGAGCCGGAAAATGGATGCATTAGACCTGTTAGTTAACCGCCGCAGCGCTTCCCGCCTGGTGGAACCCGCCCCGCAGGGCGAGCAGCGTGAAAACATTATCCGCGCCGCAATGCGCGCACCGGATCACGGCACGCTACAGCCGTGGCGCTTCTTTATGATCGAGGGCGAAGGCCGCGAACGCTTCAGCCAGTTGCTGGAAAAGGCGGCGCGCGAAAGCGGGCTGGACGACAAAGCGATTGAAAAAGCGCGCAGCGGGCCGTTCCGCGCCCCGTTAATTGTCACCGTAGTGGCGAAATGCGAAGCGCACCCTAAAGTGCCGCAGTGGGAACAGCTGCTGTCAGCCGGTTGCGCAGTCATGGCGATGCAGATGGCGGCGCTGGCGCAGGGCTTTAACGGTATCTGGCGCAGCGGCCCGATGACCGACAACCCGCAGGTGCGTGAAGCCTTTGAATGCCGCGAGCAGGACAAAATCGTCGGTTTCCTGTATCTCGGCACGCCGCAGTTGAAGGCCTCAACCACCACCAGCATCCCCGACACTTCCCCGTTCGTCCGCCAGTTTTGACGATTCTGTCTGGATTGTGAGCGAAAGCCTCGCAATTCAGACGGACCTACTTACCTCCGGATACTTCTGGCGCTACCATAGACAGCCTGTATGACATGAAGCGTCAACTATCGACAGGAGATGTCCATGAACCAAGCTATTCGCCTGACCCAGTACAGCCACGGCGCTGGGTGTGGCTGTAAAATTTCCCCGAAAGTACTGGAAACCATTCTGCACAGCAATCAGGCCAAATTTATTGACCCGCAGCTTTTAGTGGGCAATGAAACCCGCGACGACGCGGCGGTGTACGATCTGGGGAACGGCACCTGCGTGATTAGCACCACCGACTTCTTTATGCCGATTGTTGACGACCCGTTCGATTTTGGCCGTATCGCCGCAACAAACGCCATCAGCGACATTTTCGCGATGGGCGGCAAGCCGATTATGGCGATTGCCATTCTGGGTTGGCCGGTCGATAAACTGGCTCCGGAAATCGCCGCCCAGGTGATTGAAGGCGGTCGTCACGCGTGCCAGCAGGCGGGGATTGCGCTGGCGGGCGGTCACTCCATCGACGCGCCGGAGCCGATCTTCGGGTTAGCGGTCACCGGCGTCGTGCCCACCGAGCGCGTTAAGCGCAACAGCACCGCCACCGCGGGGTGCAAACTCTATCTCACCAAACCGCTGGGCATTGGCGTGCTGACCACCGCCGGGAAAAAGAACCTGCTGCGCGATGAGCACGCCGGGCTGGCGACGGAAGTGATGTGCCAGATGAACAAGGCAGGGGCGGATTTCGCCAACATCGACGGCGTTAAGGCCATGACCGACGTCACCGGCTTCGGCCTGCTGGGCCACCTGAGCGAAGTGTGCCAGGGCGCGGGCCTGCAGGCGGAAATCTGGTATCAGGACGTGCCGAAGCTGCCGGGCGTGGAAGAGTACATCGCGAAAGGCTGCGCGCCGGGCGGTTGCAGCCGCAACTTCGCCAGCTACGGTCATTTGATGGGCGACATGCCGCCGCACTGGCGCGATCTGCTGTGCGATCCGCAAACCTCCGGCGGGCTGTTACTGGCGGTCGAGCCGGGCGCTGAACGGGATGTGGCCGACGTCGCGGCCCGTCACGGCATTACCCTGACCGCCATCGGCGAACTGAAAACCGCCCGTGGCGGTCGCCCGATGATCGAGATCCGCTAACACAATGCGGTTATTTATTGCCGAAAAACCCAGCCTCGCCCGCGCCATAGCCGATGTGCTGCCCAAACCCCATCGGCGGGGGGAGGGCTATATCGCCTGCGGCAACGACCAGGTCGTGACCTGGTGCGTGGGCCACCTTCTGGAGCAGGCGCAGCCGGACGCGTATGACAGCCGCTACGCCCGCTGGAATCTGGCCGATTTGCCTATCGTTCCGCAGAAATGGCAGCTTCAGCCGCGTCCGTCAGTGGCGAAACAGCTTAACGTGATCAAGAAACTGCTCTCCGACGCCAGCGAAGTGGTCCACGCCGGTGACCCGGATCGCGAAGGGCAACTATTGGTGGATGAAGTGCTGGATTATCTGGCGCTCTCTCCGGAGAAACGTAAACAGGTGCAGCGCTGCCTGATTAACGATCTCAACCCCCAGGCGGTGGAGCGGGCGATCTCCCGGTTGCGTTCCAACAGCGAGTTTGTCCCGCTGTGCGTATCGGCACTGGCCCGCGCCCGCGCCGACTGGCTGTACGGCATCAACATGACCCGCGCCTGGACGTTATTAGGCCGCAACGCGGGCTATCAGGGCGTATTGTCGGTGGGCCGGGTGCAAACCCCGGTGTTAGGGCTGGTGGTACGGCGCGATGAAGAGATCGAAAACTTTGTCGCTAAAGACTATTTCGAAGTGAAAGCGCATATCGTCACGCCGAAAGAGGAGCGCTTTGTGGCGGTGTGGCAGCCCAGCGAAGCCTGCGAGCCGCATCAGGATGAAGAGGGGCGTTTGCTCAACCGGGCGCTGGCTGAGCATGTGGTAAAGCGCATTGCAGGCCAGCCGGCGGACGTCACGTCCTACGCCGACAAGCGTGAAAGCGAACCCGCGCCGCTGCCGTTTTCTCTGTCAGCGCTGCAAATCGAGGCGGCCAAACGCTTCGGCCTGAGCGCTCAGAACGTGCTGGATATCTGCCAGAAGCTGTACGAAACCCACAAACTGATTACCTATCCGCGCTCGGATAGCCGCTATCTGCCAGAGGAGCACTTTGCCGGGCGCCACGCGGTGATCAACGCCATCAGCGTTCACGGGAAAGATTTACTGCCGCAGCCTGCGGTGGATGCCGATCTGCGCAACCGCTGCTGGGACGATAAAAAAGTCGATGCCCACCACGCTATTATCCCGACCGCGCGCAGTTCCGGCGTGTCGCTGTCCCAGGATGAGGCGAAGATCTACAACCTGATCGCCCGCCAGTATCTGATGCAGTTTTGCGCCGACGCGGTGTTTCGCAAATGCACCATTGAGCTGGATATCGCAGGCGGCAAGTTTATCGCCAAAGCGCGTTTTCTGGCGGAAGCGGGCTGGCGCACGCTGCTGGGGGCCAAAGAGCGTGATGAGGATAACGACGGTACGCCGCTGCCGGTGGTGGCGAAAAGCGACACGTTGCTGTGCGAGCACGGCGAAGTGGTGGAGCGGCAAACCCAGCCGCCGCGCCACTTCACCGACGCCACGCTGCTGTCGGCTATGACCGGTATCGCGCGCTTCGTGCAGGATAAAGATCTGAAAAAGATCCTGCGCGCCACCGATGGATTAGGCACCGAAGCCACGCGCGCCGGGATCATCGAACTGCTGTTTAAACGCAGCTTCCTGGTGAAAAAGGGCCGTTACATTCACTCGACCGAAGCAGGACGCGCGCTGATCCACTCTCTGCCGGAGCAGGCCGCCAGGCCGGATATGACCGCGCACTGGGAGTCGGTGCTGACGCAGATCAGCGAAAAACAGCGTCGCTACCAGGACTTTATGGAGCCGCTGGTGCAAACCCTGTACTCGCTTATCGACCAGGCCCGCGTCACGCCGGTGCGGCAGTTTCGCGGCCTGATTGCCCCGCAAACCAAAGGTGAAGGGAAACCCCGCTACGCCAAACGGAAAAAGAAACCGGACGCGCCTTCTTCTCAAAGTGCGGCAGGCTGAGCGTTAAGCCTGCAGGACCCGGCTATACTGGCGCGGCACATTATCACCACAGGGCGTGAACAGATGGACAACGAAGCAAAGGTGTTGCAACTGATGGAGCAGGCCGGAAAACCGGTGTCGGCGGGGGAAATTGAAAAGCTGAGCGGCCTGGACCGCAAGGTCATTGATAAGGCGTTCAAAAACCTGAAAGAGCAGGGGAAGATCGTTTCTCCGGTTCGCTGTAAATGGCAACCTGCCTGACCAGTATGCCGCCTGCCGTTACGCAGGCGGCATTTTTGGTTAAATCACGCCCTGAGCAAACATTGCGTCGGCGACTTTCACAAACCCGGCGATATTCGCGCCGCGCACGTAGTTAACCTGCTTATCCTGTTCGCCCCACGCCACGCAGGCCTGGTGAATATCCAGCATGATGTGATGCAAACGGGTATCGACTTTTTCCGCTTTCCAGCCCATGCGCGCGGCGTTTTGCGCCATTTCCAGGCCAGAAGTCGCCACACCGCCCGCGTTGGCGGCTTTGCCTGGCGCAAACAGCACGCCTGCTTCGAGGAACAGATCGGTGGCTTCGATGGTGGTCGGCATGTTTGCGCCTTCCGCCACCACCTTCACGCCGTTGGCAATCAGGGTACGCGCGGCATCGGTATCCAACTCGTTCTGGGTCGCGCACGGCAGGGCGATATCCACCGGCACGCCCCACGGCTGCTTGCCTTCCAGATAGGTCAGGCCGAACTCGCGGGCGTAATCGGCGACGCGGCCATCGCGGCTGGCTTTGATTTCACACAGGCGGTCGAGTTTTTCCTGGGTGAAACCGGCTTCGTCGACCACGGTGCCGTTAGAGTCCGAGGCGGTGATCACCCGCGCGCCGAACGCCATCGCTTTCTCGATGGCATATTGCGCCACGTTGCCGGATCCGGAGACCGCTACGCGCATCCCTTCCATCCCCAGGCCGTGCTGTTTCAGCATCGCATCGACAAAATAAATTAATCCGTAGCCGGTGGCTTCCGGGCGAATCAGACTGCCGCCGAACGACAGGCCTTTGCCGGTAAACACGCAGGCGGTGTTATTGGAGAGCTTTTTCATCATCCCCGCCATATAGCCCACTTCACGGCCGCCGACGCCGATATCGCCCGCAGGCACATCGGTATCCGCGCCCAGATGGCGATACAGCTCGGTCATCAGCGCCTGGCAGAAACGCATGATTTCGCCGTCGCTTTTGCCCTTCGGATCGAAATCGCTGCCGCCCTTGCCGCCGCCCATGGGCAGGGTGGTCAGGGCGTTTTTAAACGTTTGCTCAAAGCCGAGGAACTTAAGGATCGACAGGTTCACCGTCGGGTGAAACCGCATCCCGCCCTTGAACGGGCCGATAGCGGAGTTAAACTGCACGCGCCACGCGCGGTTAACCTGCACCTGGTTGCGGTCATCCACCCACACCACGCGGAACTGGATCACGCGCTCCGGCTCGACCAGGCGCTCCAGCAGCGCGTTGTTGCGATAGCGCGGGTTCTGTTCAATGAACGGCCACAGCGTGGTCATGACTTCCCGAACGGCCTGTGCAAATTCAACCTGGTGCGGATCGCGCGCGGCAACGGTATTGAGAAACTGCGCCAATGATAAAGTCTGTCCCATAAACCATAAGCTCCTGCTATGAAGGATTGATTTTATTTGTAATATTCCTGCATAAAAATGCAGCATAAAAGACTATACCATCGACGGTCGGCCTGAAATCAAGCAAAAATTCACCCCTGGACGGGATTTTTTTCAGCCAGCCATTAGAAAAAATGATGGCAAAAAACAGGGCTTTTCGACCCACGAGGCGGGGGCGCTGCGGCTATATTATTAACAATAACGCGGGGTTACCCGGCTGCAAAAAAGGAACAGACAATGAAGAGAGTATTCGCGGCGGCGTTAGCGCTGACTCTGGCACTGCCGGCGGCGGCAGAACGCTATCGCCCGGATGTGGAGGTTAACGTGCCCGCCGAAGTGTTCAGTTCCGGCGGGCAACGGGCGCAGCCCTGCAATCAGTGCTGCGTTTATCAGGATCAAAACTATTCCGAAGGGGCGGTCATTAAAGCGGAAGGCGTGCTGTTGCAGTGCCAGCGGGATGATAAAACCCTCAGCACCCATCCGCTGGTGTGGCGGCGCGTAAAGCCATAAACGCGTTTAACAGCGGGATATCCGCCGGGGCCAGCGGGTAACGGCTGGCTTCGTCAGGGAAGCACCATACCAGAGCGCTGTGGCTCAGCTGCTGCAATTCCCCCTCCCACCGCGGCACATGCCAGGCGTGAAGATGAATAATTCGCCCGCTGACCGGCCAGCTGTAGCTTGCCACATAGCGCGCGGGCGCGGCGTCAATCGCCAGCTCTTCGCGCAGTTCGCGAATTAACGCCTCACGCTGGCTTTCGCCCGCTTCTGTTTTTCCACCGGGAAATTCCCACAGGCCCGGCTGGTCGCCTTCAGGCGGGCGCTGGGCCAGCAGGATTTTCCCGTCGCGCTCCAGAATGGCGGCCACCACATCGATTTCTTTCATTACTGACTCCGCCATCCCGGGGGTTAGAACCTGAAGGTCGCCCACACCGGCGCGTGATCGGACGGCTTTTCCATGCTGCGGATATCGTAGTCGATGCCGGTTTCCACGCAGCGCTGGGCCAGCGGATGGCTCGCCAGCAGCAGGTCGATACGCAGGCCGCGGTTGTCATCAAACCCGCGCGAGCGGTAATCGAACCACGAGAAGCGATCCTGGGTTTCCGGGTTGGCGTGACGGAAGGTGTCCACCAGCCCCCAGTTCAGCAGGCGGCCCAGCCATTCGCGCTCTTCCGGCAGGAATGAGCATTTGCCGGTGCGCAACCAGCGTTTGCGGCTGTCTTCGCCGATGCCGATATCCAGATCCGTGGGGCTAATATTCATATCGCCCATAATCAACACCGGATTCTCTTTGGTCAGTTCGGTTTCCAGCACCTGTTGCAGGTTCTGGTAAAACTTCTCTTTGGCCGGGAATTTGGTGGGATGGTCGCGGCTTTCGCCCTGGGGGAAATAGCCGTTAATCACCGTCAGATTGCCGAGCGGCGACGGAATTTCGGCAATGATAATGCGACGCTGGGCTTCTTCGTCGTCATCCGGGAAGCCGCGACGCACCGCTACCGGCGTCTCTTTAGTCAGCAGCGCCACGCCGTAATGGCCTTTCTGGCCGTGATAAAACACGTTGTAGCCCAGCTTCGCCACCTCTTCGAGGGGAAACATATCGTCGTGGACTTTGGTTTCCTGCAAACCGATCACATCGGGCTGGTGTTTTTCAACGATCGCTTCAAGTTGATGAGGGCGGGCGCGCAGGCCGTTGATATTAAAAGAGACGAATTTCATAGTCGCTGCCGTTACTAGAGCAATAAGTGGCAGGATGGTAGCAGAAATCGAGCCCGTATGCCTGCTGTTGTGCAACGCCCTTTTTCGGGCGCGAAAAGCACCAAAATGGCGCGTATTGCCCTGAAAAAGCGCTTACCGCCTGAGCAAATCCCATCTGCGATCACAAATCCAGAATTATATTTTATCGATGAATAATATCTCGGCAAATCGTGATGCGCAGGCCGCTTTATCAGATAGTTATTCACTATTTATGCACTTTAAGTGAATAATGCTGGTTTTTAAGTGATTGATATTGCTTCTTAAATCCCTCGTTATGCATTTTTACCGCTGGCTGGCACGAAGTCTGCAATCTACATTCAGGGTGCAAACACATCATATTCATTAACATTTAAACAACCATTAATTTACCAGTGAGGTCGCTATGTCTTCGTCAATCACCCGCCAGAACTTTGATGAATGGATGATTCCGGTTTACGCACCGGCGCCTTTTGTGCCGGTTCGGGCAGAGCGATCCACGCTGTGGGATCAGCAGGGCAAATCCTACATTGATTTTGCCGGCGGCATCGCAGTCAACGCGCTGGGCCATGCTAACCCTGAACTGCGCAAGGCGCTGGAAGAGCAGGCCGGGAAGCTGTGGCACACCGGCAACGGCTATACCAACGAACCGATTTTGCGGCTGGCGAAGCAACTGATTGACGCCACCTTTGCCGATCGGGTGTTCTTCTGCAACTCCGGCGCGGAGGCCAACGAAGCGGCGCTGAAGCTGGCGCGTAAGTATGCCCACGACGTCTACGGCCCGCAGAAAAGCGGCATCGTGGCGTTCAAAAACGCTTTCCATGGACGCACCCTGTTTACCGTGACCGCGGGCGGCCAGCCCGCTTATTCGCAGGACTTCGCGCCGCTGCCGCCGGATATCTCCCACGCGGTATATAACGATCTGCAATCCGCCGCCGCGCTGATTGACGACAACACCTGCGCGGTGATCGTCGAGCCGATTCAGGGCGAGGGCGGCGTGGTGCCCGCAGAGCCCGCTTTCCTGAAGGGGCTGCGCGAGCTGTGCGATCGCCACAACGCGCTGCTGATTTTTGATGAAGTGCAAACCGGCGTGGGCCGCACTGGCGCGCTGTATGCCTATATGCACTACGGCGTGACGCCGGACGTGCTGTCCACCGCGAAAGCGCTGGGGGGCGGCTTCCCGATTGGCGCAATACTGACCCGCGAACAGTTCTCCCGCTCGATGACCGTCGGCACTCACGGCACCACCTACGGCGGCAACCCGCTGGCGGGCGCGGTGGCCGGTAAGGTGCTGGAAATCGTCAACACCCCGGATGTGCTGAACGGCGTCAAGCAGCGCCACGACGCCATCGTGGAGCAAATCGAGGCCATCAACCGTCAGCACGGGCTGTTTAAAGCGGTGCGCGGCGTCGGTCTGCTGATCGGCTGTGTGCTGAGCGACAACTACGCCGGCCGCGCCAAAGAGATTTCCCAACTGGCGGCGGAAGAGGGCGCGATGGTGCTGATCGCCGGTGCCAGCGTGGTGCGCTTCGCGCCGTCGCTGATTATCAGCGCGGAGGAAATCAGCACCGGCCTCGAACGCTTTGCCCGCGCCTGCGAGCGCCTGATCGCGAAGACGCCAACATGATGGTGATCCGCCCCATTGAACGCAATGACCTGGGGCCATTGCTGAAACTGGCCGGGAAAACCGGCGGCGGGTTGACCTCGCTGCCGGCGGATGAGGCGACCCTGAGCGCGCGTATCGAGCGCTCCCTCGCTACCTGGCAGGGCAGCTTGCCGAAGGGCGATCAGGGCTACGTATTCGTGCTGGAAGAGGCTACTACCGGCAGCGTGGTGGGCATCTGCGCCATCGAAGTGGCGGTGGGCCTTAACGACCCCTGGTACAACTACCGGGTCGGCACCCTGGTGCACGCCTCTAAAGAGCTTAACGTCTATAACGCGCTGCCGACGCTGTTTCTCAGCAACGACCACACCGGCAGCAGCGAGCTTTGCACCCTGTTTCTTGATCCGGACTGGCGCAAAGAGGGCAACGGCTACCTGCTGTCTAAATCGCGCTTTATGTTTATGGCCGCGTTTCGCGACCGCTTTAACGACAAGGTGGTGGCCGAGATGCGCGGGGTGATTGACGAGCACGGCTACTCGCCGTTCTGGGAAAGCCTCGGCCAGCGCTTTTTCTCGATGGCGTTCAGCCGCGCCGACTATCTGTGCGGCACCGGGCAAAAAGCCTTTATTGCCGAGCTAATGCCCAAGCACCCCATTTATACCCACTTTCTGACGCCGGAGGCGCAGGCGGTGATCGGCCAGGTGCATCCGCAAACCGCGCCCGCTCGCGCCGTACTGGAGAAAGAGGGGTTCCGCTATCGCGACTACATCGACATCTTCGACGGCGGCCCGACTCTGGAGTGCGATATCGACCGGGTGCGGGCGATCCGCAAAAGCCGACTGGTTGAGGTGGCGGAAGGCCAGCCCGCCGTGGGCGAGGAGCTGCCCGCCTGTATGGTCGCCAATGAAAAATACGACATGTTCCGCGTAATACTGATCCGCGCCAACCCGGATACCCCGCGTCTGGTGCTGGATGCCGCCACGCTGGATGCCCTTAAATGCCAGCCCGGCGATACCGTGCGGCTGGTGCGTTTATGCGCCGAGGAGAAAAAATGATGAGTCTGTGGATTGATGGCGAATGGATTGAAGGCCAGGGAGACGTGCTGGAAAAACATAATCCGGTCACCGGCGACCGTTTGTGGCAGGGCGCGGCAGCCAGCGGCGAACAGGTCCAGCAGGCCTGCTACGCGGCGCGCAATGCTTTCCCGCCCTGGGCGCGCCAGCCGTTTAGCTCACGTCAGGCGATTATTGAGCGCTTCGCCGGGCTGCTGGAAAGCCATAAAAGCGAACTCACCGACATTATCGCCCGGGAAACCGGCAAACCGCGCTGGGAAGCGACCACCGAAGTCGCGGCGATGATCAACAAAATCGCCATTTCGGTGAAGGCGTATCACCTGCGCACCGGCGAACAGGTCACGCCGATGGCGGACGGCGCGGCCTCGCTGCGCCATCGCCCCCACGGCGTGCTCGCCGTCTTCGGCCCCTATAATTTCCCCGGCCATCTGCCTAACGGCCATATCGTGCCGGGGCTGCTGGCAGGTAATACTATCGTCTTTAAGCCCAGCGAAATGACGCCGATGACCGCCGAGCGGGTGGTCAAACTGTGGCAGGAAGCGGGGTTGCCACACGGCGTACTCAACCTGGTGCAGGGCGCGCGCGACACCGGCCAGGCGCTGGCGGCGTCCCCGGACATTGACGGGCTGCTGTTCACCGGCAGCGCCCACACCGGTTATCAGCTTCACCGCCAGCTTGCCGGACAGCCGGAAAAAATCCTGGCGCTGGAGATGGGCGGCAATAACCCGCTGATCGTCGACGATCCGGCGGATATCGACGGCGCGGTGCATTTAACCATCCAGTCGGCGTTTGTCACCGCCGGGCAGCGCTGCACCTGCGCGCGCCGCCTGCTGGTCAAACGCGGCGATCAGGGCGACGCCTTCCTCGCCCGCCTGGTTGAGGTTGCCGCGCGGATCCGTCCGGCGCAGTGGGATGCCGAACCGCAGCCGTTTATCGGCGGGCTAATATCGCCTCAGGCCGCCGGGCGGGTGATCGCCGCCTGGCAGGAACACCTGGCGCGCGGCGGGAAAGCGCTGTTAACGCCTGCGCTGGTGCAGCCTGGCAGTTCGCTGCTGACGCCCGGCATCGTCGAGCTGACCGGGGTGGCGGATGTGCCGGATGAAGAAGTCTTCGGCCCGCTGCTGTGCGTCTACCGCTATGACGACTTCGACGAAGCCATCGCGCTGGCTAACAACACCCGTTATGGCCTGGCGAGCGGGCTGATCTCCCCCCGACGCGAGCATTTTGACCAACTGTTGCTGGAAGCGCGCGCCGGGATCGTCAACTGGAACAAGCCGCTGACCGGGGCCGCCAGCACTGCGCCGTTCGGCGGCGTAGGGGCGTCCGGCAACCATCGCCCCAGCGCCTGGTACGCGGCGGATTACTGCGCCTGGCCGATGGCGACGCTGGAAAGCCCAACCTTCGCCCTGCCGGAAATCTTAAGTCCGGGGCTGGATTTTGGTCGTGAGGAGCAGGCATGAACGCGCGTGAAGTCAATTTCGACGGGCTGGTGGGCCTGACCCACCATTACGCCGGGCTGTCGTTTGGTAATGAAGCCTCCACCAAACACCGTTTTCAGGTGTCCAACCCGAAGCTGGCGGCGAAGCAGGGGCTGATGAAGATGAAAGCGCTGGCGGATAGGGGCTACCCGCAGGGGATCATCCCGCCGCAGGAGCGGCCAAATATCGGCCTGCTACGCCAGCTTGGTTTTGACGGCACCGATCAGCAGGTGGTGGAAAAGGCCTGGAAGCTGGCCCCGGACCTGCTTTCCGCCGCCTGTTCCGCCTCGTCGATGTGGGTCGCCAACGCCGCCACGGTCTGCCCCTCCGCCGACGCGCTGGACGGTCGGGTGCATCTCACCGTCGCCAACCTGAATAATAAACTGCACCGCGCCAGCGAGGCGGTGACCACGGAACGGGTGCTGAACGCCATTTTTAATGACTCACGCTATTTCAGCGTCCACGAGGCGCTGCCGCAGGTGGCGATGCTCGGCGATGAGGGCGCGGCCAACCATAACCGGCTCTCCCATGATTACGGCGATCCGGGCATTCAATTGTTCGTCTATGGCCGCAATGCCATCGGCGGGCAGACGCCCGGGCGCTATCCGGCGCGCCAGACGCTGCAGGCCTCTCAGGCCGTGGCGCGGCTCAACCAGGTCAACCCGGAACAACTCGTATTCGCCCAGCAAAACCCGGCGGTGATCGACCAGGGCGTGTTTCATAACGACGTTATCGCGGTGACCAACCGTCAGGTGCTGTTCGCCCATCAGTCGGCATTTGTCAATCAGGCGGGCTTGTACCAGACCCTGGCGCAAAAGCTGGAGGGCTTTCAGGCCATCGAAGTGCCGGACGATCGCGTTAGCGTGGCGGACGCGGTGGAAACCTATCTGTTTAACAGCCAACTGCTGAGCCGTGAGCAGGGAGACATGATGCTGGTGCTGCCCCAGGAATCCCGGGATCATGCCGGCGTGTGGGGCTATCTGACCGAGCTGGTGGAGTCGCCGGATAATCCGATCAACGAACTGAAGGTTTTCGATCTGCGGGAAAGTATGGCCAACGGCGGCGGCCCGGCCTGCCTGCGGCTGCGGGTGGTGCTGAATCATGCCGAGCGGGCGGCGGTGAATCCCGGCGTGATGATGAATGACGCGCTTTTTACTACCCTTAATCAGTGGGTCGATAAGCACTATCGCGATCGGTTGGTTCAGAGCGATCTCATCGATCCGCAGCTGTTACGCGAAGGGCGCGAAGCGCTCGATGAATTAACGCAGATATTAAAGCTGGGGTCGGTGTACCCGTTCCAGCGCTAAGGTGAAGTTATGCAGGAGTTTTTGGCGTACACCCTGGCTGGCGAAACCCCGGCCAGGCGGTGTGGCGAGACGGCGCAGTTTCGCTGGACGTGGTGGGATGAAGGGGTCGTCGAGCTGGCGCCGCATCACGCAACGCTGCCCGCGCTGGTACTGTCGGCGGGCATTCACGGCAATGAAACTGCCCCGGTTGAAATGCTGGATGCCCTGATGGAGGCGTTGCATCACGGCGATATCGCCCTCGCGCGCCCGTTGCTGGTTATTTTAGGTAATCCGGCCGCCCTGCGCGCCGGCAAGCGCTATCTCACGGATGATATGAACCGCATGTTCAGCGGCCGCTGGCAAAATTTCCCGGAAAGCGGCGAAACCCGGCGCGCCTGCGTGCTTGAGCACTGTGTGGAACGCTTCCTGACCTGCGCAGGACCGGCCTGGCATCTGGATATGCATACCGCGATCCGCAGTTCATATCATCCACGCTTCGGCGTCTTTCCGGCGCGTAAAACCCCTTATGAGAAAGCGTTTTTACGCTGGATGGCCGATGCCGGATTGCAGGCGCTGGTCTTTCATCGCGCCCCCGGCGGCACTTTTACCCACTTCAGCAGCGATCATTTTGACGCGCAAAGCTGCACCCTGGAGTTAGGAAAAGCGCAGCCGTTCGGGCAAAACGATCTCACTCAGTTTGACGTCACCAAAGCGGCGCTGCGGGCGCTGCTGGCAGGGGAGCCCACGGAACCCCTCAATGCTCAGCCGCTGCGCTATGACGTGGTCCGGCAAATCACCCGGCAAAGCGAGGCGTTTGTGCTGCATATGTCGGCCCAGACCCAGAACTTCACCGCTTTTGCCAAAGGCACGCTACTGGCGGAGGATGGCGCAACGGTTTACCGGGTAGAAAACGACACCGAATATGTCCTGTTCCCGAATCCCAACGTGGCGCTCGGCCTGCGGGCCGGGTTAATGCTCAAAGAGATAACCTGACGAAATAATTTCTGCCGGTGCGGATGGTTATTACGCACCGGTACGGCCTTAATCAATTTTTTAATTTTCAACGGTTAGTCAATTTATCCGGATTTATCCTGGTAAGCGCTTTATTTATCAGCAGGCAAACCGTATACTCTCTGCACATTTTCTGCTTTATCAGTCAGTTGAATTATTTTCTTGCCACTCTCCTTGTTTTTTCCTTATTTTCTCCATAATTGATTGATTATTGTTTTTTACACTTTCAATGCTTTACCCAGACTCTGAATACTTGACGTTACACCACGTACACTTATTCTCGTCAACACGGCAACCGTGCCGAAAAATAAACTGAAATAAAGGATAGTGATATGCGTAAATTAACTGCGATTGTAATGGCTACCTCTCTGGCGCTGGGCGCAGCGAATCTGGCGCATGCGGCAGAAACCGCAACCACTGCCACCGCACCGGATACCACCACCGCGCAGCCGTACCACAAAGGCATGCGTGGCCCGCACCATGACATGATGTTTAAAGATCTCAACCTGACCGACGCGCAGAAGCAGCAGATTCGCGACATCATGAAAGCGCAGCGCGATAAAATGAAACGCCCGTCGCTGGATGAGCGTCGCGCTATGCATTCGCTGGTCGCGTCCGATACCTTTGACCGCGCGAAGGCGGAAGAGGCGGTTAACAAGATGGCGGAACAGCATAAAGAGATGATGCTGTCACGCATGGAAACCCAGAACAAAATCTACAACATCCTGACGCCTGAGCAGAAAAAACAGTTTAATGCCAATTTTGAGAAGCGTCTGACAGAACGTCCGGCCAAACCGGGTAAGATGCCAGTGGCTGCTGAATAACCGCTCAGCCAATCCACACAAGACCGCCGGTGTTGTCCATAGCGCAGAAATGGTGCTCTGGACAGTACCGGCGGTTTTACTTTTCCCGTCACGTCTTATCGCCAATCCTCTTCCTTCCTGACGCGCGTAATGTTAACTTTACACGTCTAATCAGAACGTTACCCCAATATCCTTATAATCTGAACACGCAGACCTGAAGCCCGCGCGTTTATTGCCGATAACAAAGGGGTGACATTTTTTGCGTGCGCGGCGTTCGCTCTTTTAGTGCGCTCAGGAGTGGTGATGGAGTATTTCGATTTACAGAAAATGCAGGTGAATCTCTGGCGTAACGGGGCAGGGGAAACCCGTGAAATTTGCTGTTTCCCGCCCGCGACCCGGGATTTTAACTGGCGCGCCAGTATTGCTTCACTCTCCGCCAACGGCGAATTCAGCCAAATCCCCCAGGTTGAACGCACCGTCACGCTGCTGGAAGGCGGCGAACTGACCCTGGACGGCGGCAACGCTTTTCGCCATACGCTGAAACACTACCAGCCATTCAGTTTTTCTGGCGAACAATCGGTACGCGCCGAGCTGAGCGACGGACGCATGTCGATGGATTTCAACATCATTACCCACCGGGATCGCTGCCGCGCAAAAGTGCGCGTTGCCGATCGCACCTTCACCACCTTTGCGCCGCGCGGCGGCATTATCTACGTGCTGAGCGGCGCCTGGCAGCTGGGCGATAAGCTGCTCACCAGCGATCAGGGCGCGTGGTGGGAAGCGGGATGCCATACGCTGCGGTTGCTTAAGGCGGAAGGGCGGCTGCTGTTCAGCGAAATCACCTATCTGTAGCGCTACAGTTCGATAATATCCTGTTCGGCGCGGATCAGCGGGCGGCACAGTATCTTGTAGCCGTCATGATCGAAACCCGGCGAGGCCCGGGTTAAGCGCGCCGCATCCTCAAGACTGTCCACCGTGCCCAGCCATACCCAGTTATCGATAATCAGATACTGGATCATATCGTCAGTCTGCTCTTTCACCGCCACCGGCCCGCGCCACGGCCAGCACACCACCTGAAGGTGGGATAGCGACTCCAGCAGGCGCGCGTTATGGTCATCCACCGGCTCCAGGCCGCAGCAGGCACCGGCGCAGCGTTTCAGCGCCGCACGAAAACAGGCGCGGCCCGCGCTGAGCTTTTCCAGCCCGAGCAGGCCGTGACATAGCCGCTGTTCATCGGCGATGCTTTTCAACTTTTCCAGCGCCGCCCGGCGATTGGCGAACAGCCCGTAGAGATGCGGAGTATGAGAGAAATCCACTTCTTTGGCATACACCACTTCAGGGCGGGAGCCGCTAAGCAGCAGCGAACAGAGCTGGCGATTGCGACGTAGCCGCTTATTGAACAGCGGCTGCTGGGCTTTGATCATCTGCGCTTCCAGCAACAGCGCGCCCAGCTCGCCTGCCGTGCGGGTAAAGGTAATATGCCGCGCCTGGCGCAGCATCGCCGCTTCGCCGGGCGTGCGCAGATGGGACATCACCCTGGCGCGCAGATTAATGCTTTTACCGATATACAGCGGCAGGGTTTCACTTTCGCCATGAAAAATATACACGCCGGGCGCGCGGGGCAGTTCTGCCAGCGACGGGCGTAAATGTTCGGGATACTGATAAATCGCCTCGGCTTCAAAGTCGAGGCGCGGGCTCATGCTGCGTCGGACCACATATAACTCCTGATACTGGTTGCTTGTCCAGTATAACAAGGGATTATGGGTTGAAAAAGCAGCAATCGCAGTTAACGTCGCGTGGCAAGCCAGCAAAGCAGCGATCCGGCTACCACCATCGCCACGCCTTGCCAGAAACTGATGCCCGGGGTTAACCCCAGCCACAGGCTGGCCAACAGTGCGGAGGAGACCGGTGTGAAGTACGACGCAGTTGCCAGTAACGTCATGTTCCCATGGGAAATCCCATGGTTCCAGGCGGAGTAGGCCACGGCGGTGGAGACCCCCATAAAGCACAGTTGCAGGGTGCCGGGAAGGGTAAAAGTCATCGGCCCTTCACTGGATAGCGCGTAGTGGATCCACAGCGCCAGCGCGGTGGCGCAAAAAAACAGCGTGACGCCGCTTTTCCCGTTGCTCCAGCGCCGGGTGAGGTTACAGTACAACGCCCAGGTAATGGCGGCAGCAAAGGCCAACCCATAGGCCAACGGGTTATCCAGAATGTTGCGCCACATTATCATCGGCGACCAGTCGCCATTGCCTTTCATCACCTGCGCCACGCCCGCAATGGCTAACAGCAGCCCCGGCCAGATAAGCCAGGTGCTGCGCTGGTTGTTCATCCACAGCGCGAACAGCACCGTTAAGCTCGGCCACAGGTAATTAATCATCCCCAGCTCCAGCGACTGGCTGCGGTTATGGGCAAAGCCGATGGACAGCGCCAGGCACATTTCATAGGCCACAAACAGCCCGCCGCCCACCAGCGCATAGCGCAGCGGTAAGCCTTCGGGGCGCGGACGTCCCTGCGCCAGCCATAAACAGCAGGCGCTGAGGGTGTAAATCAGGGCAGGGCCGCCCACCGGGCCGAAATGTTCGGCAATGCTGCGGAACAGCCCAACCGAGGTACTCCAGAGTAAAATCGCGATCAGACCAATCAGCGTGGCGCGTGCTACGGGGGTTTGCATAGTCAATCCGTGAAAAAGGCGGCAACGCCGCCTGATAAAAGGTGAACCTTAGCCACACCAGCTGGCGTTATCTTTTCCAGAAATCATCAAATACGGTGATAGGGGGACGGCGCTTGTGCTCGGTTTTCAGATACCAGCCCTCGATGGTTTTGCTGATGCTTTCATCCAGCGTTTTGCCTTCCAGATAGTCATCAATGTTTTCATAGGTGACGCCCAGCGCCACTTCATCCGGCAGGGAAGGGCGATCGTCTTCCAGATCCGCCGTCGGCAGTTTGGTATAGAGATGCTTAGGGCAGCCCAGTTCGCGCAGCAGCTGTTTGCCCTGGCGTTTATTGAGGCGGAACAGCGGATTGATATCGGTGCCGCCGTCGCCGTATTTGGTGAAGAAACCGGTGACCGCTTCTGCCGCATGATCGGTGCCCACCACCACGCCTTTAGTCATCCCGGCGATGCTGTACTGGGCTTTCATACGCTCACGCGCTTTTTCATTGCCGCGCACAAAGTCGCTCAGCTCAATGCCCGCGTCGCGCAACGCCTGCTCGCTGGCCAGCACGGCGGCTTTAATGTTTACGGTGAGCACCCGATCTGGCTGGATAAACCCCAGCGCGTCCTGACAATCCTGCTCGTCGAACTGGACGCCGTAAGGCAGACGCACGGCGATAAACTGATAGCTGGCGTCGCCGGTTTCATCGCGCAGTTCCGTGATAGCCAACTGGCTGAGTTTTCCTGCCAGGGTAGAGTCCTGACCGCCGCTGATACCCAGTACCAGCGTCTTAATAAACGGGTGCGCTTTCAGATATGCTTTAAGAAAATCCACGCTACGGCGTATTTCCTGCTGAACATCGATCTGCGGTTTTACGCCGAGAGCCTGAATAATGTCTTGTTGTAGAGCCATTTACCCCTCCGATCACAGCCTGTCTGATTTGAATTCATATCGGTAAAGTTTAATCCTTAAAACTAACCCGATGTGCCGGAAACGACAAGGCGTGCGGCGGTTTCCCCGCCCGAATGACGCAAAATAAGGCAATTTTCCATAAAAGTAGAATCGTCCTAAAAAAAGCCGTTACGCTCTAACAACTTGAAAAATGTTACTTTGCCTTCCAGGCTTAGTTCACACGCAGAAACAAGAGGAAGACATAATGAATAACAAGTTTGCAGGATTACTGGGTGCGGCAGCGGTAATGACGATGCTGGCAGGTTGTACGGCGTATGATCGTACCAAAGACCAAATCACCGAACCGGTAGTGAAAGACGTTAAAAAAGGGATGAGCCGTGAGCAGGTCCGCCAGATTGCCGGCCAGCCTTCTTCTGAAGTGAGCATGATCCACGCTCGCGGCACTTGCCAGACCTACATTCTGGGTCAACGCGATGGTAAAGCGCAGACTTACTTCGTCGCGCTGGATGACACCGGCCACGTAATGAACTCCGGCTACCAGACCTGTGCTGAATACGATACCGATCCACAGGCGCCGAAAGCGAAACAGTAAGTTTTGCTTCCCGCATAAAAAAACCTGCTTCGGCAGGTTTTTTTGTTTATCGCATTAATGGGTAACAGACTCACCATTCCCCGTAGGGGTATTTTTTTCCTTTGATGAAATTGATGGTTTCGTCGATATATTCGTATCCGTCGCCAAAATACGTCACGCCTTTACACATTTTTAGCTGCGAACCGGAAACGGTTTTTATTTTAAAATCCCGCACCGGCAGATCCGACAACCGGATATAATTATGAACGTCATTTTCCAGCCACACCCGCACTTTCCCTTCCGGCGCCAGGCCTATCACCATAAAACGAAAATAAAGCGTGTCAGTGACGTGTGGTACGGAAGGAGAAGGCACCAGCATCATGTTGTCTATCCGACTGTTGAACGCGATCTCCGTTTCATAGACCTTTTTATCAATGACAGAGTCCCAGCAGAAATGAATATATCGCGGCGGGTCGTTGACTTTGTTTAAGGACGAATCAGTTCCGCCCACAGGCTCCTTCCACCGGTCAATACTTCTCTTTCTGGGGTGAGTGCCATCCAGCATGCGGAACTGGTAGTAATAGCCTTCCCTGTCCAGCATCTCCACATAGGTCACCCACGCAGGCAGCGCCTTCGGGTAGGCAAAATTAAAAAACCAGTAGTCGTAGGGCTTAGGTAGCTTTGCGTTTCCGGCCGCGTTGTTGCCGCCGGTGCATCCCGGCAGGCTGACTGCTATCAGCAGATAAAACAGGAACTTTTTCATCGCTGTTTTGCTCCATCCATGTTGTAAACGGTGCGCGTCCATTCTTCATCCGGACGATTAACATAACTGAAGGTCTCTGCGGGCGCAGCCGCGGAAGTTATGCTGTTTTTAAGATGATAATCAACAGTATTCCAGTTGGCGGAGCAGTGAATATACTGGCCAATGATACGGAGTTCTTCGGAGGTAAAAGGAACAACCCGTTCATTCTTTACAAGCGCTTTCGCCTGCTGAATGGCTTTATCACACAAGCTCTGTAAATCAGGAGTCGGGAGAAGTTTTTTACTTTTCTGTATGTCCATAAAGTTAACCCCGGCCATTCCTGCAATTTCATACATCACCCTGAGCGGTATTTTCGACCACTCGTTAGTAACCGTCCGGTGAAAGGTCACCGCCGCACCCACCCGTTTTTGCGCATTGCCATACCGATCCTGCGGCATTTTGTCGTCCGCATCGCTTTCCGTCTTCATCACGCCGGAGGGTAACAGCGGAGCCAGCACGGGGTAGTCCAATAACCGTCTGGCCTGCCCGGCGGCATGGCGGTACACGCGGGTTTCGCTATCCGGTACGGACTCCGGCTGAGTTTCTATTTCAGGACGGGTCAGGAAAAGATACTCTGTTTCCGTGTCGTTATAGCCGCCGCCGATATCGGAATGCGCGCCCGGCAGGCTGAGCTCCGGCCAGTGCCCTTTCACGCTGTTAAGGCAGAAGTTATACCGGCATTCGTGCATCGCGGTCAGGTGAAAAACCTGTCTGGCAATGCCACGCGGCAGCGTTAGTCTGACGCCGGGGTTAGTGCTGTCATGCGGGTCGAAACCGTCTTCCACGCCGCCCACGGCGGCGACCGTGTCAAAGAGACCGAGAAAGCGCACCTCGCCGGCCGGTTTTCCCTGATACGTCACTGCGCTGAACGCCGCCGAAACGGCATTCACCAGCGCCGGGTCCCGCTGAAAGACCCGGTTAGCGAAGTGCCGCGCCGCTGCCGCGCCGCGGCTGAAGCCGAACACGTCGAACTGAAGCGCTTTTATCGTCACCTGTTGGCCTGGAATACCGTGAGCGAAAATTACTAATTTTTCTCGAATAAGTTGAACAGCCCGGTCAGTCTTCGCAATCACTCCCGTATCATAATTACCCAGCCCCATCCCCATCAGCGAATCGGCCTTGTTATTCTCGGTGCCAATACCCTCAACATAGATTTGCCGCTGATACGCTGTCTGGTCATCCGTTATTTCCGCATCTTCAACGTACAAAGAATTCAGCCAGTGAATATTAGTATGCCCACCTAAATAGCTGGTGGCCCCTGTCCCCGTAATTCCTTTTTTTTCCATACACCGCTGATTAAATTCACCGGCTTCGGCGGGATCAATCCCAAAACGTTCGGGGCTGCAGTCGCTCATTCTCAGGTTCGTGTTGGTAATATTATTACCCGTGCCGTCAAAAAAGACGCCAATCGTCAGCGTAATTTCCCGCTTTTTAATCTCCGGTTCGGTGGTTTTTATCGCCACAGGTAAGAGCGTGTTATAACGCTCCGGGGCGATAAGGTGGCAGTACTCAGTACCTGCAGCCAGATGCCGGTAGCAGATGTAATCATACCTGACTGTGATATATTCCTGATCGAGACAACTTTCGCGTATCAGGGTGATATCCTGGCTGAGCGACGCGCCGCGCACCTCAATATTAAAATATTTCTCCCATCTGCCTGAACGGTTAATCCGGTAAAAGTCAAAATTCATCCAGCAGCGTTCATTATTAGTAATGGCATTCATAAGCAGCGGGGAACTTTTATCCACCGTTTTACAGAAATGAATGCCGTGATGCTTTACGCCCTGAGTGGTATTCGTTATGGAATCGTCTAAGCTGAAAACGTATATTTCATCTTCATGCCCCAGCTGATAACGGTTGCCTGATGATTGCTCGCTTCCACACCCCTGAGAAATATCCCCCTGCTGTTCACCCATTATTTTAAGATAAATCATGTTGCTCATCTATTTATTCCATTTATAGTTATTTAAAATATAAAAAAAGCGGAGTAAATATAAGCAGGTTAATTCGGCTCTGATGAGCAATAACGGCTAACTTTCATTGAAAGTGTATAAATAGACGCACAACCATCGCGTCATCAGATAAAAAAAGCCTTGCCAGAATCTGACAAGGCCGTGATTTCTTAATCAATAACGCGCCTGTTTACGCCGGAATCGCCGGGATTTTGTTGGTGCGCGACCAGACGCGGTGCTTATGCAGGAGCGCGATCAACGTATCCACCGCGTCGCCCTGCGCGTCGTCGGCTTCAATCACGCCTTCCTCGCCCTGGGCATCCACGCCCAGCACCGATTTGAACTGGCGGGCGTCGCCGAGCAGTGTAATCGGTTTGAGATGCTTATAGGCCTCCAGCAGGTAGTAGCGCGCATCGCCGCGATTAAGCAGGCCGCTCACCGCACCGCCGGGGACGATGACCGCATCCACCGTCAACGACGGCGCGCCCTCGAAGGTGCCCATCACGGTGATTTGCGAGCCGTCATCCGCTGTGACTTCACCCATTCGGGAATAGAGCAACTTGCTGTGGACCCCTTCGCGCTTCAGCCCCTGCATAATCGCCAGCAAATCCGCGGCGTTGACCTGCTCGTTGAGCAGGATCGCCACCACGCGACCTTTTACGGTGCCGCCTGGCACCGCGTACAGGCTAAGCGCTGCGTCTTTCTTCAGGCCGTTGACGTCCTTCGGCGGGGCGGTGTGGATCTGCTCATCGGTGAGGGTGATGCCCAGATTTTCCGCCACCGCGCTGGCAAGGGAGACGTCGATATGGCAGAGCTGATCCACCACGCGCTCGCGAATATAGGCGCGGGCGACTTTGCCCAGCTCGAAGCTGAAGGCATCAATAATGTGCTGTTGTTCCACCGGGGTCTGGCTTTGCCAGAACAGGCGCGGATGGGAGTAGTATTCGCCGAACGACGGGCTACGCTCGCGGATTTTATGCCCCTCGACGCGCTCCTGATAAGATTCGAATCCCCCGCGTTTCGGGCCGGGCGGCGTTTCGCGCGGCCAGTTGTCGTTGATGGAGTTTGGCTCGTAGTTCGCCGGGTTAGTATCAATATCCATGCGGTGCATGCCGTCGCGCTGGAAGTTGTGATACGGACAAACCGGGCGGTTAATCGGGATCTCGTGGAAATTCGGCCCACCGAGACGGCTGATTTGGGTATCGGTATAGGAGAACAGACGCCCCTGTAACAGCGGATCGTTGGTGAAGTCCAGACCGGGGACAATATGGCCCGGATGGAACGCCGCCTGTTCGTTCTCGGCGAAGAAATTATCCGGATTGCGGTTGAGCACCATTTTGCCCACTAACTGTACCGGCACCAGCTCTTCGGGGATCAGCTTGGTTGGGTCGAGCAGATCGAAATCGAATTTGAACTCGTCTTCTTCGGTGATCAATTGCAGGCCCAGCTCATATTCCGGGAAATCGCCCGCTTCAATGGCTTCCCACAGCTCGCGGCGGTGGAAATCGCCGTCGCGACCAATCAGCTTCTGGGACTCATCCCACACCAGCGAGGCTTTACCCGCCACCGGCTTCCAGTGGAAGCGCACAAAAGTGGCTTTGCCCTCGGCGTTGATCAGCCGGAAGGTATGGATGCCGAAGCCTTCCATGGTGCGATAGCTGCGCGGAATGCCGCGATCCGACATCGCCCAGATAACGTTATGCAGGGTTTCCGGTTGCAGGGAAACATAGTCCCAGAAGGTATCGTGGGCGCTGGCACCCTGCGGGATCGCCCAGTGCGGCTCGGGTTTGACTGCGTGAACAAAGTCCGGGAATTTGTGGGCGTCCTGAATAAAGAACACCGGCGTGTTGTTGCCCACCAGATCGAAAATCCCTTCTTCGGTATAAAATTTGGTGGCGAAACCGCGGATATCACGCACCGTATCCCCGGATCCAGCGCCGCCCTGTACCGTTGAGAAGCGCACAAACACCGGCGTGATTTTCTCCGGGTCGCTCAGGAAATCCGCTTTGGTAATCTCTTTCAGGCTTTTATAAGGCTGGAAATAACCGTGGGCTGCCGAGCCGCGCGCGTGGACGATACGCTCCGGGATGCGCTCGTGGTCGAAGTGGGTGATCTTCTCGCGCAGAATGAAGTCTTCTAACAGGGTTGGCCCACGGGTTCCGGCGCGCAGCGAGTTTTGATCGTTGGCGATGCGCACGCCCTGATTAGTGGTAAGCGGGAAATCTTCGCTGCCTTTACGGAAATGATCGAGCGCCTTGAGTTTTTCATTAGAGGTGTCCGGGGCCTTCAGGCTGCCGGGGGCTGTCGGGTATTCGCCTGGCGCGCTGGGGACCGGCGCAGGGCGGTGCGAACCGTCTTCGGGAGCCAGAGAATCCATTCCGGGTTGTGATTCACTGGCGTCGTGGACTGGCGCCTGGTGTGAGGGCTTATCGTTATGCGACATTGAACTCGCTCCTTATTTCATTGCTGAAAATTGACTCGTTGTGAAGTCAAAACCCTTCTAACTATAGAACAATGCCGCCGTACTGCTTTCAGGCAACGGGGTGAGATGGGCAGAGGTCGGGCTGCAGGGAAGCGTGAGATCCGTTATCATAGAGGCACGAATCTGAATGTTTGATATTGATTGCTGCTGATGAAACCTTTACGCCAACAAAATCGTCCTGTTATCACTTACACGCCACGGATTGAACCCGCGCCGCCGGAGCACGCGGTACGCATGGAGGGTTTCAAAGACGTCTGGCTGCTGCGGGGGAAATATGTGGCCTTTGTGCTGGTGAATGACGGCTTTATACGTTCTCCCGCGTTCACCGTTCCGGAGTCGGCGCAGCGCTGGGCGTCGCAGGTCAGGCAGGATATGGTTTAGCTTTCGGCTATTTCTGAAATAAAAAAAACCGCATTTTTCAATGCGGTTTTTTACTTCTGGAAGGTGATTAGCGGTGCGCGAGTTCGGTTTCTTCGTCGCTGTTGAGGATCGCTTTATCGGTTTGCTTCAGCCACTGGCTGGTCAGCGTACCGGCAGTCATTGAACCGCTCACGTTCAGCGCGGTACGACCCATGTCGATCAGCGGCTCAACGGAGATCAGCAGTGCGACCAGGGTCACCGGCAGACCCATCGCCGGCAGTACGATCAGCGCGGCGAAGGTGGCACCGCCGCCCACGCCGGCAACGCCTGCGGAGCTCACGGTCACAATGCCCACCAGGGTGGCAATCCACATCGGATCCAGCGGATTGATGCCCACGGTCGGGGCCACCATCACCGCCAGCATCGCCGGATAGAGACCGGCACAGCCGTTCTGGCCGATGGTGGCGCCAAAGGAGGCGGCAAAGCTGGCAATGGATTCCGGTACGCCAAGACGGCGGGTTTGCGCTTCGACGTTCAGGGGAATCGACGCGGCGCTGGAGCGGCTGGTGAACGCGAAGGTCAGCACCGGCCACACTTTACGGAAGTACTTCAGCGGGCTCACGCCGTTCACCGCCAGCAGCAGGCCGTGCACCACAAACATAATGCCCAGTCCCAGGTACGAAGCGACCACAAAGCTGCCCAGCTTGATGATATCCTGCAGGTTGGAGCTGGCGACCACTTTGGTCATCAGCGCCATCACGCCGTACGGGGTCAACTGCATCACCAGGCGAACCAGTTTCATTACCCAGCTTTGCAGGGTGTCGATGGCGATCAGCACGCGCTCGCCTTTCGGCGCATCGTCTTTCAGCAGTTTCAGTGCCGCCACGCCGAGGAACGCCGCGAAAATCACCACGCTGATGATAGAGGTCGGGTTCGCGCCGGTCAGATCGGCAAACGGGTTTTTCGGAATGAACGACAGCAGCAGCTGCGGTACGCTCAGGTCGGCCACTTTACCGGCGTAGTTGCTTTCAATGGCGCTCAGACGGGCGGTTTCCGCCGTGCCCTGTACCAGGCCTTCTGCGGTCAGACCGAACAGGTTGGTCACCAGCACACCCACCAGCGCGGCGATAAGCGTGGTGAACAGCAGGGTACCGATGGTCAGTAGGCTGATTTTACCGAGCTGGGAGGCGTTATGCAGACGGGCGACCGCGCTCAGGATCGAGGCGAACACCAGCGGCATCACGATCATTTGCAGCAGTTGCACATAGCCGTTGCCGACCACGTTAAACCACTGGATAGAGGTTTTCAGGACCGGGCTATCCGCGCCGTAAATGGCATGCAGAACGCAGCCAAACACCACGCCGATCACCAGACCTACTAATACTTTTTTTGCCAGACTCCACTGCCGGTGGCGGGTTTGCGCCAGCAACAGCAAGAGGATAACGAACACCACGATGTTCGCTATTAATGGAAAATTCATCCCCGTTCTCCTGTTTCACTGACAGGCTCGAAGTGGCCCGTCTTTATGGCGCAAAGGGTAACAGAAGACGCAGGGGGTTCTTATAATCAAATGGAATTGATTATATCCAAAAGTCGTTTTTCGCTGGTTTAACGTTCGGTCTGGTGATGAATAAAGCGATCAAACTGGTTTTGCAGTGAATTAATCATCTGGGACGACCAGCGAATAGCGCTGTTCTCTGGCAACCCCTGGGGCATCCATACGGCATAGACAAAGAACGCCATGCACAGCACCCGCTCCAGCTGATTGCCTTTTTGCGGCATCAGGATCGGCAGGCGAAAGCGCCAGCGGCAGGGCCACAGTAGCGGCACGCCCGCAGGCGTCAGCATATCCGCCAGAATATGGCTCAGATAACCCAGCACCATACCCTGAATGGCGTCCGCCGGGATGATCCAGCTATCGGGCACTTTCAGGTAAAACAGCGTCAGGGCGATAAACACCGCCAGCAGGCTGTGGGTAAAGCCCCGATGGCCGAAAGCCCGGGCGACAGGTTTAGATATCCACTTTAGCCGCTGGCCGAGCAGCGACTTAGGGTGATCGATATCCGGCAACAGACAGGTGAGGATCGCCGAGGGAATAATATGCCACCAGTCCCCCTGCGCCAGCACAGGAGTGAGTTCGGCGTTTTTCGCAAACACCGCACACGCAATGGAGAAAAAGAGGTGGCCTTCCGCCGTCATGTTAAAAAACCCAGAAAAATGCTGACTGTCGATTCATCCAGTATAGGGTTTTTATACAGTAGACGGAAGCGGTGACGGTGTAACTCTTTGTCACCGACGTGTCATTGTGTTAGCGCGCCAGCCAGCCGCCATCAACGGCAATCGTATAACCGTTAATATAGGCCGACGCGTCGGAGGCTAAAAACACCACCGGCCCCTGCAAATCCGCCGGTTCGCCCCAGCGTCCGGCGGGGATGCGGTCGAGTATTTCCTGGTAACGAGCGGCGTCTTCGCGCAACTGTTGGGTATTGTTGGTCGCCATATAGCCCGGCGCGATGGCATTAACGTTAATGTGATGCGCTGCCCACTCATTGGCCAGCAGCCGGGTTAAACCCAGCACGCCGCTTTTCGACGCGGTATAAGAGGGGACGCGGATGCCGCCCTGGAAAGAGAGCATTGAGGCGATATTAATGATTTTGCCGCCGCCGCCCTGAGCGATAAACTGCCGGGCAACCGCCTGGGATAAGAAGAACACCGACTTCAGATTCAGGTTCATCACGTCGTCCCAGTCTTTCTCGGTAAAATTCAACGCGTCTTCCCGGCGGATGGTGCCGGCATTATTAACCAGAATATCTACCCGGCCCATGCGTGCTACCGCAGTCTGCACAATGGCATCAATATCATCCTGACGGCTTAAATCAGCCTGGATTGCGGTAAAGCGCCGACCCAGCGCCGTGACTTTTTGCTCGGTATCGTGCGGGATTTTACGGTTCACGCCGACGATATCGCATCCCGCCTGGGCGAGCCCCAGCGTCATTCCCTGGCCCAGACCGGTGTCACATCCCGTCACCATCGCGACTTTACCTGCAAGGTTAAAGGCATCAAGAATCATAGTGTCCTCGTTATCTGCTGGATGTTATCGGGATGATCATAGGCGGGGAAAAGAAAATAACCAGATAAAAATAAAACAATGTTTCAAAATTATGATGAGGGTATAAAAAAAGACGGCCTGAGCCGTCTTTATAGCGGAGGGTTAGCCCATCAAATGACGGAGGGTGAGCTGTTCCAGCGAGTCGAGTTTCGCGTCGGCTAATACCCAGCGGGGATCGGCGCGATTTTCGGCGGCGGGGACCACAATCGAGCGCATCCGCGCGGCTTTGGTGGCAATCATCCCGTTGACCGAGTCTTCCAGCGTGACGCAGCACAGCGGGTCGACGCCCAGTTTAGCCGCGGCATCCAGGTAGACCTGCGGGTGCGGCTTGCTGTACGGCAGCTTTTCCGCCGAGGAGACCGCATCGAACTGGTCGCGCAAACCCAAAATCGACAGGACGCTTTCCAGCATACGCAGCGGGGACGCCGACGCCAGGCCGACTTTAAGCCCTTGCGCTTTGCATAACGCCACCGCCTCGGTTACGCCTGGCAAGGCAGGGCGCTGCTCTTCTATCAGGGTAATCGCCCGGGTGATGATGCGGTCGGTCACTTCCGCTTTCGACGGGCCGTTCCAGGGCTGATGGATAAACCAGAGATCCACCACCAAATCGATGCGTAAACCTAATGTATCAGGCAGTTCATGGCGGCGGGAAACATCCACGCCAAGCGTCGCCATGATCTCCAGTTCCGCCTTATCCCAAAGCGGTTCTGAATCAATCAGCAGGCCATCCATATCAAAAATCGCGGCGAGGATCGGGCGCGAATCAGGCATCAGTCATCACTCCTGTGGTTAACATGTTGTGTTATCAATAGCCTGAAAATCAGCTTATCGCTACCGCTTTGTGAATTTCGCAGTAAACTTCAGGCGAAATATTGGTTGAGCAGGTAGACTTGTTCTGACGATAAAGCGTCGTAAAACCTGTTCAGAAGGCGTTATTGTTGCCGCCAGTTTGAATACGGCCAGCGCGGAAAAACCGGTGCGTACTCAGGTACGTGAGGGCTTGATTCGCCAGGCTCACCCGTGCGGGCCGCCCGGAGGGCGTTCAAAGATAAATCTTTGTGAGCACTGCCCGGGTTCAAAATGGCAAATAAAATAGCCTTATGAGCAGGCTTTTTAAAAGGGGAGAGAATGACGTATCAACAAGCTGGACGCATTGCTGTTGTAAAACGCCTTGCCGGGTGGATTATCTTTATACCGGCGGTGATTTCAACGCTGATTTCACTATTAAAATTTATGTATGAGCACAGCGAAAAGCAGCCAGGCATCAATGCCGTCATGCTGGATTTCGCCCATATCATGATTGATATGATGCGCTTCAATACGCCGTTCCTGAATTTTTTCTGGTACAACTCACCGTTGCCTGATTTTCAGCATCAGGCCAATATCACATTCTGGCTTATCTTTATTCTGATTTTTGTCGGGCTGGCGCTGCAGGCTTCCGGCGCGCGGATGAGCCGCCAGGCGCGTTTCCTGCGTGAGGGAATTCAGGATCAGCTGATTCTGGAACAGGCGAAAGGGGCCGACGGGCTGACCAAAGCGCAGCTTGAAGAGCGCATTGTGGTGCCGCGCCATACGATATTTCTTCAGATATTCCCGCTGTATATCCTGCCGGTGATAGTGATTATCGCCGGGTACTTCTTCTTTAAGCTGTTGGGATTTATGTAAAACAACGCTCCCGGTCGGGAGCGTTGTTGTTAAGCCGCCAGGATCCTCTCCAGCGCCTTTTGCGCCGCCACCAGATGATTGCCGCCAAACAAAATGGCGCGGTTCAACAGGGTATACAGCTGATACAGCGGCTGGCGCTGCAGGAAGCCAGCGGGCAGGGGAGAAACGGACTGGTAGCCGTCGTAGATTTGCGGCGGCTGGCCGGGGTGCAGCGGCAGCATCGCCAGATCGCACTCCCTGTCGCCCCAGTAGCAGGCGGGATCAAAGAGATAAGGCCCGTCCGGCCCCAGCGCGCAGTTGCCTGACCATAAATCGCCATGCAACAACGACGGCTGCGGCTGATGGGATGCCAGCTGTGCCGCTACGACATCAACAATTAAATCGATATCGCCAAATTCCAGCCCTTTTTCCGCCGCCAGCTCCAGCTGCCAGCCGATGCGCTGCTCGGCGAAAAACGTCGACCATTTGCGCTGCCAGGCGTTGGGCTGCGGGGTAGTGGAGAGATCGTTGTCAAAATCGAGTCCGAACTGCGGCTGGTCGCTCCACTGGTGAAGGCGCGCCAGCTGCTGGCCCAGCAGGAAGGCATTATGGGCGTCAAGGGGGCGAGGTTCGAGATATTCCAGCAGCACAAAGCTGTAATCCCGGTCGCTGCCAACACCCCATACTTCAGGCACCCGAACGGTTTGACTACGGGCAAGCAGGGCGAGTTGGTCAGCCTCTGCGGTGAAAATCGGCAGCAGCTCGCGATCGTCACATTTTACGAACACCTCATGGGTGCCGTAACGCACCCGCCACGCGGCGTGAATTTCTCCGCCGGGTAATTCGGTGCGCTGCGTGAGTTCCTGCTCGCCGAACTGCTCTGCTAACAGACGACTGATGGCTTGCCACATAATGTCTCTCCCCAGGTTGCCTGATATTTCATTACCTTAGCGCATTACTACCGGTTAAAAACAGGAACTGGCGCACATCCCGACGCGACAATCTGCCTTTATATCAGGAATCATCCGCCTGCCAGGCTTCCCAGGTGGTGATATCCACTTCTGGTTTCTGACCGAGGGCCGATTCGCCTAACCCTTCGGCCAGCGCCCTGACTTCCTGCTCATCCTGGGCGGTGATCAGCCCAAACGTATTGATGCCCAATTCATGCACTTTGCCGTCGTCATCGCTCATGGTGAGCGTGAAACCGCCGCGGGTCAGGTGATTGTTGAGCTCATTAATATCCGTCAGGTTTTCCTCATGAAAGCGAAACGTGACAACGTAACGCTTGATGTCTCCAGTAGCCATCATTCACCTCTTTGTTTACCCGAAAGATTTCAGCATAGCCGATGCGCTGATGAATCGCGCATTTAATGACCAGGCTGCGGTTAGCTTTGCAAATATTGATAAATCTTTTCCGTATTCTCATGGGAACAGAGACGCGTTCCCTTATTTAACGTCGCTGCGCTCCCGGCTGCCACGCCATAGCGCACCATTTCCAGCAGCGGAGCCTGCCGGGCAAGCTTCAGCGTCATTGCGCCGACCATGCTGTCGCCCGCGCCGACGGTGCTCTGGCTTTTTACCGGTGGCGGGACGACCTGCACGCAATCCGATTCATCGACGCCTAACGCGCCCTGCGGCCCGAGCGACACCACAACGCGTTTGGCTTTACCGCTTCGCACCAGCTCCTGGGCCGCCTGGCGCACGTCGTCAGGCTGGGTTAAATCGCGGCCCACCAGCGCTGCCAGCTCTTTCTGGTTGGGTTTCACCAGCTCAATGCCGCCGATATCCAGCGCGGCGGCCAGCGCCTCGCCGGAGCTGTCGATAATGCAGCGCAGGCCGTTTTGCTGGGCACGGGCGATCAACTGCGTAAAATCAGCCAGGTCAACGCCCGGCGGCAGGCTGCCGCTCACCACCAGCAGCGAACCGGATCCAATGGCCAGCACTTTTTCCTCCAGTTGCCGAAACTCGTCCTGCGACAAGTGTGCGCCGGGCATCACAAAGCGGTATTGCTCGCCGCTGGCTTCAACGTGCACGTGTAGATTCTGGCGCGTCCAGTCATGAGACGAGATGGTGTCGACACTGACGTTTTCTTCTTTAAGCAGAGCGATGAGATGCTCGCCGGTGGCACCGCCAGCGGGGAACAGCGCCGTGGCGTCGCCGCCTAAATGGCTGATGGCGCGGGCAACGTTAATGCCGCCGCCGCCGGGTTCGAATACCGGCGCGGTACAGCGTAATTTCCCTTCAGGGTAGATTTGCGGCGTGACCGTCGCGCTGTCCAGCGACGGGGCGAGCGTCAGGGTAAAGACCGGAACCATATAACCTCCTTTTGAATGGGCTGACCTAAGCGTAGCACTCATGGCGTGAGGAAGTGTCAATTAACACTCTGATTTTTAATATGAATAGCACTTAAGGCTGACACTTTATCCTTATGAAATAAAAGCGATTTTCAGATCTCTCTTATACAAAAAATGATTCAGGAACTCATTGCTATGTAATTCGTGGCTTTTTATAATTTGTTACCTTTCCCGCGGACCGGTTCGTTGATCCCGTGGAGAGTTTCCGGGACCGTTATGGTCTCTTTTTTTGTTGTGCGGACCTTAAAAATTAAATGAAGCTTTTAAAGACAGTACCCGCAGTGTTTATGCTGGCGGGGAGCGCGTTGTTCAGTCATTTTGCAACCGCTGATGATTCCGTTTTTACTGTCATGGATGACCCTTCCAGTGCGAAAAAGCCTTTCGAAGGCTATCTTAACGGTGGTTATCTGGCGCAGTCTGGTAATACCAAGAGCTCCTCTCTGACCGCAGACAGCGCGCTGACCTGGTACGGCAGCACCACCGCGTGGTCTTTGTGGGGAAATGCCAGCAACAACTCTTCCAACGACGAACGTTCTTCCGAGAAATATGCGCTGGGCGGCCGTAGCCGTTACAACATGACTGACGTGGACTATCTGTTCGGACAGGGCAGTTGGCTGACGGATCGTTACAACGGTTACCATGAGCGCGATGTGCTCACCGCCGGTTACGGTCGCCAGTTCCTCAACGGGCCGGTTCACAGCCTGCGTTTTGAATTCGGTCCGGGTGTGCGTTACGACGAATACACCGACGGCACTGACAAAACCCAGGCATTGGGCTATGCCTCCGGCGCTTACGCGTGGCAGTTCACCGATAATGCGAAATTCACCCAGGGTGTTTCCGTGTTCGGCGCGGACGACACCACCGTGAACTCCGAAACCGCGTTGAACGTGGCGATTAACGAGCATTTTGGGCTGAAAGTCGCTTATAACGTCACCTGGAACTCCAACCCGCCGGCCAGCGCGCCCGATCACACCGATACCCGCACCTCTGTAACGCTGGGCTATAAAATGTGATTATCAGGCCGGTTTATACCGGCCTGTTTTCTTTACCCCGTTGATGCGTTCAATCTGGTCAAAATAATCCTGACCACCGCCGTTTTTTTGTGATTTACCGTCGCGGTTATGGCTTATTCATGCGTGCTGAATGGATAGAGCCTTTAACCCCTTGCGGATGATGTGTAATATTGCAAGCGGTGTTATCAACTGGCGGGCCGAGGTGTTTGCAGCGTTTCGTACGCGTAAGGACCATATTTCGCAGAGTGCAGCGGGAATCAGCTCATAACCAGTTGATAATGATTAAATATTACTGTTTCGTATGTGATCTTTCGTGTGGGTCACCACTGCGAATAAGGACAAAAAATGCCCGTTATTACTCTTCCTGATGGCAGCCAACGCCATTATGACCACGCTGTAAGCCCCATGGATGTTGCCCTGGACATTGGTCCGGGTCTCGCAAAAGCCTGTATCGCAGGCCGCGTTAATGGTGAATTAGTCGATGCCAGCGACCTGATCGAACAGGACGCCCAACTGGCTATTATCACCGCAAAGGATGACGAAGGACTGGAGATTATCCGCCACTCCTGCGCGCACTTACTGGGTCATGCCATTAAACAACTCTGGCCGAACACCAAGATGGCGATCGGTCCGGTCGTCGATAATGGTTTCTACTATGACGTTGATCTGGAAAATACCCTGACCCAGGAAGATCTCGACGCCCTCGAAAAGCGCATGCACGCGCTGGCTGAGAAAAATTACGACGTGATCAAGAAAAAGGTCAGCTGGCATGAAGCCCGCGAAACCTTCGTGAACCGTGGCGAAAGCTATAAGGTTTCCATTCTTGACGAAAATATCTCTCATGATGACAAGCCTGGTCTGTATCATCATGAAGAATACGTGGATATGTGCCGTGGCCCGCACGTGCCGAATATGCGTTTCTGCCACCACTTCAAACTCATGAAAACGGCAGGGGCCTACTGGCGCGGCGACAGCAACAACAAGATGTTGCAGCGTATCTACGGCACCGCATGGGCGGATAAAAAAGCCCTGAACGCCTATTTACAGCGTTTAGAAGAAGCCGCGAAGCGCGATCACCGTAAAATTGGTAAGCAGCTCGACCTGTATCACATGCAGGAAGAGGCGCCGGGTATGGTGTTCTGGCACAACGACGGCTGGACAATTTTCCGTGAACTGGAAGTGTTCGTCCGCTCCAAGCTGAAAGAGTATCAGTACCAGGAAGTGAAAGGCCCGTTCATGATGGACCGCGTCCTGTGGGAAAAAACGGGTCACTGGGAAAACTACAAGGATGCGATGTTCACCACCTCTTCCGAGAACCGTGAATACTGCATCAAACCGATGAACTGCCCGGGCCACATTCAGATCTTCAACCAGGGCCTGAAATCCTACCGCGACCTGCCGCTGCGTATGGCGGAGTTCGGCAGCTGCCATCGTAACGAGCCGTCAGGCGCGCTGCATGGCCTGATGCGCGTGCGCGGCTTTACTCAGGACGACGCTCACATTTTCTGTACCGAAGAGCAGGTACGTGACGAAGTAAACGGCTGTATTCGCCTGGTTTACGACATGTACAGCACCTTCGGTTTCGAAAAAATCGTGGTGAAATTGTCGACCCGCCCGGAAAAACGTATCGGTAGCGATGAGATGTGGGATCGCGCCGAGGCAGACCTGGCGGTAGCGCTGGAAGAGAACGGGATTCCGTTTGAATACCAGCTCGGCGAAGGCGCGTTCTACGGCCCGAAAATCGAGTTTACCCTGTACGATTGCCTCGATCGCGCCTGGCAATGTGGTACAGTTCAGCTAGACTTCTCGCTGCCACAGCGTCTTGGCGCGTCGTATGTTGCTGAAAACAACGACCGTCAGGTGCCGGTGATGATCCACCGCGCGATTCTGGGCTCCATGGAACGTTTCATCGGTATTCTGACTGAAGAGTTCGCCGGTTTCTTCCCGACATGGCTGGCTCCGGTCCAGGTGGTGGTGATGAATATCACCGATTCGCAGTCCGAATACGTTAACGAATTGACCCGTAAACTACAAAATGCGGGCATTCGAGTAAAAGCGGACTTGAGAAACGAGAAGATTGGCTTTAAAATCCGCGAGCACACTTTACGTCGTGTCCCGTATATGTTGGTCTGTGGTGATAAAGAAGTGGAAGCAGGCAAAGTTGCCGTTCGCACTCGCCGCGGGAAAGACCTGGGAAGCCTGGACGTAAGTGAAGTGATTGAGAAGCTGCAACACGAAATTCGCAGCCGCAGTCTTCAACAACTGGAGGAATAAGGTATTAAAGGCGGAAAACGAGTTCAAACGGCACGTCCGAATCGTATCAATGGCGAGATTCGCGCCCAGGAAGTTCGCTTAACCGGTCTGGAAGGTGAGCAACTGGGTATTGTGAGTCTGAGAGAAGCGATCGAAAAGGCTGAAGAAGCTGGAGTAGATTTAGTTGAAATCAGCCCTAACGCCGAACCGCCAGTTTGTCGTATCATGGACTACGGCAAGTTCCTTTATGAAAAGAGTAAGTCTTCTAAGGAACAGAAGAAAAAGCAGAAAGTTATCCAGGTTAAGGAAATTAAATTCCGTCCTGGTACTGACGAAGGCGACTATCAGGTAAAACTCCGCAGCCTGATTCGCTTTCTCGAAGAAGGCGATAAGGCCAAAATCACGCTGCGTTTCCGCGGTCGTGAGATGGCCCACCAACAGATCGGTATGGAAGTGCTTAATCGCGTGAAAGAAGATCTGAATGAACTGGCAGTCGTCGAATCCTTCCCAACGAAGATCGAAGGCCGCCAGATGATTATGGTGCTCGCTCCTAAGAAGAAACAGTAAGGCCTTCAAGTAACAATGTCTGTGGAGCCTTTGGGCTTCACAGATTTTGTTCGCCCTACGTTTCGTTTAATCAACAATGCGAAGTGGAAGTTATTAAGATGCCAAAAATTAAGACCGTACGCGGTGCTGCTAAGCGCTTCAAAAAAACCGGTAAAGGTGGTTTTAAGCACAAGCACGCTAACCTGCGTCATATTCTGACCAAAAAAGCTACCAAGCGTAAACGTCACCTGCGCCCGAAAGCCATGGTTTCCAAAGGCGATCTGGGTCTGGTCATCGCGTGCCTGCCGTACGCATAAGCCGTTTAACTTTTAACTTTTTTACAGAATAGAAACAGGAGAGCACTATGGCTCGCGTAAAACGTGGTGTAATTGCACGTGCACGTCACAAGAAAATTTTGAAACAAGCTAAAGGCTACTACGGTGCGCGTTCACGCGTATACCGCGTTGCCTTCCAGGCTGTTATCAAAGCTGGTCAGTATGCTTACCGTGACCGTCGTCAACGTAAGCGTCAGTTCCGTCAACTGTGGATTGCGCGTATCAACGCAGCAGCACGTCAGAACGGTATCTCTTACAGCAAATTCATCAATGGCCTGAAAAAAGCCTCTGTTGAAATCGACCGTAAGATTCTGGCTGACATCGCCGTATTCGACAAAGTGGCATTCTCTGCCCTGGTTGAAAAAGCGAAAGCAGCACTGGCATAAGCCAGTTTGAAGGAGGGAGCTTGCTCCCTCTTTTGCTTTCTGGCCTTCGTTTTATTGACATTTCAACCTGATAGCCTTTCAATAGACGAATTCGTTTCCAGTATTAAGGTAACTGCAAGCATGAACGCTGCTATTTTCCGCTTCTTTTTTTACTTTAGCACCTGATCTCAGGGGGCTTGCGCGTAAGAAAGAAACGGAAAATAAACGCCAAAAGCCTCCATCGTGGAGGCTTTTTTTTTGGTCGACAGAACAATCACTACTCAGGCGCACGCGCCACTATTATGAGGAAAACCATGCCACATCTCGCAGAGCTGGTTGCCAGTGCAAAGGCAGCTATAGACCAGGCCTCCGATGTTGCCGCGTTAGATAATGTACGCGTCGAATATCTGGGCAAGAAAGGGCACCTGACCCTTCAAATGACCACCCTGCGTGAACTGCCGCCAGAAGAGCGTCCGGCAGCAGGCGCGGTGATCAACGAAGCCAAAGAACAGGTGCAGCAGGCGCTGAACGCCCGTAAATCTGACCTCGAAAGCGCCGCTCTGAATGCGCGCCTCGCCGCAGAAACCATCGACGTTTCCCTGCCGGGCCGTCGCATCGAGAACGGCGGCCTGCATCCGGTGACCCGCACCATCGATCGTATTGAAAACTTCTTTGGGGAACTGGGCTTTACCGTGGCGACGGGCCCGGAAATCGAAGACGATTACCACAACTTTGACGCGCTGAACATTCCGGGCCACCACCCGGCGCGCGCTGACCACGATACCTTCTGGTTCGACGCGACCCGTCTGCTGCGCACCCAGACTTCCGGCGTGCAGATCCGCACCATGGAAAATCAGCAGCCGCCGATCCGCATTATCGCGCCGGGCCGCGTCTACCGTAACGATTACGATCAGACCCACACCCCGATGTTCCATCAGATGGAAGGCCTGATCGTTGATAAAAATATCAGCTTCACCAACCTGAAGGGCACGCTGCACGATTTCCTGAATAACTTCTTTGAGGAAGACCTGCAGGTTCGTTTCCGTCCGTCCTACTTCCCGTTCACCGAGCCGTCCGCAGAAGTGGATGTAATGGGTAAAAACGGCAAATGGCTGGAAGTGCTGGGCTGCGGCATGGTGCACCCGAACGTGCTGCGCAACGTGGGCATCGATCCTGAAGTCTATTCCGGCTTCGCCTTCGGCATGGGCATGGAACGTCTGACCATGCTGCGTTACGGTGTCACCGATTTGCGCGCTTTCTTCGAAAACGATTTACGTTTCCTCAAACAGTTTAAATAAGGGCAGGACTATCCAATGAAATTCAGTGAACTCTGGTTACGTGAATGGGTAAATCCCGCCATTGATAGCGACGCGCTGTCCGGGCAAATCACCATGGCTGGCCTCGAAGTGGACGGCGTGGATGCGGTTGCCGGCGCGTTCCACGGCGTGGTGGTGGGTGAAGTGGTCGAATGCGGCCAGCATCCTAACGCCGACAAACTGCGCGTGACAAAAGTCAATGTGGGCGGCGATCGCCTGCTGGACATCGTCTGCGGCGCGCCAAACTGCCGTCAGGGCCTGAAAGTCGCCGTGGCGACCGTAGGCGCAGTACTGCCGGGCGATTTCAAAATCAAAGCGGCTAAACTGCGCGGTGAGCCGTCCGAAGGGATGCTGTGCTCGTTCTCCGAGCTGGGCATTTCCGACGATCACAGCGGCATTATCGAGCTGCCGGCGGATGCGCCAATCGGCACCGATATTCGCGATTACCTGAAGCTCGACGATAACACCATTGAAATCAGCGTCACGCCTAACCGCGCCGACTGCCTGGGGATTATCGGCGTCGCGCGCGACGTGGCGGTGCTCAACAAAGCGCCGCTCAACGAACCGGAAATTGCGCCGGTTGCCGCTGCCATCAACGATACGCTGCCCATCACCGTCGACGCCCCGCAGGCATGCCCGCGCTATCTGGGCCGCGTGGTTAAAGGCATCAATGTGAACGCGCCGACTCCGCTGTGGATGAAAGAGAAGCTGCGCCGCTGCGGCATCCGCTCCATTGACGCGGTTGTAGACGTTACCAACTACGTGCTGCTCGAACTGGGCCAGCCGATGCATGCGTTCGATAAAGATCGCATCGACGGCGGCATCGTGGTACGGATGGCGAAGCCGGGTGAAACCCTGGTGCTGCTGGACGGTAGCGAAGCCAGACTTGATGAAGACACCGTTGTGATTGCCGATCATCACAAAGCGCTGGCGATGGGCGGTATTTTCGGCGGCGAGCACTCCGGCGTTAACGACCAAACCCGGAACGTGCTGCTGGAATGCGCGTTCTTCAGCCCGCTGTCGATTACTGGCCGCGCGCGCCGTCACGGTCTGCACACCGATGCCTCTCACCGCTATGAGCGCGGCGTCGATCCGGCGTTGCAGCATAAAGCTATGGAGCGCGCCACCCGTCTGCTGATTGACATCTGCGGCGGTGAAGCGGGCCCGGTGATTGACGTAACCAACGCGTCGCATCTGCCTACACGCGCCACCATCACGCTGCGCCGCAGCAAGCTGGACCGCCTGATTGGCCATCACATCCCTGATGAGCAGGTCAGCGATATTCTGCGCCGCCTGGGCTGTGACGTGACCGAAGGCGAAGGCCAGTGGCAGGCGATTGCGCCGAGCTGGCGTTTCGATATGGAAATCGAAGAAGACCTGGTGGAAGAAGTGGCGCGTATTTACGGCTACGACAACATCCCTGACGAGCCGGTACAGGCGGGTCTGGTGATGGGCAACCACCGTGAAGCTAACCTGTCGCTCAAGCGTGTGAAAACCCTGCTTAACGACAAAGGCTACCAGGAAGTCATCACTTATAGCTTTGTGGATCCGAAACTGCAGCAGCAGGTGCATCCAGGCGAAGACGCGCTGATCCTGCCGAACCCGATCGCCAGCGATATGTCGGCGATGCGCCTGTCGCTGTGGACCGGGCTGCTGGGCACCGTGGTCTACAACCAGAACCGTCAACAGAGCCGGGTGCGTATTTTCGAAACCGGTCTGCGCTTTGTGCCGGATACCCAGGCTCCGCTGGGCATTCGCCAGGACGTGATGCTGGCAGGCGCTATCTGCGGCAACCGCGTGGAAGAGCACTGGGACCAGGCGAAAACCGGCGTCGATTTCTATGACATCAAAGGCGATCTGGAATCCGTTCTGGAACTTACCGGTAAACTTTCTGAAATTGAATTTAAAGCGGAAGCCAACCCGGCGCTGCATCCTGGCCAAAGTGCTGCTATATATTTAAAAGGCGAACGCATTGGTTTCATTGGCGTTATTCATCCTGAGCTGGAGCGTAGCTTCGATCTGAATGGCCGTACGCTGGTGTTCGAGCTGCTGTGGGACAAGGTTTCTGACCGTGTTGTACCGCAAGCTCAGGAAATCTCACGCTTCCCGGCGAACCGCCGCGACATCGCGGTTGTGGTGGCAGAAAACGTTCCCGCAGCGGAAATTTTATCCGAGTGTAAGAAAGTTGGCGCAAATCAGATAGTTGGCGTAAACTTATTTGACGTGTACCGTGGCAAGGGTGTTGAACAGGGCTTTAAGAGCCTTGCCATCAGCCTGATCCTTCAGGATACCAGCCGTACACTCGAAGAAGAGGAGATTGCCGCTACCGTTGCCAGATGCGTAGAGGCACTAAAAGAGCGATTCCAGGCATCATTGAGGGATTGAACCTATGGCGCTTACTAAAGCTGAAATGTCAGAATATCTGTTTGATAAGCTTGGACTTAGCAAACGGGATGCCAAAGAACTGGTTGAACTGTTTTTCGAAGAGATCCGTCGTGCTCTGGAAAATGGCGAACAGGTTAAACTTTCCGGTTTCGGGAATTTCGATCTGCGCGATAAAAACCAACGTCCCGGGCGCAACCCAAAAACTGGTGAGGATATTCCCATTACGGCTCGTCGTGTGGTGACCTTCAGACCCGGTCAAAAGCTGAAAAGCCGGGTTGAAAACGCCTCGCCGAAAGAAGAGTAATCTGACGTAATTAAAAAGGCCGCAATGTGCGGCCTTTTTTCTTTGCCTGCCCGTCAGGGCACCGTAGAATCAATCCTCTCTGTAAGCCATTCATTTTATTTATGCATTCATTGATACAGACACAACGCCGACGGGAACGCACCTGGCTGACCACGCTGACGCTGCTGCTGCTGGCGGGGGCGCTGATCAGCCTGTGCGCCGGCGACATGTGGATCGGCCCCGGCGACTGGTTTTCGCCCACCGGCCAGCTGTTCGTCTGGCAAATTCGCCTGCCGCGCACCCTGGCGGTGATGGCGGTAGGCGGTTCGCTGGCGCTATGCGGGGCTATCCTCCAGGCGCTGTTCGAAAACCCGCTGGCGGAGCCGGGCCTGCTTGGCGTTTCGAACGGCGCGGGCGTCGGGCTAATCGCCGCCATTTTGCTGGGGCAGGGCGTGTTGCCCGGCTGGGCCCTCAGCCTGTGCGCTATCGCGGGGGCGCTGCTGATCACGCTGATCCTGCTACGCTTCGCCAGACGCCATCTCTCCAATAGCCGACTACTGCTGGCAGGCGTGGCGCTGGGCATCATTTGCAGCGCTCTGATGACCTGGGCGGTCTATTTCAGTACCAGTCTCGATTTACGTCAGCTGATGTACTGGATGATGGGCGGTTTTGGCGGCGTCGACTGGCGTCAGGGCTGGCTGATGCTGGCGCTTGTCCCGGTGATGGCCTGGGTCTGCCGTCAGTCGCATCCGCTTAATGTGCTGGCGCTGGGGGAAATGTCCGCCCGGCAGTTGGGATTGCCGGTCTGGCTGTGGCGCAACCTGCTGGTTATCGCCACTGGCTGGCTGGTGGGGATCAGCGTCGCGCTGGCCGGATCGATTGGCTTTATCGGCCTGGTTATCCCGCACGTGCTGCGGCTTTGCGGCCTGACGGATTACCGCGTGCTGCTTCCCGCCTGCATGGCCGCCGGGGCGGCAGTGCTGCTTCTGGCCGATGTAATCGCGCGGCTGGCGCTGTCGTCGGCGGAACTGCCCATCGGCGTCGTTACCGCTTCTCTCGGCGCGCCGGTATTTATCTGGCTATTATTAAAAGCCCGGTAAAAACATCACACCATTATAATGAGGTTGCTATGCATAACGACATTTTGAACACTGACGTGATAACCATTGACGGCGTGTCCACCACACTTGAGCCATGGCGCGGCAACGTGCTGTTGATCGTCAACGTTGCCTCTAAATGCGGCCTGACGCCGCAGTATGAGCAGCTGGAGAACATTCATAAGGCCTGGCGCGACCAGGGCTTCTCGGTGCTCGGTTTCCCCTGTAATCAGTTCCTCGGCCAGGAGCCTGGCAGCGAAGAGGAAATCAAAACGTTCTGTAGCACCACTTACGGCGTGACCTTCCCGATGTTCAGCAAAATCGACGTCAACGGCGAAAACCGTCATCCGCTGTATCAGAAACTGATCGACGCCGCGCCGACCGCCGTTGCGCCGGAAGCCAGCGGCTTTTACGAACGTATGGCGAGCAAAGGCCGCGCGCCGCTTTACCCGGACGACATCCTGTGGAACTTTGAAAAATTCCTGGTAGGGCGTGACGGCCAGGTGGTTCAGCGCTTCTCGCCGGATATGACGCCGGAAGATCCGATTGTCATGGAAGCCATCAAACTGGCGCTGGCGAAGTAATGACCGTACTGATGTCGCTGGAGGCGGTGCAGGAGCCGGGAAGAATCGGTCCGGTTACCGCTGAAATCCATAAAGGTGAGTGGCTGCATCTGGTGGGCCCTAACGGTGCCGGGAAAAGCACGCTGCTCGCCGGGCTGGCCGGCATGCGCCAGCCGGACGGGGCGATCGTCTTTCTGGGATTGCCGCTCGACCAGTGGCAGGGCGAGGCGCTGGCGCGACACCGCGCCTGGCTCACCCAGCAGCAAACGCCGCCGTTCGCGATGCCGGTCTGGCACTATCTGGCGCTGCACCGCCACGGCGTCACCGATGACGCGCTGCTTAACGAGATCACCGATGCCCTGTGGCTGACCCGTAAACTCACCCGTCCCGTCAATCAACTTTCCGGCGGCGAATGGCAGCGGGTGCGCCTTGCCGCTGTGATCCTGCAAATTCATCCGCGTAATAATCCCCATGGCGCATTACTGCTGCTGGATGAACCCATGAACAGTCTTGACGTGGCGCAGCAGGCAGCGCTGGATGCGTTATTGCACGAACTGTGCGAGCAGGGCGTCAGCGTGGTGATGAGCAGCCACGACCTCAACCATACCCTGCGACGTGCCCATCGCGTGTGGCTGCTGCAAACTGGAAAACTCATTGCTCAGGGATTAAGCAGGGACGTAATGAACCCAACCCACCTTAACCCGGTGTATGGTATTGATTTCCAACGCGTGGCGGTGGATGGGCATACGCTGCTGATCTGCCCGTAAGTTAACGCAACGCGTCTTGCCACGGCTGGCGGCTCACGCTAAATTACCTTCCAGGAATAATGGGTAGAGGATGTGCCTGAAAAATGCGGATGTGGATCATTGTTATCGCAACATTATTACTGGCGGGCTGTGGGCACCATCATGCGCCGCCGCCAAACGCGCGGCTGTCGGATTCTATTACCGTCATCGCCGAGCTTAACGATCAGCTTCGCACCTGGCACGGCACGCCGTACCGCTACGGTGGAATGAGCCGCCGCGGCGTCGATTGCTCCGCCTTTGTATTAGTCACCTTCCGCGACCGCTTTGCGCTGCGCTTGCCCCGGCAAACCCGTGAACAAGCTGAAATCGGCACCCGCATCGATAAAAACGATCTGTTGCCCGGGGATTTGGTGTTCTTTAAAACCGGGTCCGGTGAAAATGGCTTACACGTCGGTATCTACGACACCGACAATCAATTTATCCATGCCTCCACCAGCCAGGGCGTGATTAAATCCTCGCTGGACAATGTGTACTGGAATAAGAAGTTCTGGCAAGCCAGACGCATCTAGCCAACGAACCTGCGATATATTCTTACGCGTAATTTACGATCCTTAGCAGGCGAATCAGATTAATCCATATCGCAAACGGGTGAGTTTTCCTCCATTTAATATCAAGGTACTAATATTGGTAGTTATAGTTAAGTGTACGCAGTAACGTTAAATTAAATATATTTACCCAACGTTAACTCTATTATGATTACCAGGCTATCTTAGTTACACTGGCGCGTGAAAGTGCACGTAATGCATCAACAATTCCAGCCGAGATGTGCGTTTTATCCGGATACGTGTAACCGTATTCAGCAAAGCCCTGCGAGCGGAGGGATGCCGTTTATTACCCAGTTAATGGGACAGGTAATATGATTATTTCACTCGATAAAGATTATCAGTCAACCCTACTATTCCAGCCGATCAGGAAGGTTAACGGCACGCTATTGGGCGTAGAGGTGATAGCAAACTTTGCATCACGCGAAGGTGATATCCGTATTCCAACCGATCTGGTTATTCCTCGTATTAGTGATGATGAGCAGTTAATACTATTTTATGAGAAACTCGCGCTGCTGGAACAATTCCGCGTTCATTTTATAAACCACGGCCTTTGCGCATGGATAAATATAAACGCCGTTCACGTCGCGGCTATTTTGAGCAATGAAAAACTGGCGACGCGTCTGGCGCAGCTTCCTTTTCTGGAATTTACCCTTAGCGAGAATTACCCGGGATTAAACGACGGGAAAGACAATCTCTCTTTACTGACATTTTCTCGCCGCTATGCGCTGGTACTGGCAAATTTCGGCGCAGGCGTGGCGACCACCCGTTCTATATTCGACCGCCTGTTTAAGCGCATCATCATGGATAAATTTTTTATTCATAAACGTATTAGCGAGCCTTCGTTCGAGCCTTTTATGAAGGCCATCGTCGATCAGGTCGCGCCGTTTTGCCACACCATGATCGTTGCCGGCATCGATACCGATAACGCACGTCAGAAGGCGATTAATGTGCGTTTCCACGCCATGCAGGGCAATCTGTGGCCGGTGATGGAACCCGAAGCATTGCTGTTTTTGTTGCGCAATCACCAATAACCCTCAGGTTAACCCGTGTTTAAACTTTTCGTCAGGCACTACACTGGAAGCAGGAGGCCTGATGAAAAATCCAAAATTTATTACCACCTGGCGTGACGAGCTACCCGGCTTTTACAGTGAGCTCTCGCCGACGCCGCTGAGCAATGCGCGTTTGTTCTGGCATAACCCCCAACTGGCGCAATCGCTGGCGCTGCCCGATTCCCTGTTCGATTACCAGGGCAGCGCGGGCGTCTGGGGCGGGGAAACGCTGCTACCGGGCATGTTGCCGCTGGCGCAGGTTTACAGCGGCCATCAGTTTGGCGTCTGGGCAGGACAACTGGGCGACGGACGCGGCATCCTGCTTGGCGAGCAGCAGCTCACCGACGGGCGGCGGTTCGACTGGCATCTGAAAGGTGCGGGTCTGACGCCGTATTCCCGCATGGGTGATGGCCGGGCGGTGATCCGTTCAACGCTGCGCGAGAGTCTTGCCAGTGAGGCGATGCATTATCTGGGTATTCCCACCACCCGCGCGCTAAGCATTGTCACCAGCGATACGCCGGTCTACCGCGAAACCGCCGAGCGCGGCGCGATGCTGATGCGTATTGCCGAAAGCCACGTGCGTTTCGGCCACTTTGAGCACTTTTACTATCGGCGTGAGCCGGAAAGGGTGCAGCAACTGGCGGAATATGTGATTCGTCACCATTTCCCGGCGCTGGTGGATGAACCGGATCGGCTGGCGCTGTTCCTTGAGCAGGTGGTCGTCCGCACCGCGGCGCTGATCGCCCGCTGGCAGGCGGTCGGATTTAGCCACGGCGTGATGAACACCGACAACATGTCGATCCTCGGCCTGACCATTGATTACGGCCCGTATGGCTTTATGGACGACTGGCAGCCGCGCTTTATCTGTAATCATTCTGATTACCAGGGGCGCTACGCCTTCGATAATCAACCGGCGGTGGGCTTGTGGAACCTGCAACGGCTGGCGCAAACCTTCGCGCCGTTCGTCAGCGCCGAACGGCTTAACGCGCTGCTGGACAGCTATCAGGAGGTCTTGCTGCGGGATTACGGCGCACTGATGCGCGCCAAACTGGGGTTGATGACCCAACAGCACGGCGATAACGACTTGCTGAACGAACTGTTGGCCATCATGCAGCGCGAAGGCAGTGATTATACCCGCACCTTCAGGATGCTCAGCGAAACCGAGCAGCACTCCGCCGCCTCGCCGTTGCGCGATGAGTTTATCGATCGCGCCGCGTTTGACGGCTGGTTTGGCCGCTACCGCGCACGGCTTCAACAGGAAGAGGTTGCCGACGAAGTGCGTCAGGCGGCGATGAAAGCGGTCAACCCGGCGGTTGTGTTGCGCAACTACTTAGCGCAGCGTGCGATTGAAGCCGCAGAGCAGGGCGACGCCGGCGAGATGTTGCGCCTGAGCGAGGCGCTGCGCCAGCCGTTTGCCGACCGTAACGATGAGTACAGCCGTCGTCCGCCGGACTGGGGAAAACGGCTGGAGGTAAGCTGTTCCAGTTGATCACGGACGCAAAAACACCTGCGGCGTGTTGTGTTCCGGGTGCGGCCGCACCCGGACATCTGCCTGATACCAGCGGCGCAGGGTATCTTCTTTCAGCACCTGCCAGGGCGATCCGCTGGCGACCAGTTTCCCCTGATGCATTAACAAAATGCGGTCGGCCCACAGCGCCGCCAGATTCAGATCGTGCAGCACCACGCATACGTGCAGCTTGCCCGCTCGCGTCAGTTGATGCAGCAGGCGCAGCAGATGCTGCTGGTGGTACAAATCCAGCGCCGACGTGGGCTCATCAAGGAACAGCCAGCCGCGTGGGCCATCGTGATGCCAGAGTTGGGCCAGCGCCCGCGCCAGCTGTACGCGCTGTTGCTCGCCGCCGGAGAGCTGGCAGTAGTCGCGTCCGCGCAGATCTTCGCAGCCGGTTAGCGCCATTACCTGCTCAATGATTTCCGCTTCCGTTGATTCGCCCCAGGGCGCACGGCCCATGGCGATAATCTCCTCAACCGGCCAGGAAAACGCCAGTTGGCTGTTCTGGCGCATGACTGCCCGCTGGCGCGACAGGGCATCTTTATGCCAGTCAATAAGGGATTGACCCTCGAGAATGCACTCGCCCTGGCTGGGACAAAGGAAGCCGGTCAACATCCGCAGCAGGGTTGATTTACCCGCGCCGTTGGGGCCGATCAGCGTCACTAATTCGCCCGGTTTAAGGCTCAACGACACATCATTCACCAGATGGCGTCCATGACGCGTTAGCGTAAGACGTTGCGCCTGCAGGCCATTATTCATCCACGCCTCCCCGGCGACGGAAAATCATCCACAAAAACCACGGGCCGCCCAGTAAACTGGTCAACAGGCCCACCGGCATTTCCGCCGGGGCCACCAGCGTGCGCGCCAGGGTATCGGCGCACAGCAACAGCATGGCTCCCGCCAGCATCGAACCCGGTATCAGCGCGCGATGATCGGAACCCAGCCACAGCCGCACCAGATGCGGCACCACCAGGCCGATAAAGCCAATCACGCCGCTGATCGCCACCGCGCCCGCCACCAGCAGCGCGCTAAGGATTAATAGCTGGCGCTGGGTGCGCTGGACATCGACGCCCAGATAGTGAGCCTCTTCATCGCCGAGTTGCAGCAGGTTAAGCCGCCGCGCCAGCCTCCCGATCAGCAGCGACGCGGGGAGCGTCAATGAGGCGGCTGCCAGCAGGGTCGGCCACTGCGCCTGCCCGAGGCTGCCCATACCCCACAGCGATAGCTGGCGCAACTGGGCGTCGTTGCTCAACCAGGAAAGCACGCCTACCGCCGCGCCGCACAGGGCGTTGATGGCAATCCCCACCAGCAGCAGGCGCGACAGGGTGTTATCGTGGCGCTGGCTGAGCACAAAAATCGCCGCCGTGACCGCCAGGCTGCCGATAAACGCGGCGATCATCGGCGCGTAGAGCACGAAAAATCCCGTCAGGCTGAACGGCAGCACCACGTAAAACCCGACCGCCAGCGCCGCGCCGCTGCTGATCCCCAGCAAACCGGGGTCGGCCAGCGGATTGCGAAACAGCCCCTGCATCACGCAGCCGGAGAGCGCCAGCGCCGCGCCAGTCAGCGACGCCAGCAGCACGCGCGGCAGACGGATAGTCCACCAGATTTCCCGCAACCAGCCGGCATCGCTGCTCCACAGCATGCTGAGCGGCAGGCGCATGGCCCCCAGGCTGGCGGCCAACAGCGAAAGCGCGATCAGCCCCAACATCATGGTCAGCATAGCGCGGCGGGCCGTCACGGCAGGGTTTCCGCGCGCTGGCGCAGCTCGGCAATGGCCTGCGGGGTGCGAATGCCGAAGCCGAGCAGCGCCATATCATCCACTACCATCAGCTGGCGCCGTTTCCCGGCAGGGGTATGGGCAAGCCCGGGCAACGCCCAGACCTGTTCCTCGCCCCCCAGCGTGCGGATCCCGTCGCGGGTCACCAGTACCAGATCCGGCGCGCTGGCAATCATCCCTTCCTGGGACAGCGGCTGATAGCGGGTAAAGCCCTGCATGGCGTTACGCAGCCCGGCGGCCTGGATGGCGGCATCGGCAGCGGTTTGCTGGCCCGCCGCCATGGCGCTCATTCCTCCGTGGCTCATGATAAACAGCACTTTTTTATCCAGCGGCTGGCCGGGAATGGCGTTCAGCGCGGTGGTTAACCGCTGTTGCAGGGCGCGGCCTGCCGGCTCTTTATGGAGCGCGGCGGCCACGGCGCTGATTTTCGCATCGATGCCTTGCAGGCTGTTGTCCGCCGGAATGGTCACCACTTTAGCGCCGCTGTACGCCACCTGCTCCAGCGCCAGCGACGGCTTCGCCTGGTGGCTGGCGAGGATTAACGTCGGGCGCAGCGCCAGGATCCCTTCAGCGTTGAGCTGGCGCATATAGCCGATATCCGGCAGTGTGGTCGCCGCTTCCGGCGACAGGCTGGTGCTGTCGCGCGCCACCAGATGCTGTTGCCCGCCGAGGGCATAGACGATTTCGGTGACGTCGCCGCCGATGGTAATCAGCCGCTGCTCTGCGCCCACCGCCAGCCAGGGGAGGGCGAGTAAACCCAACAGCCAGGCTTTCATGCGGCGAGTCCTTTCTGGCACAGGGCGTCGATCTGGCTGCGCCACTGGGTTTGTTCCGGCGAACCTTCGGTGCGCTGGCCGTACAGCTGGGCGATTTGCGTGCCGTCGGCAGCGAACAGCTCCAGGCTGGTGACATGGCCGTCGGAACCCGGCTTGCGGGTCACCCAGGCTTCGGCAATCTGGTCGCCCTGAAGATGCAGGGTAAAGCGCTGGTTGAAGATGTTGATCCAGTTATGCATCGGCAGCACTTTTTCAATCGCGCCGGTAAAGATCTGCACGCAGCCGCGGTTGCCAACGAAAATCATAATTTCGTTGCCGTCGTCATGAGCCATATTCAGCAACTGGCTCAGCGCCTGAGTATCGACCTGGCAGGCCAGATCGTCGCTGACCAGGCGGAACGCCTGCTGGCGGCTGAGGTTATGACGCTTGAGCAACATAAAAAACTGATGCACGTCGGTCATGGCGCGCCATTCCTGCTCCACCACGGCGGCATCCACCTCGACGGTTTCCGGCTGGTCGGCGGCGGCCTGGATGTCCAGCGCCGGGTTATCGGCATGAATAAACCGCGCCAGCACTTCGGCCCAGGCGTCAAAATCGGTGTTATCGGTGGTATACACTTTCAGCAGGGCGTCGCCCTGATAATCAAAGAACTGGATACTCTGGCGCTCGCCGTTTTTGGCGGCTTCGCGGATATGGAACGCATACGCCCACTGGTTGAGGAACAAACGCAAGTCCAGCGCGCGCGGGTTCAGCACCAGCCCGGCATGGCCCTGCAGGTGCAGGTTTTCAAAGCGGCCCACTTGTTCATGCACCGCATACTCATTGCGGCAAATGCATTTGGTTTCACCGACGTTTTCCAGCGCGTGCAGGATGCTGCGGATGTCGCCCTGTAAGCGCCAGGCATCATGGCCGACGCGGGCATGGGCCAGCTCCGCTTCGCTGAGAGTCATCATCGCGGCGATATCGCGGGCGTATTTTTGCGGATGTTCGGCTTTTAACGTCAGCCAGGTTTGGTGCAGGTGGCTCATGTTGTCTTCCTTATAAAGGGGTTACCACTGATAGCTAACAAATACTTTGCCGTTGCGGCCATCCTGGGGGATGCCCTGCGGCGACCAGTACGCTTTATCAAAGGCGTTGCCCAGCACCAGCGTGGTGGTTAAACCGCGTAGTTGCTGCTGGCCGTGATAGCTGATGTAAAAGTCATTCACGCCATAGCCCGCCTGCTCGCTGTAGCTGCTGCTGATATGGTCGGAACGATCGGCGAAAGTGCCGACCCAGCCCACGGAGAAGCCGCTCTGCGCCACCGGGATGTCCAGTTGCGTGGTGACAGTGTCCGGGTTGAGGCTGGCGATCCACTCACCGGTATCGCTGTCTTTGCCCCGGGTGCGGTTATAGGCTACGTCCAGGCTGAACAGGTCGGCGCTGTATTTCGCCATCACGTCCCAGCCCCAGATTTTGGCGTTCGGCACGTTATACGACATGGTGGTCGCCCGGGCGAAATCCACGGCAGTGGAAATATAGTCTTTGGCGTGAGTATCGAAATAGCTGGCTTTCAATTCCAGTTGGTCGTTACCGAGCATCAAATCGTTAAAGCGCAAGCCGAAGCCGTACTCCTGAGTTTCGTTGGTTTCCGGTCGCAGGTTCGGGTTCGGCACCCAGTAGTTGCTGTAGAACCGCCCGATGGCGAAGTGCAGATCGTCGTTATACATCTCGCCCATGGTCGGGGCGCGGAACGCCTGGGCGTAAGAGCCAAACAGCATCAGCCAGTCGGTCGGCGTGATGGACAGCCCGGCGCGGGATGACCATTGATCGGCATTCACATCCTCGTAGCCTTCGCTGCGGCCCCGGTAATTATCGTAACGGGTGCCCGCCAGCAGGGAGACCGGCAGATCGCGCAGGGTAATTTCATCCTGCAGCCAGCCGGAGCTGAAATCGATACTGGCCTGCGGGAACCCGGTAGTTGCGCCGCCCGGACGCTGCTCCTGACGGTAATACTCGCCGCCGTAAGTCAGCAAATGGCTGGCGACGCTGCCGGTAAACAGGCGCGAACGGTTCTCCAGCTTACCGCCTTTGGTGGTCTGTTTGCGGAACTGGTTGGTATTGTCCTGATTCTCCGCGTTGATCCGCGCTTCCGACCAGTAAACCGTGGCGTCGGCATCCAGCCAGTCGTTGCCCTGCGGATTAAGGTGATAGCCCAGTTGGGCATCGCGCTGAATAGTCGAGCGATCGGTGAGCGGATTGCTGGTGGTGACTGGGCCTGCGGTCTGTGGGTTCACCGGCTCCTGAGCGCTGTTGTTGTAATAACGCAGCGAGCCGGAAAGCGCCTGGTCGGCGTCGATTTTCCAGGTGCCTTTCGCCAGCATAGTGTTGATGCTTTCATCATTCGGCGCGCTTTGCCCGTCGCTCTGGCGGATATCGCCGCGATCGCGGCTGGACCAGGCCACCACGCCGTCTAAGTCGTCGGTGCGGCCAAAGGCGCTGGCGCCCATGCCGAGGCTATGATCGCCGGTCGCGCCGGTGCCGAATACCCGGTATCCGCTGTTCTGGCCGTCAAACAGCAGGTCGCTGGCGTCTTTGGTTTCAAAAGCAACCACGCCGCCCAGCGCGCCGCTGCCGTACAGCTGCGCCGCCGGGCCGCGTACCACTTCAATGCGCTTCACCAGCGCCGGATCGATAAAGGTGCTGTTCAGGTGACCGGTATCGGTGCCCTGTCGAACGCCATCCACCAGCACCAGCACGCCACGGCGGTCATAGCCGCGCAGATTAATATCCTGGCCGTTGGCGCGGCCCGAACCGTCCAGCGTCATGCCCGGCACTTTACGCAGCAGATCGGCGGCGGAGGAGGCAGTCTGGCCGGTGGGGGTATCGGCGTCGATGACGCTTATCATCATCGGCGCTTCAAAGCTGCTGCGTTGGTTGCCGGTGGCGGTTACGGTCATCTGCTCCTGTGCCGCCGCCAGTGAAGCGGCAGGCAGGGCACCGAGAACCAGTAAGGCCAGCGCGGACAGGCGCGGGCCTGCGGTGTGCAGGTAAGGCATAGCAACTCTCCATAGAGAAAAAATGAAAGCGCTGGCTGCCTGGGATAACCTGGGTGGCGGGCGTGGGGTGTTATTTGGTCAGAATGAGTTTTCCGGCCTGAGTCTGCCGTAGCAGATAGTGTTGGCCGTCATGCACGATAACGATGCGCCCGTCCGGGCCGAGCAGGGTTTTGCTGTCGATCTGGCGTGGCGCGGTCGCGTTTTCAGCGGCGTTTTTCGGCGTAGCGCCGGAGCCCAGGGCTTTCTCAATCTGCATCATGCTGTTTAAAAATGACAATAAAGGTAACAATAAGAATCATTATCAATAATCAGCATCGGAGCGGCAAGCGTTATTTGTGAGAAAATTGTGAAGAAATCAATTTTTGCCGAAAGCGCGCGTTAATCCCGCAAAATTTATACGGATCATTCGGTTAGGTGGCAGAGATATTTTGCAACCGCCAGCAAAGGACAAAAAACTGCCCCCGGACGAGGGCAGTGAAGGAGGTCAGAATCGGGTTTCTACCGCGTCGTTGAGCATTGCGAGCAGCGTTTCGCTGTCGTCCCAGCCGAGGCACGGGTCGGTAATCGACTGACCGTACACCAGCGGCTTGCCGGTCGTGATGGGCTGGTTGCCTTCCTGGATAAAGCTTTCCACCATCACCCCGGCAATGGCGCGGGAGCCGCTGCGGATTTGCGCGCAAATTTCGTCGCACACATCCAGCTGGCGGCGGTGCTGCTTCTGGCAGTTGCCGTGGCTGAAGTCCACCACCAGATGCTCCGGGAGATCGAACTGGCGCAGCGCGTCGCAGGCGGCGTTGAGATCCTCTGCGTGATAGTTAGGCTGTTTGCCGCCGCGCATGATGATATGCCCGTAAGGGTTGCCGCTGGTCTGGTAGATGGTCATCTGGCCGTGCTTATCCGGCGACAGGAACATATGGCTGGCGCGGGCGGCGCGGATGGCGTCCACCGCGATGCGGGTATTGCCGTCGGTGCCGTTTTTGAATCCTACCGGGCAGGAGAGCGCCGAGGCCATTTCGCGGTGGATCTGGCTTTCGGTGGTGCGTGCGCCAATCGCGCCCCAGCTGATCACGTCGGCAATAAACTGGCCGATCACCATATCGAGAAACTCGGTGGCGGTGGGCACACCCAGTTCGTTAACGCGCAGCAGCAGACGGCGCGCCTGCTCAATACCGTGATTGACGCGGTAGCTGCCGTTGAGATCAGGGTCGGAAATCAGGCCTTTCCAGCCCACCACGGTGCGCGGTTTCTCGAAATAAGTGCGCATCACGATTTCCAGCCGCGACTGGTATTTCTCGCGCAAGGTTTGTAAACGCGCCGCGTAATCCATGGCGGCGTCAACATCGTGGATCGAGCAGGGGCCGATAATCACCAGCAGGCGCTTATCGTCGCCGTTTAAAATTTTCTCGATGCGACGGCGTGAGGCGGTGACGTGTTCTGCGACGCTGGCAGAAACGGGGTAGCGCTGGGCGAGTTCGGCTGGCGTCACCAGCGAATCGATCCGCGCCGTGCGGAGTTCGTCAGTTTTATTCATGGGTGTCTCAAAATTTTGTGCTTCAACGGCTTCAGTACCGGGAAGTGATGGGCATCACAATAAACCAATCCTGATTGATTTCAAGATAAGCGGCTGCGCTGGGCCACAATGCGCGACACCCTATCACAAAAAAATGCACTTTTGTACTAGTAAATTAGTACATGCGGCGATTGAGACCCATGATATCTAACAGTTTTGTCGCCAGCTCTTCCACCGAATAGTTAGTACTGTTGAGATACGGGATCTGGTGCTTACGGTACAGGGCTTCCACTTCCGCGACTTCCATCCGGCACTGGCGCATTGAGGCGTAGCGGCTGTTTTCGCGGCGTTCTTCACGGATGGCCGCCAGGCGTTCCGGGTTAATCGTCAGGCCGAACAGCTTGTGCTGGAGCGGTTTTAACGCGGCGGGAAGGTTGAGATTATCCATATCGTCGGCAATAAAGGGGTAGTTGGCGGCGCGGATGCCGAACTGCATCGCCAGATACAAACTGGTAGGGGTTTTACCGCAGCGCGATACGCCCAGCAAAATCACCTGCGCCTGATCGAGGTTGCGCATCGAGATGCCGTCATCATGCGCCAGGGTGTAATCAATGGCGGCGATACGGGCGTCGTATTTATTCAGGTTGGCGGCATTCAGGCCGTGGGTGCGGTGGGCGATGGGCGTCGGATCGAGCTTCATCTCCTGTTGCAGCGGGGCCACCAGCGCCTGAACGATGTCCTGACAGAAACCTTCGCTTTGCAGAATAATGGCGCGAATATCCGGCATCACGATCGAATAAAACACCAGCGGACGCACGCCGGTCTGCTGATATATCGCGTCGATCTGCTCTTTCACCGCTTTGGCGCGGCTTTCATTTTCCACAAACGGCAGGGTGATGCTGTTAATGGACACCGGGAACTGCGACATCACCGCATGGCCCAGCACTTCGGCGGTAATGGCCGTTCCGTCGGAAATATAAAACACGTGGCGATCGACACTGCTGTCCATAATAACGTCCTGATGAAATTGGGAATATCCTTAGAGGATAATTTAAATCCTGCCGTTCAGACATAGCGATCCTCTCATTTTTTAAAAATGAAATGGTGTTTTTATTTATTATGAAAAGCGGATTTCATTTTTCGATATTTCCTTTTAAACCATGGGTATATTAATGACCTGTTTCTAATCAATAAGTTAGATTTTTGAGCGTTTGCACATTGCAATGAACATTTTTTATTTTGCTTGAACGATTCACCGTTTTTCCCGACTGGCTAAATATGCCAGGCTTAATGCGTCGTCAGATATTTATTTACCCCTATCAAATATCACAAAAGGATTGTTTCGATGTCCAACAATGGCTCGTCACCGCTAGTGCTTTGGTATAACCAACTCGGCATGAATGATGTAGACAGAGTTGGGGGCAAAAATGCCTCCCTGGGTGAAATGATTACAAACCTGTCCGGCGTGGGTGTTTCCGTGCCAAACGGGTTTGCTACTACCGCTGATGCGTTTAATCAGTTCCTCGACCAAAGCGGCGTTAACCAGCGCATTTACGAGTTGCTGGATAAAACCGACATCGATGATGTATCCGAACTGGCGAAAGCCGGTGCGCAGATCCGTCAGTGGGTGATCGACACCCCGTTCCAGCCTGAACTTGAGCAGGCGATTTGTGATGCCTATAACCAGCTCTCCGCCGATGATGCCGACGCCTCTTTCGCCGTGCGTTCGTCCGCCACCGCGGAAGACATGCCGGACGCGTCGTTCGCCGGTCAGCAGGAGACCTTCCTGAACGTACAGGGCATTGATGCGGTGATGGTGGCGGTGAAGCACGTGTTTGCTTCGCTGTTTAACGATCGCGCCATCTCCTATCGCGTACATCAGGGCTACGACCACCGCGGCGTGGCGCTGTCGGCGGGCGTGCAGCGCATGGTGCGTTCCGACCTGGCGGCGTCAGGCGTGCTGTTCTCCATCGATACCGAATCCGGCTTCGACCAGGTGGTGTTTATCACCGGCGCGTGGGGCCTCGGCGAGATGGTGGTGCAGGGCGCGGTGAACCCGGATGAATTTTACGTTCACAAGCCGACCCTCGAAGCGGGGCGCCCGGCGATTGTGCGCCGTACCATGGGCTCGAAAAAAATCCGCATGACCTATGCGGCGACCCAGGAGCATGGCAAACAGGTGCAAATTGAAGACGTACCGCAGGAACAGCGCGACCGCTTCTGTATCACCAATGACGAGGTGCAGGAGCTGGCGAAGCAGGCGGTGCTGATTGAGAAACACTATGGCCGTCCGATGGATATCGAATGGGCCAAAGACGGCCACACCGGCAAGCTGTTTATTGTCCAGGCGCGTCCGGAAACCGTGCGTTCCCGCGGTCAGGTGATGGAGCGTTATACCCTGAACGCTCACGGCAATATCATTGCCGAAGGCCGCGCCATCGGCCACCGCATCGGTTCCGGCGCAGTGAAAGTGATCCACGACATCAGCGAGATGAACCGCATCCAGCCGGGCGACGTACTGGTCACCGACATGACCGACCCGGACTGGGAGCCGATCATGAAAAAAGCGGCGGCCATCGTGACCAACCGCGGCGGACGCACCTGCCACGCGGCGATTATCGCCCGTGAGCTGGGCATCCCAGCGGTGGTCGGCTGTGGCGACGCCACCGAGCGCATGAAAGACGACCAGAACGTCACCGTCTCCTGCGCCGAAGGGGACACCGGCTACGTTTACGCCGAGCTGCTCGACTTCAGCGTGAAAAGCTCCAGCGTCGACACCATGCCAGACCTGCCGTTGAAGGTCATGATGAACGTCGGCAACCCCGACCGCGCATTTGACTTTGCCTGCCTGCCGAACGAAGGCGTCGGCCTGGCGCGTCTTGAATTCATCATCAACCGGATGATCGGCGTGCACCCGCGCGCATTGCTGGAGTTTGATCAGCAGGAGCCAGCGCTGCAAAAAGAGATCAGGGAGATGATGAAGGGCTACGACTCGCCGGTGGAATTTTACATTGGCCGTCTGACCGAAGGCATCGCGACCCTGGGCGCGGCGTTCTGGCCGAAGCGCGTGATTGTGCGGATGTCTGACTTCAAATCCAACGAATACGCTAACCTGGTGGGCGGCGAGCGCTACGAGCCGCATGAAGAGAACCCAATGCTGGGCTTCCGTGGCGCAGGCCGCTATGTCTCCGACAGCTTCCGCGACTGCTTCGCGCTGGAGTGTGAAGCCGTTAAGCGGGTACGTAACGAGATGGGCCTTACCAACGTAGAGGTGATGGTGCCGTTTGTGCGTACTGTCGACCAGGCCAAAGCGGTGGTGGAAGAGCTGGAACGTCAGGGGCTGAAACGCGGCGAGAACGGGCTGAAAGTCATCATGATGTGTGAAATCCCGTCCAACGCCCTGCTGGCGGAGCAGTTCCTCGAATATTTCGACGGCTTCTCCATCGGCTCCAACGACATGACCCAACTGGCGCTCGGTCTGGATCGTGATTCCGGCGTGGTGTCCGAACTGTTCGATGAGCGTAACGAGGCGGTGAAAGCGCTGCTGTCCATGGCGATCCGCGCCGCGAAGAAACAGGGTAAATACGTGGGGATTTGTGGTCAGGGGCCATCCGACCATGAAGACTTCGCCGCCTGGCTGATGGAGGAGGGCATCGACAGCCTCTCTCTGAACCCGGATACGGTGGTGCAGACCTGGCTCAGCCTGGCTGAACTGCGTAAATAATCCTTAGACCTTCCCTCAGGCGGCTGATTTAGCCGCCTTTTTTATTTCCTGCCCGGTTTTTCTGTTGAAATCCTTAATCAATCACGCGCCTGAATACTCAAATTTTAAGTAAAAAAAAGCCCACCGTGGGAGATGGGCAAAGACTACACACAGCAATTCGTTGTTTCACTCAGGGGATTTCCATGCTTATAAATCAACGCGTTGATTCATAACCGTGATTTGATTGTAGGTAGACGCACTTCCAGCGTCGATCAGATTCGTCCCAATCGTTAACTAAAGGTAAATTATTTGCGGCACAGAATGTTAAGCGGCATCAGGCTTCGAGGGTATAGCGGATAAAAACGCAGCGGGTAATGATTAGATTTACTAAAGTATCGGGCGAATGGCTTCGCCCGATCGGGTTATTTATCAAGAGGAAGGTTTTGTTGTTCCAGCGAATCAACCGCGTCGCGGGTGGACTGCTGCGGCGCGGGCGCTTCCTGAACCCAGACCGAGAACAGCCGCCAGGAAACCGCCAGCAGCACCGGGCCGATAAACAGGCCAATCATGCCAAACGCGATCAGCCCGCCGATGACGCCGGAGAGAATCAAAATCATCGGCAGGTCCGCGCCCATGCGGATCAGCATCGGGCGGATGACGTTGTCCATCAGCCCCACCACGCAACTCCATACCAGCAGCACCGTGCCCCAGGTGGTGTCGCCGGTCCAGTACAGCCAGATAATCGAGGGGATCAGCACCACCAACGGCCCCAATTGCACCAGACAACTGAGCACCATGACCACCGTTAATACGGCGGCGTACGGAACGCCGGTGATGGCCAGACCAATGCCGCCTAACACTGCCTGCACCAGCGCGGTGACCACCACGCCCAGCGCCACCGCGCGGATCGCCTGGCCCGCCAGCAGTACCGCCGCGTCGCCGCGTTTGGCCGCCAGGCGAATCGCGAAGTGGCGAATGCCGTAGGCCACCTGCTCGCCGCGCCAGTACAGCAGGGCGCTGAACAGCAGCATTAATGCACAGTGCATCACCAGCCGCCCGACGTGGGCCGCCTGGCCGATAAACCAGGTGGTGGTACTGCCGATATAGGGCCGCACTTTGGCCATAATCGCGCTGCCGCCGCTTTCCAGCAGGTTGTGCCAGCCGGAATAGAGCCTGGCGCCAATCAGCGGGATGCTGTTCAGCCAGTCCAGATCCGGCATCCCGGTCTGGCCTTTCGATACCCAGTCAATCAGCGGGCCGCTGTTGTCCACCAGGCTGTTGACCAGCAGGGCGATAGGGATCACGAACAGCAGGATCAGCAGCAGCGTCATCACTACCACCGCCAGCGAGCGGCGGCCCCACAACATCCGCTGCAGGCGGATCAGTACCGGCCAGGTGGCGATCACCACCGTTCCCGCCCAGGCAAAGCCCAGAATAAACGGCTGAACAATCCACAGACAGGCAATAATCATGATCGATAAAAACAGGACGGACAGGAGCGTCTGCGGCACGTCCATGGGTTGACGAGAATTAATCATATTGACCTTCACAAGGTGATGCGCCAAACCGACGGCGCGAAAAGTTGCATTACGTTGAGGTTGATAAATGATGAGTGATTTCAGGTGGTTTTACGAGTCTCAAACCGTCGTTAAATCTCGTGGGCGAGTCCGAAAAAGTGTGATACAAACGTGTGTTGTCACGCAAACGATAACTTCCAATGATGACAACGAGGCTTGTTGTAGCAGGCTCGCAACTCACAACTTCTCGATGTGGCAGGTTTAAGGCTAATGATCCCACAAATTTCTCAGGCGCCAGGGTTAGTTCAGCTGGTTGTCAACTTTTTGCAGGCACTGGAGCAACACGGGTTTACCGGCGATACCGCTACCCGCTACGCCGATCGTCTCACAATGGCGACCGACAACAGTATTTATCAGCTTTTACCCGATGCGGTGCTCTTTCCGCGCTCCACGGCGGACGTGGCGCTGATCGCCCGGCTGGCGGATGAAGCGCGCTTTGCCTCGCTGGTGTTTACCCCGCGCGGCGGCGGCACGGGCACCAACGGCCAGGCGCTGAACAGCGGCATTATTGTGGATATGTCGCGCTATATGAACCGCATCATGGAGATTAACCCTGAGGAGGGTTGGGTGCGGGTTGAAGCGGGCGTGATCAAAGACCAGCTTAACCAGTTTCTTAAACCCTACGGTTTTTTCTTCGCGCCGGAGCTCTCTACCAGTAATCGCGCCACCCTCGGCGGCATGATCAACACCGACGCCTCCGGGCAGGGGTCGCTGGTGTACGGGAAAACGTCCGATCACGTCTTAGGCGTACGCGCGGTGCTGCTGGGCGGCGATATTCTCGATACCCATGAGATGCCCGCCACGCTGGCGGAAGAAATGGGGCGCGAGCCGGGACCGATTGGCCGCATCTATAAAACCGTGGTGGAACGCTGCCGCGAACAGCGCCCGCTGATCCTGGCGAAATTTCCGAAACTTAACCGCTTCCTGACCGGCTATGACCTGAAAAACGTCTACAGCGACGATTTGAGCCGCTTTGACCTCACGCGCATTCTTACCGGTTCGGAAGGCACCCTGGCGTTTATCACCGAAGCGCGGCTGGATATCACGCCGCTGCCCAAAGTGCGCCAGCTGGTCAATGTCAAGTATGACTCGTTCGACTCCGCGCTGCGCAACGCGCCGTTTATGGTGCAGGCCCAGGCGCTGTCGGTTGAAACCGTCGATTCCAGAGTGCTTAACCTGGCGCGGGAAGATATCGTCTGGCACTCGGTAAAAGAGCTGATTACCGACGTGCCGGAGAAAGATCTGCTCGGGCTGAACATTGTTGAATTCGCCGGAGACGATGAAGCGCTGATCGAAAGCCAGGTGATGGCACTGTGCGCCCGTCTGGATGAACTGATGGCGCGCGGTGAAGGCGGGGTGATCGGCTGGCAGGTGTGCGCTGAGTTAGCGGGCGTTGAGCGCATCTACGCGATGCGTAAAAAAGCGGTCGGGCTGTTGGGCAACGCAAAGGGGCTGGCCAAGCCGATCCCGTTTGCCGAAGACACCTGCGTGCCCCCGGAAAACCTGGCGGATTACATCGTTGAGTTTCGGGCGCTGCTGGACGGCCACGGCCTGAGTTACGGCATGTTCGGCCATGTGGATGCGGGCGTACTGCACGTGCGTCCGGCGCTGGACATGTGCGACCCGCATCAGGAAGTCCTGATGAAGCGCATCTCCGATGACGTAGTGGCGCTGACCGCGAAATACGGCGGCCTGCTGTGGGGCGAACACGGTAAAGGCTTCCGCGCCGAATACAGCCCGGCGTTTTTCGGCGATGAGCTGTACCACGAACTGCGGGTGATTAAAGCGGTGTTCGACCCGAAAAATCGCTTAAACCCTGGCAAAATCTGCCCGCCTGCAGGCATTGACGCGCCGATGAAAAAAGTCGATGACGTTAAGCGCGGCACCTTCGACCGGCAAATCCCCATCGCGGTACGCAGCGCCTGGCGCGGGGCGATGGAGTGCAACGGCAACGGCCTGTGCTTTAACTTCGACGTGAATAGCCCGATGTGCCCGTCAATGAAAATCACCAGCAACCGCATTCACTCACCGAAAGGGCGCGCCACGCTGGTGCGAGAATGGCTGCGGCTGCTGGAAGATCGCGGCGTCGACCCGATCAAGCTGGAAAAAAGCCTGCCGGAGAAACGCGCCAGCCTGCGCACCCTGATTGAGCGCACCCGCAACACCTGGCATGCGCAGAAAGGCGAGTATGACTTTTCCCATGAAGTCAAAGAGGCGATGTCCGGCTGCCTGGCCTGCAAAGCCTGCTCAACCCAGTGCCCGATTAAAATCGACGTGCCGGAGTTCCGCTCGCGCTTCTTGCAGCTGTATCACACCCGCTATCTGCGCCCGGTACGCGATCACGTTGTGGCGACCGTCGAGAGCTATGCGCCGCTGATGGCGCGCGCGCCGAAAGTATTCAATTTCTTTATGAGTCAGCCGTGGGTGAAGGAACTGTCGGCGAAGCATATCGGTATGGTGGATGTGCCGCTGCTTTCCACCCCGACGCTGCAACAGCAGCTGGTGGGCCACCGCAGCGCCAATATGACGCTGGACGATCTTGAAGGGCTGAGCATTGCCGAACGCGACCGCACGGTGCTGGTGGTGCAGGACCCGTTCACCAGCTACTACGACGCACAGGTGGTGGCGGATTTTGTCCGGCTGATCGAGAGGCTGGGCTTTAATCCGGTGGTGCTGCCGTTCTCGCCCAACGGCAAAGCGCAGCATATTAAAGGCTTTCTCGATCGCTTTGCCCGTACCGCGCGCAAAACTTCGGATTTTCTTAACCGCGTGGCCCAACTCGGGATGCCGATGGTAGGCGTCGATCCGGCGCTGGTGCTGTGCTATCGCGACGAATACCGCCAGGCGATCGGCGAGGCGCGTGGTGATTTCAACGTGCTGCTGGTTCACGAATGGCTGCTGCAGGTATTTGAAAATAAAGTGGCGGCGCCGGTGGTGGGCGAATCCTGGTATCTGTTTGGCCACTGTACCGAAGTCACCGCGCTGCCCGGCGCGACGGGGCAGTGGGCGGCGCTGTTCGCCCATCTTGGCGCGAAGCTGGAAAACGTCAGCGTCGGCTGTTGCGGCATGGCGGGCACCTATGGCCACGAAATTAACAATCACGCCAACTCGCTGGGGATTTACGAGCTGTCGTGGCATCAGGCGATGCAGCGCCTGCCGCGCAACCGCTGCCTGGCGACCGGCTACTCCTGCCGCAGCCAGGTGAAGCGCATCGAAGGCAACGGCGTGCGTCACCCCTTACAGGCAATGCTGGAGATACTGGGATGATCTGGAAACGCAGCGCGACGCTGGAAGCCCTTAACGCCATGGGGCACGACAATATGGTGGGGCTGTTGGCTATCACCTTCAGCCATATCGGCGACGATTCGCTGGAAGCCACCATGCCGGTGGACAGCCGCACCCGCCAGCCGTTTGGGTTGCTGCACGGCGGCGCATCGGTAGTGCTGGCGGAAACCCTCGGTTCGGTGGCGGGCTATCTGTGCACCGAGGGGGAACAACGGGTGGTGGGGCTGGAAGTTAACGCCAACCACCTGCGCTCCGCCCGGGCGGGCATCGTGCGCGGCGTCTGCCGCGCGGTGCACGTTGGCCGTCGTCACCAGGTGTGGCAAATCGATATTTTCGATGAACAAAACAAACTCTGCTGTACTTCCCGTCTGACCACTTCGGTAGTGTAAAACCCCTGTTCGGGTCAATAAACTGGCCCGAACAGAGACGAATCCGATCCCGCTCCGCTCGCCGGAATGCCGCACCGTGCCTATACTTCAGTCGCAGCATGTACTGCTTATCCTGCGGAGCCGGCCATGAAATGCCTTGTTTTAAGCATGATCAAAGAACCACCGAAAGATCCCGATAAATGGTTTGATTTGGAAGGAAGACGAACCCGGGAAAACAGGAAATAGCGAACAGTAGCTTTTTATCGAGTAGCCGGAGGTAATATGTCTCAGCGCCCTGATTATGATCCGATCCCCTCTGACAGACCGATCACCGATGACCCTGAACGTTTGCCGCCTGATGATTACGATCCCTTAGACCCGGATATTCCCGATATTGAAGACCCCGATCGGCTTCCGGAAGACGACATCGACCCCGATGTCCCGGATATTGACGATCCGGACAGGCCCGTCAGGCCGTTGTAATGTTTAAGGATACGTTGGTGGCGGGTGTTTACGCCAGACAGGCCGGGTAGCGAACGCTACCCGGTTGATGCGCAGTTAACTGTGAGTTGCAAACCCATTTCTGAACTGATTCAGGTAGTAATCATACCGATTCCGGAACCAGATTTTGCTTTCATGCTCCATCAGGCCGGTAATATTATCCAGATTCACATCCCTGCCGCGTAATTGCATCCCGGCGAAACTAAATGCAAGAAAATCAAAGTTTTGTTCAGACATTACACTACTTTCACTCACAAACTGCATCTATTGCACCTCTACGACAATGTTTAAAGGGTTTAACGTTGACCGGAGATAAGTATTAGCGATATTCCAGAAAAATGTGGAAAATATTTTCATCATTTAAATCAATGGCCTGTATTTTTTATCGTGCAGAGTGAAGCGTAGCGGTAATATTTATTCGCTTATGGATAGAAACAGATAAAAGAATGCAGTTCTGATACGTTTGCCTGAGTGACGAGACAGCGAAAAGCTGTATCTGAATGTCGGTAACTTTCTTACCTAATCACATAAATAGGTATTATCTATACATCTTTTTATTGTGCCGTGACATGCCCATTTTGCATATCAAAATGCCTTTTATTTCAATTGACTAAACCGCACGCATCGCCATCTGCAAGACTGCTGTGAGGGTCTATCCTTAGTAAAGACGCCCAAAAATGCAGCATTCCGCGAATACCCCTGTTACCAGAATGTTGTATTGAGAATAGTTATCACTAACATAGGGCTATCGGCCTGTGGGCTTTGAATCAATGAGGTGAACGATGGATGTGCAAACTGATAACTTCGATCCGAAAGACTTCGCCTGGCAGGGACTGACCCTGACGCCTGAGGCGGCGGAGCACGTCCGCAAGCTGACGGCAGCGCAGGAAGGCATGCTGGGCATACGTCTTGGCATCAAGCAAACCGGCTGCGCGGGCTTCGGCTATGTGCTGGACACCGTGAAAGCACCCCATAAAGACGATCTGCTGTTCGAGCAGGATGGGGCGCGGCTGTACGTGCCGCTGTCGGCAATGCCGTTTATCGATGGCACGGAAGTCGATTATGTGCGCGAAGGATTAAATCAACTGTTCAAATTCCATAACCCCAAAGCCCAGAATGAATGCGGCTGCGGCGAAAGTTTTGGGGTCCAGGCGGATTAATTATGTCTCGTAATACTGAAGCAACTGACGATGTCAAAACCTGGACCGGGCACCTCAACTATAAAGAGGGCTTTTTTACCCGGTTACAGACCGATGAGCTGGCAAAAGGCATTAACGAAGAGGTGGTGCGGGCGATCTCTGCGCGCCGTAACGAACCCGACTGGATGCTGCAATTCCGTCTCGATGCGTATCGCGCGTGGCTGGAGATGGAAGAGCCGCACTGGCTCAAGGCCCATTACGATAAGCTGAACTATCAGGATTACAGCTATTACTCCGCGCCGTCCTGCGGCAACTGCGATGATAGCTGCGGTTCCCAGCCGGGCGCCGTCCAGCAGACCGGCAGCAACAGCTATTTAACCGACGAAGTGGAAAAAGCCTTCGAACAGCTTGGCGTGCCGGTGCGCGAGGGGAAAGAGGTGGCGGTGGACGCCATTTTTGACTCGGTGTCGGTCGCGACCACCTATCGCGAAAAGCTGGCCGACCAGGGGATTATTTTCTGTTCTTTCGGCGAGGCTATCCACGAATTCCCGGAGCTGGTGCGCCAGTATCTGGGGACCGTGGTGCCGTCTAACGACAACTTTTTCGCGGCGCTGAACGCGGCGGTGGCGTCGGACGGCACCTTTATCTACATCCCGAAAGGGGTGCGCTGCCCGATGGAGCTGTCGACCTATTTCCGCATTAACGCGGAAAAAACCGGTCAGTTCGAGCGCACTATTCTGATCGCCGATGAAGGCAGCTACGTCAGCTATATCGAAGGCTGCTCCGCTCCGGTGCGCGACAGCTATCAGCTGCACGCGGCGGTGGTGGAAGTGATCATCCATAAAGACGCAGAGGTGAAATACTCCACGGTGCAGAACTGGTTCCCGGGCGATAACAACACCGGCGGGATTTTAAACTTCGTGACCAAGCGCGCGCTGTGCGAAGGCGAGAACAGCAAAATGTCCTGGACCCAGTCCGAGACCGGTTCCGCCATTACCTGGAAATACCCAAGCTGCATTCTGCGCGGCGATAACTCTATCGGCGAATTCTTCTCGGTGGCGCTGACCAGCGGGCACCAGCAGGCCGATACCGGCACCAAGATGATCCACATCGGTAAAAACACCCGGTCGACCATTATCTCGAAAGGGATTTCAGCAGGACACAGCCAGAACAGCTACCGCGGTCTGGTGAAAATCATGCCGACCGCCACCAATGCGCGTAACTTTACCCAGTGCGACTCAATGCTGATCGGACCGGACTGCGGGGCGCATACCTTCCCGTATGTGGAGTGCCGCAATAACTCGGCGCAGCTGGAGCATGAAGCCACCACCTCGCGCATCGGTGAAGACCAGCTGTTCTACTGCCTGCAACGCGGCATCAGCGAAGACGACGCTATCTCGATGATCGTCAACGGCTTCTGTAAGGATGTATTTTCCGAGCTGCCGCTGGAGTTTGCGGTGGAAGCCCAAAAACTATTAGCCATCAGCCTTGAGCACAGCGTCGGTTAAGCCATAAGGATACGAAATGTTAAGTATTAAAGATTTAGACGTTAGCGTTGAAGATAAGCAGATCCTGCGTGGTTTATCCCTTGAGGTGCGGCCAGGAGAAGTGCACGCCATCATGGGGCCGAACGGTTCCGGGAAGAGCACCCTGTCAGCGACCCTGGCGGGACGGGAAGATTATGAAGTGACCGGCGGCGAGGTGCATTTCAAAGGCAAAGACCTGCTGGAGCTGGATCCGGAAGACCGCGCCGGGGAAGGCATTTTTATGGCGTTTCAGTATCCGGTAGAGATCCCCGGCGTCAGCAATCAGTTTTTCCTGCAAACCGCGCTGAACGCCGTGCGTAAATACCGCGGGCAGGAAGAGCTTGATCGCTTTGATTTCCAGGATCTGATGGAAGAAAAAATCAAGCTGCTGAAGATGCCGGAAGATTTGCTGACCCGTTCGGTCAACGTCGGGTTTTCCGGCGGCGAGAAAAAGCGCAACGATATTCTGCAAATGGCGGTGCTGGAGCCGGATCTGTGCATTCTGGATGAGTCCGACTCCGGGCTGGACATCGACGCCCTGAAGATTGTGGCAGACGGCGTTAACGCCCTGCGCGACGGCAAGCGCTCGTTCATCATCGTAACTCACTACCAGCGTATTCTTGATTACATCAAGCCTGACTATGTACACGTGCTTTATCAGGGGCGCATCGTGAAATCCGGCGACTTCACCCTGGTGAAACAACTGGAGGAGCAAGGCTATGGCTGGCTTACCGAACAGCGCTAACGCACTGCAACAATGGCACCGCCTGTTTGAGGCCGGGGGCGAAACGCGCTCTCCTCAGGCGCAGGAGCACCTGCAACAGCTGCTGCGTGAAGGGCTGCCGGGCCGTAAACATGAAAACTGGAAATACACGCCGTTGAACGGCCTGCTGGAGCGCACATTCGTCGCCCCGGCGCGCCAGCCGGTGGAGGCGGCGCAGGTTCAGCGTCTGGCTCTGCCGGTAGAGGCCATCAAACTGGTGTTCGTTGACGGCGAATATGAGCCATCGCTGAGCGATGACGCCAGCAACAGCGGATTTGACATTGCTGTCAACGACCAGCGCGACAGCCTGCCGCCCGCCGTTCAGCCGGAGGTGTTTTTGCATCTGACGGAAAGCCTGGCGCGTTCGGTGACCCATATTCGCGTCAGGCGCAACCAGCAGCCGGCAAAGCCGCTGCTGTTAATGCACCTGAGCAGCGGGCGCGATGGCGATGAAATCAGCACCGCCCATTACCGTCACCATCTGGTGCTGGAGAGCGGGGCGCAGGCCACGGTGTATGAGCACTACGTCAGCCTTGACGCGCTGCGCCACTTCACCGGGTCGCGCCTGACTATTGAAGGCGGCGCCAACAGCCAGCTGCATCACTACAAGCTGGCGTTCGAAAACCCGGTATGCCACCACTTCGCCCATAACGATCTGCTGCTGGAGCAGGACGCGTCGGTGCTGAGCAGCAGCTTTCTGCTAGGCGGCGCGGTGCTGCGCCACAACACCAGCACTCAGCTTAACGGTGAAAACATCACACTGCGCCTTAACAGCCTGGCGCTGCCGGTGAATAACGAGGTGTGCGACAGCCGTACCTGGCTGGAGCATAACAAGGGCTACTGCAACAGCCGCCAGCTACATAAAGTCATCGCCCGGGATCGCGGTAAAGCGGTGTTCAACGGCCTGATTAAGGTGGCGAAGCATGCGCTGAAAACCGACGGGCAGATGACCAATAACAACCTGCTGTTGGGGCGTCTTTCGGAAGTGGATACTAAGCCGCAGCTGGAGATTTACGCCGACGACGTTAAATGCAGCCACGGCGCGACCGTCGGGCGCATCGACGACGAACAGATGTTCTATCTGCGCTCGCGCGGGATCGACCAGATTTCGGCGCAGAAAATGATTATTTACGCCTTTGCCGCCGAACTGACCGAGTCGGTGACCGATGACGTAGTCAAACAGCAGGTGCTGGCCCGGATCGAGGAGCGCCTGGGAGGTGAGGCATGAGTTATAACGTTGAACAGGTCCGCGCCGATTTCCCGGTGTTGACCCGTGAAGTCAACGGGCAACCGCTGGCCTATCTCGATAGCGCCGCCAGCGCCCAGAAACCCAACGCGGTGATCGATGCGCAGTCGGAACTCTATCGCCACGGCTACGCGGCGGTGCATCGCGGGATCCATACCCTGAGCGCCGAAGCCACCGAGCGAATGGAAAACGTGCGCAGCCAGGTGGCGCGCTTTATTGGCGCGGCTTCACCGGAAGAAATCGTGTTTGTGCGCGGCACCACCGAGGGGATTAACCTGGTGGCTAATAGCTGGGGCATGAGCGCGGTCTCCGCCGGGGATAACATCATCATCTCCACCATGGAGCATCACGCCAATATCGTGCCGTGGCAGATGCTGTGCAAACGCACCGGGGCCGAGCTGCGGGTGATCCCGCTCAATCAGGACGGTACGCTCCAGCTAGAACGGCTTCCTGAACTGATTGACGCCAACACCAGACTGCTGGCCATCACCCAGGTCTCTAATGTGCTGGGCACCGAAAACCCGGTTGCTGAAATGATTAAGCTGGCGCATCAGTCAGGCGTTAAAGTGCTGATAGACGGCGCTCAGGCGGTGATGCACCACCCTGTTGACGTCGCGGCGCTGGACTGCGATTTCTACGTGTTTTCGGGCCATAAGCTCTACGGCCCGACGGGCATCGGCGTGCTGTACGTCAAAGAGGCCATTTTGCAGGCCATGCCGCCCTGGGAAGGGGGCGGGGCGATGATCGCCACCGTCAGCCTGACCGAAGGCACCACCTGGACGGCGGCTCCCTGGCGCTTCGAAGCCGGGACGCCGAATACCGCCGGGATTATCGGCCTGGGCGCGGCGATCCAGTATGTCGGGGAGATCGGCCTGGCGAACATTAACGAATACGAACAGACGCTGATGCGTTATGCGCTGGACGAACTGGCGAAGGTGCCGGATCTCACGCTGTATGGCCCCGCGTCGCGGTTAGGGGTGATCGCCTTCAACCTCGGCAAGCATCATGCCTATGACGTCGGGAGCTTTTTAGATAACTACGGCATTGCGGTGCGCACCGGCCACCACTGCGCCATGCCGCTGATGGATTTTTACGGCGTACCGGCCATGTGCCGCGCGTCACTGGCGATGTACAACACCGAAGAAGAGGTCGACAGGCTGGTGGCGGGATTAATCCGCATTCACCGTCTGTTGGGCTGACAGGGAGATTCTGATGGCAACATTGCCGGAACGTGAAAAACTGTTGCGCAACTTTAATCGCTGCGCCAACTGGGAAGAGAAGTATCTCTATATCATTGAACTGGGACAGCGCCTGCCTGCGCTCAGCGACGAGGCGCACAGCGCGGAAAACAAAATTCAGGGCTGCCAGAGCCAGGTGTGGATTGTACTGAATCAGCGCGACGACGGCGTCATCGAATTACAGGGCGACAGCGACGCCGCCATCGTTAAAGGGCTGATCGCGGTGGTATTTGCGCTGTATCAGCAGATGACCGCTCAGGACATTGTCGCCTTTGATGTGCGTCCGTGGTTTGAACAGATGGCGCTGACGCAGCATCTTACCCCGTCCCGCTCCCAAGGGCTTGAAGCAATGATCCGCGCAATTCGCGCCAGGGCCGCAGAACTTAGCTAAACTCAAAGAGATTGCTTTCATCCTGTTATGCGAGGCGATGAATCGCCTCGTGTTCTTTCAGCATTCCGGCGTTCTGCCGGTGAACACAGGAAATAATTATATGAAACGCGCGGTCTCTTTAACTCCAGTAACATTATCAATACTGTTGGGCGCCTCACAGGCGGCGTTTGCCGTGGATTATCCGCTGCCGCCGCCAGGCAGCCGTATCATTGGGCATAACCAAACCTACGTCGTGCCCAATGACGGCAAAAGTCTCGAATACATCGCCGAGAAGTTTGAAACCGGCGTGTTGTCGCTGATTGAAGCTAACAATACCGTCGACCCCTATCTGCCCAAACCGGGCACGCCGCTGATTATCCCCTCGCAGATGATCCTGCCGGATACGCCGCGCGAGGGAATTGTAATTAATCTGGCGGAGCTGCGACTGTATTACTATCCGCCAGGGCAGAACCGGGTGGAAGTTTACCCGCTGGGGATTGGTCAACTGGGGCGTGAAACGCCGGTGATGGTGACCCGCATTAGCCAGAAAATCCCTAATCCGACCTGGACGCCGACCGCCAATATCCGGGCGCGCTCGCTGGCGCAGGGCATCAAACTGCCCGCAGTGGTGCCTGCCGGGCCGAATAACCCGTTAGGGCGCTATGCGCTGCGTCTGGAAGAGGGCGGCGGTGAGTATCTGATCCACGGCACCAACGTGCGCAGCAGCATCGGGATGCGGGTTAGCTCTGGCTGTATCCGCATGCGCGCGCCAGATATCAAAGCGCTGTTTAGCCAGGCGGCATGGGGGACGCGCGTGCAGATTATTGATGAGCCGGTGAAGTACAGCGTCGAGCCGGACGGCAAACGTTATGTTGAAGTGCACCAGCCGCTGTCGAAAAACGACTGGGATAATCCGCAAACCCTGCCTATCGCGATCAATGCCGCCTTTGGGCAGTTCATCGATGACGGGCGGACCGACGGCATGGCGGTGGATAATGCCATCACCCGGCGGGCAGGCTATCCGGTGGACGTCAGCGGCATGCAAAGCAAACCGTCTGGCTTAGCGCCGGTAGCACCGATTCAGAGCGTTAAAGCGCAGCCGCAGGACGCGGGAAGTCCTCAGCAGGACATTACGTTAGTAAGTGGGCAAAACGGCGTAGTGATGCAGTGAAGGGGCTTAAACGCAGTGCAAAAAAAATGGCGCACAAAGTGCGCCATTCTTAACACAGGTACTATTACTTACGGTATTTAGTAGCCTGGTTGTCCAGACGCTGGTTAGCGCGAGCTGCGTCGTCTTTAGCAGCCTGAACGTCGGAACGCATTGCGTTCACGTCGTTGCTCAGCTGGTCAACTTTAGCGTTCAGAGTCTGAACGTCAGAAGACAGCTGATCGATTTTAGCATTGCTGGAGCAACCAGCCAGCAGAGTAGAACCCAGGATTACCGCGCCCAGTACCAGTTTAGTACGATTCATTATTAATACCCTCTAGATTGAGTTAATCTCCATGTAGCGTTACAAGTATTACACAAAGTTTTTTAGGTTGAGAATATTTTTTTGATGAGAATCCACTTAATTTTGATCGTTCGCTCAAAGAACCAGCGAATTTCTCTGTTCTGTTAAAAAAAGTGTGTTAAAACAGTCTTTTTTCATCGGATTCATCTTAGATTTTTGTTCTGTTGAATAGCTCAATCCGATTTGATTTTTTATTTAATTTGGCTAATGACGAAAATAAAAAAAGCACCCGAAGGTGCTTTTTTAACGCATTAATTAACGTTTTTAATTAAAGAACGTGTACCGATGCAGTATTGGTCGTGCCGCTCGGAACCAGCGCGCCGGATACCATTACCACCACGTCACCTTTATTCGCCAGGCCGCTTTCCAGCGCCGCTTCTTTACCCAGACGATAGAAATCATCGGTAGAGGCGATCTCTTTTACCAACTGCGTGACCACGCCTTTGCTCAGCACCAGCTGACGGGCGGTGATTTCGTTAGTGGTCAGCGCCAGGATGGTGGCGTTCGGGAAGTATTTACGTACTGCTTTAGCGGATTTACCGCCCTGGGTGGCCACAACAATCAGGTTGGCTTCCAGATTTTCAGCGGTTTCCACCGCGCCACGGCACACGGCCTCGGTGATGCGAAGTTTACGGTTGCCGTTATGGTTGTCCAGACGGCTCTGCATCACGCGATCGGTACGCTCGCAGATAGTCGCCATGATGGTGACCGCTTCCAGCGGGTATTTCCCTTTGGCCGATTCGCCGGACAGCATCACGGCATCGGTGCCGTCGATGATGGCGTTCGCCACGTCACCGGCTTCTGCGCGGGTAGGGCGCGGGTTTTTGATCATGGAGTCCAGCATCTGGGTCGCGGTGATCACCACTTTACGGGCGCGAACGCATTTTTCGATCATCATCTTCTGCGCGAAGATGACCTCTTCAACCGGGATTTCCACACCCAGGTCGCCGCGCGCAACCATGATGCCGTCAGACGCTTCGAGGATTTCGTCGAAGTTGTTCAGGCCTTCCTGGTTTTCGATTTTGGAGATGATCTGGATAGCTTCGCCGCCGTTGGCTTTCAGGTGGGCGCGAATTTCTTCCACGTCGGAACGCTTACGGATAAAGGACGCTGCTACGAAATCAACGCCTTGCTCGCAACCGAAGATCAGGTCTTTTTTATCTTTCTCAGCCAGCGCCGGCAGAGCGATGGAAACGCCTGGCAGGTTAACGCCTTTGTTTTCGCCCAGGTCGCCGTTGTTCAGAACCTTACAAATAACCTTGTTGCCTTCGATAGCAGTCACTTCCATACCAATCAGGCCATCGTCCACCAGTACGGTGTTGCCGACGCTCAGGTCATTGGTAAAGCCTTCATAGGTGACAGCAACGATTTCGCTGTTGCCAACGACGGTTTTGTCAGTAGTGAAGGTGAAGGTCTGGCCCGCTTTCAGCGAAACATCGTTACCGCCTTCCAGTTTGATGGTACGAATTTCCGGACCTTTGGTGTCCAGCAGGATGGCGGCTTTCTTGCCGGATTTAGCCATCACGTTGCGCAGGTTTTTGATGCGCTGGCCATGCTCGTCATAGTCACCGTGGGAGAAGTTAAGACGCATCACGTTCATGCCCGCGTCGAGCATTTTAGACAGCATCTCTTCAGATTCGGTTTTCGGGCCGATGGTGCAAACAATTTTGGTCTTTTTCATGACAGTTTAATCTTAACGTTGAGAAGGATAAGGGATTTTTACCCCACGGCATCGCGTGCCATGGGCGGAAACAGGTTGTTTAAAGCGCTGGTGGCACCGTATAAGAATAGGTGACATCAAAAAAGCGTGCAGAGGAATGTATGCTGAAGTTTCAGCCAGTAACAGGCAGGCAAAGTTATTATAAGAATTAAGGCCGTCCAATATGCTGAAACCATTCAAGTTAGAAACGGCGCTAGTATAAGGCAAACGCAACAGGAAGGAAAATAAAAACGCTGTTTCATAAAAGTTTCAGGCAGTTTCACAATCGCCTGTTATCAGCACGTTGCGTTTGAATAAACTTTGTTAATCATATTGTGACCGACCGCTCATTATCGGGTCTGTGGGAACATGAAATAAATCACTGCGCCGATGTTGTATAGACGCACCCGGAGAGATGCGTCCGATTTACGCGTTATTTGGTCTTAGATACCGGGTACAGCAATTCTCTCAAAATGCGGATCCGCTGCTCGGGGGTCAAATAAAAAGGCGAGGGGCAGTGGCGACGGGGTTCACGGGCCCAGACCTCTTTCAGGTTTTGCAGATATTGTTTAATCATCCTGGTTTCTCCTCATTCGGGAACGCTTTCAATCTGGCTGATGAAAAGCGGAAGAAAAACTGACGGCATTAATTTAATTGTTCCGCATTTAACCGACGCATCATCTTCCTGTCATCTCCGGCAGGTTGACTATTTTTTCCTATACTTAGGCTTTGTTCCCGAAACAGGAGAGTAACGATGACGATTCAAAAAAGCGGTCAGGCACACTGGGAAGGCGATATCAAAAGCGGCAAAGGCACCGTCACTACCGAGAGCGGCGTGCTGAGCCAACAGCCTTACGGCTTTAATACCCGTTTCGAAGGCGCAAAAGGCACCAACCCGGAAGAGCTGATTGGCGCGGCGCACGCGGCTTGTTTCTCAATGGCGCTTTCGCTAATGTTGGGCGAGGCGGGGCATAAAGCGCAGTCTATTGATACCAAAGCCGTGGTCTCGCTGGATAAAGCGGGCGGTGGTTTTGAAATCACTAAAGTCGCGCTGACCAGTGAAATTTCTGTACCGGGCGTCGATAAAAATGAATTCGACGAAATTATTCAAAAAGCCAAAGAAGGTTGCCCGGTTTCTAAAGTGCTGAATGCAGAGATTACGCTCAATTACACGTTGAAAAATTAATTCTCTGCTTCAACAATAGAATGGTCACCTTAATCGGTGACCGTTCACTTTTTTGTCGGCTTTCAATGTGAACCTGTTGACCTCACCCTGATGCGTCTATTTTTGTGTCGCATTTTGATTCATGCCAGGTAATCATTAACGTCTGAAAAATTTGGGTTCTCTATTTTTTACGTGAGCAAGTATTTATGGGTAATCAACGTACAGACGAAGCGCTTTATCAGGAGATGTGCAGAGTCGTGGGCAAGGTGGTACTGGAAATGCGTGATTTAGGCCAGGAGCCAAAACACATTGTTATCGCAGGTGTTGTCAGAGCGGCGCTGGCGAATACAAAATTAACGCGTAGCGCGCTTACGGCTGAAGCTATGTCACGAGTCATCGACGCGTTGGCACCGCAGCGCGGCTGATTCGTGGCTTTTGAGCGACGAGGCGCGTTGCGTTAGCCCTCGTTGTTTTATCGACGTTTTAATAAATGGATTTCATTCAAAATTAATCCCTTATTAAAAACAAGCTTAAATAAGCGAGCCGCAGTGGACAGGGTTAGTTTAACCGCTAAATTTTTTAGTGATGAACATACTTATATCCAGGCCATTTGAATGGCGTGTCAATATAGAATAATACTTTTCATCATTCATGATCGTTAATTGACAGCATTCTCTGGCGTACCTCCTGGGCTCAGCCCAAAAAAAACAGTCGTCTAAGCAGTATTAATCGTCAGTCCCGCAGTGTTATTGCTGCTGAATTAACGCTGCCTGGATCCTTATGAGTTTTCTGGCAATACCGATTGCAGGGAGAAATGATGACTGATTATTCTGAGTTAGAACTGGTGATACAGCAGGCAATAGACGGGAGATTGCAAGCGTATGCATGCCGTCGCCCTAATGGGGGGAAAGCATAGCGCCAATCGTACCTTTTGAGCTTGATATGGCCGACCCCTTGCTGCGCGATCCTGGGCGCACAGGAAATATCCTCAGTCAGGCGTTATTTTCCTCTGATGAATTACGCAACGAATTTATTAAAGCGCGCGAACTCTCGGTAGCCAGAGGGATCGGTATGCTCCCCCTTTCTGGCACGACCGGTGCATTCGGTATTCAGGACGTGGATGCCGAATCCATGATGACGTTGCCGGCAAATCAAGCCTATTCAATGGCAGTCAATACCTCTACAAGGGTGGAGGCATTTCGGGGAGGCATAGTGATATTGCCGGACCCGAAGTCGCGCATCTTTTCTGGCAAGCGGCGATCGGCGCGGGTACGCCAGAGTATGATGATTTTGATTTTCAACACCCGAAAATGAAGATTGCTCCCTCTGCCATGACCGCGCGCTTGCCACAAAAATTGATGAGTTTCCTCGGGCGCATTCTGGCTTCCCGCGGTCATGTTGATCGCGCCTGGGCAACCAGTTTCCAGACAATCAAAGACGTTGCACAGACTCAGGGATTTCGCGATGTTGTGGGCAAGTTGAAGACGGAGTTACGTGTTGGTCAAATGGGGCATCTGGAGTAGTGAGTTAATCACTGTGCTTAACAATGCCAGGGACGGTAAGAAAGTGGCGGAGAATGAGATTCTGGCGCTGCGCACCGTGCGTGACGATTATCGTCACTATATTGTTCTGGGCGATCCTGCGGTGTGGATAAGGCCTGAAGCGGCTGAAGAAAAGGGAATCTGATACTGAAAATGGTGCGTTCGATTGGACTCGAACCAACGACCCCCACCATGTCAAGGTGGTGCTCTAACCAACTGAGCTATGAACGCATTACTGTGTGACAGCGGGGACGAATATTAGCGGCAGCCCTGGAGGCTTGCAAGGGAAAAATGGCAATTTTCTTCCGGATTTCACGCGATTGCTGAGCAACTGCGCAAAACGGGGAGAAAGTAATCAGTACCTTAGCCAGAAATAAACAGGGCATCCGCAGATGCCCTTTAACATTAGCGCGCCGCGCGCTGCAAAATCACCGACGACGGCTGGCGTTGCAGGAAGCGCATCCGCAGCATCATCAAAATCGCCGCTGAGGTCAGCCCGATAATAAAGCCCATCCAGAAGCCTGCCGGCCCCATCGGCTCCACTACCCAGTCGGTCAGCGCCAGAATATAGCCGCTCGGCAACCCCAGCACCCAGTACGCGGTGAACGTAATAAAGAAAATTGAACGCGTATCTTTGTAACCGCGCAGGATGCCGCTGCCGATCACCTGGATGGAGTCGGAAATCTGATAAATCGCCGCCAGCAGCATCAGTTGGGTAGCAAGGGCGATAACCGCCGGATTGTCGTTATACAGCAGGGCGATAGGCTCGCGAAAAATCACCGTGAACAGCGCGGTGAACACCGCCATGCACACGCCGACGCCCAGACCGGTCCGGGCGGCGGTTTGCGCTTCCAGGGTGGAACCCTGGCCCAGGCGATAGCCCACGCGAATGGTCACTGCCGCGCCCAGCGACAGCGGCAATACGAACATCAGCGAGCTGAAGTTGAGGGCGATCTGATGACCGGCCACGTTGACAATCCCCAGCGGCGATACCAGCAAGGCCACCACCGCAAACAGCGTGACTTCGAAAAACAGTGCCAGCGCGATGGGCAGACCCAGTTGGGTCAGGCGTTTCAACACTGCCCAGTCTGGTTTCTGGAACCCGGTGGCGCTGTGAATATCGCGCATTGAACGGGCGCGGGTGACATAAGAACGCATGGCGATAAACATCACCCAGTACACCGCCGCCGTCGCCACACCGCAGCCGACGCCGCCCAGTTCCGGCATCCCGAAATGGCCGTAAATAAAGATATAGTTCACCGGAATGTTAACCAGCAGGCCGATAAAGCCCATCACCATACCCGGTTTGGTTTTCGCCAGCCCTTCGCACTGGTTACGCATCACCTGGAAAAAAAGGTAGCCCGGTGCGCCCCACAGCAGCGCCCGCAGGTAGCCAACCGCTTTATCAGCCATCAGGGGGTCAATATCGTGCATGGCGTGGATGATATAACCGGCATTCCACAGCACGAACATCACTAACAGCGACACCATACCCGCCAGCCAGAAGCCCTGCTGGACTTGATGGGGCACGCGGTCACGCCGCCCTGAGCCGTTAAGCTGGGCGATAACCGGCGTCAGCGCCAGCAGCAGGCCATGGCCGAACAGGATCGCGGGCAGCCATACCGAGGTGCCAATGGCAACGGCGGCCATATCGGTGGCGCTGTAACCACCGGCCATCACCGTATCGACGAATCCCATTGCGGTTTGGGCGATTTGCGCGAGGATCACCGGGATCGCCAGAGCTAATAACTGACGCGCTTCGACAAAATACTTCTGCACGAGAACACCTTTTATATTGTTGTTATATGAAAAACAAAAAGCCGCCAACGGTGGCAGCAAGAAGAGGTTGCAGGGGAATAGTCAGACTATTGTAGCGGGAGTTCATTATTAAGCCAGTGAATTGTGTAACCTACTGGCAAGCGCAATTTTCACCTGTTATTGTGCATGCATCGTGTGAATGGCACCTTGCCAGTTTGCTGTTATTCAGGAGTTAGCCTTATGTTTACCGGTATTGTCCAGGGCGTGGCGAAAATTATCGCCATCGATGAAAAACCGAATTTCCGTACCCACGTGGTGGAATTACCGCCGTCGCTGCTGCCGGGCCTCGAAACCGGCGCGTCGGTGGCGCACAACGGCTGTTGCCTGACGGTGACCCACATTGACGGTAACCAGGTAAGCTTTGATTTAATGAAAGAAACCCTGCGCATCACTAACCTCGGTGAGCTGGCGGTGGGGGACCTGGTAAATATTGAACGCGCCGCGAAGTTCAGCGATGAAATTGGAGGGCATTTGATGTCCGGCCATATTATGACCACGGCGGACGTTTCAAAAATATTAACCTCGGAAAATAACCGCCAAATCTGGTTTAAACCGCAGGATGCCACGCTGATGAAGTATATTCTGCACAAAGGGTTTATTGGCATTGACGGTATTAGCCTGACGGTGGGCGAAGTGACCGCTTCCCGCTTCTGCGTCTATTTAATTCCAGAGACGCTTCAGCGCACGACGCTGGGAAATAAAAAGCTCGGTCAGCGAGTCAATATTGAAATCGATCCGCAAACCCAGGCGGTGGTGGATACCGTTGAACGCGTGCTGGCAGCGCGCGACGCGGCGGTGAAAATCCCCGACGCATAATCCCTTAAAAAAACCCGGCTGGCCGGGGTTTTTTTTAGCGCGCCACACGCAAACCGTTTTCGATGCCCCGGCTAAAAACCACCTGCCAGAGCTGAAGATCCCGGGCGCGAAACGCGCCGGCGCAGGCGTTCAGGTAATAGCTGAACATCCGTTTGAAACGTTCGGAATAATGGCCCGCCAGCGCAGGCCACGCCTCCATAAACCGCGCGTGCCAGGCCATCAGCGTCTTATCATAATCCGCGCCAAAGTTATGCCAGTCTTCCATGACAAAATGATCCGCGCTGGCATCGACGATATGGCGCATTGAAGGCAGACAGCCGTTGGGGAAAATATACTTATTGATCCACGGATCGACATTGTTATCGGTTTTGCGCGAGCCGATGGTATGCAATAAGAAAATCCCGTCCGGCGCCAGATTGCGGTTCACCACGTCAAAATAGGCGGCATAGTTTTTCGGGCCGACGTGTTCAAACATGCCTACCGAGACAATGCGGTCAAAACGATCGTTAAGGTCGCGGTAGTCCTTCAGCAGGATAGTAACATCCAGGCCCTGGCAACGTTCACGGGCCATTTTCTGCTGTTCGGCGGAGATGGTCACGCCGGTGACCGATACGCCGTATTCCCGCGCGGCGAACTCCGCCAGCCCGCCCCAGCCGCAGCCGATATCCAGAATGCGCATCCCCGGCGCCAGCTGGAGTTTTTCACACACCAGCCGCAGTTTATCGCGCTGGGCATCGGCGAGATTGTCAGCCGTTTTCCAGTAGCCGCAGGAGTACTGCATCTGCCCGTCGAGCATGCAGCTGAACAGGTCGTTGCCTAAATCGTAGTGCTCTTTGCCCACCCTCCAGGCGCGCTTTTGCGTCTGGAGATTAAAAATACGCGCGCCCACTACCCGCAAGGTATCTTTAAAGTGGGTCGGCAACTGATTTTCCAGGCCCGCTTTGATCACGTTAGTAAAAAACTGGTCCAGCCGCTCGCACTCCCACCAGCCGTCCATATAGCTCTCGCCCAGACCAAGCGATCCCTGTTGCAAAACGCGTTTATAAAAATCGGGGTTTTTGACCTGAAGGTCGGCAGGGGAAGGGCCATTAATGGTGATACCCGCTTTGCTCAGCAGGTCATTGACGATGCGGAACCACTGGTTATCCCGTAATCCGACTTCTTCTATACACGATGAACTCATAGCTTCTCCATCACTGTGCGGTGAACATCACCCTGAGGCCAGGGCGGCGAGAAATTTCGCGGCAGATACCGCGAGCCTGAAATCCGACGAGAACAGAGGAAGGGAGAAGGCCCTTACCGTAAAGGCCATCCGTGGTGCTAAGTGAAAAGTCCGTGGTTACTTTTATTTTTAAAAGACTGCCAATCAGTATAGAACTCACCCAACGGGGGTTCAATAAAAAATAATTAGCAGTCTAATTAAAATGATGAAGCGGATCAGGAGCTTTGCGACGACGTCGCGGGCTGGCGCAACTGCGCCGTTGCGCTGTCAGTCGCCTGCATCCGGTAGCCCAGTGCGACGATCAGCACGGTGGACAACATCACGCTGGTCGTAGAGAGCAGCGGCGCAGAGGAGACCAGCCAGGAAACGGCCAGGCTGGACAGGAAACACAGCCCCAGCTGTAAGGTATTTTGCAGCGCGGCGGCGCGGCCCGTGGCCTGCGGGAAAGGCTGTAGTGCAGAGGCCACCACGATAGGGTAAATCGCGCCATTGACCGCCGCCATCAGGCAGAACGGGATAAGGATCAGCGTCAGGCTGGGGTTAGGCATCAGTCCCGCGCCCCAGGTGCTCACTACGCTCAGGGCGAACAGGATCAGCAGCCACGGCAGCATCTGCGGGCCATGCCATTTTTTCAGCGCGCTGCGGCAGCCATAACCCCCAATCAGAAAGGCGATCGTCTGCGGCACATAGCTCAGGCCAATAGCCGTCGGGCCGTAACCCATATCATTAAGAATAAACGGCGAGCCGGTCAGCCAGGCGAAAAAGCTGGCGGAGCAGCCTGCATAAATCAGCACGTTGCCACGGTAGGTTTTCGAGCGCAGCAGGGTCATAAAGCTGAGCGACGGCGCGTCGGCAGGGTGCGCCTGGCTGCGCGGCTTCAGGCGCAGCGCCGGGATCATCAGCGCCAGGGTCACGGCGAACAGTACCAGGAAGATCACTTTCCAGTCGAAATGGTGCAGCAGCCAGCTGCCCAGCAGCGGGGCGAGGGCGGGCGACAGAGCCACCAGCGGCATGATGGTGGCGAAAATACGGTTAGTGCGGGTCGCGGGATAGTAATCAGTCACCAGGGCCTGCCAGGTTACTGCGGCGGCACAGACGCCCACCGCCTGGACAAAGCGCAGCGCCAGCAGCATGGCGGCGTTGTCTACCCACAGCATACCCAGGCAGCCCAGGGCGAAAATGCTCAGCCCGGCCAGCAGGATCGGTTTGCGGCCATAGCGGTCGGATAAGGGGCCCCACGCCAGTTGCGCAACGGCAAATCCGGCAAGGAACAGGCTCAGGCTGGCGCTGACGGCGGAAGCCTCGGTCCCCAGATCCTGTTGAATGGCGGCAAACGCCGGTAAATACATATCGGTGGCCAGGAAGCCCAGAACGCTCAACCCCGCCAGCCAGACTAAAAAACCTCGTGAAGGACGCATGGTAATTCTCTTCTTTTCTTGATCTGATAACCCAAACTACGGACGCAGGAGTGTACAAAAGTGCAATCGTTGTTGTGAAACGTTAATATTTGCACGTTCCTTTCAAAATTTTTGCAGGCAGAAAATGTGGTCTGAATATTCTCTTGAAGTGGTTGATGCGGTTGCGCGTAACGGCAGTTTCAGCGCGGCAGCGCAGGAACTGCACCGGGTGCCGTCAGCGGTGAGCTATACCGTCAAGCAACTCGAAGAATGGCTGGCGGTTCCGCTATTTATCCGCCGCCACCGGGAGGTCGAACTCACCCCTGCCGGGGCGTGGTTTTTGAAGGAAGGCCGTTCTGTTATCAGAAAAATGATGGTCACCCGCCAGCAGTGCCAGCAGATCGCCAACGGCTGGCGCGGTCAACTCTCTATCGCCGTGGACAACATCGTCAAACCGGCGCGCACCCGGCAGTTGATCCTCGATTTCTATCGTCATTTCGACGATGTGGAGCTGATTGTCGCTCAGGAGGTGTTTAACGGCGTGTGGGACGCGCTGTCGGACGGGCGCGTTGAACTGGCGATTGGCGCGACTCAGGCGATCCCGGTGGGGGGGCGTTTCGCATTTCGCGATATGGGGCCGCTAAGCTGGCAGTGCGTGGTAAGCGCCGATCATCCGCTGGCGAAGGAAAACGCGCCGCTCAGCGATGACCAACTGCGCCAGTGGCCGTCGCTGGTGCTGGAAGATACCTCGCGCTCGCTGCCCAAGCGCACCACCTGGCTGCTGGATAATCAGCGTCGCGTGGTGGTGCCGGACTGGGCGACGGCGATGGCGTGCCTCAACAATGGCTTATGCGTGGGGATGGTGCCTGCACATGTGGCCCACGATCCGGTCGTCGCCGGGCGCTGGAAAACGCTGATGCTCGACGATCCGTTCCCGGATTCGCCGTGTTGCCTGACGTGGAAACAGACCGATACCTCGCCAGCGCTATTGTGGCTGCTGGATTATCTGGGAGACAGCGAAACGCTGAACCGGGAGTGGTTGATGGAGCCGGAATAACCGGCTCCGGCAGGATTAACGACGATAATCGCGGAACGGGCCGTCCGCCACGGAACGGCGTTCAATCAGGCGCGGGTGCACCTCGATGGTTTGCGACTCTTCGCGCTTATTGACGATGCGGTCGAGCAGCATATTAAACGCGGTTTCCCCCAGCGAATCTTTCGGCTGGTGGATAGTGGTCAGCGCCGGGCTGAAGTAGCGCGCGTTGCGCACGTTGTCATAACCGATCACCGAAATATCCTGCGGCACCCGCAGGCCCATTTCATCTGCGGCGCAAATCGCGCCCATCGCCATCACATCGCCGCCACAGAACACGGCGGTCGGACGCGGCTGCTGGGAGAGGATTTGCTGCATGGCGCGATAGCCGGATTCCGGCTCGAAATCACCCTGCACGATCCAGTTTTCCGGCACGGTGATGTTCACTTCTTCCAGCGCTTTCAGGAAACCGGCCAGACGGCCCGCGCCGGTATTGCGCTCCAGCGGGCCGGGGATGACGCCGATTTCGCGGTGACCGCGTTCAATCAGGTAGCGGCCGGCCATGTAGCCGCCCTGGAAGGCGTTGTCGATCACCGAGTCGGTGAAGTCGGCTTTGGCTTCGCCCCAGTCCATCACCACCATCGGGATATGTCGGTACTCTTCCAGCGTCGACAGCAACGATTCCGGGTATTCGGAGCACATCACCAGTAAACCGTCGACGCGTTTTTGCGCCATCATCGACAGGTAAGCGCGCTGCTTTTCCTGGTTGTTGTGGGCGTTGCCGAGGATCAGGGTATAGCCTTTGCTGAAACAGCTGTTTTCTACGGCTTCGATGATTTCAGCAAAGTAGGGCGCTTCGCTGCTGGTAGCCAGCAAACCGATGGATTTGGTGTGGTTTACTTTTAAACTGCGTGCCACGGCACTCGGGGAATAGTGCAATTCTTTAATTGCTGCCCAGACTGCATTGCGCGTTTCTTCCGCAACAAAGCGGGTTTTGTTAATAACATGCGACACAGTTGTAGTGGAAACGTTTGCGCGTTTAGCGACATCTTTTATTGTTGCCATTCTTGTTACTCCAGACCCTCTCCGAGCCCCTGTTTATCACAGGTTAAACGTTTGCCTATGCCAACCTCGGTCCGCAACATTTCGGTTGCATTATGTCGGGGAGTGCGACATCAAAAGGAGGGGGTCAATGGCTGGTGAAAAATAAGGTAGCGACGGATTTTGTCTGATCTTGCGCAAAAGGGGAAGAGGGAAAACGCATATCAGTTTAAATCCCGTGGTATTTTTGTCTGAATTTATGCAAAAATGATCTGCACACACTTTTAATGTGGGTAACAAGGAGAGCAAAAATGAGCACAGACCTGAAATTTTCTCTGGTGACGACCGTTATCGTACTGGGACTGATTGTGGCAACGGGTTTAGTTGCGGTACTCAACTAAACAAAATTGCATTTCGACCGCGTCTGGCATTAACAAACACCAGAAAATTGCGATTTTTTGGTGTTTGATTCCCTCTTCAGAATAGCCGCCTCCATTATTCACAATTGTGCAAAAATCTTTTGCCAAAATGGTTTCTTCCCTTCTGATGTGACAAATGTCACTCTTTGCTTCTTTTTTCTGACAGGTCGCTCTGCGAAGACCGTAGTGAAGCGACACGACTTCTGGAATTCACCAATGAAAATAAACACTCCGCTGCTGGCGCTGGCTATTGGCGCGTTTGGGATCGGTACGACAGAGTTTTCACCGATGGGGCTGCTGCCGGTCATCGCAAAAGGGGTAGACGTGTCGATCCCCGCCGCCGGGATGCTGATCAGCGCCTACGCGGTAGGGGTGATGGTCGGCGCGCCGCTGATGACGCTGCTGCTGTCGCATCGCGCCCGGCGCAGCGCGCTGATTTTCCTGATGGCGATTTTCACTCTCGGTAACGTGTTGTCCGCCATCGCGCCGGATTACGCCACACTGATGGTGTCGCGCATTATCACCAGCCTGAACCACGGCGCGTTTTTCGGTCTGGGATCGGTGGTGGCGGCAAGCGTGGTGCCGAAGCACAAACAGGCCAGCGCGGTCGCCACCATGTTTATGGGGCTGACCATCGCCAATATCGGGGGCGTGCCGGCGGCAACCTGGCTTGGCGAAAGTATCGGCTGGCGAATGTCGTTCCTGGCGACGGCAGGCCTCGGGGTCATTTCCATGGTTAGCCTGGGATTGTCGCTGCCGAAAGGCGGCGCAGGCGAGCGTCCTGACGTGAAGAAAGAGCTGTCGGTGCTGATGCGCCCGCAGGTGGTGAGCGCGCTGATGACCACCGTGCTGGGCGCGGGGGCGATGTTTACGCTCTATACCTATATTTCACCGGTATTGCAGCACATCACCCACGCCACGCCGCTGTTTGTTACCGCAATGCTGGTGCTGATTGGCGTCGGTTTCTCCCTCGGCAACTGGCTGGGCGGCCGCCTGGCGGATAAATCCGTCACCGGCACGCTGAAAGGCTTTTTACTGCTGCTGATCGTCATTATGGCCGCTATTCCGTGGCTGGCGCGCAGCGAGTTCGGCGCGGCGCTGAGCATGGTGGTATGGGGCGCGGCGACCTTTGCCGTGGTGCCGCCGTTACAGATGCGCGTAATGCGCGTAGCCAGCGAAGCGCCGGGGCTCTCTTCTTCGGTTAATATCGGCGCGTTTAACCTCGGCAACGCTCTGGGCGCGGCGGCGGGCGGCGCGGTGATCCAGGCGGGCTTAGGGTTCAGCATGGTGCCGGTGATGGGGGCGATGATTGCGGCTATCGGTCTGGGGCTGGTGGTGCTCTCTTCCCGACGCGAACGCCAGACGCTGTGCGCGGCGGAATAAAAAACGGAGAAGGGCGACCTTCTCCGTGATACGGACTTACTCAGCGAAGTTTTTCGCCGCAAATGCCCAGTTTACCAGCGCCCAGAAGTGCTCCAGGTATTGCGGGCGGGCGTTACGGTAGTCGATGTAATACGCATGTTCCCACACGTCTACCGTCAGCAGCGGTTTAGCGTCGCTGGTCAGCGGGGTGCCGGCGTTAGACGTTGAAACAATCGCCAGCGCGCCGTCAGGTTTTTTCACCAGCCAGGTCCAGCCGGAACCGAAGTTCTTGATCGCGGCATCGGTAAACTGCGCTTTAAACTCCGCGAAGCTGCCAAACGCTTGATTGATTGCCTCCGCCAGCGCGCCGGTTGGTTCGCCGCCCGCGTTGGGAGCCAGGCAGTGCCAGTAGAAAGTGTGGTTCCACACCTGGGCGGCGTTGTTGAATACACCGCCTTCCGAGCTGCGCACGATCTCTTCCAGCGATTTGCCTTCTAACGCGGTGCCTTTGATCAGGTTATTCAGGTTGGTGACATAGGCCTGATGGTGCTTCCCGTAGTGATACTCCAGCGTTTCTGCGGAGATGTGCGGCGCAAGGGCCTCTCTGGCATACGGTAATGCAGGTAATTCGAACGACATTGCTTCACTCCTTATTATGATCCACTAAATTCCACAAATTTAGTGTGGCTTTAGGGTAGCAAATCAAAAGGGTAAGCAAAAGATGAAGTTACCTGCCTGTTAGCCAGGCAGGTAAAGGATTAACGAATGGTCTTTGAGGTCATGACGCGGCGTGCGCCCACGTAATGACGCTGCCAGTAATCTTCGCTCAGAGAAGTGATTTGAATATCGCGACCGGAGCGCGGGGACTGAATGAACTTCCCGTTGCCGACATAAACGCCCACGTGATCGGCGGTGCCGCGGCCCCGGGTGCGGAAGAACACCAGGTCACCGCTTTCCAGCTCCGCCACGTTGACCGGTGCGGCATCGCGCAGGTGGTACATTTCGTTGGCGGTACGCGGAATACGGAACTTCACCAGATCTTTATAGGCGTAATAAATCAGCCCGCTGCAATCGAAACCGGTACGCGGCGACGATCCCCCCCAGCGATAAGGTTTGCCGATTTGGCCCATCAGTTTGGTCATGGCGGTTTGTTGCGCTTTTTGCACCCGAATTTTATGCGCTTCGGCAATAGTGGTGGGCTTGCCGGCTTTTGCCGCCACGCACTGTTTCTTGCCGGTTTTACGGGATTGGGTGCAGGTCTGTTTGACGACCTCCGCAGCGGCAGTGACGGGCTGAGAAACCCGACGATTTTTGGCTACGGTTTTGGAAGAGGCGGCGGTTTTCTTGCCGGAGGTGCTTTTTTTAGCGGTAGTTGTTTTCGCGGTTTTTACTGCTGATGGTTTGGCGGTTTTCTTTTTTGCTGCGGTCTTGCTGGCGTTGGTTTGTTTAGTGCTGGTTTTCGTTTTGGTGATTTGCTTATGCACGGCCGAGGGACGTGCGTGCTCTGACGCCTGAGTTAATGGCGTAAAGGTTAACGAAGTAAAAAACAGAGCACAAAGCGTAAGCGAAACTTTATTCATCCGCGCCACTGAGCGTTCCCCTGAACTAAGCTGACAATCATGCCAACGTGTGATTTCAAAAACCCGTCGATTCTAATCTATAAAATTGCCTGAAGGTAAGAGCGTTATTCCCTCAAAACGCTGTTTTGATACCGGGCGCAAATAAAATAACCAACCGGCAAATCACATGATGGTTTTTTGCACAATAGTTGAGTGAAAGAGTAAGGTTTTACGTGGCGAAAATGTTATTCTTGCCACATGTTTACCGGGACTGTTGCGTTTATCTGCCAGATTTACACGGTTCCCTGATAACCAGTAAAATACAGGCTATTTGCCTGAGAAGCTTGAGGAAGCAAGACAATGAGCACCACTATCGAAAAAATTGAACGCCAGATTGCTGAAAACCCGATCCTGCTGTACATGAAAGGCTCCCCGAAGCTGCCGAGCTGTGGTTTCTCCGCTCAGGCCGTACAGGCGTTATCCGCGTGCGGCGAACGTTTTGCTTACGTCGATATTTTGCAGAACCCGGACATCCGCGCCGAGCTGCCGAAATACGCGAACTGGCCAACCTTCCCGCAGTTGTGGGTTGACGGCGAACTGGTCGGCGGCTGCGATATCATTATCGAAATGTACCAGCGCGGCGAACTGCAGCAGCTGATCAAAGAAACCGCTGAAAAACATAAAGAGTCTGACGCGGAATAATTCGCGCAGGCATAAAAAAAGCGACCCAGGGTCGCTTTTTTTGTTTATTCATCGGCCTGTAACGGCGGGACTGGCCAGCCGCCCAGACGCTTCCAGCGGTTGACGATTTCGCAAAACAGCCGCGCCGTTTGTTCGGTGTCGTACAGGGCGGAATGCGCTTGGGTGCTGTCAAACGGAATGCCGGCTGCCAGGCAGGCTTTTGCCAGCACGGTTTGCCCTAATGCCAGACCGCTTAACGCTGCGGTATCAAAGGTCACAAACGGGTGGAACGGGTTGCGCTTCAGCGAGGCGCGTTCCGCCGCCGCCATCAGAAAGCCGTGGTCGAATGTGGCATTGTGCGCCACCATAATCGCCCGGTTACAGCCGCGATCTTTAATGCCTTTACGCACCATTTTGAAGATAGCGTGTAAGGCGTCGTATTCGCTAACCGCGCCGCGCAGCGGGTTATGCGGGTCGATGCCGTTAAAAGCCAGAGCTTCAGGTTGAAGATTCGCGCCTTCGAAGGGTTCGACATGGAAGTGCAGCGTTTCGTCGATACCGAGCCAACCCTGTTCATCCATCCTGAGCGTGACGGCGGCGATTTCCAGCAGGGCGTCAGTTTTAGCGTTGAATCCGGCAGTTTCCACATCAATCACGACGGGATAAAAACCACGAAAACGGTCGCACAGACCGGTAAGTTGAGCGTTGTCGGACATCAGCGTCTCTATGTTGGGGAATGAAAAGCAGCGCGTATTATGGCAAAAAAAGGCAGGAGTTGCAGCAGGGCGGGCGCAGTAAGCGCCCGCCAGGAGATCAGTTGCCGAGGCCTTTGCCGGCGTCTTTAGCTTCGATCAGCTCAATTTTATAGCCGTCCGGATCTTCAACGAAAGCGATAACCGTGGTGCCGCCTTTAACCGGGCCGGCTTCGCGGGTGACGTTGCCGCCGTTGGCACGAATGCGTTCGCAGGCTTCCGCCGCGTTATCCACGCTTAACGCGATGTGGCCATAGGCGGTGCCGAGCTCATAGCTGTCCACACCCCAGTTGTAAGTCAGCTCGATAACGGCTTCTTCACTTTCCGGACCGTAGCCAACGAACGCCAGAGAATATTTGTACTCTTCGTTTTCGCTGGTGCGCAGCAGGGTCATGCCCAGCACTTTGGTGTAGAAATCGATGGAACGTTGCAAATCGCCAACGCGTAACATGGTGTGAAGTAAACGCATAACATCCTCGTTATCTGTAAGTTTTTAACCATCAAGGGAATTTGAGTATAGCGGCGATACGTCGCCGCTATCAATTCCATTACAGTGTGGGGTAGTCGATATAGCCTTCCGCGCCGCCGCCGTAGAACAGTTCCGGTTTCTGGGCATTCAGTTCCGCTTTACGCTGCAGACGCTCTACCAGGTCCGGGTTGGCGATATAGACGCGGCCAAATGCTACGGCGTCGATATAGCCTCTGGAAATCAAATCTTCCGCTTTTTCTGCCGTATAGGCACCGGCCCCGATGATAACGCCCGGATACTGCTGACGTACTTTGGCGCGGAATTCGTCAGAGTAAGGCTTACCGCCCGCCCAGTCCGGTTCGGAAATATGCAGGTAGGCCAGGTTGCGTTTTGCCAGCTCGCCAATCAGGTACAGCGCGGCGTCTTCCTGGTCTTCACCGTTGTCGAGGCCGTTGAACGGGCCGAGCGGCGAAATGCGAATACCGATGCGATCGGATGCCCAGGCGTCGCTCACCGAATCCACCACGTCAAGCACTAAGCGAGTGCGGTTTTCGATGCTGCCGCCGTACGAGTCGGTACGCTGGTTAGACGCCGGAGAGAGGAACTGGTGCAGCAGATAGCCGTGGGCGGCGTGCAGCTCCACCAGATCGAATCCGGCTTCGCGGGCGTTAATGACGGCCTGGCGGAAATCGTTAACAATTCCCGGAATTTCCGCGGTTTCCAGCGCGCGCGGGGTGGAGGTATCGACGCGGATAGCGTGGCCCTGTTCATCACGCAGCGAGGTGCGGGTTTCCGCACGGATCGCCGACGGCGCAACCGGCGCTTCGCCGCCCGGTTGCAGGCTGGCGTGAGAAATACGGCCGGTATGCCACAGCTGGACCGCAATACGGCCATCGCGTTCGTGAACTGCTGCGGTGATTTTTTTCCATGCGGCGATTTGTTCAGCGCTGTGCAGGCCTGGCGCGCCTGCATAGCCTTTAGCCTGGGCGGAAATCTGGGTCGCTTCGCTGATGATCAGACCGGAGCTGGCGCGCTGGCGGTAATACTCCACCATCATGGCGGTGGGGATATCGCCCGGCTCGATGCTGCGCAGACGGGTCAACGGCGCCATAAACACGCGGTTCGGCGCGTTGACAGCGCCAACTTTAAGCGGGGTAAACAGTTTTTCTGATGACATAAAAACTCCTGAGTAGACCGGTCGTCTAGTGTTATTCGAAATAAAAAGCACCTGTTACGCAGGTGCAGAGAGTAAGGCTTTCACATGCCCAAGCGCGCTTTCTAACGGCAGGGCGCTACGCGAAATTTTGGCCTGAAGGCTGGCGCCCAGCCACAGGGCATAAAGCATATTGGCGGTGGAAACGGCATCATGGGTTAATTTCAGGCTGCCTTCCTGTACCCCTTGCGCCAGGTTTTCCGCCAGCAGGGCGATGATTTTCGCCGCGCCATGATCGAGCGCAACGCGCATATCTTCGGATAAATCACACACCTCGGCAGACAGCTTTACCGTCAGGCAGCCGTTAATCCGATCGTGGCTGCAAAACTGTTGCAGCGTTTGCTGATAGTGCGCCAACAGCTTTTCACGGGCGTTGCTGCCCGGGGCGGAAAAATGCCGGGTCAGGCGTTGATGATAGGCCGTGTAATAGCGTTCAAGCATCGCCACGCCAAACGCTTCTTTGGAGCGAAAGTAGTGGTAGAACGACCCCTTGGGCACTTCAGCGGTTTTTAGCAGCTCGCTTAATCCCATGCCCACAAAGCCCCGGTGCAGGCAAAGCTGCTCGCCGGTAGCAAGGATGTGTTCGCGGGTATCGTGTTCAGCTATCTTGTTCATGGCGCTTACTGTAGTAGACCAATCGGTCTAATGCAATTTTTCTTTATCGCTCCGCGTGACGTTGTCACATAAAAGAGCTGGGCACTTGCAACAACGGCTGTCACAGGCTTGAATAGTAGTAAGGCGTTTAATCCGGAGGGTCAGTGGCCGAACAACTCGAGTTTTTCCCGATCCAAAGCCCGTGTCGCGGCATTTGCCAGTCTGATGAAAAGGGATTTTGCCGCGGCTGTATGCGCAGCAGAGACGAGCGTTTCAACTGGCAGGCCATGAGCGATGCGCAAAAGCAGGAGGTGCTACGCCTGTGCCGCCAGCGCTGGCTGCGTAAGCTGCGCGCCAGTAAAACCTCGCAGGATGACGAACCGCAACAACCTTCACTTTTCTAGCCCGCGCAGTCACGTATACTCAGCATTCATTTATTCGTCGAGGTAATTAAGATGGTTCAGCGTATTACCCTTGCGCCGCAAGGCCCGGAATTTTCGCGTCTGGTGATGGGCTACTGGCGGCTGATGGACTGGAATATGTCGGCGCGGGAGCTGGTCAGCTTTATCGAACAACATCTCGATTTAGGGATCACCACCGTCGACCATGCCGATATTTACGGCGGCTACCAGTGCGAAGCGGCGTTTGGCGAAGCGCTGAAGCTGGCGCCGCAGTTGCGCGACAGAATGGAAATTGTCACCAAATGCGGCATCGCCACCACGGCCAAAGCGGAAAACAAAATCGGCCACTACATCACCGATCGCGCGCATATTGTCGAAAGCGCCGAGACGTCGCTGAAAAATCTTGCCGTTGAACATCTCGATTTGCTGCTGATCCACCGCCCGGACCCGCTGATGGATGCGGATGAGGTGGCCGAAGCCTTCCTGCAACTGCATCAGGCGGGAAAAGTACGCCACTTCGGCGTGTCTAACTTCACGCCGGCGCAGTTCTCGCTGCTCCAGTCGCGTCTGCCGTTTACGCTGGCGACCAACCAGGTAGAAATTTCTCCGGTTCATCAGCCGCTGCTGCTGGACGGTACGCTTGATCAGTTGCAACAGCTGCGCATTCGCCCAATGGCCTGGTCCTGCCTCGGTGGCGGCCGTCTGTTTAACGATGAGTCGTTCCAGCCGTTGCGTGATGAGCTGCAACAGGTGGCGCAGGAGATCGGCGCGCAAACCATCGAGCAGGTGGTCTACGCATGGGTAATGCGCCTGCCGTCGCAGCCGCTGCCGATCATCGGCTCGGGGAAAATCGAACGCGTGCGTTCCGCGATCCATGCGCTGTCGCTGGAGATGACTCGCCAGCAGTGGTTCCGCATCCGCAAAGCCGCGCTGGGTTACGATGTACCGTAATTCCTAAAATTGCCGCCTCCCGCTTCGGATCCTGCCTGTGTTCTAGACTTAACAGGCAAATTCATGAATCAGGAGGCACGATGAAAAAAATCAGTCTGGCAATGGTAGTCCTGTTTGCCTGCGGCGCAGCCCAGGCAGCCAGTGAAGACGTTGAGATGCATCTGGTTACCCCTCAGGGCATCGGTCAATCCATCGGTGAAGTCGAAATCGAAGAAACCGACAACGGCCTGAAATTTACCCCCGATCTGAAAGCGCTGCCGCCCGGCGAACGCGGTTTCCATATCCATGCTAACGGCAGCTGCGAACCGGCAATGAAAGACGGTAAACCGTCCGCCGCAGAAGCGGCGGGCGGACACCTCGATCCGCAAACGACCGGTAAGCACCAGGGCCCTGAAGGCGCAGGCCATATCGGGGATCTCCCGGTGCTGTTAGTGGATAAAGACGGCAACGCCAAAGAGGCGGTCACCGCGCCACGTCTGAAAAAACTGGATGAGGTGAAAGGTAAGGCGCTGATGATCCACGTCGGCGGCGATAACATGTCCGATAAACCGGAACCGCTTGGCGGCGGCGGGGCACGTTTCGCCTGTGGCGTTATAAAATAGTCGCCGGTGCGCCGTCAGCGGGATTATCCGCCGACGGCGCTTGTTCCAGCTGTTTGAGCGAACAGTACAGTCGCCAAATCAACGCCGCCAGCTCCACCGCAGCCGGATCGTTGCGTCGGGCTAACACCCCGGCATAACGCTGCAATTCGATTAACGCCACCCCGAGCGGTTTTTTCTGAATGCCGCGCTCGCTCATCACATTGCGTAACGTGCTGATGCAGATATCCCGCACTTGCGACAGCGGATCGGAACGCGCTTCCCAGGCGCGAAGCGCCCATACCACATGTGAACAGTTGAGCAAGACCACCCCCCAGCGCAGCAGCCAGCGGCGGGCGCGCTCTTCTTTCGCCTGGCTGAGCTGGTGGACGTGATGATACACCAGCGATTCGAATTCGCTTTCGCTGTACTCAGGTTTACGGCTCAGCTGATCGATAAAGCCCCGGCGCAGCGCCCGAATATGACGGCGGCCTTTGCGGGTGTCCGAACCGGGTTTCAGAATCGAGAACGCCATCCAGGCCAGGCCGACACCGATGATTTTCGCCAGGTTATCGTTAAGAAAATCGCCAAAGTCATACACCGGCGGATTGGTCACCGCGATAAAGGAACCCATGAACACGATGAGTTGCCCCCACAGACCGGCGAATTTGGGTTGCTGGAGCTTCATGAGTTGCATGGTGGTCAGCAGCGGAAATAAAAACAGCAGGAACTCCCACAGCTCGGTGACCCGGATCATCAGGCCGAATTTTACCGCAAAGCTAAACAGCGACAGCAATATCAGGGTGCGCATCAGCAGGGATAACGACTGATGCGGGGAAGGCGAGGCAGAATAGAGCACGCAACAGATAGCGATCATGGTCAGTGCAGAACTGCCGGCATCCCACTGCGCCTCTATCGTCCATGCGCAGCCCAGAATAATGACGCAAAACGTGCGTAACGCATTCCAAAGGGCTTCAGCGATATCGGCATGGCGGGTTAGCGAGGCGGTTTTCGGCGTGGGGACGGCGATACCCGCGCGATCGTTTTCCAGTACCACCAGCTGATGATTCACCCGCAGATAAGTATGGCAAAAATAGCGCAGGCGCTGCCAGTACGCGAGGTGCCGGTAATCATTCGCTTTCTGCGGCAGGCACAGCGCCAGCAGGCGGGCAATACGGTAGCGATCCGGCTGCTCACGCGCCAGTTCCGCCAGGATATCACTCTGCAACGCAGCGATGTGCGGCGGCATGTCATGCCAGTTAATTAACAACCGACGCAAGCCTGAAATCGTGCTGGTCAGCCGTAACTGTTGATGCAGGATGGCATTGAGCAGATTGTTATTCTGGCGAAAACGATAATGGCTCCAGAACGCCTGAATACGCAAAATATTCAGCGTCAGAATTTGGCCGATCATGCCCTGATGGGCGGTGCGCATCGCGTCGGTGGTGTCCGGCTGCCAGAGTAAATGGGCATGTTCCAGCAGCCGTGCATGCAGGGATTTCAGGGAGACCAGCAGCGTGGTGCCATCAGAGGTGCTGGGCAGCACCATCATCATAAAACCGCCGCAGGCGATGCCGATCAGTACCTCGCAGACCCTCGCCTGGGCGATATCCCAGAGCTGGGTCGTTTCCACGGTGTTCACCATGGTAAAGGCGATGATCGCGGCGGTGTAACCCGCAAGCTGTGCGGCATAGGCGGCATTATTGTGAAAATGGCTGGAGGTCCAGGTGCATAGCGCCAGCCAGCCGGCCATAGAAAGCGAAAAAAACCACGGCTCGTTGAGCGTACTCCCGGCGATGATCAGCGATGCGCTGGCCCCGATCAGGCTACCTACCACCCGGCCAAGGCTTTTGCTGATCACGCCGCCGGGCGTCGGGAAGCTCACCACGGCGGCAGACGTCATGGCCCAGTAAGGCTCATCCAGATCGAGCGCGTAGGCGATACTCAGCGCCAGGCACATGGCAATCGCATTGCGCAGGGCATAGCGCCACTGGTTGCCCGTTGCTTTGCCCCAGGGCGCGCGTTGCCAGTCAAGCCAGCCGAGATTCATGGATTACTGCTCGATAGCGATGGTGCAGGTGGTGCCGGAGACTAACAGCGCGTTATCCGGTACGTTTTGCAGCTCAAAACGTACCGGCACCCGCTGGGCCAGCCTGACCCAGGGCACATTGGGTTTAACGTCGGGCACCAGCCCGCTGTCAGTTTCCACACTTTGATCGTAGATAGCCCGGCCAATGCTCTCAACCCGGCCAGCAAGCGGCGTATCGTTGCTGAGCAGAGTGATTCGGGCGGTTGCGCCCGGCGCAATATGGCGCAGTTTGGTCTCTTCAAAATAGCCCACCACATAAAAGGAGTGGCTGTCGATTAACGCGAAAACCGGGGCGCCGGTGGAGGCGTAGTTCCCGACGCGTACTGACAGATTGGTTACCCAGCCGTCGACTGGCGCGGTCACGTTAGTTTGGGAGAGTTGCCATTGGGCTTGCTCCAGCGCGGCCTTTGCCACATTCACGGCGGCCTGCATGGCTTTCACGTTGAGGGTGGCGCTGTCTAACTCTTCGGCGGAAATATAGTTGTGCGGCAGATGCTGGCGGCGGCTGGCTTCATTCTGCGCTTTCGCCAGGTCGGACTGAGCATGGGCCAGCTGCGCTTGCGCGTTAAGTACCGCAATGCGGAACGGCGTGGCGTCTATGCTGAACAGCGGCGCACCGGCTTTGACAAATTGATTATCCCGCACGTCGATGTGCGTGATCGTGCCGGCGACCTGGGGCGAAATATCCACCAACTCTGCGCGCACTTTCCCGTCGCGCGTCCAGGGGGATTGCATGTAATAGTTCCACAGCCACCAGCCGGCCAGAATCACCGCCGCCAGGACAATCAGCGTGGAAAAGTACTTCACGGTCTTCATCATTAAAACAGCCCTGTTGTCAGAAGAAACATCCCGCCGCATACCGACAGGACAAACAGCGATAAATCCATCAGCGTGGGGTGCCAGACAGCGCCTGAGTAGAGCCAGTTACGCACCAGGCGATGCACGATGAGCCAGATAAACAGGCCGATAAACACCGCTTTAAAAATGGGAGGGAAGTAGACAGAAGCGCCAACCACCACATCCTGTAGCGGCATGCCGGGCGGCACAGATAACAGTTTCACTTCGGATTAACCCTAATCATAACGGCCATAACACGCTGTTTCCCTGACAGGTTGTAGAATCAAATTATAGACTTTGCGCGAAGCGACAGGAAAATCAGTAATTTGTTTTAGACATATAAATGCTGCACACTAAGTTTAAAATCAGTACAATAAGTTAGCAAGCTAATTATAAGGAGATGAAATTGGAATCGCCATTAGGTTCTGATCTGGCGCGGCTGGTACGCATATGGCGTGCTCTGATTGACCATCGCCTGAAACCTCTGGAGTTGACGCAAACCCACTGGGTCACGTTGCATAACATTCATGAGTTGCCGCCCGATCAATCGCAAATACAACTGGCTAAAGCGATCGGTATCGAACAGCCGTCGCTGGTGCGTACGCTGGATCAGCTGGAAGAGAAGGGGCTGATCGCCCGTCACACCTGCGCAAATGACAGACGCGCAAAACGCATCAAGCTGACTGAAAAAGCGGCGCCGATCATCAGTGAAATGGAAGATGTGATCCGTAAAACCCGGGGCGAAATCCTCGGCGGCATCAGCCAGCAGGAGCTCGAACTGTTAATCAACCTGATCGGGCGCATTGAAAAGAACATTATCCGGCTTCAGGGCCAGGATTAATCAAAGGCCTCGCTTCCACGAGGCCTTTTTGTTGAGTGCAGAAAACCCTGCTCAGAATGGGGGGCTGTAATCAACAAAAAGCGGCTAATGTAAGCCGCTTACGGGAAAGATTAACGTGGGGAAACGGTAACCTGGCTGCCTTTGTTGGCCATCACAACGCGCTGACCGGCAGAGAATTTAGTCGCGCCCTGTTTCTGCACAACCATGATGGTATCGCCATCATCTTTACGAATTTCCAGTTCAACGCCCTGCGTTTTATTCATTGAACCCTGTACGCCCTGGCCTGCCACGCCGCCTGCCACTGCGCCCGCAGCGGTGGCCAGCGAACGACCGGTGCCGCCGCCAATGGTGTTACCCAGGAAGCCGCCCAGCACCGCACCGCCGATAGCGCCGATGGCGTTATTATCGTCGCCACCCTGAATCTGCACCGGACGAACGTTGACAACGGTACCATAGGTTACACGCTGAACCTGTTTGGCTTCTGACGCGCTATAGACGTCGCCTGAAAGGCTATCGTTATTCACACAACCCGCCAGCGTTAAACCCACCAGCGAAACCATCAGAACTCGTGAAATCATGTAAATCTCCTGTTCACCACGCTACGCTCAAAATGAGCATCCTTATGGCAAATTATAAGATACTCCACACTGTGATTTCACACTATTGTGGAGCCTCGATACAAAAATAATAGAAGCGTCTTCATTAACCGTAGCTAAACATCGGTGATGCTGCCGCGCCAGACACAATCTAAAAATTTCTTTACAGGCTAACCCGGTCATGTTGCCAATTAAACATGGCGTAATCAGAGTGGTTATGATTCAGTTATTGCCTCAGGCGGCATAAAAAAGGATTGAGTATGAAATCGGGTCGTTATATCGGAGTGATGTCAGGCACCAGCCTTGATGGGGTGGACGTGGTCCTGGCGACCATTGATGAAAACATGGTTGCCCAGCAGGCGAGCTTGTCCTGGCCGATTCCGCATACGCTGAAAGAGGCCGTGCTGGCGGTGTGTCAGGGGCAGCAGTTGACCCTCTCTCAGTTCGGGCAACTGGATACCCGGCTGGGCCGCCTGTTTGCCGATGCGGTGCAGGCGCTGATGCAGCAGGAGAAACTGCGTCCTGAAGACATTGTGGCGATCGGCTGTCACGGGCAAACCGTGTGGCATGAGCCACAGGGCGATGCGCCGCACACGCTGCAAATAGGCGACAATAACCAGATTGTTGCCCGCACCGGCGTGACCGTGGTCGGCGATTTCCGGCGGCGGGATGTGGCGCTTGGCGGGCAGGGCGCGCCGCTGGTGCCGGCTTTCCACCATGCGCTGCTGGCGCACCCCAGCGAAAGGCGTATGGTGCTGAATATCGGCGGTATCGCTAACCTTTCCATGCTGTTTCCCGGCGCGCCGGTCAGAGGCTACGACACCGGGCCGGGCAACATGCTGATGGACGCCTGGATTTGGCGTCAGCGCGGCAAACCGTACGACAGGGATGCCCAATGGGCGAGCAGCGGTAGCGTTATCCCTCCTTTATTACAGCAAATGCTCAGCGATCCCTATTTCGCCGCGCCAGCCCCCAAGAGCACCGGTCGTGAGTATTTCAATTACGGCTGGCTGGAGCGCCATCTGGCGAACTTCCCCGGCGTGAAAGCGCAGGACGTGCAGGCGACGCTGGCCGAACTGACGGCAGTCACCATCGCAGAACAAATTTTACTGTGCGGCGGTTGTGAGCGTGTGCTGGTATGCGGGGGCGGAGGGCGAAATCCGCTGGTGATGGCGCGTCTTTCCCGCCTGCTGCCCGGCACGGAAGTGACCACCACTGATGAAGCCGGTATCAGCGGTGATGATATGGAAGCGCTGGCCTTTGCCTGGCTCGCCTGGCGCACCCTCAACGGCTTGCCGGGCAATTTGCCTTCTGTGACGGGGGCCGCAAATGCCACAGTATTAGGGGCCATTTTTCCCGCCAATGCTCTGAACTATCAGAGTTAACTGAAGTTCCACGGTGGGCGTAACCGATAGACTGTTCATTACATGGAGGGCGCAGCTCTCCAGGGAACAGGTTTATTCAGGATACGCCCATGAAAAAATTACTTGTCGTTTTACTCCCCACGCTGCTGGCGGGTTGCTCAACCTATAACAACTTCGTTGAGCGTATGCATACCGATACGCTTGAGTACAAGTGCGATGAAAAGCCGCTGAGCGTCAATCTCAACAATACCCGCCAGGAAGTCAGCTTCGTTTACGATGATAAACCGCTCACCCTCAAACAGGGACTTTCTGCGTCCGGCGCGCGTTATACCGATGGCATTTATGTTTTCTGGTCAAAAGGCGATAGCGCAACGGTTTACGACAAAGATCGCATCGTGTTGAATAACTGCCAGTTGCAAAACCCTAAGCGTTGAGATTTTATCGGGTGGGGCGCACAATAACGCCACCCGAAAATTCCTCTAAGAATCACTATGTCTGACAACGATGCCCTGCAACAGATCGCGCATTTACGCCGCGAATACACGAAAGGCGGTTTACGTCGTCACGATTTGCCCGACCAACCGTTAGCGCTGTTTGAAAAGTGGCTTGGCCAGGCCTGCGAAGCCAAACTGGCCGATCCCACCGCCATGGTGGTCGCCACGGTGGATGAAAACAATCAGCCCTATCAGCGGATTGTTCTGCTCAAACATTATGACGAGCGCGGACTGGTGTTTTACACCAACCTCGGCAGCCGCAAAGCGCACCAGATCGAACATAATCCCCGCATTAGCCTGCTGTTCCCCTGGCACATGCTGGAGCGCCAGGTGATGGTGATAGGCCAGGCCGAACGCCTGTCTACCCTGGAAGTAATGAAGTACTTCCATAGCCGCCCGCGCGACAGCCAAATCGGCGCCTGGGTGTCGAAGCAGTCCAGCCGTATCTCCGCGCGCGGCATTCTGGAAAGCAAATTCCTCGAACTGAAGCAAAAATTCCAGCAGGGCGAGATCCCCTTGCCCAGCTTCTGGGGCGGTTTTCGCGTCTCCATAGAGCAAATGGAGTTCTGGCAGGGCGGCGAACACCGTCTGCACGATCGTTTTTTATACCAGCGCGACGCTGATGCCTGGAAAATAGACAGGCTGGCGCCCTGAGTATCGGTTTTATTCTTTAAGCGCTGGTACTCCCGTTGCGAGCGCTTTATTCTATACCCGTCATATTTCGCGTTGCAGATGCGTTGGCTGCGTTCATTCATCCCAGTCACTTACTGTTGTAAGCTCCCGGGAATCCTTCACTTGCCGCCGTCCTGCAACACGAATTATTTAGGGTAGATAAATCCTTTTAATTTTCGCCAGTGGGCGAAGAGCCGTGTACCGGCACAGGTGCAGTCGTAAATACATGGAGAAATTGATGGCAACCAGCAATTTGATTAAACAATTGCAAGAGCGGGGCCTTGTGGCCCAGGTGACGGACGAGGAAGCGTTAGCAGAGCGACTGGCGCAAGGGCCAATTGCACTCTATTGCGGCTTCGATCCGACCGCCGATAGCTTGCATTTGGGCCATCTGGTTCCTCTGCTGTGCCTGAAGCGTTTCCAGCAGGCAGGGCATAAGCCGGTAGCGCTGGTAGGCGGCGCAACCGGTCTGATCGGCGATCCGAGCTTTAAAGCCGCGGAACGCAAGCTGAATACCGAAGAAACCGTGCAGGAGTGGGTAGACAAAATCCGTAAACAGGTTGCTCCGTTCCTGGACTTCGACTGCGGCAGCAACGCCGCGATTGCCGCCAATAACTATGACTGGTTCGGCAATATGAACGTGCTGACCTTTCTGCGCGACATCGGCAAACACTTCTCTGTTAACCAGATGATTAACAAAGAAGCCGTTAAGCAGCGTCTTAACCGCGACGACGTCGGGATCTCTTTTACTGAATTCTCCTATAACCTGCTGCAGGGTTACGACTTCGCCTGCCTGAACGAACTGCACGGCGTGGCGCTGCAAATTGGCGGCTCCGACCAGTGGGGTAACATCACCTCCGGTATCGATCTGACCCGCCGTCTGCATCAGAACCAGGTATTCGGCCTGACGGTTCCGCTGATCACCAAAGCCGACGGCACTAAATTCGGTAAAACCGAAGGCGGCGCGGTGTGGTTAGATCCGAAGAAAACCAGCCCGTACAAGTTCTACCAGTTCTGGATCAACACCGCTGACGCCGATGTTTACCGCTTCCTGAAATTCTTCACCTTTATGGATCTCGACGCCATCAATGCGCTGGAGCAGGAAGACAAAACCAGCGGCAAAGCGCCGCGCGCGCAGTACGTGCTGGCCGATGAAGTGACGCGTCTGGTGCATGGCGAAGAAGGACTGGTGGCGGCGAAACGCATCACCGAAAGCCTGTTCAACGGCAATCTGAGCTCACTGAGCGAAGCGGATTTCGAACAGCTGGCGCAGGACGGCGTACCGATGGTTGAACTGGCGACAGGCGCAGATTTACAGCAGGCGCTGGTTGACTCTGAGCTTCAGCCGTCCCGCGGCCAGGCGCGTAAAACCATCGCCTCCAACGCGGTCACCATTAACGGTGAAAAACAGTCAGACCCGGAGTACACCTTCAGCGAGGCCGATAAACTGTTTGGCCGCTACACCTTATTACGTCGCGGCAAAAAGAATTACTGTCTGGTTTGCTGGAAGTAATATTTGATGTTGAAGGGCGTGGGAAACCACGCCCTTTTATTTTGTCTGAATAAAGCCTGTTGTCGTCAGTAAAGTTGTTGGAAACAGAGATGAAAAACATCCTCGCGATTCAATCCCACGTGGTATTCGGCCATGCCGGTAACAGTGCCGCGGAATTCCCGATGCGTCGTCTTGGCGCAAACGTCTGGCCGCTGAATACCGTTCAGTTTTCAAATCATACCCAATACGGGCAGTGGACCGGCTGCGTGATGCCGGCGAACCACCTTAGCGACATTGTTCAGGGCATCGCCGATATCGGTCAGCTTCAGCGCTGCGACGCGGTGCTCAGCGGTTATTTAGGGTCGGCGGAACAGGGCGAGCAGATCCTCGGCATCGTTCGCCAGGTTAAAGCCGCCAATCCGGCGGCGAAATATTTCTGCGACCCGGTGATGGGGCATCCGGAGAAGGGCTGCATCGTCGCCCCCGGCGTGGCGGAATTCCATACCCGCTACGCCATGCCCGCCAGCGACATCATCGCGCCTAATCTCATCGAGCTGGAGATCCTGACCGGCCACGCGGTGAATAGCGTCGATCAAGCCGTTAGCGCAGCCCGTGAGCTGATCGCGCAGGGCCCGCAAATCGTGTTGATTAAGCACCTGGCCCGCGCCGGTTACCGGCTGGATAAATTCGAAATGCTGCTGGTCACTGCCGACGAGGCGCTGCATATCAGCCGCCCGCTGGTGGATTTCGGCGCGCGTCAGCCGGTGGGCGTCGGCGATGTCACCAGTGGATTGCTGTTGGTCAAACTGTTACAGGGCGCGACCCTGCGCGATGCGCTCGAGCACGTCACGGCAGCCGTTTACGGCGTAATGGCGGTGACCAAAGAGATGAAGGAGTACGAGTTGCAGGTGGTTGCTGCGCAGGACCAAATCGCTAAACCTGAGGTGCGTTTTAACGCCAGCGTGGTGTAAGCATTTAAAACGATGCCTCCGGGCGGAGGCATCGCGGGCAATTTAAGCAATACCTTCCGCTGCCAGCGCCGCCGCTACGCCCGGACGTGCTTTGACACGTTCCATATAGCTGGCGATATTCGAAAACGCGCTCATATCCAGCTTGATGGCATAGGCCCAGCGCAGCACGGTAAACAGATAGGCATCCGCTACGGTGAAACGCAGCCCCAGCAGCCACTGCTTATCTGCCAGTTCGTCGTCGATGTATTGCAACTTCTTCTCCAGCGCCTTGCGGGCGATGGGTTTAAACTCTTCCGGCGTATCCGGGCGGAACAGCGGCGTAAAGCCTTTGTGCAGCTCGGTGGCGATATAGTTCAGCCATTCCAGGGTGTGGTAGCGCGTCATACTGCCCGACGGGGCCAGCAGCTGGCGATCCGGTACTTTATCGGCGATAAACTGCACAATGGCGACGCCTTCGGTCAATAGCGAACCATCTTCAAGCTGTATCGCCGGTACCTGGCCTTTCGGGTTGATTGCCAGATAGTCAGCACCGTGCTCGGTGGTTTTCGCCGCTAAATCGACTTTCTCCATCGTGAAATCCAGGCCCGCCTCGCGCAGTGCGATATGCGGAGAGAGGGAGCACGCGCCGGGTTTATAAAACAGTTTCATGGACATTTCCTTAACGCATTGGGGGATCGAGATTTACTGATACTACACAGTAACGCGTTGGGATTCAGGCATTTTAACGAAAATTGTGTGACCGATAATGTCAAAAAAAAAGCTCGCCGAAGCGAGCTTTTATCCGGTGAGGAGGATTACGCCGTAGCGGTATCAATGGCTTTAGCAGATTTTTCGTCGTCCTGCGTCATACGGTTCAGTTTCGGCGCGGTCAGGATCATGATCGCGGCAATCACCGCGGTGGCGATACCGATTTGCATAAATACGCGGCCATACACTTCCAGCGACTGCAGCGGATCGGTGACGTTTTCCGGCACCGCCATCATGTTTGCGACGTAGCCGCCAATCAGGTTAGCGCCTGCCGTAGTCAGGAACCAGCTACCCATGATGAAGCCCATCAGACGCTGTGGAACCAGTTGCGCAACCATCGCCAGGCCCAGACCGGAGATCATCAGTTCACCGAAGCTCTGCAGCGCATAGCTGGCAATCAGCCAGTTAACGGACACGATACCGGCGTCGTTGGCGAATTTAATCCCTACTGGCAGGATCAGGAACGCGCCAGAACACATCACCATACCGATGGCGAATTTATGCGGCATCGGCAGACGGTCGCCCATCTTGTTATAGATAGCGGCCAGAATCGGGCTACCAATCATGATCCAGAACGGGTTCAGCGCCTGATACTGTTCCGGCTCAAAAGAGATACCCAGAATCGCATGCTCAACGTTGCGAATAGCGAAGAAGTTCAGCGAGGTCGGCATCTGGCTGTACAGAACGAAGAATACAATCGCTTCCAGCATCAGAATGAATGCCACGATCATTTTACGGCGTGCCGCGCCCTGCATGGCAAAAGCTTCTTTACCGAAGATAAACACGATGCCCAGCGCGATAAAGCCCAGCGCCATGCGCGCGATACCCTGGTTGTGCAGCAGCCAGGTCGCGATAGTGATCAGCACGACGATGCCTGCCAGCGTGGCCAGCAGTTTGCCGAAGTGCACCGGCTGGAAATCCGGTTGAGAACCGTAATCTTTAACCCAGGCGCGGCAGAACAGGAAGTTGACCACGGTGATCAGCATACCCACTACGCTCAGCGCGAACGCCACGCTCCAGCCGTACTGCGCGGCCAGCCACGGTGTCGCCAGCATCGAGAAGAATGAACCAATGTTAATCGCCATGTAATACATGGTGAATGCGCCATCGAGACGCGGGTCATCTTTCGCGTAGCAGGTTGAGAGCAGGGAAGACGGGTTGGCTTTAAACAGGCCGTTACCCACGGCGATAGTCGCCATACCGATGTAAACGATGGCGGCGTCATGACCCGACCATGCAACCAGCGCATAACCAATCGCCAGCACAATTGCGCCTAACAGGATAACGCGCTTTGTACCCAGTACCTTATCACCCAGCCAGCCGCCAATAGACACCAGGCCATAGACCAGCGCGCTAAAGGAGGAGAACAGGGTGATTGAATCCGCTTCTGACATACCCAGCTGTTTAACCAGGTAGACGGCCATGATCCCTTGCAGGCCGTAAAAACCAAAACGCTCCCATAACTCGATGGAAAAGATCAGATAGAACGATTTCGGTTGTTTAAAAGCGTTCAGGCTGACGCTTTCGGTTGGTTTATTGTTTGCAGTCGACACATATACCTCTTTTTTTACGTCCCATATTAATGGGGAAAAAACTCAGCGTGATGCCATTGCGGGCAGTCGCTTGTTGTTATAAGGAGGGGAAACGGCGGGTAATGTTCACTATCCTGGCTTCTCAGACAAGAGCTTTGCAATACTCTGTTACATATCTTGCGGGCAGAATTTTAGTCGCCTCATTGAAACCTCATCCAGAGTTAAATTTCAGTACGATAAAATTAACAGTTCGAATATCCGTCTGTTGCTATCAGATTGCCCGATCAGGTGATATATTCTGCTTTCCAGTTTAAAAGCCAGTGATAAAGTCCGGTTTATAAACAACAAGTGGTCGAATGTGTTGGCTCGTGAAGATAAAAAATAACAATGCTGATGATAAATTAAGAAAAAAATCACACCGCTTTAACATCATGTTGCCGATGTGATTTCTGTCACATTTTTATAGAAATTTCTGGACGAAAAAGAACGATTGACCGGGAGGGACGATTAGCCTTAGTGAATTATCATAATGATATGGCTAATTGGCGGTGCATTGTGCGGAAAGAACCTGCCATTGAGCGGCAGGTGTCAGCGTCAGGAGTAGACTTTCTCTTTGTATTCACACAGATCTTCAATGATGCACGAGCCGCAGCGCGGTTTGCGCGCAATGCAGGTATAACGGCCATGCAGGATCAGCCAGTGGTGGCAGTCCACCTTAAACTCGGCTGGAACCACTTTTAACAGCTTCTCCTCAACCTGCTCGACGTTTTTACCTGGGGCAAATTCGGTGCGGTTGCACACCCGGAAAATATGAGTATCTACCGCGATAGTCGGCCAGCCGAAAGCGGTATTTAATACCACATTGGCGGTTTTACGCCCCACGCCGGGCAGGGCTTCCAGCGCTGCACGATCTTCAGGCACGTTGCCCTGGTGCTTTTCGATTAACAGTCGGCAGGTTTTAATCACGTTCTCGGCTTTGCTGTTAAACAGGCCGATGGTTTTGATGTACTCCTTTACGCCGTCCACGCCCAGTTCCAGCATCGCCTGAGGGGTATTCGCCACCGGGTAAAGCCGGGCGGTGGCTTTATTGACGCTGACGTCTGTCGCCTGGGCGGAGAGCAGCACCGCAATCAGCAACTCAAACGGTGAATTGAAATTCAGCTCGGTGGTGGGATGGGGATTGTGTTCGCGCAAGCGCGAGAGTATTTCCAGACGTTTCGCTTTGTTCATTACGCTTTCTCAGCATCGGCGTCGACCGCATCGGTCACAGAAGCCGTGGCAGCGCGACGGGTTTTCATTTTCTCGTCAATCAGGTACTTCACCGCCAGCATCAGACCCAGGCCAATAAACGCCCCCGGCGGCAGCATCGCCAGTAAAAAAGGCGTGTCGGTATGGAAAATTTCGATACGCAGGACTTTCGCCCAGCTACCCAACAGCTGATCCGCCCCGTCAAATAACGTTCCGTTGCCGATAATTTCCCGGATCGAACCCAGCACAAACATCGCGCTGGTGGCGCCAAGGCCGATAGCAAAGCCGTCAAGTGCGGATATTGCGATGCTATTGCGCGCGGCAAACGCTTCGGCGCGGCCAATCACAATACAGTTGGTAACGATCAGCGGAATAAAGATCCCCAGCGACTGATAAAGCCCGAACGCATACGCGTTGATCAGCATCTGCACCGCACTGACCACCGAAGCAATAATCATCACGTAAATCGGGATGCGCACTTCGGGGGGCATCCAGCGACGCAGCGCGGAAACTGCGGTGTTGGTCAGCGTCAATACCAGCGTGGTGGCCAGACCGAGCCCCAGCGCGTTAGTCGCGGTAGAGGTCACCGCCAGCAGGGGACACAGTCCGAGTAATTGCACCAGCGCGGAATTGTTTTTCCACAGCCCCTGTACCACAACCTCTTTCATCTGGCTCATCAGGGTTCTCCACAGGCCGGTAAACCGGACAGTTTTTCAGGCAGCGTTTCAGCATACAGTCCGGCGCGCTTCACGGCATTGACCACCGCGCGCGGCGTAATCGTCGCCCCGGTAAACTGGTCAAACTGGCCGCCGTCTTTTTTTACGGCAAAGCTGGCGTCGTCCGCACCCTGGATATGTTTATTGCTCAGCGAGGTGATCCAGTCGCTGATACGTAGTTCGATTTTATCGCCAAGTCCCGGCGTTTCATGATGTTCCGTGACGCGGCTGCCCCAGATGGTTCCCTGGAAATCACTGCCCACCAGCAGTTGGATCGCCCCGGAATAGCCGTCGGGCGCAGTGGCCTCCATCACGACGCCAACCGGATTATCGCCTTTACGCGCCACATAAATACGATGCTCGCCCTTGCCGAGCGCCGGGTCGTTAACCCACAAGCAGCTTTGTTGCAGGTCGTTATCGTATTTATCGGTTGGGAATACCTGGTCGAACAGCGCCTGCTGTACCACGGCCGCCTGATGGGCAATGGTATTTTTGGTCAGTTCATTAATGGCTGCGGTCAGACCGGTGGAGAACGCGGCAAACAGCGCCAGCGTCACGCCATGTTTTCGCATGGTTTTCAGCATAAGCGCTCCTTAGCGATGCCCGTAAACCCGCGGGCGGGTGTAATAGTCGATCAGTGGCACGGTCATGTTCGCCAGCAGCGTGGCAAACGCCACGCCATCCGGATAGCCGCCATAGCTGCGGATCAGCCAAACCAGCACGCCAGCCAGCGCGCCAAAGATTAAACGACCACGATTAGTGGTGGAGGCGGTGACCGGATCGGTAAGGATAAAGAACGCACCCAGCATGGTCGCACCGGAGAACAGATGCACCAGCGGAGAGGCGAACTGCTCCGGCGCAATCAGCCAGCCGAGCAGGGAACAGACCAGTAGTGACAGCAGGAAGCTCACCGGAATATGCCAGCGGATCAGATTTTTGACGAGCAGGAACACGCCGCCCGTCAGAAACGCCACGTTGACCCACTGCCAGCCTGGCCCCGCCAGCACGCCGCTCAGCATCGGGGTATTCATCAACTGCGCCGCGTCGCTGCCGGCTCGCAGGCCGGTTTTGAAACTATCCAGCGGCGTCGCCTGGCTCACGCCGTCAATGCCCAGCTTCAGTTGAATCAGCGTGTCGCCGCTGGAGGTATGGCCGGTAAAGATCATTCGCAGCGTATCCAGTAAATCCGGCTGCACCGCAGCAACGCTCAGTGGCGGCAACCAACTGGTCATCTGGACCGGGAATGAGATCAGTAGCACCACATAGCCGATCATCGCCGGGTTAAACGGATTATGGCCCAATCCACCGTAGAGCTGCTTGGCAATAATGATGGCGAACCCTGTGCCGAGGATCACCATCCACCAGGGCGCCAGGGGAGGAATACTGATGCCCAACAGCAGCCCGGTGAGCAGCGCGGAGTTATCGCCCAACATGCCTGACAGCGGCTGCTTGCGCAGTTTACATACCAGGCCTTCTGCCGCCAGCGCGCTGACGATAGCGAGCAGTAATTGAATTAACGATCCCCAGCCGAAGTCGTACCACTGCACCACAATACCGGGCAGCAGCGCCAGTGAGACCAGCATCATGATGCGCGAGGTCTGACGCTTATTATGGGTATAAGGGGAGCTTGCGATTCTGAAAACCATTTATTCCTCGTTCACAGCCTGCTGAGCGGCTTTTTTGGCCTGGGCGCGGGCAATTGCCGCTGCGACTGCGGCTTTACGCGGGTCGACAGGTTCGTCATTTGCAGATTCCAGTTGCGCCGCCTGTTTACGGGCTTTGGCGCGCGCGATGGCAGCCTCCACCGCGGCCTTGCGCGGATCGACCGGCGCGTCGCTGGCGGTGTCGTCTACCGTCTCGGCGGTTGCCTGTTTACGGGCTTTGGCGCGGGCGATGGCAGCTTCCACTGCGGCTTTGCGCGGATCGACCGGCGCGTCGCTGGCGGTTTCGTCTCCCGGCTCGGCGGTTGCCTGTTTGCGGGCTTTGGCGCGGGCGATGGCGGCTTCCACCGCGGCTTTGCGCGGGTCAGTAGCTTCGCGGTTCGTCGATTCAGGCGCAACCGTTGCCGCTTTTTCGGCCTGACGCGCACGCGCCTGGGCTTTGCGTGCTTCACGGGCGGCAATGACGGCCTGGTTGTCCGGTTCGCTGTTCGCCTGTACCACAATCACATCAGCCGTTTTCTTATTTCTTACGCGGGCAAGCGCGGCCTGAATCGCGTCCTGATCTTGCGCATCCGGCTGGACAGCCGCTTTCTTATGCCGTTCCAGACGCGCGGCTTTTTCCCGCTCCAGCCGTTGCTGGCGGGCTTCAAAACGCGCTTTAGCTTCGGCGGCGCGTTGCTCTTCCAACTGAACGGCGCGGATCTCTGCCTTCTCCTGGCGGAAATACTGCACCAGCGGAATGTTGCTCGGGCAAACCCACGCGCAGGCGCCGCACTCAATACAGTCGGCAAGGTTGTGCGCCGTGGCTTTGTCGTGTTGTTGTCCTTTACTAAACCAGTAAAGCTGCTGAGGAAGCAGATCCGCCGGACAGGCGTCGGCGCAGGCGCTGCAGCGAATGCAATGCTGCTCTTCCTGCTGCTCGCCCATTTCATCAGGGGAAGGTGCCAGCAGGCAGTTAGTGATTTTAACCACCGGCACATCAAGCCAGGGCAGGGTAAAGCCCATCAGCGGGCCGCCCATAATCACCAGTTGATCGCTGGCGGGGCAAAAACCGCCAAACTCAAGTAAATGACGCACCGGCGTACCCAACCGCGCCCACACGTTGCCAGGGTTGGCGATGGATTCACCGGTCAGCGTCACGACGCGCTCGGTCAGGGGTTCGCCGTCAATCACTGCGCGCTTAACGGCATAGGCCGTGCCGACGTTATGCATCAGCACGCCGATATCAGAAGAGCGACCGCCGTGAGGCACCTGTTTGCCGGTCAGGATCTGTGTCAGCTGTTTGGCTCCGCCGGAGGGATATTTGGTCGGGATCACGCGCAACGCCATGCCGTGCTCGTGGCTCAGCACCGCCCGCAGCATAGAGATGGCCTGGGGTTTGTTATCTTCGATGCCGATCAGCACTTCACGCGGCTTTAAGATCCACGCCAGGATGCGAATGCCTTCGACAATCTGCGCTGCACACTCCTGCATCAGGCGGTCATCCGCTGTGATGTAGGGCTCGCATTCCGCCGCGTTAATGATCAGCGTTTCAATTTTATCGCCGCCGCCCTGGAGTTTTACCCCGGTAGGGAAGCCCGCGCCGCCCAGCCCGGCCACGCCGAACTGGTGGATACGCTCGATTAAGGCTTCCCGGCTGCGCTGTTGATAATCCTGCCAGCCGTCGCGATCGATCCAACGGTCGTCGCCGTCCGGTTCAATAATTACGCTCAGTTCCGCCAGCGCGGAAGGGTGCGCGGTACTGTGCGGCGCGATGGCGATCACGGTGCCGGAGGTCGGCGCATGTACCGGCAGCATCCGGCCCCAACCGCGAGTTAACGGCTGGCCGCGTAATACGCGATCGCCAGGCTGAACGCACAGCTCACCCTCAGCGCCGATGTGCTGCTTCAACGGAATAACAAAACGGCCAGGCAACGGCACGTGGCGCAGCGGGGTGCCGCTGGACTGGGTTTTCATCTCCGGCGGATGAATGCCGCCGTCGAAATCCCAGATTTTCTCTTTTCTGAAGGCAGAAAATAATTTAAGCATGGTGTTCCACAGGAATAATTCGAACCGGAATACTGTCCAGATTCCATTTCCAGTTTTCCGTTGTGGTCGCGACAGGTCGTAATTCAATACAACGTGTCGGGCACGGGTCAACGCACAGATTGCATCCGGTGCACAGATCGCTCATGACGGTATGCATCGCGCGGGTAGCGCCCACGATGGCGTCAACCGGGCATGCCTGAATACATTTGGTGCAGCCGATACAGTTGTTTTCGTCAATCACAGCCAGCATCCGCACCGGCTCAGGAGCGGCGTCATCGCCGCCGACAGGCTGCGGATCGACGTTCAATAAGGTGGCGATTTTTTGCATTACCGCTTCGCCGCCGGGTGCGCAGCGGTTGATATGTTCACCCTGATTGCCTACCGCTTCGGCATAAGGCCGACAGCCGGGGTAGCCGCACTGGCCGCACTGGCTCTGGGGCAGAATCGCATCGATTTTGTCGACAATCGGGTCTTCTTCCACGGCGAAGCGCCGTGAAGCGAAGCCCAGCAGCAGGCCAAACACCAGCCCCAGTGAGCCCAGGGATAAAATCGCGATCCAGACGGTACTCATGACACTTTTACCAGCCCGCTAAAGCCCATAAACGCCAGCGACATCAGCCCGGCGGTGATTAACGCAATCGCATTACCGCGAAACGGTGCGGGCACATCGGCCACCGCCAGCCGCTCGCGAATCGCCGCGAACAGGACCATAACAAAGGAGAAGCCCACCGCCGCCGAAAAGCCGTACAGCGCCGACTGGAGAAAATTGTGGCCGAGGTTAATGTTCAGCAACGCCACGCCTAAAACCGCACAGTTGGTGGTAATCAACGGCAAAAAAATACCCAGCAGCCGATACAGTGCCGGGCTGGTTTTGCGCACCACCATTTCGGTGAACTGCACCACAACGGCAATCACCAGAATAAAAGAGAGGGTGCGCAGATAAATAAGGTCGAGGGGGATCAAAATAAAATTGTCGATAAGCCAGGCGCAAACCGACGCCAGAGTCATCACGAACGTGGTCGCCAGCCCCATGCCAATGGCCGTCTCCAGTTTTTTGGAAACCCCCATAAACGGGCATAAGCCAAGAAACTTCACCAGCACGAAGTTATTGACCAGCACAGTACCAACAAATAACAGCAAGTAATCAGTCATTATCCGACCTGGAACAAAAATAGCCGCCTATTATCGGACATGGATCACATGGCGACAACAGAGAATCTGTAAGGTTATTAAGGATTGACGAAAGTCAGCTTAACGCGCTGCGCACGCTTGAAATAGGGGACAAACAGCGCGGCGGCGATCAGTTGAAACACCAGCTGGCGCACAATCGCGTCATCGGACACCGGCGAAAACGCAAAGGATTTCAGCACCAGCAACACCGAAACCAACAGCCAGATAATATAGTGCTTCGGCACCTTTGCCTGGCGTTTAAAAAAACCGATGGTCAGCCACAGGGTATAACTCCACATTGATACCGCCGAAAGCAGGGACACATACACCCACAGGGCATCCTGCCCCGCTTGCTGACCAAGCGCCTGACGCGTTTCGGGCGAGAGCAGGGCGGTAAAATACATGACCACCACTAATGATGTGCTCAGTAAGGTCAGCAAAAGCCAGGCGAGAGGGGCTAACAGCCATCCCCCGATACGCAGTGCTGGCGTGGTGGTCATTTTACCTCCGGCGGGGCAGTTCATTAACGCTATTCGCTACGTGAATTTCAGCGCAAGAATTATAAGGATTTTTGCGCTAAAAGCTACCCGGGCTTATTGAACGAAGCGCCAGACGGACCTGGGCACCTGGCCCAGGTCAAACAATCGCCCTCCGGAGACAATCTCTGCGCGGCGGTGGTCGGCAGCCCGGTACATGTTGATAATCTCTTCACTCCCTTCCAGGGAATAGTTGAGGTGATCGAACAATTTCTCAAGACTTTCGAGCGAATTGATTTTACGAAACTTAAATAAATAATCCTGAACGGTCATGGGTCGTTCCTGTCCTTAATATCATGAGCAATATTTACGTGCTGGCACACGTTAATAAGTAAACGAAGCGGAGTCATATTCAGCGTTGGGTGGAAGATATATCATGTGTTCCGGGCTTAACCCGAAAAAGAGTAAAAGGCCCGACGTAACGCGTAGATCTCAAGATAGCTATATTACGCATATCTGGCAATAAACTTATGATAACGATAGAAACTTTTCAGCTACGTAGCCGGGTTAGATACTGTATCGGGTGAAATGTGACCAGGTTGGTTTATGCCGGGATGTGACGATACGTGAGTTGCGTAATACGGCTTTATCCTTAAACGCTATTATCAACTTCACACTGAAAAAGGATAAATCACTTCTTTTTATATTTCACAAATCGTTGTCATTGGTAAAACATTAATTATCACAGGGCGCTGGGTTATTCTTTCAGGTAACACGAGATCCCGACCTGACGGGTCGCTGCGTTTTATACGCCCTCCTGACAACGGCTACACTGACAGAGCAAACCGGATTAACAGTTGTTACCGGGAAGCGAATAGTGTGAAATACCTTCGTCCATAGACGAGAGGAATGTAAATGAGCGATAACGTGCGTGTTGGATTAATTGGGTATGGCTATGCCAGTAAAACCTTCCATGCTCCGCTGATTGTCGGTACGCCGGGAATGACCCTGGCGGCGGTCTCAAGTAGCGATGCGTCTAAAGTACACGCCGACTGGCCCGGCGTTTCCGTAGTCTCCGACCCCAAACAGCTGTTCAACGATCCTGATATCGATCTTATCGTCATTCCCACCCCTAACGACACCCACTTCCCCCTGGCTCGCGCTGCCATGGAAGCGGGAAAGCATGTGGTGGTGGATAAACCCTTTACCGTGACGTTGTCACAAGCGCGCGAGCTGGAGGCGCTGGCGAAAAGCCGCGGTCTGGTGCTGTCGGTATTCCATAACCGTCGCTGGGATAGCGACTTCCTGACCCTCAAGGGCCTGATTGCCGAAGGCAGGCTGGGCGAAGTGAGCTATTTTGAATCGCACTTTGATCGCTATCGCCCGCAGGTGCGTAATCGCTGGCGCGAACAAGCCGGTCCCGGAAGCGGTATCTGGTACGATTTAGGTCCGCACCTGATTGACCAGGCGCTGGTGCTGTTCGGCGTACCGGTCAGTATCACTGTCGATATGGCGCAGTTGCGTCCGGATGCGCAAACCACCGATTATTTTCACGCAGTGCTGACCTATCCACAGCGCCGCGTAGTACTGCATAGCACCATGCTGGCGGCAGCCGAATCGGCGCGTTATATCGTGCACGGCACCCGGGGCAGTTATGTCAAATTTGGTCTCGACCCACAGGAAGATCGCCTGAAAGCGGGCGAGCGGCTGCCGCAACAAGACTGGGGCTACGATATGCGTGATGGCGTGTTGACCCTGGCTTCCGGCGATGAGCTGGACGCGCAAACCCTGCTGACCGTGCCGGGCAACTATCCGGCTTACTATGCGGCAATCCGCGATGCGCTTAACGGCCAGGGCGAGAACCCGGTGCCCGCCAGCCAGGCGATCCGCGTTATGGAGCTGATTGAACTGGGGATTGAATCCGCCAGGCATCGCTCAACGCTTAGCCTGACGTAATTCACTTCAGCCATAAAAAACGCGCCTTTCGGCGCGTTTTTTTTAACTTTTAGCGATTTTATCCCGCAGGGCCTGTTTTTCGCTCTCCGACAGGAAGGCGATTTCCAGCCCGTTGCGCTGGGCGGTACGCATCTGATCCAGCGACAGCCCGGCCTGTACGGCGGCAATCTGGTATTCATGAATAATATCCACACCCTGAACGCCCGGATCGTCGGTATTAATCGTCGCCAGAATACCGTGCTCAAGGAAGCGCTTAAGCGGATGGTCCTCCAGCGACGGCACGGTGCTGGTCTGGATATTGGACGTCAGGCAGGACTCAATACCGATTTTCTGCTCCGCGAGAAAATCCATCAACGCCGGATCTTCGATGGCTTTGACGCCATGACCAATGCGCTCGGCACCCAGTTCGCGAATGGCCTGCCAGATACTTTCCGGACCGGCGGCCTCGCCGGCATGGACCGTTATGCGCCAGCCCGCATCGCGGCCGCGATTAAAGTGATTTAAAAACAAGCTGCCCGGGAAGCCCAGTTCATCTCCCGCCAGATCGAGCGCGGTGATCTGGTCGCGGTGCGCCAGCAGCGCATCCAGTTCATTCAGGCAGGCGGTCTCACCAAAGGTGCGGCTCAGAATGCCGATCAAACGGACCTCGACGCCATATTCCCGCGCGCCCTGGCGCACGCCGTCAATCACCGCTTCCACCACGCCCGCCACCGGCAGGTTGTGGTTCATTGCCATATACCAGGGCGAAAAGCGCAGCTCGACATAATGCAGCCCCTGACGCGCGGCGTCTTCGACGTTCTCCCGCGCGACGCGGCGGCAGGCGTCGAGAGAGCCGAGCACTTTTACGCCCCAGTCCAGCTTGCTTAAAAAGCTCACCAGATCGGGGGCGGTTTCGATGACCTGAACGTGGGGGCGTAATCCTTCAAGCGTGTGGGACGGCAGGGGAAGGTTAAACTGCTGGCCCAGATCGAGGATCGTTTCCGGGCGAATGTTGCCGTCGAGATGGCGATGCAGATCGGTTAACGGCAGAGTCGTATCAATCATAGTTGCACTCTTTTTGAATTTGCGTGCGGAGTTCACGCGTTTTTTGAATAAAGTGCATTTTATTATAAAGGGTTTGTCACCCCCCATGCACGCAACAATCTGTTGTTTGCGCATCAAGTGGTTCGTTGTTGCGCAACAAGCGATCGCCTGCCAATAAAAAACCCGGTTTCCCGGGTTTGTTCAGATCCAGCCAGCCTGACTGGCTGCCCACACCACAATGGCGACGGCAATAAGTATCCAGGTTGTTTTACGCATAATGGCTCCGCAGTTTTTTTGCGGCGACACAATACCACAATGCCGTTACGCCATGCAGGCGCGTATCGCATTAATGAGTCCGTCGACGCCTTTTTCCAGCTTGACGCGCGGGCAACCGGCGTTGAGCCTGACAAAGCCGCGCCCTTCATCGCCGTAAGTATCGCCCGGCATAATGGCGACCTTCTGCTGTTCAATAAGATTTTTTTGCAGCAGGGCATCGTCAATGTGTAACGCGCGTAAATCAATCCATGCCAGATAGGTTGCTTCAGGCGGCTGCCAGTTTAGCAGCGGAAAAGCCTGATTCAGCCGCTGGGCAATGTACTGCATATTGTGTTCAAGGTAGTCGCGCAACGCGTCGAGCCAGGGCGCGCCGTCCCGGTACGCGGCGATATGCGCGGCCACTGCCAGCACCGCCGGGGAGGAGAGCCCGTCACGGCCTTTCAACGCCGAGAGATAAGCTGCCCGATCCGCCGTGTCGCCAATCACCCCCCAGGCACCGGTCAGCGCGGGGATATTGAAGCTTTTTGAGCCGGAGGTGAACAGCGCATAGCGATCGCCACCCACTTCGCTCCAGGGGATATGACGCTGGCCGCCCCATACCATATCCATATGAATTTCATCGCTGATTACCCGCACATCATGGCGGGCGCACAGCTGCGCCATGGTCAACAGTTCATCCCGGCTCCACAGCTTGCCGGTGGGATTATGCGGGCTGCACAGCAGCATGACTTTGCACTCCGGGCGCGCCAGCAGCGCCTCCAGTTGCGCCATATCGCATAACCACGCGTTAGCCTTTTTTTGCAGCGGCGCGGCCAACACCTGACGCTGATTGCCCTCAATGGCTTTATAAAAGGCATCATAAGCCGGGGTATGGATCAGCACCGCATCGCCGGGATTCGACCACTGACGAATCATTTCAGAAGCCATATAAATGACCGACGGCCCATAAACCACGGCGTCTTGATCAATCTGTGCATGAAAGCGCGTCGCAAACCAGTGGCTGATGGCAGAAAGAAAATCGTCATGCTTCCAGCGGCTGTAGCCGAAAACGCCGTGGGCGAGCCGCTGGTTCAGCGCATCGAGGATGCAGGGAGCCGCGGGGAAATCCATATCAGAAATGGTAAAGGGCAGCAGATCCGCAGTGCCGAAGCGGTCGGCGACATAATCCCACTGGGTACACCAGGTGCCGTGACGATCCACCGGGGTAGAAAAATCAAACATCGTCCTTCCTTAAGCCATGCCCCTTCGTGACGCGAAGGGGCCTTCATTTTATGCTTCGACCATATTCATCAGGTTAGCCATTTCATCTTTTACAGATTGAACCTGAGTGCCAATGACAACCTGGAGATTGTGCTGGTTAAGCTTCACGACGCCTATGGCGCGATGGGCTTTCAGCGCGTCGACATCCACCAGCGACATCTCTTTTACCGACAGACGCAGACGGGTGATGCAGTTGTCGAGCGAAACAATATTCTCCGCGCCGCCCAGCGCCGCCAGTATTGCCGGGACGTTATAGCCCGATTTACCCGGCGCGCCAGCCTGCAGTTTTTCCTGAACGTTTGCGGTTTCACTCTCACGGCCAGGGGTTTTGATATTCCAGCGGGTAATGGCGAAGCGGAAAATCGCATAGTAAGCCACGAACCACACCGCAGCCACCACCGGCACCATATACCACTTAGTCGACAGGCCGTGCAGAATGCCGAATACCACAAAATCGATCACGTTGCCGTCAGTGTTGCCGATGGTCACGCCCAGCACCGCCATCATGGTAAAGCCAAGGCCGGTCAGCAGCGCGTGGATTAAATACAGCAGCGGCGCGACAAACAGGAACAGGAATTCCAGCGGTTCGGTGGTGCCGCCCACGACGCAGGCGATCACGCCGGAGATCAACAGGCCTTTGATCTTATGGCGGTTCTCCGGACGCGCGCAGTGATACATCGCCAGCGCCGCGCCCGGCAAGCCGCCGAGGAACGCCGGCATCTTACCCTGGGAGAGGAAGCGGGTGGCACTTTCTGCGAAACCGTGCGTTTCCGGGCAGCTTAGCTGGGCCTGGAAAATGGTCAGCGCGCCGCTCACCGTATGGCCGCAGACGTCCAGGGTGCCGCCCGCATCGGTAAAGCGAATCAATGCCACCAGAATGTGCTGCAGGCCGAAGGGCAACAGCAGCCGCTCGCCGGTGCCGAACAGCATCGGGCCAAAATCCCCGGCGCTATTGATAATATGACCAAGCCCGTTAATGCCCATGGCGAAGAACGGCCAAATGAGCGGAACCACCAGGCCCACCAGGCCCATCACAAAGGTCGTCACGATGGGGACAAAGCGAGTACCGCCGAAGAAGGCCAGCGCATCCGGCAGACGCACGCTGTGAAACCGCTCGTGCAGCAGCCACACGATTACCCCGGCGATAACCGCGCCGAGGATCCCGGTGTCGATAGACTGAATGCCGAGGATGCTCTGAATATTATTGGCCTTGAGGATCGCTGGATCGCTGGTGGGCAAAATCCCCTTCGCCGTCAGCCAGAAGTTCACCGCCAGGTTCATCACCGCAAAGCCAACAAAACCAGCGAACGCGGCAACGCCTTTATTTTCACGCGCCAGCCCTAACGGGATGGCGATACAGAACATGACCGGCAGGAAACTGAACGCAAACGAACCGATTTTGCTCATCCAGACGAAGAGGGATTGCAGTACCGGATTCGCCAGGAAAGGCATCAGGGTGGTGACGTCGTGGCTGCTCAGGGAACTGCCGATCCCCAGCATAATGCCGCAAAACGAAAGCAGGGCGACGGGCAACATAAACGTCTTGCCCAACTGCTGAAAGAATTCCCAGAGAGTGATTTTTTGGGGGGGTGATGTCGCCATAGCGGCTCCTTGATAAACGTCAGTGTTTAGTGATGCAGCGCAAGATAAAACGTTTTATCAAATTTTAATGAGCAGCCAGTCACAATTTATCACTGAGAAACATTTATAATAGTCCGATACTGATAAAACGTTTTATCGACAGTCAGGAGCGCCTGCCGGATGATGCAGGAAAAGAAAATTACGATTAACGACGTGGCGCTGGAGGCGGGCGTATCGGTCAGTACCGTCTCGCTGGTACTCAGCGGCAAAGGCCGTATCTCGGCGGCGACCGGGTTGCGCGTCAATGAAGCCGTCGAAAAACTGGGGTTTGTACGTAACCGCCAGGCGTCGGCATTGCGCGGCGGGCAAAGTGGGGTCATCGGTCTGATTGCCCGGGACGTCTGCCATCCTTTTTACGCGCAGTTGATCGCCGGGCTCACCGATACGCTGGAAAAGCAGGGCAGGATGTTGCTGCTCAGCCAGAGCGGACAAGACGGCCAGCAGATGCTGCACTGCTTTGATACTTTACTGAATCAGGGTGTCGATGGGGTGATTATCGCGGGCGCAGCGGGAATGGGCGCGGAACTGCGTGCAAAGGCGCAGCAGAGAGACATTCCCCTGGTGTTTGCTTCACGCGCCAGCTACCTCGATGAAGCCGACACGCTGCGCCCTGACAACCTCCAGGCGGCGCAGATGCTCACGGAACATCTGATCAGGCAGGGACACCAGCGTATCGCCTGGCTGGGCGGCAACAGCGGTTCGCTGACCCGCGCCGAACGGCTCGGCGGGTATTGCGCCACGCTTTTGCAATACGGTTTGCCTTTTCACAGCGAATGGGTGGTGGAGTGCGAAAACAGCCAGAAGCAGGCCGCAGAGGCCATCAGCGCATTGCTGCGCCACAATCCCACCATCAGCGCAGTCATTTGTCATAACAGCACTATCGCGCTTGGCGCATGGTTTGGGCTGATGCGCGCCGGGCTGCAAAGCGGCGAATCGGGGCTGGAAAGCTACTTTGACCGCAGCGTAGCCTTAGGGGCTTTTACTGAACTATCCGACGAAAAGCTTGAAGATATTCCCGTCACCTGGATGGCGCTGCCGGCACAGGAGATGGGGCGTGAGGCTGCCGAGCGTATGGCTCAACGCATCGAGCGCAGCGATGAAGCACACCGGCATCACGTACTGGCAGGAAGGTTGATAAAGCGTAAATAAAAATGGCCTCTTGCGAGGCCATTTACAATTACTGCTGCGGTACGGCGGCAGGCGGGGTCGCCGGAGCAGGAACCGGGACAGGCACCGGAACCGGGACGGGTACCGGCACGGCATCACCCGCTAAACCAAACATACCCACGAAATCTGCCAGCGGCATTTTCTGTCCGTTCAGCGTGACCTGGCCATTGCCGTATTGCAGGCTGGAGACAATGTTGTTGTCTTCCATCGAGGTGATGCGGAACATCTGTCCCATGGCCGCAAGGCCTTTCACCTGCTGAGAGGCCAGCTTCTCAGCCTGGTCGTCCTGATACCCTTCCAGACGGGCGATCTGGGTCATAAACTCGGTCGCCATATCGACCGGGATCACCAGTTTGCTTTCCAGCGATTTCACCACCCGGTCGAGCTGCTGCTCCGGTGTCGTGGCAGGCGTGGTGTTCGCGGAAGGATCCTTCAGGAACAGCGACAGGTTGAAAGCGCTTTCGCCCTTATCGTTTTTCCAGCTCAGCGGGGCTACGGTCACTACCGGGTCGCCTTTCAGAAGCAGCGGGAAGTTAGCCATCAGGATTTCTAATGCTTTCTGCTGATAAAGCGCCGGATTGTCCTGGACGGCAGGGTCGGTTAACAGCCCCTGGATTTGACCGTTATACTGCTGGCTGAACTGATGCCATGCCTGGCCGTCGATCCCGCCGATTTTCACGGTGAGTTTGCCGCTGCCCAGGTTCTGGTTCTGCACTTTCAGCGCATCCATTACGTAGTTGATTTCGCTGTCGATTTTTTTCTTGTCCTGGCCGACGTCAGATTTCGCGTCCAGATGAAGGCCATCAATGACCGCCATTTCTTTGCCTTCTATCGCCACGGCAAATTTTTCAACCGACAGTTTCTGTGCGCCGACGCGCTCGTCAAACTCGGTGAGTTTGCTGGAACCATCGGATTTCAGGCCGTTGAAGGTCATCTGCACCCGCTGGCCGTATTCGTTGACCGCGCTGACCAGACCGCTCTGCGCATCGCCTTTCAGGCTGATTTCGTTGCCTTCACCGTCGGCGTCGAGAGTAAATGTGCCGCCGCTGAACGCCACTTTCTCTTCGGCGTTTTCGTAATTCAGCGCCGCAAGCGTAATCTCTGAAGCTGTGCTGCCGTTGTAGCCTACGCGGGTTTGGGAATCGAATACCGACTGGCCTTTGGTCATGTCAAACAGCGGTTTTGACGCCTCGTTATTGACCAGCGTGGTGCGAACCGACGCCATCGACGGGATCACATTAAGCTTTTTCAATTGTGCAAGCGGGAAGGGGCCATGGCTGACGTCTTCATTAAACACCACGCTTTGACCAGGTTTAATCAACGGATTGGCGACGCCCTCGATAGGTTTAACGACCAGTTGCAGGTGGCTGGAGAATACGCCGCGCTGATAATTCTGATAGCCTAACTCAACGCCCGCTTGCGGTGCGCTGCGCTTCAGTTCGCTGTTGGCGTTGGCGATCATGCCAGCAATCCGCGATTCGAGTTGTTTGCCTGTGTACCAGGACGCGCCGGTCCACACTACGCCCAGAGCGACAATCACACCGACGGCAACCAGAGATTTTTTCATAATGGTTTATCCCTAAAAAATAAAGCCAGACGACCTCTCATCGTCTGGCATGATGAATGACGTGCTGGATAAAGCTTAGCAACGCCTTTCTAAAAGATCAGTAACTTAGTTGAGCTTATTATAAACCCGGGCTAAACGGCCATTGCCACTGATGCCAACAGGGGCGTCGGCGGCGCTGATAAAGGCAGATTCACCCGCGTGAAGCGTCAACGTCTGAGCCTCTTGAGTGAGGGTCGCTTCACCCTCTACGCAGAACAGGATAGCAGCGCTTTGCTGACTCAGCGTGGCGGGGTCGGCGGTCAGGTCATGCAAAGAGAAAGCAAAGTCCTCAACCGGGATCGGGAAGTCCAGCATATTGCCGTCGCGCGTCGGCGCGGTCAGCAGGCTGTCGGCGGCGCGCGGCGCGAATTTCACGTTCGCCACCAGTTCCGGGATGTCGATGTACTTCGGCGTTAAACCCGCGCGCAGCACATTGTCAGAGTTGGCCATCACCTCCAGCGCCACGCCTTTCAGGTAAGCATGCGGCGTTTCGGCAAACAGGAACATCGCCTCGCCAGGGTTGAGTTTCACCACATTCAGCAGCAGCGGAGAAAACAGGCCACTGTCGTCCGGATAAAACGCTGAAATCATACGGATAGTCTGCCAGGGTTCGCCCTGCTGACTGTTGAGTGCGGCTTTCAACACGGCCAGCGCCCTGGATTTTTTCTCGCCTTCCATACTCAGCAAGCCGGCGAAGAGCTGGCTCAGCCGCTCTTCATTGGGGTTTTCCAGAAAATGAGCGATAGCAGTATGCGCGCCCGCCACCGGCTGGAGCAGGGCGATAATGTCAGAAAATTCGCGGAAGGCGTTCATCGCCAGGAAGGGCGTTAACGCAAACACCAGTTCCGGCTTGTGGTTAGGATCTTTGTAATTACGCTCAGCCGCGTCCAGCGGGATGCCCGCGGCATTTTCTTTGGCGAAGCCGTCTTCGGAAGCCTGCTTGTTGGGGTGAACCTGGATAGACAGCGGCTGGTCGGCGCACAGCACTTTAAACAGGAACGGCAATTCGCCGAAGCGCGTTGCCACCGCGTCGCCCAGCAGGGCTGACTTATCTGCATCAATCACGTCACGCAAAGCGTGAAGGCTACCGTCCTGGCCCTCAATTTTCGAACTGCTTTTCGGGTGCGCCCCCATCCATAATTCCGCCATCGGCAGATTTTCAGAATTGGCAATGCCGTACAGCTCTGTAAGCGCAGTTTTGCTACCCCAGGCATAGTTTTGCACTGAGTTAATGAGTTTTTGCATGATTAAGCCTTTAACAAGGTGGAATTAACTTGCTGTATTAAACCAACAATTCGTGGTGAAGTAACCCCGGATGGTAAAAAGTCGTCTTTGTCTCAGTTTTTGTTAAAAAATTGTGTAGCATGTCAGCACTCGCTTTTGCACACGGCACATGGACAATGTGCTGAATGAATAATAGTTAAACTTAGGCTGTCAGTGAGAGAACAATGTCAAACAAACCCTTCCATTATCAGGACCCTTTTCCGCTCAAAAAGGATGATACCGAATACTATTTGTTGAGCACCGATCACGTCAGCGTCAGCGAATTCGAAGGCCAGGAGATCCTTAAAGTCGAACCGCAGGCGCTGACCTTGCTGGCGCAACACGCCTTCCATGACGCTTCGTTTATGCTGCGCCCGGCCCATCAGCAGCAGGTAGCGGATATTCTGGCCGACCCGGAAGCCAGCGAAAACGACAAGTATGTGGCCCTGCAATTTTTACGCAACTCAGAAATTGCTGCCAAAGGTATTTTGCCGACCTGCCAGGACACCGGCACCGCGATTATCGTCGGGAAAAAAGGCCAGCGTGTCTGGACCGGCGGCGGTGATGAAGCGGCGCTGGCGCACGGCGTTTATAACACCTACACCGAAGATAATCTGCGTTACTCCCAGAATGCCGCGCTGGATATGTACAAAGAGGTGAACACCGGCACCAACTTACCGGCGCAGATTGACCTCTACAGCGTGGACGGCGACGAGTACAAATTCCTGTGCATCGCTAAAGGCGGCGGTTCAGCTAACAAAACCTATCTGTACCAGGAAACCAAAGCGTTGCTCAGCCCCGGCAAGCTGAAAAACTGGCTGGTGGAGAAAATGCGTAGCCTTGGCACCGCAGCCTGTCCGCCGTATCACATTGCGTTCGTCATCGGCGGCACCTCGGCGGAATCGACCTTAAAAACCGTGAAGCTGGCATCCACCAAATATTACGACGGCCTGCCGACGGAAGGTAATGAGCACGGCCAGGCATTCCGCGATATCCAGCTTGAAAAAGAGCTGCTGGAAGAGGCGCAAAAACTCGGTCTCGGGGCCCAGTTTGGCGGCAAATACTTCGCCCACGACATCCGCGTGGTGCGTTTGCCGCGTCATGGCGCGTCCTGCCCGGTGGGCATGGGCGTCTCCTGCTCGGCAGACCGCAACATCAAAGCCAAAATCAACCGCCAGGGCATCTGGATTGAAAAACTGGAAAATAATCCAGGCAAGTACATCCCGAAAGAACTGCAACGCGCAGGGGAAGGCGAAGCGGTGCGCGTGGACCTTAACCGCCCGATGAGCGACATCCTGGCGCAACTGTCGCAATATCCGGTCTCTACCCGCCTGTCGCTCTCCGGCACCATCATCGTGGCGCGCGACATCGCCCACGCCAAACTCAAAGAGCGCATCGATAACGGCGAAGGGCTGCCGCAGTACGTGAAAGATCACCCGATCTATTACGCCGGCCCGGCCAAAACCCCGGAAGGGTACGCCTCCGGCTCGCTCGGCCCGACCACCGCAGGGCGCATGGACTCCTACGTTGACCTGCTCCAGGCCAACGGCGGCAGTATGATCATGCTGGCGAAGGGCAACCGCAGCAAACAGGTTACCGACGCCTGCCACAAACACGGCGGCTTCTACCTGGGCAGCATCGGCGGCCCGGCGGCGGTGCTGGCCCAAAGCAGCATCAAGAGCCTCGAATGCGTCGAATACCCGGAGCTGGGTATGGAAGCGATCTGGAAAATCGAAGTGGAAGATTTCCCGGCGTTTATCCTCGTGGATGACAAAGGCAACGACTTCTTCGCTCAAATCCAGTCCTCGCAGTGCGCCAGCTGCGTCAAATAACTGTTTTTACCGCCTCTCGTTCACGGGAGGCGGTTTTTCCCTTCGATAACCGCACTAACCAGCAAACTAAACGGCCTTCTTAATCAATACTTAAAGCGTTAATTTTCTGTGAGTCATGTCGGCTTGATAACTTTCTTGTTAAGGAGACATTGAATGGCAACGTATCGTAGTGAAAGTGATTCCATGGGCGCGATTGATGTGCCTGCCGATAAACTGTGGGGCGCGCAGACCCAGCGCTCGCTGGAACATTTTCGCATTTCAACGGAAAAAATGCCGACGGCGCTGATCCACGCGCTGGCACTCACCAAACGCGCGGCGGCCAAAGTGAATATGGATTTGCAGCTGTTGCCGCAAGAGCGGGGCGAGGCGATTATTTCGGCAGCGGATGAAGTGCTTAACGGCCAGCATGCCGGCGAATTCCCGCTGGCAATCTGGCAAACCGGATCCGGCACCCAGACCAACATGAACATGAATGAAGTGCTGGCGAACCGGGCGAGCGAACTGCTGGGCGGCGAGCGTGGTATGGGGCGCAACGTTCACCCGAACGATGACGTGAATAAAAGCCAAAGCTCCAACGACGTGTTCCCCACGGCGATGCACGTGGCGGCGGTCATTGCCCTGCGCGAGCAGCTGATCCCGTCGCTCAACCAGCTCACCGCCACCCTGAAAGCCAAATCCAGCGCCTTCAGCGATATCGTCAAGATTGGCCGTACCCACCTGCAGGACGCCACGCCGCTGACCCTCGGGCAGGAAATTTCCGGCTGGGTGGCGATGCTGGAGCATAACCTGAGGCACATCGAACAGAGCCTGCCGCACGTGGCTGAACTGGCGCTGGGCGGTACGGCGGTGGGCACCGGGCTGAATACCCATCCGGAGTATGCTGAGCGGGTGGCTAACGAGCTGGCGGCAATCACCAACCAGCCGTTCGTCACCGCGCCGAATAAATTTGAGGCGCTGGCGACCTGCGACGCGCTGGTTCACGCCCACGGCGCGCTGAAAGGGCTGGCAGCTTCGCTGATGAAAATCGCCAACGATGTACGCTGGCTGGCCTCCGGCCCGCGCTGCGGCATCGGTGAAATCACTATTCCGGAAAACGAACCGGGCAGCTCGATCATGCCAGGCAAAGTTAACCCGACCCAGTGCGAAGCGTTGACCATGCTGTGCTGCCAGGTGATGGGCAACGATGTGGCTATCAACATGGGCGGCGCGATGGGCAACTTTGAGTTGAACGTGTTCCGCCCGATGGTTATCGACAACTTCCTCCAGTCGATTCGCCTGCTGGCAGACGGGATGGACAGCTTCGATCACCATTGCGCTACCGGGATTGAACCGAACCGCGAGCGCATCGACCAGTTGCTCAACGATTCGCTGATGCTGGTAACGGCGCTCAATACCCATATCGGCTACGACAAAGCGGCGGAAATCGCCAAAAAAGCCCACAAAGAGGGGCTGACGCTCAGGGCCTCCGCCCTGAAACTGGGCTACCTGACGGAGGCCGAATTCGACGCCTGGGTGCGCCCGCAGGATATGGTCGGCAGCATGAAGCCTTAACGCGCAAGGTAAAGGTGCAGGCGGGGGATCAGCAGTTCCAGCGGCTCCGCCTGCGGCTTATGCCGGTGCTGAACGTGTTCGGCATCGTAGTTAAGCAGTTCGCCGATTTCCGGCACCGGCGTGCCGGGCTCATCGGAACACAGCACGATGAGCGGCGACGGGCAGGCGATTTGCACCTGCTTTTGCTGCGCCGCATACCACACGCGCGCCACCGGCTGCACCTTAACCGGGCGCTTGATTTTGAAGCGCGCGGCTTCCGGCAACGAGGCGATTGCGTGATACTCCTGTTCCACCTTTTCGCGCCACTGCTCCTTGCTCCACGGCGCCACCGCCCGGGGTGACTTCAGACTTTTCTCCAGCATCCCCAGCACCTCTTCGCGGGTGAAATTCTTGATGAAATGCTTATTGGCCCAGCCGAAGCGGAGGGTCGCCGGGTTTTCCAGCACCGTAATTTGCCGATAGGCGTTTAGCGTGATCAGGCCCGGCAGATAGTGATGCACCCACTCAAAGCGCTGCGCGGGCGTCAGGCCAGATTCCACCGCGACAATCTCCGAGAACTGGGTTTTGAGCTGGTTAATCGTCTGGATGGTCTCCAGCAGCTGCTGGCGCTGGGCGGTGCTCACCGCATAACAGATGGCGCCGGGCAGACGCAGGGCCGCTTTGCTGCTGCGGTTTTCCGACTGTTGCTGGATAAAAAGATGGGTAAAGTGACGCATCGTGGCGTCATGGGCTGCTTTACTCAGGAGCTGAGTCACGCTGATTTTTTCCAGCGGATCGTGCTCTTTGCCTTTATCGACAGGCGGAAGGGCGAACACCCTGGCGCTGAGCCGGCGGCAGGGTTCGAGCATCTCTTTAAACCCGAGCAGCAGATGTTCCATCTCCTGAAAAGTAGACGTGAGGCGTTGGGCGAGATCGTAGCGCATTGTGGGCACCTTTAGTTACAACATACTATATAGATATAGCATGAGAACCTGCGTCTGACCACCGTGCTGTAAAGTCTGGCAAGGTAAAATTCAGCGCTGGAGCGGCCAGCTAAATTCAAACCGAGCGCCGCCGAGCGGGCTGTGACGGGCCGCTACGCTGCCGCCCATCGCCGTCGCCACCGAGCTGACAATCGCCAGCCCCAGACCGCAGCCGCCGGTTGCGCGGTCGCGGCTCGGATCGAGGCGCACAAAAGGTTCAAAAACCCGCTGGCGTTCGCCGTCCGGAATGCCGGGTCCATCATCATCCACCGTCAACACGCCGGTAACGCCGTCGCTGGCGAACTGAATTTCAATACGCTGCTGGCAGTAGCGCAGCGCGTTGTTAACTAAGTTATCCAGCACCCGCGCCATCAGGCGTAGATCCAACAGGCTTTCACACGGCGTTGAGGGCAGCAGCGTCAGCGTTTTGGCCGGATGCAGCGCCTGGAGATCGCTGAGGTGATTTTCCAGCCAGCCTGCTAATTCCACCGGTTTCAGGTGCAGCTCGTGTTGGGGGCGGTCGAGGCGGGCGTAGGTCAGCAGTTCGTCAATCAACGCTTCCAGTTGGCCAATGTCGCGGTTCAGCGCAGCGTTTTCGGCCTCCGACAGGTTATCGCTCATCTCCAGCCGGTAGCGCAGCCGCACCAGCGGGGTGCGCAGTTCGTGAGCAATGCCGTCGATCAGCTGTTTTTTACTGGCAATCAGGGTATTGATGTTATCCGCCATCTGATTAAAGGCCACGCCGAGCCGTTCAAAGCTTGAGGTATCGTCAAAATGGATACGCTCATCCAGATGGCCTTCTCCAAACCGCTGCGCGGCGGATTCCAGCCGGAGCATCTCTTTCCAGTGCGGTCGCAGCCAGATAAATACCGGCACCGCCAGCGAGAAGGCAATAAACACAATCAGCGCCACGTCGAGCAGGCGCATTTGATGCATAAAATAGAGATAAGGTACTGGCCCAACCGCCAGCACGTAGTGGCTGCGGGGGATGCGTTGAATAAAGGTGTATTCATCATCCAGCGCCACGATCTCGCCGCTGCGCAGGCGCTCGGCGGGCCGGGCGTCGAGATGAAAATGATTCAGAGGCTCAATCCGCAGATCGAACGACAGGTTAAAATCCAGCTGTTTAATGGTTTTATTCCAGTCTTTCGGCGGAATTTCGCGCAGCTCGCTGCGCATCAGGTACAGCGAGCTTTTCATTAAATCATCCAGCGACTGGCGCCCGGCACGTTCAGCGGTGAATTTATAAACCAGGCCGACCAGCATCGTCATCACCAGAAAACAGACGAACAGCAGCAAATAAAACTGAATAAAGAGTTTCTTCATACGGCCACTATTCGTTTAATCCGCTGTTTCCCAGGCATGAGGGGCAAAGAGATAGCCCTTATTGCGCACGGTCTTGATACGGTAGGGTTCGGTCGCGCTGTCGTTGAGCTTCTTTCTTAGCCGTGAGATAGCCACATCCACGCTGCGATCCAGCCCGTCATAGCTCACGCCGCGCAAATTTTTGAGCAGCGCGTCGCGGTCCATAATATTGCCGGCATGGGTCGCCAGCTCCCAGAGCAGGTCGAAATCGGCGGTGGAGAGCACCACATTCCGCTCGCCCAGCCGCACCTGGCGGTTGAGGGGATCGATGCACAGCGTGCCGAAGTGCAATGCTTTATGCGGTGAACGCGACGGGGTGGGTTCAGGGGATGCGGTGCTCAGGCGCTGGCGTAAGTGCAAACGCAGGCGGGCAAGCAGTACCGCAGGCGGGGTGGTTTTAAGGATGTAATCGTTGGCGCCCATTTCCAGCGCCAGGATGTGGTTCATATCGCTGTCCAGCGAGGTGAGCAGCACGATCGGCCCCGGCCATAGCGGGCGCAGGTCGCGGCACAGACTCATGCCGTCTTTTCCCGGTAGCATAATATCCAGCAGTACCAGATCCGGCTGCTGCGCCAGAATCACGTCGATGGCCCGATCGCCGCGCGTCTCCAGCATCACCTCGATATCATGCTTGCCAAGGTAGGCTGCAATCAGCGAGCCTACCTCAGGATCGTCTTCCACAAATACAATTTTGCTCATAGACCGGCGCTTATCGACCAAAAAAAACAGGTTACACCTTCATCGCGCCGGGTTCCATTAACGCCGGGTAAACCACTAGCGAAGATGGCGTCCGCCGTCCACCGGAAAACTGCGTCCTGTCACGTAACAGCTGGTCAGCAGATATTCCACCAGGTCGATAACTTCTTTCTCCCCCGGTTCAGTTTTCATCAGCGATTTATTCAGCGCGCGTTGCCGGTAGGCGGCGTCATCCAGCTCGTTAAATAAGATCAGCGACGGGGCAATGGCGTTCACTTTGACTTCCGGAGCAAGCTTACGGGCAAAAGAGCGCGTCATATTATCCAGCGCCGCCTTACTGGCTGCATAGGCGATATGTTTTTCGCTGCCGCGCTCCACCACGTAATCGGTAAAGTGAATGATATCGCTGGCCGCATGGCCGTGACCGCGCAGCAGTGGCTCAAGGGAAAGGTTGATTAAATAGGGCGCGTGGACATGCACCTGCATCATTTCGGTGATCACATCTCCGGAAATCGGCCCGGCCTTTTCCGTTTGCCAGGCGCTGGCGTTATGAATAATGGCGCGCAGGCACGGCGTCAGTTTCTTAACCTGTTCCGCGAAAGCCAGGATGCCTTCATCGGTGGAAAAATCAGCCTTGATACACTGCGCGCCCATCTCCGTCAGCACGTCGATGGCAGGGTAATGGGCGCGATAGCTCACGATAACCGGGTGCTTTTCAGCCAGAAAATGGTGGGCGAGGGCCAGCCCGATACGGCGGCCGCCCCCGGTAATCAAAATTGGTCGGTGTGGTGTATTCCCCATAACGTAACCCTCGTCAGTAGATCATGACGAAGATGGGGCGTTTACCCCATCAGCATCCATGTGGCTGGCAAAGCGGCAACCAGTAATAAGCCTATCAGCAATTTTTCAGTTTGCTTAAGCACGATATTGTTATCGTGCGTGCGGCGGGCATACAGAAACACCAGCAAACCCGGTGCATACAGCACCACGGAAAGCAGCAGGTGCATCGGGCCAGACGCATACAGCAACCATAACCCATAAATACAGGCACCGACACCTACGGCGGTGTGAAGCGGCCGGGTGGCGACTTTGAGCAGGTAAGCGCCGACCAGGAAGTAGGGCACCAGAATCATCTCAGAAGCGATGGTCAACAGGGTGTTGTAATCCGAACCGGTGGCCCAGATCAGCACCAGGCACAGCTGAATGCTGATATTGGTCAGCCACAGCGACGCCGACGGCGCGCCGTTTTGATTCTGGCGTGAGAAAATGCGCGGGAAGGCTTTATGGGTCGCGGCCAACAGCGGCACCTCGGCGGCCATGATGGTCCAGCTCAAATACGCCCCGCATACAGAAACAATTAGCCCGGCGGCGATAATTACTTCGCCCCACGGCCCCATCATTTCCACCATCAGCCCCGCCATTGAAGGGTTACGCATCTGCGCCAGCTCCGGACGGGCGATCACCCCCAGCGACAGCAGCGTCACCAGCAGATACACCGCCAGCGCGGCAAATACCGCCAGCAGCGTAGCGCGGCCCACGTCACGTTTGTTGCGGGCGCGCGCGGATACCACTACCGCACCCTCCACACCAATAAACACCCACAGGGTGATCAGCATGGTATTTTTCACCTGTTCCCACACCGGGACGCCTAACGCCACGCCGGTAAAGTCGAGGCTAAAGGTCGGCAACCGGAAGGCGATAATCGCCAGGACAATAAACAGCCCCAGCGGTAACAGCTTCGCCAGGGTGGCGGCCAGGTTAATGCTGGCGGCAGTCTGGACGCCGCGCAGCACCAGCCAGTGGACAACCCACAGTAATACCGACGCGCCGACGATGGATTGCCAGGTATTCCCATCGCCGAACAGCCGCAGCTCTGGGGTATCGGTAAAGAAACTGAGTGCCGAAAACACGATGACCAGATAGGAAACGTTGGCGATCACCGCACACAGCCAGTAACCCCATGCCGAGCAAAAACCGATTAACTCGCCAAAACCTTCACGGGCGTAGGTGAAAATCCCGCCGTCGAGATCGGGACGGATACGGGTAAGCAACAGCATCGCCATCGCCAGCATCAGGATCCCGACGCCAGTAATCGCCCAGCCAATCAACAGCGCAGCGGGGCTGGCGACCTGCGCCATATTCTGCGGCAAACTGAAAACGCCCGCGCCCAGCATCGAGCTTAAAACCAGCGCGGTTAATGCGGTAAGGCCCAGTTTTTTATCCATAGGAATCCTGTTTGAAAAATAAGGCTGATCCAGAATAATTATACCGCCCGGGCGCATAACCATGGAGGATCGCTCTGAGGCGCGCGATTCTACGGAGTGCGAAGTCAGCTTTCAATGATGTATCACATAAAAACTTACGCACATGAAAAAAGGCAGCCATGGGCTGCCTTTAAAAGCGTAGTCGGGACGCTTATTTAAAGAGGTCGGCGCTGATAGTAATGTTGCCGCCGCGCTCCTGCCACTGACGCGTAATATGGTAATACTTCGCGCCTTTTTTGGCGGCGCGTTTCGCCACCTGGTAGGAGATTTCGGTCATGTTGCCGTAGTTGCCGGTGAATTTCACGCTATCGAACGGCACCATTTGCGCTGCGGTGATTTTGTTCACTTCTTCGATTTTAGTGCCGTCCGGCAGCGTGACAGTGTAACGACCGCCTTTAGACGACTGGGTTTCAAAGAAGCGGCCGACATCGCTGCTTGGCGAAGCGGTGGTCGCCACGCCCGGGATTTCAACCTGTTTAGCCGCTTCACCGCCCGCAGCAATGGCTGCGCGTCCGGCATCGGAATCCGCAGGGATGGCATCCGGGCTTTGCAGTACGCGTTTTTTGGCATCTGCTTTATAGATAAAAGCGGTAATACGCTGGTTGCCGCCCTGGTTGGCATCGACCTGACGAACGATATAGAACGACGCGGCGTCTTTGGCTTTCGCTGCTTTGGCGATGGCTTCATTGACTTCCGGCTGGCTACGGTAGAAGCCCTGAACGGTCACGGTGTCGAAAGGTTCCAGAGCAATCGCCTGATCTTTCGGCAGCTCCATGACGCCCGCGATCACACGGTTTTTAACGGCTTCTGCTGTTGGTGCATTTTCATGATAAACGTCTGCAATGACGCGCCAGTTGCCGCTGTTGCCAGTGTCATTCGTATCAACGATATAAAAGGAGGCGGCGCCAACGCTATCGGCTTTACGCGAGATGGCTGTCGCCGCTTCGTTGATTGCGTTAAACCTTCCCGTGATGGTGATACGGTCAAAGGGTTTCAGCGCGGCTGCCTGCTCTGGCGTTAATTCGGTGGCAGCCTGTGCGGATAACGCGCAGAGCGACAACACAGCAGACACCAGAAGGGAATTCTTGAGCTTCATAAACATTAATCCTTTGCCTTGCGCAAAAATGAAAACTGATATTGCATGCTAAAAACCGTCAGCCGCTGATTATTGCATTGAAAGGACGTTATTGTCTGCGCCATTTTTGTCATCTGGTGCGCCAGGCACTCTTTGGGGTAATAACCTCGCGTTATGGATGCAAAAATAGCCGCCTGACCGGAATAAATGATAAAGCTTATGACTTTTAGCGTTAAATTGATGTTAAAACAGCGATTTGACGCGGTGTAGAATCATGTTTTGTCGCGGCAATAAAGCGTTAAATCGGCCTTCCGGAAGGAAAACCCGATAAAAAAAGCTATCAGCACCGGTATTCACTTCCGTTTTCGCGATTAACCCAAAAATTCAGTAGATCGAATCTGGATCACAGTCGTTATTTTCAGTAGGTTATAGAAAGTTTGTTACAAAGATATTTTTCCAGGCGTTAAGCGGCGCCAGAACGGGCTGCTTGCGCCAGGGTTAAATGGGCAAACCATCATTAAAAACCGATGGAAGGGAATACTATGCGTATTGGTGTACCAAAAGAGCGGTTGGCCAATGAAACCCGCGTCGCAGCAACGCCTAAAACGGTGGAACAGCTGCTGAAACTGGGTTTCACCGTCGCCATTGAGCGCGACGCGGGCAAACTGGCAAGCTTTGATGACGACGCGTTTGTACAGGCAGGCGCGGAGGTAGTGGGTTCCGATGAGATCTGGGCATCGGACGTTATTTTAAAAGTTAACGCCCCCACCGGGGAAGAAATCCCGCTGCTGAATCCGGGAACCACGTTAGTGAGCTTTATCTGGCCCGCGCAAAACCCCGCATTGCTGGAGCAGCTGGCGGCGCGCAACGTCACCGTGATGGCCATGGACTCGGTACCGCGTATTTCGCGCGCCCAGTCTCTCGATGCTTTAAGCTCAATGGCGAACATCGCGGGTTATCGGGCGATTGTGGAAGCCGCGCACCAGTTCGGCCGCTTCTTCACCGGGCAGATCACGGCGGCAGGCAAAGTTCCGCCGGCAAAAGTGATGGTGATTGGCGCAGGCGTTGCCGGTCTGGCGGCAATTGGTGCGGCCAACAGCCTCGGCGCTATCGTGCGCGCCTTCGACACCCGCCCGGAAGTGAAAGAGCAGGTGCAGAGTATGGGCGCGGAATTCCTTGAGCTGGATTTCAAGGAAGAGGCGGGCAGCGGCGATGGCTATGCCAAAGTGATGTCTGAAGCGTTTATCAAGGCCGAAATGGCGCTGTTTGCCGCTCAGGCGAAGGACGTCGACATCATCGTCACCACGGCGCTGATCCCCGGTAAACCCGCGCCGACGCTGATCACCCGCGAAATGGTTGACTCCATGAAGCCGGGCAGCGTGGTGGTCGATCTGGCGGCGCAAAACGGCGGCAACTGCGAATACACCGTCCCGAACCAGGTCTTTGAAACCGCCAATGGCGTGAAAGTGATTGGCTATACCGACCTGCCGGGCCGTCTGCCGACCCAGTCATCCCAGCTCTACGGTACCAACCTGGTCAACCTGCTGAAACTGCTGTGCAAAGAAAAAGACGGTAATGTGGTCATCGATTTCGATGACGTGGTGGTGCGCGGCGTCACCGTGATCCGCGACGGCGAAGTCACCTGGCCTGCGCCGCCGATTCAGGTTTCCGCTCAGCCGCAGGCGGCCAAAAAAGTCGAAGCCGCTCACATTGAACCGCCGAAACCGGCTTCACCGTGGCGGAAATACGCCCTGATGGCGCTGGCGATTATTCTGTTCGGCTGGCTGGCGGATGTGGCCCCGAAAGCCTTCCTCGGTCACTTCACCGTGTTCGCCCTCGCCTGTGTCGTCGGCTACTACGTGGTATGGAACGTCTCCCATGCGCTGCATACGCCGCTGATGTCGGTGACCAACGCCATCTCGGGAATTATCGTGGTGGGCGCGCTATTGCAAATTGGCCATGGCGGCTGGGTAAGTTTCTTAAGCTTCATCGCCGTGCTGATCGCCAGTATCAATATTTTTGGTGGATTCACCGTCACTCAGCGCATGCTGAAAATGTTCCGGAAGAACTAAGGGGTAACACATGTCTGGAGGATTAGTCACAGCTGCATACATTGTTGCCGCGATTCTGTTTATTTTCAGCCTGGCCGGGCTTTCCAAACATGAGACGTCCCGTCAGGGCAACATGTTTGGTATCGCCGGTATGGCAATTGCGCTGATTGCCACCATTTTCGGGCCGGATACCGGCAACGTGGTGTGGATCATCGTTGCCATGGTGATTGGCGGCGCGATCGGTATTCACCTGGCGAAGAAAGTCGAAATGACCGAAATGCCGGAGCTGGTGGCCATTCTGCACAGCTTCGTCGGTCTGGCGGCGGTGCTGGTGGGTTTCAACAGCTATCTGTATCACGACGCGGGCCTGGAGCCGATTCTGGTCAACATTCATTTGACCGAAGTGTTCCTGGGCGTGTTTATCGGCGCGGTGACCTTTACCGGCTCCATCGTGGCGTTTGGCAAACTGCGCGGCAAGATTTCGTCTAAACCGCTGATGCTGCCGAACCGTCACAAGCTGAACCTGGCGGCGCTGGTGGTCTCGTTCCTGCTGCTGATCGTGTTCGTGCGTACCGAAAGCGTGGGGCTGCAGGTGCTGGCGCTGCTGATTATGACCCTCATCGCGCTGGCGTTTGGCTGGCACCTGGTGGCCTCTATCGGCGGGGCGGATATGCCGGTGGTGGTGTCGATGCTCAACTCCTATTCCGGTTGGGCGGCAGCGGCGGCGGGCTTTATGCTCAGCAACGACCTGCTGATCGTGACCGGCGCGCTGGTAGGCTCTTCGGGGGCGATTCTGTCTTACATTATGTGTAAGGCAATGAACCGCTCGTTTATCAGCGTGATCGCGGGGGGCTTCGGCACCGACGGTTCTTCCACTGGCGAAAGCGACGAAGTGGGCGAGCATCGTGAAATCAGTGCAGAAGATACTGCGGAGATGCTGAAAAACTCCCACTCGGTGATCATTACCCCTGGCTATGGCATGGCGGTGGCGCAGGCGCAGTATCCGGTAGCGGAAATTACTGAACGTCTGCGCGCGCGCGGCATCAAGGTGCGTTTCGGCATTCACCCGGTTGCGGGCCGTTTGCCAGGCCATATGAACGTGCTGCTGGCGGAAGCCAAAGTGCCGTATGACATCGTGCTGGAAATGGACGAAATCAACGACGACTTCGCCGATACCGACACCGTTCTGGTTATCGGCGCTAACGACACGGTTAACCCGGCGGCGCAGGACGATCCGCGTAGCCCCATCGCCGGTATGCCGGTGTTAGAAGTGTGGAAAGCGCAAAACGTTATCGTGTTTAAACGTTCGATGAATACCGGCTACGCTGGCGTTCAGAACCCGCTGTTCTTCAAGGAAAACACGCATATGCTGTTTGGCGATGCCAAAGCCAGCGTGGATGCGATCCTTAAAGCGCTGTAATGGTTCGCGCAATGCCTGACCGCTCTTCGGAGCGGTTTTTTTATATCTTTTTTCAATGGGTTTAATAAATACATTCTTTCTGAGCGGCTAACAGGGACCTTTACCGAAAATACCCGTCGTGATGTCCACTTTCACACATCCCAATTTTCAGTGTTAACAATTTCTGTGATGCAGGCTGCATTGACAGAAATAAGCCTCAGGAGTAGATTTCTTTTTCGTGGGACCGCTACCATGGAAAATCAGCAATGGACAAAATAATTCAGATAGTCGAACGCATTTATCCGGATTCCTTTAATCAGGCGTTACGCGATAAATTAACGGCGCAGGTTCTCAATGGATGCCAGAGAATTAAAAGCGCCCGTAAGCAGGGATGGGATGAATCAGATGTGGTCCTTATTACTTATGCCGATCAATTCTCTGCACCAAATGAAAAAACGTTAACAACATTCAGCCGATTTTATAATGATTATCTCGCCAGCGCTTTTCCCCTGGTGCATTTCTTGCCGTTTTATCCCTGGACGTCCGATGATGGATTTTCCGTAAAAGATTATCACCAGGTGTCTCCTGACTATGGCGACTGGCACGATATCGATGCCCTTAAAAAATCCACGCGCCTGATGTTTGATTTTGTTTGCAATCATATGTCAGCCGAAAGCGAATGGTTTAAAGGCTATCTTAATCACAGCCCTGAATATCAGGATTTCTTTATTGCTATCGACCCCGGCGTGGATTTATCCGCCGTCACACGTCCCCGGGCATTGCCGCTGTTAACGCCGTTCACCTTTGCGAGTGGCGAAACAAAATATGTCTGGACAACCTTCAGCGCAGACCAGGTTGACCTCAATTTCGCCAACCCTAACGTCATGCTGGCGATGGTGGACGTGCTGATCCACTACCTGGAGCAGGGAGCCGATTATATTCGCCTGGACGCCGTGGGCTTTATGTGGAAAACCCCCGGTACGTCCTGTATCCATCTGGAAAACACCCACCTGCTGGTGAAGCTATTCCGCGCCGTTGCCGATAAGGTCGCGCCGGGTACGGTAATTGTGACTGAAACTAACGTGCCCCATAAAGACAACGTCTCTTACCTGGGCAACGGCGGCGATGAAGCGCATATGGTTTACCAGTTCCCGCTGCCGCCGCTGGTGCTGCATGCCATTCGTACCCAGTCGGTGAGCACGCTGAAAAACTGGGCCAGCGTGCTGCCGCCAACAGGCGACGGGCGGACCACCTGGTTTAACTTTCTCGCTTCGCATGACGGCATTGGTTTGAATCCGCTGCGCGGGATTATTGGCGAACAGGAAATTTTAGATTTAGTGGCAATGCTGGAAACGGATGGCGCGAAGGTCAACTGGAAAAATAACCCCGACGGCACCCGTAGCCCTTATGAATTAAACGTAACCTATATGGACGCCCTGACGCCGCCGGACTGCGATGACAATGAACGGCTGGCGCGTTTTGTGCTGGCGCATGCCTTGTTATTAACCTTCCCTGGCGTTCCGGCAATTTATATTCAAAGCGTGCTGGGGTCGCGTAATGATTATCAGGGTGTGGCGCGCCTGGGCTATAACCGGGCAATTAATCGTCAAAAATACCGCGAGTCGGAAATCGAACAGTTAATTTCGCAACCTGAAAATTTACGCGCGCGCACGCTGGAAGCATTGACGCATCTTATTGCGGTTCGTAAGCGTCATACCGCCTTTCACCCCGACAGCGAATTCAGTATTAATGAAAAATCTCACGGCGTGCTGGAAATTATTCGAGGCAACGCGCAAGAAGGAAAAATCACCGCGCTATTTAATTTCACCGATCGGCCTCAGTCATTATCCTTAGGGAAGGGGCAATATAATGAATTAATCCGCGGGGAATTTATTAATGGTAACGCAATAACGTTAGGTCCCTGGCAATCCCTGTGGCTTAGCTAATACAAAAAGGAAATGACCATGCGGAAAAATAAAATCGTGCTGTTATCAGCACTGGTCGCCTGCGCCTTACTGGCAGGCTGCAATGATGAAAAAAAGGATTCCGTCACCATTGAATTTATGCACTCCTCCGTTGAGCAGGAGCGCCAGGCCGTGATTGGCAAACTGATCGAACGCTTCGAACAAGAGAATCCGGGTATCAGGGTTAAACAAGTGCCCGTGGAAGAAGATGCCTACAATACCAAGGTGACCACCCTGGCACGCTCCGGGGCCTTGCCGGATATCATCGAGATCAGTCATGACTACGCCAAGGTCATGGATAAAGAACAACTGCTCGATCGGGAGGCTATTCAGGGGGTGATTTCTACCCTGGGCGATAGCGCTTTTTACGATGGGGTGCTGCGCATTGTGCGCACCGAGGACGCAAAAGCCTGGACCGGGGTTCCGATCAGCGCCTGGATTCAGGGCATCTGGTACAAAAAATCGGCCTTAGCCAATGCAGGGCTACAGCCGCCTCGCGACTGGGATTCGCTGCTGGCTGTCGCTGGCGCGTTAAACGATCCGGCGCATAAAAAATACGGTATTGCGCTGCCGACGGCGGAAAGCGTCATGACCGAACAGGCCTTTTCCCAGTTTGCGCTGTCCAATAACGCCAACGTATTCGACGCCAGCGGCGCGGTGACTATCAATACGCCCCAAATGGCGCAGGCGTTGACGTTCTATCAGGCGCTGGCCAAAGACACCATGCCGGGTTCCAACAACGTCATGGAAATCAAAGATGCCTTTATGAATGGCGCAGCGCCGATGGCGATTTACTCCACTTATATCCTACCCGCCGTCTACAGCGAAGGCGATCCGCAGGATCTCGGTTTTGTGGTGCCGAACCAGAAAAGCCCGGCGGTATACGGGATGATTACTTCGCTGACGCTTACCGTGGGTCAGTCCGAGCCGGAAACCGAGGCTGCAAAAAAATTCGTGGTGTTTATGGAGCAGGCGCAAAACGCGGCGGATTGGGTGCTGATGTCACCTGGCGCGGCGCTGCCGGTGATCCGCGCCGTGTCGGATACCCCATCCTATAAAGACAATCCGGTCATCAAAGCCTTCGGCACGTTGCCCGCCCAGCTTATCGCCCAGTATCCCAACGTGCAGGTTTTTGGGTCGGTCGGCGATAAAAACTTCACCCGCATGGGCGATATCACCGGCTCCGGCGCGCTGAACGCCATGGTGAATAACGTGACGGTCGGCAACAAGGACGTAAACGCTACGCTGGCCCAGAGCCAAACGCGCATCGCCGCGCTGGCTGCGCAGTAACGTCAACGCAAGGAAGGGTGTTATGAAGGTATTTTCTGGTCGTTCAGATTTGCCATTTGCCCTGATGCTGCTGGCCCCCAGCCTGTTATTGCTGGGGGGCCTGGTGGCGTGGCCAATGCTCTCGAACGTCGAAATCAGTTTTTTGCGCCTGCCGCTGAATCCGCGCATTGCCGCGCATTTTGTCGGGCTGGCCAACTATGCGGGCATCCTCGGCGATCCCGGCTTCTGGCACGCATTGTGGACGACCTTCTGGTATACCGCGCTGGTGGTGATTGGGAGCTCAGGCTTAGGGCTGGCAGTGGCGCTGTTTTTCAACCGCGAGTTTCGGTTTCGCAAAACCGCGCGCTCGCTGGTGATCCTCTCTTACGTCACGCCGTCCATCTCGCTGGTGTTTGCCTGGAAGTACATGTTCAACAACGGCTACGGGCTGGTGAACTACCTCGGTGTGGATATCCTGCATCTTTACGAAAAAGCACCGCTGTGGTTCGACAACCCCGGCAGCAGCTTTGTGCTGGTGGTACTGTTCGCCATCTGGCGCTATTTCCCCTACGCATTTATCTCGTTCCTCGCGATTTTACAGACCATCGACAAATCGCTGTATGAAGCCGCGGAAATGGACGGGGCGAACGCCTGGCAGCGGTTTCGCATCGTCACGTTGCCGGCGATTATGCCGGTGCTGGCAACGGTGATCACGCTGCGCACGATCTGGATGTTTTACATGTTCGCCGACGTCTGGTTGCTGACCACCAAAGTCGACATCCTCGGCGTCTACCTCTACAAAACGGCGTTCGCATTTAACGACTTAGGCAAAGCATCGGCGATTTCCGTGGTGCTGTTCGCCATTGTGTTCGCTGTGATCCTGATTTCCAGAAAACGGGTGAATCTCCATGGCAACAAATAAACGCCTTGCACCGCGCATCGGGTTTTATCTCGGGCTGGTGCTGTTTCTTGGCATCACATTGTTTCCCTTTTTTGTGATGCTGATGACCTCGTTCAAAAGCTCTAAAGAGGCGATCTCGCTGCATCCGACGCTGCTGCCGCAGCACTGGACGCTCCAGCACTACCTGGACATTTTTAACCCGACCATTTTTCCGTTTGTCACCTACTTCCAGAATAGCCTGGTGGTGTCGCTGGTTTCTTCCGGGCTGGCGGTTGTGATCGGCATCCTTGGGGCCTACGCCCTGTCCAAACTGCGCTTCAAAGGACGGATGGCGGTCAATGCCAGTTTTTACACCGTGTATATGTTTTCCGGGATTTTGCTGATGGTCCCGCTGTTCAAAATCATCACCGCGCTCGGGATATACGACACGGAGATGGCGCTGATTATCACCATGGTGACGCAAACCCTGCCGACGGCGGTATTTATGTTGAAAAGCTACTTCGACACGCTGCCGGACGAAATAGAAGAGGCGGCCATGATGGATGGCCTGAACCGACTGCAGATCATCTTCTATATCACCGTGCCGCTGGCGATTTCCGGGCTGATCTCGGTGTTTGTTTACTGCTTTATGGTGGCGTGGAACGACTTTCTGTTTGCCTCGATTTTCCTCTCCAGCGCCAGCAACTTCACGCTTCCCGTTGGGCTGAACGCGCTGTTCAGCACCCCCGATTACATCTGGGGCCGCATGATGGCGGCATCGCTGGTGACCGCACTGCCGGTTGTGGTGATGTACGCGCTATCCGAACGTTTTATTAAAAGTGGGTTAACCGCGGGCGGCGTTAAAGGCTAACCGCAATTTACATTCAGGAATTTTTAATGAAAAAGCTTATTGCATCTGAGCCGCGCGTGGCGGCGCTTGTGGAGTATCAGGATCGTCCGGTGGCGGCGAATGAAGTCAAAATTAAGGTACTGTTCGGTGCGCCGAAGCACGGCACCGAAGTGGTCGATTTCCGCGCCGCCAGCCCGTTTATTGATGAAGACTTCAATTCAGAATGGCAGATGTTTATGCCGCGCCCGGAAGGTGCCCCGCGCGGGATCCAGTTCGGGCACTTCCAGCTCGGCAATATGGTGGTGGGCGATGTGATTGAGATCGGCGCAGACGTCAGCGCGGTTAAAAAAGGCGATCGCGTTTGCACCTATGGTCCGCTTCAGGAAACCGTCATTGTTAATGGCGTGAACAACTACAAGCTGCGCAAAATGCCGGACGGCGCGAGCTGGAAAAACGCGGTCTGCTACGATCCGGCGCAGTTCGCCATGAGCGGCGTACGCGACGCCAACGTGCGGGTCGGCGATTTTGTGGTGGTGGTCGGTCTCGGCGCGATTGGCCAAATCGCCATCCAGCTAGCCAAAAAGGCGGGCGCCTCGACGGTCATCGGCGTGGATCCTATTGCGCATCGCTGCGATATCGCCCGGCGACACGGCGCAGATGCCTGCCTCAATCCGCTGGCGTGCGATGTCGGGCTGGAGATCAAACGGCTGACCGGTAAGCAGGGCGCCGACAGCATTATCGAATCCAGCGGTTATGCAGACGCCTTGCAAAGCGCGCTACGCGGCCTGGCTTACGGCGGCACCATCTCCTATATCGCCTTCGCCAAACCGTTCCCGGCGGGGTTCAATCTGGGCCGCGAGGCGCATTTCAATAACGCCAAAATCGTGTTCTCCCGCGCCTGCAGCGAGCCAAACCCGGACTACCCGCGCTGGAACCGCAAACGCATTGAGGAAACCTGCTGGGAATTACTGATGAACGGTTATCTCAACTGCGAGGACCTGATCGATCCGGTGGTGACCTTCGCCAGCAGCCCGGAGAGCTATATGAAATATGTCGACCGCCAGCCGGAACTGAGCATCAAAATGGGCGTCACGTTTTAACGTACAGGGAGGTAAAAAATGAAAATCGCAACGCAGAATCAGGCATTTTTCCCGCAGGGGATCACAGAGAAGTTCCGTTACATCAAGGCGATGGGCTTTGATGGTTTTGAAATCGACGGCAAGCTGCTGGTGGATAACCTGGCGGAAGTCAAAGCGGCTATCCAGGAAACCGGCTTGCCGGTGGTCACCGCCTGCGGCGGCTATGACGGCTGGATTGGCGACTTTATCGAAGAGCGCCGTCTGAACGGCATCGCGCAGATCACCCGCATTCTGGAGGCGCTGTCGGAAGTCGGCGGTACGGGGATTATCGTCCCGGCCGCCTGGGGGATGTTCACCTTTCGTTTGCCGCCGATGACCTCGCCGCGCAGCGTTGAAGGCGATCGCAAAGCGGTCAGCGACTCGCTGCGCCAGCTCGATGCGGTGGCGCGCCGCACAGGCACTATAATTTTCCTTGAGCCGCTGAATCGCTATCAGGATCACATGATCAATACCCTCGCTGAGGCGCGTCGCTATATCGACGAAGGCGGGTATTGCAACGTGCGGATCATCGGCGACTTCTACCATATGAATATTGAAGAGGACGACCTGAGCGCGGCGCTGACGACCCATCGCGACCTGCTCGGTCACGTTCACCTTGCTGATAATCATCGCTACCAGCCCGGTAGCGGCTGCATCGACTTCAAGAAGCATTTTGATACGTTGCGCGCCAACGATTATGACGGGTGGGTCGTATACGAGTGCCGCGTCCGCGCCGACGATCCTGCCGCCGCCTACCGCCAGTCACTCGCTTTCTTACGGTCATGCTGAGGGGCGTAGCACTATGAGCGGTAGCGACAAGACATTGCGCGTTGCCATTATCGGCGCAGGGAATATTGCCGAAAGAGTTCACGCATCGTTCTATCACGCCAGCCCAGATACCGAGCTGGTGGGCGTGTGCGATAACCGGCCAGAGCAGGCGCAGATGTTTGCCAATAAGTACGGCTGCGCGGCGTTTGATGATGTGGATACCATGCTGTCGACGCTGCGCCCGGATGCGGTCAGCGTCTGTTCGCCCAATCGGTTTCATTACCAGCATGTGCTGGCCGCGCTGGCGGCGGGTTGCCATGTGATGTGCGAGAAACCCCCGGCGATGACGCCGCAGGAGGCGGACGAGATGCGGCTGGCGGCGCGCAAAGCGCGTCGGCTGCTGGCTTACGATTTCCATCATCGTTTCGCTCTCGACGTCCAGCTGCTGCGCGAGCAGGTCGCGGCGGGCACCCTGGGGAAAGTGTACGTCACTAACGCCCGGGCGCTGCGCCGCTGCGGCGTGCCGGGCTGGGGCGTGTTCACCAATAAAGCGCTCCAGGGCGGCGGGCCGCTCATCGACATCGGTATTCATATGCTGGATGCCGCCCTGTTTGTGCTGGGATTCCCGGCGGTGAAGTGCGTGACCGCCCACAGCTTTCAGAAACTGGGCACCACCAAAAACAACGGGCAATTCGGCGCATGGGACCCGGCGAATTACACCGTCGAAGACGCGCTGTTCGCCACGCTCGAATTTCACAACGGCGGCATTCTGCGCCTTGAAACCTCGTTCGCGCTGAATATCCCTGAGCAGAGCATCATGAACGTCCAGTTCTGCGGGGATAAGGCGGGCGGCACGCTGTTCCCGGCGCATATTTATTACGATGAAGCAGGAGAGTTGGTCACCCTGATGCAGCGAGACGCGGCGGATGATTTGCGTCATTTCCGCTCGATGTCTGCTTTTATCGATGCGGTGAAGGGCAGCCCGGTCGCGCTGGCCGAAGCCGAGCAGGGGTATCAGATCCAGCGGCTGGTGCAGGCGATTTATGACGCCGCCGAGCAGGGGGTCGCCGTCACCTTATGAAACCGATGACCACGCTGAATGAAGCGCGCTTTGATCCGCATTGCCTGAATAAATACGCCTCGCTGATGGCGGCAGGAAACGGCTATCTGGGCATCCGCGCCACCCACGAAGAGAGTTACAGCCAGCAAAACCGCGGCATGTATCTCGCGGGCTTGTACCACCGCGCGGGGAAGCGGGACGTAACCGAACTGATTAATTTGCCCGACGTGGTGGGCATGGAAATCGACATCGACGGGGCTATTTTTAGCCTGCTGGCCGGGGAGATCCTCGACTGGCGGCGCGAACTGTCATTCTCCAGCGGCGAAGTCGTGCGCGACGTACTCTGGCGCGCCCCGAACGGGCGGCGCTACCGCATTGAAAGCCGCCGCTTTCTTTCTGCCGCTCAAAAACCGCTGTTTGCGATGCGGCTTTCCATCACCCCGCTGGACGGCGCGGCGCAGGTAAAGCTGACCACCGGTATTGACGCGACCCAGACTAACAGCGGGCGGCAGCATCTGGATGAAATTTCTCTGCGCGTCTATGAAGAGCGCTATCTTCAGGGCGTTTATCGCGCACAGGGCAGTCAGATCGATGTGACCATCGGCTGCCGCTGCACGGTGACCCATGCGGTAAACCGCATCAGCGCCGTTAACCGCAAGCTGATGCAGCATTCCACCGCCCTTGTTGCCCAGGGCGATACGCTGTGTTGTGAAAAAATCTGCTGGATCGCAGGCGACCCCGACGCCACGCCGAACGGCCTTGAGGCGCAGAGCCTGGCGGCGCTTAAAGTGGCGGCAGACCTCGGCTATGAAGCGCTACTGACTGCGTCGCGTCAGGCCATGACGCAGTGGTGGCGGCAAAGCCGGGTGGAGCTGGATTGCGATGATTTGCAGGATCAGCAGGCGCTGGACTTTGCCCTGTTTCACCTGCATGCCATGACGCCGGTACATGACGAACGCGCCAGCATCGCGGCGAAAGGGCTCACCGGCGAGGGGTATAAGGGCCATGTGTTCTGGGATACCGAGGTATTTTTACTGCCATTTTATCTCTATACCCATCCTGAAATCGCGCGTCAGCTCCTGCGTTATCGCTGGCATAATCTGCCTGCCGCACAGCAGAAAGCCCGCCACTGCGGTTACCAGGGGGCGCTGTTTCCGTGGGAAAGCGCCCGTACGGGTGAAGAAGAGACGCCGGAATTTGCCGCCATCAACATTCGTACCGGCCAGCGCCAGCGCGTCGCGTCTGCTCTGGCCGAGCATCATCTGGTGGCAGACATCGGCTGGGCCGTGATGCGCTATGTGGAGATTACCGGTGACGATGCGTTTTTACAGGGGGAAGGCGGCGAACTGTTATATCAAACGGCCTGCTTCTGGATTAGCCGCACGACCGAAGTGGAGGGTCATCTGGAAATCCACGATGTCATCGGGCCCGATGAGTATACCGAGCACGTTAACAACAACGCCTTCACTAACTATATGGCGCTCTACAACGTAGCAAGTGCGCTGAAGCATTGCCCGGCAGCGCGGATGGCAGTGGATTTTAAAACCAAAGCGGCGGATTTTATCGCCCGTTTGCGGCTGCCTGTGCCTGATATGCGCCACGTGCTGCCGCAGGATGACAGTTTTTTTAGCAAGCCATTTATCGACCTGAGCCGTTACCAGGCGCAGGCGGGCAAGCAAACCATTTTGCTGGATTACTCGCGGGCTGAAGTCAACGAGATGCAGATCCTCAAGCAAGCCGACGTGGTGATGCTGTTCTATCTCCAGCCGGGGCTGTTTACGCCAGAAACCCAGCAGGCCAGCCTGGCGTGGTATCTGCCGCGCACTATCCATGATTCGTCGCTCAGCAAGACCATCCACGGCATCGTGGCGGCGCGCTGTAACGATGCGCAGACCGCGTACCGTTTCTGGCGAGAAGGGAGCCAGATCGATCTGGGTGACGATCCGCACAGCAGTGATGACGGTTTGCATGCTGCCGCAACGGGCGCAATCTGGCTCGGTGTGATTGAGGGCTTCGCCGGCGTGAGCGTCGAGCACGGGCTGTGCATTGCTCCGCGGTTGCCCGAGGGCTGGCGGCGGTTGCGCTTCCCGCTGTGCTACCAGGGTATCCGGTTAACGCTGGAGCTCACGCCAACGCATCTGACGATGACAACGTCCGCGCCGTTAACCTTCCGGCTATATGGTCATTCCGTATCCTTTAGCGGCCAGGGGCGTTGGGCGTATCAGGATTTTATTTCACTCAGGATGGGAGCGCTCCCGGGAAGGGATCATGTTACAGGCACTGATATTTGATTTAGACGGCGTTATCACCGATACCGCGCATTTGCACTTTATCGCGTGGCGTTCGGTTGCCGCGGAGTTGGGCATCACGATAGATGAAGAGGTGAACCAGTCGTTAAAAGGCATCAGCCGGATGGCGTCGCTTGAGCGTATTTTGCAGTTTGGCGGTAAGGCGGAGTTATTTAGCGTAACGGAGAAGGCAGCGATCGCCCGCCGTAAAAACGACCGTTACGTCGCACTGCTGAGTTCGCTGGGGCCGGAATCTGTTCTGCCGGGCATCGCCTCGCTGCTGGCTGAATTAAAGTCGCGCGGCATTGGCATTGGTCTGGCGTCCGCCTCGTTAAATGCGCCGGGTATATTACAGGCGCTCGGATTGACGGCGATGTTTGATTACTGCGCCGACGCCAGCCGCATTGTCCATTCCAAACCCGATCCGGAAATTTTTCTCGCGGCCTGCGCCGGGCTGGGCGCCACGCCGCAACGCTGCATCGGCGTGGAGGACGCCCAGGCCGGGATTGCGGCGATTAACGCCAGCGGCATGGTATCGATTGGTATCGGGGCTACGCTCACCGATGCGAATTTACGGCTTAACAGCACGGAAGAACTCACCTGGCGGCGGATCGCCGGGCTTATGGACCTCACAGATACGGCGACGTCTGTTCGCCGTTAAGGGATTGATATGGCACAACTTTCCTTACAGCACCTTCAGAAGGTTTATGACAATAACGTTCACGTGGTAAAGGATTTCACCCTTGAGATTGCCGACAAGGAATTTATTGTTTTCGTTGGCCCGTCAGGCTGCGGTAAATCCACCACGCTGCGCATGATCGCCGGGCTGGAGGACATCACCCACGGTGAACTCTATATCGACGGGGTAAGAATGAATGATGTCCCTGCTAAATCGCGCGACATCGCCATGGTGTTTCAGAACTACGCGCTCTATCCCCATATGAGCGTCTACGACAACATGGCTTTCGGCCTGAAAATGCAGAAAATCGCCCCGGCAGTCATTAGCGAGAGAGTCGAATGGGCCGCGCAGATCCTCGGCCTGAAAGAGTACCTCAAGCGCAAGCCAGGCGCGCTTTCGGGCGGGCAACGCCAGCGGGTGGCGCTGGGCAGAGCAATTGTTCGGGAGGCGGGCGTGTTTTTGATGGATGAGCCGCTGTCCAATCTGGATGCCCGGCTGCGGGTGCAGATGCGCGCCGAGATCGGCAAACTGCACCAGAAACTCAATACCACCATGATTTACGTTACCCACGACCAGACGGAAGCCATGACCATGGCGACGCGCATTGTGATCCTCAAGGACGGCATAATCCAGCAGGTAGGTACGCCAAAAACGGTCTACAACCATCCGGCCAACATGTTTGTCGCGGGCTTTATCGGTTCACCCGCCATGAACTTTGTGCGCGGCGCATTTGACGGCAGCCACTTCGTGACCGAGACCCTCAAGCTGGAATTACCGGAAGAAAAGCGCGAACTGCTTAATGACAGAGGTTATTACCGCAAACCGATCGTGATGGGGATTCGTCCGGAAGATATCTCTACGGGCGCGCAACAACACAATAGCGCCGATGCGCATATTAGCGTGGCCGAACTGACCGGCGCGGAATTTATGCTGTATACCTCGGTTGGCGGGCATGAATTTGTGGTTCGCACCAGTGCAGACGGGCATTATCACGCCGGACAAACGCAGCCTATCTATTTTGATATGACCAAATCCCATTTCTTCAACAGCGAAACGGAACACGCCATCGATTAATGACCGCAAGGGCAGGCTTGCGGCTTGCCTTTGCATTACCCCGGCAGTACCCACAAATGAAGGAACGAAAATATGAATGCCATAATTCGGACGCTGCTACTGTTGCCTGTTGCTGGGGCAATGTGTGCCCAGGCGCAGGAAACACCGCAAAATAGCTGGCAATACAGCATTGGCGCGATGTATGAAATTGAGAACGTCGAGGGTCAGGCAGAAGACAGGGACGGGCTCTATGAACCCTCTGTCTATTTCAATGCCGCTTACGGTCCCTGGAGTATTAATCTGGTGATGTATCAGGAAGGTCCGGTTGATTACAGTTCCATGTCGCGCGGAACCTATTTCAACCGCCCGGAATTTAACCTGCGTTATCAGTTAACAGAAAATGATGATTTCTCCCTGGGGTTAACCGGCGGTGTGCGCAATTATGGTTACCATTTTAAAAACGAGGACGGTTCTCCTGCCGGTACCGCCAATACCCAGCGCTGGAAAATTCAGCCGGACTGGAATGTGAAAATCAATCAGGATCTGGCGTTTGAGGGATGGCTGGCCTGGTATCGGTTCGTAAACGATCTAAACCAAACCGGTTATTCCGATAGCCGTGTCGAAACGGAAACCGGGTTAAATTATCACTTTAATGAGACATTCTCGGTTCAGGCGCACTATTATCTTGAGCGCGGCTATAACACCGTGAGCGGCAATAAACAGGGCGAGTTTTCCACAAACGAGGCACGTATTTATTTCCCCATCGCCCTCGGAAACAATACCTTTACCCCTTATACCCGCTTAACCATCGATCGCTGGAGCAACTGGGACTGGCAGAATGACGGCTCTGATTCGGAAGATCATGACTATAACCGTCTGGGCCTGCTGTACGCCCATGATTTCGAGAACGGTTTGTCAATGACGCTGGAATATGCTTACGAATGGCAGACGCACCGCGAAGGGGATACACATGATATTTTTCACTATGCAGGTATAGGCGTGAATTACGCTTTTTAACGCGCCTTCCTTAACGTTCGTGATATCCCCCTGAGCGCAGGCGGACGCACCTGCGCTCAGACGTTATCCTGGAATTGACCCGGTAATCACATTTTGTGTGGCAAGTATGATTGATGCCGGGGTTGGCTTATTCGCAATACGATCAAACAATAACGCGCTACTGGTATCCCCGAGCGCCTGAATAGGCACTTCAATGCCGCCTGGCGGCGGGCTCAGCATAAATGATAACAGGGCATCGCTATAGCCGATCACTGCCAGTTGCTGCGGAATAGCAATATTAAGACGCGCCGCCATGCGATACAGGCTCATTAACTTCAGACTGTCGGTAGCGAAAATGGCCTCAGGAAGTGGAGAGCGCGTTAACAATTTTTCCGCCGCTTCAAGCGCGCTTTGCTGGGTATAACCGCCGTCAACCATCAGCGCGGAATCGACCGCGAGCCCGTTGCGCATCAGCGCCGTTTTACATCCCTCAAGCCGGTCGAGTGACACGTGATAATCAAGCGGCGCATGTAAACAGGCAATGCGCCGAAAACCTTTGTCAATCAGGGTTTGCGTTAACGCGATGCTGTCATGAAAATTATCGGTATCCACGGAAACGATATTTTGATAACAGCCCTTTAGCCCACCGATAACCACCACCGGAATATTATATTTATCCAGTTCCGCAAAGAAGTGCTCATTAACGGGTGAGCTGAGCATAATAATGCCTTTAACCATTTTTTGTTTTATTTTGGTCAGGCATTTTTCTAAATCTTCGGCGCTGTTCTTTGACGTCTGTAATATCACATCAAAGCCTTCATGCTCAGCCCGTGCGATAATGGCATGCAATACTTCGGAAAAGAAAGGATTGCCGGAAGTGGTTTTGGTGGAACGGGTAGAAATAACCATAATGGCGTCGAAACCTGATGAGGTCAGGGCGCGCGCCAGTTTATTTGGTTGGTAATTTAATTCTTCAATAGCCTTTAAAACCCGCTCGCGGGCATCGTCAGAAATATTGGTTTGCTTATTGAGAACTCGCGAAACGGTAGATTTAGATACTTTTGCAACCCGTGCGATATCATAAATTGTCGGCGACATCAGTCTGCAAACTCCCTGTTGAAACAGAACAGCGATGTTACTCCAGGCTTCATGGTGTGTCTATTTTAACCACGTCGCCAAAAAAGCACGCCACAGGGGCGTGCTGTCACGGGTAACTGAGGTTAATCGTCTTCGTCGTCGTCCAGCTCTACCGGCGTCTGGTAGTCGTCTGGTTTAATCGCCAGCAAATCGCAGCGCAAATGGTCAATAACCTGTTCAGCGGTATTGCCTAAAAACGCAGCGGACAGTCCGGTACGGCCCACGGTGCCCAGTACCACAATCCCGGCCTGCAAATGCTCGGCGAGATCGGGGATCACTTCTTCCGGCAGGCCTTTTTCCACGTGAGTCATGTTTTCGCCAATCGAGTATTTCTGGCGCAGCGCTTTCATGGCAATTAAATGCTGACCGCGGATCGCGTCGTTATACACGCTGGGATCAAAATCGGGCAGTTCGATGGCGATGTTAATCGGCGTGGCGGGGAACGCGCCCACCAGGTGTACTTCGGTATGGTTGACCTGCTCGGCCAGATGCAGCGTCTCGCGTACCAGCTTGTCGTTCAGCGCGTTGTGGTAAATCTCTTCACTCGCCAGGTTCACCGCCACCAGCGCTTTGCCGCCTTCCGGCCAGGGCTGGTCTTTCACCATCCACACCGGGCACGGGCATTTACGCAGAAGGTGCCAGTCGGTGGGGGTAAAGATAACGGATTCGAGTTTGTCGTGCTGATGGGTCATTTTCAGCACCAGATCGTGCTTGCTGGTTTTCACTTCCTGGATGATGGCTTCAAAAGGGCGGTTATGCCACACCACTTTTATGTCAATCGGGATACCCGATTCGATATAGTGCTGCGCCTGCTCGCGTATCCATGCGGTTCGTTGGCTTATCACGCCCTGGCGCATCGCGGTGCGCTCATCGGGGGACAGCAGGGTGGTCATCTCATACGAGAAATCATAAATCGGCAGAAAGGCTTTAATTTTGCCGCCAATGCGTTGATGCAAATACACCGCACGCCGCAGTGCGGGTTGATCGTCCTGGCCTGGGTCAATCACCACCAGCATGTTTTGATAATTTGCCATACAGGGTCTCCTTACAACTGCAAACCACAGTCTGTAAAGTAAGATTAACCCATAGAGAATGAATGAAACAGGGGAGAAGTAGACGCCGGATCAATAAATTAAAAAATTTAACGATACGGCGTTTTAGAAAGCGCGGTTAGGCGACGTTACGGGAATGGCCTGCCAGCTGTGCCAGCGTGTCGCTGTTTTCGATGGTGATATATTTGCCTTTTACCGCCAGCATGCCGCTTTTCTGGAAACGACCCAGCAGGCGGCTGATGGTTTCTACGGTCAGGCCGAGATAGTTACCGATATCGCCACGGGTCATGGTGAGACGGAACTCACGCGGTGAGAAACCCCGTTGGGCAAAACGGCGCGACAGGTTGTAGATAAACGCGGCCAGGCGCTCTTCGGCGTTTTTCTTGGACAACAGCAGGATCATGTCCTGGTCGCCTTTGATCTCGCCGCTCATCAGACGCATCATCTGCTGACGCAGATTCGGCATTTTACCGGACAGATCGTCTAAGGTTTCGAACGGGATTTCGCAGACCATCGACGTTTCAAGCGCCTGGGCGAAGCTCGGGTGATGCCCAGAACCGATGGCGTCAAAGCCGACTAAATCGCCCGCCAGGTGGAAGCCAGTGATTTGCTCGTCGCCCTGCTCGGTAATGGTGTAACTCTTGATAGTACCGGAACGAATGGCATACAGCGACTTCAACTCATCACCCGCCTTAAACAGCGTTTGCCCTTTCTGAATCGGTTTTTTGCGCTCGATAATGTTATCAAGCTGGTCGAGCTCGTGTTCGTTGAGGGTGAAGGGGATGCACAGTTGGCTGATGCTGCAATCCTGACAATGGATAGCACAACCGCCAGACTGAATGCGTCGAATAATTCGCTTTTCCGGGATCATAGGTCTGCTCAAGCCTTACATTGATATTGGTCAATTTTAACATCTTTTTGTTGAGCAGGTAAATCGACCGGAACAGCAAACCGATCACAAACACATGAAAAAAGAAGTGCTTTTTTTCTATCCCCTTGATTGATAGGGATATTAAAAGTTCCGAAAAATGAGTTCAATTATATTAAAAGATAGCCCTCGTGGCGCAGTAACCACTCTTTACGGGTGACGCCGCCCGCATAGCCGGTTAATGCGCCGCTGCTGCCAATCACCCGATGGCAGGGCACGACGATACTTACCGGATTGGATCCGTTCGCGGCGCCCACCGCGCGCGCCGCGCCGCTGCGACCCAGCTGCGCAGCCAGTTGACCATAGGAGAGGATCTGCCCGCAGGGGATAGCGCGCAACGCTTTCCAGACGTCGCGCTGGAACGGCGTACCGGCCGTCGCGGTAGGCAGCGTGTCGATAACCGCCAGATCGCCGTCGAAATAGTCCTGCAGTTTTGCGCTCAGGCCGCCGGGGTTGTCACTGGCGACGCGGGTATAGCCGCTGGCGCGATAGTGAATATTAAGCAGTTCAACCATCCTGGCGCTGTGTTCTTCCCATTCCACGGCGCGCAGCTGGAATTGCTCATCGCACAATATCCACAGCGGCCCCAGCGGGGTGTCTATTTTATCTTCAAGAAGGGTTAGCATGATTATATTCTCGTTGCCGTCACCGGATAAGGGATTGCGCCAACATAGCACGTTCCAGATATATTCGACATACCCCTTAACGAGAATGAATTTCGCCCCAGGGCGCTTTATTTTTGGTGGAGAATAAAAGAAACAACAGGCGTTTATTATTTCCAGATAACGGGATTTTAAAAATAAAAAAAGAGCCTGCCGACATCGAACAGGCTCCACAGTACACAGCAGTGCTGTCCGGGGCTTATTTCCTGCACTATTTCCTGTGTGTCAGGTTGAGTAAGGTATAGCAACGAAGAATTAAAATGAATAATTTATTTAAGTGATTAAATTCACAAAACCGGCAGCGAAACGATTCGATGAATAATTATTGCTGCATTATTCGCCGCTCAAAAAATTACCACAAACTTATAAAAGAGATATTTTGCGATAAATCTAAGCGAATTCCTGAAATAAAAAATAAGCACGTTTTGATAAGATTGATGCCTGTCTTGAGGCACAGGCCAAGGGCGGCTATAGTGTCTGACCTGCATGACATCCGGAGGCCCGCAGATGAAACCTGACGATAAATCACTTTTTCTTGAGGCCATGGATGATGTTAAACCGCTGAAAAACGCCTCCTGCACCACATGGCAAAAATCAAAGCCTGCCCGCGCGGTGGCGTCGATAGACGTGCTGCAACTCGACAACTTTTTAACCACCGGTTATCTGGACATCGTACCGCTCGACCAACCGCTGGAATTTAAGCGCGAAGGGGTGCAGCAGGGGGTGCTGGATAAACTGCGCCAGGGAAAATACCCCCAACAGGCGAACCTGAGTCTGCTGCGTATGCCGGTTGAACAGTGCCGACAAGCACTGTTCGCCTTTATCCATCAGGCGAAACAGCAGGGGCTGCGCAATGTGCTGATCGTTCACGGCAAAGGACGGGAAGAGAAATCCCACGCGAACATTGTGCGTAGCTATCTGGCGCGCTGGTTAGGGGAGTTTGAAGAGGTGCAGGCGTTTTGCACTGCGCTGCCCCATCATGGCGGCAGCGGAGCCTGTTACGTGGCACTCAAAAAATCGGATGCCCAGCGGCTGGATAACCGGGAGCGTCACGCCAAACGCAGCCGCTGAGCCATGGCTAGCGCCGGGATTTGACAATCTGATAGCGCCGGGTGAAGTACTCCACCGGCGCGCTCCACATGTGCACCAGCCGGGTAAACGGGAACAGCAGAAACAATGTCATGCCCAGTACCAGATGCACCCGGTAGACCAACGCCACGCCGTCAAGATAGGTCGCCGCGCCGCCCTGGAAGGTCACCACCGCCTGCGCCCAGTCCACCAGTTTGAGCATTTCGCTGCCGTCCATAAACTGCGCGGAAAACGGGATGGTCAGCAGGCCCAGGGCGCACTGGATCATCAGCAGCGCGAGGATCAGAATATCCGCGTTACTGGAGCTGGCCCGCACGCGCGGGTTGAAAATCCGCCGGTACAGCAACATTAACCCGCCGACCAGCGTCAGCACGCCGCAAATCCCGCCCAGCCACATCGCCATCAACTGTTTGGTCGCCATCGGCAAAAACCAGGCATACATCCAGTGGGGGGTCAGCATCCCGAAGAAATGGCCAAACAGCACGCCGATAATTCCGATATGAAACAGGTTGGACGCCAGCGTCATGCCTTTTTTATCCAGCATCTGGCTGGAGCCCGCGCGCCAGGTATATTGTCCGTAGTCATAACGCAGCCAGCTGCCGAGGATAAACACCGTTCCGCACAGGTACGGGTAGATGTCGTAAAAGAAAAAATTCAGATAGTTGATCATTTGGGACCTCCGGCACTGATATCCAGATACTGAGGCGTGACGTTGTCACTAAAGCGCCGCTGATGCTGCTGTTGCGGTGACGCATCGGTGCTACAGCCCTGGTCGTCGATAAACTTCACCTGTTCCTCTTCCCAGATGGCGTCCAGCGCCTGCGGCGTGTCGTCCCGGGTTTCCTGGGTAACCTGACTGACGACGCTGTCGCTGCGGTACGGGCTGCCGGCAATCGCTAACAGCGCATCGAACAGCTGGCTGTACGGCGACTGGCGCTGTTTAAGCCGCCCGCCCAGCAGCGCCAGGATCGGCGCCACGTCGTTCAGCCCCTGAAGCGCGTCCTGTTCAGGCTGGATGCTGAGATATTCCAGATACAGCGGCAGCCAGTCGGGCAGTTCGCGGCTGTCCAGTTGCAGGCCAGCCTTTTCATATTGCGCCATCAGATCCACCATCGCCTGGCCGCGATCCCGCGACTCGGCGTGCACGTGCTCAAACAGCAGCAACGAGGTGGCGCGGCCCCGATCGAACAGCTCGCACCATTCCGCCTGTTTGTCGATCAGCGGGGCGGCAAACAGCTGTTCCGCAAACGGCGTGACGCGCGGCGCGTCCTGCGCCACGGCGGCGCGCAGTTCGTCCGCCGCTTCCCACAGCTCCTCGTTGGGGTATTCCATCAGCAGGGCGATAATTTTTAAGCTTTGCATTATTCACCCTCCGCTTTATCGCGCACTTCGGTGATGTTAATGGCGTCAATGCGGCTGCTGTTGAACAGGTTAAACTTGCTGTCCGAACCGCGGCAGCCGTCGCCGAAGGTGAAGCCGCAGCCGTTGCGCTCCGGGAACGCGTCGCGGGCCATTTCCCGGTGGCTGGTGGGGATCACGAAGCGGTCTTCGTAGTTGGCGATCGCCAGGTAGCGATACATCTCCTGCACCTGGGCTTCGCTGAGGCCCACTTCGTCAATGGCGCGGGTATCGGTCACGCCTTCGACGGTTTGCGAGCGCATATAGTGGCGCATCGCCATCATGCGCTTCAGGGCGCGCAGCACCGGGGCCGGATCGCCCGCGCTGAGCATATTCGCCAGGTACTGCACCGGAATGCGCAGGCTCTCCACCGCCGGTAATACCGAATCGGTGCGCGGCAGGCCGCCCGCGTCCGCCACCGACTGGATCGGCGACAGGGGCGGCACGTACCAGACCATCGGCAGGGTGCGGTATTCCGGGTGCAGCGGCAGCGCCAGCTTCCAGTCCATCGCCAGCTTATACACCGGGGATTTCTGCGCGGCGTCGATGACGTTAGCCGGAATACCCTGTTTCAGCGCTTCTTCAATCACGTTTGGATCGTTAGGGTTCAGGAACACGTCGCACTGGCGCTCGTACAGATCGGTGGTGTGTTCGGTACTGGCGGCTTCAAGAATACGGTCTGCGTCGTACAGCACCACGCCGAGATAACGAATGCGTCCCACGCAGGTCTCCGAGCACACCGTCGGCTGGCCGGATTCAATGCGCGGATAGCAGAGAATGCATTTCTCCGACTTGCCGCTCTTCCAGTTAAAGTAGATTTTCTTGTACGGGCAGCCGCTGATGCACAACCGCCAGCCGCGGCATTTGTCCTGGTCGATCAGCACGATGCCGTCTTCCTCGCGCTTATAAATCGCGCCGCTCGGGCAGGTCGCCACGCAGCTTGGGTTGAGGCAGTGTTCGCACAGGCGCGGCAGGTACATCATGAAGGTATTTTCAAACTGGCCGTACATCTCGGTCTGCATGGCTTCGAAGTTCTTGTCCGCCTGGCGCTTGCTGAATTCGCCGCCCAGCAGCTCTTCCCAGTTCGGCCCCCATTCCACTTTTTCCATGCGTTTGCCGGTCAGCAGCGAACGCGGGCGGGCGGTGGGAACGTGTTTGCCTTCCGGCGCGTTATGCAGATGCTGATAGTCGAAGGTGAACGGCTCGTAATAATCGTCGATAGACGGCAGGACCGGGTTGGCGAAAATTTTCGACATCACCCCCAGCTTGCCGCCGAGACGCGGCACCAGCCGCCCGCTGATTTTGCGGATCCAGCCGCCTTCCCAGCGGTCCTGATCTTCCCAGTTTTTCGGATAACCGATGCCCGGTTTGGTTTCGACGTTATTAAACCAGGCGTACTCCATGCCTTCGCGCCCGGTCCAGACGTTTTTACAGGTCACCGAACAGGTGTGGCAGCCGATGCACTTATCCAGGTTCATCACCATACCGACTTGTGAACGTATTCTCATTTTGCCGCCTCCTGTCGCTGGTTATTGCCTTCGTCATCCAGCCAGTCGATGTTGCGCATCTTGCGGATCAGGATGAATTCATCGCGGTTCGACCCCACAGTGCCGTAGTAGTTAAAGCTGTAGGCCAACTGCGCGTAGCCGCCGATCATATGGGTCGGTTTCGGGCAGACGCGGGTCACCGAGTTGTGGATGCCGCCGCGCATACCGGTCACCTCCGAACCGGGGATATTCATCAGTCGCTCCTGAGCGTGATACATCATGGTCATGCCCGGCGGGACGCGCTGGCTGACCACCGCGCGGGCGGTGAGCGCGCCGTTGGCGTTGAAGGCTTCGATCCAGTCGTTATCGGCGATGCCTAACTCTCTGGCATCGCTTTCGCTGATCCAGACAATCGGCCCGCCGCGCGACAGGGTCAGCATCAGCAGGTTTTCGCTGTAGGTGGAATGGATGCCCCATTTCTGGTGCGGCGTCAGGAAATTCAGCGCCTTTTCCGGAAAACCGTTGGACGGCACATCGCGCATCGCGCTGACGCTGCGGGTATCCACCGGCGGACGGTAGGTCACCAGGCTTTCCCCAAACGCGCGCATCCACAGATGGTCCTGATACAGCTGCTGACGGCCCGACAGCGTGCGCCACGGGATCAGTTCATGCACGTTGGTGTACCCGGCGTTATAGGAAACGTGCTCATCCTCCAGCCCGGACCAGGTGGGGCTGGAGATGATTTTGCGCGGCTGGGCCACGATGTCGCGAAAACGGATCTTCTCGTCTTCTTTCGGCAGCGCCAGATGATGGTGCTCGCGCCCGGTGATTTTACTCAGCGCTTCCCAGGCCTTCACCGCCACCTGGCCGTTGGTTTCCGGGGCCAGCGCCAGGATCACTTCCGAGGCGTCAATGGCGCTGTCGATTTTTGGCCGCCCGGCGGCGGGGCCGTCGGCTTTGCGGTAGTTAAGCTTGCCGAGCAGTTCCACTTCGCTTTCGGTATTCCAGCTGATGCCTTTGCCGCCGTTGCCGAGTTTATCCATCAGCGGGCCGAGGGAGGTAAAGCGCTCCCAGGTGGCCGGATAATCGCGCTCCAGCACCATTATGTTCGGCGCGGTTTTACCGGGGATCAGATCGCATTCGCCTTTGCGCCAGTCGAGGATCTCGAACGGCTGGGCCAGCTCCGCCGGGGAATCATGCTGCAGCGGCTGCAACACCACGTCGGTCTCTTTACCCAGATGCCCGACGCACACCGCCGAAAACGCTTTAGCGATGCCTTTGTAAATCTCCCAGTCGCTTTTCGATTCCCACGCCGGATCCACGGCGGCGGAGAGCGGATGAATAAACGGATGCATATCCGAAGTATTCATATCGTCCTTTTCATACCAGGTGGCGGTGGGCAGCACGATATCCGAGAACAGGCAGGTACTGGACATGCGGAAATCGAGGGTGACCAGCAGGTCCAGTTTGCCTTCGATCGCGCCGCCTTGCCATTCCACTTCTTCCGGCTTCACGTCGTCGGTGCTGCCCAGATCCTCGCCCTGAATGCCGCTTTCAGTGCCCAGCAGGTAGCGCAGCATGTACTCGTGGCCTTTACCGGACGAGCCCAGCAGGTTCGAGCGCCAGATGAACATATTGCGCGGATGGTTCTGCCCGTTGTCCGGCTGCTCGCAGGCGAAGCGCAAATCGCCGGATTTCAGCGCCTGAACGGTGTAGTCGATGGGCGACATTCCGGCCTCTCTGGCCCTGGCGGCCAGATGCAGCGGGTTAACCCCCAACTGCGGCGCGGAAGGCAGCCAGCCCATGCGCTCTGCCCGCACGTTGAAATCAATCAGATGACCGGTAAATCTGGACGGATCCGCCAGCGGCGACAGTAATTCCTGCGCGGTGAGTTTTTCATAGCGCCACTGGCTGGCGTGATTATAGAAAAACGAGGTGCTGTTCATCTGGCGCGGCGGGCGGTTCCAGTCCAGCGCGAACGCCAGCGGCAGCCAGCCGGTTTGCGGCCTTAATTTCTCCTGGCCGACGTAGTGCGCCCAGCCGCCGCCGGTTTGCCCGACGCAGCCGCAGAACACCAGAATATTGATCATCCCCCGGTAGTTCATGTCCATGTGATACCAGTGGTTGACCCCCGCGCCGAGAATAATCATCGAGCGGCCGTGGGTTTTCAGCGCGGTATCGGCGAACTCGTGGGCGATTTGCTCGATATGCCGGCGCGGTACGCCGCAAATCTGCTCCGCCCAGGCCGGGGTATAGGGCTTAATTTCATTGAAATCGCTGGCGCAGTGTTCATCGTCCAGCCCGCGATCGAGACCGTAGTTCGCGAGGATCAAATCGTAAACGCTGACAACTCTGGCTGCACTGCCGTCCGCCAGGGTCAGGGTTTTCACCGGCAGTTTGTGCAGCATGATCGGGTCGCGTTTGACGTGACGGAAGTGCGGGTTTTCCTGGCCGCCGAAGTAGGGGAACGCCACCTCGTCGATGGCGTCATGCCGCCCCAGCAGGCTCAGCGCCAGTTCGGTCTCCACACCTGCCGCCAGGCTTTCCAGATTCCATTTGCCCTGTTCGCCCCAGCGGAAGCCAATCGACCCGTTCGGCACCACTAAGTCCCCGGCGCGGTTATACGCCACGGTTTTCCACTCAGGATTGTTGGCCTCGCCCAAACCGTCCAGCAGATCGCTGGCGCGCAGCATCCGGCCTGGCGCGTAGTAACCCTCCGGGCGCGGCTCCAGCAGCACCAGCATCGGCATATCGGTATAGCGGCGGCAGTAGTTGATAAAGTAGTCGCCGGGATTATCAAGGTGGAACTGGCGCAAAATCACGTGGCCCATCGCCATCGCCAGCGCGCTGTCGGTGCCCTGTTTGGGGGCCAGCCACTGGTCGCACAGCTTGGCCACTTCCGAGTAGTCAGGAGTGATGGCGATGGTTTTGGTGCCCTTGTAGCGCACCTCGGTAAAAAAGTGCGCGTCCGGGCTGCGGGTCTGCGGCACGTTAGAGCCCCAGGCGATGATATAGCTGGAGTTGTACCAGTCGGCGGATTCCGGGACATCGGTTTGTTCGCCCCAGGTCATTGGCGACGCGGGGGGTAAGTCGCAATACCAGTCGTAAAAGCTCAGGCAGGTGCCGCCGAGCAGCGACAGATAGCGGGTGCCCGCCGCGTAAGAGACCATCGACATCGCCGGGATCGGCGAAAAACCGGCTACCCGGTCCGGGCCATAGGTTTTGATGGTCCAGACGTTGGCGGCGGCAATCAACTGATTCAGCTCCTGCCAGCTGGAGCGGATAAACCCGCCGCGACCGCGCACTTTCTTGTAGCTCTGGGTTTTTTCCGGGTCGGCCATGATCGATGCCCAGGCTTCCACCGGGTCGCTGTTGTGGGTCAGCGCTTCGCGCCAGAGTTCGATCAGGCGTTTGCGCACCAGCGGATACTTCAGGCGGTTGGCGCTGTACAGATACCACGAATAGCTGGCCCCGCGCGGGCAGCCGCGCGGCTCGTGATTAGGCAGGTCGGGGCGGGTGCGCGGATAGTCGGTCTGCTGGGTTTCCCAGGTCACCAGGCCGTTCTTGACGTAAATTTTCCAGCTACAGGAGCCGGTACAGTTCACGCCGTGCGTGGAGCGCACCACCTTATCGTACTGCCAGCGCTGGCGATAACTGTCCTCCCAGTCGCGGTTGGTGTGCATCACCTGGCCGTGATCGTCGGCAAAGGTGTCGCCTTTGAGTTTGAAATAGCGGAATCGGTCGAGAAGTTTGCTCATTGCTTTCTCCTGACAGGAAGAAGGCTTCCTGAATGATACTGCCGAATCGATAGTTATTTTTTTCCGCGCTGAGGGCGGCCATACACCAGCCAGGTCACCAGCACGCAAACGATGTAGAACACCAGAAACACTTTCATGGCGCCCACCGGAGAACCGGTCATTTCCAGCGAAGTGCCGAAAGCTTTCGGGATAAAGAAACCGCCCACCGCGCCGATGGCGGAGATAAAGCCCAGCGCGGCGGCGGTATCGGTGACCGCTTCCTGCTGGGCCTGCTGCTCGCTGCCGCCCTTCAGCTTGACCCGGTAGATCGTGATGCGCCGGAAAATCACCGCGATCATCTGGAAGGTGGAGCCGCTGCCTAAACCCGCGGTGAGAAACAGCCCCATAAACACCAGATAGAACGCCACGAAGCTGCCTGAGCCGCTGCCCGGCAGGGTTAAAAACAGCAGGGCGCTGAACAGCGCCATAAACACGAAGTTAATCAGCGTGACCCGCACGCCGCCGAAGCGATCGGAGATCATGCCCCCCGCCGAGCGGGCCAGCGCGCCGATAAACGGGCCGAAAAACGCCAGCCTGAGGATGTTGACGTCGGGGAACTGGGTTTTCGCCAGCATCGCAAAACCTGCCGAAAAACCGATAAACGAGCCGAAGGTCGCCAGATACAACAGGCTCAACAGCCACAGATGCGCGCGCTTCAACACCGGCAACTGGGAGCGAATCGACGCTTTCGAACTGGCGATATCGTTCATGCCGAACCAGGCGGCGACGGTAGCGACCAGTAACAGCGGCGCCCAAATCCACGCGGCGTTCGCCAGCCACAGCGAAGAGCCGTCCGGCTGCTCGACGCCGTGTACGCCCAGGAACACGAACATCGGCAGGGTGATGACCAGCGGGGACACCATCTGCATCACGCTGACGCCCAGGTTGCCCATCCCGCCGTTAATCCCCAGCGCGCTGCCCTGACGGGCTTTGGGGAAGAAGAAGCTGATATTGCCCATGCTGGAGGCGAAATTGGCCCCTGCGAATCCGCACAGCAATGCGATGATCATAAATACTTCAAACGGAGTAGCCGGGTTTTGAATAGCGAAGCCGAGCCAGACGCAGGGAATAATCAGGATCACGGTGCTTAATACCGTCCAGTAACGCCCACCGAACACCGGTACCATAAAGGAGTAGGGCACGCGTAAAATAGCGCCGGATAATGAAGGTAACGCGGTTAATAAAAAAAGCTGATCGGTGGTGAAATTAAACCCGACCTTATTGAGATTGACCGCCACGGCGCTAAATAACATCCAGACGCAGAAGGCTAATAATAAGCAGGCGACGGAAATAACTAAATTGCGGCGCGCAATGGCTTTACCTTTATTGTTCCAGAAGGCGTCGTTTTCAGGTTTCCAGTCTTTTAATAAATAACTATTGGATTTGGTCGTTGTCGGTAACATGATCGCCCCTTGCCTGAATCGGCATTAGAAACAAAAGGTTACGGCGAATAATTGCGCATCCGTTTGATAATAAAGCGACAAAATTGAATGGGTGAACAAATCAAGAATAGATAAAAAAGTCGCAGAGACAGGGTGTGACGGGGATTAACCGCTTGGTTAATTGTTACTAATTGTAATAATTAAACCCTGAGCGATGAATGTTATAGATAACCTTTAACAGAATAATAAAAAGTAATAGTGACCTGATTCACAATTATTTATTGCGCCGCTCTCCTGTTGCAGTTTTATGATGCGGGCGTTAATTCATTATTAATCATGATATCAACGTGACGGCGAAAGGCCTCTTCATCCATCCCGGATAATCCCAGTTTAGCAATGCCATCCAGCCCGCTGACAAAGGCGATAATTCGCCAGGCAATATTTTGCGGGGTGTCGCGAAGCTGAAATTCATTCTCATTTGCGCCAGCGGAAATAATTTGCGTGGTCGCGTCATGCCACATTTCCATCGATATTATCCACGCCTGTTTCATTTCCGCTTCGCGCCGGGCGAGGGCTTCTGCTTCGCCGAACAGCCGGAGGTACTGCTCGATGTCAGGGTTATCGAATCCCAGCGTCCAGTTCAGCTTTGCACGCCAGCTTTTCAGCGGCGGAGCGCCTTCCAGATCCAGCGACTGGCGGCTGAGGCGCAAAAACGTCTCGGCTTTTAACGCCATCGACGAAGCAAAATGGTGATGCACCTGGCCTGCGGCGATCCCGGCCTCGCTGGCGATGCGGCGCACCGTCATGGCGGAAAGTCCGTCGGTCAGCGCCACGCGCATCGCGGCTTCCATCACGTTTTCCCGGCGGTCTTCACGGCTCATATAACTCATATCTGGTTCCTCAGTGGCGGATCCCGAGTGTATCAAAAAAGTTGGACGCGCATTCAAATTTCCGTAGAATCGCAATGCTGGACAACCGTCCAAGTTTGTGTGAAGAGTGATAAACGTATGTTTCGTAGATGGTATACCTTAGCCATTTTGGTGCTGATCTATATTCCTGTTGCCATTGATGCCACGGTGCTGCACGTGGCGGTGCCGTCATTAACCCTGGCGCTGGGGGCGTCCGGTAACGAACTGCTGTGGATTATCGATATCTATTCGCTGGTGATGGCCGGGATGGTGCTGCCGATGGGGGCGCTGGGCGATCGCATCGGCTACAAGCGCCTGACGCTGATCGGCAGTTCGCTGTTTGGCGCGGCGTCGCTGGCGGCGGCGTTTTCAACCCAGGCCAGCGAACTGATTGCCGCGCGGGCGCTGCTGGCGGTGGGCGCGGCGATGATCGTGCCGGCGACGCTGGCGGGCATTCGCAGCACCTTCAATCACGAGCGCGAGCGCGGTATCGCGCTGGGGATTTGGGTGGCTGTCGGCTCTGGCGGCGCGGCGTTCGGCCCGCTGGTGGGCGGTATTCTGCTTGAGCACTACTACTGGGGCGCGGTGTTTTTGATTAATCTGCCGATTATCGCGCTGGTGCTGCTGTTTACCGCATTGTGTATCCCGCGCCAGCCGGTACAGCGTGCCCAAACCCTGAATTTAACCCAGGCCCTGATGCTGATCGCGGCGATCCTGCTGCTGGTGCTGGCCGCGAAAACCAGCCTGAAAGCGAACAGCAATCTGGCGCTGGTGCTCGGGGCCTTACTCAGCGGCGCGCTGCTGATGGGGCTGTTTATCCGCAGCCAGCTGCGGGCAAGCGCGCCGATGATCGACCTGACGCTGTTTACCCATCGCATTATTTTAACCGGCGTGCTGATGGCACTGACCGCGATGATCACCCTGGTCGGATTCGAACTGCTGATGGCGCAGGAGTTGCAATTTGTCCACGGCTTTACGCCGCTGGAGGCCGGGATGTTTATGCTGCCGCTGATGCTGGCCTGTAGCTTTAGCGGCCCGGCGGCGGGGGCGCTGGTGGGGCGCTTCGGCTTGCGTAAGGTGGCGACGCTCGGCATGGCGCTGAGCGCCCTGAGTTTTTACGGCCTGGCGATGACCGATATGGCCAACCAGCGCGCCGTGGCCTGGGGCTGGATGATCCTGCTGGGGCTTAGCGCCGCCACCGCGCTGTTGGCCTCTACCGCTGCAATTATGTCTGCGGCACCGAAGGAAAAAGCCACGGCGGCGGGGGCGATCGAAACCATGGCCTATGAGCTGGGTGCGGGCATGGGCATTGCCATTTTCGGCATGATTTTAAGCCATTCGTTTAGCGGCGCCATTGACCTGCCGACGGAACTGCCCGCCACGCTAATGGCCCAGGCCAGCGCGTCAATCAACGAGGCGCTGCTGGTGGCGCAGCAGCTAAGCCCGGCGCTGGGCGAGCAGGTAGCCAGGGCTGCCAACGTGGCGTTTAAAGAATCGCACAGCGCGGTGCTGAGCGTCGCCAGCGGGATGCTGCTGGTGCTGACAGCAGGAGTGTGGTTTGCGCTGAGGCCGGTGCAGCGATTGACAGAGTGATCGTCATCAATAAGTATTACTGTTCACTTATACCGGGGGTAAAGATGCGCGAAATAATGAATATCCTGTCAGTGACTTTACCCATGATGGCGTTATTCATTCTGTTCAGACTGTTTTTCAGGGCGGTGCGACAACCAAAACGCATTATTTCAGAAAGCAATGGCATGAAGAAAATTTCTGGTAACCCCTCGATTTTTCGGGGGGCTTCGCAGAAAGTTTATTATTATGACAGCGAGTATTTATATGAGGTTAAAAACGACGTGACCTCTAAAATTCCCCTCAGCGAAATTATTCAAATCAAACCGGGTTATACTCAAATAAATAACCGGCGAAACTGGTTGGTGAGCTATCTTAAACACGGCGAGAAAAAGCACGTTGAGTTTTTCAACAACTTAACGATTTTTAATCACAATTTCTCTGGTTTTTTGTCAGCGGTTAAACAAGCCAATCCAGAAGCGGAGATCAAAGCGCTGACGTTTTTCAATCTCTGAACCACGGAAAACGGGCTGTCTGCGTCACCGCCGCGCTAGTGAGTAAAATATCGCTGTAGCCGCTGACCATACAGGCCGACAGCCAGCCCTGTAATAATGAGCGTCAGCGCGACAATCTTCATCGCCGGGACGGTTTCACCAAAAATCATCACAGAGCCGAGAATGCCAAATACCGGCACCAGCAAGGATAATGGCGCAACGGTGGAAACAGGATAACGCTTAATAAGCGAGTTCCACACCCAATAGCCAAACAGGGTGTTAGGGTAAACCTGAAACAAAATGGAAAACAGCGCACGCGCATCCATATGGCTGATGAGCGAACGATAGCCACCGGGCCCGTTGACCAGCCAATCCAGCAGGAAAAGCGGGATGGGGGAAAAGGCGCTCGACCAGACCAAAAATGCAAACACCTGTTTTGTGCCGGTTTTTTTGATCATGATGTTAGCTATGCTCCACGCCATCGCGGCCGCAAGCACCAGCGTCATGCCGGAGAACGTGACTGAGCCATCGGTGATGAAAAAAATGCTCAGTAATCCTGCGCCGGCGAGCGCAAAACCTGCCAACTGATAGCGGCTGAGAGGTTCTTTGAAGAGCCAGCTTCCTGCAATAAGCGTGAAAAACGCGCTGAACTGAAGCACCAGCGAGGCAATGCCCGCCGACAGGCCGGTTTTAATACCCAGATTAACCAGCCCCCACAGACCAATACCAAAAACCAGACCGTAACCGATGAGATAACGCCACGGGACATCCGGTTTTTTAATAAACAGTAGCGCCGGCAGGGCGCACAGCGTAAAGCGGAGACCGGCCAGAATAAAGGGATCGACCGCGTGCAGCCCTAATTTAATCACGGAAAAGTTGACGCCCCAGATCGCCGTAATCAACACCGCGAGGAGTAAGTGAGGTAATTTCATGAGTGACGCGATCCCAACCAGAACAGAAAAGCGCAGGCACTGACCAGCGCACCGGCATAACACACGCAATGCCATCCACCAAACGCATAGAGCTGGGTAGCGGCAATCGCGCCCAGCGCGCTTCCCAGCGAATAGAAACACATATACGCCCCGACGAGACGGCTTGCAGCCTCGGGTCTGGCGGCAATAATCATGCTTTGATTAATGACGTGAACTGTCTGGACGGCGAAATCCAACATGACGGCGCCGAGAGCCAGCAACAATAACGATTTTTCGGGAAAGGCAATGGGTAGCCAGCAGAGCGTCAGTAACGCCAGCGCGGAGCCGCTCGCGCGTTGCCCCCGGCCTTCGTCAGCCCACAACCCGCCCCGGGAAGCCGCCAGCGCACCGGCTACCCCCGCTAAGCCAAATAAGCCGATCTGGGTGTGCGACAGGGACAGGGCGCTGAGCGGCATCACCATTGAGGTCCAGAGCATACTGAAGGCCGCAAAAATCAGCAGAGCCAGTATGCCTCGCTTACGCAACTGCGGTTCAGTAATGAACAGCTGAAAGACAGACAGCACCAGGAAAGGGTATGAAGTACGCGGTATGGTGATAGCGGTAGCGGGCATCACTTTTGCCAGTGCCAGAGATACCAGAAATAGCAGGCAGGCGGCAGTGAGATAAACCGCCCGCCATCCAGCCAAATCGGCGATGGATCCTGATACAAAGCGTGCGGATAATATGCCCAGGACAATGCCGCTGGTCACGCTGCCTACAACCTGACCGCGCTGCTCAGGGGCCGCCAGCGTTGCGGCCCACGCGACCATCAGTTGCGCCACCACCGCCATCAAACCTACCAGCAGCATCGCGCCCAGCAGCGTTATAAAATTCGCTGCAAAGGCCGCCACGGTTAACGCCACTACCGAGAGCAACAACTGGACAATCACCAGCGTTTTACGATTGCACCGATCGCCCAGCGGAACCAGAAAGAGTAACCCGATGGCGTAGCCTGCCTGGGTTGCGGTAACCACCGTACCTGTGGCGCCGGGATGCACATTCATGCTTGCGGCGATCGATTCCAGTAACGGCTGAGCAGAATAAACATTGGCGACCGCCAGCGCGCAGGTCAGCGAGAATAAAAAGATTATTCGAGGCGATAGCGGTGACGCGCCTGAAGACAGGGTATCGATCCCCAGGGCACAAGCTCTGCCCGCCGAAATGTTCATATTGCGTTCCTTTCTGGTTGCTTTTTGAAACCTCTGTGCCACCATAATTATCAGCGAAGGTTTTTTTTTGCAACTTCTTTTCCAGAAGGTTAATCTGGCGTCTGTCTGTCAACGTGCAAAAGGAGAGAGGAGATGGCTAAACAGGAAGCGCTCAGAACCAGTGAATGTCCTGTTGCCCGGACCTTAGAATCGATAGGCGAGCGCTGGTGTCTGATGATCATTCGTGAAGCGTTTGATGATGTGCGGCGATTCAGCGAATTCCAGAAGAACCTTGGCCTGGCGAAAAATATCCTTGCGGCACGTCTCAGGCATCTGGTGGAAATCGGCGTGTTTGATATCTGTCCCGCCTCTGATGGCAGCGCCTACAAGGAATACATCCTGACCGAAAGGGGTCGTTCCGTATTTCCGATTGTGGTCGCCATGCGGCAGTGGGGTGAGCGCTATATGTTTGAAAAGGGCGAGATACACTCTGTGTTGCTGGATAAGGCGAACGGCGAGCCTTTGCCCGTGTTAGACGTTTGCTCATCCCGGGGGGAGAAACTGGGGCCAGCTGATTGTTATCGTCAACGTGTCGCTGCCGGGGCCAGGCTTTAGCTTAACTGCGTAACGCTGACTCTCTATTCCAGTCCCGCGTCGGTTCTTCACGATATCTTTCAACCAGGCCATAAAAACGCAGAATCTTCGGTGATCCCGCTACTGTTGGGTCACAAAAAACGCGAAAGAACGGTCTGGTATCCTGGCTGCAAAGTGGATAATACCTTACAGATATCTGAGTCTCCGGACGTCTACTGTGTGAGGGCGGCAACAGCAGCCCTGTGACAGAAGCAGACGTTAAGCATCGATTGACGGATCGTACTCCCACTCTGATTCGTCACGGTAAATCGTACCCTCATCATCCATTACCTGGGCATTGAGATGTCTGGCAATCTCTAACATTTTTTTGTACAGGCAGGTATCTGGCCATTTGGTATAAATATTACCTGCGCTCCAGTCAAGCCATGGCGTTTCATACAATGAGGGACCTGACCACAAGGCGTGGTAATCGCCGTTGATAATATGTCTGCTTAATTCATTATCGTTATTAATGTAGTTAAGCCATTCGTCAGCAGTTATCTGCGCATCATCATTATCTGCCCAAAATTCAGCTCTCGTAATGTGAAACTCAACACCCATAGGCTCTCCTGAACACGGGAATAGACTTCACAAACTAGCATAGTGATGTATTAAAAACGAGGTGAGTAACACTACCATATCGATAGAATTGAAAGACATATCTGGCGGACCTTTCAGCCCTCGTAGTATGCAAATCAATGGGAACCGTGAGTTTGAGCACCGGGTCGCGCTATAAAAACTACGTTATTCCGAGACAAATTATCACAAGACTGTAGCGCTTTATTTCCAGACACCGATGCTCCACGCCGAGCGATGCGTCGGCTTGATGCTGAAAGCGTTCTGCATTGACCCTACCCATGTTTGAACACCCCTTTAAAAACCTTCTTCTATACTCAGTGACGTGTAGTGAACTATGCCGCTGTTTTCTTAACTGCCTGAATTTTTTACTTGTGTTCTTGCCAGTCACAGCGGCATTCACCTGCGCATATGACTTTCTGGTTAATTTTTATTTGTGATAGGGGACTTCCTGGTATGTTGTATTCTCATCCCTCACGGGCTGGCACGCTATTGCTGCTGCTGGCTGCGGTGACTGGCTTCGCGATTGCGTTATACGCCTGGCTGACGCCGCTTACTGGCGTCACGGGTACTATTGGTGCGCTGGGCGTTGCCATTGCCTGCGCGGTACTGGCGATACTGGCCTTTATGCTGCGTGCCGCATCCGGTCGTGGCGCGCGCATCTTCCTGATTATTGTCACCCTTGTGGCACTGGCGGGTATTGGTTTTGCAGCCGCGCTGCTGCACCAGTACATCATTACTGCAGCAATGGTGGTCGGCCTGATTGGTCTGATTATGCTGAGCAGCTCTTCCGTTCACCGCCATCCCCGCGTCAGAGCCTGAGGAGCCCCACCCGTGCATAACGATAAACACTACCCATTAATAAAAGTCAGCATGACAGCGCTGGCGCTGCTGGTCGCTCCGCTTTCGCTGCAGGCACAGGATAAAGCCGCCGAAGCCTCTCAGGGGACCCAGGAAACGCTCAACGTGGATGCTGCCGACCAACAGGCGCCGGGCACCACCAAAACCACCGATGAAGCCTCAACCGGAAAAAGCGAAGGACAGAAAGTCGCGTCGGCTGACCAGCCGGCGACGCCGCTGGTGCCTTCCGCCGCAACCTGGGACAGCTTTCACGGACAGCTTAACGCGCAGAAATACAGTCCGCTGACCCAGATCACGGCGGAGAACGTTGGCAAACTGAAAAAAGTCTGGGAGTTTCATACCGGCGATGTCTCGGATGGTAAAGGCGACACGCCTGCAACCGTCTGGTCCGCGACGCCGATTTTTGCTAACGAGACGATTTATACAGGCACGCCTTTCGATCGCCTGATTGCGCTGGATCCGGGTACGGGCAAAGAGAAGTGGCACTATGACACGAAATCTTCGCGCAAAGCTCTCACGCAGCCGGTACTGAAAAACCGCGGCGTCTCTTACTGGCAGGCAAAACAACCGGTCGCCGGAGAAGCCTGTCAGAAAATCGTTTATATGGGCACCGTTGATGGCCGGCTGTATGCGCTGGATGCCGATTCAGGCAAGCCGTGCAGCGGCTTTGCGGACAAGGGGGTACTGGATATTAATCAATGGAACACGGTAAACGCCAAATATCCGCTGTCCATTCTTCAGCCGCCAACGGTGGTCGGTAACCATCTGCTTGTGGGCTGGGCCGGTAAGGACTGGGCCTATGCTGAAGCGCCTCCGGGCACCGTCTTTTCAATCAACGCGCAGACCGGCGAACGTGAATGGTCTTTCGAAGCCATCCCCGCTGACATCCGCAAACGCACCGGGACGGCCAACGTCTGGACGCATATGTCTGCCGACGAGGCGAATGGCCTGGTCTATCTGCCGGTCTCCTCCCCGTCCCCGAACTACTGGGGCGGTAACCGGGTAGATCCTATTCCGCTTGGTACATCCACTACCGCGCTGGATATCAACACCGGTAAGGTTGTCTGGTCTCGCCAGTGGGTGCATCACGACGTGTGGGATTACGATATTAACTCCGCCCCAACGCTGATGGATATCACCGTAAACGGCAAACAGATCCCGGCGCTGATTCAGGCCACCAAACAGGGCTTCCTGTTTGTGGTTAACCGCCTGACGGGGGAGGATGTCTGGCCTATTGAAGAGCGTCCTGTTCCGCAGGGCGACGGTTCGGTGCAGGGGGAAGTGCTTTCGCCAACCCAGCCATTCCCGACCAGGCCTGCGCCGCTGCTCGATCAGTCGAAAAAGCCGGAGATCTGGACGCTGGCCGATATGGTCGGCGCAGGCCAGTGCTCCCGCCTGTGGGATAACCTGACGTATAAGGGAATGTACACGCCGCCGACCACCAAAGGCGAGGGGGCGCTGACCTACCCGGACAGCGCCGGTGGCGTGCAGTGGGGCGGGGTGGCATTTGATCCCCATAAACAGATCGCTATCGTAAACACCTCTCATATCGTGCAGTACGTGAAGCTTTATAGCCGCGAAGACTACGACAAAGCCGATAAAGACGCTGGCAACGAGAGCGGCTTTGCGCCCCAGGAGGGCGCGCCTTACGGCCTGCGCCTGATGGTCGCGAACAACTGGCTGGGTATGCCGTGCTGGAAGCCGCCGTTTGGTGAAATCGTGGCGCTGGATATGCATACGGGAGACGTGAAGTGGCGCCGTCCTGTTGGCGCATCGCAGCAGTATGGCTTCTTTATGCCGGAAAGCTGGGGTTCACCCACCATCGGCGGCCCGGCTGTAACGGCGGGCGGCGTGATCTTCATTGGTGCCTCAATGGACGCCAAAGTGCGCGCCTACTCGGTAGAGACCGGCGAAGAGTTGTGGTCAGATCAGGCTGAAGCACCTGCGGTGGCCAACCCGTCGGTGTATGAGTATAAAGGCCGCCAGTATGTCGCGTTCGTCGCGGGAGGGAACACGATTCTGAAGGATCAGGTGGGCGACCAGGTGGTGGTCTACGCGTTGCCGGAATAACTTCTTCCAGAACGATTAATGAAAACAGCGTGGGGCCCCAGGGCCCCACGTTTATGCTCTTAATCCACCCTTCCACCGACTCAATTCCGGCCTGTATCGCACCCGCTTTGGTTTTTACTGGAATGACCGGAAGTTTAATCACTATTACTACGGCGTTAGCACCGGGGAGGCCGGGAGAAGTGGGTTACGAAAATATACGCCAGGTGAAAGTGTCACACCTTATGCCGAAATCAGCGTGAATGATACGCTGACTGAACACTGGGACATCTACGGGGGGGTTCGCTACACCTTATTGCCGGATGATGTCAAAAAAAGCCCAGTGACAGAAAAAGACTCGCTTCTTTCCTTCTGGACCGGTATTGCTTACACATTCTAATGATGAGCCGGGTTTGTTCGCCCGGTCTTTTACCACTCACTCATTTTGATGACCCACCGTGATAATCAACTCAGTGTGCCGCTGACAGGTTAAATGAGTCCCGGTTCTGCGCCGGGGTAATAAGATAATATCAGTGAAAGTCCTCTTCAGAAATGCAGTGATTTTTTTAAAAAGCCACTCCGTCCTTTTCGCTAAGCATTAATCCCTCACGAAGGTTTTGTTTGTAAATAATCCCTGAAAATAAGGTTGCCGGGGCTGCATTATCTGAATAGCAGAGACTGCCCGGGGACGTATACATCACCGCAGGATCAGATATACGCCGTTGCTCACTTTTTTTTGCTCTAATCCACACGCCTCCCTCAGGGAACGATAATTGCAGAAGGTCAGGATGAATGACGGGGCAAGGTATAACAAAACCAAACAAAAGGTAAACCAAACGCAAATAAAGCTCTCCACGGTATTAATCCATTTTTAGCCGCCCTGTAAAATAGGCGGTGAATAAGAGGAGAAGCTTCACGTGTCACATACACACCTGCAGGACGATGCATTTCACCCGCATCATACAAATATCATTTCTGAGCTTGTGAGAGGGAAACGGGTCCCGGGGCCCATCTGGCAGAAGCGCGACTATCGTCTGAAATTTCTTTTACGCTCACTTCTGTTCTGGTCTTCAACCCGTCACATGCTGGACGCGCTATCCGGTCGCGATGATTTTAACCGCCTGCTGGCTACACAAGTCACACTGCCCGCCAGGACACATCGCCAGTACCTGATGCGGGGCCTGAGCGCCAGAGATCGTGCAGAGGCTGTAGTTAACCACTATCACTGGATCGATAGCCTTAAATCCTCTTTTCTGGCACAGGCCTTATTAAGTCCGACTGAACACACTCTTGTTCACTTTCATGTCAGAGATGACGTCAGTTATAGCATTACTGCTTCTTCTGCGCACAAAGCCGAGCGCGAGGGTGAAAGTACATTATGGATCCGTGATAATGAAAATAACCTGCTGGCGAGCCTGACTTTTAGCGTCGTATGCAGGAACGGTCAATCGGTGCTGGTGATCGGCGGATTACAGGGGCCACGTCGAAACGTTTCACGGGAGGTAATTAAGCAGGCGACGCGCGCCTGTCACGGTTTGTTCCCAAAGCGTGTGCTGATTGAAGTTCTTTTATTACTGGCTTCACAAACACATATCAACGCCATTCACGCCGTGAGCGATGAAGGGCATGTGTTCCGCGCCCTTCGTTATCGGCTGAGTAAAGGACGTCACTTTCATGCCAGTTATGACGAGTTCTGGCGTACTCTCGACGGAGAAAAGGTGTCGGCATATTGCTGGCAATTGCCGCTTCAGATAGCACGTAAATCGCTGGAGGATATTGCCAGTAAAAAACGAGCTGAATACCGCCGCCGCTTTGGGCTGCTTGATGAAATCGGGACAGGCGTAAAAGCGTATTTTTAATGTCTGCAAGATGATTTGATACGTGATGTTAAAAATAGCGTTGTGCGTTAAGCGGGTTTTTAATACGCCGGGTATTCAAACCGCTTTTCCTGAAGAAGGGTTGAAAAGGGTTCACCCATTATTATGCAGCGTATGCGCTAATTTCTGTGACATAAAAATCCCCCATGAGAAGTGGGGGAGTGTAATCCGGATGATTAACAAACCTGTCCCAATACTATCAGTCATCAACCATCGTAGATTTACTTACACTCTCCCCTTTTTCATTTCTCAGAATGAATAACCGCCACCGATAAAAACACTGTTAATTTAAATCAGGCGTAAAGTCTTCATTAACTCTGAACAGGGTGCCGGACGTCGCGGAGCCGTAAGTCGTTACCGCTGCGCTTTATAGCCGGCTCATTCATCGCTATTTCGCGTTCGCTACGAATACGCGATTTTTAAACAGTGCCACTTTCCCGTTAGCGTAAATCGTCGTGATATATATCCCGGCTTCAAAGGATTGATTACCCATTTCATGTTCGATTTCAACGGCGGGTTTACCATCAATACTGACAAGCCCTAAACGATCACGCTTAATTTCCACATCCCCTACGTGCTTTGTGAAAGGCTTTGCGCTACTGACAGGCGCTTGCGCTTTTGCATGCGTTTCGTCACACAGGCCGTTAGCTTCATCAACTTGTGTACAGCCGTTAGCCGCAAGCCGATCAAGATGCTTATGCGAGGCTTGACCGTATTGCCTGGCAGCGTTCTCCAGTGCCTGTTTCTCAGCAGCAGCGTTAATCGCGCTTTGTCTGTTTTGTTCAGCGATATAGCAAGTATCACGGCTAATCCCCTGATTTTCACATTCTTGCATTCTGGACGCCTGAGAAGAGCAACCCGCCAGAATCAACACGCCGACAATACATAACTTTTTCATCATTAAACCTTACTTATTAATATCATGAGCATTCCACGTTAACCGCTATCTGATGTATCACCGCAACCAGTCAGAACAACGGTTTAAACAGGGTGCGCTATTGCGATATGTCGCGTTATTTCCACCCTCACCAGATTCCCTGCAAGGATGACGCGCTTTTATCACGCTCAAAGCCTGAACGCTGAAGAGGAACGGATATATTCGTTGAGTGAATTTTTCAGCGTAAAATAACTATACGGAGCGCAGGTGTTCAAATATTGATGGCGATCACACTTAAGCACAAATAGCTAAAAAAATTTCACTTTGTGGCGTTGATAATTCACCCCGTAAACAAAGCGGTACATCCTGCGATAACGGGGCTCACGAACCGGTCAGGCGCCCCGGTTTCGACCACACTCCGGGTTATTTATCGAGTGAGAAAATGCTGCCGACCTGTTTGGGCAGCATCGTCAACCGGGGCGGGGTCCGTCCGCGTATTTCGCTTCATCCTCCCTTGCCCCGGAAAGAGCCGCAACCTCAGTTAATCAGGGCGCCACCCTCAGTATCCACCACCGCGCCGGTAACAAACGGGTTATCCATGACGAACAGGTAACCTTTCGCCAGGTCCTGCGCCCGACCAAACTGAGCATCCGGTTCGGTAACCTGCCGGACAGTAATCTGGTGACCCGGTATATTCGCCCCAATTCCCGTGTTCTGGTGGCCTCGAAACGTTATCTGGAAAGCCACGGTCTGCCGCAACACCCGGATGAACTTCATCAGCATCGCTGCCTGGTTATGGAGCAGCGCGGCACGCTGATGAACGAATGGCGCTTTGAACGCCAGGATGCACCGGCCACGGTGCGCGTCACGCCGGCCATGGTGTGTGACGACGGCGCACTGTTGCGGCAATGGGTACTGGCGGGCGCGGGCATCGCCAGTAAATCCTGGTGGGATGTCAAACGTGATGTGGAGCAGGGCCGACTGACGGTCCTGTTTCCGGAGCAGTTCATCGGCTTCAGCCGCCATGACCGCAGGCAGGTCGGCCTGCAGTTTGTTTACCCGCAGCGCCGCTTTCAGCCTTTACAGGTGACGGCCTTCAGCGAATTTTTTATACAGTGGCTGGAAAATGAATAGCCGTTCTCCGCCTCGCAGGGGCGCGGGTTGTGCGTCCCTCTCCACGTTTGCGGTGAACTAGCCTGAGCAGGTTGCCGGATGGGTGAAAACCGCCTGCCAGGCGGGCAGCCGACAGATGCGTGACGCGGGCATGACGTTAACAGGACCTGTGAAGCGATATCAATACCGCCCGGCGCCGTGCCGTTTTACGCCGCCCCTCAACCCGGACCTCAAAAAAAAACCGCACCCGGCCCTGCGCCGTGTGCGGTTGCAGCGTTGTTTAACATCAACGATGCCAGTAACAGCTAATCCCCAGATACTTACTAAATGCCTCCTGCAACACCGCGCCGGTCGCCGAGTGGTTCATCGCCACGTGGTGTTCGAAGCCGTTATTGCAGATCCACGCCAGCAGGTTTTCCAGATGCGGCACTTCGATCACCGCGCGGCAGCCCACGGTGTCCAGCGCGTCGTCCACCGACTGGCCTTCGCCGACGTAGGCTTTGATCTCGCCGGTAAAATCATCCGATGAGAGGCGGAAGTAGGTGAGCGGGCCGCTCTTCAGGCGACCGTGCACCGCGCCGCAGGTGTTCTCTTTGCCCACGGTGGTGCCGATGATATCGGCGGTGCCCATCGCCGGGGATTCCAGGCTGGCGCTGGCGAAGTTGCCGCAGTGGAACAGCACGCACTTGTTGCGATCGTCGCCGAAGTTGTTGTTCCAGTCGGCAATCGATGCCGGGTTCAGCGAGCAGCTCGCCAGGGCGTACATCGACAGCGCGCCCATCACATCCACTTCACAGGCGCTCGGCATCAACTGGCCGGACATCACGCTCATGATTGAACAGACGTTAATCCCGAGATTTTCCTGCAATGACGTCCAGCACTGAATGGCAGTGGTGTCGATATCGTTGGCCGTCACCCATTCGCTGATCACCACGAACAGTTTCGCCATGGTCACCAGTTTGTCCGCCGGAATGGCGCTGGCGTCGGCGTTGTCCATCAGGATGCCGCGTTTTTCCTGCACCCGGATGTCGTCATCGCTGATGTGTTTGATGCGGGTGAAAATCTCCGACAGATCGAGGGTTTCCACCGCGACGCCCATTTTCTCCAGTAGTTTTTCGCTGTAGCGCACGGTATTGAAGCTCGCGGGACGCGCGCCGATGGCCCCGATACGCACGCCTTTCATCGAACTCACCACCCGGCAGATTTGGGTAAAGCGCTGCAAATCGCTGGCGAACACCTCGCTGGTCAGCGCGCAGACGTGCTGGGTGGTCAGGGTAAACGGAATGCCGTACTGGCGCAGGTTGTTGCACAAGGAAATCTTTCCGCAGAAGCTGTCGCGGCGGGTGGCGAGGCCCATTTTATCGAGGTTGTCTTCTTCCGCCTGGATCAGCACCGGCACGTTGAGACCGGACAGGCGAATGGCTTCCGCTACCGCTTTTTCATCGCCAAAGTTCGGCAGCAGTACCACCACGCCGTGGATCTGGTCGCGGTGCTTGCGGAACAGTTCGGCGCACACTTTGGCATCCTGGCGGGTTTCCACGCCGCCGAGGTAAGTTTCGCCATCTTTCAGCATCACGGTATTGATGCCGAGGCGGGAGAACAGCGCTTCAGCCTGCTCGCGGGCTTCCGCCACCAGATAGCTGGGGAAGAATCCGCGGTTGCCGATAATAACGCCGAAGGTTAATTGATGTGGGATACGGGACATGGCATCACTCCAGTAAAAGGATTATTTGGGCTGAAAGCGGCAGCGCGCCACGGCTTCAAGCCACTGTTTATAGTTTTGTTGCATCTGTTGTTGCCGCGCGGGCTGCGGCGCAATACGTTCGCCCTGGCTTGCCAGCGCCGCAGGCATTTCCTCCTGCCACCAGCCCAGCGCGTTGCCGGCGAGCAGCGCGGCGCCCAGCGCCGAAACTTCGGCGGCGGGCTGAATAATTAACGGTCGTTGTAACACGTCGGCCTGCAACTGCATCAGCCAGCGGTTTTGGGTGGCGGTGCCGTCGACGCACAGCGTTTCCAGCGGCTGACCGCAGGCCTGTTCCATGGCGAAAAACACATCGGCGATTTGATACACCACCGATTCCAGCGCGGCGCGGGCCAGCACCGCTGGCGTGGCGGCGTCGGTTAAGCCGCAAATCGTGCCGCGCGCCTGGAGATCCCACCAGGGCGCGCCGAGGCCCGACAGCGCCGGAACGTAATAGACGCCCTGATTGTCCGGCACCGACTGCGCCAGCGCGGTCAGTTCCGCCGGATTGTTTATTCCCAGCATCCGCCCGAGCCAGGCCGCGCCGGAGCCGGTATGGGTGATATTGCCTTCCAGCGCGAAGGTGCGTTCGCCGTCGTGCCAGGCGAGGGTGGTGCTCAGTCGATTGGCCCGCGACACCGGTTCCGGAATCGAAAACATCAGCGACGACCCGGTGCCGTAAGTGGCCTTCACCACGTTGCCGCAGGCGCGACGCTGGGCGTAGAGCGCGGCGTGGGAATCGCCAATCAGCGACAGGATCGGCGTGCCCACCGGTACGCCGGGGATAAACCCGACCTGCACTTCGCCGTGCAAACCGCTCGACGGCCTGACGTCCGCCAGCGCGGCGCGCGGCACGTTAAACAGGGCGAGCAGTTGCTCATCCCACTGGCCTTCATAAATGTTGAACAACTGGGTGCGGGCGGCGTTGGCGTAATCGGTGGTGAACGCGCGTCCGCCTGTAAACTGCCAGTTCAGCCAGCTATCGATAGTGCCGATGCATAATTCACCGCGCTCTGCACGCGCCACGCCGTCCGGCAGGGCTTCCAGCAGGGCGCTGATTTTCGCCGCCGGGAACAGCGGATCCACCGGCAATCCGGTGCGTTGGGTAATCAGCGCGTCGTGGCCCTGGGCCTGAAGTTCAGCGCAGCGCGCCTCTGAGCGGCGGTCCTGCCAGCTCACCACCGGGGTGAGGGGGGTGCCGTCGGCGCGTTGCCAGATTACGACCGATTCGCGCTGGTTGCTGATGGCGATCCCGGCCACCTGCACCGGACCGGCCTGCTGTAAACAGCCGTTAATCGCCTCGACCACCGCCTGCCAGATCGCCAGCGGATCCTGCTCGGCGAGGCCGGGAGCCGGGTGGCGGATCTCCACCCCCACGCCGCAGCGCCCGACGATTTGCCCTTCGCGGTTGACGGCCACCGCTTTGGCGTTGGTTGTGCCCTCATCAATCGCGAGAATTATTGGGCTCGACATGGTTATGCTCCTTCACACAGCGCAGTGGCTTTGCGTACCACACCGGCGGCGTCAATACCGTGATGGGCGCGCATATCCTTACGATCGGCGGCAATGGCGTACCCGCCGTCGGCAATCCCCAGCCGGGTCAGCGGGATAGCGCAACCGGCTTCCGCCAGCACTTCCGCCACCAGGCTACCGACGCCGCCGTTGACGTTATGTTCTTCCACGGTGATCACCCGGCGTGATTTTTGCAGCGCGGCCAGCAGTTGCGCGGTATCGCACGGGCGAATCGAGGGCACGTTGATCACTGCCGCGTCAATGCCCTGGTCCGCCAGGGCCGCGGCGGCGCTGACGATCTCATGCACCGTTGAACCCATCGCCACCAGCGCCACGTCCGCGCCGTCGCGCAACACGTTAATCGCGCCCGGCGTAAAGTTGTAGCTGGCGTCGTGCAGCTCCGGCAGCGCTTTGCCGTCGAGACGGATATACACCGGGCCAACGTGATCCAGCGCGTAATCGATAATCTGGCGGCACTCAACCGGGCAGGAGGGCGCGTAGATTTCGATATTGCCGAAACCGCGCAGCACGGCGATGTCGTCGATACTGTGGTGAGTACTGGCCAGCGGGCCGTAGCTGGCTCCTGCGTTCAGGCCGAACAGTTTGACGTTGCTGTTGTTGTAGCAGACGTCCACTTTGATCTGCTCGTTGGCGCGGGAGATCAAAAATGGCGCGGCGTTACAGGTGACGGCGATTTTACCGCCCATCGACAGCCCCACGGCGGCGCCCACCAGGGTTTGCTCGGCGATGCCGACGTTCACCAGCCGGTCCGGAAACTGTTTAATAAACGGCGAGATTTTGGCGGTGGAGGTGGAGTCCGCCACCACCGGCACCAGGTCGATACCGCGTTCTACCGCGTCGATAAACGCATTCACCATCACCGTTGCCAGATGTTCGCTATTACTCATCTTTCAGTTCCTCCAGAGCCAGTTCCACTTCTTCACCCTTCGGCACCCGGTGGTGCCACTCCGCGCGTCCCTGAATAAACGACACGCCCGCGCCTTTGGTGGTGTTGGCGATAATCACGTGCGGTTTGCCGCCCGGTTTCAGCCCTTCAATGGTGGTCACCACGTCCTGCATGTCGTTGCCGTTGCACTGGGTCACTTCCATGCCGAACGCGCGCCATTTTTCATCCAGCGGATCGGTGTTGAGAATATCTTTGGTTAACCCCGCCAGCTGTAAGTTGTTTTTATCGTTAATAATGATCAGGTTATCGAGCTGGTAATGGGCTGCCACCAGCGCCGCTTCCCAGTTGCTGCCTTCCGCCAGTTCGCCGTCGCCGGTGACCACGAACACCCGGCGCGGGTTATTGCTGCGTTTGGCCGCCAGGGCAATGCCCACCGCCACCGGTAACCCGTGGCCGAGCGCGCCGGTATTCAGCTCCACGCCCGGGGTTTTATGCTTCACCGGGTGGCCGGGCAGGTGGGAGTCGGCGTGCTGATAGGTCGACAGCCACTCCACCGGAATAAACCCGGCTTCCGCCAGCACGCAGTAATAGCCGCCCACCGCGTGGCCTTTGGACTGAATATACATATCGCGCTGGTCGCTGTTCACCTGTTCCGGCGAGCAGTTCATCACCCGGAAATAGAGCGCGGTGAGGATCTCAACCTGAGAGAGATCGGCCCCGGTATGCCCGCCTGCCGGGCTGTTAGCGTTCAGCGTAATGATGCGACGGCGCACCGCGCGGGCTTTCTTTTCCAGATCCGCAACCGACAATGAAAACGGATTCATAGGCTTACCTCTTGCATTAAAAATCATATATGAATATTTATTCGATAAGGGTAAAAAAAATCGCCTTTCGAACCAAACTGTGACGCGCTACGCTTTTGCGCTGCCTTCCATCGCGGCTTTTTGCGCCACCACGGCGGCTTTCTGCTGCATCCGGTTCTGCATCTGGTCGATAATCACCGCCACAATAATCACGATGCCTTTGATCACCATCTGCCAGAACTCGCTGACGCCCATCATCACCAGGCCATCCGCCAGGAAGCCGATCACAAACGCGCCGACCAGGGTGCCGAGAATGGTGCCGCGCCCGCCTGCCAGCGAGGTTCCGCCGAGCACCACTGCCGCAATAGCGTTCATCTCAAAGGCCGTACCGTTCGCCGGGTGGCTCGCCACCAGCTGCGCGGAGACCACAATCCCGGCGATCGCGGCGCAGAAGCCGGAGAGGGTATAGACCCAAATTTTTACCTGTTTGACTTTCACGCCGGACAGTTCGGCAGCGCGTTCGTTATCGCCGATGGCGTAAACGTGGCGGCCAAAAGGCAGGCGACGGGCGACGTAGGCGATGGCAATCGCCAGCACGATCATCATCCAGATAGCCCAGGGCATACCAAGGAAGTTACCCGCGCCGATCTCGTCGAAACCGGTGTTGCCCAACTGCGGGTTACCCGAGAGGCCCGGGAAGGTTTCGCCTCCCGACGTCAGCATCGCCGCGCCGCGCAGCACGTACATGGTGCCGAGGGTGCAGATAAACGGGGCCACGTTATAGCGGGTGATGATCCAGCCGTTGGTGGCGCCAATCAGCCCGCCAATCAGCAGCACGAGCGGCACAATCACCCAGACGCTGGGGAAAATCGCGATGCCGAACATCGGCAGCACAATGCCTTTGGTGATCAGCCACCCGGCGATCATCCCGCACAGCCCGAGGGTCGCGCCGATGGACAGGTCAATGCCCGCGGTAATAATCACAAAGGTGATGCCGAGCGCCAGGAAGGCGTTAATGGCGATGTGTTTAATCATGATCACCATACTGCCCATGGCGAGGAAGTCGGGCACCATGATGGAGAAAAAGCCGACTATCAAAAACAGCGCAATAAAAGTGCGCAGCTTTAACAGCAGCAGGAGGATATTTTCCCGCGAACTGAATAGCGAGGCGGGTCTTGCGTTAAGCGCGACTGTCTCATTCGTTTTCATATCAGAATCCTTGTGCACTAGCGGAAACCAATGCCGACTCTTCGGCGTTTTCACGGGGAATATCTGCGGTCACTTTGCCGCCGGACATCACCAGGATGCGGTCCGACACCGCCATAATTTCTTTCAGATCCGAGGTGGAAAACACCACCGCGATACCCTGTTCGGAGAGCTGCACCATCATGCGGAACACGTCGGCTTTGGCACCCACGTCGATACCGCGCGTCGGTTCATCCAGCAGCAGCAGCTTCGGGTTGGTGAGCAGCGAGCGGCCAATCACCACTTTTTGCTGGTTGCCGCCGCTCAGCGCCTGAATCTCGACTTCCGGCGAGGAGACCTTGATTGACAGATTGCCGATGGTGGTCGCCACCACCTGTTCCTCATCGCGCCGGGAAATCGCGAACCCGCTCTGCAAACGCCGCCACAGGCTGGCGATGGTCAAATTGCTGGCCACCGACGAGATCGGGAAGATGCCGGTGCGCTTGCGATCTTCCGGCACCAGGCTCATCCCCATGCGGATGCGCTCCGCTGTGGACAAGCGCGGCGGCACCGGTTTGCTGTCCAGCCACAGTTTGCCGAGGTAGTTGCGATTGGTGCCCAGCAGGCACTCGAACAGCTCGGTACGCCCCGCGCCCATCAGCCCGTAAATGCCGACGATTTCCCCGGCGCGCACGTTAAAGGTCACATCGTCCACGACCGCATTGCCCGAGGCGTTAACGCAGGTAATGTGCTCCGCTTCCAGCACCGGCGCGCCAAACTGGCGGCCCGGCGTCAGGAAGCTGGACACCGGTTCGCTGCCGAGCATTTCGCGCACGATCCACGGTACGTCGATGTCGCTGACCTGCGCCTCGGCCTGAAACTTGCCGTCGCGCAGAATGGTGATCACATCGCCAATCGCCATCAGCTCTTCCAGCCGGTGGGAGATATAGATGATGGATACGCCCTGGCGGGTGAGTTCACGGATCACCCGGAACAGGATCTCCACTTCGGTTTTACTCAGCGCCGAGGTGGGTTCGTCGAGGATTAAAATATCCGCGTCTTCCGCCAGCGCCTTGGCGATCTCCACCAGCTGCTGCTGGCCGACTTTCAGGTTCGCCACCTGTTCATTGGGCGAGATCGGCTGATCGAGGCGCCTGAGCAGTTCCGCGCTGCGCTGGATCTGAGTGGCTTCATCAATCGGCTTCAGACCCTGTTGCAGTTCGCGGCCCAGAAAGATGTTTTCCGCCACGGTCAGGTTCTCAAACAGATTCAGCTCCTGATGCACCATGCCGATGCCGTGAGCGGCGGCGTCACGGGTATTGGCGAAATGCACCGGTTTGCCGTTGAGCTCGATGGTGCCGGTGCTGGGCTGCTGTACCCCGGCGAGGATTTTCATCAGCGTGGATTTCCCCGCGCCGTTCTCGCCGATAATCACATTCACTTTGCCGCGCCAGACGTTGTAATCGACGTTATCCAGCGCCACGGTGCCGGGGAACAGCATCGACACCCCACGGGTACGCAAAACAATCGGATCCTGCATTATTTCGCTCCCTGCTGGATATCCAGCGCCACGGCGTCGGACAGCACGCCATCTTTGAGATTGCCGGCAATTAGCATCGTCACCGGCTGCTGCTGCCAGGACGCGTCAACCGGCGGCAGGTGTTTCACCGCTTCGCGGTTATAGGCTTTGGAAAGCTGAGCAAACTGGACCTGGTTGGTGAAATCCTCAAATTTAAAACCGGCGGCGTCGCGCACCGCATTGCCCCTGATTAACGGCCCAATCTGGACCTCCAGCGGCTTATTGTTCAGCGTCACGGTCACCGACCGTTCGCGTGGGTTGGTTAAATCGACTTTTTCGATGTTGCTGTGCAGGCGCACAAACACGCTTTGCGGCGTCGGGCTGTTGGGCAGCGTCGCGGCATCCAGCGCATGGTCGCGCGCCGGGGCGCTGACCCGGCTGTCCCATGTTTGTTGCGCTATCTGCGCGGGTGTCATATTGGCGAAACTCGCTTTCGCGTTGGGATCTGGCGGAATGATCGGTTTACCATTCTCGTCCAGATCCACCACCCGGCAGGCAGTCAGCAACAGGGTACTGCAACACAACACGCCAATACCCCATTGTTTCAACGACATACAACCTCCGGCTTAGTTGCTCAGTTTGAAGGTGTTCAGTTTTGACGCATTGGACTCGTCAATCAGCACGCAGTCCATCAACTGTTTTTCCTGCTCTTTGGCTTTACCGTTTTTCAGGTAGTAATCCGCCTGAACGACCGCCATCTGCGCCTGCTCCCAGCCCGGTTGCAGTACGGTGGCTTTGATGTTGCTGCCGGCTTTAATCGAATCGCGCACATAGTCGCTGCCGTCGAAGCCCACCACGATCACATTGGTTTTACCTGCCGCTTTCAGCGCCGCTTCCGCGCCCAGCGCCATGGTGTCGTTACCGGAAATCACGCCGACGATGTCCGGCTGGGTTTGCAGAATGGCTTCCATACGGTTGAAGGCTTCGGTCTGGCTCCAGTTAGCGGTCTGCTGGGCCACCATCTTCATGTCCGGGTAGTCGTCGAGAATGTCGTGATAGCCCTGCGAGCGCACGTGGGCGTTGGTATCCGACTGGCGGCCCAGCAGCTCAACGTATTTGCCTTTGCCGTCGAGCAGTTTGGCGAATTTCTCTGCGCCCAACTGCGCGCCCTGATAGTTGTTCGACACAATCTGGGCCACCGCTACGCCGGTTTTGTTGATTTCACGGTCGATCAGGAATGCCGGAACGCCAGCGGCTTTGGCTTTTTCCAGCGGGCCGACGGTGGCGTCCGCACCGGCGTTATCAAGAATGATCGCTTTGGCTTTACGGGCGATGGCGGTCTCAATCAGCTGGTTCTGTTTGTTCACGTCATCGTCATGCGAGGCCACCAGCGTGGTGTAGCCGAGTTCTTTGGCTTTAGCGGCAGCGCCGTCCGCTTCGGCTTTAAAGAACGGGTTGTCGTGTGAAGGGGTGATAATGGCAATCAGTCCGTTGTCAGCGGCACAGAGGTTGGCAGACGCCGCAAACAGCGCAGCGACTAATGAGGCTTTCAGTAGGGTATGTTTCATTTTTATCTCCACATTGAATATATATTCAAACATGATTTATTATTCAATGTAACCATATGCCCCGGAACTTGTTCTGTCTACGGTCAATTCAGCGAAATGATGAAAAGGCGAAAGCGATCACAATTTGTTCACTTATGGGTCAAAAAGGGGTCTTACTTGTTATTTATTCGGTCTTGAATAAAAATACAGAGGGACTCAGGAGGTGCTATGTCGAAACAGGATGAACAACGGCTGCTGGTGAAAATCGCCACGCTCTATTATGTCGATGGAATGAAGCAATCTGACATTGCTGGCCTTCTGCAGCTTTCGCAGTCATTTGTCTCGCGCGTCATCACCCGCTGCCAGAAAGAAGGGGTGGTGAAAATCAGCGTGATCCAACCGCCGAATATTTTTCTGTCGCTGGAGAACGCGCTGGAGCAGAAATACGGTATCCGCCAGGCGATTGTGGTGGACGTGGATGAACCGGCGTCATCGGCGCAAATCAAACACGCCATCGGCAGCGCCGCTGCGCACTACGTGGAAACGCGGCTGCGGCCCAACGATTTAGTGGGCATCTCCTCCTGGAGCAGCACCATCCGCGCCATGGTGGACGAGCTGCACCCGCAGAGCATCAAAGCGCGCGGGGTGATCCAACTGCTGGGCGGCGTGGGGCCGAACGGCAACGTGCAGGCGACCATTTTGACCCAGAATCTCGCGGCGCAGCTGGGCTGCCAGGCCTGGCTGTTGCCCTCGCAAAGCATCGAACATTCCGTCGAAGAGCGCGCCCGGCTGGTGTCGAGCGATGACGTGGCGGAAGTGGTGCGCAAATTCAGCGAAGTGGACGTGGCGATCCTCGGCATCGGCGATCTGGAGCCGTCGCAGCTGCTGAAAAATTCCGGCAACTACTATGGCGAAGCCATGCTGAAAACCCTGGCGGCGCGCGGCGCAGTGGGGGATATCTGCCTGCATTACTACAATGCCGAGGGCGAGCCGGTGCTGAGCAAGGAGGAAGATCCGGTGATCGGCATGGAGCTCAGCCAGGTGCGCGATTGCCCGCACGTGGTGGCGCTGGCCGGCGGCACCGAAAAGGTCAACGCCATTCGCGGGGCGCTGAAGGGTAAATACATCGATGTGCTGATCACCGATTATCCCACCGCGCGCCAGCTCGCCTGATTCAGTAAGGGGCATCTGACCGGTGCCCTGAGCAATCCTCAACCCAACGTGAATTTTTCTCATGTGCCGTGAATTTTCTTCGTTTGCACAACCTCCCGCTGCGTGACACTCTGAATGCATCTAGCCGTCCAGATGGCTAAAAATTCATAATGCGAACAATCACCCTGGGCAATTACTTTCAGGGTCAAGGAGACACCATGCAACGCCAACTTCCCCCGTACCGCGCCGATGTCGTCGGCAGTTTCTTACGCCCTGACGCGATTAAGGCCGCCCGCGAACAGTTCGCCCGTGGTGATATCGATGCCAGCCAGCTGCGCCAGGTGGAAAACGACGCCATCCGCGCCTGTGTGGAAGCGCAGTGCGCCTGCGGCCTGACGGTGGTCACCGACGGCGAATTCCGCCGCGCCTGGTGGCACCTTGATTTCTTTGCCGCACTGCAGGGCGTGGAGCTGGTGGAAGTGAACCAGGGCATTCAGTTCTCCGGCATCCAGACCAAAGCCCAGAGCGTGCGCGTCACCGGCAAAGTGGCGTTCGGCAACCATCCGATGCTGGAAGATTTCCGCTTCCTGAAAAGCGTCAGCGGCAACGCTGAGCCGAAAATGACTATCCCCAGCCCGAGCGTGCTGCACTTTCGCGGCGGCGCGGCAGCCATTGACCGCAACGTCTACCCGAATCTCGATGACTACTTCGCCGATCTCGCCGTGACCTGGCGCGACGCCATCCGCGCGTTTTACGACGCGGGCTGTCGCTATCTGCAACTCGACGACACCGTCTGGGCCTACCTGTGCTCTGATGAACAGCGCCAGCAGATCCGCGATCGCGGCGAAGACCCGGACCATCTGGCGCAAATTTATGCCCGGGTACTGAACCAGGCGCTGGAAGGCAAACCGGAGGATCTGACCATCGGCCTGCACGTTTGCCGGGGCAACTTCCGCTCCAGCTGGATTGCCGAAGGCGGCTACGAGCCGGTGGCCGAGGTGCTGTTCGGCACCGTTAACGTCGACGCGTTTTTCCTTGAATATGATAACGACCGCTCCGGCGATTTCTCTCCGCTGCGCTTTATCCGTCCGGGCAAACAGCAGGTGGTGCTGGGCCTGATCACCACCAAAAACGGCGAACTGGAGCACCGCGAGCAGATTAAAGCGCGCCTGAAAGAAGCGTCACAGTATGTGGATCTCAACCAGGTTTGCCTCAGCCCGCAGTGCGGATTTGCCTCAACGGAAGAGGGCAACGCCATTACGCCAGCCGAGCAGTGGAATAAAGTCCGTCTGGTCACGGAGATTGCGGCTGAGGTGTGGTAAATATCGTGATTAATGATGGCCGATAATAAATTGTCATAATAAAAACTTATATCCGTCTGTTAACGCAGGCGGATATTGTTTTATTGCACGTCTTTAATGCAGCCTTGCACCAAAATGTCTTTTTATATTATCGCGCGGTGATGGCGAATATCATTTTTTCATTATTTAAATAGTTAACATTATGTAATTAAAGGTTTTTTAAATACTGGCATTACAATTGCTTTATTAATCCCATCTTGTATACCAGTTGGGATGCCAGCCAATGATGCCACTCTCTTCTTCACCGGGCGTAATGACTGTCGATGAATGGAAACAATTCTGTTCTCACTCGACCGATGCCCTGTCAGATATTTATCGCCAGCTTATAAATGGGTTTGATAAACAGGATCCCGCGTGGATTCGCTGCGCCAGCGAGGAATTAATCGATTCGCAAATAGCGCAATTAGCCGCATGGCTGACAGAGGGCAAAAGCCCGCACGATTTCGCGCTGTGGGGCGTGCCGTTTGCGGTAAAAGATAATATCGACGTCGCCGGGTTTGAAACCACCGCCGCCTGTCCGGCCTTTGCCTATCTGCCGGAAAAAGACGCCACCGTGGTGGCGAAGCTCAAAGCGGCGGGGGCGATTGTGGTGGGCAAAACCAACCTCGATCAGTTTGCTACCGGACTGGTGGGCACCCGTTCGCCGTATGGCGCGGTGCCCAATACCTTTGATGCCCGCTACGTCAGCGGCGGCTCCAGCTCCGGCTCGGCCTCGGTGGTGGCGCGCGGGCTGGTGCCGTTTGCCCTCGGCACCGATACCGCCGGTTCAGGCCGCGTCCCGGCGGGCTTTAACAACATTGTTGGCCTGAAGCCGACCAAAGGCTGGTTCTCGGCGAGCGGCGTGGTGCCTGCCTGCCGCCTCAACGATACGGTGTCGGTATTCGCGCTCACCGTCGACGATGCGGCGCAAGTCGCCCGCATCGCCGGCGGGTTTGACGCCGAAGACGCTTATTCGCGCCGCAACCCGTATACCGCCCCCGCGCGCTTTAGCGCCAGGCCGCGCATGGCGGTGCCGGATCGCCTTGAATTTTTTGGCGATGAGCTGAGCGAAGCCGCCTTTGCCAAAAGCCTGACGCGCCTCGACGCGCTGGGTGTGCAGTGCGTTCCCGTTGATTTCACGCCGTTCCGCCAGCTTGCCGAACAGCTTTACGCCGGGGCCTGGGTGGCGGAACGCACCGTCGCGGTGGGCGATACCCTGGCGCGCTTCCCGGAAGCGATGGACCCGACGGTGCGCGGCATCGTTGAGGGCGGCAAGCGCTTTAGCGCCTGCGACGCCTGGCAGGCGGAATACACCCGCGCCGCGCTGGCCCGGGAAATCAACAGCGTGCTGGCCGGGTTCGACGCGCTGGTGGTTCCCACATCACCCACCATCCGCACCCTTGACGAGATGGCCGGGGAGCCGGTGCGCTACAACTCGCAGTTTGGCACCTACACCAACTTTACCAACCTTGCCGATCTCAGCGCGCTGGCGCTGCCGGGGGATTTCCGCGCCGACGGATTACCGGCGGGCATTACGTTAATCGCCCCGGCCTGGCACGACGCGGCGCTGGCGGATTTCGGGCGTCTCTGGCAGCAGGCGCTGCCGCTGCCGTTAGGCGCGACATCCAAAGCCTTACCCGTCAGCACGCCGGTCGCCGCGCAGGGGTTTGTGCGTCTGGCGGTCGTGGGCGCGCACCTGCGGGGCCAGCCGCTTAATTTCCAGCTCACCACCCGCAACGCGGTTTTTGTGGAAGAAACCACCACCGACGCCCGCTATCAGCTGTATGCCCTGGCGAACACCACGCCGCCGAAGCCCGGCCTGGCGCGGGGCGACAGGGGCCAGCCGATTGTGGTGGAACTGTGGGACGTGCCGCTGGCGCGCTTCGGCGAACTGGTGGCGGAAGTGCCTGCGCCGCTCGGCATCGGCTCGCTGACGCTGCACGACGGTCGCCAGGTGAAGGGCTTTATCTGCGAGCCGTATGCCCTGGCAGACGCCACGGATATCACGTCATGGGGCGGCTGGAAAGCCTGGCTCGCCCGTCACCACAGCGCCTGAGGAGAACGTCATGTTTCAACGTGTACTGATTGCCAACCGTGGCGAAATCGCCTGCCGCGCCATTCGCACCCTCAACCGCATGGGCGTTGAGAGCGTGGCGGTGTATTCCGACAGCGACCGCAACGCGCCGCACGTCGCCGACGCCACGCGGGCGATTGCCCTGGGCGGCGACAGCGCGCGGGACACCTACCTGAATATCGATAAGATCCTCGCGGCGGCAAAGGAGAGCGGCGCAGAGGCGATTTTCCCCGGCTACGGCTTTCTCTCCGAGCGCGCGGAATTTGCCGCCGCCTGTGAAATGGCGGGCATTGTGTTTATCGGCCCGGACGCCTCGCAAATCGCCGATTTCGGCCAGAAGCACCGCGCCCGGGCGCTGGCGGCGCAGGCGGGGTTGCCGATGACGCCCGGCACCGGGCTATTGCAAAGCCTCGAAGAGGCCTGCGAGCAGGCGGCGCAGGTCGGGTTCCCGCTGATGCTGAAAACCACCGCCGGAGGCGGCGGCATCGGCCTGATGCGCTGCGAGGACAGGGCGGCGCTGTGCGAGGCGTGGCAAACCGTCAAACGCCAGGGGGCGCAGTTCTTCAGCGATGACGGCGTATTCCTTGAGCGCTGCATCGACCGGGCGCGCCATCTGGAAGTGCAAATCTTCGGCGACGGCAAGGGCAAGGTGGTGGCGCTCGGCGAGCGCGACTGTTCGCTCCAGCGCCGCAACCAGAAAGTGCTGGAAGAGACGCCCGCGCCCAATTTACCGCAGTCCACCCGCGAGGCGATGCTCAACGCCGCCGTGGCGCTGGGGGAATCGGTGAATTACCGCAGCGCGGGGACTGTGGAATTTATCTACGAACCGGCGCAGGACGCGTTCTATTTTCTTGAGGTCAACACCCGGCTCCAGGTGGAGCATCCGGTGACCGAAATGGTGACGGGGCTCGATCTGATCGAATGCATGGTCCGGCTGGCGGCGGCGCAGCCGCTGGACTGGCCGGCGATGGCACGTGCGCCCGGCGGCGCGGCGATTGAGGTGCGGCTCTACGCCGAAGATCCGCTCAAAAACTTCCAGCCCAGCCCCGGCGTGCTCACCGAGGTCTGCTTCCCGGATAATGTGCGGGTAGACGGCTGGGTCAGCACCGGCAGCGAGGTCAGCGCGTTTTATGATCCGATGATCGCCAAAATCATTGTTCACGGTCAGGATCGCCAGGATGCGCTGCTTAAGCTGCGCCGCGCGCTTGACGCTACCCGGTTAGCGGGCATCGCCACCAACCTCGATTATCTTCGCCAGCTGGCAGTGCTGCCGGAATTTAAAGCCGGGGTGATGTGGACCCGGCTGCTGGATGAGGTCAGTTATCAGGCCTACGCCATTGAAGTGCTGGAGCCCGGCACCTGGAGCAGCGTGCAGGATTTTCCGGGCCGCCCCGGCTACTGGGATATCGGCGTACCGCCCTCCGGGCCGATGGACGATCTGGCGTTTCAGCTTGCCAACCGCATTGTCGGCAACCATCCGAGCGCGGCGGGGCTGGAGTTTACCCTGCAAGGCCCGACGCTGCGTTTTCACAGCGACGCGATTATCGCCCTGACCGGCGCCAGCTGTCCGGCGCAACTGGACGATAAACCGGTGGCCTACTGGCAGCCAGTCATCGTCAAAGCGGGGCAAACCCTGACGCTGGGCCGCGCCACCCGCGGCTGCCGTACCTATCTGGCGGTGCGCAACGGCATCGACGTGCCGCTGTATCTCGGCAGCCGTTCCACCTTTGCCCTCGGGCAGTTTGGCGGTCACGCCGGGCGCACCCTGAAGGTCGCCGACATCCTGGCGATTTCCCGACCGGAACTGGCGGCCTGCACTACGCCTGCGCCGATTGCCCTGCCGCAAATGCCGGAACCGGCGCTGATCCCGAATTACGGCGATACGTGGGAAATCGGCGTGCTGTACGGGCCGCACGGCGCGCCGGATTTCTTTACACCCGAATCGATGGAAACCTTTTTCGCCACCGAGTGGGAGGTGCATTACAACTCCAACCGCCTCGGCGTGCGGCTGACCGGGCCTAAACCGCAGTGGGCGCGCGCCGACGGCGGCGAAGCGGGCCTGCATCCGTCAAACGTTCACGACTGCGAATACGCGATCGGCGCGATTAACTTTACCGGTGATTTCCCGGTGATTTTAACCCGCGACGGCCCAAGCCTCGGCGGCTTCGTCTGCCCGGTAACCATCGCGAAAGGCGAGCTGTGGAAAGTCGGCCAGGTCAAGCCTGGCGATAAAATCCGCTTCCATCCGGTGAGCTTTGCCTGGGCGCAGTCGCTGGAACTGGCGCACCAGGTGGCAGTCACCAACCTGTGCGCCGCCAGTACGCTGCCGGATATTCCGGCCTCGATTGAACCGGGCGTCACCCGCAGCGCGGCGATCCTCGCCCAGTGGGAGGCGCAGGATACACGCCCGGCGGTGGTATGGCGGCAGGCGGGCGACAGCTACATCCTGATTGAGTATGGCGAGAACGTGCTGGATCTGGCGCTGCGCCTGCGGGTGCATCTGCTGATGGCAGCCATCCGCGAGGCGGCTATCTCCGGCGTCGAGGAACTCTCTCCCGGGGTGCGATCGCTCCAGGTGCGCTACGACGGGCAGCATATCTCTCAGTCCCAGCTGATGGCGCAACTGCTGCATCTGGAAGCGTCGCTGGGTGACGTGGCGACGTTGAAAATCCCGTCGCGCATTGTCCACCTGCCGATGGCGTTTGAAGACAGCGCCACCCTGGCGGCGGTAGAGCGCTATCAGCAAACGGTGCGCCCGGCGGCGCCGTGGCTGCCCAACAACGTCGATTTCATCGCCCGCGCCAACGGCCTGAGCGACCGCGACGAGGTGCTGCGGATTATCGCCGACGCCAGCTATCTGATCCTCGGGCTGGGTGACGTCTACCTCGGCGCGCCCTGCGCGGTGCCGGTCGACCCGCGTCACCGCCTGTTAAGTTCCAAATACAACCCGGCGCGCACCTGGACCGCCGAAGGCACCGTGGGCATCGGCGGGATGTATATGTGCATCTACGGCATGGATTCCCCGGGCGGCTACCAGCTGGTGGGGCGCACGCTGCCTATCTGGAACAAATTCCTGCGCAACGGCCAGTTTGGCGACGAGCCGTGGCTGCTGAAATTCTTCGACCAGGTGCGCTTTTATCCGGTCAGTGAAGACGAATTAACTGAATTCCGCGAAGCCTTCCGGGAAGGGCGCGCCGAGGTGCGCATCGAGGAGAGTGAATTCGACTTTGCTGCCTACCAGCAGTTTCTGGCGGATAACGCCGCCGATATCGCCGCGTTTCGCGCGCGTCAGCAGGCGGCGTTTAGCGAAGAAGTGGCGCGCTGGCAGAGCGAAGAAAGTGACAACGTCACGGAAGGCGTCATGCTTAACGCCGCCGATGACCCGCATCAGGGCCAGCGGGTCAACGCCGATCTCAACGGCAATATCTGGAAAATCCTCGTCGAGCCGGGACAGTGCGTAAAACAGGGCGAGCCGCTGATCGTGGTCGAGGCCATGAAAATGGAACTGATGGTCTGCGCCCCGAACGACGGTACGGTCACCGCCATAGGCTGCCAGCAGGGGCGTCCGGTCGGCCCCGGCGACGCGCTGCTGTGGCTGGCGGCCAGCTGATGAGCATGCTGGCCCAGGAGGGCATCGCCGGACGGGTCTATCAGCACGTCAAACAGGCGATTTTTGATTTCCAGCTGCTGCCCGGCGACCGGTTCAGCGAATCGGATATCGCCACCCGGGTGGGCGTCAGCCGCACCCCGGTGCGCCAGGCGCTGTATGCCCTGGAGCAGGAGGGCTATCTGGACGTACAGCCGCGCAGCGGCTGGCAGGTGAAGCCGGTGGATTTCGACGCGCTGGAAGCCTTTTACGACCTGCGGGTAGTGCTGGAAAGCGAAGCGGTGCGCCGTCTTTGCCAGCGCGCGAATAGCGCGATCCCGGCTGCGCTTCAGGAACTGGCGCGCTTCTGGATCGACTCGCCAGCCCTGGCGGAGGGCAGCGACGTCGCGCCCTGGGATGAAGCTTTTCATATGACGCTGGTGAGCGCCGCCGGTAACCCGGAAATGGCGCGGGTACACCGCGAAGTGACCGAGAAAATTCGCATCGTGCGGCGCCTTGATTTCACTCAGGCCCCGCGCGTGGCGGCAACTTACGCCGAGCATAGCGCCATCTTGCTCGCCATTATCCACCGTGACGCAGAGGAGGCGTGTGACCGACTGACCGCGCATATCGCACAAAGCCAGAAAGAAGTTCGCAAAATTACGCTTCATATGCTGCACCAGGCGCGGCAGGAGAAGTGTCGTTAACCCTGATTACACAGCACATTTTTGGGAGTCATCGTTATGCAACGACGTATCTTGTTAAAAGCCTTCGCCCTCTGCGCATCCGTGTCGGCGATGGGCGTGACCTTCAGCGTTCAGGCTGCGGATACCATCAAAGTAGGGATTATGCACTCGCTTTCCGGCACCATGGCGATCTCGGAAACGCCGCTGAAAAACGTGGCGCTGATGACCATTGACGAAATCAACGCCAAAGGCGGCGTACTGGGTAAAAAGCTTGAGCCGGTGGTGGTGGATCCGGCGTCCAACTGGCCGCTGTTTGCCGAAAAAGCCCGCCAGCTGCTGAGCCAGGACAACGTCGACGTGGTGTTCGGCTGCTGGACCTCGGTATCCCGTAAATCGGTGCTGCCGGTGTTCGAGGAGCTGAACGGGCTGCTGTTCTACCCGGTGCAGTATGAAGGCGAGGAGATGTCGCCGAACGTGTTCTATACCGGGGCGGCACCGAACCAGCAGGCGATCCCGGCGGTGGAATATCTGATGACCGAAGACGGCGGCGGCGCGAAGCGCTTCTTCCTGCTGGGTACTGACTATGTCTACCCGCGCACCACCAACAAGATCCTGCGCGCGTTCCTGCATTCCAAAGGCGTGGCGGATAAGGACATCCAGGAGGTGTATACGCCGTTCGGCCACAGCGATTACCAGACCATCGTGGCGGACATCAAAAAATTCTCGGCGGGCGGCAAAACCGCGGTGATCTCCACCATTAACGGCGATTCCAACGTGCCGTTCTATAAAGAGCTGGCAAACCAGGCGGTGAAAGCCACCGACGTGCCGGTGGTGGCATTCTCGGTGGGCGAAGAGGAGTTGCGCGGCATCGACACCAGGCCGCTGGTGGGCAACCTGGCGGCGTGGAACTACTTTGAATCGGTGGATAACCCGACCAATACCCAGTTTGTCGCTGCGTACAAAGCCTGGGCCAAAGCCAACAAGGTGCCGAACGCCGATAGCGTGGTGACCAACGATCCGATGGAAGCCACCTGGGTGGGCATTCATATGTGGGCGCAGGCGGTAGAGAAAGCCGGCACCACCGATGTGGACAAAGTGCGCGCCGCCATGGCCGGGCAAACCGTCAAAGCCCCGTCCGGCTTTACCCTGACCATGGACGCCACCAACCATCACCTCCACAAGCCGGTGATGATTGGCGAAATCGAAGGTAACGGTCAGTTTAACGTGGTGTGGCAGACCGAACAGCCGGTTCGCGCCCAGCCGTGGAGCCCGTTTATCGCCGGTAACGACAAAAAATCCGACCAGCCGGTGAAAACCGCCAGCAACTAAGCCTGATGCCTCCTGGCGACAGGAGGCCATCTTACGCAGAGCCGATGCGGAGACCTGATGATGAAACCCGCCACCTTTATCTATGTGCTGTTGGTGATGCTGCTGCTTCCGGCACGCGCATGGGCCGCCGCTGGCGATGATTTCGGACGCGCCAACCGCGCCGAACAGGCGAAAATGCTGGAAGCCTGGGGCAATGCGCCCGAACCCAGCCGATTACCGTTTTTGAAAGCGCTGGCCGCCGAGCGGGTGGTGCTGGATAGCCGGAAACAGGTTTTTGACGCCAGCGCCGGAAATTTAACGCCGCTGGGCGATGCCGCAGAGCCTGCGGGCGATACCCAAAAGCTGCGCCTGACTAACCGGCTGCGTAATCTGGCGACGGCGGCGCTGGCGTCTCACTATCTGGTGAGTGACAACGTCACGGAAAGGTTGCGCGCCGCGCAGACGCTACAGCGCGACGCCAGCCCGGAGATGGCCTCGCTGCTGGAAACGCGCCGTCAGCAGGAAACCGACGGCGCGGTGCGCGAGGCGCTGATTACCGCGCTGGCGCTGCTGAATCTCACCGACCCGCAGCCCGCCGTCCGTCTGGCGGCGGCCAGACAGCTGGAGAACTCCGGATCGCCGCAGGTGCAGGCGCGGCTGCAACCGTTAACCGATCCGCACACGGAACGCGACGCCGACGTGCGCGCCCAGGCGGAAAAAAGCGTGCAGGCCATCGGCCAGCGCCTGATGTGGGGCGAACTGGCGGGCCAGGCGTTTATGGGCCTGTCGCTGGGGTCGATTCTGCTGCTGGCGGCGCTGGGCCTCGCCATCACCTACGGCCTGCTGGGGGTCATCAATATGGCCCACGGCGAAATGCTGATGCTCGGCGCGTACAGTACCTGGCTTACCCAGAACGCTTTCGCCGCCTGGGCGCCGCAGTGGCTGGCGCTCTATCCGCTGGTGGCGCTGCCGGTGGCGTTCCTGGTCACGGCGGGGATAGGCATGACGCTGGAACGCAGCGTGATCCGCCATTTATACGGTCGTCCGCTGGAAACGCTGCTCGCCACCTGGGGCATCAGCCTGATGCTGATCCAGCTTGTGCGCATGGCGTTTGGCGCGCAGAACGTCGAGGTGGCGAACCCGGCGTGGCTCTCCGGCGGCATTCAGGTGTTGCCGAACCTGATCCTGCCGTGGAACCGGGTGGCGGTGATTGGTTTTGTGCTGCTGGTACTGGCCTTTACCTGGCTGTTGCTCAACCGCACCCGGCTGGGGATGAACGTACGGGCAGTGACGCAAAACCGCGCCATGGCGGCGTGCTGCGGCGTGCCGGAAGGGCGCGTGGATATGCTGGCGTTCGGCCTCGGCTCCGGCATCGCCGGGCTGGGCGGCGTGGCGCTGTCGCAGCTCGGCAACGTCGGCCCGGAACTCGGCCAGGGCTACATCATCGATTCATTTTTAGTGGTGGTGCTGGGCGGCGTCGGCCAGCTGGCGGGCAGCGTGGCGGCGGCGTTCAGCCTCGGTATCCTGAATAAAATCCTCGAACCGCAGCTTGGCGCGGTGCTGGGCAAAATTCTGATCCTGCTGCTGATTGTGCTGTTTATCCAGAAACGCCCGCAGGGCCTGTTCGCACTCAAAGGGAGGGTTGTTGAATGATTAGCCTGCCGTTATCCACCGCCGCCACCCGGCGGCGACCCAGACTGAGCCTGGCGCTCGGCGGCGCGATCCTGGCGGCGCTGCTGGTGCTGCCGTTCCTGGCGCTGCTGCCCGCCGCGCATCCGCTGCACCTGTCGGAATGGATGCTGACGCTGGTGGGCAAAATCCTCTGCTACGCGATCATGGCGGTGGCGCTGGATCTGGTCTGGGGCTATGCCGGGATGCTGTCGCTGGGCCACGGGCTGTTTTTCGCCCTCGGCGGCTACGCGATGGGGATGTATTTAATGCGCCAGGCCGCCGGCGACGGGCTGCCGGGGTTTATGAGTTTCCTGTCCTGGAGCGAATTGCCCTGGTACTGGTTCGGCACCAGCAGCTTTTTCTGGACGCTGATGCTGATTGTGCTGGTGCCGGGCCTGCTGGCGCTGCTGTTCGGCTACTTCGCGTTTCGCTCGAAAATCAAAGGCGTGTATTTCTCGATCATGACCCAGGCGCTGACCTGGGCCGGGATGCTGCTGTTTTTCCGCAACGAAACCGGCTTCGGCGGCAATAACGGGTTTACCGGTTTCACCACGCTGCTGGGGATGCCGGTGACCGCCACCGGGACGCGCATTGGGCTGTTTGTCGCCACGGTGCTGGTGTTAACCCTCAGCCTGACAATCGGCTGGCTACTGGCGAAGAGCAAGCTTGGCCGGGTGCTGACGGCGGTGCGCGACGCGGAAAGCCGCCTGACGTTTTGCGGCTACGATCCCAAAGGTTTCAAGCTGCTGGTCTGGACGCTGTCGGCGGTGCTGTGCGGGCTGGCGGGCGCGTTGTATGTGCCGCAGGTGGGGATCATTAACCCCGGCGAAATGTCGCCCACCAACTCTATCGAGGCGGCGATTTGGGTGGCGCTGGGCGGGCGCGGCACGCTGATTGGCCCGGTGATTGGCGCAGGGCTGGTCAACGGTGCGAAGAGCCTGTTCACCGTGGCGATGCCTGAGTACTGGCTGCTGTTCCTGGGGCTGATGTTTATTCTGGTGACGCGCTTTTTACCGCGCGGCGTGGTGGGTCTGATCAAGCGAGGCAGGCAATGATGCAACCGGATGAAGGACTGTTCACCCGTCAACAAATGACCGATCGGTATCGCGCGCAAACCGACCCGGTACTGCAACTGGAGAACATTAACGTCAGCTTCGACGGCTTTAAGGCGCTGACCGATCTCAGTTTGCAGATTGGCGTGGGTGAGCTGCGCTGCATTATCGGCCCTAACGGCGCGGGCAAAACCACGCTGATGGACGTGATCACCGGCAAAACCCGGCCCCAGAGCGGACGGGCGATTTACGACCAGTCCACCGACCTGACCGCGCTGTCGTCGATAGATATCGCCCGTCAGGGCATCGGACGCAAATTCCAGAAGCCGACGGTGTTTGAGGCGCTGAGCGTGTTTGAAAACCTCGAACTGGCGCAAAAAGGCGACAAGTCGGTGTGGGGCACGCTGCGGGCGCGTCTCAGCGGCGAAAAGCGCGACCGCATCGACGAGATGTTAAGCTTGCTGCGGCTGAATGCCGAACGCCAGCGCCCGGCGGGCACCTTATCCCACGGGCAAAAGCAGTTTCTGGAAATCGGCATGCTGCTGATTCAGGAGCCGCACCTGCTGCTGCTCGATGAGCCGGCGGCGGGCATGACCGACGCAGAAACCGAATACAGCGCCGAGCTGTTCCGCGCCCTGGCAGGAAAACATTCATTGATGGTGGTGGAACACGATATGGGTTTTGTTGAAACCATCGCCGACCGGGTGACGGTGCTGCATCAGGGCCAGGTGCTGGCGGAAGGATCGTTGCGCGACGTGCAGAACAACGAGCAGGTTATCGACGTCTATTTAGGGCGTTAAGGAGCAGGAATGTTAACAGTCAGCGGTCTGAATCAGTATTACGGCGGCAGCCATATTCTGCGCGGCGTGTCGTTTGAGGTGCAGCCGGGGCAGGTTACCTGCCTGCTGGGGCGTAACGGCGTGGGGAAAAGCACCCTGCTGAAGTGCCTGATGGGGCTGATTGCCGCCCGTTCCGGCGACGTCCTCTTTCAGGATAAAAACATCACGCGCCTGAAGCCGCACCAGCGGGTGCGGGCGGGTATGGCCTACGTGCCGCAGGGCCGGGAAATTTTCCCGCGCTTAACGGTGGAGGAAAACCTGCTGATGGGGCTGTCGCGCTTTTCAGGCCGCGACGCGCGTACCGTTCCCGATGAGATCTACGCGCTGTTCCCGGTGCTGCATGAAATGAAACAGCGGCGCGGCGGCGATCTCTCCGGCGGCCAGCAGCAACAGCTGGCGATTGGCCGGGCGCTGGCCTGCCGCCCACAACTGCTGATCCTGGATGAACCGACGGAAGGCATCCAGCCTTCGGTGATTAAACAGATCGGCGCGGTGATTGCCGAGCTGGCGAAGCGCGGGGATATGGCGATATTGCTGGTGGAGCAGTTTTACGACTTCGCCGCTGAACTGGCGGACAGCTACCTGGTGATGTCGCGCGGCGAAATCATCCAGCGCGGCGCGGGCAGCCAGATGGAGCAGGAAGGGGTCAGGGGGCTGGTGGCGATTTAGGCCGGGCAAAGGCCCGGCCTGTTTTTGTACATTTAAATACCTGTCGTTATCGCTTCAGGCCCTGGCGCGCGCATCCCTTTCAGCATCAGCAGGTATGCGCCCAACGTTGCCACCATCAGGATCGCGAACAGCGACCAGGGCGGCAGGTGAGTCAGGATCACCCCGGTCAGCAGCGGGTTGAGCGCCCCGCCCAGCCAGCCCAGCGACTGGGCGGAGAAATAGCTGGCTTTCAGGCCGTTGGGCGCGATGTTGTCCACCAGCATATATTCCCCTGGCGCGTAGATCAGCTCCCCGAAGGTAAACACGGCGGCGGATAATCCCCACAGCCACAGATTGCCTCCGGAAATCATAAAGCCGCCCAGCCCCAGCAGGAAAAACAGCGTCCCTAATAGCATCAGGCGCTTGAGATTCTCGGCGCGAATGCGCTTCCCGACCAGGTATTGCAGCGATACCACTACCGCCGCGTTCACCGGCAGTACCACGCCGATTACGGTTTCCGCCAGCCGATTGTCCGCCACTACCATTACGTATTGCGCAATGCAGGAGGCGAAAGATCCAAACACCAGCGAGCCGAGAAACGCCGACAGGGTAAAGTAAATCAGCGCGCGATCCTGCAACAGGACGGCGATGGCGCTGCGCTTTTCGGCCTGGCTATCCGGACTGGTGTGCAGCGGCTTAACGCAGCACTGGATCAGGACAAAGGGGATCGAACTGCAGAGGGCCGCCAGCCAGAACGGCATATTGACCCCGTACAGCAGTAGCCAGGTGCCGAGCGGCGGCCCGACGGTCCAGCCGATATTCAAAAAGGTGTAGTTCAGCGAAAAGACTTTGGCTTTTACCGCCGGGGTCAGGGTATCGGAAAAATAGCTTTTCAATACCGTGGCGAACACCGAATAGGCGCAGTTCACCAGCGAAAACCAGGCCACCACCAGCGCGGCGTTGTGGGTCAGGGGGATTGCGATAAAGCCGCCGACAAACACCGCGATGGCCAGCAGCATATAACGTTTTTTCTCGAAGCGGTCGGCCAGAATGCCGAATCCGAGGCTAAAGAACACGCCCACCGTCAGGGCGATACTCATGGCGATACCAATCTCATCCACCGGCATCGCGTACTGGCGGTTGAGGTAGATGGTCATAAAGGGCAGCGTCGCGCCGCGACCGATGGTTAACAGAAGCGACGAGGCGAGCAGTGCGCCGATTGATAATGTGTGCCTGGGCTGCATATTGTGATCTTTTTGTCATTGGCAGTGAGATGTGCTGCGGTTGTGATGCCCTCAAGCAATACCACGGCGTACCGGCGTTGTACACCCAGCCTGTTGTTCTGACGTGCTTTTTAACGAGGCATATTTTGGTGGTCCCTTTTTGTAAAGATTTGCGGTAGGGTGAAGTGTTAACAATTATTTAATTATTTTGGGGCAGGGTATGACACGAAAAGATGGGCTACTGGCGCTGCTGGTGGTGACGGTATGGGGAGTCAATTTTGTCGTCATCAAGTGGGGGCTGCACGCGATGCCGCCGCTGCTGTTGGCAGGGTTACGTTTTCTGCTGGTGGCCTTTCCGGCGCTGTTTTTCGTTGCCCGTCCGAAAGTCCCGCTGCGCCTGTTGCTGGGCTACGGGTTGACCATCAGCTTTGGGCAGTTCGCCTTTCTGTTCTGCGCGATTAAGTTTGGCATGCCTGCCGGGCTGGCCTCGCTGGTGCTCCAGGCGCAGGCGTTTTTCACCATCATTCTCGGCGCGCTGACCTTTGGCGAACGTTTGCAGCCGCGCCAGCTGGCGGGGATTCTGCTGGCGGTGGTGGGGGTGCTGGTGCTGATTGAAGACAGCCTCACCGGCGAGCACGTGCCGCTGCTGGGCTTTATGCTGACGCTGGGCGGCGCATTTAGCTGGGCCTGCGGCAATATTTTTAATAAGAAGATCATGCAGCATGAAGCGCGCCCGGCGGTGATGTCGCTGGTCGTCTGGAGCGCCCTGATCCCCATCGCGCCGTTCCTGGTCGCCAGTATGCTGCTGGATGGCCCCACCACGGTGGTGCTGAGCCTGATGCACATCGATATGGTGACCATTTTATCGCTGCTGTACCTGGCGTTTGGCGCGACGATTGTCGGCTACGGGATTTGGGGCACGCTGTTAGGGCGTTATGAAACCTGGCGCGTGGCGCCGCTGTCGCTGCTGGTGCCGGTGGTGGGGCTGGCGAGCGCCGCGCTGCTGTTAGGCGAGACGCTGTCATGGCTACAGATGTGCGGGGCGGTGCTGATTATGGGCGGGCTGTATATCAACGTGTTTGGCTTCCCGATGGCGCGTAAGGCGCGCAAAGCCTGAATGTGCAGGCGGGCGCAACGCCCGCCGCTAAACTCAGTTGTAGTATGCCACCCCAAGCTCATCGGATTTATCGCTGCCCGCGCCGCGATGATTAAAATCATACGGCGAGGTGCAGTGGGTGGTGGAGGTCAGCATCGGGTCGCGGGCTTCCTGATGGCTGAAGCCGGTGGATTGCTCCGCCGCAGCAGAGCCTGTCGCCAGTACCAGCAGGGCGCAGGCTGCTAAGACGTATTTCATGATTTCCTCAGTCACGTACAACACGTGAAGTTATTGCAGGTTTAATGGTTGATTCTGTGCAGATACAGCGCATCGTTCGCGGTGGCATTCACGCGGAACTTATGCGGCGGCAGCGAAAAATAGTTCTTGAAGGTGCGGGTCAGGGTTTGCTGCGATTCAAACCCATAGCGCTCCGCCAAAAACAGAATTGGCTCGTTGCTGCTTTTCAACTGCCGGGCGATTTCCGTCAGTTTGCGATTGCGGATGTACTGGCCTAATGAATGACCGGTTTCTTTTTTGAACATCCGTTGCAGGTGCCATTTCGAGTAACCCGAACGTTCGGACACCTTCTCCAGTGACAGTGGGGACTCCAGATTCTCTTCAATCCAGTCCAAAATGCTATGAATCGTCACCGCATCATTGTTACGTCTGGACATCGTCTTATCTCCGTCGGTTACGGCAGAACCTTCTTGAGCAGGTATTCAAGGGTTGCCACTTCTTCTGCCGTCATATTTTTAGTTAATTCTTGATGCAGGGTTTGCCCTACTAATTGATGACATTGCTCACACAGCGCCGCGCCTTCCGGGGTCAGCTGGATCAGTACGCCGCGCTTGTCGTTGGGGTTCGGCAAACGTGCGATCCAGCCTTTGCTGACCAGGCGGTCAAGCATGCGGGTTAGGGCGCCTAAATCTACGGAAAGCACCTTTTTCAGCTCCACCGGCGTAATGGAACCTCCACAGCGGATGGAACACAGCACTTTGAACTGCGCGGCGGTGATATCCAGCGGGGAGAGGTAGTCATTAAGCAAACGATCTTTTTTCTGATTCACCAGATGGATCAGGCGACCCAGCGGGATGATGTTATTAAACAGATCGTCAGGATTGTTCACAGTGGTTGCCCAGGCAAGTAGATTAGTCACGGCAGATATTATTGCCCAGGCAAATATAAGTCAACCGAATGGATTTAAGATGACACGATCTGCTAAAACGTTTCATAAGTTAAACTTTTCACGGCGAAATGTTACCCACTCATCAACGCCTTCAGGTTATTCACCGGGTTTGTAAAGACGGCGACGAAACTTTACGCTTTGAGGAGAGTATCCCGGCGCGGGCATCCTTATACTTCGCCTGCCATTTACCGTAAGAGGATTGATATGCTGGAATTATTTAAGGCCCTGGGTCTGGGGCTGGTGGTGCTGTTACCCCTGGCGAACCCGCTGACCACCGTGGCGCTTTTTTTAGGCTTGTCCGGCCATATGAGCAGCGCCGAGCGTAACCGCACCGCGCTGATGACGTCGATTAACGTGGTGGTGATTATGCTGGTGGCGTGGTACGCCGGTCAGCTGGTCATGGACACCTTCGGGATTTCGATTCCCGGTCTGCGTATTGCGGGCGGGCTGATTGTGGCGTTTATCGGTTTCCGGATGCTGTTTCCTGCGCCAAAAGGCCACGACGCGCCGGAGGTCCAGAGCAAAACCGAAGAGATCAGCAAAGAGCCGGATACCAATATCGCGTTCGTGCCGCTGGCGATGCCCAGCACCGCCGGGCCGGGCACCATCGCGATGATCATCAGCTCTGCCTCCACGCTGCGCCATTCCGACGCCTTTCCGGCCTGGATTATCGCCGTTGCGCCGCCGCTGCTGTTTATAATTGTCGGCATTATCCTGTGGGGCAGCCTGCGCAGTTCCGGGGCGGTGATGCGCGTAGTGGGTAAGGGCGGCATTGAAGCCATTTCGCGCCTGATGGGCTTTCTGCTGGTTTGTATGGGCGTGCAGTTTATTATTAACGGCGTGCTGGAGATTGTGAGCAGCTATCACGGAGGATAAGGGATGCGCGCAAGCTGGCTGAGTGATGTGGCTGCAGGACGGTTATCACGCCCGCCTGACCCGGAACCCGTGGTTCAGCAGGCAGGAGAGCGTGATGAAAAGCGTGTTTAGTTCGGGTTAACCTGACGCGCCGGATCCTCCAGCGACACCGGCCAGCGGCGGAAAATGATCGCCGCCCACACCAGCGCCGCCAGCGCAGGGATAGCGCCGATATAGCCCACCGACGCCATCGAAAGATTCATACTCACCAGATTGCCCACCAGCGCCCCCGCGCCAATGCCAATATTAAAAATGCCGGAAAACAGCGACATAGCGACGTCGGTGGCGTCCGGCGCCAGCGCCAGCACTTTCACCTGCATTCCCAGCGCGATCAGCATAATCGCAATCCCCCAGAAGGCGCACAGCGCGGTCAGGCTCCAGCGGTTAGCGCTGGCGGGCAGCAGCAGAAGCAGGCAGCACACCAGCAGGGCTATCGCCAGCGCGATCAGCAGCGAGGCGTGCTGGTTGCCCAGCTTGCCGAAGATCACGCTACCGATAATCCCGGTAAAGCCCAGCACCAGCAGCATATAAGTGGCGAAGTTTTCGCTCAGGCCGGCGACGGTCTGCACAAAGGGTTCGATATAGCTGTAGGCGGTGAAATGCGCGGTGACGACCACCACCGTCAGAATATAGACACCGATCAGCGCCGGGCGGCGGAACAGCACCGGCAGGCTTTTCAGCGAACCGGAATGCTCGCTCGGCAGCTTCGGCAGCAGGCGCGCCAGGCATACCAGGGTAATCAATGCGCCCATCCCGATGGCGAAAAAGGTGGTGCGCCAGCCGAAGTACTGCCCGACCACGCGGCCAATCGGAATGCCCAGCACCGATGCCAGCGCGGTGCCGGTGGCAATCAGGCTCAGCGCTTGGGCGCGTTTGCCCGCCGGCGCCAGGCGTATCGCCAGCGAGGCGGTAATCGACCAGAAGATCGCATGGGCAAAGGCGATGCCGACGCGGCTTATCACCAGCACCTCAAAACTCCAGGCGAGGAACGACAGGATATGGCTGGCGATAAACACCACGAACAGGGCAATCAGCAGCCTGCGGCGCTCAATCTGGCTGGTCAGCAGCATAAAAGGCAGGGACATGAGGCCCACTACCCAGGCATAAATCGTCAACATGATGCCTGCCTGGGCGCTTTGCATAGAAAAGCTGCTGGCGATGTCAGACAGTAATCCCACCGGCACAAACTCGGTGGTGTTAAAGATGAATGCGGCGACAGCAAGCGTAACCACCCGCAGCCACGCGGTTTTGCGTGAGACGGCGTTGTTTGTCATAGGAAGGTATCGCGATGGTTAATAAATGGTGGGAATGCAGCGATCATAAAACCATCACTCCGTGAAGTTCAATCTTTTTGTGATCGAAATCTCATTTAGAGGCGCGTTGGTGGGGTCGGTTATACCCGGAAAAATTTCCTTGCGGAAAAGCATGCCGGTCAAAAAACATTCAGATTGCTTATGATCACCAATTCACCCATAAGTAAATAATATGTTAATGCCTGGTGAAGGGTGTAATTTATATTTTATTTAAAAGCGCTGTAATTAATTCGCAAATTAACTTTCGATTTAAAATTATACATATTGCCTCTAAAGAGGTATTACTAATTTTATTTACTTCGGATTAGTTAAAGTAATCCGAAATAATTAAAATGTCGACCCCGTAGCATTTTCTTCAATAATTACTCACCGAAAACATTGACCGGGGGCGTTTTGACGTGTGTGTCACATTAATGGTGGTGGATGTGCCTTAGGATCGCCGCGTCTTGAAAATAAAACTCTGTATCAGACGGCTACGAAAGGATTTACCATGATAACCTACGATAATCTTCCACTGACCATCCATGACATTATGGAAGCCCGCACCCGTCTTAATGGGCGCATCTATAAAACTGGTCAACCACGTTCCAATTATTTAAGCGAGCGTTGTAAGGGAGAAATATTTCTTAAGTTTGAAAATATGCAACGCACCGGGTCATTTAAAATTCGTGGAGCCTTTAATAAATTAAGTTCATTAACTGAAGAGGAAAAGCGTCAGGGCGTTGTTGCCTGCTCAGCAGGGAATCATGCTCAGGGTGTTTCTCTTTCCTGTGCCATGTTAGGCATTAACGGTAAGGTGGTGATGCCATCCTGCGCGCCGAAATCAAAAGTGGCCGCAACCACCGATTATTCAGCAGAAGTGATCCTGCACGGAAATAGCTTTAACGAAACTATCGCGAAAGCCAGTGAAATTATGGAGATGGAAGGGCGCTTATTTATTCCGCCCTTTGATGATGAGAAAGTCATCGCCGGTCAGGGCACTATTGGCCTTGAAATCCTTGAAGATTTGTACGATGTCGACAACGTTATCGTGCCCATCGGCGGCGGTGGACTGATTGCCGGCGTGGCGCTGGCGATTAAATCCATCAACCCCCGCATTAATATTATCGGCGTCCAGTCAGAAAACGTTCACGGTATGGCGTCTTCTTATTATGCCGGTCATATTACCAATCACCGTAATGCCGGAACGCTCGCCGACGGTTGCGACGTGGCACGCCCCGGTGTTTTAACTTATGAAATCGTTAAAGATCTGGTCACGGATATTGTCCTGGTGACGGAAGAAGAAATTCGCTCCAGTATGGTTCACCTGATCCAGAGAAATAAAATCATCACTGAAGGGGCAGGCGCATTAGCCAGCGCTGCATTATTAAGCGGCAAGCTTGATCATTATATCCAGGGTAAGAAAACCGTTAGCGTTATTTCCGGTGGCAATATTGACCTGTCGCGCGTTTCGCAAATTACCGGTCTCGAAACCACTCACTAATAATTTTTGTACAGGATACTTCAAATGAGTTTGGATAATACTGTTGTAACCGGTCAGAAAGCGTCGGGCTTCGCCTGGCGTAAATCTGACACCACGTGGACGTTGGGTCTGTTTGGTACGGCCATCGGCGCTGGAGTATTATTTTTCCCGATTCGCGCGGGCTTTGGCGGCTTAATTCCAATTTTATTAATGTTAGTGCTGGCTTACCCGATTGCCTTCTACTGCCACCGTGCGCTGGCGCGCCTGTGTCTGTCCGGCAGCAATCCGTCAGGCAACATCACTGAAACGGTTGAAGAGCACTTCGGTAAAACCGGCGGCGTGGTGATCACCTTCCTGTACTTCTTCGCGATTTGTCCGCTGCTGTGGATTTATGGCGTCACCATCACCAATACCTTTATGACCTTCTGGGTCAACCAGCTCGGCATGGCGCCGTTGAACCGCGGCTTTGTGGCGCTGTTCCTGCTGCTGCTGATGGCATTCGTTATCTGGTTTGGTAAAGACCTGATGGTAAAAGTGATGAGCTACCTGGTATGGCCGTTTATCGCCAGCCTGGTGCTGATCTCCCTGTCGCTGATCCCTTACTGGAACGGCGCGGTGATCGAACAGGCTCAGGTCGCGGATATCTCTCTGCTGGGCCACGATGGCATCCTGGTGACCGTATGGCTGGGTATTTCCATCATGGTGTTCTCCTTTAACTTCTCGCCGATCGTCTCTTCCTTCGTGGTCTCCAAACGCGAAGAGTACGAAGCCGATTTCGGGAAAGAGTACACCGAGAAGAAATGCTCCCAGATCATCTCTCGCGCCAGCATGCTGATGGTCGCCGTGGTGATGTTCTTCGCTTTCAGCTGCCTGTTCACCCTGTCTCCGGCCAACATGGCGGAAGCCAAAGCGCAGAACATTCCGGTGCTTTCTTATCTGGCTAACCACTTCGCTTCCATGAGCGGCACCAAGTCTACCTTCGCGGTGACCCTGGAATACGCGGCTTCGCTGATTGCGCTGGTGGCGATTTTCAAATCCTTCTTCGGCCACTACCTGGGCACGCTGGAAGGCCTGAACGGTCTGATCCTGAAGTTCGGTTACAAAGGCGACAAAAACAAAATCTCTGAAGGCAAACTGAACACCATCAGCATGGTCTTCATCATGGGCTCCACCTGGGTAGTGGCTTACGCGAACCCGAACATTCTGGACCTGATTGAAGCCATGGGCGCGCCGATTATCGCTTCTCTGCTGTGCCTGCTGCCGATGTACGCGATTGGTAAAACCCCGGCGCTGGCGAAGTACAAAGGTCGTGCGGATAACATCTTCGTTACCCTGATTGGCCTGCTGACCATCCTGAACATCGCTTACAAACTGTTTTAATCCCCACTCTGTTTAACCTCAAAGCCCACCCGAAAGGGTGGGCGGAGCAGTGTAATGAACGTAGATTCTGTGGTACTTGTCATCAATTGTGGCTCGTCGTCGATTAAGTTTTCCGTTTTAGACGTTGAGCATTGCGACGTGGTTCTTTCCGGCATTGCCGACAGCATTGGCTCCGACAATGCCCTGCTGGTGGTAGATAAAACCACCGAAATCAAACTCGCTGACAGCACCTACGACGCCGCGCTGGCGGCCATCGCCAGGGAGCTGGACACGCGTCAGTTAATGGATGCGGTGACGTTAATCGGCCACCGCATTGCGCACGGCGGTGAGATCTTTAGCGACGCGGTGATCATCACCGACGAGGTGGTTGAGCAAATCAAGAAAGTGTCGCCGCTGGCGCCGCTGCACAACTACGCCAACCTGGCGGGTGTGGAAGCCGCGCGCCATCTGTTCCCCGGTTTGCCGCAGGTCGCGGTCTTCGACACCGGTTTCCATCAGACCTTAAAACCGGAAGCTTATCTCTACGGGCTGCCGTATCAGTATGCGGAACAGCACGGCGTGCGCCGCTACGGTTTTCACGGCACCTCGCACCGCTATGTGGCCAGCGAAGCCGTGACGCTGCTTAATCTGGACCCCAACGACGCCGGACTGGTGATTGCCCACCTGGGTAACGGCGCGTCGATTTGCGCGGTACAGGACGGCAAAAGCGTCGATACCTCCATGGGCATGACCCCGCTGGAAGGGCTGATTATGGGCACCCGCAGCGGCGATGTGGATTTCGGCGCGCTGGCCTATCTTGCGCGCCAGACCGGGCAGAGCCTTGAGGATCTGGAGCGGGTGGTGAATAAATCTTCCGGGCTGCTCGGCCTGTCGGGGTTGTCGTCGGATTTACGCGTGCTTGAGCAGGCGTATCACGAAGGCCATGCGGGCGCGCAGCGTGCCATTGGCGCGTTTGTCCACCGTATCGCACGCCATATTGGCGGCCATGCCAGCGCGCTGCGCCGTCTGGACGGGGTGATCTTCACCGGCGGGATTGGCGAGAACTCGGTGCTTATCCGCAATCTGGTGATTCAACGCCTGAAGGTGTTCGGCATTGTGGTGGACGACGCCAGAAACGCCCAGCCCAACCGCGTGGGGCCGCGTGTGGTTTCCGCGCCGCAGTCGCGCGCCGCTGCGGCGGTGATCCCGACCAATGAAGAAAAAATGATCGCTCAGGATGCTATTCGCCTGGGCCGCCAGGTTTCACAGCCTGAATTTGCCTGATATCGAATTTATTAAATCTGTACCGTACAGAGGGAGTTTGTCATGAAGGTTGATGTAGCGTTAAACGACACGTATCTCGACGCCTGGCGTGGGTTCGCCGGGTCTGACTGGCAGGAAGCGATTAACGTCCGCGATTTTATTCAGCATAACTATACCCCGTATGAAGGCGACGAAAGCTTCCTCGCCGACGCCACGCCAGCCACCGTGCAGCTGTGGGAAAAAGTCATGGAAGGCATCCGCAAAGAGAACGCCACCCATGCGCCGGTCGATTTCGACACCAATGTCGCGACAACCATTACCGCCCACGCGCCGGGGTATATCGAGCAGCGGCTGGAAAAAATCGTCGGTCTGCAAACCGACCAGCCGCTGAAGCGCGCGCTACACCCCTACGGCGGCGTCAACATGATCAAAAGTTCTTTCGAGGCCTATGGCCGCGAAATGGACAACGATTTCGAGTACACCTTTACCCATCTGCGCAAAACCCACAACCAGGGCGTGTTCGACGTCTATTCTCCGGACATGTTGCGCTGCCGTAAATCCGGCGTGCTGACCGGTTTGCCGGACGGCTACGGTCGCGGGCGCATCATCGGTGACTACCGCCGCGTGGCGCTGTATGGCACCGCTTATCTGATCCGCGAACGTGAATTGCAGTTTGCCGATCTGCAACCGAGACTGGAGCGCGGCGAAGATCTGGAAGCCACCATCCGTCTGCGTGAAGAGCTGGCCGAGCACCGCCGCGCATTGCAGCAAATCACCGAGATGGCCGGTAACTACGGCTTTGACGTCTCCCGCCCGGCGCGTAATGCCCAGGAAGCGGTGCAGTGGCTGTACTTTGGCTATCTGGCGGCGGTGAAGTCCCAGAACGGCGGCGCGATGTCGCTGGGCCGTACCGCGACCTTCCTCGACATCTACATTGAGCGCGACATCAAAGCCGGCGTGCTGAACGAGGTGCAGGCTCAGGAGCTGATTGACCATTTCATTATGAAAATCCGCATGGTGCGCTTCCTGCGTACCCCGGAATTCGACACGCTGTTCTCCGGCGACCCGATTTGGGCTACCGAAGTGATCGGCGGGATGGGGCTGGATGGCCGCACGCTGGTGACCAAAAATTCATTCCGCTATCTCAACACCCTGCACACCATGGGCCCGTCGCCGGAACCGAACCTGACCATTCTGTGGTCGGAAGCGCTGCCGAAAGCGTTTAAAGCCTATGCCGCTAAAGTGTCAATCGAAACGTCCTCTTTGCAGTACGAGAACGACGATCTGATGCGTCCGGACTTCAACAGTGACGATTACGCCATTGCCTGCTGCGTCAGCCCGATGGTGATCGGCAAACAGATGCAGTTCTTCGGCGCGCGCGCCAACCTCGCCAAAACGCTGCTGTACTGCATCAACGGCGGGATGGACGAGAAGCTGAAAATCCAGGTCGGCCCGAAAACGCCGATGATCATGGATGAAGTACTGGATTACGACACCGTGATGGCCAGCCTCGACAGCTTTATGGACTGGCTGGCGGTGCAGTACGTCAGCGCCCTGAACCTGATCCACTATATGCACGACAAGTACAGCTACGAAGCCTCGCTGATGGCGCTGCACGATCGCGATGTGCACCGCACCATGGCCTGCGGTATCGCCGGTCTGTCGGTGGCGGTGGATTCGCTGTCGGCAATCAAATATGCCCGCGTGATGCCGGTGCGCGATCACAACGGTCTGGCGCTGGATTTTGTGATTGAAGGGGAATACCCGCAGTACGGCAACAACGACGATCGCGTCGACAGCATCGCCTGCGACCTGGTCTCGCGCTTTATGCAGAAGATCCAGGCGCTGCCGACGTACCGCAACGCGGTGCCGACCCAGTCGATTCTGACCATTACCTCCAACGTGGTGTATGGCCAGAAAACCGGCAACACCCCGGATGGCCGCCGTGGCGGTACGCCGTTCGCGCCGGGCGCCAACCCGATGCACGGCCGCGATCGTAAAGGCGCGGTCGCGTCCCTGACGTCGGTGGCGAAACTGCCGTTCAAATACGCCAAAGACGGGATTTCCTATACCTTCTCTATCGTCCCGGCCGCGCTGGGCAAAGACGAGATGGCGCGTAAAAACAACCTGGTAGGGCTGCTGGACGGTTACTTCCATCACGATGTGGCGATTGAGGGCGGCCAGCACCTTAACGTCAACGTGATGAACCGTGAAATGCTGCTGGACGCTATCGATCATCCGGAGAAATACCCAACCCTGACGATCCGCGTTTCCGGCTATGCGGTGCGTTTTAACGCGCTCACCCGCGAGCAGCAGCAGGATGTGGTGTCCAGGACTTTCACCAGCGCCCTGTAACCATTGCGTGCGGCGGAAAGCCGCACGTATAACCTTTTTTAAAAAGGAGCGAGTATGACTACCACCATTATTTCGACCAACACGGCCCCGGCGGCGATCGGACCGTACGTCCAGGGTGTGGATATGGGCAGTTTCGTCTTTACTTCCGGGCAGATCCCGCTGTGCCCCGAGACGGGTGCGATTGCGGCGGACATTGAGGCGCAAACGCTGCAGTCGTTACAAAACGTCAAAGGGATTATCGAAGCGGCGGGGCTGACGGTGAATAACATCATCAAAACCACCGTATTCGTGAAGGATCTGGCGGATTTTGAGGCGGTGAACCGTGTGTATAACGGGTTCTTTATGGAGCATAACGCGAACTTCCCGGCGCGGTCGTGTGTTGAAGTGGCGCGGTTGCCGAAAGATGTAAAAATCGAAATCGAAGCGATTGCAGTACGTCCGTAAGTGTAGGTTTTCATTTGTAGTACCCTGGTTGCTCTCGCCGAAAGGCGGGAGCTTTTTTTTTGCCGGGGGGCAAGGGGGGATTGTTTCGCTCGGTGGAACGGGGCGGAGGTTTTTGTTTAGTGGAAGGGTTCCGTTTAGTGGAAGGGTTCCGTTTAGTGGAATGGTTTCGTTCGGTGGAATGGTTTCGTT
>NZ_JAAATR010000034.1 GCF_009907385.1 Atlantibacter hermannii
ATATCAGGAACTTGTTCGCACCTTCCCTAGCTCTTTCATCATCCTAGAAGAACTCTTAATTAAGTATTCTTCAAGTGGGCCAGCATATGCCCCTGATGTCACGATCGTTAGTTGCGTAAGAGGATGAGTCAAACTCTCAATGCCCTTCAGGATGTCATTCTGGACAGCAGCAATATAAACAGGCGAAGCCGCAATCAAATATTCATCATTCGGACTGGACTGCATTAACTGGCTTATAGTTGCGCAACGGTTATGCTTTCCTAGTGATTTTGTGATGGCTTTCCACCAGAGATCATGCCTGAATGGTACTTGATGAAATGTCGCCTCGTAAGAGGGCACCCGATCTCGACTATTTAAAAACCCCATCCCGGCAGAGATTATCCACAACTCCAGATTTCTGGTTGAGTTTAAAATTTCCTTTGCCGTAGACCAGTGATTACCTGAATACAAGGACAATGCCGGTACCGCCTGATTACTTCTGGCGTCGTCTACAATGTTACTCCAGGCATATGCTGCGTCGTCCGGGGTTTGTTTTGGATCTATGTCCAATGTCGGCCAGACGTGGCCCTGATGATTCTTGCCCTTTGTACAGGAAGTGATTAAGTGTACTGAGCGTTCAGAGAACATTATCTTCCTTACATACCCATAGAACAGCTTTCTAAGAACGGTGGGCTCGCCTGAAAATTACAAATCAGCCCCTTTCACGGCATCATTTTGATTCTTCGCGTCTGCCCCCAGTAAGATGACCGGTTTTCTGCATGACAGTGTTATTCCTAACAAACGCAACACAAAACCACGCCAGCCAGAGCAAATTTTTTCATTTGCTGCGTAAAGCCTATTGTTTTCTCTTTTAAGCTTCGCCCACTCGTTACAGAGGGTAACATCATCAAGCGCTGTTATATGCTTCGCCTCACCTTCGACGATAACGGTATGGATACCGTATGCTGTAAATCTCATACTATTTTCCAGAACCCAGTTGCGGTATTCGTTGAGTCCACCTTCGGAACCGGTAGCTCTGCGCCACATTTCAATTTGCTTGTGTGATGGGTCAAGTGTACTTGTCATTGAAGCCTCGTCTCAGCGATAACGCTTGAAATAGCCCGCTTTGGTCAAAATGAAATTAGCCATCTGACTGGCGATTTGATTGTATCTTACTCATAGTGCCCAACCTATAGGTTAAAAAGGGGCATTTTCGCTTTATAGCGTGTTCAACATCATCAATCATCCCAAGAAAGGCTGGCTTATTAAGCCGGTCCATCATTTTCTGTATATCTCTCATCAATTTTTATATCCGGCCTGAAGTGCACCGTTCAAGCACACCGATCAGGCAGTTAGTCACTAGTTAACTCTTTACTAGAGACTAAATTCCATTGATTTACGTGACAACGTCACGTCATTAAGGTTTGCAAATGCCTAATTTTCATACTATGGGATTTAATTAGGAGTAAATCCCACAGGTTTACATAAAGCTGACATTTAAAAGTGTTAAAAATCAATCAGATAGAAAGAAAAGGCTCTCCGGAAGAACTCTTCTCATTATTTCGCCGCCCGGGGTTATTGCTGACAGATCTGAAAGTGCTAATATGTTAGTCATTAGTAATTAGTAAAGCCTTTACTAAACGCGTTTCTACGTAAATTCTATTGGTTTTAGAGGGTCCTACTGTCCGAAGACAATAAAGTTGTACACAAAGCACTAAAGTTGTAACCATTCTCAAAAAACGACGCTAATGTTGTATGCTTACTGAATGTGTGGTTATAGGGTTGGAGACTATAAAATGCACATATAGGTACGTATCAATGTCGTTTTTTGGGTACGATCATGGGTAGGGGTAGGCGTCTCAAATCCTATTTGGATTATGAAAATGCGCTAGGTGACGGCATAGGAGTGGGCTATGGCCAAAGTTATCAGCCCTGGCTTAGAGCTCAGGACGTTAAATCCCGTGGAAACCGTTCGATAGTCTTTGGCCTTAAGACGTTTCGAAACCATCATCATGGGGTTTGAGGGCCAATGATGTAAAAAACCACGCTAAGGAGATAATTCATTGTTTAAATTGAGATTTAACGGCCTCAATTCCCCCTTCATAATATCCTCCGGTAGTGTGAACGTATAATGTCCCAGCATGTTGATATGACCGTGCATCAGAGGCGAAAGCCGCGCGATATGTTCATCCTCTGGCCCTTCCCCGATGCTGCGCAGGTGCGACAAGGCTTCCTGCATATAAAGCGTATTCCACAGCACCACTGCGTTTGTCACCAGACCCAGCGCACCCAACTGATCTTCCTGCCCCTCGCGGTAACGTTTTCTGATCTCGCCACGCTGACCGTAGCAGATGGCTCTTGCAACGGCATGGCGGCCTTCACCCCGGTTCAACTGTGTTAGGATCCGGCGACGATAGTCCTCATCATCAATATAGTTGAGAAGATACAGTGTCTTGTTAACTCTTCCGACCTCCATTATTGCCTGAGCAAGCCCTGACGGTCGGGTACTTCTCAATAGCGATCGAATGAGTTCTGACGCATGAATAGTGCCCAGCTTCAGCGAACCGGCAACCCGCATCATCTCATCCCAGTGGCTTTCGATTTTAGAAAGGTCAACACAACCCCGCGCCAGTTTGTCCAACGCCCCGTAATTCGCTGCTTTGTCGGCCCGCCAGAACACAGCCTCACCCGCATCCGCCAGACGAGGTGAAAATTGGTATCCCAGTAGCCAGAACAGGCCAAAGATAATGTCACTGGTACCTGCTGTGTCCGTCATGATTTCAACCGGGTTTAGTCCCGTTTGTTGCTCAAGTAGCCCTTCCAGCACAAAGATGGAATCCCGCAGTGTTCCAGGAATCACTATGCCATGAAAACCCGAATATTGGTCAGAGACAAAGTTGTACCAGGTGATGCCGCGCCCTGAACCAAAGTATTTTCTGTTGGGGCCAGAATTCACCGTTTTCACTGGCGTGACAAAACGCATACCATCAGCGGAGGCTACCTCCCCGCCCCCCAGTATCCTGCCAACGCTAACGAGGACTGAAAATCAACCAGCCGCGCATTGGCGCTAACCAGCGTTTCTGCTCGGATGTAGTTCTGTTTCACCCAGCTCAGACGATGGCGAGTCAGTGCAGGGATATTGTGCTTGATCAGCGGCTCATGTCCGATATTGCAGGCCTCAGCCAGCATCACCGCACACAGGCTTATATGCAGATCCTGCGCACGGGCACCTGACTCGCTGACATGGCTGAATTCACGGGTGAAGCCAGTTCTGGCGTCAATCTCGAGCAACAGTTCTGTCAGGTCAACGGGTGGAAGCAATTGTCTGACTCGGCTGCTCAGTTGTATCAGCGCCGGTGGTTCATCCAATTTATCCAGGCTGCTGATGGTCAGCGAAGGATGTTTACCTTCATTGCAGATGTCCACGGCGGTATTGCGATCAAAACGTGATGCCACCGTTTTCCAGGTTTCATCTAACTGAGCGGCCAATTGCTCCGATGCTTTACTGCCATTAGTGGGGTGACCCAATGCCCGGCAGACTGGAACCCGCTGCGCCTGCCATTCCTCCCCCTGAAGAAGTTTTTGGCGCGGATCACCCCAACGATCGCTGTTTTCCAACCAGATGTCACGACGGCGTAGCGCATCCTGAAGTCGCTCCAGCAGACACAACGAGTAACCTGCTCGCTGTATCCGACCGTCAGCATCGTACACCAGGCGTTTCCAAGGGCCTGAAATGATATGTTCAGGTGCATCGTCCAGGATCCGTTTTTTCGAGCCGTTTAGCTCTGCCAGGTAATGGATGGCAGCCAAGGTATGTTCACCGTCTGGGGCCGCACGGAAGTGCAGATCGCGCAGTAGTGCGGGCAAAAAACGCCTTACCCGTCCGTATTGCTCCACCATTTCATCCTGAAAGTTTGTATCCTGGGGGCGGGCCAGTTCATTCACTTTTTCCACGGACTCTGCCAGTCTGGCGACAGACACACTGCTGAATATGGTCTTTCGCAGCAAATCATCGGCGGTATCTTCATCAAGTAAAAGTGCGCATGCCCGCGCCAGCAGCAACGCCGCGCGGTCAAGATCCTTGAGCGTCCTAAGTCGCTTTTTCTGCCCGGTTTTCTTCGCCTCCCGGGTAATATTGAGGATCAGCATATCCAGCACGTCAACGGCCTCGTCCAGCGCCGAGATTTCTTGCGCTTTCACGAATGCGGTAAGGATCGCCAGCCGCCGTTCTTCTGGCATTCTGCTGATATATTTCACCGATGCCATTCCGGCATAGCGTGCCAGATTGCGGAGCTGTATGGCGGGCAGCCCAGTGAAATTCAGACAGGAAAACTCCAGGCTGCGCAGGCGAGTGTAACGTTCAAGTGCTTCAGTGAACGCGGGGCCGCTGATAGTGACAGGGCCTCTTTTTAGGTGCTCCATCACTGAGAGTCGCTGTCCTTCGGGGATTTCAAGTAACCCAGCCAGTTGTGCGGTCTGCCAACGGTTTGGCAGCGCGGCCAATTTTCGCCACAAGCGGCGGGTCGCACGCTCACGGATTTCACCAATGACTCTCGTCAGGGTGGATGCGGCTGGCAACAACACTTTATTTTGAAGCAACCACGCGGTGGCAAAATCGAACATCAGTCCGGGGCGTTCATTACTGAGCCATGCACGGGTATACAGCAATCGCTTCAGTCTGAACGACCACGGGAAATCACCGAAATCATGATAGCTATAGTGCTGCCTGATAAGCCCGTGGTGCTCCCAACGTGTGTTTTCCCTTTGAGCATAGCGGGAAATGATCTCTGGATAGCGGATGTTAAGTTGCCTTGCGACATAAAACTGGACACCGGGCGGTATTTGCATGAGATCGGACAAGAAGGTTCCCAGAAAGCGGGCAGTTGTGAGTTGAAGGGCAATTCCCAACCGGTTATGCCTGCCCCTACGCAGGTTGATGAAAGGGCACTGTTGCAAAGTTAGCGATGAGGC
>NZ_JAAATR010000035.1 GCF_009907385.1 Atlantibacter hermannii
TTTGTATAATGGGTCAGCGACTTATATTCTGTAGCAAGGTTAACCGAATAGGGGAGCCGCAGGGAAACCGAGTCTTAACTGGGCGTTAAGTTGCAGGGTATAGACCCGAAACCCGGTGATCTAGCCATGGGCAGGTTGAAGGTTGGGTAACACTAACTGGAGGACCGAACCGACTAATGTTGAAAAATTAGCGGATGACCTGTGGCTGGGGGTGAAAGGCCAATCAAACCGGGAGATAGCTGGTTCTCCCCGAAAGCTATTTAGGTAGCGCCTCGTGAATTCATCTGTGGGGGTAGAGCACTGTTTCGGCTAGGGGGCCATCCCGGCTTACCAACCCGATGCAAACTACGAATACCACAGAATGTTATCACGGGAGACACACGGCGGGTGCTAACGTCCGTCGTGAAGAGGGAAACAACCCAGACCGCCAGCTAAGGTCCCAAAGTCATGGTTAAGTGGGAAACGATGTGGGAAGGCCCAGACAGCCAGGATGTTGGCTTAGAAGCAGCCATCATTTAAAGAAAGCGTAATAGCTCACTGGTCGAGTCGGCCTGCGCGGAAGATGTAACGGGGCTAAACCATGCACCGAAGCTGCGGCAGCGACACTCAGGTGTTGTTGGGTAGGGGAGCGTTCTGTAAGCCGTTGAAGGTGGACTGTGAGGTCTGCTGGAGGTATCAGAAGTGCGAATGCTGACATAAGTAACGATAAAGCGGGTGAAAAGCCCGCTCGCCGGAAGACCAAGGGTTCCTGTCCAACGTTAATCGGGGCAGGGTGAGTCGACCCCTAAGGCGAGGCCGAAAGGCGTAGTCGATGGGAAACAGGTTAATATTCCTGTACTTGGTGTTACTGCGAAGGGGGGACGGAGAAGGCTATGTTGGCCGGGCGACGGTTGTCCCGGTTTAAGCGTGTAGGTGTGTGCGCCAGGCAAATCCGGTGCACTTTAACACTGAGGCGTGATGACGAGGCACCACGGTGCTGAAGTGACAAATGCCCTGCTTCCAGGAAAAGCCTCTAAGCATCAGGTAACACGAAATCGTACCCCAAACCGACACAGGTGGTCAGGTAGAGAATACCAAGGCGCTTGAGAGAACTCGGGTGAAGGAACTAGGCAAAATGGTGCCGTAACTTCGGGAGAAGGCACGCTGGCACGTAGGTGAAGTCCCTCGCGGATGGAGCTGAAGCCAGTCGAAGATACCAGCTGGCTGCAACTGTTTATTAAAAACACAGCACTGTGCAAACACGAAAGTGGACGTATACGGTGTGACGCCTGCCCGGTGCCGGAAGGTTAATTGATGGGGTTATCCGTAAGGAGAAGCTCTTGATCGAAGCCCCGGTAAACGGCGGCCGTAACTATAACGGTCCTAAGGTAGCGAAATTCCTTGTCGGGTAAGTTCCGACCTGCACGAATGGCGTAATGATGGCCAGGCTGTCTCCACCCGAGACTCAGTGAAATTGAAATCGCTGTGAAGATGCAGTGTACCCGCGGCAAGACGGAAAGACCCCGTGAACCTTTACTATAGCTTGACACTGAACACTGGTCCTTGATGTGTAGGATAGGTGGGAGGCTTTGAAGCGTGGACGCCAGTCTGCGTGGAGCCGTCCTTGAAATACCACCCTTTAATGGCTGGTGTTCTAACGTGGACCCGTGATCCGGGTTGCGGACAGTGTCTGGTGGGTAGTTTGACTGGGGCGGTCTCCTCCTAAAGCGTAACGGAGGAGCACGAAGGTTGGCTAATCCTGGTCGGACATCAGGAGGTTAGTGCAATGGCATAAGCCAGCTTGACTGCGAGCGTGACGGCGCGAGCAGGTGCGAAAGCAGGTCATAGTGATCCGGTGGTTCTGAATGGAAGGGCCATCGCTCAACGGATAAAAGGTACTCCGGGGATAACAGGCTGATACCGCCCAAGAGTTCATATCGACGGCGGTGTTTGGCACCTCGATGTCGGCTCATCACATCCTGGGGCTGAAGTAGGTCCCAAGGGTATGGCTGTTCGCCATTTAAAGTGGTACGCGAGCTGGGTTTAGAACGTCGTGAGACAGTTCGGTCCCTATCTGCCGTGGGCGCTGGAGAACTGAGGGGGGCTGCTCCTAGTACGAGAGGACCGGAGTGGACGCATCACTGGTGTTCGGGTTGTCATGCCAATGGCACTGCCCGGTAGCTACATGCGGAAGAGATAAGTGCTGAAAGCATCTAAGCACGAAACTTGCCCCGAGATGAGTTCTCCCTGAGACTTAAAGTCTCCTGAAGGAACGTTGAAGACGACGACGTTGATAGGCCGGGTGTGTAAGCGCAGCGATGCGTTGAGCTAACCGGTACTAATGAGCCGTGAGGCTTAACCTTACAACGCCAGAGTGGTTTTGGTGTTGAGTGTG
>NZ_JAAATR010000036.1 GCF_009907385.1 Atlantibacter hermannii
TTGTTGGGGTGTGCGGTTTTCTGGTGGGGATGTGGCGAAGTTTAATGACAATGAAAAAAAATATATTTTTCGGCATTCAATAATTTTCTATTATATGTTTTTCGTGCGTCGGGCCGAGTTTAAATCTTATTTAATTTGGTGTTTGAAATCAGACATTCTATAAACTTTGTTTGAACCTTTTCCACTTCGACGCGCATAATTTTCTCTGTTAGTGCTTTTCTCAATATTCAAGATGTATGTGTTATGTGTCGTTTTTATTTTTTAGTAAACCGCATAATTGATGGACCAACTTTAGTTTATCCCTGAGGAGGGATGGTAAATGCGCTGCTGGAATAAGAAACTTGTTGTATCTCAATTAGCAATAGCTTGTACGATGGCAATCGCTTCTCAGGCATCTGCTACTACTGATATTTCTGGTACGAATTATGACACCTTTTATTATAATGGTGGAGTGATGTATCAGGGATACGTCGGCTATGACTATGGTTCCAACTACTATAACGGGAATATCTACCCTGTTATTAACGGTGCCAATGTTAATGGCGTGATCTCAACTTACTATCTGGATGATGGTGTTGCGGGCAATACCAACCCGAATTCGCTGACAATCAAAGACAGCTATGTTCATGGCATGATTACCTCTGAATGCATGACCGTTGAGTGCGTTGATGGCCGTACAGATGGTTATGTTTATGATCGTCTGGCGTTAACCGTTGATAACTCTACGATTGACGATAATTTCGAGCATTACACCTATTACAACGCAGGCACTGCCGAAACGGCTTCCTACGATGTCTTCAACTTAGGTACTGCGATTACGCTGGATCAGGAAGTTGATCTGGTTATCCAGAACAATTCTAAAGTTGCCGGAATTATGCTGGGTCAGGGCTATGAGTGGCAAGACAACCTTGACGTTACGGATGTCGGTGGCTGGAATAATAGTGAAATTTTTAACGACACCGTTGTTGTAAAAGATTCTGTTGTTACCTCCGGTTCGCTCAGCGATGAGGGTACTTCTGGTTTCTACGGTCGCACCGGTAAAGCCAGCGACTACAGCAATACTTATACTGCAGACGATATTGCTCTTGCTGTTGTCGCTTCAGATGCTGACAATGCCATGCAAACCACTGCAACGTTTGATCATTCAACGTTAACTGGCGATGTTCTGTTCTCCAGCACCTTTGATAATAACTTTGGTGGCTACGATTATCTGGATACAAACAATAATATTGCCCATGTGGATGCATACGACCGTAATGGCGATGGCGTACTGGATTCTAACGGTTGGGATAATACCGATCGTCTTGACCTGACGCTGACTAACGGTAGCAAATGGGTCGGCGCTGCTATCTCTAACGTTGAAGCAACTGCTGAGCTGTATGATTATCAGCCGAATAGCATTTGGCCGGGTTCCGTTTATGGCATAAATACTGACGGCACGGCTTTTGATGAAGAAAATCATGTTGTTGGCAATGCGGTTTATCAGAGCGGTATCTTCAACGTAACTCTGGATAACGGTTCTGAGTGGGATACGCGTAAAGTTTCTAACATCGACGATCTGGTCGTAAACAACGGCTCGAAAGTGAATGTTGAAGATTCAAGCCTGCTGGCAGATAGCATTACTCTTTCCAATGGTTCCTCGCTGAACATCGGCGATTCGAATAATGCCATTGATGCTTACGATTTAGGCTATGAAGTTGCTACCAACAGCCTGCATATCGACAGCTACAGCCAGGCATCACTGCTTGAAGAAACTGCTAGCCTGTATGCCAACACCCTTACCGTTGATAATCATAGCCAGTTGAATCTGGGCTTGGGTCAGATTGATACCAATAACATGGTCCTGACCAATGCTGGTGTATTTGACATCGCAAGCCGCGATTATGTGCTGAATTCTGATCTCAACAATGGCCGTTATATCACTAACGATATTCACGACGCTAATTACGATTATGGTGTGATTGCTCTGAATTCCGATGGCCACCTGGCTGTGAATGGCGACGTTGCGGGCAACTATAAAGTTCGTATCGATAACGCAACGGGCGTTGGTTCTGAAGCTCAATACAAAGATAAAGAAATTATCCGCGTATATGATAACGACGCAAACACAGCAGCAAGCTTCACCGCGGCTAACAAAGCGGATCTGGGTGCATACACCTATGAAGCTCAACAGAATGGCGATATTGTCACTCTGCATCAGCAAGAGTTGACTGACTATGCGAACATGGCGCTTAGCGTTCCGTCTGCTAACAGCAACATCTGGAATCTGGAACAGGATGTGCTGGCTGCTCGTCTGGCGAACGGCCGTCATACCGCAGGTGACCAGGGCGGCGCTTGGGTCAGCTATTACGGCGGTAGCTTCAGCGGCAGTAACAATGTGCTGAACTACGACCAGGATGTTAATGGCATCATGGTAGGTATTGATAAGCAGATCGATGGCAATAACGCTAAATGGACTGTCGGTGCAGCTGCTGGCTTCGGTAAAGGTAGCCTGGACGATCGTTCTGGCAACGTTGATCAGGATACTCAATCTGCACGTTTCTATACGTCAGCCCGCTTCCCGAACAACATCTTTGTTGATACCACGTTAAGCTACAGCCATTACAGCAATGACCTGACCTCAAAAATGAGCAATGGTGATTCCGTTTCTGGCGACATTTCATCTGATGCCTGGGGCTTTGGCCTGAAAGCGGGTTATGACTGGCAGTTCAATGAAAATGCATACCTTACTCCGTATGCAAGCATCACTGGTCTGTTCCAGGATGGTGATGACTACCAGTTAAGCAATAAGATGGATGTAGGCAGCCAGTCTTATGACAGCCTGCGTTACGAACTGGGTGCTGATATTGGTTATACCTTCAACTACGGTAACGACCAGTCCTTCACTCCGTATGGCAAACTGGCTTACGTTTACGACGATGCGGGTAACAGCGCTAACGTTAACGGTGATGACATCGATAATGGCGTAGAAGGTTCTGCGGTCCGTGTTGGTCTGGGCGGTCAGTTCAACTTTACCAAGAATTTCAGCACCTATGCAGATGCTAACTATCTGGGCGGCGGCGACGTTGACCAGGATTGGGCAGCAAATGTTGGTGTGAAATACACCTGGTAATCACCGCCGTGTCATAAATGATATTGTGATTATTCAATGCCCATCCTGTTCTGGATGGGCATTTGTGTAATCAGATGAATGGATTCTCGACAGTGAATGGACTCATCACATGTTAGATTTGGTAAAGCCGTTAAGCCATTTAGAGATTCTTCGCAACCATCTTAGTCCTTGCGCTATGAGCTTCAATGTTGCCGCAGGGGAGGAATTAAGCTTTTCTAACGATCAGGGCGAGCAACAGTGCTGGTATTTTAAAGAAGGTTTTTTGGATATCTGGAGAGAAAACAACGATATCCATGTGGAGCTACTTGCTGCGCCTGTTTTACTCAGTCTTTCCGGCGATCCTATCCCCAGCCCCTTAAATTATAAGATTGTAACGAAAACGCACTGCACCGGATTTTCTTTACCTGTCAGTCGCGCAATGGATGTTATTGATAAACAGGGACTCTGGAAGTCATTTTGCCACTGGCAGACTTATCAAATGCGCTGGTTCGAATGGCGCGATGCACAATTTATTGGCACCTCGACCTACGCACAAATTCGTTTCACATTATTGACCATGGCAAACTGGGACGTAGAGTTGCGATCTCAGATTGGCGTCATTAACTATATTCAAACTCATACTCATATCTCCCGCTCGGTGATTGCTGAAATGCTTTCCGCGTTGCGAAAGGGGAACTATATCGAAATGCAAAAGGGCAAACTCATCGCCGTTCATAAGCTACCGTTAAACTATTAAATTTCAAATAATTAAATTGGGTTATGCTCCGGTATCAGGTAAATAATCCGCATTGTGACAAATTGGTTTTGCTGCTTATAAACCGATAAATAATTACGCAGCGAAAGCAAAAATATTTACAGACAGGTTTACACTTAGAGTGACAAGGAAGACGTGAGGATATTGGCGCTTCGTAACGGGAAGGGTACAATATGTGACCTGTATCACACTGAGGTTAGCAATATGTCTTTCTGCAAAAAACTTCTAAACAAAATCGATGCTTTTGCTGCGTTGATCCCGCCGCGTTATTTCCGGGCATAAGCGCGCCATTAGCATAAATGCACCCCGCAGAACGAGCCGGGGTGCAACTTTACCTTTTATCGCTTCTTCTTTCGCAATCCTGTTAACTGCAACGTAATCAACAGGATACGCAGTAGCGCAAATCTATGCACGAGTGGAAACTGCACTCTCAGAAGCGTCAGAAACATCCTTCACCTCGGGTTAATTCGACTACAGTTTTATTGCAGAATAACGAATCACCGGATTCATGATCACATGTCGGGATTCAATCAGTTCCAGCTCATAACTTTCGCGCTGCCAGGTATGGCGCAGTACGGCATCAACAATATTGGCGCTGTATTCCAGCGCGGTTGTGTCATCGAAGCCGTTTAATAAACTTGCAAGCAACAGGCTACAGGTGAGATCGCCCACGCCAACCGGCTGTTTAGGGAAAAGGTACAGCGGTCGTGCGATGTGCAATACCTGGCGTCCGGTGACCAAAAGCATCTCGAAAGCGGCAGGATCTTTGGCACATTTCCCCAGGTGTTTGACTAGTACTTTACTGACGCCTTGCGCGACCAGTTGCTGTGCCGCATACACCGCCTCATCAAAGGTATTCAACGTCTTGCCGGCTAATATCTCCAGTTCATGTAAATTGGGACCCATCACGTCTGCCAGCGCAATGGCTTCGTTTTTGAAAAACGTATCGACTCCGTTAGCCACCACGCATCCTTTTGCTGGATGGCCCATTACAGGATCGCAAAAATAGAGTGCTTTTGGGTTATAACGACGCACCTGGCTAACGGCCAGCGCCACCTCGTCACACTGTCTGCTGTCACCGAGATAACCCGATAAAACGGCATCGCATTCAGGTAATTTATCGTTTTGTTCCAGCCCGGCAATCACATGCGTCAACTGGCCCGGCGGCAGCGCCATTCCCTGCCAGTGACCATATTGGGTGTGATTAGAGAATTGCACGGTATGAAAAGGCCAGACATCAATACCCAACAGCTGCATCGGCAATACTGCGGCCTTGTTGCCCGCGTAGCCGTATACCACGCTGGACTGGATAGATAATACGTTTTTCATAATAACCTCAATTACTTAAATGCCGGTAGCCAGCCAAGAACGTCAAGTACGACTGTCAGATAGACAATAACGCCGCAGACAATAACCAGATTCAGCATCGTGTTATTACAGGGAGCGGTGTAAATCGCCGAGCGATAACGGCGCCGTGCGCTTTTCACCAGGAATGGCGGCAGGATTACGCTCCAGATGGTGAACGCTAAACCGGCGTAGCCTATGGCGTACACGAAGCCGTTAGGGAAAAAGAAACAGACAAAAGCCGGAGGAAGATAAGTCACCAGCGTGGTTTTAAAACGGCCCAGCGGATCGTTAGGGAAGTGGAACAGGTCGGCAATGTAATCGAAAAGCCCGAGCGTCGCGGCGAGTAATGAACTTGCCACAGCGAAGTTTCCGAAGAAGGTCAGGATAAGATCCATATAGCGGCTGGTAAAAATCCCGCCGATGGCCTCAACGAAAACATCGATATTGCCGCCTTTGGCGATAATCGGCGAAAACGAGGCGCGGCTGATGTTCCCCATGGTGACGGCTAGCCAGAAGATATACAGCAGTACCGCAAACACGGTTCCGATCACGATTGAACGCGTGATATTCGGCACACCGTCCTTCCCGTAGAGTTTTACAAGGCTTGGCACGTTGCCATGAAAGCCGAATGAAATAATGCAAAACGGTAATGTCATCAGCACGTAGGGAAGATAGCGGGTGTCCGGTATGGCGACGGAGGCGTTATCCAGCAGTTTAGCGATCTCTATATGGCTGACCAACCCGGAAAAGGTGGCAAAGAAGGCAATAAACTTACCGAGAATAAGTACTGTAGTAATACGTCCAACCAGTAACGAGCTATACCAGGCGATAATACCGACAAACAGCGTAACGACAATAACTGAAAACTTAGCCGGGAAATGAACCCCGCTATATTTCATCAGGGTCTGGCTCAGAACTGCCGACGAACCAGAAATATAGGCATAGGTCAGAATATATAAAACAAAGCCAAACGCGATACCAACAACAATATTCCATTTCTTTCCCAGTAGTTCCTGGGTAAAAGTATTGAAGCTGGCCCCGGGTTCAAAATGCAAATTAACTTCAACTAACATCAAACCGGTTAATAACATCATCAACGCAATAGCAATTAAAATCACGGTTGCGCCGCTAAACCAGACGCCAGCCATGGCAATCGGAAGAGAAAACATGCCGCCGCCAATAACGGTAGCAATCACGAGCACTGTACCACTGGTTAATCCAGGAGTACCCTTTTGAGCGGGGTTATGAATACCCATAATAATGTTCCTGTAAAAAAATTATTGTTATTTACAGCATTTATACTCAATTTTTTTCACGGCCTCGTTCAGAAACAAAAAGGCCCTGCAACGAGGCAGGGCCAAATACTGAATCAGATGTAATCAAAGCGAGCCGTAAAGAAACGCAGTTGCTTCGGTTCATATTCAAACTTCAGGCCACGAATATCTTCTTTATGCTTATACAGCTTGATAATACCGTCAGCGACCACGTCCATATGCGCATAGGTATAAACGCGACGCGGAATAGTCAGACGTACGGTTTCCAGTTTCGGTCTGTGGTGCTCACCGGTCTCTTTATTACGTCCTGCGGAAATGATGCCGCGCTCCATACTGCGTACGCCGGTTTCCATATAGATGCTGGCCGCCAGGCTTTGCGCCGGGAACTCATCCTGAGACAAATGCGGGCAGAAACGACGTGCATCCAGGAATACCGCATGGCCGCCGATCGGTTCGACAATCGGTACGCCCGCGCTTTTCAGTTTTTCGCCGAGGTAGCGAACCTGCTTGATACGATGCTCAATATATTCATACTGCATCGCTTCGCGCAGACCAATTGCCATGGCTTCCATATCACGCCCCGCCAGACCGCCGTATGAAGGCATCCCTTCGTAAACCACGACCAGTTCGCGAGCGGAAGAGAACATCTCATCATCATTCATGCACAGGAAGCCGCCGATGTTAACCAGGCAGTCTTTCTTACCGGACATGGTGCAGCCGTCGGCATAGCTGAACATTTCATGAACGATGTCTTTGATGCTGGTGTTCTCGTAACCTTTTTCCTGCTCTTTAATAAAATAGGCGTTTTCAACGCAGCGGGTGGCGTCATAGAACACTTTAATACCGTGCGCGGCAGTCAGTTCGCGAACGGCACGCATATTTTCCATAGAAACCGGCTGGCCGCCTGCCAGGTTAACGGTTACCGCCAGGCAAATATAGGCAATATTTTCCGCGCCTTTTTCATCGATCAGTTTCTGCAATTTTTTCAGATCGATATTGCCTTTGAAGGCAACTTCAATCGTGGCATCGTGCGCTTCATCACGCACGATGTCGATAAAGGTCGCGCCATTTTTTTCCTGATGATAGCGGGTGGTGGTGAAATACATATTTCCCGCAACATACTGACCCGGTTTAATAGCCAGTTGCGATAATAAGTTTTCTGCGCCGCGCCCCTGGTGAGTCGGAACAATATGTTTAAAGCCGAAAAGCTCGCGAACCGTTCTTTCCAGATGATGGAAGTTTTCGCTCCCTGCATAAGCTTCGTCGCCGATCATCATTCCGGCCCACTGTTTATCGCTCATGGCGTTAGTGCCGCTATCGGTCAGCAGGTCGATATACACGTCTTTCGAATTTAATAAGAAAGTGTTGTAGCCCGCTTCCTGCATTTTCTTAATACGCTCATCGCGTGGGATCATAGAAACGGTTTCAACGCTTTTAATACGGAACGGTTCTGCTGGAAAGTTCATTTAAATATCTCCGTTATATAGGGTGGTATTCGTTGGTTTAAAGCATATCGTCCCGCCTGAAATCCGAGGCGGAATAATTTCCGGGTTTAGCACCCTGTTTAAATAATCGTAAAATGTTAAGGCAAAGCGATTATGCGTTAAACATTTCGCCGTTGAAATAGACGGGCACCATTTTGCCTGAGCATCTTTTTAGCGTATCTGTAAAACACGTGACCTGAGTCACTGTATTTTAAAATAGCAATATAAAATCAATGAATTATGAGGTGGAAATTTCGCACGAATACCTTGAAAATATCTAAATATGTAAAGTGTTGTTATTTTTACTTTGCTCTTATTTTTGTTTTGCTTTCATGTGAACTTATTCTGGTGAGAAAATTGAGAACGGAGTCATTTTTTTTAGACAATATAATGCTAAGCATGAAAATAGAGTGTAAATATTTGTTTACAGTGGCTGCGGGTCTGCATGAATACCTGTTAAAACGATGACGTTGGCAAGATAACGCAGCGCCGGCCCCGGCGTCATGCCTGCCTGACGCACGTACGATTCTCACAGGCCTCAGCGGGAAGCCTTCGCTATGGCACGTCACCCTGAACCTAAGCGTTCAGGCATACGTCAGCGGCGCAAATGCCGTGCGCGATAAGGCTTTCTTTCAACATGCCTGTATGTAACACCAGGTAAAATGGCACGAATTACCTGATTTCCTTAAGGTAAATTGCTCATAAAAACTACTGGATATTTAAACAGCATATTGTATACTATTTCTACTACCCGCCAGGGTGTTGCTGTTTGTGAGTAAGTGGTGAGGCCTATGATGAATCCTTCTTTAAACCGATATTCTTTGGATCAATCAGTCACAATGAGCAGCCGTGAAATTGCTACGTTGACGGGCATAACTCACGGCGAAGTGAAACGTATCATTAAAAGTCTGGAAACGGCTCAGCGCCTGTCGCAGCCCCTCGTTATCAACCAGTTTGAACGGGAAGGGGAAAGCTACCAGGAGTACCTGTTGAACAAGCGTGATTCGCTGCTGGCCGTCGCGCGCGTTTCTCCTGGTTTTACGGCGAATGTGCTGGACTGGTGGCAGGAGCGCGAACAGCGCGCAGAGATCCCTGACTTCACCAACCCGGCTGCCGCTGCGCGCGCCTGGGCGGAGCAGTATGAGCAACGCCAGATGGCAGAGCAGCAGCTGGCGATCACCTTGCCAAAGGCAGAATTATTTGACCATCTCATTCAGGTTGAAGATTCGCTGGGGTTCCGGCAGGTTTGTAAGATGCTGAAAGTGAAAGAGCCGGAGTTCCGTCAGTTTTTGCTGGAGCGCAACATTATGTATCGCGCCAACGGCACGCTGACGCCGCCGCCGCATCATATGCAGGCCGGCTACTTCACGTTGCGTTCAGGCGTGGGTGAAAACCAACACACATTTTCTCAGGCGCGCTTTACCGCCCGGGGCGTGAAATGGATCGCTAACCTGTGGGCAGGGCATCTCTCTTCTCAGCCGAAAAGCGTTGCGGCCTGATAATCCAACCCGCCCCGCGTTACCACGTGGGGCATTTCGCCTGTCAAGACAGGTCATCGCTTGTGGCCTGTTTTATCTCTGTTTTTCCGGTGCGTTCCCGACCTATACCCGTTTCAGCTAACGTCATACGTTTTTACTGTGTGACTCTGTTCACCATTTTTTAAACATTTACGAAATTATTTGATAACAATCGCTACTCTGTTTCAGTCCTGTCATTGAGAGGTTGAAAATGAAAGATGTGGTGATTGTCGGCGCAGCGCGAACCCCTATCGGTTGCTTCCAGGGCGCGCTTGCGCGTCGTACTGCCGTCGAACTGGGCTCGGTGGTGGTTAAGGCGCTGATCGAACGCTCGGGCATCAATCCTCTCGATGTGGATGAGGTAATTCTGGGCCAGGTGTTAACCGCCGGGGCCGGGCAGAATCCGGCGCGGCAAACCGCGCTTAACAGCGGCCTTCCCTGGGCGGTTTCAGCCATTACCATTAACGACGTATGCGGATCGGGCCTGAAAGCCCTGCACCTTGCCACTCAGGCGATCCAGTGCGGTGAAGCCGATGTGGTGATCGCGGGCGGTCAGGAAAACATGAGCCGCGCTCCGCATGTGCTAACCGACAGCCGAACCGGCGCGCAATTGGGCAACAGCCAGTTAATCGATAGTCTGGTGCATGACGGTTTGTGGGATGCATTTAACGATTATCACATCGGCGTCACGGCGGAAAATCTGGCGCGAGAGTATGGCATCAGCCGTGAATTGCAGGACGCTTATGCGCTCGCTTCCCAGCATAAGGCGCGCGTGGCGATTGATAGCGGGCGTTTTCGTGACGAAATCGTGCCGGTGGAAGTGGAATTAGCGCCCGGTAAAAATGTCCTGGTCGATACCGACGAGCAGCCGCGTACCGATGCCAGCGCGGAGGGCCTGGCGAGCCTTGCGCCAGCATTTGATTCTCACGGCAGCGTGACGGCGGGTAACGCCTCAACGATTAACGACGGCGCGGCGGCGGTAATGATGATGAGCGCCAGTCGCGCAGAAGAACTCAATCTCCCCGTGCTGGCGCGCATCCGCGCCTTCGCCAGTATCGGCGTCGATCCGGCCTTAATGGGGATCGCCCCGGTATACGCCACCCGCCGCTGCCTTGAGCGGGCGGGCTGGCATCTGAACGATGTTGATCTCATTGAAGCCAATGAGGCCTTTGCCGCGCAGGCGCTATCGGTTGGAAAAGTGCTTGAGTGGGACCCGGGTAAAGTCAACGTGAACGGCGGCGCGATTGCGCTCGGTCATCCTATCGGCGCATCCGGCTGCCGTATTCTGGTTTCGCTGGTGCATGAAATGGTGAAGCGCGATGCCCGAAAAGGGCTGGCGACACTCTGCATCGGCGGCGGTCAGGGCGTTGCGCTGGCCATTGAACGCGATTAACCAGCCGCGCGGCTCTCACTGGCCGCGTAAGCCTCCTCAGGCTTAACCGGTAAGCCGCTGTTTTTTTGCCGGCGAGTTATCTTGTCGGTTTAGCCTGTCCCACTCTGTCGTCATGCCTTCCCTGCGACTTAGCCGTTTCACTCACGATGACCCCCAACAAAACTGGATAACCTTTTAGCCCCGACTGGTTTCAGGGCGAGTCCGGGCTGGCAAACCTGAACCTAAAAAACTCTCTACGCATTCATAAAACGGGTATTACGGGGCCGGGTAACGTGTGCCGCTTACCCTGCTACACACGCGATTACTCGGCGTGACAAAAAGGCGCTGCTAAGGTTTCGTGATCCTAATTCCAAATTCGCACTTTGGTATCTCAAAAAATGAAACATTGTTTTATTTATAATTGAAAACGTGTTTTAGAGGGGCTAGTATAATCCCACAAATGAAAACGAAACGATGTTTTGCGGTAGTACGAAATAGCGTTTTGAAGCTTTGACGGTAAAGACAAATAGCGAAAGGTGTTAACCGGCCGTAGGCAGTTCAGGTGTGAGTACACTGCGACTGATCCGCGACCAATCGCGTCAGGTACACCGTTGTGAATATGCATCTGTCTGTGACAGGCGGGAACACTAAGGAAACCACCATGATTTTGGATTCATTCTCTCTCGAAGGTAAAGTTGCGATTGTGACTGGCTGTGATACCGGCTTAGGCCAGGGTATGGCGCTGGGTCTGGCGCAGGCGGGTTGCGATATCGTCGGCATCAACATTGTTGAACCGACTGAGACGATCGAAGGCGTTACCGCGCTGGGCCGTCGCTTCCTGAGCCTGACTGCCGATCTGCGTAAGATCGACGCGATCCCCGAACTGCTGGAGCGCGCGGTAGCGGAATTCGGTCATGTCGATATTCTGGTTAACAACGCGGGTCTGATCCGTCGCGAAGATGCGATCAACTTCAGCGAAACCGACTGGGATGACGTAATGAATCTGAACATCAAATCAGTGTTCTTTATGTCTCAGGCTGTAGCCAAACAGTTCATCGCGCAGGGTAAAGGCGGCAAAATCATCAATATCGCGTCTATGCTCTCTTTCCAGGGCGGTATCCGCGTACCGTCTTACACCGCCTCAAAAAGCGGCGTCATGGGGATCACCCGCCTGATGGCTAACGAGTGGGCGAAGCACAACATCAACGTCAATGCGATCGCACCGGGCTACATGGCGACCAACAACACCCAGCAGCTGCGCGCTGACGAACAGCGTAGCGCTGAGATCCTGGACCGTATCCCGGCGGGCCGTTGGGGTCTGCCGAGCGATCTGCAGGGGCCGATCGTATTCCTGGCCTCCAGCGCATCTGACTACATCAACGGCTACACCGTTGCAGTAGACGGCGGCTGGCTGGCGCGTTAATCCGCTCCAGCGACGAAAAAAAGCCCGTCAGTGGTCACGCTGACGGGCTTTTTGCTATGGACGGGATAAAAAAATGCCGGGTTTCCCCGGCGCTCCATGTCGGTTTACTTAAGAAAGTCTTCGCGCATCGGCGTAAAGGTATCGAGTAGCGTGCCTGCTTTGATACAGACGCAGCCGTGCATAATATGCGGCTCTTTATACAGCGTATCGCCCGCGGTAACACGGCGAGTTTCATCGCCGATGGTGAATTCAAATTCGCCGGACAGCACATAGGTCAACTGCTCATGCGGATGGTTGTGCATTGCACCCACTGCGCCTTCCTGAAAATTCACTTCCACTGCCATCATTCTGCCGTTATGGGCCAGGATCCTGCGGGTCACGCCGCCGCCTAAATCTTCCAGTTTGGTTTCGTTATGGGGAATAAACATCTGCTTGCCTCTAATTAGTGAAACAACGTTTCAAATATTCTATATCAGGCGTTCATTTAAATATAAGTTATGGCTGTGAACTGCGCCGCCGATCACAAATGTTTATCGCTTCCCGCCAGCAGGCGGTTTTGTTATACCTTGAGGATTACGGAGGTGAAAAATGAAAACCCTGGGTCTGATTGGTGGAATGAGCTGGGAATCGACGATTCCCTATTACCGGTTTATTAATGAAGGCGTCAAAGCGCGGCTCGGCGGGCTGCACTCCGCAAAGCTGGTGCTGCATAGCGTCGATTTTCACGACATCGAAGCCTGCCAGTCGAGCGGCGACTGGGATAAAGCCGGTGAGATGCTGGCGGACGCCGCCTGCGGCCTGCAAAAAGCCGGGGCCGATGCCATCGTATTGTGCACCAACACCATGCACAAGGTGGCCGGACATATCGAAGCGGCCTGTTCGCTGCCGTTTCTGCATATCGCCGATGCCACAGGCCGCGCCATTACGCAAAGCGGGATGGATAAAGTCGCGCTGCTGGGTACCCGCTACACCATGGAGCAGGATTTTTATCGCGGCAGGTTAACCGGGCAATTTGCGATCACTACGCTGATCCCGAATGAAGCCGAGCGCGAGCGCATCAATCAGATCATCTTTCAGGAACTGTGCCTGGGCGTATTGAGCGATGAATCCCGTCATTATTACCAGCAGGTTATCACCCGGCTGGCGGAGCAGGGCGCGCAGGGCGTAATTTTTGGCTGTACCGAAATCGGCCTGTTGCTCAATCAGCAGCAGTCTCCGCTACCGCTGTTCGATACCGCCGCGCTGCATGCGGAGGATGCGGTCAATTTTATGCTTAGCGAGGCGTAAGCAGCGCCTCAAGCGGCGTGGTATAGAGGTTCTGGTTACGCTGGAGATGCTCGCAAAAAGCATCCACCAGGGCCGACGCCGGGCGATGTACCGGGCGGATCAGGCTCACGGTAAAGGGCACCTCAATGCTGAAACGTCGCACCACTACGCCGCTTGCCGCATAGTCCAGCGCGGTAAGCGGGTTAACGACGGAGATCCCCGCGCCCGCGCGCACCATCGCGCACACCGACGCCGCGCTGTGCGTTTCCATCACCATACGGCGTTTGACGTCGTGCTCGCTAAATAGCGCATCCAGTAGCTGGCGATAGCTGTCGGTACGCGACAGGCTGATGTAATTCTCACCGTTGAAATCCCCGGGCGTCAGTAAATCCTTCTGCGCGAGTGGATGGTTCTGCGGCAATACGCACACTTCATTCAGCGTCAACAGCGGAATGCGGTCTGTTCCGGCGGGCGTGGTGAGTGTTTCAGTGAGCCCGAGATCGTGACGCTGAGCGGAAAGCCACTCTTCCAGCAGCGGCGACTCCTGCGGCACGATGTTGAGGCTGACATCGGGATAGCGCGCCAGAAACGGCTGTACCAGCAGCGGTAAAAACGACTGGGAAAACACCGGCAGACAGACAATCGATAACTCGCCCTGGCGAAACTGACGCAGGCTTTCCGCCGCGCTGACGATGCGGTCCAGCCCGTACCACGAACGCTGCACTTCCTCAAACAATCGCAGCCCCTGCACGGTGGGATGCAGCCGCCCCCGGCTGCGGGCAAACAACTGCAGGCCCGTCAGCTTTTCGAGGCGCGCCAGCTCGCGGCTCACCGTGGGCTGCGAGGTATGCAGCAGCGCGGCGGCTTCGGTGACGTTGCCAGCCGTCATTACCGCATGGAAAATTTCTATATGGCGCAATGTGATGGCGGGCATTAAAAGCATCCTTATTCATTGCCAGACGTTATCCATATCATATTTGCATAGACTATGTAGAAATCGATATTTTTTCTTCATCAACCGCTGTGGCGTAATAAGCGAAACGAATTCAGGAGCCCGCTATGCCACGTTCACTGCACCAGCACGACACCGACCTTAATGCCGATAACTTACTGCGCCTGCCTGCCGAGTTTGGTTGCCCGGTGTGGGTTTACGACGCGGCGATTATTCGTCATCAAATCGCCCAGCTTCAGGCCTTCGACGTGGTGCGTTTTGCCCAGAAAGCCTGTTCTAATATCCATATTTTACGTTTGATGCGCGAGCAGGGCGTGAAGGTGGATTCCGTGTCGCTGGGTGAAATTGAGCGCGCGCTGGCGGCAGGCTACGATCCAAAACAGCATCCGGATGACATCGTGTTCACTGCTGATGTGATTGACGACGCAACGCTGGCGCGGGTGCGTGAACTCCAAATCCCGGTTAATGCCGGTTCGGTGGATATGCTCGACCAACTGGGCAGCGTGTCGCCGGGCCACCGCGTCTGGTTGCGGGTCAACCCGGGGTTCGGCCACGGCCACAGCCAGAAAACCAATACCGGCGGCGAAAACAGCAAGCACGGCATCTGGCATAGCGATCTGCCGCAGGCGCTGGCGGTGATGGAGCGCCATGGCCTGAAACTGGTCGGTATTCATATGCATATCGGTTCCGGCGTGGATTACGGCCATCTTGAGCAGGTGTGCGGCGCGATGGTGCGTCAGGTGGTGGAATTCGGCCAGGATCTGGAAGCCATTTCTGCGGGCGGCGGGTTATCGATTCCGTATCGCGAAGGCGAAGAGGCCATTGATACCGCGCACTATTTCGGCCTGTGGAATGCCGCCCGCGAGCAAATTGCCCGTCATCTCGGCCATGCGGTTAAACTGGAGATCGAGCCGGGCCGCTTCCTGGTTGCAGAAGCCGGCGTGCTGGTGGCGCAGGTAAGAAGCGTGAAAAACATGGGTTCCCGTCATTTTGTGCTGGTGGACGCCGGATTTAATGATTTAATGCGTCCGGCCATGTACGGCAGCTACCACCACATTACGGCGCTGGCCGCTGACGGTCGCGATCTGACTGCTGCGCAAACCGTTGACTCCGTCGTTGCCGGGCCGCTGTGCGAGTCAGGCGATGTTTTTACCCAGCAGGAAGGCGGCAAAGTGGAAACCCGCGCGCTGCCTGCGGTATCAACCGGCGATTATCTGGTCTTCCATGATACCGGGGCTTATGGCGCGTCGATGTCATCCAACTACAACAGCCGTCCGCTGTTGCCGGAAGTGTTATTCGATAACGGCGCGGCCAAACTCATCCGTCGTCGTCAGACTATCGAAGAGCTACTGGCGCTGGAGCTGCTGTAAGCCAGCCGAACCACCAACAGAGGTAAGCGCGTGCAAATCGTTCCGCTTTATCACTATCCGCACTATGCCGACCGGGTCATCGACTGGCTGTGGCAGGCGTTTGGCCCGGAACAGCCGCGCGCCTTTTTCGCGGATATTATTCATCACAGCCAGACGCCAGGCGCGCTGCCGCTGACCTTTATCGCCCTGGACGGTGATAAGCTGCTGGGAACGGTAGGGTTGTGGCGCTGCGATCTGATCAGCCGCCAGGATCTCACGCCGTGGCTGGCAGCGTTGTACATTGATGAAGCGGCGCGCGGTAAAGGCTTAGGCGGAATGATGCAGGAGCATGTGACAGGCGCGGCGCGTCAGGCCGGTTTTGATGCGCTGTACCTCTATTCCGCCTGTCGGGATTATTATGAACGGTTCGGCTGGGGCTACATCGGCGATGCCCTGGAATATCCGGTTAAAACCGTTCATCTGTATCACAAGGCGCTTTAGCTTTCCGCCAGCGCCGCAACGGAATGGCGGCGTACCAGGGTTGGACTGAACAGGTGCGTCACTTCCGACGGCGTCTGGTTTTGCGCTAACGCCAGCGCCAGCTCCGCCGCCTGGGTCGCCATGGTTACGATGGGATAGCGCACCGTGGTCAGGCGCGGGCGCACATAGCGTGAAATCAGCACATCATCAAAACCAATCAGCGAAATCTCTTTTGGCACATCGATGCCGTTGTCATTCAGCACGCCCATCGCGCCTGCCGCCATTGAGTCGTTGTAACACGCCACGGCGGTAAACTGCTTGCCGCGGCCCAGCAGTTCCGTCATCGCCTGCTCGCCGCCGCTTTCATCCGGCTCGGCAAACGTCACTAAGCGATCGTTGCAGGGCAAACCGTGCTCTTTCAGGGCGTCGTAATAACCCTGTAAGCGGTCTTCGGCATCGGAAATCGCATGCGTTGAACACAGGTAACCGATACGGGTATGGCCCTGCTGGATCAGATGGCGGGTCGCCAGCCAGGCGCCGTAGCGATCGTCCAGCGCCACGCAGCGCTTCTCGAAACCGGGCACGATCCGGTTGATCAACACCATGCCGGGGATCTGTTTCATCAACAGGATCAGTTCACTGTCGGGGATCATTTTGGCGTGCACCACCAGTGACGCACAGCGATGACGAATGAGCTGTTCAATGGCCTGGCGCTCTTTCTGCTCATTATGATAGCCGTTGCCGATCAGCAGGAAATTACCGGTGTGGTAGGCCACCTGCTCCACCGCTTTGACCATCGCCCCGAAAAAGGGATCGGAAACATCGCCTACCACCAGCCCGATGGTTTCTGTGGTTTGCTGGGCCAGCGCCCGGGCATTGGCGTTCGGATGGTAGTTGAGCTGTTCCATGGCGCTTTGCACCGCCGCCCGCGAGGCATCGCTGGCTTTTGGTGATGCATTGATAACGCGTGAGACCGTGGCGACAGACACTCCTGCGAGCCGCGCTACATCCTTAATCGTCGCCATAAATGACTTTGTCCTGAGGGTAAGCGTTTACACAAGGTTAAGTTTTACGGAAAACCGGCGCGGACACAAGGCCGCCGCTGATGGCAACGTCGCAAATCGGTCGAAAAATCCGTGCGGGCTCGCCAGGGGGGGACACAGATTAATACCGGTATTTGTAACCGAAACGGCAGGAATAATGTCTGTTAAAACCTTTAGTTACACTTTGCCGTAGGCTGTTGCGATTGGCTGCTGGCGGCTTAATTCGCGCGCTTGATACAGTAGCTCTCCCAGAGGTATTGATAGGTGGAGTTAGCAACATATTTGCTGCTCACTTGAATTACACCAACCTGCGCGGATGCGCAGGTTTTTTTTTGCCTCAGCCAATCTGTTACACCCCGCGAGCTTTTACACACCTGGTTTCACTTCAACAATCTCCCTTGCGTATTTCTCGTGGCGTAGCGGCGCTGTGGGCTTCAGAATTAACAAACCCAGAGGTATTGATTGGTGAGAATTCCGTTCTAATGCTTGCACCAACCTGCGCAGACGCGCAGGTTTTTTTTTATCCCTGCTACACTAACGCAACCTGAGTTATCTCGTGTAATCTGCCCGCAAATATCCATTTTTCATTGCTAACGCAAAGGGAGTTGAGATGCTTTTCGGTTTTTTTCGCGCGTTATGTCGCATTTTGTTCCGGGTCAGGCTTCATGGCGACACGCGTTCGCTGAACGCGCCCCGCGTCCTGATTACCCCTAATCACGTCTCGTTTATTGACGGTATCCTGCTGGCGTTGTTTCTGCCGGGCCGCCCGGTTTTTGCGGTTTACACTTCCATAAGCCAACGGTGGTACATGCGTTGGTTAAAATCGCTGATTGATTTTGTTCCGCTGGACCCGACCAAACCGATGTCGGTGAAATATCTGGTACGCCTGATTGAGCAGGGCAGGCCGGTGGTGATTTTCCCGGAAGGCCGCCTGACGGTGACCGGCTCGCTGATGAAAATCTACGAGGGCGCGGGGTTTGTCGCGGCAAAATCTCAGGCGACAGTCGTCCCAATCCGTATCGAAGGCGCGGAACTGACCTTTTTCAGCCGCCTGAAAGGCCTGGTAAAACAGCGCCTGTTCCCCACCATCAATATTCATATTCTGCCGCCGACGACGCTGGAAATGCCGCAGGCGCCGCGCGCCCGGGATCGCCGCAAAATTGCCGGTGAGATGCTGCATCAGATCATGATGGAAGCGCGTATGGCGGCGCGCCCGCGCGAGACGCTGTACGAGGCTTTTCTGGCGGCGAAGTACCGTTATGGCGCAGGCAAAAACTGCATCGAAGATATTAATTTCAACCCTGACAGCTATCGCGGCCTGTTGACTAAAACGCTGTTTGTGGCGCGCATTCTGGAAAAATACAGCGCGCCGCGTGAAACCATCGGGCTAATGTTGCCTAATGCCGCCATCAGCGCGGCGGTGATCCTCGGCGCAACAGTGCGCGGGCGCATCCCGGCGATGATGAACTACACCGCGGGCGTTAAAGGGTTAAGCAGCGCCATCACCGCCGCGCAAATCAAAACCGTGTTTACCTCGCGCAAGTTCCTTGATAAAGGCAAGCTGTGGCATTTACCGGAACAGCTGACTCAGGTGCGCTGGGTATTCCTCGAAGATCTCAAGGGCGACGTGACGGGCGCGGATAAACTGTGGATCTTTTCCCGCGTATTGATGCCGCGTCTGGCGCAGGTGAAACAGGAGCCGGAAGACGCCGCGATGGTGCTGTTTACCTCAGGCTCTGAAGGCAATCCGAAAGGCGTGGTGCACAGCCATAAAAGCCTGCTGGCGAATGTTGAACAGATTCGCACGATTGCCGACTTCACTGCGAAGGATCGGTTTATGTCGGCGCTGCCGCTGTTTCACTCGTTTGGCCTGACCGTCGGGCTGTTTACGCCGCTGTTTACCGGTGCGGAAGTGTTTCTCTATCCCAGCCCGCTGCATTACCGCATCGTTCCCGAACTGGTTTATGACCGTAACTGTACGGTGCTGTTCGGGACCTCAACCTTCCTCGGCAACTACGCCCGTTTCGCCAACCCCTATGATTTCTTCCGGGTGCGCTACGTAGTTGCAGGCGCGGAGAAACTCCAGGAAAGCACCCGGCAAATCTGGCAGGACAAATTTGGTCTGCGGATTCTGGAAGGTTATGGCGTCACGGAGTGCGCGCCGGTGGTATCGATTAACGTGCCGATGGCGGCAAAACCTCACACCGTCGGGCGTATCTTGCCGGGTATGGACGCGCGCCTGCTTGAAGTGCCGGGCATCGAACAGGGCGGGCGGCTGCAACTGAAAGGGCCGAACATCATGAAGGGCTACCTGCGGGTCGAAAACCCCGGCGTGCTGGAAGCGCCCGCGGCGGAAAACGCCCGGGGCGAGCTGGAGCCAGGCTGGTATGACACCGGGGATATTGTTGCCTTCGACGAGCAAGGGTTCTGTCAGATTCAGGGCCGTGCCAAACGCTTTGCCAAAATCGCCGGGGAGATGGTTTCGCTGGAGATGGTGGAACAGATGGCGACCGGGGTTTCGCCAGAAAAGCTTCATGCAACCGTGATAAAACAGGATGCCAGTAAAGGCGAAGCGCTGGTGCTGTTTACGACCGATAGTGACTTAACGCGCGACGCCTTGCAGCAATACGCCCGTGCGCATGGTATACCGGAGCTGGCGGTGCCGCGCGATATCCGCGTCGTGAAACAGTTGCCGGTACTGGGCAGCGGCAAACCTGATTTTGTGACCCTTAAAGGCATGGTTGAACAGGAACAGCAGAATGCATGACATTGCCGATACTTCGCTGCGCTCGCGTGGAATGATGGCGGTTATCGCCGCCCAGTTCCTGTCCGCCTTCGCCGATAACGCTTTGCTGTTCGCCACCCTGGCGGTGCTGAAGGCCCAGTTTTATCCGGACTGGAGCCAGCCGGTACTGCAGATGGTGTTTGTCGCGGCGTACATCCTGTTCGCGCCGTTTGTCGGGCAGTTTGCCGACAGCTTCGCCAAAGGGCGGGTGATGATGGTAGCCAACAGCCTGAAATTAATCGGCGCGCTGGTTATCGCCACCGGTTTCAATCCCTTTGTCGGTTATACCCTGGTGGGCGTTGGCGCGGCGGCCTATTCCCCTGCAAAATACGGCATCCTGGGGGAAATCACGACCGGTGATAAATTAGTCAAAGCCAACGGGCTGATGGAGTCATCCACCATTGCGGCTATCCTGATGGGGTCGGTAGCGGGCGGCGTGCTGGCGGACTGGCACATCGGCGCAGCGCTCGGCGTATGCGCGCTGTTTTATGCGGGCGCGGTGGTAGCGAACCTGTATATCCCAAAACTGGCGGCGGCGCGTCCGGGGCAATCCTGGAACCTTATCACCCTGATCCGGCAGTTTTTTGCCGCCTGTCGGCAGCTGTGGAACAACGGCGAAACCCGCTTCACGCTGGTGGGGACCAGTCTGTTCTGGGGGGCGGGCGTTACGTTGCGCTTTTTGCTGGTGCTGTGGGTGCCGGTGGCGTTGGGTATCACCGATAACGCAACGCCAACCTATCTTAACGCCATGGTCGCTGTCGGGATCGTGGTGGGAGCTGGCGCGGCGGCGAAGCTGGTGACGCTGGAAACGGTATCCCGCTGTATGCCTGCCGGGATCTTAATCGGCGTGGCGGTTGTCGCGTTTGCCGTTCAGCAAACGCCGCTCCCGGCCTATCTGCTGTTGATGCTGCTGGGGATTTTCGGCGGCTTTTTCGTGGTGCCCCTGAATGCCTTGCTTCAGGATCGTGGTAAACGTTCGGTCGGCGCAGGCAATGCCATTGCGGTGCAAAACCTGGGCGAAAACAGCGCCATGCTGTTAATGCTCGGTCTGTACTCGCTGGCGGTGAAAGTCGGCGTGCCAGTCGTGGGTATCGGTACAGGATTTGGCGTGCTGTTTGCGCTGGCGATCGCCGGGCTGTGGCTCTGGCAACTGCGTCAGAAGATATAAGACAAGGGGCGGATATCCGCCCCTTAATTTTTATGGCGAAGGGTAGGTATAGCGCTGATGAACGGCTTCCAGTTCAGCCAGCACCGCCTCATCCAGCGTCACGTTCAGGCTCTCAACGTTCGCTTTCAACTGATCCAGAGTGGTGGCGCCCAGCAGCGTGCTGGCAACAAAATGCTGCTGGCGAACAAAAGCCAGCGCCATCTGAGCCGGGTCGAGATTATGGCGCTTCGCAATCTCAACATAGGCGGCAACGGCATGCTGCGCCTGTTCGCTGCTGTAACGGGTAAAGCGGCTGAACAGGGTGTTGCGCGCGCCAGCGGGCTTCGCCCCGTTAAGGTATTTGCCGGTCAGGGTACCGAACCCGAGGCAGGAGTAGGCCAGCAGTTCAACACCTTCATACTGGCTCACTTCCGCCAGACCCACTTCAAAGCTGCGGTTCAGCAGGCTGTAGGGATTCTGGATAGTGACGATGCGCGGCAGATCGTGTTTTTCCGCCAGATGCAGATAGCGCATCACGCCCCAGGGCGTTTCGTTAGAAACGCCGATATAGCGGATCTTGCCGGCACGCTGGAATTCCGTTAACGCTTCAAGCGTTTCCAGAATTGTGATCGCCGGCGCGCTGTCGCTCCAGCTATAGCCCAGCTTGCCAAAGCAGTTGGTGGCGCGCTGCGGCCAGTGAACCTGGTATAAATCAATATAATCGGTCTGAAGGCGCTTCAGGCTGGCGTCCAGCGCGTTACGGATATTTTTGCGATCCAGCGCCTGATCGGGGCGGATGCCCGCATCGCCGGCACGCGGCGGCCCGCTGACTTTTGTCGCGAGAACCAGTTTGTCGCGTAAACCGCGTTTATTCAGCCAGTTGCCCACGTAGGTTTCCGTGAGGCCCTGGGTTTCCGGGCGCGGCGGCACCGGATACATCTCTGCCACATCGATTAAATTAATGCCCTGGCTGACGGCGTAATCGAGCTGTTCCCAGGCGTCGGCTTCACTATTTTGTTCACCAAACGTCATGGTTCCCACCCCCAGGGTGCTGATTTCCAGCGAGCTGTGGGGAATACGGTGATATTGCATAGCCGCTTACCTTTTATTGTGGTTATGGGGGATATAAACATGGCAGAGGGGAAACAAAAGGGGAAGAGTGCGGGCTAAAAAAACGAAGGCCAGCGTTAGCTGACCTTTTTAACTTCAACGTTCAATGATTTGAGAAACCTCGTTGCGGTTAATCTGCATCTCATTGCCCTGGATATCGCGATAACTGACCAGGCCAGTGTCGTCATCCACCTGCGGCTTTCCTTCCGTCAGGATCATGCGGCCATCTTTGGTTGCCATGACGTAATCGCTGCTACACCCTGATACGGCGAATGCCAAACCGACAGCAGAAATTGCTACAGCCCATTTCTTCATTGTTATGCGCCTCGTATAAATTGGTGTGATGTCCCTTTAGTAATAGCGGGAAAAAGTGGAGGAAAACAGCAGGTAAGTCTTAAAAACTGCAACTAAAGTTGAGGCCGGGTAACAGATATACGTAGCCACGGGGGATGGCGTGGCGCAAAAAATCAGTTTTGGCGGGGAGGATCACAATAAAAAATGGCGCGCCAGCAGCGCAGCGGTGAAATTTTTCTTCAGATAAAAACCGCGCGGCAACGTCACAATCGGCTCGCCGTTCATCCCAATCGCTTCCGTTAATGCTTTGCTGTTCGCCGCTTTTGGACGAAGCTGCAAGACTTCACCATGCCGGGCGGTAATACGTTCCACCTGACCCAGCACAATCAAATCCATTAACTCTTCCCAGTCGAGACGCAACTGTTCTTCTTCAGCGGGCGAAGGGCTCCACAGCAGCGGCGAGCCAACGCGCCGCGCCGCCAGCGGCAGGCTGCGTTCGCCTTCTACCGGCACCCACAACACGCGTTTCAGCTTATGGCGTACGTGGCTGGTCTCCCATACCACGCCGGTGTTGCCAGTCAGCGGCGCCACGCAGACGAAGGTAGTTTCCAGCGGGCGTCCATAGCGGTCAATGGGAATCGTTTTAAGCTCTACGCCCAGCGCTGCGAAGTCCTGCTCGGGTTTACTGCCCGCCGTTGCGCCCAGCCAGCGTTCCAGCAATACGCCAATCCAGCCTTTATCGCGACGTAAATCACCAGGCATGGGTATGCGCGCCAGGGCGGCCAGTTCGCTCAACGTATAGCCTGCCAGCGCCTGCGCCTGGCTTAACAACTGGTTTTCATTTTCTGGCGGACCCGACAGCGGAGCGATCATAAAACTTCCTTTGGTTAAAAAATGTACTGCGGCGAAGCCGCTTATACACAGCGGAAAAAAGTTTCAGCGCAGCGATATTAACCTAATGATTTAAAAGACGAAATAAAGCATATTCATGGGTAAAAATCGCAGGCGTAAATGGGTTTTCCAAATTAGGTCACTGACAATAAACAGGATCTTACACCATGTTATCCACAGAAAAATGGGATAACTGATAAAACTGCTTAATACTGTTTCAATTTACAGGCTTGACGTGCGAGCAATATCGAGTTTTTGAACAATTTACGCTTAAGTAAAGGGCACAAACTGTGGATAAAAACGACGTTGTTCGATCTTTAAACATAATAAGGATCAACCTTGTGACGTAGATCACGCATTACAAGGCATCATCAACAATAGTCAGGTTAAGTGAATGAAATATGTGGGAATGCCTGGCAAGTTCGCGACAAGCGGTAAGAGGTTATTCGGAGTTTTCCCTGGGAAACCCGTTACTTCTTCACAATGATATCCACAGAAAAAGTGAATAAAATTCCCCGTAATAGCGGCAGCCTGTTTATAACCTCGACTTTTTTTGTGAGTTATTCAATTGTTATACCTTTGCGCCCCGTCAGGATAGTGGTTTACCGTTTTTCAGGAGTGTGAAACAATCGATGATATTTTGTTTTTTATCGAGGTAGTCCGGTGATCGATGATGATGGCTACCGCCCAAATGTTGGTATCGTAATTTGTAATCGTCAGGGACAGGTCATGTGGGCGAGACGCTTCGGCCAACACTCCTGGCAATTTCCGCAGGGTGGCATTAACCCCGGCGAGTCGGCAGAGCAGGCCATGTACCGTGAACTTTTCGAAGAGGTCGGATTACAGCGAAAAGACGTCAGGATCCTCGCGACAACCCGAAACTGGTTGCGTTATAAATTACCGAAACGTTTGGTGCGTTGGGACACAAAGCCGGTTTGTATCGGCCAGAAGCAAAAATGGTTTCTTCTGCAATTGATAAGCAATGATGCCGATATCAATATGCAGACCAGCAGTACGCCTGAGTTTGACGGGTGGCGTTGGGTTAGTTATTGGTATCCGGTGCGTCAGGTAGTCTCCTTTAAGCGCGATGTGTATCGTCGAGTCATGAAAGAGTTTGCCAGCGTAGTTATGGCCTTGCAGGAAGCAGCGCCAGTGCGCCATCACGCGCCTGCTTATCGACGAAAAAGAGGTTAAGCCACACGCCTATGCTGACCCAGTTGCGAGAAATAGTTGAAAAGGTAGCCAGCGCACCGCGATTGAATGAAGCGCTGAATATCCTGGTGAATGACGTTTGCCTGGCAATGGACACCGAAGTGTGTTCCGTTTACCTGGCGGATAACGATCGTCGCTGCTACTACCTGATGGCAACACGGGGGCTGAAAAAGCCGCGCGGCCGCACGGTCACGCTGGCTTTTGACGAAGGCATCGTCGGCCTTGTCGGGCGGCTTGCTGAGCCGATCAACCTGGCAGACGCGCAAAAACATCCCAGCTTTAAATATGTTCCCGCCGTGAAAGAAGAGCGCTTCCGCGCTTTTCTCGGCGTGCCGATTATTCAGCGCCGCCAGTTGCTTGGCGTACTGGTGGTTCAGCAGCGTGAGCTGCGCCAGTATGATGAAAGCGAAGAATCCTTCCTGGTGACGCTCGCCACCCAGATGGCGGCGATTCTTTCCCAGAGTCAGCTCACCGCGCTGTTTGGCCAGTACCGCCAGACCCGCATCCGTGCGCTTGCCGCCGCCCCTGGCGTTGCCGTCGCGCCTGGCTGGATGGACTCCACCGTTCCGTTAATTGAGCAAGTGTCTGAAGCCTCCACGCTGGATCCCGGTCTGGAGCGTGAACGTCTGACTTTCGCTCTTGAAGAAGCTTCCGGCGAGTTCCGGCGCTACAGCAAGCGCTACGCCGCCAGCGCGCAAAAAGAGACGGCGGCAATTTTCGACCTTTACTCACACTTGCTTTCCGACCCACGGTTGCGCCGGGAACTGTTCGAAGAAGTCACCAAAGGTTCGGTGGCGGAGTGGGCGGTCAAAAAAGTTATCGAGAAATTTGCCGAGCAGTTTGCCGCATTAAGCGACAACTACCTCAAAGAGCGCGCCGGCGATTTACGTGCGCTGGGCCAGCGGTTGCTGTTTCACCTCGACGATACTATTCAGGGGCCGAATACCTGGCCGGAACGCTTTATTCTGGTCGCGGATGAACTCTCCGCGACCACGCTGGCGGAACTTCCCCAGGATCGTTTAGCGGGCGTGGTGGTGCGTGACGGCGCAGCTAACTCTCATGCCGCCATTATGGTGCGTGCGCTGGGTATTCCTACCGTGATGGGCGCGGATATCCAGCCTGCCGTGCTGCATGCCCGTATGCTGGTGGTGGATGGCTATCGCGGCGAACTGTTAGTCGATCCTGAACCGGTATTATTACAGGAATATCAGCGGCTGGTCAGTGAAGAGAACGAACTCAGCCGCCTGGCGGAAGACGACGTTGACCAACCTGCCGCGCTGAAAAGCGGTGAACGCGTCCAGATTATGCTCAACGCCGGGTTAAGTCCGGAGCACGAAGAAAAACTCGGGAGCCGTATCGACGGAATCGGGCTTTATCGCACCGAAATTCCCTTTATGTTGCAAAGCGGCTTCCCCTCAGAAGAGGAGCAGGTTGCGCAATATCAGGGCATGTTGCAGATGTTTAACGATAAGCCGGTCACGCTGCGTACCCTGGATATCGGCGCGGACAAGCAACTGCCCTACATGCCTATCAGCGAAGAAAACCCCTGTCTGGGCTGGCGCGGCATCCGCATTACTCTCGATCAGCCGGAAATATTTCTGGTGCAGGTGAGGGCGATGCTGCGCGCCAATGCCGCCACCGGCAACCTTAATATCCTGCTGCCGATGGTCACCAGCATTGACGAGGTGGATGAAGCGCGCCGTCTGATTGAGCGTGCCGGCCGCGAAGTGGAAGAGATGCTGGGCTATACCATTCCCCGCCCGCGCCTCGGCGTGATGGTGGAAGTGCCGTCCATGGTCTTTATGCTGCCGCACTTAACCAACCGCATCGATTTTATCTCTGTTGGCACTAACGACCTGACGCAGTACCTGCTGGCGGTGGATCGCAACAATACCCGCGTCGCGAACCTGTATGACAGCCTGCATCCCGCGATGCTGCGGGCGCTGAGCATGATTGCCAGCGAAGCGCAGCGTTATTGTATTGACCTCTGCCTGTGTGGCGAAATGGCGGGCGACCCCATGTGCGTGGCGTTGTTGGTGGGTTTAGGTTTCCGCCATCTTTCTATGAACGGTCGTTCGGTCGCGCGGGTAAAATACCTGCTGCGCCATATTACCCAGGAAGAGGCGCAAACCCTCGCCAGACGTAGCCTTGACGCGCAGTTAGCGACGGAAGTGCGCCATCAGGTCGCGGCATTTATGGAGCGTCGGGGCATGGGCGGCCTGATACGCGGCGGTTTGTAATACCGCTTCTTACATATCTTTTACATCAACCCAACGGCAAGCCGCCCGGCGTTTATGCTATGCTTCGCTGCTTTGGGAGCGCCCCTTATCGGGTGCATCATTGAGCCCGCATTCTGAATTTAGCGGCATTAACAACGAGTTATGATGACTATGAACAGTGGGTATCTGCATTTTCCCGATATCGATCCGGTAATCTTTTCCGTAGGACCGCTTTCCCTCCACTGGTACGGCATGATGTACCTGGTAGGATTTGTGTTTGCCATGTGGCTGGCGATCCGCCGCGCCAACCGTCCCGGCAGCGGCTGGACTAAAAATGAAGTCGAAAACCTGTTATACGCCGGTTTTCTTGGTGTATTCCTCGGCGGCCGTATCGGCTACGTGCTGTTCTACAATATGCCGCTGTTTCTTGATAACCCGCTGTATCTGTTCAAAGTCTGGGACGGTGGGATGTCCTTCCACGGCGGGCTGATCGGCGTGATCTGCGTGATGATTTGGTTTGCGCGCCGCACTAAACGCACCTTCTTCCAGGTTGCCGATTTTATTGCGCCGCTGATCCCGTTTGGCCTGGGCGCAGGGCGTTTAGGCAACTTCATCAACGGCGAACTGTGGGGCCGCGTCGACCCGAGCTTCCCGTTCGCGATGCTGTTCCCCGGCTCACGCGGCGAAGACATCGCGCTGCTTGCCACCCATCCGGAATGGCAGTCGCTTTTCAATACCTACGGCGTTCTGCCGCGTCACCCTTCTCAGCTGTATGAGATGGTGCTGGAAGGTATCGTGCTGTTTATTATCCTCAACGTGTTTATTCGCAAACCGCGTCCGATGGGGGCTGTCTCCGGCCTGTTCCTGATTGGCTACGGCGCGTTTCGTATCATTGTTGAATTTTTCCGCCAGCCAGATGCGCAGTTTACCGGCGCCTGGGTGCAGTACATCAGTATGGGCCAGATCCTTTCCATCCCGATGATTGTCGCAGGCATCGCGATGATGGTTTGGGCTTATCGCCGTCGCCCGCAGCAACAGGTATCGTAACGAACCATGAAACAATATCTTGAATTGATGAAAAAGGTCCTCGACGAGGGCGCTCAAAAAAACGATCGCACCGGAACGGGCACGCTGTCCATCTTCGGCCACCAGATGCGTTTTAACCTCCGGGAAGGTTTCCCGCTGGTGACCACCAAGCGTTGCCATTTGCGCTCCATCATTCATGAACTGCTGTGGTTCTTAAAAGGCGATACCAACGTCGCGTACCTGCACGAGAATAACGTCTCCATTTGGGATGAGTGGGCCGATGAGAACGGCAATCTGGGGCCGGTATACGGCAAACAGTGGCGCGCCTGGCCAACGCCGGATGGCCGTCATATCGACCAGATCGCCAACGTAATGAACCAGTTGAAAAACGATCCAGACTCGCGGCGCATTATTGTCTCCGCCTGGAACGTCGGGGAACTGGATAAAATGGCGCTGGCGCCTTGTCACGCGTTTTTCCAGTTCTACGTGGCGGAGGGTAAACTTTCCTGCCAGCTTTATCAGCGTTCATGCGATGTGTTCCTTGGTTTGCCATTTAATATCGCCAGCTATGCCTTGCTGGTGCATATGGTCGCGCAGCAGTGCGATCTGGACGTGGGTGATTTCGTCTGGACCGGCGGCGACACGCACCTGTACAGCAATCACCTCGAGCAAACGCATCTGCAACTTACGCGTGAACCGCGCGCGCTGCCGAAGCTGATCATCAAACGTAAGCCGGAATCGCTGTTTGATTACCGTTTCGAGGATTTCGACATCGAAGGTTACGACCCGCATCCTGGCATTAAAGCGCCCGTCGCGATTTAACCGCACTCTGCCATAACCGACGCGCCATGCGTCGGTTTTTTTCGCCTGAAAGTCCACCCTGCGCGACAGCTTCCCGATCCTCTGCAACAGACTGCAAGTCAGCTTAAAACCCTTCGGCATATCTCGTCATTGCGTTTTTTGGCGCTCATCGGCGCGCATTTTTTCTGGCATTGTGCCGCCATGAAAATACGCACTCGTGGATTTACGCTAATGGAAATGATGGTGGTGATGGTTATTGTCACTGCGTTGGCTGGCGCGGGCATTTATAGCTGGCGCGACTGGAAGCAGCAGCAACAACTGCGTGAAGCCGCGCTTCAGGTAAGGGATTTTCTCACCTTCTTGCGGGAAGACGCTAACTGGCATAACCGCGACCATTTGTTATGGACTCACCAGAGAGGCGAGGCGTGGTGCATGGGCAGTAAGACAGCGGAGCAGGCAACCTGCGAACAGCGCTCTCCCTGGCAAATCGCAATCACAGCGTCAGACGTCCAGCTTACAGAGATCACCCCGGGTTTAGGATTTTTTGGCCTGCGCAATACCGCCTGGCCGGGGCATATCCGGCTGCGTAACGACAGCGGCGAATGGAAAATCATCGTTTCCGCCTGGGGCCGCATTCGCGCCTGCAATATTTCAAGGGAGGCGGTATGTTAGCTCCACGAGGTTTTTCGCTGATTGAAGTGTTAGTGGCGATGTCGCTAAGCAGTATTCTGATGATCGGAACGATGCGGTTGTTGCCGTCGCTTCAGCGCGCGGTACTACAGCAATCCCGGTTAAACCTGATGCGGGAAGATTTATGGCAACTGGCTTTCGGCATCGCTAAGCAGGCGCAGCGGGCGGGATACTGTCACGGCGAATGCGCCGGCAAAGGGATGGAAATACGTGACGACGGCCACTGTCTGATTGTGCAGTGGGACGCTAATCACAATGGTAAATGGGAGGGTGCCACTGCCTCAGAGCCTGAACAAACCGGTTATCGACTGCGGGATAAAAGCCTCGAGATCCAGCGTGGCGCCTCACAGTGCGCTGGCAAAGGTTGGGAGCGGTTGACCGATCCCGGGCAGTTCAGGATTGACGATTTTACTGTGGCGTACATTGCCCGAACGGGGCAAAAACCGTTAATCACCATTTCTCTCTCAGCGGCTATGGCGCAGGATCCGACGCGTAGCCTGAACGTCGTCCAACAGGTCGTCGGGTATAACCAGTGAACAGGCAAAGCGGATTTTCATCCATCGCTATGGTGATGATGCTACTGGTATTAGGCGGTGGGCTCCTGTACGGGCTTGACCAGCATTTGCGCGCCCAGACGCCTCTGCTGATGAATGAGCGCGATGCCATCCGCGCCTTTAACGCGGCGCTATCTGCTCAGGCATGGGGAACGACGTTACACTGGCAACCCACCGGCGAATGGCAATGCCAGACCATGCAGGCAACAGGCTGGCGGGCGTGCCTTAAAGCCGGGCAAAAAGGCGATGTGCTGCTGGCGGCACAGGGGATGAGCGATCGTCAGCCAATTACCCTGTGGCGCTGGGGCAAACAGGGGGCAACCCTGGCTTTCCCTGCAAATGGTTGGATCGACAGCTGTCCCTTAAGCGAGGCAACCTTATGCCAGCTTCCCTGACAACGCGCAAAGACGCCGGGTTTAGTCTGACGGAAGTCCTGGTGGCGCTGGTGCTTTATGGTGTCGTGATCTCAGCATTGATGGGGTATCACCGGGGTTTAACGTTAAGTTTCCAGTCGTTATGGCAGTATCGGGAACTGTGGCGAATCGCCGCTCAGCAGGTTGAGCCTCAGGCCCTGCCGCCGCCGTTGGGCTGGACGGTTACGCGGGGGCAGACATCCACGGCTGGATGTGTCAGCATTTCGGTTATTGTTACCAGCCCAGCGGGCAGACGAGGGGAATTATCCCGTTTGCAATGCCGGTAAGTTATCTGATGAGGTGTTTACATGTTGCGGGTTTACCACTCGAATCGTCTGGATGTGCTTGAGGAGCTCATGGAGTATCTCATTGAGCAACAGCCTCAGCCCGATCCTTTCGATCCTGAAGTGGTGCTGGTGCAAAGTACCGGGATGGCGCAGTGGCTGCAAATGTCCCTGGCGAAAAAGTTTGGTATTGCGGCGAATCTTGAATTTCCGCTGCCTGCCAGCTTTATCTGGGATATGTTCGTGCGGGTGCTAAAAGATATCCCTCAGGAGAGCGCGTTCAGCAAGCAGAGCATGAGCTGGAAACTGATGACGCTCCTGCCGCGCATGCTCGAGCGCCCCGAATTCGCCATGCTTCGACATTACCTTGAAGATGATGCGGACAAACGAAAGCGCTTCCAGCTTGCCGCGCGCATTGCGGATTTGTACGACCAGTATCTGGTTTACCGCCCAACATGGCTGGCCCGCTGGGAAGCGGATGAGCGCGTAGAGGGTATCGGCGAGTCACAGCAATGGCAGGCACCGCTCTGGAAAGCGCTGGTGGAACTTACCCACCAGCTGAATCAGCCGCAGTGGCATCGTGCCAATCTTTATCAGCGTTTTATTTCCACCCTGGAAACGGCAACGGAGCGCCCTGCGGGTTTACCGGAACGGGTATTTATCTGCGGCATTTCCGCTCTACCGCCGGTCTATCTGGAAGCGTTACAGGCGCTGGGCAAGCATATTGATATCCATTTGCTGTTTACCAATCCCTGCCGCTACTACTGGGGTGATATTAAGGATGCCAGTTACCTGGCGAGGCTGCTGAGTCGCCAGCGTCAGAAAACGCGCAGTGATGAAAACACGCCGCTGTTTCATGACAGTGCGTTGGCATCATCTCTTTTCAACGACAACGGCGAGCAGGCTACCGCAAATCCGCTGCTGGCCTCATGGGGAAAGCTGGGCCGCGATTATCTTTACTTGCTTTCCGGGTTGGAACGATTCCAGGAACTGGATGCCTTTGTGGATATAACACCAGACAATCTGCTGCATCGTATCCAGAACGATTTACTAGAGCTGGAAAATCATGCTGTGGTTGGCGTCACGCTTGAGACCTATGAGAACAGTGAAAGCAAAAGACGATTAGATCATGACGATCAAAGCCTGACGATCCACGTATGCCATAGCCCCCAGCGTGAGGTGGAAATCCTGCACGATCGTTTGCTGAAAATGCTGGAAGAGGATCCCGAACTCACGCCGCGGGATATCATCGTCATGGTGGCGGATATCGACAGCTACAGCCCGTTTATTCAGGCGGTGTTTGGCGCGGCGCGCGATAATCGCCGGATCCCATACGCAATTTCCGACCGCCGGGCGCGTCAGGCGCATCCGGCGCTCCAGGCCTTTATTTCCCTGCTGTCGCTGCCGGACAGCCGTTTTACGGCGGAAGACGTCCTGGCGCTGCTGGAAGTCCCGGCGCTGGCGGCGCGTTTCTCAATTGACGAGCAGGGGTTGCGCTATCTACGCCAGTGGGTCACTGAAGCGGGCATCCGCTGGGGGATGGATGACGACAACGTCCGCGAATTCGACCTGCCTGCAACTGGCCAACATACCTGGCATTTCGGCCTGACCCGTATGCTGTTGGGCTATGCCATGGAAAGCCGCGTCGGGGAATGGCAGTCGATCCTGCCGTATGACGAGTCGAGCGGTTTGATTGCCGAACTGGCAGGCAACCTGGCGGACCTGCTGATGCAGCTGAACATCTGGCGCGCGGGGCTCAGCCAGGACAGACCGCTCGTGGAATGGCTGCCGGTGTGCCGCGACCTGCTGCAAAGCCTTTTTGACCCGGATAGTGAAACCGAAGCGGCGTTAACGCTGATCGAACAGCAGTGGCAGGCCATGATCGAGCAGGGTGTGGCTTCCCACTACGGTGAAGACGTGCCGCTGAGCCTGCTGCGTGATGAAATCTCGTCGCGTCTCGATCAGGAGCGCATCAGCCAGCGTTTCTTAGCCGGGCCGGTCAATTTCTGTACGCTGATGCCGATGCGCTCCATCCCGTTCAAAGTTGTCTGCCTGTTGGGTATGAACGACGGAGTTTACCCGCGCACGCTGTCGCCGCTGGGGTTCGATTTGATGAGCGACAAACCGCTCAAGGGCGACCGAAGCCGTCGCGACGACGATCGCTATCTTTTCCTTGAAGCGCTGATTTCCGCGCAGCATCAACTGTACATCAGTTACATTGGCCGTTCGGTGCAGGACAATGCGGAGCGGTATCCTTCGGTGCTGGTGGAGGAACTGGTGGATTACGTGGCGCAAAGCCATTACCTGCCGGGCGATGCGTCGCTCAACTGCGATGAGAGCGCCCGCCGCGTTAAGCAACACATTACGCGCCTGCACCCGCGGACGCCCTTCGAGCCGGAAAATTTCCGCGTGGGAGATGAGCGGCAGAGCTATGCCCGCGAATGGCTGCCCGCCGCCTGCGGAGAAGGGCAGGCGCAGCCTTCGTTTATCCACCCGCTGACGCCGTTTGAAGCCACAGAAATCACCCTGGAACAGCTGGCGCGTTTCTGGCGTCACCCGGTGCGGGCTTTCTTCCAGATGAGGCTACGGGTTAATTTCCACGCCGAAGAGGTGGAGTTAATGGACACCGAGCCCTTCACCCTCGACAGCCTGGATAAATTTTATCTGAACCAGGATCTGCTCACGACGCTGGTAGAACAGCAGGATCCGGAGCCGCTATTCCGCCGCTACAAGGCCGCCGGTTCGCTGCCTTACGGCCCGTTCGGCGAGCTGTTCTGGGAGGAGCAACTGGCGGAAATGCAGACCATGGCTGATGAGATCATCGCCCTGCGCTGCGAAAGCGAAAACATGGAAATTGACCTGCATATTGACGGGCATCGCGTTACAGGCTGGCTGCCGCAGGTTCAGGCGGACGGTCTGCTGCGCTGGCGGCCTTCGGTATTACGGGTTGAGCATGGCATGCAACTTTGGCTGGAGCATCTTGTCTACTGTGCCTGTGGACGTGACGGCAGCAGCCGGTTATACGGGCGAAAATCCACGCGCTGGCATTTCCCGCCTATGGAGGCCGGGCAGGCGAAAGGGTATTTGCTGATGCTAATCGAAGGCTATAAGGCGGGCTTAACCGAGCCCTTGATCGTCTTGCCGCAGTCCGGCGGCGAGTGGTTAAAAGCCTGTTATGACAAAGAAACGGACGCCATTTTGTGGGATGACGAGACCCAGCAAAAGGCGCGCAACAAGCTGATCCAGGCATGGACCGGTAGTTACAATATTGAAGGCGAAGGGGCGGACATGTGGTATCAACGCTTGTGGCGCACGCTGGAGCCGGAATACTACGACGCTATTATCGAGCAGGCGCAACGGTACTTATTGCCCTTATTTCGTTTCAATCAAACAGAATGACTGTATAAAAATTGCACAGTCGAAAGTGTTCATTTACTATGCGCTTCTCATCCGGACAGGGGTGCGACGATTGCGGGTAAAACCGTCATAGCAAGACAATGAATTGATGATGAATAGCACAAGAGGTTTCGTGATTATGAGGTTCGTGAATGCCTGATTGCCGCACCTGGTTAGCCGCACTTTTCTTTTCCGTTGCCCTTTGGGCACCCGTCAGCCAGGCAGATACGGGCTGGCAGCCGATTCAGGAAACCATCCGTAAAAGTGAAAAAGATCCCCGCCAGTATCAGGCCATTCGCCTGGATAATGGCATGGTGGTCCTGCTGGTTAACGATCCGCAGGCAGTCAAATCGCTGTCTGCGCTGGTAGTGCCGGTCGGCTCGCTGGAAGATCCGAAAGATCACCAGGGGTTAGCGCATTACCTGGAGCACATGACGCTGATGGGATCGAAAAAATACCCTCAGCCCGATAGCCTTTCTGAATTTTTAAAGATGCACGGCGGCAGCCATAACGCCAGTACTGCGCCTTATCGCACCGCGTTTTATCTGGAAGTGGAAAACAACGCGCTGGAAGGGGCCGTGGATCGTCTGGCGGACGCCATCGCCGAACCGACGCTGGCAAAAGCCTATGCAGAGCGCGAGCGAAACGCGGTGAATGCCGAATTGACCATGGCGCGTTCGCGAGACGGCATGCGCATGGCTCAGGTCAGCGCAGAAACCATCAACCCTGAACACCCCGGCTCGCAGTTTTCCGGTGGTAACCTGGAAACCCTAAGCGATAAGCCGGGCAACCCGTTGCACGACGCGCTGGTGGCGTTTCGCGATACCTGGTATTCCGCCAACCTGATGAAAGCGGTGGTGTATAGCAATAAACCGCTGCCCGAACTGGCGCGCATCGCGGCGCAGACCTACGGGCGGGTACCAAATAAAAATATCGAAAAACCGACTATCGACGTGCCGGTGGTAACCGATGCGCAAAAGGGGCTGTTTATCCACTATGTGCCGGTAATGCCGCGCAAAGTGGTGCGCATTGAATTTCGCATCAACAACAATACCGACAAATTTCGCAGTAAAACGGATGAGCTGATTGGCTATCTGATCGGCAACCGCAGCGCCGATACCCTATCTGACTGGCTGCAAAAGCAGGGTCTGGCAGAAGGCGTGCGCGCCGACTCCGATCCTGTCGTCAACGGCAACAGCGGGGTTTTCGCTATCTCCGTGACCCTGACGGATAAAGGGCTGGCAAACCGCGACGAGGTTGTCGCAGCGGTTTTCAGCTATATCAATTTATTAAAAGACCAGGGCATCGATAAACGTTATTTCGATGAACTGGCGCATGTGCTGGATCTCGATTTCCGTTACCCGTCTATTTCCCGCGATATGGGTTACGTGGAGTGGCTGGCAGACACCATGATCCGCGTGCCTGTCGCTCATACCCTGGATGCGGTCAATATCGCCGATCGTTTCGATCCGCAGGAGGTCAACGCGCGCTTAGCCATGATGACGCCGGAAAACGCCCGTATCTGGTATATCAGCCCTGCGGAGCCGCACAACAAAAAAGCCTATTTTGTGGAAGCGCCGTATCAGGTAGAAAAAATCCCTGCGACGACGTTGGCGGACTGGCAGCAAAAAGCGCAGTCCATCAAGCTACAGCTGCCGGAGCTGAACCCCTACATTCCTGACGACTTTACGCTGATCAAGGCGGATAAAACATATCAACATCCGGAACTGCTGGTTGATGAACAGGATTTGCGCGTGGTGTATATGCCGAGCCGCTATTTCGCCAGTGAACCTAAGGCGAATATTTCGGTGATCCTGCGCAATCCGCAGGCGATGGATAGCGCCAAAAATCAGGTGCTGTTTGCGCTGAATGATTATCTTGCCGGTCTGGCGCTCGACCAGCTTAGCAACCAGGCTTCAGTCGGCGGGATTAGCTTTTCTACAAACGCCAATAACGGCCTGATGGTCAATGCGGATGGGTATACCCAACGTTTGCCGAAGCTGTTTTTAACGTTGCTTGAGGGGTATTTCAGCTTTACGCCAGACGAGCAACAGCTGGCGCAGGCGAAATCCTGGTACGCTCAGATGATGGACTCCGCCGAGAAGGGCAAAGCCTACGATCAGGCGATTATGCCTGTGCAGATGCTTTCACAGGTGCCGTATTTCCAGCGCGAAGAGCGCCGCGCGCTGCTACCGTCGATTACCCTTGCCGATGTGATGAGCTATCGGGAGCAGTTGAAGGCCAACGCCCGCCCTGAGTTTTTGATGGTGGGTAACATGACCGCGCAACAGGCTACCGATCTGGCGCGCCGGGTGAAAACGCAACTGGCGACTCACGGCAATGAATGGTGCCGTAATAAAGACGTGGTGGTGGATAAAAAGCAACGGGCGATCTTCAACAAAGTCGGTAGCAGTACCGACTCCGCGCTGGCTGCGGTATTTGTCCCCACGGGCTACAGCGAGACGGTCAGTTCGGCTTACAGCGCCATGCTGGGGCAAATCGTCCAGCCGTGGTTCTATAACCAGTTGCGCACCGAAGAGCAGTTAGGCTACGCGGTGTTTGCCTTCCCGATGGGCGTAGGCCGCCAGTGGGGGATGGGCTTCCTGCTGCAAAGCAGCGACAAACAGCCTGCGGCGCTGTGGGCGCGCTATCAGGCGTTCTTCCCCACCGCTGAAAAACGGCTGCGTGACATGGACAACGCCACCTTCACTCAAATTCAGCAGGGTGTGATTAACCAGATGCTGGAAGCGCCGCAAACCCTGGCGCAGGAAGCATCGATCGTCAGCAAAGATTTCGACAGGGGCAATATGAAGTTTGATTCACGTGATAAAGTAATCGCCGAAATCAAACTGCTGACGCCCCAAAAACTGGCCGATTTCTTTCACCAGGCCGTGATTGATCCTCAGGGCATGACGATTCTGTCGCAGATTTCCGGCAGCCAGAGCAGCAAGCCGGATTATGCGACGCCTGAGGGTGGCAAGATTTGGGACAGCGTGAGTGCGTTGCAACAATCTTTGCCCCTGTTAAGCGAGAAACCATGACCGATGAGACCGTGCAGCCCCTTGATCCACTCCGTTTACCGCTGGTTGGTGAACGGCTGATCGAAGCGTCTGCCGGCACAGGGAAGACCTATACCATCGCCGCGCTCTATTTGCGGCTGTTACTGGGGCTGGGCGGCGAGACCGCCCATCCGCGCATCCTGATGCCGGAATCCCTGCTGGTAGTGACCTTTACCGAAGCGGCCACGGAAGAGCTCCGTGGCCGTATCCGCACCAATATCCATGAGCTGCGTATCGCCTGCCTGCGTGGGCATACCGCCAATCCGCTGTTTCAGCGACTGTTAGCGGAAATTCCCGACCTGAACGATGCGGCTCAGGCCCTGCTGCTGGCGGAGCGCCAGATGGATGAGGCCTCGATCTTCACCATTCATGGCTTCTGCCAGCGGATGCTCAATCTCAATGCGTTTGAATCCGGGATGCCGTTTGAGCAAAAGCTGATTGAGGATGAATCCCTGCTGCGCTATCAGGCCTGCGCCGATTTCTGGCGTCGCCACTGCTATCCGTTAGACAAATCCGTGGCGCGCCCGGTGAGCGAGTTATGGCAGGGGCCGCACGCTTTGTTGCAGGATATCAACAGCTATCTGCAGGGCGAAGCGCCGCAGCTAAAAGCGCCGCCTGCAGAAGACGAGACCATTGAAAGCCGCCATAAAAAAATCGTCGAGCGGCTTGAACGCGTTAAAATCCTGTGGCGCGCGGCGGCTGATGATATCGGCCCGCTGATTGCCGGTTCCGGTGTGGATAAGCGCAGCTACAGCAGCCGCAACCTGCCTAACTGGCTGGATAAAGTCAACGCGTGGGCTGGCGAAGAGACCCAAACCTACGCATTGCCGGACGCGCTGGTAAAATTTGCTCAGTCGACCCTGGATGAGAAAACCAAAAAGGGCGAGCCGCCGCGCCATGCGCTATTTAGCGAAATCGATGCGCTGCTGGCAGAGCCGCTGTCGCTGCGTGATCTGGTGCTGGCCCGCGCTATCAAAGAGATCCGCTATACCGTGGCGATGCAAAAACGCCGTCGCGGCGAGCTGGGCTTTGATGACATGTTAAGCCGTCTTGATGAGGCGTTGCACCAGCCGGGCGGCGAAGCCCTGGCCGAGGCGATACGCGCCCGCTATCCGGCGGCGATGATCGATGAATTCCAGGATACTGACCCGCAGCAGTACCGGATTTTCCGCCGCATCTGGCATAAGCAGCCGGATACGGCGCTGCTGTTGATTGGCGATCCCAAGCAGGCGATTTATGCTTTCCGTGGCGCGGATATCTTTACCTATATGCGCGCCCGTGGGGAAGTTAGCGCTCACTATACGCTTGATACAAACTGGCGCTCTGCGCCAGGTATGGTGGCAAGCGTGAATCAGCTGTTTAGCCAGCTCCCGCAGCCGTTTATGTTCAAAGAAATCCCTTTCCTGAAGGTTAACGCCGCCGAAAAGAATCACGGCTTGCGCTTTGAACTCGACGGCCAGCCTCAGTCAGCCATGCGTCTGTGGCTAATGGATGGCGAAGGCGCTGGTGTTAGCGAGTACCAACAAACTATGGCGACCCTCTGTGCCGGGCAAATTCGCGACTGGCTGGATGCGGGCGCGCAGGGCAAAGCGCTGCTGTGCGATAGCGATAAACAGCAACCGGTCCAGGCGTCCGATATCACGGTGCTGGTGCGTAACCGCACTGAAGCCGCCGTGATCCGCCAGGCGCTGGAAGCCCTGAACATTCCCTCGGTATATCTCTCGAATCGTGACAGCGTATTTTCCACTCAGGAAGCGCTCGACCTGCTGTGGGTATTGCAGGCGATCCTGAATCCGGAGCTGGAAAGCGCGTTGCGCAGCGCTATCGCCACCAGCATGCTCGGCCTGAACGCCGCCGCCATCGACGCCATCAATCAGGATGAAGAGGCCTGGGATACGCTGGTGGAAGAGTTTGACGGCTATCGGCAAATCTGGCTGGCGCGCGGCGTAATGCCTACGATCCGCGCGCTGATGGTCGAGCGGCGTATTGCCGAAAACCTGCTGGCGACCCCCGGCGGCGAGCGGCGTTTAACCGATTTGTTGCATTTGACGGAGCTGTTGCAGGAAGCCTCTGCGCAACTCGACAGCGAACCGGCGCTGCTGCGCTGGCTGTCTCAGCATATCGCTGAACCGGATGCCAATGCCTCAAGCCAGCAGCTCCGGCTGGAAAGCGACAAACATTTAGTGCAGATCGTGACGGTGCATAAGTCGAAAGGGCTGGAGTATCCGCTGGTTTGGCTGCCGTTTATCGCTGATTACCGCGAGCAGAAACAGGCGTTTTATCACGATCGCGCCACGTTCGCGCCAGTGCTGGATTTGGATAACGGCGAAGAGAGCCTGGAACTGGCTGAAGCCGAGCGTCTGGCGGAGGATTTGCGCTTGCTGTATGTGGCGCTGACCCGCTCCGTCTGGCATTGCAGCATCGGCATTGCGCCGCTGTTTAAAGGCCGGGGCGGGAAAAAAGGCGATACCAGCCTGCACCAAAGCGCGCTGGGCCGGTTGATCCAGGGCGGTGAGCCGCAGGACGCTGCCGGACTGCGCCGCTGTCTGGAGGCATTATGCGGCGACGATATCACGCTGGAAATCGCCGCCGAACCTGATGCCCAGCCCTGGCAGCCTCCGCAGCCGCCCGCCTTGCAGCTGGATGCCCGTGAACCTCAGCGTGAAGTGAAAGACAGCTGGCGAGTTACCAGCTACTCCGCGCTCCAGCAGCACGGCGGCAGCGCCGCGCAGCTGCTGTTGCCGCGCCTGGATATTGATGCCGCAGGCAATCGCGTTGAAACCGTCAGCCCCGATATGACGCCGCACACCTTTCCGCGCGGCGCGTCGCCGGGCACTTTCTTGCACGGCCTGTTCGAAAACCTGGATTTTACCGCGCAGCTCGATCCCGCCTGGCTTGCGGAACAACTGCAACTGGGCGGATTCGACGGCGACTGGGCCGGGGTGTTTTCCGGCTGGTTCGAGGCGATTTTAGCCGCGCCGCTTACCGACAGCGGCGCCAGCCTGAATCAACTCGGCGCGAAGGATAAGCTGGTTGAGCTGGAGTTTTATTTACCCATCGACACCGATCTCGATCCCCGGCGTCTCGACGCAATAATCCGTCGTTACGATCCGCTCTCCGCGCCGTGCCCGCCGCTGGATTTCCGCCAGGTACGCGGGATGCTAAAAGGCTTTATTGATTTGGTGTTCCGCTGGCAGGGGCGTTATTACCTGCTGGACTATAAATCGAACTGGCTGGGTGAGGGCAGCGAAGCCTATACCCGCGAGGCGATGGTGCAGGCGATGCAATCCCACCGCTACGATTTGCAGTACCAGCTGTATACCCTGGCGCTACACCGCTACTTACGCCACCGGCTGCCGGGTTATGCCTACGAGCAGCATTTCGGCGGCGTCATTTACCTGTTCCTGCGCGGTGTGGACCCGAACCAACCGTCAAACGGGATTTTTACCACCCGGCCGGATGCCAGGTTAATTGATGAAATGGATGCGCTGTTTGCAGGTCAGGAGCTGGCGACGCAATGAAAATGGATAAATTACTCCACCAGGCCCAACAGCTGAAATTGCTGCGTCCACTGGACGTACAGTTCGCGTTTATGGTGGCTTCCACAGAGCAGCCAGCGGTGATGCTGGCTGCGGCATTAGTCAGCCGCGACGCGGGCGAAGGGCACGTTTGCATGCCGCTGAGCCGGTTAAATCCCGACGACGCAGCAGGTTTACGGCGCGACCCGCTCTGGCAGACGCTGTTCGAGGCGGCGGGCAATCCGGGCGACTGGCGCGGCCTGCTGCTAGGCAGCCATGCGGTCAGTGAAGGTGAAGAGCCAACGCCGCTTAAACTGGTGGGTGAGTGTCTCTATTTGCATCGCATGTGGCGGCATGAAAAAGCCGTTGCGGCGTTCTTCCGCGAGCATAACCGGGTGATGAGGGTAGACGGCTCGCGGGTTTCGGAAATATTAAACGGGTTATTTGCTTCCCCGGAAGCCATTGACTGGCAGAAAGTTGCCGCTGCGGTGGCGTTGACCCGCCGAATATCGGTGATTTCCGGCGGGCCGGGAACCGGGAAAACCACCACTGTAGCGAAGCTGCTGGCCGCGCTGGTTCAACTCAATGAAGTGCCGCCGCGCATCAAACTGGCGGCCCCCACCGGGAAAGCCGCGGCGCGCCTGACAGAATCTTTAGGCTCCGCGCTGGCGAGTTTACCGCTCAGCGACGCGCAAAAAGCGGCGTTTCCCGACGATGCCAGCACTCTGCACCGTCTGCTCGGCGTCACGCCGGGCCGTCAGCGGGCGCGCCATCATGAATCTAATCCGCTGCATCTGGATGTGCTGGTGGTGGATGAAGCCTCGATGATCGACCTGCCGATGATGGCGCGGTTAATCGCCGCGCTGCCGCCCCATGCGCGGGTGATTTTCCTGGGCGATCGCGATCAGCTGGCCTCGGTAGAGGCGGGCGCGGTGCTGGGCGATATCTGCCACTACGCTCATGACGCCTATACGCCGGAACGCGCTGCCGAGCTGAGTCAGTTAACAGGCTGTTCGGTCCCGCATTCCCGCTCCACGGCCGCCAGCGAATTGCGCGACGCGCTGTGCCTGCTGCGGACCAGCTACCGCTTCGACAGTTCCTCCGGGATTGGGCAACTGGCGCAGGCAGTGAACTGTAGCGACCATCACGGCGTGAATCAGGCTTTTGCCAACGGTTTTACCGACATTTGCCAGAAGCCGCTCAACGGCGGCGAAGATTATGTGGCGATGATTGAGGAAGCGATTGCCGGTTACGATCGCTATCTGAAGCAGGTGAATGCGCAGGCCGAACCGGCGGATATTCTGCGCGAGTTCGGCGAGTTCCAACTGCTGTGTGCGTTGCGTGAAGGGCCCTATGGCGTCAGCGGGCTTAACGAGCAACTGGAGCAGGCGTTAATCCGCAAGCGTAAAATCACGCGGTCGGCGCATGCTAAATGGTATGAAGGCAGGCCGGTGATGATATCCCGCAACGACAGCGCACTTGGGTTGTTTAACGGCGATATCGGCGTGGCGCTCAACCGGGGGCAGGGGCTGCGGGTCTGGTTCCCGCTGCCGGACGGGACGATTAAATCGGTGTCGCCCAGCCGCATGCCGGATCACGACACGGCCTGGGCCATGACGGTGCATAAATCCCAGGGGTCGGAGTTCAAACACGCGGCGCTGATTTTACCTAATCAATACGCGCCGGTGCTGACGCGCGAGCTGGTTTATACCGCCATTACCCGCGCCCGTGCAAAGCTATCGTTGTACGGCGATGAACGGGTGCTGCGGCAGGCCGTTACCGCCCGCACCGAACGGCGCAGCGGGCTGCTGACGCATTTCTCGCAATAGCTTATGTCAGGTCCGCCATCAGCACTTTTGAACGGCGCTGGTAGTTGTACATCTCTTTTTTGCTTTCCGGCAGCGAATCAATATCTACCGGCGTAAAGCCGCGCTCCTGGAACCAGTGGATGCTGCGCGTGGTGAGCACGAACAGTTTGCTCAGCCCGATCTGTTTCGCCTGGCTGGCGATGCGCTCCAGCAGCACTTCACCGCGCGACGAACTCCGGTAATCAGGATGCACCGCCACGCAGGCCATTTCGCCGATTTTCTCTTCCGGGAACGGGTAGAGCGCCGCGCAGGCGATGGTCAGGTTATCGCGCTGGATAATGGTGAACTTGTCGATCTCCATCTCCAGCTGTTCGCGTGAACGGCGCACCAGGATGCCCTGCTGCTCCAGCGGGCGGATGAGTTCAAGAATGCCGCCGATGTCGTTGATGGTGGCGCGACGTATTTGTTCAGCGCTTTCCATAACAATTTGCGTGCCGATGCCATCGCGGGAAAACAGCTCCTGCAACAGCGCGCCGTCTTCCTGATAACTAATCAGGTGGCTTCGCCGCACGCCGCTGCGGCAGGCTTTTACCGCGCCGCGCAGGAAACGCACCGTGCCGGAATGGTAATCGCCTGCGGCTTCCAGCTCATCGATCCTTGCCTGGGCGTCGTTGGGGAACAGTTCGGAAATGATGTTCCCTTCGCTGTCGGTCACGCCCTGGGATGAGCAAAAGCCGATCATTTTTTCCGCTTTTAATTTGCTGGCAAGCTGCGTCGCGATTTCTTCTGAGGTGAGGTTAAAACTTTCACCGGTCACGGAGACGGCAACCGGTCCCATCAGGACAATCGCGCCGTTGTCTAACTGACGGTTGATCGCCTCATCATCGATACGGCGAATACGTCCGCTGTGACAGTAATCCACGCCGTCATCCACGCCCAACGGCTGGGAGATAATAAAATTACCGCTGACGACGTTGATATGCGCGCCCTGAAGCGGCGTATTGCTGAGGCTCATTGAGAGGCGCGCAGTGATATCGAGCTGTAACAGCCCGGCAGCTTGCTTAACCAGCTCCAGCGTTTTGGCGTCGGTGACTCGGGTATGCTTGTGGTATACCGGCTCGCAATGGTGCGCAGCCAGGTTGGCATCGATTTGCGGGCGTGCGCCGTACACCACCACCAGACGGATGCCCAGACTGTGCAGCAGCCCTATGTCATTAACGATGCTGGAGAAATTCTCATGCTCAATGGCTTCGCCGCCCAGCATGATGACAAACGTTTTACCCCGGTGGGTATTAATATAAGGGACAGAATGACGAAAACCCTCGACCAACTCGGTTCTACGTTCCTTCACCACGGCAAACCCTCTCAGTGCATTATTATTCGAAAATAGTGTATTTTTATTCTTTTATTGACCTGGGCGCAAGCGGCTTTTTTATCCAGCGACTCTCAACGTTATTCTTAAACATTTTACGCCCTCACAATGTTTACCCTTTTATAGATGACAGGCCGGACGCCATTCGCTAAAGTTTTTGGTCCAGATTTTAAGTTGTTATGCCAGTGACAGATTGTTAGTGCTCGGGAGAGGCATGTCGGATTCCAGTAAATTATTTAGTCGCCGCCAGTTAATCAAAGGGGCAGGCGCGATGTGGTTATTAAGCGTAAGCCAACCAGGCTTTGCCGCGAGCAGCCAGGTGATCGCTGTTCGCGTGTGGCCCGCTTCCTCATATACCCGCGTCACGGTGGAATCTAACCGGCAAATTAAATACCGCCAGTTTGCGTTGAGCAATCCGTCGCGCGTGGTGGTGGATCTCGAAGGCGTTAGCCTGAACTCGGTGCTCAAAGGCGTAGGCAATCAGATCCGTGCCGACGACCCTTATATACAGTCAGCGCGCGTCGGTCAGTTCGATCCTAAAACCGTGCGTATGGTTTTCGAACTCAAACAGAACGTCACGCCGCATCTGTTTGCGCTGGCGCCGGTGGCTGAATTTAAAGAGCGACTGGTCATGGATCTGTATCCGGTCAATTCCAACAGCGAGCAGGATCCGCTGCTGGCATTGCTGGAAGATTACAACAATGGCGAGCTGGACAAGAACGTGCCGCCAGCCGGAACCAGCAACACCGGGCCGCAACCCGGTAAAGCCGGGCGCGACAGACCGATCGTGATTATGCTCGATCCCGGCCATGGCGGTGAGGATCCTGGCGCCATCGGGAAATATAAAACCCGGGAAAAGGACGTCGTGTTGCAGATCGCCCGTCGTCTGCGCGCGCTCATTGAGAGAGAGCCTAATATGAAGGCTTACATGACGCGCAACGAAGACGTGTTTATCCCGCTGAAGGTGCGCGTCGCGAAGGCGCAAAAGCAGCGCGCCGACCTGTTTATCTCCATTCACGCCGATGCGTTTACCAGCCGCGCGGCGCACGGCTCCTCAGTGTTTGCGCTATCGACCAAAGGCGCCACCAGTACCGCCGCGCGTTATCTTGCGCAAACCCAGAACGCCGCTGACCTGGTGGGTGGGGTAAGCAAAAGCGGCGACCGCTATCTCGATCACACTATGTTCGATATGGTGCAATCCCTGACGATTTCCGACAGCCTGAAGTTTGGCAAAGAAGTGCTGAACCGCATGGGAAAGGTGAACCGACTGCATAAGAACCGGGTCGATCAGGCCGGATTTGCGGTGTTAAAAGCGCCGGATATCCCCTCGATTCTGGTGGAAACGGCGTTCATCAGTAACATCGAAGAAGAGCGTAAACTGAAGACCGCAGCCTTTCAGCAGGAAGTGGCGGAGTCGATTCTGGCGGGAATTAAAGCCTACTTTACCAGTGAGGCGACGCTGGCGCGACGCGGTTAAGCCCTAATACCGCAGCGCTTGCGCTGCGGTATTTGATTTTTCACACGTCAGAAATGAAAAAACACGCCTTGTTATTGAACCAGCTTCAATCGGGTTGCCCGTGAGGATGGAAGAACAACCTCGTTATTCTGCCTGCAATAAATCCTGACCATTTATTCTGTATCAGACAGTGAGTGACAAGCACATTAATAAAATATATTTAAAATGCAGAAATATTCACTGTGTTAATTTATATTATTAATTTGTGACTTATATCCTGATCTTGCAAATAACCATCCAAAAATGACGAGCATCTCTGTTATTCAGGCTGATTTTGTGTAGGGTATAACCATGAGTTATTCATCTTGTCACTGTTAAATCAGGCAAGACAACGTTTAAAGTCTCTATTGCTTTAAATGTTGTCTTGCTTTTTTTTTGGAGCCATGAAATGATCATCGAGAAAGTCATGAACAATAACTGTGTACTTGCATCGGTGAACGGTCAGGAGGTCATCATTTCTGGTCCGGGCGTGGGTTACAATAAGAAATCCGGAATGCAGGTTCCTGCGCATCCCGCTAACAAGACTTTTTATGTCAGGAACGATGAGAAAGACAGCTTATATAAACTGATCGAGCGGGTTAATATTGATTATGTTTTTGTGTCTGAAAAAATCGTCCGATATGCCGAGATGAACCTCGACAAAAAACTTAATCCCGCTCTGCTGCTGATTCTGGCTGACCATATCTCTAATGCCATCTCTCGCGTTACGGCAGGAATACAAATCAATAACATATTTCTTGATGAAATCAGGACGTTGTACAAGGCGGAATACGCGATCAGTCGCGATGCTTTAACGATTATTCATCAGCAGTTTGCTATTCAGTTACCGGACGATGAAATTGGCTTTATCGCGCTGCATATTTTAAATAACTATGAAAACACATCAGACTATGAGTCAGTCAGGATTATCGAATTATCACAAAAAATTACGGATATTATTGAAAATAGTTATGGCAGAAAAGCCGACAGAAACACCTTTAATTACTCACGTTTTATGATGCATCTTAAATATTTCGCCTGCCGGGTACTATCTAATGAAACACTCAGGGATAAAGATATTGGTGATATTTATGAACAATTCCTTGAGAAGGATTTAACGCTGCAGCGGACCATCAGGAAAATAGAAGAGTATTTAAATGGAACTTTTAGCTACGAACTGGCAATGGAGGAGAAACTGTATCTTTCCATTCGCATCAGGATATTAATGGACTGACGATATTCCACATTATCATGAGATAATTAATATGAAACAGAAAAGAGCCTGGAGTTTTTTTCAGAGTCTGGGTAAGGCGTTTATGTATCCCATCGCTCTGTTAAGCGTATGCGGTATGATGTTAGGACTGGGCAGTGGCCTGGCCAGTGACGAAATGGCGAAAATCATTCCGCTGTTAGGTTTCCCTGCCATTAAATCCTTTCTGGATTTTGTCGTCACTCTGGGACTGTTTGCCTTTATCAACTTGCCCGTTTTATTTGCAATTGCTATTCCGCTTGGCCTGTTAAAAGAAAAAGAGGATAAAGCCTACGGTGCATTCTCCGGTTTGATTGGCTTTATGGCGATGCATCTGGGAACGAACTTTTATCTTAAAAACCACAATCTGCTGGTCGCTGCGGATCAAATGTCCACGCACGGGCAGACTGTTATTCTGGGGATTCAGTCCTATAACACCAGTGTATTAGGTGGGATTGTCGCGGGTCTTATCGTCTCTACGCTGTACAGGCGGATCGTCAATCTGCGCATTCCGGAGTCACTGGGTTTCTACAGCGGTCCACGCCTTGTCCCTCTCGTCACGCTGATTATTATGAGCGTGTTTGGCCTGCTCATTCCCTTTGTGTGGCCGCCGTTCTTCAACCTTTTCATGCTCATTGGCCGCTGGATCTCCACCTCAGGTCCGGTGGGTTATTTTTTCTATGCTGTCGCTGAGCGGGTGACGATCCCTTTCGGGCTGAATCACCTGGTTACTTCTGTGTTCAGGTTTACCCCCATCGGCGGCTCGGCGGTCATCGGCGGCGAAGAATATTACGGCACGCTTAACATGTTTATGGCCTATGTCAAAGAGAACGCCGTCATTCCTTTAGATCTGGCAGGTAAGATGGAACAGGGCAAGCTGATGATCCAGTATGGTCTTGCAGGTGCGGCTCTCGCCATGTACCGGACCGCTCAGGTACAAAATCGTAAAGCCATCAAAGCGCTTCTTATCTCTGGCGTACTGACTGTGATTATTGGCGGCGTCAGCGAACCGATTGAATTTCTGTTTCTGTTCGTCAGCCCGGTTTTATTCGCTTTCCATGCCTTCATGAACGGATTCGCCAATATGTTTCTGCCTTATCTGGGTGTGAAAATGGGGTTCACAGGCGATCTAATCCAGTTTATGAGTTTTGGCGTCTTGCGCGGAACAAGAACGGGATGGCCGATTGCCGTCTGCGTGGAAGTTGCCTACTTCTTCATTTATTACCTGGTATTTCGCTGGGCCATTCTGAAATACAACCTGATGACGGTGGGTAGGGAAGAAGGCGACAGTATTCCAGTAACGTCAGGAACTGACGTGAAAATCAGCGCCGTTACGCCAGCATTGAATATAAAGAGTGACTTAACTACCGCTGAGTTGATGGTTAAAGCGCTGGGCGGGAAAGAGAATATTAAATCGCTGGATAACTGCGTCACCCGCCTGAGACTGACCGTGGGCGAAATGGATCTGATTGATGAAGCCTCAATTAAAAAACAGGGCGGCATCGCCATTGTCAAACTCGATAAAAACACCCTTCAGGTCATTATTGGCACCAAAGTCATCGCCCTGCGTAAAGAAATGGACAAATACATGGAGCTATGTTGATGGACAGGTTTAATGCGCCTCTTTCTCGAAAAGGCACTTACTGCACGCAGTGGGATTTCTGCGAAGACAGGTTCGGTGTTAAAGGCATCATTCCCTTTTCAATATCAGATATGGATTTGCCAATACCGGAAGCTATCACAACGGCATTACATAAACGACTTGAGCATCCTGTTCTGGGCTATAGCCGCTGGCAGCACCCTGAATATCTGGATGCGATATGCCATTGGTACAGCAAGGAATATCACACAGATATTGACACTGGCTGGGTGACTTATAGTCCCAGCGTCATGTATTCCATCGCCAGAGCGCTGGAATTATTAACCATGGGTGGAGACGGCATTCTGATTTTTACCCCGGCCTATAATGCCTTCTTTGATGTTATTAAATATTCGGGCCGCAGGTTACTCACCTCCACCCTGATCAGAGATGCCGGGGGACGATATACCATCGACTGGCCTGATTTCGACGCCAAAGTCAGGGATGCCCGGATAGTTTTGGTCTGCAATCCGCACAATCCTACGGGTAACGTGTGGTCTGAGGATGAACTTAGCCGGATCGCTGAGCGCTGTGCGGTACATGGCAATTGGTTGCTGTCCGATGAGATCCACAGCGATTTTGTCTTTAACGGTCGTTTTACTTCCATGCTTAAATTACGGTATGGAAAAACAATCATATTTAACTCGATATCCAAAACGTTCAACGTACCGGCGCTGACGGGATCGTATCTCATCACCCCTGATAGCGATTTTAACAACAGGTTCAGAACAATAACGCGCTACCGGGATTTTGTTAATTCACCGTCGATACTCAACGTTATTGCCATCATCGTTGCTTACAACGAATGTAATGTCTGGTTAGCAAAATTAAAGGCGCATCTGAAATCAAATATTGAATTCACCCGGCGCTTTATCAAACAAAATATGCCCTCTCTGAATTTGGGTAATACAGAAGGGTGTTATTTCGCGTGGATAGACTGCGCCGGTATCGGTTATCCCTTTGACGAATTTTATGCAGCGTTAATTCATGAAGGCAAGGTCGGCATAATGGCAGGCAATGTATATGGGCCGGGAGGCGAGAACTTTCTGCGCCTGAATCTGGCCTGCAGCCTGGAAAAACTGACTCTGGGTCTGAACCGAATCGCCTTTGTTATCAATAAAATGAATCAGGAAAAATGTGATGAATAATGACGAAATTGTTTCCCTCATTAAACACTTTATGCGTAATGAACAAAGCGCGGTTGAAGAGATTATCAATTCTCCTCTTAGCGAGACGGCGAATCTGATAAAAGTATTGCAATCCTGTCAGGGAAAGGTCGTATTCATCGGCGTAGGAAAATCAGGCATTATTGCCAAAAAACTCGCGGCTACCTTTGCCAGCACCGGCACCCCGTCATTTTTTATTCACGGCACAGAAGCCCTGCACGGCGACCTTGGCATGGTAGCCAGAGACGATGTGGTGATTCTGATATCCAACAGCGGTGAGACGGCAGAAATTCTGGCCACGCTGCCTAGCCTGAAAAAAATGGGTAATTTTCTGGTGGCGTTCAGCCGTAGCCACCGTTCCTCACTGGCAACCCGTTGCGATTTATCCATTGAAATCCCGGTTAAAAACGAAGCAGATACGCTGGGCCTCGCCCCGTCCTGCTCTTCTACGGCTGTACTGGTCGTGGGGGATGCGGTCGCGCTTGCCCTGTCAGAACTGAAGCAGTTTACCCAGGCCGATTTTGGCTTATTTCATCCAGGAGGTGCGCTCGGCATAAAAGCAAATTCATCACATTCGTAATTTATTACTGTAACCGGTCGACGCCATCATCAGTCTGGTGGCGTATTCTTTCAGGGAGCATCAGGCATGAGAAACGTCTTAGTCACCGTTTCGAGTTTTTCCGAACGCTGCGTCAGCGCCTGTAAATTATTGCGGGACAAGCAATTTAATCTCATCTTCAGAAACAGCGTTGACCATTTGATACAGTCCGGGTCACCGTCATCGGGTTGCTCTGTTCACGCAGCCATTGCGGGTAAAGACAGCTATGATGCCGGGACGCTAGCTCTGTTGCCGGAATTAAAAATCCTCTCACGATTCGGCACCGACGTTGACAATATTGATATTGAGGCGGCGAGAAAGGCCGGCATTGTGGTAAATCACGCTCCCGGCATTAATGCCAGTTCGGTGGCCGAATTCATTATGGGCCTGATTTTTTCCGGCCTGAGAAATATTCCCGGTAATGACAGGGACATGCAGAATGGTTAACGGGGATATTCGCTGGGAAGCGAGCTAAACAATAAGCGTATTGGCCTGTTAGGATTTGGCAATATCGCTAAAACGCTGGTTAAAAGGCTGTCGGGCTTTGAGACTGAAATTCTGGCCTTTGACAACAATCCCGATTACCGCGAGTCGGCAAAGCTCGGCGTTAAGTTTGTTTCCGTCGATGACATCTTTATGCAGTCGAACATTATTGTCGTTCTTCTTCCTTATGCGCCAGCACTGGAAAATTTTATCAGCCACAAATACCTGTCGATGATGCGAAACGGTGCGCTACTCATCAATACCGCACGGGGGAAACTGCTTGATGAAACCGCATTATTACAGGTGATTGACGAGCGGAATATATTTGCCGCACTGGATGTATTCAGTCAGGAGCCGCTGCCGCCATTCAGTCCGTTGCTGCATTCCAGAAATATTATTACGACACCGCACATTGCTGCCGAGACGGTCGAGTCATACCATAACACCGGCATTTATACTGCCCGGTCAATTATAGATTTCTTTGACGGCAAAACGGTCAAAAATTGTCTGTAAGGACTGAAAAACTTGTCCGGAATGCTCAGCAGGGAAGGGGGCCTGCAGGAAATATACAGACGCAAAAAAAACCGCAAGCCGTTGATGGCCGTGCGGTTTCTTGTCTTCTTAAGCTTATACGGGCGCCTTAAAATAAGGCGTTGGTTGCGGGGGCCGGATTTGAACCGACGACCTTCGGGTTATGAGCCCGACGAGCTACCAGGCTGCTCCACCCCGCGTCACCGTACTGCTTATATTTCTCTAAATTTTTACTGGTTGCGGGGGCCGGATTTGAACCGACGACCTTCGGGTTATGAGCCCGACGAGCTACCAGGCTGCTCCACCCCGCGTCCGATTCTGCTGCGCATTTCAAATCACATGTGCGTTGGCTTTCCTCGTTCACCTTAGTCACTTACTTATGTAAGCTCCTAAGGATTCACTGCGTCGCCACCTTCCTGTGATTCGAACTGCTTTGCAGAATAATACTTCTCTGGATTTTTATTGGTTGCGGGGGCCGGATTTGAACCGACGACCTTCGGGTTATGAGCCCGACGAGCTACCAGGCTGCTCCACCCCGCGTCCGTGGATGCGCACTATACTCCGCTGACAGTTCGATGCAACCCTTTTTGTAACAAAACCACCGATTTTGGCACGCACGGGCTAAATATCTGGTCAAATGCGCAATTTTTAGACGTTATGGCGATATTGCGCCAGGCGCGCATTTCATTAGCCGGAACGGTTTGCTATCTTCGCCTGCACGGCGCGGCAAACTGAGACTGAATAATGAAAGGACGTTGGACAAAATTTTTACTTACAGGGGCGATGGTAGCAGTGCTCGCATCCTGTTCATCAAAACCGACCGATCGCGGTCAGCAATATAAAGACGGCAAATTAAATCAGCCCTTTTCTCTGGTTAACCAGCCCGATGCCATGGGCGCGCCGATTAACGCCGGGGATTTTGCCCAACAGGTGACGGAAATTCGCAATGCGTCGCCGCGTCTGTATAACAGCCAGAGCAACGTCTATTCAGCGGTACAACAGTGGTTGCGTTCCGGTGGCGACACCCGCACCATGCGCCAGTTCGGCCTTGACGCCTGGCAGATGGAAGGCGCGGATAACTACGGCAACGTCCAGTTTACCGGTTACTACACCCCGGTGATCCAGGCGCGCCACACCCGTCAGGGTGAATTCCAGTACCCCATCTACCGTATGCCGCCTAAGCGTGGCGGGCGTCTGCCGTCACGTGCCGAAATTTACGCGGGCGCGCTGAGTGAATCCTATGTGCTGGCCTACAGCAACTCCCTGATGGACAACTTCATTATGGATGTGCAGGGCAGTGGCTATATTGATTTCGGCGACGGCGGCCCGCTGACGTTCTTCGGCTACGCAGGCAAGAATGGCCATGGCTACTACGCCATCGGCAAGGTGCTGATCGACCGCGGTGAAGTAAAGAAAGAAGATATGTCGATGCAGGCGATCCGCCACTGGGGCGAAACGCACAGCGAGGCGGAAGTACGCGAGCTGTTAGAAAACAACCCGTCGTTCGTGTTCTTTAAACCGCAAAGTTATTCGCCGGTGAAGGGCGCGAGCGCCGTGCCGCTGATTGGCCGCGCATCGGTGGCCTCCGATCGGTCAATTATTCCGGCAGGTACCACGCTGTTGGCGGAAGTCCCGCTGCTGGACAACAACGGCAAGTTCAACGGACAATATGAACTGCGCGTGATGGTGGCGCTGGATGTTGGCGGGGCAATCAAAGGCCAGCATTTCGACATCTACCAGGGTATCGGCGCTGACGCCGGGCATCGCGCGGGCTGGTATAATCACTATGGCCGCGTCTGGGTGCTGAAACCCGCACCGGGCACCGGCAGCGTATTTAACGGTTAATCCTTTCTTATAGCGGGTCTCTGGCCCGCCTTCTGGTTCTGAGGTTTTCATGGCTGTGGTAATAACGGACGCCTGGCGTAGCCGCTTTGGCGGCACGGCGCGTTTATATGGTCAACAGGCGCTGCAACTGTTTGCGGACGCGCACATCTGCGTAGTGGGGATCGGCGGCGTGGGGTCGTGGGCGGCGGAAGCGCTGGCGCGTACCGGGATCGGCGCGATCACGCTGATTGATATGGACGATGTGTGCGTCACCAATACCAACCGGCAAATCCACGCCTTGCGCGATAACGTCGGCCTGGCGAAAGCGGAAGTGATGGCGGAGCGCCTGCGGCAGATCAACCCGGAGTGCCGCGTCACGGTAGTGGATGACTTCGTGACGGCGGATAACGTCGCCGCGCTGCTCAATCAGGGCTTTAGCTATGTGATTGACGCCATTGACAGCGTACGCCCAAAAGCCGCTCTGATCGCTTACTGTCGCCGCAATAAAATACCGCTGGTCACCACCGGCGGCGCGGGCGGGCAAATCGACCCGACGCAAATTCAGGTCACCGATCTGGCGAAAACGATTCAGGACCCGCTGGCGGCAAAACTGCGCGAACGGCTGAAAAGCGATTTTGGCATAGTAAAAAACAGCAAGGGCAAGCTGGGCGTGGATTGCGTGTTTTCGACGGAAGCGCTGGTTTACCCCCAGGCGGACGGTTCAGTTTGTGCGGCGAAAAGCACCGCTGAAGGGCCGAAACGGATGGACTGCGCCTCCGGCTTCGGGGCGGCAACCATGGTGACGGCGACCTTTGGGTTTGTCGCCGTATCCCACGCGTTAAAGAAAATGCTCGCTAAAGCGGCGCGCGCCGCGTAACGGTCAGGCCTCCCGCGCCGCCTGCGCCACCGCATTCGCCAGGGCCTCTAACCCCTGGCTGCGGGAAGCGCTAATCTGGGCGCGCAATCCGAGCGTATCAAACAGCGCCAGCGGATCCTGACGGGTCAACTGCTCCGGCGTTTTGCCTTCAATCGCCGTGAGCAGGATCGCCAGCAGGCCGCGCACTATCCGGCCTTCGCTGTCGCCATAAAAATGCATGGTGCCGTCGGCCTGGCGGGTATGCCCCAGCCAGACGCGGTTTTCGCATCCGGCGATCTCAATGTTTTCCTGTTTTAAATCAGCTGGCAGCGGCGGCAGTTGTTTGCCCAGCAGGATCAGCTGGCGATACTTATCTTCCCACTGACTGAGCGGCGCGAACTGCTGGCGCAGCGTCTCTTCAGTGATCGAGGTGCCGAACGGATGCCCGGCCAGAAAGGTACTTGTCATTTAATCCACCAAAAGTTCCAGCGCCTGGTCAACGGCGGCGACCAGCGCGTCTACATCCTGCCGGGTATTATAGGGCGCAAAAGAGGCGCGCAGCGTGCCGCTCACGCCCAGCGCCGCCAGCAGCGGCTGGGCGCAGTGTTGCCCGGCACGCAGCGCAATGCCGGATTGCGTCAGCAACGTCACCATATCGCTGTGATGAACGCCTGCAAAATCAAAGGCTAACAGGCTTGAATCCTGACAGCGGAAACTGCGAAAGCCGGGCCGTTTAGCCAGCGCGTCTTCCGCCAGCGTCGCCAGCCCGCGGCTGTAGCTTTCCGATTCAACGACGTCTACGGTCGCCAGCCATTCCAGCGCCGCGCTCAGCCCCATCACGCCCGCCACGTTCGGCGTACCGGCTTCGAAACGCCAGGGCGCAGGCTTAGGTTTAAAGCCCTCGAACGAAACCTCGGTGAGCATTTTGCCGCCGCCGAGCCAGGGCGCCATCTGGTTTAGCAACGCGGTTTTGCCATACAGCACGCCGATCCCGGTGGGTCCGTAGAGCTTATGGCCGGAGAAGGCATAAAAATCGATGTCCAGCGCCTGAACGTTGGCCGGACAATGCACCACGCCCTGCGCGCCATCCACCATAACAACCGCGCCCGCTGCATGGGCGAGAGCAATAGCCTTTGCCAGATCCGGGCAACCGCCGGTCACGTTCGACATTTGTCCCAGCGCCAGAATGCGGGTACGCGGGGTGATGAGCGCCACCAGGCTCTCCACGTCCGGTAAATAGCTGGCATTGAGCTGCAGTTTGACGATGCGCGCGCCGGTCTGCTGCGCCACCATCAGCCAGGGCACCAGGTTAGCGTGGTGCTCGGCAACGCTGACGATAATTTCATCGTCCGGCTTGAGGCGCGGGCGCGCGTAACACTGGGCGACGATATTAATGGCTTCGGTGGTGCCGCGCGTCCAGACAATATCATGGCTCTGCGGGGCATTGATGAGCCGGGCGACGCGATCGCGCGCCGCTTCGTATTGCGCGGTCAGGCGTTGAGCGCTGGCGAACTGGCTGCGATGAACGTTGCCGGCACTTAAACTATAAAATTGTTGTGCAGCATCGATTACCGCCTGCGGTTTTAAGGCGGTGGCGGCGCTGTCCAGATATACGCCCGCGTCGGCCAGCGCGGGAAAGGCGCTGCGAAACAGGGTGGGGTTGAATGCTGTCATGGCGATCCTCTCATTTAATGAGATCGTGGCGCATTTCACTGGCTGACACAAGGCGATTGATAATCCTCGGATTAGTCTGTTTATCCAGGCAACCCAGCGAAAGAACGTTATGCTAATTATTGTTTGGCAAATATTTTTGCCTGTTAGCAGTTGAGCTTTACAGAGCATGAAACTCTACGAGGAGAAGAATATGAAAAAGACAGCCGCAGTAGTATCCGCTTGTGTAATGGCTTTTGCCCTGAGCGCCTGTTCCAGTCCGAACTATGTGATGCACACGAATGATGGTCGCTCCATCGTGTCCGAAGGCAAGCCGCAAACCGATAAAGAAACCGGTATGATCAAATATACCGATGCCAACGGCAACAAGCAGCAGATCAATCACAGCGATATCAAAGAGATGGTTGAGCTGGAACGTTAAGACAAGCAAGCAGTAGATAAAAAAAAGCACCGCAATTTGCGGTGCTACATTAATCACTATGGACAGACAGGGTAAATGTACAGGAAGTGAAAAGGGGTAGTCTCGCTACCGAGGTCTGAATCGCAGACCAATTGCAAACACAACAACACAACATCACAACCGTAAGCCAAAAGCCCTCAGCATTATCGTTCACAACGACCATCCCAATGACTTTTCGTTCCGGCTCAGGAAGTGCCGCAATAATAGGTATTTGCTGGTGCAACCTCAACGGACAATTTATAATAGCTCAGATAAAAAAAACTAATAGGTTAACTCTTGTTTCCTGTTTGTTACTGAGCATTAACATACAAGTCCGGTGCCCATGTCAAAGCGATTACCACCCCTTAACGCATTACGCGTATTTGATGCAGCAGCCCGCCATTTAAGCTTCACCAGGGCGGCAGAAGAACTGTTCGTCACCCAGGCGGCAGTGAGCCATCAAATTAAGTCTCTGGAAGATTTTCTCGGATTAAAACTATTTCGCCGACGCAATCGCTCGTTATTGCTCACGGAAGAGGGCCAGAGTTATTTTCTGGACATCAAAGAAATTTTCTCGCAGCTTACCGAGGCGACCCGTAAACTTCAGGCGCGCAGCGCTAAGGGCGCGCTGACGGTGAGTCTGCTGCCGAGCTTTGCCATCCACTGGTTGGTGCCCCGTCTTTCCAGCTTTAATATGGCTTATCCCGGCATTGACGTGCGAATTCAGGCGGTGGATCGCCAGGAAGATAAGCTGGCGGACGACGTCGACGTGGCGATTTTCTACGGGCGCGGCAACTGGCCGGGATTGCGGGTTGAAAAACTGTATGCAGAATATTTGCTGCCGGTCTGCTCGCCGATGCTGTTAACCGGCGATAAGCCGCTGAAAACACCAGAAGATTTAGCGCGTCATACGTTATTACATGATGCATCGCGTCGCGACTGGCAAACTTATACGCGTCAGCTTGGTCTTACTCATATTAACGTGCAGCAAGGACCGATATTCAGCCACAGCGCCATGGTATTGCAGGCGGCGATCCACGGGCAGGGCATCGCGTTAGCCAATAACGTGATGGCGCAAACCGAAATCGAAGCCGGGCGTCTGGCTTGCCCGTTTAATGATGTGCTGGTGAGTAAAAACGCGTTTTATCTGGTATGTCATGACAGTCAGGCAGAACTGGGTAAAATAGCGGCCTTTCGTCAATGGATACTGTCGAAAGCAGCCAGCGAGCAGGAAAAATTCCGTTTTCGCTATGAGCAATAATCATTTTTTGCGTACCTCGGGTGCGCATGACTTTAGGGCTAACACATGACCAGCCGATTCATGCTGATTTTTACTGCCGTTAGCGGCTTTATTTTTGTGGCGCTTGGAGCGTTTGGCGCGCACGTATTAAGCAAAACCATTGGGCCGATGGAGATGGGATGGATCCAGACCGGCCTGCAATATCAGGCGTTCCATACCCTGGCGATATTAGGTCTGGCGGTCGCGATGCAGCGTCGGATCAGCATTTGGTTTTACTGGAGCAGCGTATTTATGGCGCTGGGCACCGTATTATTCAGCGGCAGTCTGTATTGCCTGGCGCTGTCGCATTTGCGCCTGTGGGCGTTTGTTACGCCGGTGGGAGGCGTCAGCTTCCTCGCTGGCTGGATATTGATGTTAATTGGCGCAGTGCGTCTGAAACGAAAAGGCAGTGGGCATGAATAAGGTAATTTTGTATTGCCGCCAGGGTTTTGAGAAAGAGTGTGCGGCGGAGATTACCGATAAAGCGGCTCTCCTGAACGTTTATGGGTTTGCACGCGTTAAAGAGCAATCCGGATACGTGATTTTTGAATGCTATCAGCCTGAAGAGGCGGATAAACTGGCGCGCGAACTGCCGTTCAGTTCGCTGATTTTCGCCCGTCAGATGTTCGTTGGCGGCGAGCTGTTGCAGAACCTGCCGCCGGAAGACCGTATTACGCCGATCGTCGGCATGTTGCAGGGCGTGGTGGAAAAAGGCGGCGACCTGCGTGTGGAAGTGGCCGACACCAATGAAAGCAAAGAGCTGATGAAGTTCTGCCGCAAATTCACCGTGCCGCTGCGCGCCGCACTGCGTGAAGCCAATGTGCTGGCAAAGTTCGAAACTCCGAAACGCCCGGTGGTGCACGTTTTCTTTATTGCTCCCGGCTGCTGCTACACCGGCTATTCGTACACCAATAATAATTCCCCGTTCTACATGGGTATCCCCCGGCTGAAATTCCCGGCAGATGCGCCCAGCCGTTCGACGCTGAAACTGGAAGAAGCGTTCCACGTGTTTATCCCGGCAGATGAGTGGGACGAACGTCTGGCGAACGGCATGCACGCCGTTGACCTGGGCGCGTGCCCCGGCGGCTGGACCTATCAGCTGGTGAAACGCAATATGTGGGTGGCGTCGGTGGATAACGGCCCGATGGCGCAAAGCCTGATGGATACCGGGCAGGTCACCTGGCTGCGCGAAGACGGTTTCCGCTATCGCCCCAACCGCAATAACATCTCCTGGCTTGTGTGCGATATGGTGGAAAAACCCGCTAAAGTGGCGGCGCTGATGGCACAATGGCTGGTCAACGGCTGGTGCCGCGAGGCGATTTTTAACCTCAAACTGCCGATGAAAAAACGTTACGAGGAAGTGTCCCAGAATATCGCGTTTATTCAGGAACAGCTGGATGCCAACAACGTCAGCGCCCAGATCCAGGCGCGTCAGCTTTATCACGATCGTGAAGAAGTGACGGTACACGTACGCCGCATGTGGGCGGCGGTGGGCGGACGGCGCGACGAGCGCTAAGCTGCTGTCAATGTTGCAAAGGGCCTGCGGGCCCTTTGTTGTTTCTCAGGCTCAGCGCCGCGTCAGGCGCAGCTGTTGCAGATTGCCGTCCAGCTGGAGATCGGTTTTCAGTGTGGAAATCGTCCGGCTCAGAAACGCGCTTTCACGATGCGCGGCAAGCTTTTTTCGCCATTTCTCCGGCACGTTTTCCAGATCCGCATAAATATTTTCCAGCGAGCCAAACGCGCTAATAAGCTGGGTCGCGCTTTTCGGCCCAATGCCCGCCACGCCGGGAATTTTTGAACTGCTTATGCCCGCCAGCCCCCAGTAATCCGAAAGCATGTGCGGCGCGACGCCATACTCTTTTTCGATAAACGGCGCGTCCAGCCAGCGCTTCTGAAAGTAATCCCGGATCTGGATCGCCGGTGACAGCAGCTGGCAATAGCCTTTATCGGTAGAAACAATCATCGCCTGATGACCGGCGCTGGCGATTTTTACCGCCAGGGTGGCGGCAAGATCGTCAGCCTCATTTCCCGGGGAATGCCAGCACGCTACGCCGTGGTCGGTAAACGCCCGTCGCAGGGCGGGCATTTCGGCGTGCAGATCGTCAGGCATTGGCGCGCGTCCCGCTTTGTAATCCGGGAAAAGCTGATGACGCCAGCCGCTATCGCGCGCCTCGTCGTCAAACACGGCGACGGCGTGGGTTGGATGACTGTGGACAATTAACTGCTGAAGCGCATGAACGCAGGTATCTGCACAGGGGGAACCCTGTACGGCATGAATGCGACGAATAAGATTCAGTGCGTCAACGATTAATAGTACCGCCATGTATTCCGCCTCCGTGTCAATGTGGGGCTACCCTATCATTTCTCGATAGCGTGAACCACAAATGAGGGGAAATCAGGAAGGTATGCCGCAAAAACAGCTCCGCCTTCACTGGGAAGGCGGAGAAGGAGGGTTAATCGCAGGTGACAACTTTCATCGCCAGGCCGCCGCGTGAGGTTTCGCGGTACTTGGCGTTCATGTCTTTACCCGTTTCGTACATGGTTTCGATCACTTTATCGAGGCAGACGCGCGGCTCGCTGGTGCGGCGCAGCGCCATACGCGCGGCATTTACCGCTTTAACCGCAGCAATGGCGTTACGCTCGATGCACGGCACCTGTACCTGTCCGGCGACCGGGTCGCAGGTCAGGCCGAGGTTGTGTTCCATGCCGATCTCCGCCGCGATGCACACCTGCATCGGGCTTGCGCCCAGCAGCTCTGCCAGTCCCGCCGCCGCCATCGAGCAGGCTACGCCCACTTCACCCTGGCAACCCACTTCCGCACCGGAAATAGAGGCGTTCATCTTGTAGAGCGAGCCGATGGCGCTGGCAACCAGCAGGTAACGCGCCAGTGAGTTGGCGTTCACTTCGCGGATAAACTTGTCGTAGTAGGCCAGTACCGCCGGCACGATGCCGCACGCGCCGTTGGTCGGCGCGGTGACCACACGGCCGCCTGCGGCGTTTTCTTCGTTAACCGCCAGCGCGAACATGTTGATCCAGTCAACCACCGCCATTGGGTCCAGGGTGGTTTTGTCGCTGCTCACCAGCATACGGCGCAGCGCTGCGGCACGGCGCGGTACGCGCAGTTTGCCCGGCAGGACGCCTTCGGTGGTGATGCCGCGCTCAATACCGCCGCGCATCACTTCCCATACCTGCGCCAGATGGGTTTCGAGCTCTTCTTTGCTGCGCAAAGCGAGTTCGTTTTTCATCATCAGGCCGGAGAGCGACAGACCGGTTTCGCGACAGTGGCGCTGTAAATCCGCCGCGTTTTTATACGGATAAGGCACTTCAACCGGTGACGCGCTGGTCACGCCGAAGTGATCTTCATCGACGATAAAGCCGCCGCCGATGGAGTAATACGTCTGGCTGTAAACCACCTTGTCACCGGCAAGCGCGGTAATGCGCATCCCGTTTTCGTGCAGGGAAAGGTTATCAGCGTGGAAATTCATGCATTGATCGACCGGGAACTCGACTTCGTGTTCGCCGTTCGCCAGTAGCAGGCGTCCATGGGTGTTAACGTCCTGGATAAAGCCAGGAATGCTATCGATATCAACCGAGTGCGGCAGGTTGCCCGCCAGACCCATAATGATAGCAATATCAGTGTGGTGACCCTTACCCGTCAGGGAAAGAGAACCGTAAACATCAACAACGACACGGGTAACATCACGCAACAATCCTTGTGCGATTAAATCATCCGTAAACTGCTTGCCCGCTTTCATCGGCCCGACAGTATGGGAACTGGAAGGACCGATACCGATTTTGAAAATATCAAAAACACTAATCATGATGCATCCATTGCGTAGTGAGAGGTAAGGGCATGCGCCGCTCAGCGAGCGGCGCGGACGAGGTGATTAGCCGAACAGCGAGTAGAAGATAGCGGAGATGGCAATCAGGCCCATCACAACCACGAATACGTTGCTGATATGGCCGCTGTACTTGCGCATAGCCGGTACTTTCTGGATGGCATACATCGGCATCAGGAACAGGATCATTGCGATAATCGGGCCGCCCAGAGTTTCAATCATGCCCAGGATGCTCGGGTTCAGGGTTGCCACAATCCAGGTGGTAACCAGCATGAACAGTGCAGTGATGCGGTTCAGTTTGTTGATTTCGATAGATTTACCTTTGCCACGCAGAGATTTAATCACCATACCGTTGAAGCCTTCACGCGCGCCCAGATAGTGGCCCAGGAAGGATTTGGTGATGGCGATAATCGCGATGATCGGCGCCATCCAGGCGATGATCGGCGCGTTAAAGTGGTTAGCCAGATAAGACAGAATCGAGATGTTCTGCGCTTTCGCTTCCGCCAGATCAGCCGGGGAAAGGCTCAGTACGCAGCTGAATACGAAGAACATCACCGTCAGCACCATCATGATGTGTGCAAACGCCAGAATGCGTGAACATTTCTTTTCTGCTTCCACACCGTACTCTTCACGCTTCGCCACGGCGAAGGAGGAGATAATCGGCGAGTGGTTGAAGGAGAACACCATTACCGGGATGGCCAGCCACAGGGTCATCCACAGGCCATTGCCGGTAGAGGCAGAGCTCAGGGACAGGGTGTCCAGCGCCGCGCCGTTCCACTGTGGGATCAGATAAAGCGCCAGCAGCATCAGTGCCGCAACAAACGGGAACACCAGCACGCTCATCGCTTTCACGATCATCTGCTCACCGAAACGCACGATGGTCATCATGCCGATAATCAGGATAAGAGAAAGGATCGCACGCGGCGGCGCAGTCATGCCCAACTGGTGGGTAATGAAGCTGTCTACCGTGTTGGTAATTGCCACGCTGTAAACCAGCAGGATGGGATAGATAGCAAAGAAGTAGAGCAGGGTGATCAGTTTGCCTGCGCCGACGCCGAAGTGTTCTTCAACCACTTCAGTAATGTCTTCGCCCGGGTTTTTGCCTGACAGCACAAAGCGGGTCAAACCACGGTGTGCGAAGAAGGTCATCGGGAAAGCAATGATCGCCATGATGATCAGCGGGATCATGCCGCCGACACCGGCGTTGATAGGTAAGAAAAGAACACCTGCGCCGATTGCCGTGCCGTACAGGCCAAGCATCCACATGGTGTCGGTTTTGCGCCATGAACTACGCGTCGCGGTTGACGCAATGGTGCTGGTTTGGGTGGTTTCCATCTGTTTCTCCTGGAGGAAGCATAAAAATCAGGCTTTTAGAGACATCCAATGCAAAAGCGCCTGACTGTAAAACGAAATACTGGTAAAGAGGGGATTTTTATAATTTTTTCCCGTAACTATTTTCGGGCGGAAAGATACATTTATGGCGTCAATCTATCAGTGATCGGGATCTCAATTGCCATAATCTACTTTTTGTAAGGGTAATTTTTGGGCCTTTACGCTGCTTTTTTACTCCTTTGCCAGATTATTGGACGCGAAGACTATCATTCGCAGGGCAGGGCCGGAAGCTGCCGGCCATGGATATCAGATTTTACTCTGTTAAATTGCGGTTAAACGGGATTTATTAAGGTAAATTTATTGGTTAGGATGATGTTTTTCGTCAGGAACACGAAAGCAATCGTTTTCTTTTTGCCGTGAAAGCAAAAAAAAGGGCGGCTCATGGCCGCCCGGGGATTGTAGATTATGCTAGGTACAGATCTCGTAGCAGGGGATATACGCACTGCCCGGCAGTTTCATACGGTGTTGCGCCACAAAACCCTGTAGCAGATGATCCATCTGCTTCATCATGTGCGCATCGCCATGTATTTTATACGGGCCAAATTGCTCAATGGCCCGTATGCCGTTTTCCTTCACGTTGCCCGCGACGATGCCGGAGAAGGCGCGACGCAAATCCGCCGCCAGCACTTCCGTCGGCTGGTCAGGATAAAGTTTCAGGTTCGCCATATTGGTGTGGGTTGGTTCGAACGGCACCTGTAGGTCCGGCGAAATGCGAATCGACCAGTTAAAACTGTAGGCGTCGCCGGTTTCACGACGGTTTTCTTTCACCTGCGGCATCGCTTTTTTCATCTGGCGGGCCACTTCCGGCGCATCTTCAATAATGATGCGGTAGTAACGACGCGCCTGCTCGCCCAGGGTACTGACAATAAACTCATCCAGCACCCGGAAGTAATCCGCGCTCTGCTTCGGCCCGGTGAGGATCAGCGGCAGCACCTGGTCCTGGTTATGCGGGTTCATCAGAATGCCCAATAAATAGAGCAGCTCTTCCGCTGTCCCCACGCCGCCAGGGAAAATAATGATCCCGTGGGCGATACGCACGAACGCTTCGAGGCGCTTTTCAATATCCGGCATGATAATCAGTTCATTGACCAGCGGGTTTGGCGGCTCCGCCGCGATAATCGACGGCTCGGTCATCCCGATAAAGCGGCCATCTTTATAACGCTGCTGGGCATGGCCCACCGCCGCACCCTTCATTGGTGCTTCCATTGCGCCCGGCCCGCAGCCGGTGCAGATATTCAGTTCGCGCAGGCCCAACTGGGTGCCGACGCGGCGCGCATACAGATATTCGGTTTCGTTGATTGAGTGACCGCCCCAGCACACCACCATATTCGGCGCTTCCCCGACGTGCAGCGCACGGGCGTTGCGCAGAATCGAAAACACCAGGTTGGTGATATGGGTGGAATCCTCAAGATCGAGATGCTGTAGCCGACCGGCGTTGGTGATTTGCCCGTTAACGAACAAAATATCGCGCAGCACGGCGAACAGGTTGGCCTGTAATGAGCGGATAATGCGCCCATCAACAAAAGCCTCATCCGGCGGGTTAATCAGTTCGAGCTTTACGCCGCGCTCGCGCCGCAGCACGTTAATGTCGAAATTTTCGAAGCGAGAAAGCAGTTCTTTACTGTTGTCGGTCTGACTACCGGAATTCAGTACAGCCAGTGAACAATTGCGGAAGAGTTGATAAAGGTCGCTGCTGGCCGTGCGTTTAAGCATGTCGACTTCCAGCTGCGACAACATATCCATTGAGCCAAGCGGGCTAATATGTGTAATCAAGTGAACTCCTTACGGGCACAACGCGCCGATCCCTGTGATTACAATAGCCCCGCCAGCTCCGGTTTAACAACCCGCTAACGTAAAATGGTGTGTCAAATGCGAGACATATTCCAGTTATTGACGCACCAGCCGCCCGGCGGCAGGGGTGAAATCGCCATTGCTGCGCCAGGGGTTAATGTCCAGCCCGCCGCGACGGGTATAGCGCGCGTAAACGCTCAGGGTTTGCGGTTGGCAGAATCGCATGATGTCGCTAAAAATCCGCTCCACGCACTGTTCGTGGAATTCGTTATGGTGGCGGAATGAGACCAGATAACGCAGCAGTTTTTCCCGGTCGATTTGCGGGCCGCGATAGCGGATTTGCACCGACCCCCAGTCTGGCTGATGGGTAATCAGACAGTTGGATTTCAGGATATGGCTGACCAGCGTTTCTTCAACCTGCTGCTCTCCCGCCGCGCCGTCCAGATACGCGGCATCAAATTCATAGTGATCAATGGTGATGGGCTGCTCGTCGATACACTCGCCGTCGAACGCCGCGATGGCTTGCCCTTCAATATCCTGGATCCGGTAAAGCTGTACCTCAACGTCGCCCTGCGCGCAGTGGCGTAAATCCCGCGCAAGGGTGTTTTGCACCTCGTCCCAACTGGCGAAGCGGCTCTGGTTAAAGCTGTTGAGGTAGAGTTTGAAGCTCTTGGACTCCACCAGATTGACGCTGGTGGAATCAATGCTGACGTGCCCGACAGCCACTTGCGGTAAGCCGTTGCTGTTAAGCCATGATAGCTCATACAGCGTCCAGATATCCGCGCCGTGAAACGGTAAATCATCAGCGCGGATTCCCAGCGGGTCGCGATTTAAACTGCGCGGCACCGGCTGCAACAGGCTGGCATCGTAAATATCCCGATAATCCGTGGACTTGCCGAGCGTCAGTCCGCTTAACGCCGCGTGGTTTTCATAAGAAGTCATGTGTCACCAAAATAAAGCAGGTACAATATGCGGCCTAGTGTACCGTACCTGGCAAAGAGAGAGAAACGTGGTGGAAAGTGACGTGCAGCAAGCCCTGAAAGCCTTTACCAGCCGATTTTGCGATGCGTGGCATGAGGCATACGCAACCTGGCCGCAAAGCGAAGAGCTGTATGGGGTGCCCTCGCCGTGTATCATTTCGACATTGCAGGATAAGGTGATTTGGCAGCCGCAGCCGTTTGAACCTGCCGCCGATCTCAGCGCTGTGGAGCGGGCGATGGATATCGTTCTGCGGGCGGACATCCACCCTTTTTATACCACCCAGTTTGCTGGCGATATGCCCGCGCAGTTTGCTGGTGAAACGCTGACGCTGCTGCAAACCTGGAGCGAAGACGACTTTCGCCGGGTACAGGAAAACCTGATCGGGCATCTGGTCACCCAAAAGCGCTTAAAACTCTCTCCTACACTGTTTATTGCAACCCGTGAGGATGAACTGGAAGTCATTTCGGTGTGCAATTTACGGGGTGAAGTGGTGCTGGAAAAACTGGGAACCCGCCAGCGCGCCGTGCTTGCGCCGACGCTGAGCGACTTCCTGTCCCGCCTCGAACCGCGTGTGTAAGCAATTTTTGCTAATCCGCGTGTGAGAAATCTCTTACAAGTTTGTGAGAGATCGACACTAACACTTTAGGGTGTTTACCTGGTTGTAAAATTTAACCTGATGTTTATCAGCGAGTTACTGTTGAAATTGCCGCTTTCGAATGAAACTTAACTGCAATTTGTGATCTCCGTTCGCTTGTAAGACGAGCCGTAATAGCGGATTCTATACGTGTCGACAGGACGTCGCGATATGAAGTGTACATCAGGAAGATGTTACTTCAGACAGGGAACACACCGGGAAGGTGATTCAGGGAAGGCTTCAGGAAGAAGCAAGGATAACGCAAGGCTGCGTTAAAGGACACCTCCAGGAGGGAGAACGAGAGCCGGTCGGGATGTTCGGTGGATCAGGACGATCAGGGATTCAGCGCCAGGACGGTGCAACTAAGCCATCAGGATGATGACGTGCAGGATGCATGAATAAGGACATTGAGCTCTTGAGCTTGCAGGAAAAGTTGTCACGGATGAGCAGGGAGCAACAAAAGTAGCCGGACTGCTGCGAAACGAACCGGGAGCACTGTTTTTACAGTGCTCCCTTTTTTTATTCCCGCCATGTAATGCTATGCTTCGCGCCTGTTTGCCGGAATAGAGGTCATCATGAACAGAGCTGAGGCTGTGCGTCAGCAGCTTTTACGCATCGAAACCACACTGCGTCATCACCAACAGTGGCAGGGCACGCCCCCGGATGCCGCTGCGTTTAACAGTGATAAACCATTTTGCCTGGATACCCTCGCGCCTTATGAATGGCTACAGTGGATTTTTATTCCCCGAATGAATGCGCTGATCGACAGCAACACCCCGCTGCCACAGGCGTTCGCCATCGCGCCCTATTATGAAGTGGCGCTGCACCCCGGCCATCCGGCGCGGGAAGATGTGCTGGCACTTCTTCAGGAAATGGACGCCTGGTTCACTGAGGAAAACCAGTGAGTCTGGAGATCCTGTATCAGGATGAGTGGCTGGTGGCGGTCAATAAACCGTCCGGCTGGCTGGTGCATCGCAGTTGGCTCGATCGCGATGAAAAAGTCGTGGTGATGCAAACCGTGCGCGATCAGATTGGTCAGCACGTGTTTACCGCCCATCGGCTGGACAGGCCGACCTCCGGCGTATTGCTGATGGGGCTTTCCAGTGAAGCTGGACGGCTGCTGGCCCAGCAGTTTGAACATCATCAGATCCAAAAACATTACTACGCGATTACGCGCGGCTGGTTGCAGGATGAGGCGGTGCTGGATTATCCATTGACCGAAGAGCTGGATAAAATCGGCGATAAATTTTCTCGCACCGATAAAGGCCCGCAGCCGGCAGTGACCCACTATCGCGGCGTCGCCACGGTTGAAATGCCGGTTGCGGTGGGCCGCTATTCCACCGCGCGCTACAGCCTGGTGTCGTTACTGCCGCAAACCGGGCGCAAGCACCAGCTGCGCCGCCACTTAGCCCATCTGCGCCACCCGATTATCGGCGACAGCAAACACGGTGACTTACGGCAAAACCGTGCGGCGGCAGAGCATTTTGGCTGCGATCGCCTGATGTTGCATGCCAGTTCGCTGTCGCTGAATCATCCGGTCACCGGCGAACCGTTGAAGATTACGGCTCCGCTGGATAATGTCTGGATGTCGGCGCTATCACATTTCGGCTGGCGTGGAATTCTCCCCGATATTGAAAGGGTTGAGTTTCCTTCCCTCAACGGTCAGGATGACTCTCATCAGGATTAACCGTAAGGAGTCACAGCAATGGCAAAGATAGGGATTTTTGTCGGCACCATGTATGGCAACGCGCTACTGGTGGCGGAGGAGGCGGAAGCTATCTTACGCGGCCAGGGGCATAGCGCCACCGTGTATGAAGATCCGGAGCTCAACGACTGGCGGCAGTATGAGAACGATTATGTGCTGGTAGTGACCTCGACAACCGGGCAGGGGGATATGCCGGACAGCATCGCGCCGCTGTTTCAGGGTATTAAGGATCAGTTGGGTTATCAGCCGGGGCTGCGCTATGGTGTGATTGCCCTGGGGGATAGCACTTACAAGAATTTCTGCGGTGCCGGCAAGCAGTTCGATGCGCTGCTCGCTGAACAAAACGCCAAACGCGTAGGCGAGGTGTTGATGATTGACGCCAGCGAAGACCCGGAACCGGAATCCGTTTCCAATCCCTGGGTTGAAGCCTGGGGGGCGCAGCTTAATTAATGTCGGGCCCTCATCCGGGGGCTCACATTGACTTTTCAGAATTTATCGCCAGCGGTTAATGCCAGGGCAAGCTGCTGATAAATCGTCACTTTAGTGAGCTTTGTGTTTCCTCTTCTCGTCCCGTCTTTTTCTGCGTCAAGCGACAAGCCTCACAATCTTTACCTTCATTTCATTTGAAACAATGTTTCATGTACCTGCGGTTTCATTTCCGTGAAGCATCGCCCATTCCGTTGTGCGGATGCCATAAACCCTCAAGGTAATGCCGCGCAATGTTGTGGCGCTGCACGGTGAGCTCTTTTCGTCCCCTTCATATACTTTTTTCGCCAGTTCTTAAAACGCAGAAAACAGGGCGGTCACGCCTCTGGGCTAACAATACTGCGACTTACAACTCAAAAACTCATTCTGATTACCCTCCAGGTTGTGCTGTTCAGAATGAATGTAGCAACACGCTATGATTCAGGAGTGCAACAATGAATACGATTAGCCAGACGGCGAGCGCCGTGCAAAAGCGCACCAATGCTCGTTATTGGATAGTGGTGATGCTGTTTATCGTCACCTCGTTTAACTATGGCGACCGCGCCACGCTCTCTATCGCCGGGTCAGAAATGGCCAAAGATATCGGGCTGGATCCGGTCGGGATGGGTTATGTGTTTTCTGCCTTTTCATGGGCATACGTAATCGGTCAGATCCCGGGCGGTTGGCTGCTTGACCGTTTTGGCTCAAAACGCGTCTACTTTTGGTCCATCTTTATCTGGTCGATGTTTACCCTGCTGCAGGGTTTCGTCGATATCTTCAGTGGTTTCGGCATCATCGTCGCGCTGTTTACCCTGCGCTTCCTGGTAGGGCTTGCTGAAGCGCCTTCCTTCCCCGGCAACAGCCGAATCGTCGCGGCCTGGTTCCCGGCGCAGGAAAGGGGCACCGCCGTCGCCATTTTTAACTCCGCACAGTACTTCGCGACCGTTATTTTCGCCCCGATCATGGGCTGGCTGACGCACGCCGTGGGCTGGTCGCACGTGTTCTTCTTTATGGGCGGTCTGGGTATTCTGGTCAGCTTCCTGTGGCTGAAAATGATCCACGAACCGAACCAGCATCCGGGCGTAAACCAGGCGGAGCTTGATTACATCGAAGCCGGCGGCGCGCTGATCAATATGGATCAGAAGAGCAATAAACAAACCGTACCGTTCAGCCAGAAATGGGGGCAAATCAAGCAGCTGCTGAAGTCCCGCATGATGATCGGCGTGTATATCGGCCAGTACTGCATCAACGCCCTGACGTATTTCTTTATCACCTGGTTCCCGGTGTATCTGGTGCAGGCGCGCGGTATGTCGATTCTCAAAGCGGGGTTTGTGGCGTCTGTTCCGGCAATCTGCGGCTTCGTGGGCGGCGTGTTAGGCGGCATTATTTCCGACTGGCTGATGCGTCGTACCGGTTCGCTGAATATCGCCCGTAAGACGCCGATCGTGCTCGGTATGCTGCTCTCCATGACCATGGTGTTCTGTAACTATGTGGATGCAGAGTGGATGATTATCGGCTTTATGGCCATGGCGTTCTTTGGTAAAGGCATCGGCGCGCTGGGCTGGGCGGTGATGGCGGATACCGCGCCGAAAGAGATCAGCGGCCTGAGCGGCGGTCTGTTCAACATGTTCGGCAACATTTCCGGTATCGTGACGCCAATCGCTATCGGTTATATCGTTGGGGTCTCCGGTTCGTTCAACGGCGCGCTGATTTATGTGGGTGTCCACGCCTTTATCGCGGTGCTGAGCTATCTGGTGATCGTGGGCGATATCAAACGAATCGAACTTAAACCTGTTAACGGGAGCCGCGCATGACCACACAATCGAGTCCCGTCATTACCGGAATGAAGGTGATCCCGGTCGCCGGCCAGGACAGCATGCTGATGAACATCGGCGGCGCGCATAACGCCTGGTTCACCCGTAACATCGTGGTTCTGACCGACAACGCCGGCAACACCGGCGTTGGGGAAGCCCCCGGCGGCGAAGTGATTTACCAGACGCTGGTAGACGCGATTCCCACGGTAGTTGGTCAGGAAGTGGCGCGTTTGAATCGCGTAGTGCAGCAGGTTCACAAGGGCAATCAGGCCGCGGATTTCGATACCTTCGGTAAAGGCGCCTGGACGTTTGAACTGAAAGTGAACGCCGTGGCGGCGCTGGAAGCGGCACTGCTCGATCTGCTGGGCAAAGCGCTGAACGTACCGGTATGCGAACTGCTCGGCCCTGGCAAGCAGCGCGATGCGGTAACCGTGCTGGGCTACCTGTTCTACATCGGCGATCGCACCAAAACCGACCTGCCTTATCAGGCGGGCGAGCAGGGCAAGCATCCCTGGTATCACCTGCGTCATCAGGAAGCGATGAACAGTGAGTCGGTCGTGCGTCTGGCGGAAGCTGCTCAGGATCGCTACGGGTTTAAAGATTTCAAACTGAAAGGCGGCGTGTTGCCGGGCGAGCAAGAGATTGACGCCGCCCGCGCCCTGAAAAAACGCTTCCCGGATGCGCGCATCACCGTAGACCCGAACGGGGCCTGGCTGCTGGATGAAGCCATCGGGCTGTGCAAGGGGCTGAATGATGTGCTGACCTATGCTGAAGATCCGTGCGGCGCGGAGCAGGGCTACTCAGGACGAGAAGTGATGGCGGAATTCCGCCGCGCGACCGGCCTGCCAGTCGCCACCAATATGATCGCCACTAACTGGCGTGAAATGGGCCACTCGATCATGCTCAATGCGGTCGATATCCCGCTGGCGGACCCGCATTTCTGGACCTTAAGCGGCGCCGTGCGCGTGGCGCAGATGTGCGACGACTGGGGCCTGACCTGGGGTTGCCACTCCAATAACCATTTTGATATTTCGCTGGCGATGTTTACTCACGTTGGCGCGGCGGCACCGGGCAACCCGACCGCCATTGATACTCACTGGATTTGGCAGGAAGGCGAATCACGGCTGACCCGCGATCCGCTGCAAATTAAAGACGGCAAAATTGCTGTACCGGATGCGCCGGGCCTGGGCGTGGAGATCGACTGGGATCAAATCCACAACGCCCACGAGGCGTACAAGAAACTGCCCGGCGGCGCGCGTAACGATGCCGGCCCAATGCAGTATCTGATTCCTGGTTGGACATTTGACCGCAAACGCCCGGTATTCGGACGTTCCTGAAGGCTTAGATAAAGGATTTACATGATGACGACTTATCAATCCACGCCCGTAGTCACCGAAATGCAGGTTATCCCGGTGGCGGGTTATGACAGTATGCTGATGAACCTGAGCGGCGCCCATGCCCCGTTCTTCACGCGTAATATTGTGATTATTAAAGATAACTCAGGCCATACTGGCGTGGGCGAGATCCCGGGCGGCGAGAAAATTCGCCAGACCCTGGAAGATGCCGCCGCGTTGGTGGTGGGTAAAACGCTCGGTGAATATAAAAATATCCTCAATACCGTGCGCAATACGTTTGCCGACCGCGATGCGGGCGGCCGCGGTCTGCAAACCTTCGACTTGCGCACCACCATTCACGTGGTTACCGGTATTGAAGCCGCATTGCTGGACTTGTTAGGCCAACACCTGGGCGTGAATGTGGCGTCGCTGCTGGGCGATGGGCAACAGCGCAGCGAAGTGGAAATGCTCGGCTACCTGTTCTTCGTCGGCGACCGTAAACGGACTCCGCTGCCGTACCAGAGCCAGCCGGACGATCAGTGCGACTGGTATCGCCTGCGCCACGACGAAGCCATGACCCCGCAGGCGGTAGTACGCCTGGCGGAAGCGGCTTACGAGAAATACGGCTTTAATGATTTCAAACTCAAAGGCGGCGTGCTGGCGGGTGAAGAAGAAGCCGAATCCATTATTGCGCTGGCGAAGCGCTTCCCGCAGGCGCGCGTCACCCTGGATCCGAACGGCGCATGGTCGCTGAACGAAGCCATTAAAATCGGCAAATACCTGAAAGGCTCGCTGGCCTATGCGGAAGATCCGTGCGGCGCTGAACAGGGCTATTCCGGACGCGAAGTGATGGCGGAGTTCCGTCGCGCCACCGGTCTGCCAACCGCGACGAACATGATCGCCACCGACTGGCGTCAGATGGGGCACACCCTGTCGCTGCAATCTGTGGATATCCCGCTGGCGGATCCGCACTTCTGGACTATGCAGGGTTCGGTCCGAGTGGCGCAGATGTGCCATGACTTCGGCCTGACCTGGGGCTCGCACTCCAATAACCACTTTGATATCTCGCTGGCGATGTTCACTCACGTTGCGGCTGCCGCACCGGGCAACATTACCGCCATCGATACCCACTGGATCTGGCAGGAAGGCAACCAGCGTCTGACCAAAGCGCCGTTCGAAATCAAGGGCGGCATGGTGCAGGTGCCGTCAACGCCGGGCCTGGGCGTCGAGCTGGATATGGACCAGGTGATGAAAGCCAACGCGCTTTATCAAAAACATGGACTTGGCGCACGCGATGACGCCATGGGTATGCAGTATCTTATTCCTGAGTGGAAATTCGATAACAAGCGCCCCTGCATGGTGCGTTAATCGTCTCGGTGCCCTCGGGCACCGTTTTTTTTAACGGCAGGCGGCTGCCGTTGTCGCCGCTTATGCTTTATCAAAAGAGGCGAAATAAAACCGCGCGAAAGGAACAGCTATGAAAATCGTTATCGCTCCTGATTCCTGGAAAGAGAGCCTGACTGCGCTTGAGGTCGCGACCGCCATTGAGGACGGCTTCCGGCAGATTTTTCCCGATGCGGAGATGGTAAAAATCCCCATGGCCGACGGCGGCGAAGGCACCGTCGAGGCGATGGTGGCGGCGACGCAGGGCCGCATTGTCAATCTTCGCGTCACCGGGCCGCTGGGCGAGCCGGTCGACGCGTTTTATGGGCTTTCCGGCGATGAGCGGCAGGCGTTTATCGAAATGGCGGCGGCGAGCGGTCTGGAGTCGGTAGCGCCAGCGCGCCGCGACCCGCGCATCACCACCAGCTGGGGCACCGGCGAACTGATTCGCCACGCGCTGGATGCGGGGGTACGGCATATTATTATCGGCCTGGGCGGCAGCGCGACCAACGACGGCGGCGCGGGCATGGTGCAGGCGCTGGGCGCGCGATTGCTGGACAAACAGGGCGAACCACTGGGCTTTGGCGGCGACGCGTTGAGCCAGCTGGCGCGCATCGACATCAGCCAGCTTGATAAGCGGCTGGCGGAGTGCCGTATCGAAGCCGCCTGCGATGTGACCAATCCCCTGACGGGTGAGGAAGGCGCAACCGCGATTTTCGGCCCGCAAAAAGGGGCGACGCCGGAGATGATTAAACAGCTTGATAGCGCGCTGACCCACTACGGCCAAATCATTGAGCGCGATCTTGATAAATCCGTGATGACGTTAAAAGGCGGCGGCGCAGCGGGCGGTATGGGCGTGGCGCTGTATGCTTTCTGCGGTGCGGATCTGCGTCAGGGCATCGAAATTGTTACCGAAGCGCTGGCGCTGGACGCCGCCGTGCGCGATGCGGACCTGGTGATCACCGGGGAAGGGCGGATCGACAGCCAGACCATTCACGGCAAAGTGCCCATCGGCGTGGCCCGCGTGGCGAAACGCTATGCAATTCCGGTGATTGGCATTGCCGGCAGCCTGACGGCAGATGTGGACGTGGTTTACGACCACGGGCTGGATGCGATTTTTAGCGTAATCCCGCGTATCTGTACCCTGGATGAGGCCCTGGAAAATGCCGCAGAGAATCTTCGGATGAATGCCCGCAATATTGCTGCTGTAATAAAAATGTCTTCGCTGTAATCATAAATGCCGCCTCTTCCTGAAGGAAAGGGCGGCAGTTTTCACCATTCCACCGTGCAGATCTTTGGGTAAGTCTCACCAAAGATTCGCCTTGTTTATTATTTTATAATTACTAACTTATTATTTTATTTAATCGGTTAGTCCGCTTTTTTTTCAGAATATCTTGTTTTTATTTGCTTTCTTCTGGCACTGATGATTGCTGCTTATCTCTTTATTTATATTAAGGGAGATTTGCCTGGGTTAAATTCTTAAATAACGCCTTATGCCTGGGTGCGCCAATAATAACGCTAACTAATGACAATCGTTCCTGATTCTTAATAATTTTATTCCATCGAAAAAATTGTCATACATCACATTCAGACATGTTTGTCACCGATTACAGTAATAACGCAAACATTAGTATGTTTGTGCGGTCTATTTTATTAAGGTGATAATTCATGGCAAATATAGTTCATTGTCGAATCGACGATCGTTTAATCCATGGTCAGGTTGCTACCAGTTGGCTCCCCCATACCAAAGCCAACTTATGTTTAATTGCAAATGACGACGTTGCGGTTAATGACTCTCAAAAATTACTGCTGGCGATGGCCGTTCCTGAGGGCGTTGATTTACGCTGTTTTTCAATTGAGCGTGCGTTACAAATTATTGATAAAGCGGCGCCGCACCAGAAAATATTCGTTCTGCTGCGCAGCATCAGTGATGCCGCGCGCCTGGTAAAGGGCGGCTTTCCCATTACGCAGATTAATTTAGGCAATATCAGCGCCAAACCCGGTGCAGAAAATCTTTTCCGCACAATTTATGTGACTCCAGAGGAGCGCGTCATGCTGAAAGAAATCATTCAACAAGGCGTCGCGTTAACGTACTGCTTACTCCCGACCGATCAGGTCGTTACGCTTGATGAGAAAACATTATGAATCTTGAAACGGCTCTATTACTGGCGCTGGTGGGGGCCATTTGCGGCGCGGATTCTTTTGCCGAACAATTCCAGATTTATCGGCCAGTGGTTGTCGGATTTCTCGTTGGCCTGGTATTAGGCGATGTGAAAACGGGTTTAATCGTTGGCGGCATGTTTGAGCTGGTCTTTTTAGGGCAAACCGCCGCGTTTGGCGGTGCACAGCCGCCGAATATGGTTATTGGGACCTTAATGGGCGTTACGTTTGCTATTGTCAGTAAATTACCGCCGCAGACGGCTATTGCCGTTGGGGTGCCGTTTGCCGTGTTAATGCAGGCGATAATGACAACTTTTTGTACGCTACTGGCGTGGTTGATGCACCGTAACGATAAACATATTGAAGAGGGCAATTATAAAGGTATTGAAATAAACCAGTATATGGGGCTGGCATTGTGTGCGGTGCTCTATTTTATTGTCTCCTTTATTCCGGTCTATTTCGGTGCGGATAAAGCGGCTCAGGCAATTAAAGTGCTTCCTGAATGGATTATTCATGGTCTGGGCGTTGCGGGGGGCATTCTTCCTGCGGTCGGCTTCGCCATGTTATTGAAAATGATGTTCCGTACTGAATACGTCGCTTTTCTTATTCTCGGTTTCTTTGCGACCGCGTATCTGAATTTACCGGTGCTGGCGCTGGCGATTTTCGCGTTTTGCTTTGTGATTTATGATTATTATTTGCAAAAGAGCCTGAGCAAAGACACCGCGCCTGCTGAAACTGATGGTATTTAAAAGGATTTTTACCATGCATACATTACCTGAAAACCAAATTGAATTTGAAGATAAAACGCCCGTGACGCTGACGCGCGCTGATTTAAATAAAGTCGCCTGGCGGACCATGCTGTTGAATACCTCATTCAACTACGAGCGTATGCAGGCGGGAGGCGTGCTGTTTGCATTGCTGCCCGCGCTGAAAAAAATCCACGCCAATAACCCTGAGGATTTGAAAAAATCCCTGAAACTCCATAACGAGTTTTTTAACACCAATACCTTCGTGGTGCCAGGACCGCTGGCGTTGGGTCTGGCGGCAGAAAGCCGCAAGGAACCGGTAGCCACCATTAATGCGGTGAAGCTCGCTGCGATGGCGCCTCTGGCAGGGATTGGCGATTCGCTGCTGTGGGCGACGGGTATTCCTATTATCGGCGGCATTGCAGCCAGCCTTGCGTCAACCGGCAATGCGATTGCGCCGTTCTTTTATATTCTGGCTTTTTTCCTGCTGCAAAACCTGGTGCGTTTTGGTTTGATGCGGGTGGGGTATCGCCAGGGGATCCAGGCGATCACTTCACTGAAAGACAGTACCCGAATGATCACTCGCGCCGCCACGCTGTTGGGTCTCACGGTCATCGGCGGGTTAATTGCCGCCTATGTCAGCATCACGACGCCTTTAGTGATCCACGCCGGAGATGCCGTCGTAACAGTGCAAAAAGATCTGCTGGATGCGATCGCGCCAAAACTGCTGCCGCTACTGGTCACCGGTTTGCTGTTCTGGCTGATTAAATATAAAGGCGCGAAACCGCTGACGCTAATTTCACTGATTGCTGCGATCAGTCTGGTGTTTTCCTGGGCGGGGATCTTGTGATGAAAGGCATTGTTATATCCGGACATGGCGAGTTTGCCCAGGGGTTATTTTCTCTGGTACAAGGGATTCTGGGGCATACAGAGCAACTGGCCATTGCTCCCTATGATTTTGAAAAAGGTGCAGAAGAGCTTAAGTCCGATCTGATTGTTTGCGCCAATCGCGTCGACTCAGGGGAGGGCGTGATATTTTGCACCGATATTTTAGGGGGCACGCCTTTTAATAAATCCAGCGAGATTGCCATTGTTAATCCGGGTTATCACGTTATTGCAGGTTGTAATTTCACCACGCTTCATGCGGCAATCAGTTTGCGCGAGGATGACAGTGACGATGCGTCGCTTATTCAGGCAATTATTCAGCATGGTAAAGAAGGTATCACTTCTTTAGCTGAACAACTGGTCAGGATAAATGCCAATGAAAACGACGGAATTTAATCCTAAATACCTGATGATAGCCGAGGATATTAAAAATAAAATCGGCACACTTTACTCAATTGGCCAGCTTTTACCTGCGGAGCCCGAGCTGGAAAAAATATACATGTGCAGCCGCGCAACGATTAGAGGTGCAATCAGCTATCTGGCCTCGCTGGGTTATGTGACAAAAAGCCGCGGCATCGGCACCACCGTTAAAATGCCTGCGATGATGCATGATAACAGTAAGCCGATAAGTTTTACCGATGAGATGGCGGCATACGGCAAGCAGCACAGTACCAGCATCAAAGATTTTACCATCATTAAAGATGCCCGCATTGCTTCAGAATTAGAACTGGGGCGCGAGGGGTTAATTCTCAGGATTGCCCGGTTACGCCATATTGAAAAGAAACCGGCACTCTACGAAACCAGTTATTTACCCTATGAGCGCTTTAAGGGCATTAATGAGGAAAATATTAAAAAGCACGGTTTGTACCACATGATTGCGCAATGCACGGGGGAATACAGCATTTTTGTTGAAGAAATTTATCACCCCGTTTTAATCGGAAAACGGGAAAGCGAAATGCTGGGGCTGGAACCCGGTACGCCGATTATTAAAATTGTTCGCCAGGCTACAAATGGCGGTATTGCAATGGAATATACCGAAGCTTTCGCACATCCGGTTAATTATCAAGTTACGTTATCTATGAAAAGAGGTTGAAATGAAATTTATCTGTATTGAGTCTGAACATACCCTTGCCGATAAAGCGGCAGATGAAATTATCGGTGTCGTCAATGCAAAGCCGGATGCGTTTATGATGCTGGCATCGGGTCAGTCCCCGACATTGGCCTATGATTGCGTTTCTAAGAAGCTAAACGGTGATACTTCGCGGTTTGCATCGGTAAAAATTCATAAACTTGATGAATGGGAAGGGTTAGGGCTTGCCCATTCGCAATCCTGCGACAGCTATTTGATGAAGCATGTTTTGCAGCCATGGGGAATCAGGGAGGAGAATTACTCAGGCATTAATGCGCTGTCATCCAGTCTTCAGCTGGAGTGTGATAAAGCCAACGCGTTGCTGAGCGGCATCGTCAATCCCGATCTGTGCATTCTGGGGATTGGCCTCAACGGACATATTGGATTTAATGAGCCCGCCGATGCATTACCCGCTCAAACAGCGGTGGTGGAACTGGCTGACTCATCAATGAAACATCCAATGATTGCAGGAACGGCTCCCATTACGCGCGGCATTACGACCGGCATTGCGCAAATTCTGATGAGCAAAAAAATCATCGTGATCGTCACCGGTAAAAATAAGCAAGCAGTGTTGAAGCGGCTGATGGAAACCACACAGGTCTCTACTCAGTTCCCTGCCTCTCTGCTGCTCGCTCACCCTGACGTTACCGTGATGTATGACGCTCAGGCGAAGTAAAAGTCGCACTGGCTGTCCGGCAATACTCTCGACAGGGGTTCATTTGCCGGACTAAGCCAGTATTTTCTGCGCCTCTCGTGCCACGTTGTCCATCTCATCCAATAGCTCCAGCATTTCCGGCTCAAGATCGGCAGGTGGCGTACCGCTTCGCAACTGCTGCTCAATCAAATGGCACAGTTTTTTGAGCCTCGGAACGCCGCTATAGCCTGAGCTACCTTGCAGCTTATGGATGGTATCCAAAAGATTTTCCGGGTTTTCGCCGACCAACTGCTCCTCAAGGATGTTGCGCACTTCCGGCAGGAATTCCAGCAGCATATGCAGCATCTCCCGCGCCAGATCGGGCTTATTGGCCGCCTGGCGCAGGGCCAGTTGCCAGTCGAGGGTGGCATCCGGCTGCGGTTCTGGCGCGGCGGCGGGCGCCGCAGGCATGCTGGCGACCACCTGACCCGGCTGATAGCGCAGCAATAAAGCCCGTAATTTTTCTTCCTCAATGGGCTTCGCCAGATAATCATTCATCCCCGCCGCCAGCAGTTTTTCTTTCTGGCCCGCCATGGCATGTGCGGTAACGGCAATCACCGGTGTTTGCTGGTGATGAGGCAGTTGGCGGATCAGTTCGCAAGCGCGAATGCCATCCATGCCCGGCATTTGAATATCCATCAGGATAATGTCCAGCGGCTGCGCCCTGGCGCGTTCGATGGCCTCTATTCCGTTCTCGCACAGTTCAATATGCTGAACGTGATCGTTAAGCAGCGCGGCGATCAGCTTCAGGTTAGCTGGATTATCGTCTACCGCCATCACCGTCATCGCCAGTTTGCCCTGCTCGTCGGCAGGCAGGTGTACAGGATGACCATTAGGACAATGCTCCAGCAGCAGCGGGAGCAGCCGGGTTGCCGTGATGGGTTTCAGTAAACAGCCCGCCGCACCTTCTTCCTTCAACGCCTCAGCGTCTACCTGAGCATGGCAGGGCAGGGCCAGCAGCAGGCAGTCGGTCATGGTCGCCGCTTTTGCCAGTAGCTCATGCTGCATGGTCAGCGGCTCACGCTGAGTCACAGAGGTGGCATAAAGCAGGATATCGTAATGGCTTTCCGTCAGGCCGGTAAACGTAGGGCTATAGACCACGGTAAGCGGCGTGGTGGCTAACACATCCAGGGTGCTTTGCGCGGCGGCCTGGTTAGGCTCTACGTAAGCAATGCGTCTGCCCGCCAGAATGTCTGTGGTCTGGCGGTCAATCACCACGTTTTGGTTCAAATCGAGATTGATATGGAACCAGAAGGTCGAACCGCGATTCGGCTGGCTGTGGAATGAGATATCACCCCCCATTTCATTGACCAGACGCTGGGTGATCACCAGCCCCAGACCGGTGCCGCCGTGACGCCGGGAGATACTCGCGTCCGCCTGGCGGAAGGCCTGGAACAGGCGCGACTGATCGCGCTCCGGAATGCCGATGCCGGTGTCGCGGATTTGGATTTCAAGCTGCACTTTGCTGTGGCTGATGGCTCGCTTCTCAACAAAAATATCAATATTGCCGCTTTCGGTGAATTTAATGGCGTTGCCCACCAGATTGGTGATCACCTGTTGCAGGCGCAGCGGATCGCCAATCACGTTATCCGGCACATCGTTTTTGATATTGATGGTCAGTTCAAGCCCTTTGTCATGCGCCGAATGGGCCAGCAGCGTCATCACTTCGTCCAGTGTGGTTCGCAGCAGGAAGGGGATACTTTCGAGGATCAGTTTCCCGGCTTCCAGTTTTGAGAAGTCCAGCACATCGTTGATGATAGCCAGCAGGTTGTTGGCCGAACGCTCAATGGTGTTGAGATGGTCGCGCTGGGTAGGATTGAGATCGGTTTTCAGCGTTAACCGGGTAAAGCCGATCACGCCGTTGAGCGGGGTACGCAGCTCATGGGACATATTGGCGAGGAACTCGGATTTGATCCGCGCCGCTTCCTGGGCGCGTTTTTTGGCCAGATCCAGCTCCACGTTCTGGATCTCCATCTGCTCCAGCGTTTCACGCAGGTCCGAGGTCGCCTGGTCCACGTTATGCTGCATTTCCTCATGGTAGGCCGCCAGCGACATCGCCATTGAATTGATGCCGTTCTTCAGCATATCCAGTTCGCCAAGCATAAAGCCTTCCACGCGGCTATCGAGCTGCCCGCGACGGATACGGTCGACGGTATTCACCATATTGCGGATCGGCCCGGTGACGTCGCGCATCAGACGCCAGGCGAATATCAATGCGCAAAAAATGCATAGCGATAGCATTAACACCGAGATGATCATCTCTTTATACTGTTGCAGCCGCACCGAGCTGAGGTCGAGCTCCAGCGCCACGTAGCCCAGCATATTGCCTTCCGGCTTGGCGTCGGTGGCGGCTGATTCATCAGGTGAGTAGCTCTCCGAGATGATCGGCGTGCGCATAATCATTACGTTGCCCTGACGGCTTACCGTGAGGTGCGTGGGCAGCGCGCTGCCTTCGCTGAGACGCAGCCCTTCGGTTCGGGAATGGGAATTCGAGGTAACGAACAGGTTGTTGTCCCGATCGTAGACTGATATCGCCCGCACAATATCCGAATGACGGCGGTGCAGAACGCTAATCAACTGCCGGACGGATTCACGGTTTTTTTGATTGATGCCGTATTCGCTGGACACCGCCAGCGGCTCGATAATGCTGGCTCCGGCGTCTTCCAGTTGGCGCTGTAAATCATGATAGCGGTGGACGACGAAGAAAATACTCAGCAGCAACCCGATAAGCACGGTTGGCGCCAGGATCAGAATCATCATGCGTGCCCGCAGGCTGTAGTTGGTCATGGGCTTCCGTTATGGGACAATCATCGTCACTTAGTTTTAAGAATACCTGTAAGCAATGGCGCAATTCTACTCTGCAAAGCGACGCGTGACGACGCGTCAGATCATAACCGTTACGGTAAATGACCTTGACCCTTTTGGTCAGGGCGTAGCTCGTCACGATGGTAAGGCTTTATTTATTAGCGGATTACTCCCAGGCGAACGGGCGGAGGTGACGCTCACCCAGGATAAACGCAATTTTGGTCACGCGACGGTAAACAAACGGCTACATGATAGCCCGGCCCGCGTCACGCCGCGCTGCCCGCATTTCGGCGTCTGCGGCGGCTGCCAGCAGCAGCATGCCAGCGTTGCGCTTCAGCAAACCAGTAAATCCCAGGCACTGGCGCGCATGATGAACCATCCGGTTGACGAGATCATTGCCGGGCCGGAGTGGGGCTACCGCCGTCGTGCGCGGTTGAGCTTGAATTACCTGGCCCGCGCGCAAACCTTACAGATGGGGTTTCGCAAAGCCGCCTCCAGTGAACTGATCGATATCCGGCAGTGCCCCATTTTGGCTCCCCAGCTTGAGGCGTTGCTGCCCGCGCTGCGTACCTGCCTGAACGAATTACAGGGCGCGCGGCGGCTGGGGCATGTGGAACTGGTGCTGGCGGATAACGGTCCGCTGATGGTGTTGCGCCATCCCGAGCCGTTATCGGCAAAAGATAAACAAAAACTGGAACAGTTCTCGCATCAGCAGGATGTGGCGCTGTTTTTAGCGCCGCAAAGTGATTCACTGGAACAGCTGACCGGGGACGCGCCGTATTATCATTCAGACGGTCTACGCTTAACCTTTAGCCCGCGCGACTTTATCCAGGTTAATGATGCGGTCAACCAGCAGATGGTGGCGCGGGCCATTGAATGGCTTGATGTACAACCCGACGATCGGGTGCTGGATCTGTTTTGCGGAATGGGCAATTTTACCCTGCCGCTGGCCACGCGCGCCAACAATGTCATTGGTGTGGAAGGCGTCCCCGCATTAGTGGCGAAGGCTCAGCGTAATGCCGAAGATAATGGGCTTAAAAACGTCACCTTTTTTCATGAAAATTTGGAAGAAGATGTTACGCAACAGCCCTGGGCTGCGCAGGGGTTTGATAAGATATTACTGGACCCGGCCCGCGCCGGCGCGCCCGGCGTGATGCCGCATATTGTGAAATTAATGCCCAGCCGCGTGGTCTACGTTTCCTGTAATCCAGCCACGCTTTCGCGCGACAGCGACGTATTACTGCAGGCGGGATACCAAATTCAGCGGCTGGCGATGCTGGATATGTTCCCGCACACTGGGCATCTGGAGTCTATGGTGCTGTTTGTTCGGCATGAGTGAAGGCCTGGTAACAGGCCAACGCGTCCCTGAAGGAGAGGACAATGGTTGCGGTAAGAAGTGCACATCTCAATAAAGCTGGTGAATTTGACCATGAAAAATGGGTTGCGAGTCTTGGGATCAATAACCAGCAGTCGTGTGAACGCTTAACCGAAACCTGGGCGTATTGCGAACAGCTCACCAAAGGGCACCCGCAGGCGGAGCTGCTGCTGTGGCGCGGCGTCGAGATGGTGGAGATCCTCTCGATGTTGAGTATGGATAACGACACGCTACGCGCCGCGCTGCTTTTCCCTATTGCCGATGCCGACGTGGTGAGTGAAGACGTGCTCAAAGAGACGGTGGGCAAATCCATCGTCAATCTGATCCACGGCGTGCGCGATATGGACGCCATCCGCCAGCTGAAAGCCACCCATACTGACTCCGTCTCTTCAGAGCAGGTCGACAATGTGCGCCGCATGCTGCTGGCGATGGTGGACGATTTCCGCTGCGTGGTGATTAAACTTGCCGAGCGTATCGCCCACTTGCGCGAAGTCAAAGACGCGCCGGAAGACGAACGCGTGCTGGCGGCCAAAGAGTGCACCAATATTTATGCGCCGCTGGCCAACCGCTTAGGCATCGGCCAGCTCAAATGGGAACTGGAAGATTACTGCTTCCGGTATTTGCGGCCGGCGGAATATAAACGCATCGCCAAACTGCTGCATGAGCGGCGTATCGACCGTGAACATTACATCGACGAATTCGTGGGGCTGATCCGCAAATCAATTAAAGAAGAGGGCGTAAAAGCCGAGGTTTACGGGCGTCCGAAGCATATTTACAGCATCTGGCGCAAAATGCAGAAGAAACATCTCGCCTTTGACGAGCTGTTTGACGTGCGCGCAGTGCGCATCGTGGCCGAACGTTTGCAGGACTGCTACGCCTCGTTGGGGATTGTCCATACCCTGTTCCGCCATCTGCCTGACGAATTCGACGATTATGTCGCCAACCCGAAACCCAACGGCTACCAGTCAATCCACACCGTGGTGCTGGGGCCAGGCGGTAAGACGGTGGAGATCCAGATCCGTACCCGCCAGATGCATGAAGACGCCGAGCTGGGCGTGGCGGCGCACTGGAAATACAAAGAAGGCACGGCAGGCGGCGGCCATGCCGGTTATGAAGACCGTATCGCCTGGCTGCGCAAACTGATTGCGTGGCAGGAAGAGATGTCCGATTCCGGCGAAATGCTCGACGAAGTACGCAGCCAGGTGTTCGACGACCGGGTCTACGTGTTTACCCCGAAAGGCGATGTGGTGGATTTGCCTGCCGGCTCCACGCCGCTGGATTTCGCCTATCACATCCATAGCGATGTCGGCCACCGCTGCATTGGGGCCAAAATCGGCGGGCGCATCGTGCCGTTTACCTATCAGCTGCAAATGGGCGATCAGATTGAAATCATCACCCAGAAACAGCCGAACCCGAGCCGCGACTGGCTGAACCCGAATCTGGGCTACGTCACGACCAGCCGTGGACGCTCTAAAATCCACGCATGGTTCCGCAAACAGGATCGCGATAAAAATATCCTCGCCGGGCGTCAAATCCTCGACGATGAACTGGCGCACCTCGGCATCAGCCTGAAGGAAGCGGAAAAGCATCTGCTGCCGCGCTATAACTTCAATGAAATCGAGGAGCTGCTGGCGGCGATTGGCGGCGGCGATATTCGCCTCAATCAGATGGTTAATTTCCTGCAGGCGCAGTTTAATAAGCCCAGCGCCGCCGAGCAGGATGCCGCTGCGCTGAAGCAGCTTCAGCAAAAAAGCTATCAGCCGCAGACCCGCAACAACAAGAACAACGGTCGCGTGGTGGTGGAGGGCGTCGGTAACCTGATGCACCACATCGCCCGCTGCTGCCAGCCCATCCCCGGAGACGATATCGTCGGCTTTATCACCCAGGGACGCGGGATCTCTATCCACCGCGCCGATTGCGATCAACTGACTGAATTACAGTCGCACGCGCCGGAGCGCATTGTTGATGCGGTATGGGGCGAAAGTTACTCCGCAGGCTATTCGCTGGTGGTGCGCGTAACGGCCAACGATCGCAGTGGATTGCTGCGTGATATCACCACCATCTTAGCCAACGAAAAAGTCAACGTGCTTGGCGTGGCGAGCCGCAGCGATACTAAACAGCAACTGGCCACCATCGATATGGATATTGAAATCTATAACCTGCAGGTGCTGGGCCGCGTGCTGGGCAAACTCAACCAGGTGCCGGACGTTATCGACGCCCGCCGCCTGCACGGATAATTGCTCTTAGCCTCTGTTCGCCAGAGGGCCGGGGTGCAGCGCAAATACGCTGTACCCCGTTTTTATTAACAGGATCTCATTATGAATCAACTCGATCGCCTGCTGGGCATTATGGAACGACTGCGCGATCCGCAAACCGGCTGCCCGTGGGATAACGCGCAGACCTTTGCCACCATCGCGCCTTACACCCTCGAAGAAACCTATGAAGTGCTCGACGCCATCGCGCGGGAAGATTTTGACGATCTGCGCGGCGAACTGGGCGATTTGCTGTTTCAGGTGGTGTTTTACGCCCGCATGGCTGAAGAGCAGGAGCGCTTTAATTTCAGTGATATTTGCCGCGCCATCAGCGACAAACTGGAGCGCCGTCACCCGCACATCTTCGGCGAGGCGAACTTTGCCGATAGCGAGCAAGTCCTCGCTAACTGGGAGAAAACCAAAAGCGCCGAGCGGGCCGAAAAAGCGCAACACTCTGCGCTGGACGATATTCCTGAAAGCCTGCCAGCGCTGATGCGGGCGTATAAAATCCAGAAACGCTGCGCGGCGGTGGGGTTTGACTGGACCACCCTCGGCCCGGTGGTCGACAAAGTGCATGAAGAGCTGGATGAAGTGATGCATGAAGCCAACCAGGCGGTGGTGGACGAGGAGAAGCTGGAAGAGGAGATTGGCGACCTGCTGTTTGCGACGGTAAACCTGTCCCGTCACCTGGGCAGTAAAGCGGAAATCGCGCTGCAAAAGGCTAACCGCAAATTCGAGCGCCGCTTCCGCGAAGTGGAAAAGATCATCGCCGCCCGGGGGCTAAAACTGGGCGACGCTACGCTCGATCAGATGGAAAATGCCTGGTGCGAAGTAAAACGCCAGGAAGCTGATAAATAAACAGTTTTTGCGATCAAGCGCTTGTTGTTGCAAAACGTAACTGACAAGTGCTTGATTTACGTCAAAAACATTTCCGCCAGACGGGCTATTTTCTTCCGGCTTTATTAAGCGAGGTGTGGCGTTGATTGCTGAGAATGAAAGTTTGTGAGCCCCGTCCTGTTCAGGTATACTACTTTCCCGTCCTGGTATTCCACCGTCTTTAAACCTAACTTCTCAGGTTCAGCATGACAACGAACTATATTTTTGTGACCGGCGGGGTCGTTTCCTCTCTGGGTAAAGGCATTGCCGCAGCCTCCCTCGCAGCCATTCTTGAAGCCCGTGGCCTCAACGTAACTATCATGAAACTGGATCCGTATATCAACGTCGATCCGGGCACCATGAGCCCCATTCAACACGGGGAAGTGTTCGTAACTGAAGACGGCGCTGAAACCGATTTAGACCTCGGCCACTACGAGCGTTTTATCCGCACGCGTATGACGCGTCGCAACAACTTCACTACGGGCCGCATCTACTCCGAGGTTCTGCGTAAAGAACGTCGCGGCGACTATCTTGGCGCGACCGTACAGGTTATTCCGCACATCACCAACGCCATTAAAGAACGCATTCTGGAAGGCGGCGAAGGCCACGACGTGGTACTGGTAGAAATCGGCGGTACCGTCGGCGATATCGAATCCCTGCCGTTCCTTGAAGCGATTCGCCAGATGGCGGTGGAAGTGGGCCGCGAGCATACCATGTATATGCACCTGACCCTGGTGCCGTATATGGCCGCAGCCGGTGAAGTTAAAACCAAGCCGACACAACACTCTGTCAAAGAGCTGCTCTCCATCGGTATTCAGCCAGATATCCTGATTTGCCGTTCCGATCGCGCAGTCCCTGCTAATGAGCGTGCCAAAATTGCTTTATTCTGTAACGTTCCGGAAAAAGCGGTTATTTCTCTGAAAGATGTCGATTCAATCTATAAAATTCCGGGCCTGTTGAAATCCCAGGGGCTGGACGATTATATTTGTAAACGATTCAGCTTGAGCTGCCCTGAGGCAAATCTGGCAGAATGGGAGCAGGTGATTTACGAAGAAGCCAATCCGGCTGGTGAAGTGACCATCGGGATGGTCGGCAAATACATTGAATTGCCGGACGCCTACAAATCGGTGATTGAAGCGCTGAAACACGGCGGCCTGAAAAACCGTACGACAGTCAACATCAAGCTGATCGATTCGCAGGATGTTGAAACCCGTGGCGACGAAGTGCTGAAAGGTCTGGACGCGATCCTCATCCCTGGCGGCTTCGGCTATCGCGGCGTGGAAGGCAAAATCGCCACTGCGCGCTATGCGCGTGAAAACAATATTCCTTACCTGGGCATTTGCCTGGGGATGCAGGTTGCATTGATTGAATTCGCCCGTAATGTGGCGAATATGGACAACGCCAACTCAACCGAATTTGTGCCAGACTGTAAGTACCCTGTCGTGGCGCTTATCACGGAATGGCGTGATGAAGACGGCAATGTCGAAGTGCGTTCTGAGAAGAGCGACCTCGGCGGCACCATGCGCCTGGGCGCACAGCAGTGCCAGTTAGATGATGAGAGCCTGGTTCGCAAGCTGTACGGCGCGCCGACCATTGTTGAACGTCACCGTCACCGTTATGAAGTCAACAACCTGTTACTGAAACAAATTGAAGCAGCGGGTCTGCGTGTTGCGGGTCGTTCTGGCGATGATCAACTGGTCGAAATCATCGAAGTGCCGAATCACCCCTGGTTTGTGGCGTGTCAGTTCCACCCGGAATTCACCTCCACACCACGTGATGGACACCCACTGTTTGCAGGCTTCGTGAAGGCCGCAACTGAGTATCAGAAGCGTCAGGCGAAGTAAAACGAGTTAGTACGGCAGTGCACCCACATACGGTGCACTGTTTGTCTGGAGTTTTAGTTAACTTGTGACTAGAGGAAAATCTAATGTCCAAAATCGTTAAAATCATCGGTCGTGAAATCATCGACTCCCGTGGTAACCCGACTGTTGAAGCTGAAGTTCACCTGGAAGGCGGTTTTGTCGGTATGGCAGCTGCGCCGTCAGGGGCTTCTACAGGTTCCCGCGAAGCGCTGGAACTGCGCGATGGCGACAAATCCCGCTTCATGGGCAAAGGCGTAACCAAAGCTGTTGGCGCGGTTAACGGCCCGATTGCTCAGGCTCTGCTGGGTAAAGACGCGAAAGACCAGGCTGGCCTCGACAAAATCATGATCGAGCTGGACGGTACTGACAACAAATCTAACTTCGGCGCTAACGCGATTCTGGCTGTTTCTCTGGCTGCCGCTAAAGCTGCCGCTGCCGCGAAAGGCATGCCGCTGTACGAGCACATTGCTGAACTGAACGGCACCCCGGGCAAATTCTCTATGCCGCTGCCGATGATGAACATCATCAACGGTGGTGAGCACGCTGACAACAACGTTGATATCCAGGAATTTATGATTCAACCGGTTGGCGCGAAAACCCTGAAAGAAGCGGTACGCATCGGTTCTGAAGTGTTCCACAACCTGGCGAAAGTGCTGAAGTCTAAAGGCATGAACACCGCTGTGGGCGACGAAGGCGGCTACGCGCCGAACCTGGGTTCCAACGCCGAAGCGCTGGCTGTTATCGCTGAAGCGGTAAAAGCAGCAGGCTACGAACTGGGTAAAGACGTTACCCTGGCGATGGACTGCGCAGCATCTGAATTCTACAAAGACGGCAAATACGTTCTGGCTGGCGAAGGCAACAAAGCGTTCACCTCTGAAGAATTCACCCACTTCCTGGAAGAACTGACCAAACAGTATCCGATCGTGTCCATCGAAGATGGTCTGGACGAGTCTGACTGGGACGGCTTCGCTTACCAGACTAAAGTCCTGGGCGACAAAATCCAGCTGGTTGGTGACGACCTGTTCGTTACCAACACCAAGATCCTGAAAGAAGGCATCGAGAAAGGCATCGCTAACTCCATCCTGATCAAATTCAACCAGATCGGTTCTCTGACCGAAACGCTGGCTGCAATCAAGATGGCGAAAGATGCAGGCTACACTGCCGTTATTTCTCACCGTTCTGGCGAAACCGAAGACGCGACCATTGCCGACCTGGCAGTCGGTACTGCTGCTGGCCAGATCAAAACCGGTTCTATGAGCCGTTCTGACCGTGTTGCTAAGTACAACCAGCTGATTCGTATCGAAGAAGCGCTGGGTGATCGTGCACCGTTCAACGGTCTGAAAGAAGTGAAAGGCCAGGCGTAATCGTCGGCATTTTCGCTTAAAAAGCCGGGCAGTAATGCCCGGCTTTTTTGTTTTCTGAGGCACTTAAATTATCAAGTCCAGCAGCAGAACAATCAGCAAGCCCACCACTGAGTTAGTCAGTTCCAGCAAGCCCCAGGTCTTAAAAGTATCTTTTATAGACAGGCCAAAATATTCTTTGAACAGCCAGAAGGCGGCGTCGTTAACGTGCGTCAGGGTGTTACTCCCGGACGCGGTCGCCAGCACCATCAGCGCCGGATCGACGTTAAAGGTAGTAATCATCGGCCCGACAATCCCGGCGGCGGTAATTGCCGAAACCGTACCCGCACCGGTCGCCAGACGTAACAGCACGGTGATAAACCACGCCATGATCAGCGGCGACACCGAGGAGGTGCGCATCATATCGGCGATATAGTCACCCACGCCGGTATCCATAATGATCTGCTTAAACGCGCCGCCTGCGCCGATAATAAACACCACCAGCGCGACTTTTTCGATCGCAGTGGAATACGAAAGCATTACTTCGGTCATCGACTTGCCGCGTGCGGTACCGAAGGCATAGAGCGCCACCAGCACCGCGATCAGCATGCTGATTTGCGCGCTGCCGACGAAGTTCAGCAGCGAGGTGACATGCGGATTCGCCGGGACTACCAGCTTGATAAGCGTTACGCCGGTAATGATGATTGCCGGGATCAGCGGAACCAGCAAACTGACGGCGAACGAGGGCATCTCATCATCGCGGAATACTTTCTGAGATTCGAGCAGTTGTGGGATCGGGCGCTCCAGGTTACCCAACAGTTTCGGCAAAATAATCCCGGAACAAATCACCGTTGGGATCGCCACAATCACGCCGTAGATATAGACCATCCCCATATCTGCATGAAACGCCGCCACCAGCGCGGTAGGGCCAGGCTGCGGCGGGAACAGGCTGTGGGCAGTGGTTGCTGCGGCGACCATGGTGATACCGAGTTTCAGGAACGGTATTTTCGCTTCCCTGGCGATACTGATCACCAGCGGCGCGAGGATCAGAAAGGCTACTTCATAGAACATGGCGAGGCCAAAAATCAGCCCGATAACCATAATCGCCCACTGTACTTTTTTCGGCCCGAAGCGCTGAAGCAGCGTTGAAGAGACCCGCTGCGCAGCGCCCGAATCCACCATCAATTTCCCGAGGATAGCGCCGAAGAGAATAATCAGCGCCAGGTGACCAAGGGTGCTTCCTATCCCCGTCTCAATAGACTTGCCGATAGCTTCCAGCGGTAAGCCTTCGCAAACACCCACGAAGATTGCCGCCAGCAGTAATGCCAGCATCCCATTGATTTTAAACTTCATATTGAGTATTAACAGTACCACGACGCCAAGCGCTACCCAGATGACCGGCATGGCTTCAACAAGAGTGTTCATCCAGTTTCCTTTATAAAATTTATAATTGGTATGATATGTAGGTGAGATTGGATATTACTCGGCTGAATGTGTTATACCAATTTAATTAGCAGGGTAAGCTTTAAAAGGTGATGAACCGCAAATATTGGTGAAATATGAATTTTCGTTGCACACGCGATACTAAGGTGTGTCACAAAATTTGCTTTTGCGTTAGCGCAGGGCGGATTTACCGCCCTGGCAAGCCTTCCGGGCAGGAACTGCGCAAGCGCCAGTGGCAGTAATATGCGATAATAGTGGTTTACCACCAATGAAGAGCCGATAATGCAGTACCCGATAAACGAGATGTTCCAGACCCTGCAAGGCGAGGGTTATTTCACCGGCGTTCCCGCCATTTTTATTCGCTTGCAGGGATGCCCGGTAGGCTGTGCCTGGTGCGACACCAAACACACCTGGGACAAGCTTGCCGATCGGGAAGTGTCGCTTTACAGCATCCTTGCCAAAACCAAAGAGAGCGATAAATGGGGCGCCGCCAGCCCGGAAGAGTTGCTGGCGGTGATTGAACGCCAGGGCTGGACCGCGCGTCATGTGGTGATCACCGGTGGCGAGCCCTGTATTCACGACCTCATCCCGCTCACCCATCTGCTGGAAAAAAGCGGTTTTAGCTGCCAGATTGAAACCAGCGGCACCCATGAAATCCGCGCGATTGCCACCACGTGGGTGACGGTCTCGCCGAAAGTGAATATGCGTGGCGGATATGATGTGCTGCATCAGGCGCTGGAGCGGGCCGATGAAATCAAACATCCGGTCGGGCGGATGCGCGATATTGAAGCGCTGGATGAGTTGCTGGCAACGCTCAACGACCAGAAACAGCGCGTGATTGCGCTTCAGCCGATCAGCCAGAAAGAAGACGCTACGCGCCTGTGCATTGAAACCTGCATCGCCCGCAACTGGCGTTTCTCAATGCAGACGCATAAGTACCTGAATATTGCCTGATATAACTTTTCGCCCGAACGTATTCTGATAACGTCCGGGCGAATCTCTTATTCGCCGCGATACACGCAGCCTGCCGTGCAGGTTTCTTTGATCATCACCGCACTCAGCAACGGCATTTTCGGCTTCATCTGCTGCCAAATCCAGCGCGCCAGCACTTCGCTGGTGGGGTTTTCCAGGCCGGGGATATCATTCAGATAATAGTGATCCAGCCGATCGTAGATCGGTTTAAACGCCGCTTTTAAGTCAGCGAAATCAATAATCCAGCCGGTGTGGGGATCCACATCCCCGGTAATGTCCAGGCGGACCAAAAATGAGTGGCCATGCAGACGACCGCATTTATGCCCTTCCGGCACATGGGGTAAACGGTGGGCGGCTTCGAAGATGAATTCTTTAAAAATTGTGGTTGGCATGACGGGATCCTGGTGCAAAAAAACCGCCGTAGGGTACCGGAAACCATTTTTTTTAGCATTAACTAAAACCGGCATTCCGTGGCGAAGCGCGGTTTTTGGCATGTAGCATTTAAAATAATCTTAAAAATCAAAGAATTAATTAATCTGTTTTAGCGCTAATACGTACCTGTAAAAGCGGTTAGTCATTTTGGTTATTTGATATTTCCAGCGCTTATTTAATAGATATCATGTCGCCCGGTAACCTTACATTCTGTTCTGTTTTTATAACGAAGACAGCTTTAATACTGGACATTACGACGCATGACGACTCAGGCCCCTCCGAACGCTTTGCTCCCGCTGAGCCCGGAACAACTGGCGCGCCTTCAGGCGGCCACTACGGACTTTTCCCCCACACAGCTGGCATGGGTTTCCGGCTATTTTTGGGGCGTGATTAATCAACAGGGCGCAGCGCCGGGCGCGGTTGTGCAGAGCGCGCCGGAAGCAGCGGCGATTACGCTGATCTCCGCGTCGCAAACCGGCAACGCGCGCCGCGTGGCAGAAGCGCTGCGCGACGATTTGCTGGCTGCCAGGCTGAACGTGACGCTGGTGAACGCGGGCGACTACAAATTCAAGCAAATCGCCCAGGAAAAATTGCTGATCGTCGTGACGTCCACCCAGGGCGAGGGTGAACCGCCGGAAGAAGCGGTCGCTTTGCACAAGTTCCTGTTCTCGAAAAAAGCGCCGAAGCTGGATAACACCGCGTTTGCCGTGTTTGGGCTGGGCGACAGTTCCTATGAGTTTTTCTGCCAGTCCGGTAAAGACTTTGACAGCAAGCTGGCAGAGCTGGGCGCAGAGCGCTTGCTCGATCGCGTGGATACCGACGTTGAATTCCAGCCCGCCGCGCAGGCGTGGCGCGAGCGCATCGTCGAGGTGTTGAAATCCCGCGCGCCTGCCGCGACGGGCGCTGTGCCGCAAACCGCGTCTGGCGCGGTAAATGATGTGACCAGCACGCCGTATACCAAAGAAGCGCCGCTGACCGCCAGCCTGGCGGTAAACCAGAAAATCACCGGGCGTGATTCTGAGAAAGACGTGCGTCATCTGGAGATCGATTTAGGCGATTCCGGGCTGCGCTACCAGCCAGGCGATGCGTTAGGCGTGTGGTATCAGAACGATCCGGCCCTGGTCGACGAACTGGTGGGCCTGCTGTGGCTGAAAGGGGACGAACCCGTTGAGATCGACGGTAAAACGCTGCCGCTGCGTGAAGCGCTGCAGTGGCATTTTGAGCTGACGGTTAACACCGCCAATATCGTTGAGAATTACGCCACACTGACCCGCGCCGAAACCCTACAGGATCTGATTGGCGATAAAAACAAATTGCAGCACTACGCTGGCATCACGCCGATTGTCGATATGGTGCGTTTCGCGCCGGCGCAACTGGATGCTGCGCAGCTGATTGGCCTGCTGCGCCCGCTGACGCCGCGCCTGTACTCTATCGCCTCTTCCCAGGCGGAAACGGAAAACGAAGTGCATATCACCGTCGGCGTGGTGCGTTACGACGTTGAAGGCCGCGCCCGCGCGGGGGGCGCATCCAGCTACCTGGCGGATCGCGTCGAAGAAGATGGCGAAGTGCGCGTGTTTATCGAACATAACGATAACTTCCGCTTGCCTGCTAATCCGGATACGCCGGTGATCATGATCGGTCCCGGTACTGGTATTGCGCCCTTCCGCGCTTTTATGCAGCAGCGTGCTGCCGAAGGGGCGAGCGGTAAAAACTGGTTGTTCTTCGGCAACCCGCATTTTACCGAAGACTTCCTGTACCAGGTGGAGTGGCAGAGCTACGTCAAAGAAGGCCTGCTGACCCGTATCGATCTGGCCTGGTCGCGGGATCAAAAACAAAAAATTTACGTACAAGACAAACTGCGCGAACAGGGCGCGGAACTGTGGCGCTGGATTAATGACGGTGCCCATATTTATGTCTGCGGCGACGCCAACCGAATGGCGAAAGACGTTGAGCAGACGTTACTGGACGTGATTGCCGAATTTGGTGGCATGGATACCGAAGCGGCGGATGAATATTTAAGTGAGCTGCGCGTTGAGCGCCGTTATCAGCGAGATGTCTACTAATGAGCGAAAAACACCCTGGCCCACTGGTGGTCGAAGGCAAACTGTCTGACGCCGAGCGCATGAAGGTAGAGAGCAACTACCTGCGCGGCACCATTGCCGAAGATTTAAACGACGGTCTGACCGGCGGTTTTAAAGGCGACAACTTTCTGCTGATCCGCTTTCACGGCATGTATCAGCAGGACGACCGCGATATTCGCGCCGAGCGCGCCGCGCAAAAACTGGAGCCGCGTCATGCGATGCTGCTGCGCTGCCGCCTGCCGGGCGGGATCATCACCACCAAACAGTGGCAGGCGATTGATAAGTTCGCCCACGACAACACTATTTACGGCAGTATCCGTCTGACCAACCGCCAGACTTTCCAGTTTCACGGCATTCTGAAGAAGAATGTTAAGCCGGTACATCAGATGCTGCACTCGGTAGGGCTGGACGCGCTGGCGACTGCCAACGACATGAACCGTAACGTGCTGTGTACCTCCAACCCGTACGAATCCGAGTTGCACGCCGAAGCGTATGAGTGGGCGAAGAAGATCTCCGAGCATCTGCTGCCGCGTACCCGCGCCTATGCGGAGATCTGGCTCGATCAGGAAAAAGTGGCGACCACCGACGAAGAACCGATCCTCGGCCAGACCTATCTGCCGCGTAAGTTCAAAACCACGGTAGTGATCCCGCCGCAGAACGATATCGATCTGCACGCCAACGACATGAACTTCGTAGCGATTGCCGAAAACGGCAAGCTGGTGGGCTTTAACCTGCTGGTGGGGGGCGGTTTGTCCATTGAGCACGGTAACAAAAAAACCTATGCGCGCACCGCGAGCGAGTTTGGTTATCTGCCGATTGAGCACACGCTGGCGGTGGCGGAAGCCGTTGTCACCACGCAGCGCGACTGGGGCAACCGCACCGATCGTAAGAATGCCAAAACCAAATACACCCTCGAACGCGTCGGCCTCGACACCTTTAAAGAGGAAGTGGAGCGTCGCGCGGGCATCAAATTCGAACCGATTCGCCCGTATGAATTTACCGGTCGCGGCGATCGCATCGGTTGGGTGAAGGGCATCGACAATAAATGGCACCTGACGCTGTTTATCGAGAATGGCCGTATCCTGGATTATCCTGGCCGCCCGCTGAAAACCGGCCTGCTGGAGATCTCGAAGATCCATAAAGGCGAATTCCGCATTACCGCCAACCAGAACCTGATTATCGCGGGCGTGCCGGAGAGCCAGAAAGCGAAGATCGAGAAGCTGGCGCGCAATCACGGGTTAATGGATGCGGTAACGCCGCAGCGTGAAAATTCCATGGCCTGCGTGTCGTTCCCAACCTGTCCGCTGGCAATGGCGGAAGCCGAGCGTTTCCTGCCGTCTTTCACGGATAAAGTCGAAGCGGTACTGGAAAAGCACGGCGTCGGCGACGAGCATATCGTGTTGCGGGTCACTGGCTGCCCGAACGGCTGTGGCCGCGCGATGCTCGCAGAGGTCGGTCTGGTCGGTAAAGCGCCGGGTCGTTATAACCTGCATCTGGGCGGTAACCGTATCGGTACGCGTATTCCGCGCATGTATAAAGAAAACATCACCGAGCCGGAAATTCTGGCGGCGCTGGACGAGCTGATTGGCCGCTGGTCAACAGAGCGTGAAGACGGCGAAGGGTTTGGCGATTTCACCGTGCGTACCGGCATCATCCGCCCGATCCTCGATCCGGCGCGTGATTTCTGGGAATAACTCCAACAGAAGAGGTGATTATGTCCATTCTGGATCTACAGACGTTAAATGAATTACCGAAAGTGGATCGGATTCTGGCGCTGGCGGAAACCAACGCTCAGCTTGAGAAGCTGAGCGCCGAAGAGCGTGTCGCCTGGTCGCTGGAAAACCTGCCGGGCGAGGCGGTGCTGTCATCCAGCTTTGGTATCCAGGCGGCGGTGAGCCTGCATTTAATTAGCCAACAGCGCCCGGATATTCCGGTGATCCTGACGGATACCGGCTATCTGTTTCCGGAAACCTATCAGTTTATCGATGAGCTGACCGACAAACTGAAGCTGAACCTGAAGGTGTATCGTGCGCAACAAAGCCCGGCCTGGCAGGAAGCGCGCTATGGCAAACTGTGGGAGCAGGGCGTTGAGGGCATTGAGAAATACAATGACATCAACAAAGTGGAGCCGATGAACCGGGCGTTAAGCGAACTGAACGCCAAAACCTGGTTTGCCGGCCTGCGCCGCGAGCAGTCCGGTAGCCGCGCGAACTTGCCGGTGCTGGCGATCAGCCGGGGCATCTTCAAAGTGCTGCCGATCATCGACTGGGATAACCGGACGGTGTACCAGTATCTGCAAAAACATGGGCTGAAATACCATCCGCTGTGGGATCAGGGCTATCTGTCGGTGGGGGATACACACACCACCCGAAAATGGGAACCGGGGATGGCGGAAGAAGAAACCCGCTTCTTCGGCCTGAAGCGTGAATGCGGCCTGCACGAAGGTTAATATTCGGAATCTGTTCAATGCCTCCGCCATCATGCCGGGGGCAATTTTTTATCTTGCGAACTGTCTTCCGTAACGGAGCGAGAAACGCAGACAAAGAGGGGATCGGGAATAGAATTGCGGCGGGTGCTTGAGGCTGTCTGGCTTTGAGCATTTGCAGGGTTCAGAGAGTTAAAAGCCCAGGCGATATTTCTATCAACCTGAGGCTAACAACCAAACCAGCAATTTGGATGGTAGTCTCTTCTTTATCTGGAGGCAAGACATGCTGTCAAAGTACGCCCTTGTGGCAATCATCGCGCTGTGTATCACGGCGCTGGGGTTTACGCTGATGGTGCGCGACTCGCTTTGCGAGCTGCGCATTAAAGAGCGTGGTATGGAATTCAGCGCTGTTCTCGCTTACGAACCGAAGAAGTCGCTGAAACGCGGGGGCGACCCCGCGTATCGAACTGTGACGGTTTGGCCTCACGCACCCATTTTTACGCTTTGCCTGCTTTCGCCAGTTCTTTCACCAGCGGCAGCATAATCCGCATTACATCGCGGCTGCGTTTTTCAATTCTTCCCGGCAGGGTGCGATCGAGATACTGCTGGTTATCCAGTTGGGCATTGTGCCAGCTGGTGCCTGCCGGAAACTGCGCGCTTTTCGCCCGTTGCTGATATCCGTCTTTCTGGCCTAGCGACCAGTTGGTCGCTTCCACGGATAACACCGGAATGCCGGCTTTATCAAAGACTTCCGCATCGTTGCAGCACCCAGTGCCTTTGGGATAATGGGCGTTCAGCCCAGGATTGGTGCCGGCGGCGATATGATTATTGCGCGCAATAGCCAGCGCCCGGTCGCGGGTCAGCTTACGCACTGCCGTTGGTGTGGATCGCCCGCTGTTAAAGTAGAGTTTGTCGCCGACTATCAGGTTATCGAGGTTAATCACCAGCAGGGTGTTTTTGCGCTCCTGGGCGCTCATCCGCTTGAGGATATTCTCTGCGCCCAGCTTGCCTTCTTCTTCGGCGCTGGTGGCGATAAAGCGAATGCCATACTGGGTCGGCGTGTCTTTCAATTTTTCAGCCAGCTCCAGCATTATCCCAAGCCCGGCTGCGTTATCGTCGATGCCCTGTAACGTCAGCCCGCCCAGATTGTTGTCAATGTCGGCATCGCTTTGCGGCGCATAGGTATCGAGGTGCGCCATAATAATGATCTGCTGCGGCAGTTTGCCTTCATGGGCGGCAATCACGCTCGATCCGGTGACGTTCTGCCAGTTGGTCAGCTTATTGGCGCGGGTGAAAACGTAGCGGGTATTAAACGTGCGGATGTCGCTGTGATATCCCCACTGTGCGAACTGCTGGCGTATATAGTCAGCAGAGAGCATTTCGGCGGGCGTGCCGGTCATGCGGCCAGGAAACAGAGTGGCGATATGACGAGCCTGCGCGCTTGCGGTTTCGCCGGGCGCGGAGGCCTGAGCAAACGCCGGAAAAAGAGCACCAACACTGAGCGCCAGACCGATTGCACAATCGATCATGCCACGGCGCAATGCGGGAAACATAGATAATCCTTAATCATCAAAAACGCGGAAAAATTTTTTTGCCTAGTATGAAACTGTGACGTGCATTACACAATTTCATTTGCGCTGAAACCCCCGAAAAATCACGCCTTAAGCACTTTTTTAACGATGCTTTGCCAGCGGCTTATTCCTTTGTGGAACTACTCATGCCAATTGGTAATTTCATTCGTTTTAAGGCGCCCCCTATAGTCGCTTCTGGATTCTGATGTTGAGTGAGCCAGCGAGTGGACTATCTTCCCCTGTTTGCAGATCTGAAAGCGCGCCCGGTATTAGTCGTCGGCGGCGGTGAAATCGCGGTGCGTAAAATTAGCCTACTGCGCCGGGCTGGCGCGGTGGTACGCGTAGTCGCCAAAAAACTGGCGACAGAACTGCAGCGTGACGTTGATGCCGGCCATGTCGAATGGCTGGCCGCTGAGTTTGACGAACAGCAACTGGACAGCGTTTTTCTGGTTATTGCCGCCACCAACAACCGCGAACTGAATCGCCGGGTGTTTGACGCGGCTAGCGCCCGTCACCGGCTGGTCAACGTGGTGGACGATCAGCCGCTGTGCTCGTTTATTTTCCCTTCGATTGTCGATCGCTCGCCGTTAGTGGTGGCGGTCTCTTCCGGTGGCAATGCGCCAGTGTTAGCGCGTTTGCTGCGTGAAAAACTGGAATCGCTGTTGCCACAAAGCCTCGGACGGATGGCCACGGTGGCAGGCAGTTTCCGCGAGCGGATTAAAGGCGCGTTATCCACCACCGACGCGCGGCGGCGCTTCTGGGAGCAGGCATTTCGCGGTCGCTTTGCCAGCCTGATGGCGGCGGGGAATGAGCCCGCAGCGATAAACACGCTGGAGGCCGCGCTGGAAAACTCCCAGGGGCAAACCGGGGAGATCATTCTGGTGGGGGCAGGGCCAGGCGATGCCGGGCTGTTGACGCTGCGCGGTCTGCAGGTCCTCCAGCAGGCGGATGTGGTGCTGTATGACCATCTGGTTAGCGACGAGGTACTCGAACTGGTGCGTCGCGATGCCGATCGCATTTGCGTGGGTAAACGCGCGGGAGAGCATGCCGTTCCTCAGCATGAAACCAATCAGATGCTGGTTGATTTAGCGCGTGAAGGCAAAACCGTCGTGCGTCTGAAAGGCGGCGACCCGTTTATTTTTGGCCGTGGCGGCGAAGAGTTGCAGGCGGCACAGCAGGCGGGCGTTGCGTTCCAGGTGGTGCCGGGGATCACCGCTGCCGCTGGCGCGACGGCTTACGCGGGCATTCCGCTGACTCATCGAGAACATGCCCAGAGCGTGACCTTTGTAACCGGCCACTATAAATCGGACAGCCAGCCGTTTGACTGGGCGCATCTGGCGCAGGGCCATCAAACCCTGGCGATCTATATGGGCACCATGAAGGCCGCGCACATCAGCGAACAACTTATACAACATGGCCGCGCTGCCGACACGCCAGTGGCGGTCATCAGCCGCGGCTCCCGGAAAGACCAGCAGGTACTGACCGGCACATTACAACAACTCGACGACCTGGCGAAACGCTCGCCAATGCCCGCTTTGCTGGTGATTGGCGAAGTGGTGGCGCTCAGTGAGCAACTCGCCTGGTTTCAACCGACCACTCAGGCAGAGGGCGATTCCTCTTCCGTAGTGACTTTGGCTTAGGTACTGGCGCGACAGGCCGTAATACAACGCCTGCGGTGTCAGGCCTTATAAGGAAAGGTTATGGATCAAAAACGACTCACTCACCTGCGACAACTGGAGGCGGAAAGCATCCATATCATTCGCGAAGTTGCCGCAGAATTCGCGAATCCGGTAATGATGTACTCCATCGGCAAAGACTCCAGCGTGATGCTGCACCTGGCGCGTAAAGCGTTTTATCCGGGCACGCTGCCGTTCCCGTTGCTGCATGTCGATACCGGCTGGAAATTCCGTGAGATGTACGAGTTCCGTGACCGTACCGCTAAAGCCTATGGCTGCGAACTGCTGGTACATAAAAATCCGGAAGGCGTGGCGATGGGTATTAATCCGTTTGTCCACGGCAGCGCTAAGCATACCGACATCATGAAAACCGAAGGCCTGAAGCAGGCGCTGAATAAATACGGTTTTGATGCGGCCTTTGGCGGCGCGCGCCGCGATGAAGAGAAATCCCGCGCCAAAGAGCGTATTTACTCGTTCCGCGACCGCTTCCACCGCTGGGACCCGAAAAACCAGCGGCCGGAGCTGTGGCACAACTACAACGGCCAGATTAATAAGGGCGAAAGCATCCGCGTCTTTCCGCTGTCAAACTGGACCGAACTGGATATCTGGCAGTACATCTATCTGGAAAATATTGAGATCGTGCCGCTTTACCTGGCCGCAGAGCGCCCGGTGCTGGAGCGCGACGGCATGCTGATGATGATTGATGATGACCGTATCGATCTTCAGCCTGGCGAAGTGATCAAAAAGCGCATGGTGCGCTTCCGTACCCTTGGCTGCTGGCCGCTGACCGGCGCCGTGGAATCCGACGCGCAAACCCTGCCGGAAATTATCGAAGAGATGCTGGTTTCCACTACCAGCGAACGGCAGGGCCGCGTGATTGACCGCGATCAGGCAGGCTCCATGGAGCTTAAAAAACGTCAGGGTTATTTCTAAGGAGCCGCTAATGAACACCACGATTGCCCAACAAATTGCTGACGAGGGTGGCGTAGAGGCTTACCTGCATGCCCAACAGCACAAAAGCCTGCTGCGCTTCCTGACCTGCGGCAGCGTTGATGACGGGAAAAGCACCCTGATTGGCCGCCTGCTGCACGATACCCGTCAGATTTACGAAGATCAGCTCTCTTCGCTGCATAACGACAGCAAACGCCATGGCACCCAGGGCGAGAAGCTGGATCTGGCGCTGCTGGTGGATGGCCTACAGGCCGAGCGCGAGCAGGGCATCACTATTGATGTGGCGTACCGCTATTTCTCCACCGAGAAGCGAAAATTTATTATCGCCGACACCCCTGGCCATGAGCAGTACACCCGCAACATGGCGACCGGCGCGTCCACCTGCGATCTGGCCATCCTGCTGATCGACGCCCGCAAAGGCGTGCTCGATCAGACCCGCCGCCACAGCTTTATCTCCACGCTGCTGGGGATTAAGCATCTGGTGGTCGCGGTTAACAAAATGGATCTGGTTGAGTTCAGCGAGCAGACTTTCGAGCAGATCAAACAGGATTATTTGACCTTCGCCGGGCAGTTGCCGGGCTCGCTGGATATCCGTTTTGTGCCGCTGTCGGCGCTGGAAGGCGATAACGTCGCCAGTCAGAGCACTAAAATGCCGTGGTACAGCGGCCCGACGCTGCTGGAAGTGCTGGAGACTATTGAAATCCGCAAAGATGTGGAGCAGCAGTCATTCCGTTTCCCGGTTCAGTACGTTAACCGTCCGAACCTCGATTTCCGCGGCTATGCCGGAACCGTAGCCTCTGGCGTGGTGAAAGTTGGACAGCGTATTAAAGTGCTGCCGTCTGGCGTGGAATCGACCGTGGCGCGTATTGTGACGTTCGACGGCGATCTGAAAGAGGCGGCGGCAGGTGAGGCTATTACCCTGGTCCTGAAAGACGAAATCGACATCAGCCGCGGCGATGTCTTGCTGGACGCCAGTGAAAGCCTGGCTACCGTGCAGGCCGCGAAAGTTGACGTGGTCTGGATGGCGGAACAGCCGCTCACGCCGGGTCAAAGTTATGACATTAAAGTCGCGGGTAAAAAGACTCGCGCCCGGGTCGACAACATTCAGTTTCAGGTGGATATCAACAACCTGACCCAGCGCGTGGTGGAAACCCTGCCGCTGAACGGGATCGGGTTAGTGGATCTTACGTTTGATGAGCCGCTGGTGTTGGATCCTTATCAGCATAATCCCGTCACTGGCGGCCTGATCTTTATCGATCGCATGTCTAACGTCACCGTGGGCGCAGGCATGGTGCTTGAACCGCAGGCAGATGTCTTCCAGGAACCTTCTGCCTACAGCGCCTTCGAGCTGGAGCTGAACGCGCTGGTGCGCCGCCACTTCCCGCACTGGGGCGCGCGCGATTTGCTGGGAGGCAAATAATGGCTGCCCATGATGATAATGTCGTCTGGCATTCGCATCTGGTGACCCGGCAGGCCCGTGAGCAGTTGCACGGGCACCGGGGCGTGGTGCTGTGGTTTACCGGGCTTTCGGGCTCGGGGAAATCCACTCTCGCGGGGGCGCTGGAGACAGCGCTGCACGAGCGCGGCGTCAGCACTTATTTACTGGATGGCGATAATGTGCGCCATGGCCTGTGCAGCGACCTGGGCTTTAGCGATGCCGATCGCAAAGAGAATATTCGCCGCGTGGGCGAAGTGGCTAACCTGATGGTGGATGCCGGGCTGGTGGTATTGACGGCGTTTATCTCTCCGCACCGGGCAGAACGCGCGATGGTGCGCGATAGGGTGGGGGAAGGGCGTTTCATTGAGGTGTTTGTTGATACCCCGCTGGACGTCTGCGAAGCGCGCGATCCCAAGGGATTATATAAGAAAGCGCGCGCCGGTGAGCTGCGTAATTTCACCGGCATCGATGCGGTGTACGAAGCGCCTGAACGCCCGGAAATCCATTTAGATGGTGAACAATTAGTAACAAATTTGATTGCGCAAATATTAGACCTGCTGCGGCGGGACGATATTATCAAATTCTGAGACAGCGCCGGGAAATCCTGTTCCCGGCAAGTCAGGTCACAGGATCGGGTATGCGCAATTCAACAAACATGATTATCTCGCAGGCATCCGTCCCGCCTGCTGCTGAAGAGACAACCTGGACATTCCCTGGGGCTATTCTTGGCTTTTTGGCGTGGCTGTTGGCGTTGGGTTTCCCTTTCCTGTTCTATGGCTCTAACACCCTGTTCTTTTTTCTCTACACCTGGCCTTTCTTTCTGGCGTTGATGCCCGTGGCTGTCGTTATCGGCATTGCGCTCCATTCCCTGCTTGATGGCCGCCTGATCGTAAGCTGCGTCATGACGATCGTCACCGTCGCTCTGATGTTTGGCGTGCTGTTTCTCTGGCTTATGAGCTAAGTTAAAGCATACTTCCAGGCGTAACGAGTAATGAATTGCGTTCCCGCTCCGCCGGTACAGGCGCATATTGCCCTTTTATGTGGTACATTTTGCCGCTGTTTTTTGGGAGTCGGATTGGGCCAGGTAGTGCCTGACAGAAAGTTGTGGGATGATGATGCCGTTTTTCAGGGGGCAGAATGGGTAAACTAACACTGCTATTGCTGGCATTAGTCGTCTGGCTACAGTATTCACTGTGGTTTGGTAAAAACGGCGTTCATGACTACACCCGCGTCAGCGATGACGTGGCGGCCCAGCAGGCAACTAACGCAAAACTCAAAGCGCGTAACGACCAGTTGTTCGCGGAAATCGACGATCTCAATGGCGGACAAGAGGCCATTGAAGAACGCGCGCGTAACGAATTGAGCATGACCAAACCCGGCGAAACCTTCTATCGTCTGGTGCCCGATGCGTCTAAGCAGGCGGCGGGGTCACGACAGAATAATCGATAACAGGCTCAGGTTATACACATGGCATCTTCCTGTGCGGACGTGATTGCCGTGGTGCCGGCTGCCGGGATTGGCAGCCGCATGCAATCAGACTGTCCCAAGCAATATCTCACCATTGGTGACCACACTCTTCTTGAACACGCGGTGGCAAGCTTACTGCGCCATCCTCGTGTGGGCCGCGTTATTGTGGCCGTCAGCCCCGCCGATAAGCAGTTTGATGCGCTGCCGCTGGCTCGCGATCCGCGCGTAACGCGCGTTGACGGCGGCCGTGAGCGGGCAGATTCGGTGCTGGCGGGGTTGAAAATGGCCGACGGCGCCGCGTGGGCGTTAGTGCATGACGCCGCGCGTCCCTGTTTGCATCCTGACGATCTGGACGCGCTACTGGCGATCACGGCGCACAGCCGCGTCGGCGGCATCCTGGCCGCGCCGGTGCGCGACACTATGAAGCGCGGCGAGCCGGGGAAAACGTTGATTGCCCATACCGTCGAACGCATCGACCTCTGGCACGCGCTCACCCCGCAACTCTTTCCGCTTGAATTACTGCGTGACTGCCTGGTCCGCGCCCTTAATGAAGGGGCGACGATCACCGACGAGGCATCAGCGCTGGAACACTGCGGCTACCATCCCGAACTGGTGGCCGGGCGAGGCGATAATATTAAAGTCACGCGTCCTGAAGACCTTGCCCTTGCGGCGTTTTATCTTACCCGTTTAACCCAGATGGAGAATGCATAATGCGAATCGGACATGGCTTCGATGTACACGCCTTTGGCGGCCCAGGCCCACTGATCGTCGGGGGAGTCCGTATCCCTTATGAAAAAGGCCTGCTGGCCCATTCAGATGGCGACGTGGCATTGCATGCTTTGACTGACGCGCTGTTAGGCGCGGCGGCGCTGGGTGATATCGGCAAACTGTTTCCGGATACCGACCCGGCGTTTAAAGGTGCTGACAGCCGTGAACTGCTGCGCGAAGCCTGGCGCCGGATTCAGGTAAAAGGCTACACCCTGGGTAACGTCGATGTGACTATCATCGCCCAGGCGCCGAAAATGCTGCCGCATATTCCGCAAATGCGCGTGTTTATCGCCGAGGATCTGGGTTGCCATATGGATGACGTTAACGTCAAAGCCACCACCACCGAGAAACTGGGCTTTACCGGGCGTGGCGAAGGTATCGCCTGCGAAGCGGTGGCGCTGTTGGTGAAGGTGAAAGTCTGATGGATTTTGAACAACTGACGTGGCTGCACGGCAAACCACAGGGTTCGGGCGTTCTGAAGGCCTCGCCGGAAGATTTCGTCGTTGTGGAAGATTTGGGCTTCGCGCCGGATGGCGAAGGTGAGCAGTTGCTGGTGCGCATCGTTAAAAAAGGCTGCAACACACGCTTTGTCGCAGACGCGCTGGCTAAGTTCCTTAAAGTGCCGGCTCGCGAAGTCAGCTTTGCAGGGCAAAAAGACAAACACGCCGTGACTGAACAGTGGCTTTGCGTGCGCTTACCTGGTAAAGAGAGGCCGGATTTAAGCGGCTTTGCGCTGGAAGGCTGCCAGGTGCTGGAGTATGCGCGCCATAAGCGCAAACTGCGCACCGGGGCATTAAAAGGCAATCACTTCACACTACTATTGCGCGACATTACCCGGCGCGATGAGCTGGAGACTCGCCTTCATGCAGTAAAAAACGACGGCGTGCCTAACTATTTTGGCCCGCAGCGTTTTGGTCGCGGCGGCAGCAATCTGATTCAGGCGCGGGTGTGGGCGCAAAATAATCAACCGTTGCGCGATCGCAATAAACGCAGTTTTGCATTGTCAGCAGCCCGCAGCGCGTTGTTTAATCAGCTGGTTAGTGAGCGTTTGAAAAAAACAGACTTTAATCAAGTTGTTGACGGCGATGCGCTACAATTAGCGGGGCGCGGAAGCTGGTTTGTGGCGACGCAGGAAGAACTGCCGACGCTCCAGTCGCGTGTCGATAATCATGAACTGTTAATTACGGCGGCGCTGCCGGGCAGCGGCGAGTGGGGAACCGTGCGTCAGGCGCTGGAAAATGAGCAACAGCGCATTGCCTCAGAGGCGGATTTACAGGCGTTATTAACGCGTGAGAAAGTAGAAGCCGCCCGGCGCGCGATGCTGATGTTTCCCCAGTCGATGAGCTGGGCCTGGGAGGGTGACGCGACCGTGGAAGTGCGTTTTTGGTTGCCTGCGGGGAGTTTTGCCACCAGTGTAGTAAGGGAATTGATAACAACGTCGGGTGATTATGCGGATATTGCTGAGTAACGATGATGGAATCCATGCGCCGGGGATCCAGACCCTGGCGAAAGCCTTACGCGAATTTGCCGAGGTGCAGGTTGTCGCACCCGATCGCAACCGCTCCGGCGCTTCAAACTCGCTGACGCTTGAGTCTTCTCTGCGCACCTTTGAATACCCTAATGGCGATATCGCCGTGCAAATGGGGACGCCTACCGACTGCGTCTACCTGGGCGTTAATGCGCTGATGCGCCCGCGCCCGGACGTGGTGGTGTCGGGCATCAATGCCGGGCCGAATCTCGGGGACGACGTTATTTACTCGGGTACGGTGGCGGCAGCGATGGAAGGGCGTCACCTCGGTTTCCCTGCGCTGGCGGTATCGCTTAACGGCTTCGAACATTACGAAACCGCTGCTGCGGTAACCTGTAGCATCCTGCGGGCCCTTGAGCGCGAGCCGCTGCGTACTGGCCGCATTCTGAACATCAATGTGCCGGACTTACCGTTGTCAGAAATTAAAGGCATCCGCGTGACGCGCTGCGGCAGCCGTCATCCGGCGGATAAAGTGATCCCTCAGCAGGATCCGCGCGGCAATACGCTGTACTGGATTGGGCCGCCCGGCGAAAAGCACGATGCCGGACCGGAAACCGATTTTGCCGCCGTTGATGAAGGTTATGTATCAGTCACGCCTCTTCACGTTGACCTGACGGCCTATAGCGCGCAGGAGGTTGTCTCCACCTGGCTCGATCGTGCGGGAGTGGATGGGCAATGGTGAGTAATCGCGTACAAACGCTTTTAAAACAGTTGCGTGCGCAAGGGATCAGCGACGAGCGCGTGCTTGAGGCATTAGCTCAGGTTCCGCGCGATAAGTTCGTCGACGAGGCGTTTGAACACAAAGCGTGGGATAACGTCGCACTACCGATCGGTCAGGGACAAACCATTTCGCAACCTTATATGGTTGCCAGGATGACGGAGCTTCTGGAGCTTACACCGGAGTCTCGGGTGCTTGAAATCGGTACCGGCTCAGGTTATCAAACCGCCATTCTGGCGCATTTGGTTCATCATGTTTGCTCGGTTGAGCGCATCAAAGGGCTTCAATGGCACGCCAGGCGCCGTCTCAAACAGCTTGATTTGCACAACGTTTCAACCCGTCACGGCGATGGCTGGCAGGGCTGGAAAGCACGTGCGCCATTTGACGCTATTATTGTCACAGCCGCACCACCGGAAATCCCTGCTGCCTTAATGGCGCAGCTGGATGACGGCGGCATTCTTGTTTTGCCCGTGGGCGATGAACATCAGCTGTTAAAGCGGGTTCGTCGGCGGGGCGACGAGTTTATTATCGACACCGTGGAAGCCGTTCGCTTCGTACCTTTAGTTCGTGGAGAACTGGCATAACCAGGAGTTTTTCCTGTTTCCTTATCGGCTTATCAGCGTATGGTGAGGCAAATTTTCATTTTGCTGATAGCCTGACACGGCTGTCTTCATTTTAAGCAGTAAAGATTATCATTTTGGGGGAACAATGAGCGCGGGAAGCCATAAATTTACAGCACGCCAGGTGGCGACACTTTCTCTGATTTCACTCCTGGTCGCTGGGTGTTCATCCAATAACCATTCACAAGCGCCGATCAGTTCAGTCAACGGCGGCAGCAGCGGCGGTAATACCAGTAGCGGAATGTTGATTACCCCGCCGCCAAAAATGAATACTCAACCATCGGCTCCAGCACCGCAAATCCAACCGGTACAACCACCTGTTACCCAACCCGCGCAGGTACAGGCTATTCCCAGTGAGCCTGTTCGTACAGAAAATGGTCGAATTGTCTACGATCGTAAATATGGGAACATTCCGAAGGGCAGCTATACGGGGGGGAGCACCTATACCGTTAAGCGTGGTGATACACTTTTCTACATTGCCTGGATAACAGGTAATGATTTCCGTGATTTAGCGCAGCGAAACAACGTCCAGGCACCTTACAGTTTGAACGTCGGACAGACGCTGCAAGTTGGAAACGCATCGGGAACACCTATCACTGGCGGTAATGCAATTACCCAGGCCGATGCTACTGCGCAGGGGATCGTTACACCACCTGCACAAAATTCCACCACGGTAGTTGCGTCGAAACCAACAATTACGTATTCTGAGTCCTCAGGTGAACAAAGTGCTAACAAAATGTTGCCGAACAATCCGGGTACTGGGACTGTTGTCACAGCACCGGTAACGGCACCTGTGGTTAGCTCTACTGAACCGACTGTCAGCAGTACCACAACCAGTTCGCCGATTTCTACATGGCGCTGGCCGACTGATGGCAAGGTTATCGAGAACTTCTCCGCTAACGAAGGCGGTAACAAAGGGATCGATATCGCAGGCAGTAAAGGACAGGCTATCATCGCCACAGCGGACGGGCGGGTAGTTTATGCCGGTAATGCACTGCGCGGTTACGGTAATCTAATCATCATAAAACACAACGATGATTACCTGAGTGCCTACGCCCATAACGACACAATGCTGGTCCGGGAACAACAAGAAGTTAAGGCAGGGCAGAAAATAGCTACCATGGGTAGCACCGGAACCAGTTCTACACGCTTGCATTTTGAAATTCGTTACAAGGGGAAATCCGTAAACCCGCTGCGTTATTTACCGCAGCGATAATTTGGTAAAGCGGTTTGCCACTCTGCTTTAAAGGGCGCAACGGCTCTCATAGCCACTGCGGTCAGTAAAATCAGAGTCAGGCGCTTTGCTTAGGGATCACGGGTAGGAGCCACCTTTATGAGTCAGAATACGCTGAAAGTTCATGATTTAAATGAAGACGCGGAATTTGATGAGAACGGAGTAGAGGCTTTTGACGAAAAAGCCTTAATAGAAGAGGAACCCAGTGATAACGACTTAGCTGAAGAAGAGCTGTTGTCGCAGGGTTCAACACAGCGTGTGCTGGACGCGACTCAACTGTATCTGGGGGAGATTGGTTATTCCCCGCTGTTAACAGCAGAAGAAGAAGTCTATTTCGCGCGCCGCGCTCTGCGTGGTGATGTCGCCTCCCGCCGTCGCATGATCGAGAGTAACCTGCGTCTGGTGGTAAAAATTGCTCGTCGCTACAGCAATCGTGGTCTGGCTCTGCTGGATCTGATTGAAGAGGGCAACCTGGGGCTGATTCGCGCTGTCGAGAAATTTGACCCTGAACGTGGGTTCCGCTTCTCAACCTATGCAACATGGTGGATTCGTCAAACGATTGAACGGGCAATTATGAATCAAACCCGTACCATCCGTCTGCCGATTCACATTGTTAAAGAGTTGAACGTTTATCTGCGTACTGCGCGTGAGCTTTCTCACAAGCTGGACCACGAGCCCAGCGCGGAGGAGATTGCCGAGCAGCTGGATAAACCGGTTGATGACGTAAGCCGTATGCTGCGTCTCAACGAGCGCATTACCTCTGTTGATACCCCGCTGGGTGGTGACTCAGAGAAAGCGCTGCTGGACATCCTGGCCGATGAAAAAGACAACGGTCCGGAAGACACCACGCAAGACGATGACATGAAACAAAGTATCGTCAAATGGCTGTTCGAACTGAATGCCAAACAGCGTGAAGTGTTGGCGCGTCGTTTCGGCCTGTTGGGCTATGAAGCGGCAACGCTTGAGGACGTGGGTCGTGAAATCGGCCTGACTCGCGAGCGTGTACGTCAGATTCAGGTTGAAGGTTTGCGCCGTCTGCGTGAAATTCTTCAAACTCAGGGTCTGAATATCGAAGCGCTGTTCCGCGAATAAGTTTTATGCTGTTCAGAAAGGCCAGTCTCAGGACTGGCCTTTTTCATTTTTGGCGTTGGGATTTGTTTTACGCGTTAGTCCATCATCTTGCGGATCAGTTCGCCCAGCTGTTTCCGTTCCTGCATGCTTAGTTTCCCCAGAAATGCGTCATCCACACCCGCGCCGACGGACAAACAGTTATTAAGCAGCGCATTACCCTCAGCGGTGAGAAAGACGAACCGGCGTCGCTTGTCCTGCGGATCGGGCTCCCGGCGTACCAGACCGCGTATTTCCATTCGGTTGAGCATCTCGGCGAGCGTCGCTTTCGTGCTGACGGCGACGTCGGTCAGCGCCACTTGTTCTATACCTGGATGTTCGGCGATGGCGCGCATCACCGCATACTGGGGTTTCGTCAGTTCCGGCATGGCTTGCTGCCAGCGCGACGTATGTTGTTGGAAAAGCTGGCGCAACAGGTGAAACGCCTCGTTTCTCAGCTCCATGAAAGCTCCCTATAAAATGTCTTCTCTATCATAGCCGTTAACTGACGCATTTTTAATGCACGCCTCGTTGACGAAAAATGCGCTGGCTATTGTCCACACTTGCGTTGCCATGGGGTCTGGCGTAATGTCCACATTGTTCGTATGCGAACGATATGGCGAGGCGTAATGAGATTGATTGTTGGAATGACCGGTGCCACAGGCGCTCCGTTGGGCGTTGCCCTGTTAAAAGCACTGCACGATATGCCCGAAATTGAAACGCATCTGGTGATGTCGAAATGGGCAAAAACCACCATTGAGCTGGAAACGTCGTATACCGCGCGAGAGGTGGCAGCGCTGGCGGATGTTACTCATCATTCAGCGGACCAGGGAGCGATCATTTCGTCGGGTTCCTTTCGCACCGACGGCATGATTGTCATTCCGTGCAGTATGAAAACGCTGGCAGGCATTCGCGCCGGCTATGCCGATGGTCTGGTTGGACGTGCCGCCGACGTGGTGCTGAAAGAAGGGCGCAAGCTGGTGCTGGTACCGCGCGAAACGCCGCTCAGCACCCTTCATCTGGAAAACATGCTGGCGCTTTCCCGCATGGGCGTGGTCATGGTGCCGCCCATGCCCGCTTACTACAACCATCCGCAATCTGTCGATGACATCACGCAGCATATCGTTACGCGCGTCCTCGATCAGTTTGGTCTTGAGCATCACAAAGCGCGTCGTTGGGAAGGATTACAGGCGGCAGAGAATTGTTCACAGGAGAAAGAATATGGCTTTTGATGATTTACGCAGTTTTTTACAGGCGCTTGATGAACAGGGGCAGCTGCTGAGAATTAGCGAAGAGGTCAACGCTGAACCCGATTTAGCAGCGGCAGCCAACGCGACAGGCCGCATCGGCGATGGCGCTCCCGCGCTGTGGTTCGATAATATCCGCGGCTTCACGGATGCCCGTGTGGCGATGAATACCATTGGCTCCTGGCAGAACCACGCCATTTCTTTAGGATTACCGGCGAATACCCCGGTCAAAAAACAGATCGACGAATTCATTCGTCGCTGGGATAACTTCCCGGTTGCGCCAGAGCGCCGCGAAAACCCCGCCTGGGCAGAAAATTGCGTGGATGGCGATGCGATTAATTTGTTTGATATTTTGCCGCTGTTTCGCCTCAACGATGGCGACGGTGGATTTTATCTGGATAAAGCCTGCGTGGTATCCCGCGATCCCCTCGATCCCACCCATTTCGGCAAGCAGAACGTGGGTATTTACCGCATGGAAGTGAAGGGCAAGCGCAAGCTGGGCCTGCAACCGGTGCCGATGCACGATATCGCGTTACATCTGCATAAAGCGGAAGAACGCGGCGAGGATCTGCCTGTCGCCATTACGCTCGGCAACGATCCCATCATTACCCTCATGGGCGCCACGCCTCTGAAATACGATCAGTCGGAATATGAAATGGCGGGCGCGCTACGCGAAAGCCCATACCCGATCGCGACCGCGCCGCTCACCGGCTTTGACGTGCCCTGGGGCTCGGAAGTGATACTGGAAGGGGTGATCGAAAGCCGTAAGCGTGAAATCGAAGGGCCATTTGGCGAATTTACCGGCCACTACTCCGGCGGCCGCAATATGACCGTAGTGCGTATCGATAAGGTCTCTTACCGCACTAAACCAATATTTGAATCACTGTATCTGGGGATGCCCTGGACTGAAATTGATTATCTGATGGGGCCAGCCACGTGCGTCCCCCTTTACCAGCAACTGAAAGCCGAATTCCCGGAAGTGCAGGCGGTCAACGCGATGTATACCCACGGCCTTCTGGCGATTATCTCGACCAAAAAACGCTACGGCGGCTTCGCCCGTGCAGTCGGTCTGCGCGCCATGACCACGCCGCACGGCCTGGGCTATGTAAAGATGGTCATTATGGTTGATGAAGACGTTGACCCATTCAATCTGCCGCAGGTGATGTGGGCGCTGTCGTCGAAGGTGAATCCGGCTGGCGATCTGGTGCAGTTACCGAATATGTCGGTACTGGAGCTTGATCCCGGCTCAAGCCCGGCGGGTATCACCGACAAGCTGATTATCGACGCCACGACCCCGGTCGCGCCCGATAATCGCGGCCATTACAGCCAGCCGGTTCAGGATCTGCCGGAAACTAAAGCCTGGGCCGAAAAACTGACCGCGATGCTGGCTGCACGCTAATAAGGAGAAGCAAATGATTTGTCCACGTTGTGCCGATGAGCACATTGAAATGATGGCGAAATCCCCGGTGCCGGGCGTCTGGACGGTATTCCAGTGCCAACATTGCCTTTATACCTGGCGCGATACCGAGCCCCTACGCCGCACCAGCCGCGAGCATTATCCCGAGGCGTTTCGTATGACGCAAAAAGACATCGATGATGCGCCGCAGGTACCGACCGTTCCGCCGCTGCTGGCGAAAAATCAGCGTTAATAACGGCTCCCGGCTCGGATTAACGAGCCGGGAGCCGATGTTTACTAGACCAGATTTTTCAGACGATAGATCCACTCCAGCGCCTGACGGGGCGACAACGAGTCGGGGTCGAGGGCTTCCAGCGCCTCTACTGCGGGACTGGTTTCTTCTGCTGCAGTCAGCAGCGACATCTGCGTACCGTCGATCTGCGTGGCGGATGCGTTACCTGACAGGTTTTCCAGTTCGCGCAACTTCTGACGGGCGCGTTTAATCACCTCTTTCGGCACACCCGCCAGCGCCGCTACCGCCAGGCCATAGCTCTTACTGGCGGCGCCTTCCTGCACCGAATGCATAAACGCGATGGTGTCGCCATGCTCAATGGCGTCAAGATGCACGTTAGCAACACCCTCCATTTTTTCAGGCAGCGTGGTGAGCTCAAAATAGTGCGTCGCAAACAGGGTAAACGCCTTGATCCGGTTCGCCAGGTTTTCCGCGCAGGCCCACGCCAGAGACAGGCCGTCGTAAGTGGATGTACCGCGACCAATCTCATCCATCAGCACCAGGCTGTATTCGGTAGCGTTGTGCAGAATGTTGGCGGTTTCGGTCATTTCAACCATGAATGTTGAACGGCCAGACGCCAGGTCGTCCGCTGCGCCAACGCGGGTAAAAATACGGTCGATGGGGCCGATCTCCGCCTGAGTGGCGGGCACATAGCTGCCGATACAGGCCATCAGCACGATCAGCGCGGTCTGGCGCATATAGGTGCTTTTTCCGCCCATGTTAGGGCCGGTAATTATCAGCATCTTGCGCTGGGCAGACAGCGCAAGCGGGTTGGCGATAAAGGGTTCGTTAAGCACCCGTTCCACAACGGGATGACGCCCTTCGACGATATTGATGCCGGGCTTGTCGCTGAGGGTTGGGCAGCAATAATTCAGGGTTAACGCGCGTTCAGCCAGGTTAACCAGGACGTCCAGCTCCGCTAACGCACTGGCGCTTTGCTGCAATTCAGCCAGGTGCGGCAGCAGTATATCGAATAACTGGTCATAGAGCTGTTTTTCCAGCGACAACGCTTTCCCTTTGGAGGTAAGGACTTTGTCTTCGTACTCTTTTAACTCAGGAATGATGTAGCGCTCGGCGTTTTTCAGCGTTTGACGGCGCACGTAATTCATCGGCACCAGATGGCTTTGCCCGCGGCTAACCTGAATGTAATAACCGTGCACCGCGTTAAAACCGACCTTTAGCGTATCCAGCCCAAGTTTTTCGCGCTCGCGGATTTCAAGGCGGTCAAGGTAATCCGTTGCGCCGTCCGCCAGCGCGCGCCACTCGTCCAGCTCTTCGTGATAGCCGGGTGCGATCACTCCGCCGTCGCGGATCAGCACCGGCGGAGAATCAATGATGGCGCGCTCCAGCAGCGAACGCAGCTCGCTGAATTCGCCCATGTTTTGGCGCAGGGTTTGCACATACTCACTGTCGATGTCGCCCAGCAGTTCGTTCAGTAACGGTAATTGCTGGAAGGCATGGCGCATACGCGCTAAGTCGCGGGGCCGCGCGGTGCGCAACGCCAGGCGCGCCAGAATACGTTCAAGATCGCCCACCTGGCGCAGCACAGGCTGAAGTTCACTGGTGCGATCCATCAGCGCGGCAATGGTTTGCTGACGCGAGCGTAATGTTTCGTGATTGCGCACCGGCATATGCAGCCAGCGTTTCAGCATACGGCTACCCATCGGCGTGACGGTGCCATCCAGCACGGAAGCCACGGTATTTTCAACGCCGCCGCTCAAATTCAGGGTGATTTCCAGATTACGACGCGTGGCGGCATCCATGATGATGCTGTCCTGCTGGCGCTCCATGGTAATGGAGCGAATATGAGGCAGGGCGGTACGCTGAGTATCTTTTACGTACTGGAGCAGGCAACCAGCGGCGCACAGCCCGTGCGGCGCGTTTTCCACGCCAAAGCCTGTCAGGTCCCGGGTGCCGAACTGCATATTTAACTGCTGGCGCGCGGTATCGATTTCGAATTCCCAGAGCGGACGGCGGCGTAAACCACGACGGCCTTCAATCAGCGACATTTCGGCAAAATCTTCGGCGTACAGCAATTCCGCCGGATTGGTACGCTGAAGTTCTGCAGCCATGGTTTCCCGATCCTGCGGTTCGCTCAGACGGAACCGGCCAGAACTGATGTCCAGCGTGGCATAGCCAAATCCTTTACTGTCCTGCCAGAGTGCAGCGAGCAGGTTATCCTGGCGCTCCTGCAACAGCGCTTCGTCGCTGATGGTGCCAGGCGTCACGATGCGGACTACTTTGCGTTCAACCGGTCCTTTAGTGGTGGCGGGATCGCCGATTTGTTCGCAGATCGCCACCGATTCGCCAAGATTGACCAGCTTCGCCAGATAGTTTTCTACCGCATGATGGGGGACGCCCGCCATTGGGATGGGCTCGCCTGCCGATGCGCCGCGTTTGGTCAGCGAAATATCCAGCAACTGCGACGCGCGTTTCGCATCATCGTAAAACAGCTCATAGAAATCGCCCATTCGGTAGAAAAGCAGGATTTCCGGATGCTGTGATTTGAGACGCAGGTACTGCTGCATCATTGGCGTGTGGTCGGTAAAGTCCTTGTCAGTAGACTCAATCATCTGATTTAGCTCGTTTTAAATCGCACAGCGGGGAAAATGAAGTGTGCACATCTTAACACTCTTTTTTAGTGTGATTCACCCGGGGCGGCGGGTGACTTACGACGCCACGTTACCAGAAGCCCGGCAAAGGTTGTAAACGCATTTGTTGAGAAAAAAGCATTCTTGCGAGGTAACGTCAGAAAGCATGACGAGCATGAAAGGCGTTTGTAGCTGGGTTACGCGCTAACCCGGAAAGATGATGCGGCGGGGCGCATCATCTCTTGAGACTGGATTATAGCTTCACCGTGGTCAGGCAGGTCTGGCTATCGCTGTTGGTGCTGATGGGCGATGAGGCGGTTTTCCCCTGATAGCTGACTTCCAGCGTCCCTTGCATATCACGGGGCAGCCACAGGCCAACAAAACCGTTCTGATAGCTCTTCACGTTTTTTTTCAGCACCACGTTGCCTTTGAGGTCGGTGACTTTGACATCAAACGTGGTGTTAGGCATTTCGCCCTGGCAACCCGACAAACTGTGGTTAAAGCATGGGTGCGTCTGGTGCTCGTAAGGTGCGACGGAGAGGTAGAATTTATCCGCTAACGGGAACGCGAAAGCCTGTTTACCATCGGACAACGTTAATTCGCTGCTGGTGATGGAGGCACTAAAAGGCAACGGACGCGCTTGCGGATTCTGGTCGATAGCTTCCACGATTTGCCGGGTGTTTTTACCCGTCAGCCCATATTGAGCTAAAAAGTCAGTTTGCGATGTTGCCGCCAGGGCGGAACCGGAAATAGCAATGCCGAGTAAAGAAAGCAGTAGTGTGCGACGCATGATAATTTCCTTTGGGAATAATTTGTCATCAGACTCTAAACCTTCCCCTAAGGGGAGAGTCAAAAGCGCGCCACCCAAAGTTGTGTAAGGTTTTGTATGGGCTCAAATTTATTTGATTTTAGTCAATTTTTTACCCGGGAAATCCGCCGCTTTGATTCCGATAATTTCCCATACTGGCTTACCGCGCTTCGCCTCCTGCGCTGAATGTTCTACCATGATATTCACTCGTTTGATTTGCTTTATGGACAACTCATGATTAAGCGTCGTTATGCTGCTCTTTTACCTCTGCTGGTACTGCTTTCCGCATGCAGCAGTAAACCTAAAACCACCCCGGAAACTGCCGCCCCTCAGACTGCGGGTACCCCGCAAGGCAGATTTTTACTTCAGCCGCAGCATGATGTTTATCTTTCCAGCGGTGATTTCGCCAATAATCCCAACGCTGAAAAATTTATCGACATGATGGTCAGCAAGCACGGTTTTAACCGTCAACAGCTTCATGACGTGCTTTCTCAGGCCAAACGGCTGGACTATGTGCTGCGCCTGATGGACAGGCAAGCGCCGACGACGCTGCCGCCAACCGGGCCTAACGGGGCCTGGCTGCGTTATCGGGATAAATTCATTACCCCGGATAACGTCCAGAACGGCGTTGTTTTCTGGAATCAGTATCAGGACGCGCTAAATCGCGCCTTTATGGTGTACGGCGTGCCGCCGGAAATTATTGTCGGCATTATTGGTGTAGAAACTCGCTGGGGACGCGTCATGGGCAAAACCCGCATACTGGATGCGCTGGCGACGCTCTCGTTCGCCTACCCGCGTCGTGCCGAGTATTTCTCCAGCGAACTGGAAACCTTTTTGCTGATGTCGCGTGACGAAGGCGACGACCCGCTGGAACTGAAAGGATCGTTTGCCGGCGCGATGGGCTACGGGCAGTTCATGCCGTCCTCGTATAAAGAGTATGCTGTTGATTTTAATGGTGACGGCCATATCAATCTCTGGGACCCGGTGGACGCCATTGGCAGCGTGGCGAACTACTTCAAAGCGCACGGTTGGGAGAAAGGCGAGCCGGTTGCCGTGCAGGCCAACGGGGAAGCACCCGGTTTAGAGAACGGCTTTAAAACGAAATACTCACCGGCGCAACTGGCGGCGGCGGGCTTAACGCCGCAACAGCCGCTGGGTAATCATTCTCAGGTCAGTTTGCTGCGCCTGGATATCGGGACGCGCTATCAGTACTGGTACGGTTTGCCTAACTTTTACACCATTACTCGCTATAACCACAGCACGCACTATGCCATGGCGGTATGGCAACTCGGCCAGGCGGTGGCGATGGCACGTGTCCAGTAACGAGATTCTGGAATCGTTCTCGTAAAGATAAAATGTAATCACTGAAAAAGGGCAGTGCGCGTTGCTAAGCGCATTGCCCTCACTACAATTGGAGCCGTGATGACAGACGATGAACTGAAGCAATTGAGCAAATCAGTGGGCGAGGCGTTAAAGCAGCAGGGCGCGACAGTGACGACCGCTGAATCCTGCACCGGCGGCTGGGTTGCAAAAGCGATTACCGATATTGCGGGCAGCTCCGCCTGGTTTGAACGCGGTTTTGTCACCTACAGTAACGAAGCCAAGGCGCAGATGATTGGCGTTGACGCCGACACGCTTAATCAGCACGGCGCCGTCAGCGAACCGGTGGTGATCCAGATGGCGCAGGGCGCGCTTGCCGCCGCCAATGCCAGCTATGCGGTATCCATTAGCGGCATCGCCGGGCCGGACGGCGGCAGCGAACAAAAGCCAGTGGGCACGGTGTGGTTTGGGTTCGCCAGCCGCCGGGGCGACAGCTTCACGCGTCATGAATGCTTCAGCGGAGACCGCGATGCGGTGCGGCGTCAGGCCACGGTTTATGCATTAAAAACGCTCTGGCAACATTTTCTACAAAAGGCTTGATACTGTATGACTATACAGTATAATTGCCACATCGAAATAATAGCGGCAACGTGGGCGATGGTGCTTCACCTTGCATGACAGGAGTAAAAATGGCTATCGACGAAAACAAACAGAAGGCGTTAGCGGCAGCTCTGGGCCAAATTGAAAAGCAATTTGGTAAAGGCTCCATCATGCGTCTGGGTGAAGACCGTTCCATGGATGTGGAAACCATTTCAACGGGTTCACTTTCCCTGGATATCGCGCTCGGCGCGGGCGGTCTGCCGATGGGCCGTATCGTTGAGATTTATGGTCCGGAATCTTCCGGTAAAACTACGCTGACGCTGCAGGTTGTCGCCGCCGCACAGCGCGAAGGCAAAACCTGCGCCTTTATCGATGCTGAGCATGCGCTGGACCCGGTCTATGCACGTAAGCTGGGCGTTGATATCGATAACCTGCTGTGTTCTCAGCCGGATACCGGTGAGCAAGCGCTGGAAATCTGTGACGCCTTAGCGCGTTCTGGCGCGGTTGACGTAATTATCGTCGACTCCGTTGCGGCGTTGACGCCGAAAGCGGAAATCGAAGGTGAAATCGGTGACTCTCACATGGGCCTCGCGGCACGTATGATGAGCCAGGCGATGCGTAAGCTGGCGGGTAACCTGAAGCAGTCCAACACGCTGCTGATCTTCATCAACCAGATCCGTATGAAGATTGGTGTGATGTTCGGTAACCCGGAAACCACCACCGGTGGTAACGCGCTGAAGTTCTACGCTTCCGTTCGTCTTGATATCCGTCGTATCGGCGCCGTAAAAGAGGGCGACGAAGTGGTGGGTAGCGAAACCCGCGTAAAAGTGGTGAAGAACAAAGTTGCGGCACCGTTTAAGCAGGCTGAATTTCAGATCATGTACGGCGAAGGTATCAACTTCTACGGCGAACTGGTCGACCTGGGCGTGAAGCACAAGCTGATTGAAAAAGCGGGCGCGTGGTATAGCTACAATGGCGAGAAGGTAGGCCAGGGTAAAGCGAATGCCACTAACTTCCTGAAGGAAAACAAAGCCATCGCGCAGGAAATTGAGAAGAAATTGCGTGAGCAACTGCTGCACAATCAGGATGACAAACCGGCTTTCTCTACTGAAGAGTACGAAAAAGACGAGTCAGAAACTAACGAAGACTTTTGATAGACAGGGCTGCCCAGGCAGCCCTTTTTCATTACTGACGCCTGAATAACTATGACTGAACGTTCTCCCCGCCGCTCGGTATATGCACGTCTATGCGACCGGGCAACCCGTTTACTTGCCATGCGCGATCACAGCGAGCAAGAGCTGCGTCGCAAGCTGGCAGCGCCATTTATGGTGAAATCGCCCCAGGATCAGGTTGAGTCAATCTCCCCTGAAGACGTCGAAAACGTGATTCGCTGGTGTTATGAACACAACTGGCTTGATGACGCGAACTTTGCGGGTCGTTATATCGCGAGCCGGGCGCGCAAAGGGTATGGCCCACAGCGTATCCGCCAGGAATTACAGCAAAAAGGGCTGAGCCGCGAACACTGCGACGCCGCGTTCCGTGCAAGTGACGTCGACTGGCAGCAAATTACCTGGGATATCGCGGTGCGTAAATTTGGCGAACCGTTGCCGCTAACTTATCCCGATAAGGTAAAAGTGCAGCGATTTTTGCTGTACAGAGGCTTCCTGATGGAGGATATCCAGGAGATATACCGAAATTTTGCCCGTTGAGCGCATACTGGATTTTACTTCCCTCCTCAGAAAACTTATCTTATTCCCACTTTTTTCCCGTCAGGGCGGACAGAGATTCACCAGTCGGTTTATCATGTCCGGCTTACGACAATTCGTTAGCTTGATTTCAGGATAATTATGAGCAAGAGCACCGCTGAGATCCGTCAGGCGTTTCTCGATTTTTTCCACAGTAAAGGACATCAGGTAGTTGCCAGCAGCTCTCTGGTCCCTAATAACGATCCCACTCTGCTGTTTACCAACGCCGGGATGAACCAGTTCAAGGATGTTTTCCTTGGTCTCGATAAGCGTAATTATTCCCGCGCAACGACCGCGCAGCGCTGCGTGCGTGCGGGTGGTAAACACAACGATCTGGAAAACGTCGGTTACACCGCTCGTCACCACACCTTCTTCGAAATGCTGGGTAACTTCAGTTTCGGTGACTATTTTAAACATGATGCTATCCAGTACGCCTGGGAGTTATTGACCGGCGAGCAGTGGTTTAACCTGCCTAAAGACCGCTTATGGGTCACCGTTTACGAGAGCGACGACGAAGCCTACGAAATCTGGGAAAAAGAAGTGGGTATCCCGCGCGAACGCATTATTCGTATCGGCGATAACAAAGGCGCGGCTTACGCTTCTGATAACTTCTGGCAGATGGGCGATACCGGCCCGTGCGGTCCGTGTACCGAAATTTTCTTCGACCACGGCGATCATATCTGGGGTGGCCCTCCGGGAAGCCCGGAAGAGGACGGTGATCGCTATATCGAAATCTGGAATATCGTGTTCATGCAGTTCAACCGCCAGGCTGACGGCACCATGGAACCGCTGCCGAAACCGTCTGTTGATACCGGTATGGGGCTGGAGCGTATTGCGGCGGTGCTGCAACATGTTAACTCCAACTATGAAATCGATCTGTTCCGCGATCTGATTCAGGCGGTGGCGAAAGAAACCGGCGCGACCGATTTGAGCAACAAATCCCTGCGCGTTATCGCTGACCACATCCGTTCCTGCGCATTCCTGATTGCCGATGGGGTTATCCCGTCCAATGAAAACCGTGGCTATGTGCTGCGCCGCATCATTCGTCGCGCAATCCGTCACGGCAACATGCTGGGCGCGAAGGACACCTTCTTCTACAAACTGGTTGGCCCGTTAATTAGCGTCATGGGTTCCGCCGGTGAAGATCTCAAACGCCAGCAGGCGCAGGTTGAGCAAATTCTGAAAACTGAAGAAGAGCAGTTTGCCCGTACGCTTGAGCGTGGCCTGGCGCTGCTGGATGAAGAACTGGCGAAACTCTCCGGCGACACGCTGGACGGTGAAACCGCATTCCGCCTGTATGACACTTACGGATTCCCGGTGGATTTAACCGCTGACGTCTGCCGTGAGCGTAACATCAAAGTTGACGAAGCGGGCTTTGAAGCCGCCATGGAAGCGCAGCGCCGTCGCGCGCGTGAATCCAGCGGTTTTGGCGCTGACTACAACGCCATGATCCGCGTTGAAGGCGCATCCGAGTTTAAAGGCTACGACCATGTCGAACTGACCGGCAAGGTGACTGCGCTATTTGTTGACGGCAAAGCTGTTGAGCAAATTGCTGCAGGCGAGCAGGCGGTAGTGATCCTCAACGAAACCCCGTTCTATGCGGAATCCGGCGGCCAGGTTGGCGATCGCGGCGAGCTGCTGGGCAATGGTTTTGCTTTCGCTGTGGAAGATACCCAGAAGTATGGTCAGGCGATTGGTCATATCGGCAAACTGACCAGCGGCGTATTGAAAGTGGGCGAGGGCGTAAAAGCGCAGGTAGACGAAGCGCGTCGTGCGCGCATCCGCCTGAATCACTCCGCTACCCACTTAATGCATGCGGCGCTGCGCCAGGTTCTGGGCACCCACGTCGCGCAGAAAGGCTCGCTGGTTAACGATAAAGGCCTGCGTTTTGACTTCTCCCATTTCGAAGCCATGAAGCCGGAAGAGATCCGCGCGGTGGAAGATTTGGTGAACGCGCAAATCCGTCGCAACTTGCCGATTGAAACGCAGGTGATGGATCTGGAAGCCGCCAAAGCGAAAGGCGCAATGGCGCTGTTCGGCGAGAAATATGACGAACGCGTGCGCGTGCTGAGCATGGGCGATTTCTCCACCGAACTGTGCGGCGGTATCCATGCCGCGCGTACCGGTGATATCGGCCTGTTCCGCATCGTTGCCGAGTCTGGCACTGCGGCGGGCGTGCGTCGTATTGAAGCGGTCACTGGCGAAGGCGCGCTGGCGCAGGTTCACGCGCAGAACGATCAGCTGCACGATATCGCACAGTTGCTCAAAGGCGACAGCCAGAACCTGAACGAGAAAGTTCGTGCAGTGATTGAGCGCACGCGTCAGCTTGAAAAAGAACTGCAGCAACTGAAGGAGCAGCAGGCCGTTCAGGAAAGCGCGAACCTCAGCAGCAAAGCCGTTGATCTTAATGGCGTAAAACTGCTGGTCAGCGAACTGACCGGTATCGAACCGAAAATGCTGCGTACGATGGTTGATGACCTGAAAAACCAACTGGGTTCCACCGTTATCGTACTGGCGACCGTTGCCGATGCTAAGGTTTCTCTGATTGCGGGGGTCTCGAAAGATTTGACCGACCGTGTAAAAGCAGGCGAACTGATCGGGATGGTAGCTTCGCAGGTTGGGGGTAAAGGCGGTGGACGTCCGGACATGGCGCAAGCCGGTGGTACGGATGCCCAGGCGTTGCCGGCAGCCCTTTCCAGCGTAGAAAACTGGGTCGCATCGCGACTCTCATAATGAATAAGGTATAGGCAAAGGCGCTATAACAATCCGTTGTTATGGCGCCTTTCTCTCTCTACCCATGTTACCCCTTATTTCCCGTGTGTCAGTGAGCTGGCAGGTCTCATGAGTCGGTCGCAAAGAGGATGTTTGCGATAAGATGTAATGAGTTGTGGTGCTTTCTGTAGCATGGATGTGAACGGGTATATAACGATAAAGTCGGGTTGAAAATTTCTGGATCGGCTAAACTTAGGTTTAACAGAATGTGATGCCGTGACTGCTTACACTTTATGTGTTTGTCATCGCTTACTTTTTGGCGTTATATGATGGATAATGCCGGGATACAGAGAGACCCGACTCTTTTAATCTTTCAAGGAGCAAAGAATGCTGATTCTGACTCGTCGAGTTGGTGAGACCCTCATGATTGGTGATGAGGTGACTGTAACGGTTCTTGGGGTAAAGGGTAACCAGGTACGCATTGGCGTAAACGCCCCCAAAGAAGTTTCCGTACACCGTGAAGAGATCTACCAGCGTATCCAGGCTGAAAAATCGCAACAGTCCAGTTTCTAAAGATATCGCGTCTCGCTGCATGGCGAGACGCAACTCCTCTTTTCCTGCCTTTATTTTCTCTGACTTTCCCTTTCGACGTTGACTGTCGTACTACGCTTATGCCCCGTTTCTCTGCGGTTTCATGTTGATTAAACGCCTTTTTGTTGGCAAAGCAGACGAATTGCGCGTGAATTGTGCAAACGAAACAGAGTCGGGAAAAATTGTTTGACTTATAAGTCCCAGAAAGTAATATGTGCGCCACGCAGCGCCGATGAGCAGAAACAAGTTCTTCGGGGCACTCGAAAGAGGCGTGTGGTGAGGTGGCCGAGAGGCTGAAGGCGCTCCCCTGCTAAGGGAGTATGCGGTCAAAAGCTGCATCCGGGGTTCGAATCCCCGCCTCACCGCCATTTGCATCCGTAGCTCAGCTGGATAGAGTACT
>NZ_JAAATR010000037.1 GCF_009907385.1 Atlantibacter hermannii
TTAACAAATTCGCGGCAGCGGTTCGGAAAACGGCAGCTCCAGGGTGCGCTTCACGCCGTACAGGCCGGTCAGCCGTACCCCCTTACCCGCCACCACTTCGCCAATCAGCGTGGCGTCGCGTCCCAGCGGGTGGCTGCGCAGCGCCGCCATCAGCCCCGGCGCGGCGTCGCGCTCTGCGGCGATCACCAGCCGGCCCTCATTGGCGAAATTCACCGCCTCCAGCCCCAGCAGCTCGCACAGCCCCCGCACCGCCGGCTTCACCGGCAGCGCGCGCTCGTCAAGCTCGATGCCGCAGCCGCTGCTGGCGGCAAACTCGTGCGCCACTGCGTTCACGCCGCCGCGCGTGGCGTCACGCATCGCTTTTATCCCCGGCAGGTGCCGGATGGCCTGGATCAGCGGCGTCAGCACCGCGCAGTCGCTCTCCGGCACGCCCTCAATGCCCAGCTGTTCCCGCAGGTTGAGGATGGTGGCCCCGTGGTCGCCCAGGGTGCCGCTGACCATCAGCACATCCCCGGCACGGATATGCTGCGCCCCCCAGTGGATATCCGCCGGGATGGCGCCGAGGCCCGCGGTGTTGATAAACAGTCTGTCCGCCGCCCCGCGCGGCACCACCTTGGTGTCGCCGGTGACAATGGTCATGCCGTGCGCACGGGCGGTGGCCGCCATGCTGCTGACCACCTGCTCCAGCACCGCCATCTCCAGCCCCTCTTCCAGGATAAACCCGCAGGAGAGCCAGCGCGGAACCGCCCCGCTCACCGCGATATCGTTCGCCGTGCCGCACACCGCCAGTTTGCCGATATCGCCCCCCGGGAAGAACAGCGGATCGATAACGTAGCTGTCGGTGGAAAACGCCAGCCGGTCGCCGCAGGCCGTGAGCTCCGCCAGCGGAATGCGCGCCTGGTCCTCCTGGACGCTGAGCAGGGGGTTGTCAAAGGCCCGGATGAACAGCTCGCCGATAAGCTGCTGCATCGCCTGGCCGCCGTTGCCGTGGGCAAGAGTAATGCTCTTCATGCTTCACACTCCGTGGAACGGTACTGGTACCAGGCGGCGCAGGCGCCTTCGGATGAGACCATCAGCGCGCCGAAGGCGTTCTGCGGGTTGCAGTGCCGGCCGAACAGCGGGCAGCGGGCGGGTTTGCAGCGCCCGGTCAGCACATCCCCGCAGCGGGCGCGCGGGTCGTCACAGACCTGCTGCGGCGTAAGGTTAAAGTGCCGTTCGGCGTCGAACCGGGCATAGTCCGCGGTCAGGCGCACGCCGGAGTCCTCAATCACGCCCAGCCCGCGCCATTCGCTGTCGCCCTGCACGCAGAACACCTCGTTAATCGCCTGCTGCGCCGCCGGGCTGCCCGCATCCGGCACCACGCGCCGGTACTCGTTTTCCACCCGGCTGTGCCCGGCGATTTTCTGCTCCACCAGCATCAGCACGCCCTGCAGCAGGTCGACCGGTTCAAACCCCGCCACCACCAGCGGGCGCTGAAACTCACCGGCGATAAAGTCGTAGGCCGCGGTGCCGGTCACCATGCTGACATGCCCCGGCGCAAGCAACGCATCAATGCCGTTGTCCGGCTGCGCCAGCAGGCTGCGCAGCGTGGGCATCAGGGTGATGTGCTGGCAGAAGAAAAAGAAATTGTGCAGGTTGCGCTGCCTCGCCTGTTGCAGGGTGAGCGCGGTGGCGGGCATGGTGGTTTCAAAACCGAGCCCGAAGAACACCACCTTACGGTCCGGATTCGCCCCGGCCAGCGTTAACGCATCCAGCGGCGAATAGATAATGCGCACGTCCGCGCCGCGCGCCCGCGCATCCGTCAGCGAGCCGTTTCTGCCCGGCACCCGCAGCGCATCGCCAAAGGTGCAGAAAATCACCTCCGGGCGGGCGGCGATTTCCAGGCAGCTGTCAATCCGCCCCATCGGCAGGACGCACACCGGGCAGCCGGGGCCGTGGATAAACTCGATGTTCTCCGGCAGCAGCTGGTCGAGGCCGAATTTAAAGATGGCGTGGGTGTGGCCGCCGCACACCTCCATAATCCGCAGCGGGCGCCGGGCGTCATACGCCAGCCGCGGCGCGCGGGCTTTCAGTACCGCAATCAGCGCCATCACCTTTTCAGGGTCGCGGTACTCGTCAACATAACGCATCAGCGGGTCTCCTCCGGGAATAACAGCACGCCCACGTCGGGCTCCACCTCATACATGTTGTGCAGCGCCGCCAGGGTTTCCCGGGCTTCGTGCTCGTCAATGACGCTCATGGCGAAGCCGACGTGGACCAGCACCCACTGCCCGGTGCGGGCGTTGCCGTGCTCATCGTGGGTGCCCACCAGGGTCAGGTCCACTTCACGGCGCGCGCCGCTCACCGAAACCTGCGCCCGGTTGCCCGGGCCGGTTTCCACTATCTGGCCGGGAATGCCTATGCACATCGCTGCGCCTCCAGCCAGGCAAGCCAGGCGTCCATGCCCTCGCCGGTGGTGGCCGACACCGGGATGATGTCAATCCCGGGATTGACCGCGCGGGCGGCGGCCAGGCACGCCGCCATGTCAAAGTTCAGGTAGGGCAGCAGGTCGACCTTGTTGAGCAGCATCAGCGAGGCGGCAGCGAACATGTGCGGATACTTGAGCGGCTTGTCCTCCCCTTCGGTGACCGACAGCACCGC
>NZ_JAAATR010000038.1 GCF_009907385.1 Atlantibacter hermannii
AAAGGTACGCAGTCACACCCCAAAGGGTGCTCCCACTGCTTGTACGTACACGGTTTCAGGTTCTATTTCACTCCCCTCGCCGGGGTTCTTTTCGCCTTTCCCTCACGGTACTGGTTCACTATCGGTCAGTCAGGAGTATTTAGCCTTGGAGGATGGTCCCCCCGTATTCAGACAGGATGTCACGTGTCCCGCCCTACTCATCGAGTTCACAGCATATGCGCTTTCATGTACGGGACTATCACCCTGTACCGTCGGACTTTCCAGACCGTTCCACTAACACACATGCTGATTCAGACTCTGGGCTGCTCCCCGTTCGCTCGCCGCTACTGGGGGAATCTCGGTTGATTTCTTTTCCTCGGGGTACTTAGATGTTTCAGTTCCCCCGGTTCGCCTCGTTAACCTATGTATTCAGTTAACGATAGTGTGTCGAAACACACTGGGTTTCCCCATTCGGACATCGTCGGGTATAACGGTTCATATCACCTTACCGACGCTTTTCGCAGATTAGCACGTCCTTCATCGCCTCTGACTGCCAGGGCATCCACCGTGTACGCTTGGTCGCTTAACCTCACAACCCGGAGCAGTTT
>NZ_JAAATR010000039.1 GCF_009907385.1 Atlantibacter hermannii
GTTCAGTGCAGCCGTCTTCTGAAAACGACACCATGTGCAAACGATGTCAGAATAGAGTTAAATTTCCTATTGATTGACATATTCCGTCAAAGGTAATAGATTTCATCCTGACACTTTTGCCTTTGGAGGCATCTTGCAAGGTCAACGCATCGGCTATGTCCGCGTCAGCAGCTTCGACCAGAACCCGGAACGGCAATTGGAGGGTGTTCAGGTGGCGCGGGTGTTCACCGACAAGGCTTCTGGCAAGGACACCCAGCGTCCCGAGCTGGAAAGGCTGCTGGCCTTCGTCCGCGAGGGCGACACCGTGGTGGTGCATAGCATGGACAGGCTGGCACGCAACCTTGATGACCTGCGCCGCATCGTCCAAGGGCTGACACAACGGGGCGTGCGCATGGAGTTCGTCAAAGAAGGGCTGAAGTTCACCGGCGAGGACTCACCGATGGCCAATCTGATGCTGTCGGTCATGGGAGCCTTCGCTGAGTTCGAGCGCGCCCTGATCCGCGAACGTCAGCGCGAGGGAATCGTGCTGGCCAAGCAGCGCGGTGCCTACCGGGGACGAAAGAAATCGCTGAACAGCGAACAAATTGCCGAGTTGAAACGGCGAGTTGCGGCAGGCGACCAAAAAACCTTGGTGGCCCGTGACTTCGGCATCAGCCGCGAAACCTTGTACCAGTACCTGCGGGAAGACTGACCATGCCACGCCGCTCAATCCTGTCCGCCACCGAGCGCGAAAGCCTGCTGGCACTGCCAGATGCCAAAGACGAACTGATACGGCACTACACGTTCAACGAAACCGACCTGTCGGTGATCCGTCAGCGTCGCGGCGCCGCGAATCGATTGGGCTTCGCTGTGCAGCTTTGCTACTTGCGATTCCCTGGCACCTTTTTGGGCGTCGATGAGCCTCCGTTTCCGCCCCTGTTGCGCATGGTGGCCGCGCAACTCAAGATGCCAGTGGAAAGTTGGAGCGAGTACGGCCAGCGCGAACAGACACGGCGGGAGCACTTGGTCGAGCTGCAAACGGTTTTTGGGTTCAAGCCCTTCACCATGAGCCACTATCGGCAAGCCGTGCATACATTGACCGAGCTGGCCTTGCAGACCGACAAAGGCATCGTGCTGGCGAGCGCACTTGTCGAGAATCTGCGGCGGCAGAGCATTATCCTGCCCGCCATGAATGCCATCGAGCGCGCAAGCGCCGAGGCCATCACCCGTGCCAACCGACGCATTTACGCGGCGCTGACCGATTCTTTGTTATCACCCCACCGTCAGCGCCTGGACGAACTTCTCAAGCGCAAGGACGGCAGTAAAGTGACGTGGCTGGCATGGCTGCGCCAGTCGCCTGCCAAACCGAACTCTCGCCACATGCTCGAACATATTGAGCGCCTGAAATCCTGGCAAGCACTTGATCTGCCCGCAGGCATCGAGCGGCAGGTTCACCAGAACCGCCTGCTCAAAATCGCTCGTGAAGGTGGCCAGATGACGCCTGCTGATCTGGCAAAGTTCGAGGTGCAACGACGCTATGCCACGCTGGTAGCGCTGGCCATCGAAGGCATGGCCACCGTCACCGATGAAATCATCGACCTTCACGATCGCATCATCGGCAAGCTGTTCAACGCGGCCAAGAACAAGCATCAGCAGCAGTTCCAGGCTTCCGGCAAGGCGATCAACGACAAGGTGCGGATGTATGGGCGCATCGGTCAAGCGTTGATTGAGGCCAAGCAAAGCGGCAGCGATCCGTTCGCCGCCATCGAGGCCGTTATGCCCTGGGACACCTTCGCCGCCAGCGTCACCGAAGCGCAAACATTGGCGCGGCCTGCCGACTTTGATTTCCTGCACCACATCGGTGAAAGCTATGCCACGCTACGCCGCTACGCGCCGCAGTTCCTGGGCGTGCTCAAATTGCGGGCTGCGCCCGCCGCCAAGGGTGTGCTCGATGCCATCGACATGCTGCGCGGCATGAACAGCGACAGCGCGCGCAAGGTGCCCGCCGATGCGCCAACCGCATTCATCAAGCCGCGCTGGGCAAAGCTGGTTCTGACCGACGACGGCATCGACCGGCGTTACTACGAGTTATGCGCCCTGTCGGAGCTGAAGAACGCGCTGCGCTCCGGTGATGTCTGGGTGCAGGGTTCTCGCCAGTTCAAGGACTTCGACGAATACCTGGTGCCGGTCGAGAAGTTCGCCACTTTGAAGCTGGCCAGCGAATTGCCGCTGGCAGTGGCCACCGACTGCGACCAATACCTGCATGACCGGTTGGAATTGTTGGAGGCGCAACTCGCCACAGTCAACCGCATGGCTGCGGCCAACGACTTACCGGATGCCATCATCACCACCGCGTCAGGCCTGAAGATCACGCCGCTGGACGCGGCAGTACCAGACGCCGCGCAAGCCATGATCGACCAGACAGCTATGCTGCTGCCGCACCTCAAAATCACCGAGTTGCTGATGGAGGTCGATGAATGGACGGGCTTCACCCGCCACTTCACACACCTGAAGACCAGCGACACGGCCAAGGACAAAACCTTGCTGTTGACGACGATCCTGGCCGACGCGATCAACCTGGGTCTGACCAAAATGGCCGAGTCCTGCCCTGGCACCACCTACGCCAAGCTGTCTTGGCTGCAAGCCTGGCACATCCGCGATGAAACCTATTCGACGGCGCTGGCCGAGCTGGTGAATGCGCAGTTTCGGCAACCCTTCGCCGGCAACTGGGGTGACGGCACCACGTCATCGTCGGACGGCCAGAACTTCAGAACCGGCAGCAAAGCAGAAAGCACTGGTCATATCAACCCGAAGTATGGAAGCAGTCCAGGACGGACTTTCTACACCCATATCTCCGACCAGTACGCGCCCTTCAGTGCCAAGGTGGTCAACGTGGGCATTCGTGATTCAACTTACGTGCTTGATGGCCTGCTGTACCACGAGTCGGACTTGCGCATCGAGGAACACTACACCGACACGGCAGGCTTCACCGATCACGTGTTTGGCTTGATGCATTTGCTGGGATTTCGCTTCGCGCCGCGTATCCGTGACTTGGGCGAAACCAAGCTATTCATCCCCAAGGGCGATGCCGCCTATGACGCGCTCAAGCCGATGATTAGCAGCGACAGGCTGAACATCAAGCAAATACGCGCCCATTGGGATGAAATTCTGCGGCTGGCCACCTCCATCAAGCAAGGCACGGTAACGGCTTCGCTGATGCTGCGCAAACTCGGCAGCTACCCGCGCCAGAACGGCTTGGCCGTGGCGTTGCGCGAGCTGGGGCGCATCGAGCGCACGCTGTTCATTTTGGATTGGCTGCAAAGCGTGGAGCTGCGCCGCCGCGTCCATGCGGGGCTGAATAAGGGCGAGGCGCGCAACGCGCTGGCCAGGGCGGTCTTCTTCTACCGATTGGGTGAAATCCGCGACCGCAGTTTTGAGCAGCAGCGCTACCGGGCCAGCGGCCTCAATCTGGTGACGGCGGCCATCGTGTTGTGGAACACGGTATATCTGGAGCGTGCCACCAGTGCTTTGCGTGGCAACGGCACGGCGCTGGACGACACATTGTTGCAATATCTGTCGCCGCTGGGGTGGGAGCACATCAACCTGACCGGCGATTACCTATGGCGCAGCAGCGCCAAGGTCGGTGCGGGGAAGTTTAGGCCATTGCGACCGCTGCCACCGGCTTAGCGTGCTTTATTTAATGAGAT
>NZ_JAAATR010000004.1 GCF_009907385.1 Atlantibacter hermannii
GACCATCTCATTAAATAAAGCACGCTAAGCTGTGGAAGCCCCTGCCAAGCTCGTTCCACCTTGCAACGACGCAATCAGCGGACACGAAACATTCCCCTGCCGCGAATGGCAGGCGCACACCAGGTCAGACAGCACAGCCTCCATGCGCGCCAAATCGGCCATCTTCTCGCGCACGTCTTGGAGCTTGTGCTCGGCCAGGCTGCTGGCCTCCTCGCAGTGGGTGCCATCGTCGAGCCGCAGCAACTCGGCGATTTCATCCAGGCTGAAGCCCAACCGCTGGGCCGATTTCACGAATCGCACCCGTGTCACGTCCGCCGCGCCATAGCGGCGAATGCTGCCATAGGGCTTGTCCGGCTCGGGCAACAAGCCCTTGCGCTGATAGAACCGGATGGTCTCCACGTTGACGCCGGCTGCCTTGGCAAAAACGCCAATGGTCAGGTTCTCCAAATTATTTTCCATACCGCTTGACTCCGTACATGAGTACGGAAGTAAGGTTACGCTATCCAATTCAAATTCGAAAGGACAAGCCGAGGAAGGTAGCGGACGACTCATTGGGGTACAGGCAGTGGCCCCGGAAGCGGGCGAGCTGATCCAGACGGCGGTGCTCGCGATCCGTAACCGCATGACCGTACAGGAACTGGCTGACCAGTTGTTCCCCTACCTGACGATGGTCGAGGGGCTGAAGCTCGCGGCGCAGACCTTCACCAAGGATGTCAAACAATTGTCCTGCTGCGCAGGATGAAAGGAGATGGAACCATGAAGCTCGCCCCATATATTTTAGAACGTCTCACTTCGGTCAATCGTACCAATGGTACTGCGGATCTCTTGGTCCCGCTACTGCGGGAACTCGCCAAGGGGCGTCCGGTTTCACGAACGACACTTGCCGGGATTCTCGACTGGCCCGCTGAGCGAGTGGCCGCCGTACTCGAACAGGCCACCAGTACCGAATATGACAAAGATGGGAACATCATCGGCTACGGCCTCACCTTGCGCGAGACTTCGTATGTCTTTGAAATTGACGACCGCCGTCTGTATGCCTGGTGCGCGCTGGACACCTTGATATTTCCGGCGCTGATCGGCCGTACAGCTCGCGTCTCATCGCATTGCGCTGCAACCGGAGCACCCGTTTCACTCACGGTTTCACCCAGCGAGATACAGGCTGTCGAACCTGCCGGCATGGCGGTGTCCTTGGTATTGCCGCAGGAAGCAGCCGACGTTCGTCAGTCCTTCTGTTGCCATGTACATTTCTTTGCATCTGTCCCGACGGCGGAAGACTGGGCCTCCAAGCATCAAGGATTGGAAGGATTGGCGATCGTCAGTGTCCACGAGGCTTTCGGCTTGGGCCAGGAGTTTAATCGACATCTGTTGCAGACCATGTCATCTAGGACACCGTGATCGGATATCGACCCAATGTTCTACGGCACCGGCATCGGATTCGCAGCGCGCGGATTGAACTCGGCGAAACGGTATATGCATTGCCGTGAACCGACCAAAAGGAGGTGTTCGATGAACGCCTACACGGTGTCCCGGCTGGCCCTTGATGCCGGGGTGAGCGTGCATATCGTGCGCGACTACCTGCTGCGCGGATTGCTGCGGCCAGTCGCCTGCACCACGGGTGGCTACGGCCTGTTCGATGACGCCGCCTTGCAGCGACTGTGCTTCGTGTGGGCCGCCTTCGAGGCGGGCATCGGCCTCGGCGCATTGGCGCGGCTGTGCCGGGCGCTGGATGCGGCGAACTGCGATGAAACTGCCGCGCAGCTTGCTGTGCTGCGTCAGTTCGTCGAACGCCGGCGCGAAGCGTTGGCCAATCTGGAAGTGCAGTTGGCCGCCATGCCGACCGCGCCGGCACAGCATGCGGAGAGTTTGCCATGAACAGCCCCGAGCGCATGCCGGCCGAGACGCACAAACCGTTCACCGGCTACCTGTGGGGCACGCTGGCCGTGCTGACTTGCCCCTGCCACCTGTCCATCCTCGCTGCCGTGCTGGCCGGCACAACCGCCGGTGCATTCCTTGTCGAGTATTGGGTCATCACGGCGCTCGGTTTGACCGGCCTGTTTCTTCTGTCACTGGCGCGGGCGTTGCGGGCATTCAGGGAAAGATCATGAGCGCTTCCCGGCCGGATGGATGGACTACGGCGGAGGGCCCAAGCGTTCGAGCGCGGGCAAGGCTTTCTGTTCGCAAAGCCGATGCCGGCGGCGGCATTCGCCGTCTTCGTCAGTCAATGGAGGGGTGCCACCATGAATGCAAATGATCCGACCGCCACCAGTTGCTGCGTGTGCTGCAAGGAAATTCCGCTCGATGCCGCCTTCACACCGGAAGGCGCGGAGTACGTCGAGCACTTCTGCGGGCTGGAGTGTTATCAACGTTTCCAGGCGCGGGCCAGCACTGCGACCGAAACGAGCGGCGAACCGAACGCTTGCGGTTCGCCGCCGTCAAATTGAGACAAACCACGCTTTCGCTACGTCGCCTCATGTCGGCATCAAATTCGGCTGAGTAGCTTCTCGCCATCTGGACGTAGCTCGCCCTTGGGTGAAATATGCCGATACAGGGTCTGCCGCGTGATGCCAAGTTCCTGGCACAGGTCGCCGACCTTGGTCTCTGACTGCCCCATTGCCGCCATCGCCAGCCGCAGCTTGGCGGCGGTCATCTTGAACGGCCGGCCGCCTTTCCGGCCGCGTGCCCGTGCTGAGGCCAGGCCCGCCACGGTGCGCTCGGCGATCAACTCGCGCTCGAACTCGGCCAGCGCGGCGAAGATACCGAAGACCAGCTTGCCGGCGGCGGTCGTGGTGTCAATGGCCGCGCCGTGCCCGGTCAGCACCTTGAGGCCGATGCCGCGTCCGGTCAGGTCATGGACGGTATTGATCAGATGGCGCAGGTCGCGCCCGAGCCGATCCAGTTTCCAAACGACCAACGTGTCGCCTGGCCGTAGTGCCTTCAGACAGCTCGCCAGACCGGGACGATCCTCGCGTTTTCCGGACGCTTGGTCTTCATAGAGATGCGCCGGATCAACACCGGCCGCGACCAGCGCATCGCGCTGCAAGTCCGTCGCCTGGGAGCCATCCGCCTTCGATACTCGCATGTAGCCAATCAGCATCTTGTACCTGTCACATATACGTTCGATTATGTGACAGTTTGCATCGGGAAGCTCTGCACGTCAAAATTTGTCACTTAACCCGTCATTCTGTCTAAGGCATGCAAAGGGTAGGCTAGGCTCATAATGTGACAGAAATTCCGGGGGGATGCCTTCCTTCGCGAAGGTGGCGCGCAACTGTTCCAAGGAAGCGGGGTCGCGCCGACCATAGGAAGCCAACGCGAACAGCGAGCGTGCCGTCTCGGGGTTGTGTCGTGCTTCAATGATGGCCTCATCAATGGCCTGGATTGCACGCTGCCAGTGATCGACGGGTTCGGGCTTCGGCGCTTTCGCCGGCAGGCCACTGGTGAACCCGGTTTGGGGCTCGGACCAGAATAGCTTTGCGTGCTCGCCTGGCGGGCTTATATCCCTCACCTCAATCAAGCTGATTGCCGTTGCCGCCGCCTCCAGCATCTGCAACCGTACTGCCGGGTTCAGGGTTTCATACGGTCGCCACAGACTTTGCCCAGCACGCAGCGGATGCCCGCAGCATTCCCAGATTTGGCGGAGATACCCCGCGTAGGTGCCGCACGTCGAAAGCGGGGTGTTCAGCTCATCGAGCAGCGTGCGTAGCAGCCTAAACCACAATCCGGCGTGGATGCGTCGGCGCGGCAACTCCACGTGGCCGGTCGTCAGTGCCTGCCAGGTACGCTGGTCCATCGCCGCAATCGCGTCGCTGGCAGTGCGCGGTTCGGCGTCGGCGTTCTCCCAGCCGAGAAACCGCCCTGGCACGCCCCAATAGGATTCCAGCCAGCAGCCATGCAGTGGGCAGCTCAGCATCAGGGGCAGCTTCCACGCGAGCAGTACGGCTTGGTTCTCCGGATCGTTCAGACAGAGCGGGCAGGCGCGATGTATCGGCTGGCTGGGCAGCCAGGCACGCCAGCTCGTGATGGATCGCGTCCTACGGCGGAGTTTCGGCAGCAGCACCGAGAGCTGGAACGCATAGGTTTCCAATGCATCTGGAATCTGATCATCAAGGCTGTCCAGTAGCCAAGGCACCCAGCCGGCGAAACTCATGCAACGCAGCCGGTCCGGCTCGATGCCGCTCCGCTGGGAGAGCATCGCCAGCAGCGCCAGTGGTGGCGCGGTGTCCAGGTCATCAACCTGGCCGTGACCAAGATCGTGCTCCAGCAGCTCGGACACCTCCATGTGATAGCAAAGGGCCACGCGGTTGAGCCACGAAGACAAGGCTTCGCCTTCCCTGGGAGCCGGATGCAGTGGCCAGTGTGGCGCTGGCTTCACATCAGTTCCCGCTCGAATTGCCGCCGCCGCTCGCTGGGACCGGTGTAATCGGCCATGCTGAGCGTGCGATGGTTGATCGCTTCCTCACCGCTCTCCACGGCAGCGACGGCCGCCGCCATCAACAGGTGCGCCAGCTCGCCGATGGTGCCCTCGCTGCGCGTGAGCAGGTAGCGGGCCATATCCAGCGTGGCAATCGACGAGGGTCGCCGCAGCGGGAGCGAAGCCGCGAAGCTGGCCAGCAGTGAGCAGCAATCGTCGTTGGCCTCCCACACCGGCAGCATCATCGGCTCGAAGCGGTTTTCCAACTGGTCGTCCGAGCGGATCGCCAAGTAGGCATCGCGTGTGCCGACCCCGACCAGCGGGATGCGCAGCTCGTTGCCGAGGAAACGCAGCAGGTTGAGGAATTCCCGGCGGTTGACGCTGTTGCCGGCCAGGACGTTGTGCAATTCGTCGATCACCAGCATGCGCACGCCGACCTTGCGTAGCAGTGCCAGCGCCAATTGCTCCATTTCCGGCAGCCGTGGGCGCGGGCGCAATGGCGCGCCCATCGCGGCAAGTAGCGCGACGTAGAAGCGGATTACCGACGGTTCGGATGGCATCTGCACGACCAGTACCGGAATGTGCTCCTGGTCGGCGTCGGAGCTGGCCGGGTGGGTGCGGCGGAATTTCTCGACGATCATCGACTTGCCGTTGTTGGTTGGACCGACCAACAGCAGGTTGGGCATGCGTTGTTTGTTCGGCCACGCATACAGGGCTTCCAGCCGATTCAGCGCCTCGACTGCTCGCGGATAGCCGATCCAGCGGTCAGCGCGAAGGCGATGGATGCGTTCGTCCGCCGGAAGACGGGCCAAGCCCTGGGCCACCGGCATCAGGTGGGACAAGTCGATGATGGGATATTCTTCCACGGCTACCACTCCTCAATCTGGTCGAACGGTTTGGCAGGTGGCTGGTTGTCTGCCTGCGGGTCAGCCATGTCCGCGTCCGGTGGTGGCGTGGTTTTGAAAAGAACTGCCGTTGCCTTGAGATGCTGGCGTCGATCCGCGTCGCGCCGCGCCTTGCGCGTAGCTTTCTGCGCGGTGGACACGATTTCGCGCATCTGGCCGATCATGCGAAACAGCGCCGACTCATCCACCTGTTCGCGCCCTTGCTGCCGCAATTTCGCCAGCGCCTGTCGTTGTTCCCAGAGGGTGACAGCCGGGTGCGACAAGGTGCGGTATGGAATTTCCAGATAGTGCTGCCCCTCCGGCTCCAGCACCCAAATGCGGCTGATGTCGCGCGGGTCGCGCCGGATCAGGAACGCAGGCAAGCGGTCGCGCCGAGCTATCCACGGCTTGAGCGCATCGGCGTAGTAATGGATGTGGTCGATGACGAAGCCGGTGCGGGTCAGCGTGCGGCGGATGATGGGCAGAAAATCGACCAGAAAAGCCGTGGTGCGAGTGATGACGGTTGGCACGCCGGTCCGCGCGATAGCTTCGGCCCAGCGCGCTGCCGGCGGCTGGAGCAGGCCGTTGTGCACGGAGCCGTGGTAGGTGCCGACCGCCAATGTGAGCCAGCGCTCCAGCTCACGCAGCGTCAGGGCGGCCTTGTTTTCGGAATCGTAGTCGCCGCGCTGGTCAGGGTTGGAGAAGGTCGTCCCTGGCAATTCGTCGTGGATCATCTGCATCGCCGTGCCGATGATCCGTTCCACGATGCCGCCGTAGTGCGGCTGCCCGAGCGGGCGATAGTCAAGCCGGATGCCATGCTGCTCGCAGCCTCGGCGTAGCGCTTCGCTCTTGAACTCGGCCGCGTTGTCCAGGTAGAGCAGCCTGGGCTTGCCGCTCATCGGCCACTCCATTTCTATGTTCAGACCCTCCAGCCAGGGACGCTTGTCGCAGGCGACATGCACAAGGCACAGGCCGACCGAAACAGATGACGGCGCTTCCAGCGTGACGACCATGCCGAGCACGCAGCGGGTAAACACGTCGATGGCGATGGTCAGATACGGACGGCCAATCGGTTGCCGGTCGCGCTCGTCCACCACGATCAGGTCGATGACCGTGTGATCAATCTGCACTTGTTCCAGTGGCGCGGTCACGGCGGGAGGCTCACCACCGACACCTTGCAGGCTGCGGGACGCATCCTGACCTTCCCGGCGGCGAGTGGCCTTGAGCGGATCGAGGCCGGCGATCCGCAGAGCCACGGTGTTGCGCGCCGGCGCCCGCAGCTTTTGCGCTTTGCAAGCCTGCGCGACCTCGCGGTGGAACGCTGCCAGGCTACGCTTCTGCTTGGTCAGGAAGCGCTTTTGCAGCAACTCGCGGATGATGCGCTCAACTGATTCCGGCAAGCGTCCCTTGCCTTTTCCGCCGCCGGATCGGCTGCGAGCCAGGTCCGTCACAAGCCCAGCACCTTGCCGGGCACGGCGGATTAGGACATACACCTGCCGCCTGGACAGGCCAAGCGCGTGAGCAGCGGCATCGGCGGCTTCATGCCCGACCACATCAAGCGCTGCCAGCGGCCCGATGATTTCCGCCCGTTGCCGGGCCTGCGCCCAAGCCGCATCGGGCAGGGTGGCCACGCCTTGCTCGGCAATCAATGATGTGTCTGACGCCATGCTCACACCTCGCTTTGGTGCACACGAGTATTGAGCATAGTCGAGATTGGTGCAGATGACTTCTGATATTGCGTTGTCAGGAGTCGCCTGCACATCTGGCGTTACGCCCCGTCAATTGGTGCAGTCGTCTTCTGAAAATGACAACTATCATGGAAAACATTGCGCTCATTGG
>NZ_JAAATR010000040.1 GCF_009907385.1 Atlantibacter hermannii
AACACTATCAATAAGTTGGAGTCATTACCCCGGAACAAAACGGATATTAAGTCATTATCAGAAAAAATAAACGATGCGATGGTAGGGCACAATGGTTTATTCATTTCTATAAAAAACATGGAAAATGAAAAAATTGTTGAACTCTATGCCAAAAATTCTGTTGTTCCAGCGGTCCTGCTTAATAAGTCGGGTGATATTCTCGACTATATGATCCAGACGGAAGAAAATAACACCGTGTACCGCAGTATCTCGCGGCGGGTTGCCGTGACGCCGGAACAGGGTAAAAGCAAACATGTCATCATTACGGTTGCCACGGATACTGGGTATCACACCCTGTTTATGGATAAGCTCAGTACCTGGCTGTTCTGGTTCAATATCGGTCTGGTCTTTATTTCTGTTTTTCTGGGCTGGCTGACCACACGTATTGGTCTGAAACCGCTACGGGAAATGACCAGTCTGGCTTCCTCCATGACCGTACACAGCCTGGATCAGCGTCTTAATCCCGATTTGGCTCCGCCGGAAATTTCTGAGACCATGCAGGAGTTCAATAACATGTTCGATCGCCTGGAGGGGTCATTCCGGAAACTGTCAGATTTCTCGTCTGACATCGCGCATGAGCTGCGCACAGCGGTCAGTAATCTGATGATGCAGACGCAGTTTGCACTGGCTAAGGAAAGGGATGTTTCGCATTACCGCGAAATCTTATTCGCTTACCTGGAAGAACTGAAAAGGTTGTCACGAATGACCAGTGATATGCTTTTTCTGGCACGTTCAGAGCATGGTCTGCTGCAGCTGGATAAACATGATGTGGATCTGGCCGCCGAACTGAATGAATTACGTGAGCTGTTCGAGCCTCTGGCAGACGAAACAGGAAAGACAATCACCGTTGAAGGAGAGGGCGTTGTTGCCGGAGACAGCGATATGCTGCGACGTGCTTTCAGTAACCTGCTTTCCAATGCAATCAAGTATTCTCCCGATAACACCTGTACAGCGATACACCTTGAGCGTGACAGTGACTGTGTGAACGTGATGATTACGAATACGATGTCCGGCCAGGTTCCCGCTAATCTGGAACGTTTGTTTGATCGGTTCTATCGAGCTGATTCATCAAGGGTCCACAACACGGAAGGCGCGGGGCTGGGATTATCAATTACAAGGTCGATCATTCATGCTCATGGCGGCGAGCTGTCAGCAGAACAGCAGGGGCGGGAAATTGTGTTCAGTGTGCGCCTGTTAATGGATTAATCCCGTTCTTCAGGAGAAACCTGGAAGGTGACAAAATTGTCATCATTCAGTCACGCGATAAACAGAGGCGGTTTTTTATAATCATACATAAATCAGGAGCAGAGTGATAACGCAATCGCCTGGTTCCTGGAGTGATGAATAACCCGCCCTGAGATCAAATGCTTTCTCTGTTATAAGCCGTTGATTGTTTGGGTATGAAAACACCGGAGACCCAACCATGAAAAAGATCCTTGTATCATTTGTTGCCATTATGGCTGTCGCTTCATCCGCCATGGCTGCAGAGACAATGAACATGCATGACCAGGTAAATAATGCCCAGGCACCCGCCCATCAGATGCAGTCAACCTCTGAAAAAAGCGCTGTTCAGGGAGACAGTATGACAATGATGGATATGAGCGGACACGATCAGGCTGCAATGTCCCATGAAATGATGCAAAACGGCAACGCTTCTGCCCACCAGGACATGGCGGAGATGCATAAAAAAATGATGAAAGGCAAACCAGGGGCCACCAACGAATCAGCAACGTCATTTTCAGAAATGAACGAGCATGAAAAAGCCGCTGTTGTGCACGAGAAGGCGAATAATGGTCAGTCTTCCGTTATTCATCAGCAGCAGGCTGAAAAGCATCGCAGCCAGATCACCCAGAATTAACCCGCAGCTCCACTTGTTAGACCCTCATTTGACGCCGAAGTCACTGGCTTACGCTCCCGTCCGGGAGCGTTTTTTTTATTCTTTCATTTATCATTGAGTCTTATGGGAATGGATTTAATCAGTTACTTAATCCCTGCCTCAGCAACAAGTCCCGGAAAGAGCAGCTTTATATTCCGGGTTTTTCTGCTCATAACCTCAACGGTGGCGCTTAGGATGTACTTTGTAAGTACCCAGAGTGTGTGTCATCAGTACCGGTGTTAATGCACCAGCCCATTCCAGCCATGTATACCCATGTAAATCCCAACAGCAGCAATCAGGGCGCTTGAAATATAGGGGGCTCTTCTGGCGATGGTATTGAAGCCACTCCAGCGTTTGGCGACCTGACGAACGCTGATCGCCGCACCCACTCCAACCGTTACGAGGGTCAATGCCAGGCCGATACTGAAACAAACAACCAGTGTGGCACCCAGCGTAAGCGCTTTAAGCTGAAGGCAGATCAACAATACAGTTATAGCTGCCGGGCAAGGGATAAGCCCTCCTGTCAGTCCAAATATCAGGATTTGCCCGTTGGTTACTTCTTTCCCGTCGAAGCGGCGTTTTATGTCATTGGCATGAGCCAGTTCGTGAGCGTCCTGATACTCTTTCGAATTCACATCCAGCCCATCAAGCTCAGAGTGGTCATGGTCATGGTCGTGTTCAGCGAACGCCACATCATAGTCATGGACATGACCACGATGTCCCAGAGACAGACGTACGTTGAAACTGTGAGGCTCAGGGATGGGAGATGTTGACTCCAGATAATCACCATGATCAACAAATTCAAAAGTCTGAGAGATCGTACTGTTTTCCCGAAGTGTGGTTAATGAGATATCTTCAGAAGCCCATCTTTGGCCACTAAGAGTGCGTAGCCGCCAGTGGGGAAGTTGTCCTTCTTCAAAAATGGACAGTTCAACTTTTCCATGGCCAGTATCGATCAACCTTGTTTCGTCATGGTGATGATGTTCATTCTCCTGCATTCCCTCCAGCCAGTTTTTCTCACCGCTCCAGGTTCGCCAGAACATCCAAAAAGCCGTACCAAGGATGATCACTGAAGAGACCATCTGTAGCCAGGGTTCGGCTGATTCTGCGGTAAATTTATTACTGATATACATCCCTCCAAAAGCAATCAGCCATACGACTGCAGTGTGCGACAATGTTGCCGCGACACCCAGCATCACGGCCTGACGTACGGTGCCTTTTATAGCAATGATGAATGCTGCCATCATTGTTTTGGAGTGCCCGGGCTCCAGTCCATGAAGCGCGCCAAGCAGAATGGCGCTGGGGATGAAAAACCATGCGTTGCCTTGCTGAAGAAGTGTCGTAAATTCGTTCATGAGAATCATTCTTGGTTATTAAGTGTAGGCCGGATTCTACTCCCCCCCAGTAAAATATACTACCCCCCAGTAGAATAACGCTGGTATAGTTACATAAAATATCCAGGAGAGTGAGAGCCCACATGTCACATACCATCCGCGATAAACAAAAACTGAAAGCACGTACAAGCAAGATCCAGGGGCAGGTTGCTGCGCTGAAAAAAATGCTTGATGAACCTCACGAATGTGCCGCTGTACTGCAACAAATAGCCGCCATACGTGGTGCCGTGAATGGTTTATTGCGTGAAGTGATTAAAGGACATTTGACTGAACATATTGTTCATGAAAGTGAAGAACAGAAACGAGAAGAAGACCTGGACGTTGTGCTGAAGGTTCTGGATTCTTACATCAAGTGACAGTTTGGCTAAAAGCCCTGAGCATTAATTTATCTAAATAACACGTTATCAAGTGACGGTTTTGGGCTGTTTGTAGCGGCATAGTGAGTTTGTTTAATCAATGAGCTTTAAGATGCCCCCCTTCATGCAAGGCAACGCGTACATTTCTGGTACATCTACTTCCCTTACTTTGCTCAGGGCAACCCACATTGTTAAAGCCTCTACTCGCTGACCATCAAAATCACCCAACGTCAGATAATGGAAAAAAATTTTGGATGACATTTTGAAACGTGTCCTCTGCTGTGAACGTCGAGAGATGCTACGCGAGAAAGGAGATGACCTACTTAGTATCCTGTTAAGTAGGTCTATCTGAAGAAGTAGACAACTTTAAAGTCTTTTTCATGTTAAAGGAGACAACTTTAATGTCTGTGTACACCTACCTTTGCTCAAATCAAAATGTTCTGACATACCAAAATGGAGTGTAAAATGACTCAAAACCAGGGTTCTGAGCCAGTACCGGCGAGCCGGACAGGGCAGCTCATCAGCGCCCGGGATATGGCCATGCAGAAATTCGAAGAAGGGATGCGGTTAATCTCGGAAGCGTCGGAACTGTGCGGTCTCTCTCTCTTCACCAGCAGAATTATGCAGCCCAACGCATTTGGTCTTCCGTCGTCACTGGATCGCACCATCGAGGAGGGGCGTAAGGAAATTGACCGTAAAACGTGGAAAAGGCTCTTTGAAGAAACAGGTATGGACCGGTACTGGAACCATAAGCAAAAAGAAGCCTTTAACGAATCCCTTCGTACGGATCCGCCCGTCGCTTCCCTGGAGATTGTTAAGGGAACATTACAGCATGCACTGGCTAACAGACGAGACACCCTTGCAGAAGGTTTCGTTGATGTTCTCAACAAGCTTGACCGAAGTTTCAAAAGCAATGCCAGGCAATATACAATGCCAAAAAAGCTTGTTCTTCGGGGGATTTTTCCTGGTGTGAACGTGCTGAGGTACAACGGTTTCTCGCAGGACAATCACTTTTGTTTACGCGACTTTGAGAATATTGTATGCATCTGTTCTGATACTCCAACACCTGCAACCGGCGGTGGGCTGAGTATGGTCGACAGGCTGACGGCCATGAGAAATACAGAATTCACAGGCGAGGTCAGTGATGAGAATGGCTGGCGGTGTCGCCTGTTTGAGAATGGAAACGTTCATATTTGCATCGACAGTATCTCGCTTCTGAATGCTCTGAACGATCTTATCAGCATATATTTTGCAAACCAGCTTCCGGCCGCAGGAAAAAAATGATGATTGAAAATGATAAAGAAAAAAGCCTGAACGATGCTACCCCGCCAGAGGTGCAGAATGACATCCGCAGCGAATCCACTGAAAAATCAAAGGAAATGGGTCGTTCAAGGTACTCATCTATCGCGATGATCGATTACTTCAATGCAATCGAACGTCTGTGCAAAGAGAAAGAAATTAACCCGGAAAATATCGATCTGAGCTTCAAAGTTCACTGGCTCAGAAACGCTGTTGGCGGCTCGTTTGCAAGGTCACAGGAGATGTTCGCGGAGTACCAGAAGTATGTTAAAGAGGTTCCTGAAGAGGCCCGTTACCTGGATATACCCGATGAGGTAAAGGTTGCACTCGGCGATATTATCTCGTACATCACCTGGCACTACCGTAGAAGCTATACCGCAATACAGAATGATAGTGTTAAAAAAGCTGAAGCACGTAGCATGCAGCTGGAGGAGGAGGTAACGCAGCTGTTACAGCGGCTTGAGCAAAGCGCTACCGATATGGATGAGCTGAAACTTGAGAATCAGGCACTACAGGGTCGATTAGAGATCCGGGACAGTACCGTCAAGGAGTTAGAAACAAGGCTGAATGTTGCCGAAGCAGAACTCGAAACCTGCCATCACCAGTTAGATAGCACACGGCATGAATTGAGCCTCGCACAGCAGTCAAATGACTCACTCTCCCAGCAACTGGCTGAACGTAAAACAGAGATCGCTGGTCACCTTGAATATCAAAAAAAGCTGAACGAAGAGATCAACACGCAGCGTTCTGATAACGCCGGTCTTTCCAGACAATGCGACCAGTTAAGTCAGACTGTGTCAGATACAAAGGCAGAGAGGGACAGGTTTGAACAGGAATTGATTGCTGCACAGAACCTTTGTACTGAGCTGAAAAGTGCACTGTCCGGGAAAGAGGGTGACCTGGTGGCGGTGAATGCCGAACTTACTGAACTCCATAAACTAAACGAGTCGCTGAGCGCCGACCTGAATAAAGTAACTTTGGTCAGCCAGGGCTATGAAGCGGAAGTGGCTGAACAAAGCAATGAACTCAAAACGCTCCAGGCCAAAGTAATGAAGCTGGAAGCTACCCTGGAGGCGGAGAAAACAATCTCAGAATCCCTGAAAGGCACCATTGATACATTAACTGGTGCAATGGCAGGGGGAGGTACTGGAAAGTCAAAACAGCCGCGTAGCAGAAAAACATCATGATAAATGAAGCCAGGTTGATACACTTCTCTGCATCCCCTGGCACATAAGAACTTCTGCGGACATTCAGCCCGTCCGCAGGAGTTTTCGTCCTTCAGTCAACAAATGCACTACCTTTTTTGAGTCTCCACTTTCCAGAGCAGAAAACACGTTACCGATTCTACCAACAGCTTGTATCTGAGTGATAACCCCAGTCTTGTAATCATCTAGGATCCCTGACAGGAAAGCGTTCAGTTTTGTCTGTTCGCTTAGCGAAAGCATGTAGGACATTTTTTCTCCATTTTAAGCAGGTGTGTCAGTTGAAAGAGGTTTGCGTGATTCTGGAAAATGAGGCAGCACCATAGTTTCAGATGCTGTGGTCGCATCCCAGTGCCACCATCCATAAGGCCCATATTCACGGTTGTAATAATCTTTTTTGAGTTGCTTTCGGGCCAGATAAGCAGGAGTGGCCATACCAAATACTTCCATCGGGAACGGCTTATCGCTTTTTGTGTCGAGCAGGTAGAAGTCAGGGAACACCTCACTAATACTCGCATCATAACGCATGGGCTTAACGTACTGCCGGTGCTCTGCATCCAGCTTTTCTGCAACAACCGCCTCATAGGAGGAGTCCAGAGGTATCCAGTTCTCGCTAACGTGCATCAGCACAATTTGATGAGCTCTTACAGAAGGGCCTCTGCCGGTTACCGCAGCTGGTGACGTCAACGCAAAGACAACTATTTTCGCCCCGGATTTCCATGCTGCGTACTCCGATGAAAATCGTTTCTTTACGCTATCCCAATGGACTTCTGAATTGAAAAAAATCAGCGGTAGCCCCCCAAAATTCCGCAGGGGTAAAAATTTAAGTGGCTTCTCATGCTTTTCAGCATCGTAGCGAGGTAAAACTGACAGGAGCATGAGACGTTTATCACTCATCGCCTGTGATGAAAGACGCTGAATTTGCGACTGAGCGACAGGTTGTTTCGGGTCAGGTACACCAATGAATAAATGGTCACCTATGCAGGCTCTGCCGGTACGAATTTGTTTAGCGGTTTCAAGCAGACGATACCGTACCAGTGAATCGTTACGTTTCCCTGCCATTTTCGGGTACCAGACATTCAGACCAGACTCTGTCCACAAAAGACTAAGCAAGCCCAGGAGGGTCATTGAGGCCTGACCTCCTTCTGGTCGCTGAACATGGGGCAGGGGAGGCACTTCTGATTTTTCAGGAGGATCTTTCTCTGTCATACCGATACCGAGCCTTACAGCCATATCACCTTCGGTTGTAATCCGGACCACACCACTCGCATATCCTTTCAGGCCGGTATGCCGGGCATCAAGGGAGAAGAATACACAGGAAGGATCATGCTCAATGCCCGTGTTAGCGGCTTTGACGAGAATAAAGGCATCACCGTTCGGTAAAGCACGAACATAAAGTCGCTTTTCTCCTTTTCCACGACATCCGCAGGTGATGACTGATTTTTGACCTGAGGTGTGGTGTGCCTTTTTAAGAGCCGACTGCCACCCTTTAGCAAACTCATCCTGCGTTTGAAAGTCAGGTGAATACCTTTTGACGTTTGGATCGTCGTCGTAAGCAATCATCACTGCGAATTTTTGGCTCATAGTAGTCTCCTAAACAGGAAGTTTAATATCCCAACCAGAGCAACACTTCCTGAGCGTCATACTGTTCCTTTACGCCCATGTCGCTAAAGAATTCTTCGAAATCTGTTTCGGGAACGCAATGCCTGGACAGTTCTTGTAATGCTCGTTCTTTAGATACCGTCTCACCTTCAGCTGATTCGAAATACGTCATGGTTGACCTCTGACATTATTACAACAATCTTAAGCATTTAAATTGATGAAGGAGCTCAGGTCAGCTGACTTCGTCGTAAAACTGCCGCAAGCGCTGGGAGGCTGCAAATTCAATTCGTGACTTCAGCAGTTTGGCGACGGCCGCAAAGACATCAACGACCACGGAGTTCCCAAACTGTCTGTAAGCCTGTGTATTGGACACAGGGATACGGAAAACACTTTCCCCGGGTTTATCGAAGCCCATTAGCCTGCTGCATTCACGTGGCGTTAGCATGCGTGGCCGACGGTCCATGTTGTATGTGTTATGGAAATCAGTTTCTCCCAGTTCATGAGACCAGCCCCGATCAATAAGAATTTCAGATCCGTCTTTCATATAGCGGCTTGAGAGGGTTCTGGTGACACTATTAACATTGGAAGGATCTACTAGTCCAAAACCAAAACCATTGCCTTTTGCCGCATGTTTCTTTGCATAGTTGTATAAGTACTCCCAGAGTTTAGGGGAGAGGATGTATTTACTATCTACGCTCGGATCCAGTAAATCTGAGAGAGAAGGGCGCTTGTCCGGATAAAAGTCTTTAATGTCTCTCAGAGTAAAACCGTCTTTCAGACGTAGGTCGCGGCGAAAACCAATAAGGACGATACGTTCACGGTGCTGGGGTCGGAAATGACGGCCATCGATGACTTTAGGATCATCCGCGCCCGTGCTTTCGCTGTTTGCGACGTCGTAGCCAAGCTCATCGAGCGTTTTCATGATGATGTTAAAGGTATTACCCTTATCGTGACTCTTCAGATTTTTTACGTTTTCCAGAACAAAAATTGCAGGTTGTTTTGCCCGGATGATCCTGGCCACATCAAAGAAGAGCGTACCCTGAGTGTCGCACTCGAAACCGTGTTTGCGACCCATAGAGTTCTTTTTACTGACACCGGCGATGCTGAATGGCTGGCATGGAAATCCCGCAAGAAGAACATCATGATCCGGGATAGAGGCATCGATAAATTTGTATGCCTCGTCATCAGTAACCTCGGGCCGGTTGCTAAGAGTGATGTCACGGATGTCTGAATTGAAGCGGTGCTCGTTCTCATCGCAATACCAGTTCGCCCGGTAAGTACGGCTGGAATAAGTATTCCATTCGCTCGTGAAAAGACATTTACCACCGATGGCATCAAATCCGCTTCGCAGTCCACCTATCCCTGCAAACAGATCGATAAAGCTAAAGTGCCTGTCCTCATAATCAGCAGGTCGTGAAGGTATTAAAGTCTGTAGATAGCGTCCATCTGCGATACTCAGCTCACAATGCTCAGGTATGCATGTAACCTGACGTTTAAGGGATGCACGGGACCAATTACTGCCATTTTCATCATTTAATACCTGAGCCAGATATTTCAGGTCATAAATGGTCGAAGCTGTTAACAAAGTTTTGTGGATCAGAGATGGTGTTTTATCCACATCATTCAGGTCTGTCTCAAGATCATGAGTGTAACGTTTCATCCAAACTCTCTCAGGAATAATATCTTTGAGATAGATTAACACGCTTAATTTGGATTATTTTTTGGTTCAGGTTCTAAATTTATTGTGATTATTCTGCCTTTAAGTTGCAAAAAGATTGGTTTTAAGCCCGCCCATGAAATAATGACTTGTTAAAATACTGCCTGTAAATAGGCTTGTGGATACATGTCTGTACTCAACAAATCAAGGTGAAATGATGTTTTTTTTAACAAAGTTACTTTTGCCCATCATGATTGTTGTATTCCCAGTGGCGTCCTGGGGGAACTCAACAACTTTTGAGGCAAAGGTGGTTAAGATTGTTGACGGTGACACCATAACTGCGTTGGATGCTCAAAACACAACCATCAAAATACGGATGTATGGTATAGACGCTCCTGAATCTAAACAGGCTTTTGGCCAAAAAGCAAAACAGGCCTTAACCACAGCTATAGCAACTAAAATCGTTACCGTGATAGACCATGGTACGGATATCTATGGCCGTATGTTAGGTACCATCTGGTTAGATGGATATGATATCAATGCCTCTATGGTGGACAGTGGATATGCGTGGGTTTATCGGTTCGAAGATAACGCCATTGTCCCTGGCTATATCAAATATGAATCCGCAGCACAAAAGGAGGCAAAAGGGTTATGGGCAGACACCAACCCTGTCCCACCATGGCAGTGGAGACAGGCAAACGAAAAGCCCAGAAAGGTGAAAGGGAAGAAATAACCATGATGAAAGAGCCTCATCCGTTACTTCAGTTGGTACTAAACGATTCCGGTCGTCTAACCATGCCTGTTTATTATAGAGATCAACAGTATTGCCCGACTTGCCTTACAAAGGTGTTGAAGAGTGAGGATGGAAGTTTGGCGCACCTCGGGGAAATAAATCAAAATACATGTAGACCTTCTATTTCAGTAGTTGTGACAAAAGCAATTATTGAAATGTTATGTGACGGGGAAAAAATATTTGTAAATCCAATACGATACCGAGGCCGGGTGCTGGCACCCTCAGTAATTTTTTCTCCCGACACTCACACTTTCAAACCGTTTATAAATACAGACTATCAGCCTGTGGGAGCAAACTGGAAAAGTGAAAAGGGATATAAACTCGGTCTGTTTTATCTCAAAGATCGAGCCAACTCTATCAATAAAGAGGAATTTGATTTCATTGCCGTTATAGACCCTAAGGCAATGCAGAAAGAATTTATTTCGGCCTGGTCTGAGGTTGATGAAAAAAATCCATTGGAAACGCTGAAGCAGATCTTACGATCTAAAAACAACTCTTCTTTATGGGTAAAATGGCCTGGCAAAATTGAGCATGCGCAAAAAGGAAATTGCAACGAAAATTACTGGTTCGATTATCAATCTGATAATCAGGAAGTGAACTGTACGGTCTCTGTTGTAGGTATCGAAGGTAACAGTTCCGGTGAGACAATTTATAGATTGCAAACTTTGCTAAAGCGTAAGCTCAATGAATATCAACTGGTTCGGTCTTTAGGGACTATTATGCTTCTTGATAATACCGGGAATATGATTCCATCAAACCATCCTTATTTTGAAGTCATCTCAAAAGCATGTATAAATGGAGTGCGTGACTTTGTTCGTCAAAACCCGTGGGTAGTCTGACGGTCAACTATAAAGCATAATATAATTAGTAATAACAAGGAACAGACATGAATGAAAACTCAGTAATCTTAATAAGTTTATTTTGGTTTTTTTTTGGATCGAGTGTTGTAGCTGGTTTTATGGATGCATCATTATATTGCTGGATTTTTGCAGCCATAAGCGCATTGTTTCTTCTTTCGGTGATACAAACACCAAAGGAGTTAACGGTATCTATTCTTCTTGCGGTACTTATGGCAAGCTCCGCAGGTGTTTTCATTCTGGCTTATAAAGTCAAAACGAATGTCGTTTCACCAATCTATCTCTTAAAAAAGCCTACTGCATACATGGCTGAAATAGATAACCGAAGGATTCATGGTTACTAAATATTTTGCAATTGCATCATTTGACGGTCCGGGTTTATTTACCCACAGCATCGACTAATTCAAGAGGTTACATATGATAGTTTCAGAAGCAATTTTTTATTCTTCTATTATTTCCTGGGTTCTTTATTGGTGGTTTATTGGAAATATTACTAAAAAGGTAGGGATGCTTGTTGTTCCACTCACGCTTACCTTCGGATGTTACATTTATGCAATTCATTTGGATGATTCCGAACAGCAAACCAATTTACGTTGGGAGCAGATCGGTTTTATTACCTTTATAATTGTGATAATGTGGGCAGGAAAGTTTGTGATGAAAAGACTATCTGAATGATGATCTAATCCACACTTTTCGATATCTTAGAAAAGTAACTTTGTGAGCAAACAGTCATATGACATGCAAAACGCTGATCTCAAAGACAGATGATGGATACACATTTAGCATTTCACCTTACGAAGACGGGTACCGCTTATCAGTCTCGCCTGAAAATCGTCACAATGGTACCCAAAGCTTTGACGGCTGGTTCCCACGTTTTTTTTCCGAACCACAGTATGCCAAATCATCTTTAACTAAGTTTCTCGGTGAGTCCTTAGTATGGGAAGAAGATTCAAGTAATGCTCTATGAGATTACTTATTATAAATTTTTCTATTAATCTCCATGGAGTGATATATGAATTTGGCCTATTTTTTATTTTTGTCTATAACTGTTATGCTTACGAGCTTTATTATTAAATCACTTGTCGTATTGGTAAAGTTCAAATTACTTCGTGATGAACGTCTCGAATATACCAGCAATAAAAATATTGATGAGATGTACGATTTAATGAATGCGAAGGAAGAAATCCTCATAAGGCATCATAAGCAGATGTTGGCATTGCATCTTTCACTATTAATATTCGTTCTATTTATTGCTTACATTTACTAAAAATAATTTTATTCAACATTTCAACAAAGGGTTTTCAATGGAAAGCTTCGAAACTGAACAAATGATTCAATATGCTTTCTACATAAATATCGTAATAACGACTGGTTTGGCATGGTTTTGCTTGCGGTCAGGATTGCATTACAATTTTTTCAGAAAAGCAGAGAGTGCCAGAACAAAAGGGCTGAGTAGTACCTCTACTGAACACGGTCCAGCAATTGTGAGAATAAAGAAGCTACAAGCATTAGTAGATTTTATTAGTAACTGTGCTTTTCTAATCCTTTCAATTGGCACAGCTTATATTTTGTATTTTTGGATCCACAGTTAACTCATACAAGGTAACTTCGGCAAATAACAACTTCTAATGCAGGACTTTAATAACTATAACGGATGCTACATGAAAAACGACAGTTTAATTACGCGGTATAAAATACTTAAAGGCGAACGCGATGAGTCTATCTTCACCATAATAATCGCGCTAGTAGTAAAGCTGGGGCTGGTAGCCCTGGCATTCTATCTGTTGCTTGGTTCCACGATTGATTGGTCAAGCTGGAAAACCTATGCCGCCATGTTGATCTTTGGAGCATTTCTCTAAAAGGATGACCACGGCAATACCAGGTCAGACAACAAGGTCGTTAGCATGATCGTTGGAAGCAACGGAAGCACCTTGAAAAAGGTCGGCAGCACTATAAAATCCATCAGCAATGCACACAAATAAACTACTGGTATCTTAAAATGAAAGTGAAAGAGTTGATCGCCATGCTGAACGAAAGAGACCCTGAGGCAATTGTTCTGATTTCCGGCTATGAAACGATCGGCGGCACGGAAGTCGCAGAAGCTGATTTGCTCATTGATATGCAGTCAATATGCTTAGAACAGGCTGATAATCTCACAGGAAACCGTAAAGTTGTTTCTTCCGGTGGTGAAGATTCAGTTTGGTTAGGCTGGAAAGATGATTACCGTACAAAGGTGTTTTTAGAAGATGCCCAAATTCCTGATCAAGATGAATGACGGTCAGCGTTGGCTTCAAAGGCAATCTATCAGTACGTGAAACGTAAATGTTAAAAAATAACCACATATGAATCAATAACTTATGTCAAAGCTAAGTAGAGATGTCCGGGGTGGGGCAAAGTTCAAATGTCCTTTGATAATATTGAATTCCTGGATAAAAATCGCATCTTAACCTCTTCGTTTGAGTACCTTGTTGGGTTGACCCCGTATTCGCTTTATTTGTAGTATTGGGCTGCTTTGAAGTGTTTCATGTTCAAACGCGACGTGTTCTGTAAGTTCTTCCTGACAACAGAGCCGACAATATATACACATCCGCTATGGAGAATCTGACAACCGCTATGCGTATTACGCCACCCTGAGTTTTTCCTTCCTCTGTCGTACTGAGCAAGCCTCAGCACGCACTCAATAACATCCCGTCTGCGGATGTGCTTTACCGTACGTAAAAATGTAGCCCTCCAGGGCTGACTGTATCTAAAAACTGAGAAATTACTATGTTGCTGTCCTCGACGCGTAAGGACTGGCTGGGTAACGTCCGTGGTGACGTTCTGGCCGGTATTGTTGTCGCGCTCGCACTCATTCCAGAAGCGATCGCCTTTTCCATTATCGCCGGTGTTGATCCCCAGGTGGGCCTCTACTCGGCGTTCTGTATTCCTCTCGTTATGGCCTTCTTTGGCGGACGTCCGGCGATGATTTCGTCCTCCACCGGTGCAATGGCTCTCCTGATGGTGACGCTGGTGAAAGATCATGGCTTACAGTATTTACTGGCTGCCTCCATACTGACCGGGGTATTCCAGCTGATAGCCGGATATCTGAAGCTTGGCGGGCTGATGCGTTTTGTTTCACGCTCAGTGGTCACAGGGTTTGTTAATGCACTGGCAATACTGATTTTTATGGCCCAGTTGCCTGAGCTGACCAATGTGACATGGCATGTTTATGCCATGACTGCGGCAGGGCTGGGGATCATCTATCTCTTCCCTTATATCAACAAAACCATTCCTTCACCGCTTGTGTGCATCGTGGTGCTGACTGGGATTGCCATGTGGCTGCATCTGGATGTGCGAACCGTCGGGGATATGGGGAAACTTCCCGACAGTCTGCCGGTCTTCCTGCTCCCGGACGTGCCTTTAAATCTTCAGACGCTGCTCATCATCCTGCCATATTCTGCGGGGCTTGCGGTGGTTGGCCTGCTTGAGTCGATGATGACCGCCACTATCGTGGATGACATGACCGACACGCCAAGCGACAAAAACAGGGAGTGCAAAGCTCAGGGCATCGCGAACATCTGCACATCCTTTATCGGAGGAATGGCAGGCTGCGCGATGATTGGGCAATCTGTTATCAACGTAAAATCCGGTGGACGCGGACGACTTTCAACCCTCACGGCGGGCGTGGTGCTGCTTTGCCTGATTGTGTTCCTGCGCAACTGGGTCTCCCAAATTCCGATGGCAGCGCTGGTCGCGGTGATGATTATGGTTTCCATCGGGACATTCTCCTGGCGCTCCATTGCCAACCTGCGGACACACCCCCTTTCAACCAGCGTGGTCATGCTTGCCACCGTCGCGGTTGTGGTGGCAACACATAATCTGGCCTTCGGTGTGCTGACCGGTGTACTGATTGCTTCGCTCAATTTTGCCACTAAAGTATCCCGGTTCATGCGTGTAACCTCAGTTCTGGAGGGGACGAGCCGGACGTATACCGTCACCGGCCAGGTATTCTTTGCATCAGCAGACCGCTTTACGAGCCACTTTGATTTCCGTGAAGCGATTGAGAATGTGGTGATAGACGTTTCACATGCCCATTTCTGGGACATCACGTCCGTCAGCGCCCTGGATAAGGTGGTCATTAAGTTCCGTAGAGAGGGCGCCGGGGTTGAAATACGTGGGATGAATGAAGCCACCCGCACCATCGTTGACCGGTTTGGTGTTCACGATAAACCTGAAGAAGTCGAAAAACTGATGGGCGGTCATTAACAGACTGGAGGGAAAACTATGAATAATACTGTTACAGCCTGTGTGGACGGTTCACTTTCAACGCGGTCAGTGTGTGAATATGCGGCGTGGGCAGCCCGCACTTTGCAATCACAGCTAGCACTGTTGCACGTTATCGAAAAAGACAGCACCCCGGTAGTGTCAGACCTGACCGGCACTCTCGGCATAGACAGTCAGCAATTGCTGACCGATGAGCTGGTAGAAATTGAAGGGCAACGTAATCGCCTGCTGATGGCCCAGGGGAAAGCAATACTGGAAAGTTGTGCTGAACTGCTTCAAAAACAGGGAAGCCCGGATGTGCTTTTGATGCAAAAACACGGTACACCGGATGAAGTTCTGGCAGAGCTGAGCGACCTTCGTCTCATGGTGCTGGGGCGTCGGGGTAGCCAGCATCCGGTAGGCTCTCATCTGGAAAGCGTTATTCGTCTGCAAAAGAAACCCCTACTGGTTGTTCCGGAGAACTACTCAGTGCCTTCCAGAGTCATGCTGGCTTATGATGGCAGTGAAGAAAGCAGGAGTAACCTGGAACGTCTGACGATGAGTCCCTTACTCAGGGGGCTGGAGTGCCACCTTGTCATGGTAAACGGTAAGAAGGAAGAGCTGCTGACCGCACAGCAAATTTTACGTGACGCGGATATAGAAAACAGCACAACACATCTTACCGGGCAATCAGTCGGGGACGCGCTTATTCGTTACGCCGAGGAAAATGCTGTCGATCTGATAGTGATGGGGGCCTACGGTCATTCCAGGTTGCGGCAGTTCTTTATCGGTAGTCATACCTCCGAAATGCTGCAAAAGACGCAACAACCGCTTCTTATCCTCCGTTAGCACTGATTATCTTAAATAAAAAAGGGCGAGTTCTCTCGCCCTTCGTCACAAGAACACGTTTAGTTCAGCCGGTTACCTTTTTCATCAACTACCTTCTCACCGTCCTCTTTCGTGAACGCGCTTTTCTGCGCATCGGGAAGAATATCCAGCACGACTTCAGAAGGGCGGCATAGCCGGGTACCCAGCGGCGTTACCACGATAGGGCGATTGATCAGAACAGGGTGCTGCAACATAAAATCGATTAACTGCTCGTCAGTAAAGCGGTCTTCCGCCAGCCCTAACGCTTCAAAAGGTTCGACATTCTTACGCAGCAGCGCTCGTACCGTGATCCCCATATCCGCAATGAGTTTTACCAGCTCAGCTCGTGATGGTGGGGTTTCAAGATAATGAATAACGGTCGGCTCTGTACCGCTGTTGCGGATCATTTCAAGGGTATTGCGTGACGTGCCGCAGGCCGGGTTGTGATAAATGGTAATGTTGCTCATATCAGTATCTCATTACAAAGTGAAAGACAGACGAAGCGCCAGTGCTGCAAGCGTGACAAACAGCACGGGGATTGTCATGACAATGCCCACCCGGAAGTAATATCCCCAGGTAATTTTGATATTTTTCTGCGACAGAACGTGCAGCCACAGTAACGTTGCCAGACTGCCGATAGGGGTAATTTTTGGCCCCAGGTCGCTGCCGATGACGTTGGCGTAAATCATCGCTTCTTTGATAACACCGGTCGCTGTGCTGCCATCAATCGACAGCGCCCCGACCAGCACGGTCGGCATATTGTTCATCACTGATGACAGGAAGGCCGTCAGGAAGCCCGTACCCAGCGTTGCCGCCCACAATCCCTGCTCTGCCAGCTGATTCAGCAAGGAAGAGAGATAGTGGGTCAGACCGGCATTTCGTAAGCCGTAGACCACCAGGTACATCCCCAGCGAGAAGATAACGATTTGCCAGGGCGCACCACGCAGCACCTTACCGGTGTTAATGGCATGCCCTTTTTTCGCAACAGCAAACAGAAGCAATGCACCAGCGGCTGCGACCAAACTGACCGGTACGCCCAGCGGCTCCAGTCCGAAGAATCCCACCAGAAGCAACACCAGAACCAGCCAGCCGGTTTTAAAGGTATTCACATCACGTATAGCGTCTTTCGGTTCTTTCAACAGAGAAACGTCGTAAACGGCGGGAATGTCCTTACGGAAAAACAGATGCAGCATCACCAGCGTAGCCGCAATCGCGGCCAGGTTAACCGGGACCATCACGGCGGCATATTCTGAGAAACCAAGCTTAAAGAAATCCGCCGAGACGATATTCACCAGGTTTGAGACAATCAGTGGCAGGCTTGCCGTGTCAGCGATAAACCCTGCGGCCATGATAAACGCTAAGGTTGCTCCCCGGCTGAATCCCAGCGCCAGCAGCATCGCGATAACGATAGGTGTCAGGATCAGTGCCGCACCGTCGTTGGCAAACAGTGCCGCAACCATCGCACCAAGCAGGACGATCCAGGTGAAGAGCAGCCGCCCCCGGCCATTCCCCCAACGGGCAACGTGCAGCGCGGCCCATTCAAAGAAGCCGGATTCGTCGAGCAGAAGACTGATGATGATCACGGCGATAAAGGTGGCGGTCGCATTCCACACTATCTGCCAGACCACCGGAATATCCCCCAGATGAACGACGCCAGTCAGCAATGCCAGAATTGCGCCCAGTGAGGCACTCCAGCCAATCCCCAGCCCTCTGGGTTGCCAGATAACCAGGACGAGCGTGAATAAAAAGATAGCACCAGCCAGTAACATCAGAAACTCCATTCACATTTGTTTATTCGGATATATATATCGCCATCAGCAGGAGACAGATGCCACGCTACTGAGCTTGTTGCGTATGTTTTCTCGTTCACAGTTCCAGGCTGTATCAATAATACCCGCAGCCCATGCTGGCATGTGTGGCGACAGTCGGTAATGCACCCATTTTCCTTCGCGACGGTCGATGACCAGCTCGGCTTCACGTAAAAGGGCCATATGGCGAGAAATTTTTGGCTGAGACTCTGCGGTTGCCGCACAGATGTCACAGACGCACATTTCACCGGACTCCCTGAGAAGCATCACGATAGTTGAACGGGTCTCGTCGGCGAGCAGTTTAAAAAGCTGAACAGGCTGTAGCATGCTTAACCTCGTAAAAAAATAACAATACATATGGTATTTCATATGTGATAACTTTTAAAGCATAGCTTATGAAATGGAGATTTTTTATGACCGACTTACCAGCAATCGAACCGGCTTATTTTGATGATGCGCTTGCCAGCAAACTTACGGGCAACAACGAAACCATGCCGCGAATTCTCATCCTGTACGGTTCAGTACGAGAGCGGTCCTACAGTCGTTTTGCAGCGGAAGAGGCCGGGCGGTTGCTGGCAAAGATGGGGGCTGAGGTGAAAATATTTAACCCATCCGGTCTGCCGTTACCCGATGATGCGCCCGAAAGTCACCCCAAAGTGCTTGAACTCCGCGAGCTGGTCAGGTGGTGTGACGGAATGGTCTGGAGTTCTCCGGAAAGACATGGCGCCATGAGCTCGGTGATGAAGGCCCAGATTGACTGGATACCCCTGAGTGAAGGTGCTGTTCGTCCTTCCCAGGGTAAAACGCTGGCCGTCATGCAGGTTTGTGGTGGTTCACAGTCGTTTAACACGGTCAATCAGATGCGGATACTTGGCCGCTGGATGCGGATGTTCACCATCCCCAATCAGTCGTCAGTGCCAAAGGCATGGCAGGAATTTGATGATGAAGGGCGCATGAAACCCTCACCCTGGTATGACAGGATTGTCGACGTTACCGAAGAGTTGTTCAAAATGACGTTACTCCTGAAAGGGCACACAGCCTACCTGTCCGACCGCTACAGCGAAAGGAAAGAGAGTCATCAGGAGCTCGCGGCACGGGTCAATCAGGCCAAAATCTGACAGCCAGGCATGCCCGGATGGATTACCGGGCTTTAAATCGGTTTCTTCCCAAATATCTCTTCAGAGCGTGACTGAAGTTTCACCAGGGCATTGAACATATCGTCCTGATCCAGGGAACGCTGGGATTTCTTCGTCGTGGGAGCTTTACGCCTGCGAGAAGGGCCGTCTCCGGATGGTACGGATTGCGACCGGTTATTATCCCGCTCGGCCTGGACCAGCTGCGCCATTTCCAGGGCCCGCCCCAGACGTTTGTTATCCACAATGGCCCCCTGATCGATTTCAGAAAGCTTGTCATAGGTGGAGTAGGGAAGTGATACGCCATTAAGCCGGAGCTCTTTATGTCCATCCGGGTAATGCCAGACATCGATGTATTTACCAATCGCCCGACGACTGAATTCGCTGTCTTCAATCAGATAAAGGACTTTGTCGTATTGCACTGTGAGTGATTTCGACACTTTACGAGCTTCACGCCAGTTAAATACCATATCAAGATCGTCATCGACATCCAGTTCCCGATGAACATCAAACGCCTGGCGAGGCGCTTTTGCGAAACGACGGTTGTAATCGTTCATGAACTCTTCGGCAAATGCGTTCGCAGCTTCCATGGAACTGATGCCCTGGAGCCTGAGCTCCTTGACCAGTCGGTCCTGAAGCGTCAGGTGCGCCCGTTCAACGCGGCCTTTGGCAGCACTGGTTTCTGCACAAATGGTCTGAATGTTCAGTTCATGCATCGCACGGCCAAACTGGGTATCGCCGTCGCCGCCGGTTGCATTTTTATTGTTGATCCTGAATACGCTGGCTTTGTCGCTGTACAGCGCAAGCGGTTTGCCATGTTTTTCAATATAGCCCCGGGTCGCTTCAAAATAGGTGAAAGTAGACTCAGATTTCACGAAAAGAAGCTGCATTAAACGACTGGTTGCGTCATCAACGTAAACCAGTGCCGTACACTTAGGTCCCCGATTTTCAAACCAGTGGTGGTCGCAGCCGTCGATTTGTATGAGTTCACCGGCACAGGCACGGCGGTAACGAGGTTGCTGAATTTTTGGCGCACGTTGCTTACGTGGGACCCACAGACTGGCCTGAGTCATCAGCTTACGGACGGTTTCTTTGGAAAGATGAACACCGTGCACCTCAGACAGTTTTTCACAGGCCAGCGTCGGACCGAAATCGTTATAGCGTTCGCGAATAATGTTCAGCGCGTATGCGGCCAGTCCCTGAGGCAACTGGTTGTTACTGGATTTACCACGACGGCGGCTGGTCATGCCAATCGGACCATCTTCACGATAACGCGCAAGCAGACGACGGCACTGACGGTCGGAGATACCAAGCCGCTGAGCTGCCATTTGTGTTGTCAGACGCCGGTCGATGACATCCTGAATGATTTTGAGTCGGTTAACTTCATCCAATGTGAAAAACTCCGCTGCGAGAGCCGTCATGGTAATCCTTACTTGATTATACACGCCGGACATCTTAACTTAGCCATTATCGGACATTACAACTTTGCTACTACAACTTATGTCAAAGCAAGTTTAAAATGTCACCTCTTTGTGCAAGATAGAAAGGGCACTTTCAGCCTATGTAATCATATTAATGTGACTGCTGCGTTATCCCACTCAACCAATTAATAAAGCAAAAGTTAAATATGAAAGACTGGAATAAAAATATAACGAAAACATCTTAATATGGAAATATCTGTGTCAACGGGATCTTTAGTTATTGAATATCTGGTTCTAAATAGGTTCTACATTCAACGGGAAGGGAAACCAAATATCTATATGTTTTTTATAAATACCATTACGTGGCAAACAACAATCTGCATATTTTTTTAAAGAATCTCCACATGGACAAATATTTTCTGGCGATAATACTCCATCATGTTCTTTCGCCTTAAATCTCCAGGTCGTAATATTGAAAATTTGATGTGGGGATTGTATGTATTTGACAACACTAATTAAAGTTGAATAGTTATAATGATCACCATCATTGGAGAAAAAAACACTACATTTGTTAACGGGATTACTAACTATGTCATAAGTAATTAATTCAAAATCGATCACTTCATCAAAGCAAAGAACTCCATTATAAAGTTTATTTTTAACATGACCACAATCATTAATAAAACTACGGGTTGTATTACATACTGAACATTTCACTTCTTTTATTATTTCACGAGAACTACCGAAGATTTTATATGGGAATAACGCCTGCCAATTACATACCATTCTCGCTAAGAAGTTAACACCATAGAAATTAACCTCAGGCAGAAACTCATTATTTTCTTTAATATGTATTAAATCTATTTCTATCCTTTCAAGTTCTACCCATGCTTCATAAAAATCACCTCTTGTAAGTAAATTAATGACTTGAATATATTTTAAATGGGCTAGTAAAATTGTTTTGTATAAAAACAATCTGTTTGATTCATTATTCAAGCTCAAGGATTGAGCTTTTTTTAACTCAGCATTAAGATAATCAAGAATAGCACTATCTTCTTGAGTAATACACATCCAACGCTTTAACTTTTCGTGAATATTCATAATATCTATAT
>NZ_JAAATR010000041.1 GCF_009907385.1 Atlantibacter hermannii
GATAGTGGCCTGGCAAACCTCAGGCAGGCCGGAGCTGGCGCTGGTGTGCGGCACGCTGGCAAAGGCCCTGAAGACGGGCAGGCACAGGGAGGGTCTGGTCCTGCACAGCGACCAGGGTTGGGCTTACCGGACTCCGCGATGGCGTGCGATGCTTGCAGGTGCCGGCATAACGCAGAGCATGTCGCGCAAGGGCAACTGTCTGGATAATGCGGTAATGGAGAACTTCTTCAGCCATCTGAAAGTGGAGATGTATCACCGCAGGCGTTACGACTCGGTGAAAGAACTGGCACGTGATATCAGTGCGTATATTGATTATTACAATACCGAACGAATCAGCCTCAGGACAGGCGGGATGAGCCCGGCAGCATACCGGGCTCAGGCAGAAAGTGAGTGATATAAAAGTGTCCAGGAACAGGGGTTCAGTACA
>NZ_JAAATR010000042.1 GCF_009907385.1 Atlantibacter hermannii
AAAACAGATCCCACATATGCTTCACCGGCAAGGCGCGTACCCAGTCGCGAGCGGTGGCGTACAGCTGGCTCGCCACCTGCGGATTGGTCTGGAAAAAGCTTTGCGGACGGATCCACAGCGGTACGCCGTTAAAATTCTCCTCCAGCGCGCGCTCTGCGGTGAAAACAATCTCCTGCTCCCCTTCCATAATCGCCATATGCACCGGCTGGATATTGGCGGAGATAACCCTGAGCTGCGGCAGCTGTTCGCGCAGCCATGGTAGCGCCGCTTCAAGCTGGGGAAGTTTGGCGTCAGAACGCAGCACAAAACGCAGCATCATGCCGCCATCAAGCGTGCTTTCGGTGAGCAGCAGGTATTTCAGTTCGCCGCGCTTACGCGCCACGTTATAGGGCGTTAGTCCGGCGCGGGCGATAAACGGCTTCAGTACGGCGAACACCCGGCGAAACGCGTCGGAATAGAGCGGGCAGTCGGTTAAATCTACCGCGCTGCCATCGCGGTTCAGAATGCCGAGCAGCGGTTTCTCCACGCTGCCGCTGACCACCATTTTGGCTTTATTGCGAAACGCGCGCGCCTCCCCCGCTACCGGGTCGCACCACTGGCCAACGGGGAGATCGCCAAGCAACTGGCGGAGATCGGTCATTTTGTCCTGGAGCTGTTGCTGCCGGGATTTTTCAATCCACGTGCAGGAGCGACAGCGCCCGGCATCATAGAGAGCGCACTGCATAGTAAAACCTTAGAAACGGAGGGCGCAGGATTGTACCACCGTTATTGCAACTGGAAAAACCGGCGGCTCTGCACCGGCAAAAACAGCAGGACGAGGATCATGATATCCGGGGTTTTCTGCATCACCAGCGAATGGAGGATCTCCCGTTTGGTTTCCCCGGCGATGCTGAACAGCTCAGGGTAACCCCAGCCCAACGACGCCGCCCACAGATAGCCGCTGGCGGCGATTTGCGAGATCAGATAAATCCAGCGTCCCCAGTTGCGCCCTTTGATAATGGCAAAAGCGCAGCGAAACTCGATGCATAACAGCAGCAGACTGGACAGAAACACCAGCGTCAGGCTCCAGGTCTGGACGCTGCGGTGAATAAAATCCATCGCGCCGCGCAGCCCCAGCATATTAAACACCATCAGCAGATCGACGCAGCGGGTGGTGATAATGGCAATAGCCGCAATATATACCAGCGTGGGTACATTGAGGCGCGCGTGATTATGGTGTGATCGGGTAAAGATCATCGCTATGTTTCTGGCATCCCTGAATCACAGTGCCGCGACGAACGCGGCACTGTTAGCTAATAATCTCAGATTTTAGAATCATCAGCCGGTTCTTGCACGCTGGATGTCTTTCTGGCGCTGTTTTTCGGAGCGCGCCATAAGATACCAGGCGATTAAACCGATAATCCCTACCACGCCGAGGATGATCGACGCCAGGGCGTTGATCTCCGGGTTGACGCCCATGCGCACGCTGGAGAACACCAGCATCGGCAGGGTTGTCGCCCCCGGGCCGGAGACAAAGCTGGCGATCACCAGGTCATCCAGCGACAGGGTAAACGCCAGTAGCCAGCCGGAGAGGATTGCCGGCATGATCATCGGCAAAGTGATCACGAAGAACACTTTCACCGGCGTGGCGCCCAGATCCATCGCCGCCTCTTCGATAGAGCGATCCAGTTCGCGCAGGCGAGCACTGATCACCACCGCCACATAGGCGGTACAGAAGGTGACGTGCGCCAGCCAGATGGTGAGCATCCCGCGCTCTGAGGGCCAGCCAATGGCGTTGCCCAGCGCCACGAACAGCAGCAGCAGCGACAGCCCGGTGATCACGTCCGGCATCACCAGCGGCGCAGTCAGCATAAACGCAAAGCCGTTGGCCCCGCGAAAACGCCCAAAGCGCACCATCACCACCGAAGCAATCGTCCCCAGCACGACCGCCATGGTCGCGGCCAGGGCGGCGATGGTCAGGCTCAGCCCCACCGCGCTCATCATCGCGCTGTCCTGGAACAGTTCACTGTACCAGCGCGTCGACCAGCCAGCCCACACCGTCACCAGCTTAGAGCTGTTGAAGGAGTAGATCACCAGCATCAGCATCGGCGCGTACAGGAAAGTAAAGCCAATCAGCAAAATCAAAATGCGCCACGGGGAACGCACGACGGGTAAATTATTCATGCGTGATCTCCCGTGGATTTGTTCTGATGCTTGTGGAACCACATGATCGGCACAATCAGGATCACCAGCATGGTGATCGCCACCGCCGATGCCACCGGCCAGTCGCGGTTGTTAAAGAACTCCTGCCACAGTACGCGGCCAATCATGATGCTGTCCGGGCCGCCCAGCAGTTCCGGGATCACAAACTCCCCTACTGCCGGGATAAACACCAGCATTGACCCGGCGATAATCCCGCCTTTGGTCAGCGGCACAATTACCGTGAAGAAGGTTTTCAACGGGCGCGCGCCCAGATCCAGTGCCGCTTCCACCAGCGAGTAATCAATTCGCGTCAACGCGGTGTAAATCGGCAGCACCATAAACGGCAGATAGGCATACACAATGCCGATATACACCGCCAGGTTGGTGTGCAGGATAGTTAACGGCTGATCGATAACCCCCAGCCACAGCAGCACGTTGTTCAACACCCCGTTCTCCTTGAGGATGCCCATCCAGGCATACACGCGGATCAGGAACGACGTCCAGGACGGCAGGATCACCAGCAGCAGCAGGATATTACGCATCGACGGGCTACTGTGCGCCACCGCCCAGGCCAGCGGATAACCCAGCAGTAAACAGCACAGCGTTGAGATCCCCGCTACCTGCAACGATTGTAAATAGGCCTCGAAATAGAGCGGATCGTCGGTTAGCTGCAGGAAGTTGGCGAGATTCAGCATAATCGACAGCTGCGAATCCTCGACGCTCACCAGATCGGTGTACGGCGGGATCGCCCGCGCCATTTCCGCCAGGCTGATTTTAAACACAATCAGGAACGGCAGCATAAACAGCAGGATCAGCCACAGGTACGGCAGCGCGATCACCAGCTTGCGGCCATGGGCCATCTGCATCCGCGCCAGCCAGGCTTTAAAGCCGGTGACGTGCTGGGCTTCGCGGCGTTCAGGTAAACGACTCATCACGCCTCCTTAAACCGTCAGAACCACACAGCTGTCGGCGTCCCAACACAGACGCACTTCGTCGCCCCAGGTTAGCGCGCCTTTGCGGTAGCGATAAGCGTTCTGCAACTGGGCGGTGATCATCTGCCCGCTTTTCAGGCGCACATGATAGATGGACAGATCGCCCAGATAGGCAATATGCACCACTTCACCCACGGCAAAGTTATAGCCGTCGGCAGGGGGCTGTTCGCAGAGCATCACTTTTTCCGGGCGCAGCGCCACGTGTACCGGTACGCCGTCCACCACCGAGGCGTCCGGGTCGACTTTCAGCGGGTGCATCAGGCCGGGGGAGTCGATCACCAGACCGTCTTCCTCGCGGGATTTCAGCAGCCCGTCGAACACGTTTACCGAGCCGATAAATTCCGCGCTGTAGCGGGTGGTCGGGTGCTCGTAAATCTCTTCCGGCTCGCCAATCTGCACGAACTTGCCGCGATTCATAATGGCGATACGTCCGGCCATGGTCATGGCCTCTTCCTGATCGTGGGTTACCATCACGCAGGTGGCGCCCACGCGCTCCAGAATATCCACCACTTCGAGCTGCATCCGGTCGCGCAGTTTTTTGTCCAGCGCGCCCATTGGCTCATCGAGCAGCAGCAGTTTCGGGCGCTTCGCCAGGCTGCGCGCCAGCGCCACGCGCTGACGCTGGCCGCCGGAAAGCTGGTGCGGCTTGCGTTTGGCGAACTCCTGCATATGCACCAGGGTCAGCATCTCTTCGACCCGCGCGGCGATCTCGCCACGCGGCAGTTTGTCCTGCTTCAGACCAAAGGCGATATTCTGCTCCACCGTCATATGGGGGAACAGCGCGTAGGACTGAAACATCATATTAATGGGACGCTGGTACGGCGGTACGCGGGATAAATCCACGCCATCCAGCAAAATCTGGCCGTGAGTGGGGATCTCAAAACCCGCCAGCATCCGCAGCAGGGTTGATTTACCGCACCCGGAGGCACCGAGCAGGGCGAAAATTTCGCCTTTGTAGATAGTCAGGCTGACGTCGTCCACGGCATGCTGGCCGTCGAAGGATTTAGTCAGGTTGCGGATTTCCAGCAGCGGGGTGAGCGCTTTGCGGGTTTTCGCCTGTGGGCGGGGGATAGCGTCGTTCAATTATTGCTCTCCGGCAAAAGCATGAATACCTGTGCGGCCCGGTTGTCGCACGAATAACGGGGCAGAGACCGGCTCGCCTCTGCCCCACGCCAGGGCAGCCCTGGCATAACGGTTATTCAGAAACGGGCGGTAATTACTTACCGCTTTTCACTTTGGTCCACGCACGGGTACGGACGCGATCGATTTTCGGATCCTGCACTTTCAGCGTAAACAGTTTCGCCATCACATCCGCAGGCGGGTAAATGCCCGGGTTGTCACGCACTTCAGCGCTGACCAGCGGGGTGGCTTCTTTGTTGGCGCTGGCGTAGAACACGTAATCGCTGATGTGAGCGATCACGTCCGGACGCATCAGGTAATTCAGGAACTGATAAGCTTCTTCTTTATTTTTGGCGTCAGTCGGCATGGCGAAGACGTCAAAGAAGGCCAGCGCCCCTTCTTTAGGAATGGTGTAGGAAACATTCACGCCATTTTTGGCTTCTTTCGCGCGGTTCGCCGCCTGCCATACGTCCCCTGCCCAGCCGATAGCCACGCAGATATCGCCGTTCGCCAGGTCGTTAATGTACTGGGACGAGTGGAAGTAACGAATGTTCGGACGCAGCTTCAGCAGCAGATCGGTCGCCGGGCCGGTGTAATCAGCGGCTTTGTCGCTGTTCGGATCTTTGCCCAGGTAGTTCAGCACGGTGGCGAACACCTCTTCAGGGGCATCGAGGAAAGAGACGCCGCAGCTTTTCAGCTTCTCAAGGTTTTCCGGCTTCAGCACCAGATCCCAGCTGTTCAGCGGCACGTCGCCGCCCAGCGCGGCTTTCACTTTATCAACGTTATAGCCGATGCCGGTGGTAGCCCAGAGATACGGCATAGCATATTTGTTTTCCGGATCGTGCTTCGCCGTCAGTTTCAGCAGCTCAGGGTCGAGGTTTTTCCAGTTCGGCAACTTGCTTTTATCCAGCGGCTGGAACACGCCGGCGGCCAGTTGGCGCTCAAGGAAGCTGGCCGACGGCACCACCAGGTCGAAACCGGTGCTGCCCGCCATTAATTTGCCTTCCAGTACTTCGTTGGAATCGAACACGTCGTAAACCACTTTAATGCCGGTTTCTTTGGTGAAGTTTTCGATGGTGTCCGGGGCAATATAGTCTGACCAGTTATACACATGCAGTGTTTTTTGTTCGGCAGCCATGACGCTTGCAGAGGCTGCCATCAACGCACCGGCAACCACACCCGACAACCATTTTTTTCTTTGGGTGAACATATCTGTTTCCTTCTGAATAAAGGGTAAAAACTCGTTGTTTTCCGAGCTAAATTTACGCAATTACACATCTGCAATGAAACATATGCAATTTTCGTGCATATTTGGTCATGCTGCGCAGAAAAAGGATCGACCATCCTTCGGCAGACAATGCAGGCTTTTTTCGCTTCGCAAGAATAACTGTAGGATATGTCCAGGACTATAGCCCGGTAGAAAAAATGCGTTTTATCAATTTTTTAGACTGAATCGCTCTATCACCTCGGTTAAAAAGGGGATAAAGGCAGTGAAATGTTCTTTAAGAGAAGGTTATCAGCAGAATAATAAAATGTGATACGCAGTCGCCCTGGTAGCGACTGCGGCAGGGATGAGCGCCGTTAGTGAAGAAAATGGGTATGCATATCGACGCTATTTTTCTCTTCGTCTTCGGCGGTAAAGAGTAAATGATGCGATCCCGCTTCCAGAATCACCATCGAAATTTGCTCTTCGCTCTGGCGGAAAAACGCCGCGAACTGTTCGAACGTCACGCCCACGCTGGCGGACAGCGACTGGCAGACCACCATCTTCGGCATATTATCGTCCTGAATATCCAGGAAGGCTTTCACCGTCAGGGAGCTGGCGTTAATCGCCGATAAATCGCAGGCCAGCGGCAGCAGCGCCGACGGTTTTACTTCCGCCAGCGCCGAGAACAGTACGGTGTTATCCAGCAGATCGATTTTGGCATCGAAGATGCCATCAAAATTTTGCATATGGGGCAAATGCAACGCCTGGCAGGTATCGCACTCGAAAAAACTCACCTCTAACTGTTCAAGCCAGTGGCGCAGTGTGTCCAGACTGGGGACGACGAGTGAATCCATAAAAACTGATACCTCTTAATTCCGGTTCGCGATGTGCGGTGAATGATAACTGGCCGATAGCTTACGCAAAAAGCCCCTCCGATACTACGTTTAAGGGCGCATCCTTTACTCTGGCGCAAAGCTGCGGGGCGCTTCAACCCCCCATTTTTAGACAAAAACCCGGCCTGGCATTTTTTTCAATCCACTGGATCATCAGGGTGGCGATATCAATGCCGGTGGTGTTTTCAATGCCTTCCAGGCCTGGCGACGCGTTGACCTCCATCACCAGCGGGCCGCGGTCGGAACGCAGGATATCCACCCCCGCCACGTCCAGCCCCATGGTGCTGGCCGCGCGTAAAGCGATCTCCCGCTCGCGCGGGGTAATATCCGCGACCCGCGCCACGCCGCCGCGGTGCAGGTTGGAGCGGAAATCCCCCTCTTTCGCCTGGCGTTCAATGGCGGCGACCACCCGATCGCCCACCACCAGGCAGCGCACGTCCCGGCCTTTGGCTTCTTTGATGTATTCCTGCACCAGAATATGGGCGTTGAGGCCGCGAAACGCGTCAATCACGCTCTCCGCCGCCTGGCGCGTTTCCGCCAGTACCACGCCAATCCCCTGCGTGCCCTCCACCAGCTTCACCACCAGCGGCGCGCCGCCCACCATATCAATCAAATCGCTGGTGTCGTCCGGCGAATGGGCAATGCCGGTCACCGGCAAATCAATACCCTGGCGCGCCATCAGTTGCAGGGAGCGCAGCTTATCGCGGGCGCGGGTAATGGCGACGGATTCATTCAGCGGGTAGCTGCCCATCATTTCGAACTGGCGCAGCACGGCGGTGCCGTAAAAGGTGATGGCGGAACCAATGCGCGGGATCACCGCATCATAATGGGGCAGTTTGCGCCCTTTGTAGTGCATCGAGGGCGACAGCGGATTGATATTCATATAACAGGAGAGCGGGTCGAGAATTTCGACAAAATGTCCGCGCCGCATTGCGGCTTCGCGCAGTCGCTTACACGACCACAGGGTTCCATCCCGGGATAAAACGGCGATTTTCATCCTTCACCTCGCTCTCACTGGTATTAACCGGCACATCATACACGGCCCGTTACCAACTGCGTAGCAAGCCTGGACAATTAACGCGTGGCGAACCCCTGTTTATGCAAAAAGTCGAGAATAAACGGGCGATTTTCTTTAATGATGGTACGGCGAATATGGTCGCTCCAGGTATCGCGGCGAGTATTACTGCCGCGGGTGAGATAGTAGCGCGCCAGCTCCTCGTCATAGGCGGCCAGCGCCTCGCGATCCAGCGGCTGGTAGCGATTTTCATGCACCACAATGGCGGTCGGCAAACGTGGTTTCACATCCGGGTTATCGGCAGGCCAGCCGAGGCACAGGCCGAATAGCGGCAGCACCTGTTGGGGAAGACCCAGCAACTCGGTTACCGCCTCGATATGGTTACGGATCCCCCCAATGTATACACCGCCCAGCCCCAGCGATTCCGCCGCCACCATGGCGTTTTGTCCCATCATCGCGGTATCCACCACGCCTAACAGCAGCTGTTCAGCAAGGCCGAGCTGCGCGTCCGGGCTAATTTGCAGATGGCGGTTAAAATCGGCGCAGAACACCCAAAACTCCGGCGCTTGCGCCACGTGCTTCTGGCCGCCAGTGAGCGGCACCAGCTTTGCGCGCAGCGCCGGATCGGTAATGCGGATAATCGAACTGCACTGTAAAAAACTGGAACTGGACGCCGCGCGGGCCCCGGCAAAGATCGCCTCGCGTTGCGCGTCGGTCATCGGCTGGTCGGTAAAATGGCGGATCGAGCGGTGCGAACAGAGCAGCTCAATGGTTGGCGTCATGATGCGAGTCCTTTTCTGGCGATGTTTTTGATTTTGCAGATGATTTAAAAAGTAGCGGTGCCATATTCTGGCCCATGTTCCACACCAGCGCCACGGCGGCGGGCAACATCAGCAGCACGCCGAGGAACACCATTACGATGCCCCAGCTCGCGCTGTTAAACGGCGCAGGCAAGTCGACATACCCTTTCAGGGATAGCCAGGCCGTGCCCAGCACGACCATGCCCACGGCCTCCAGGATCAGCACCGGTTTGGGTAACGCACCCAGTGAGCGCATTGGGTTTCTCCTGCGGTTAAAAAAGGGAGTATAACCTGAAAACCACGCCGCCCTTTTTAGCCATAACGGCGCGATAAAAAATAGCCAATGAAAGATGACAGGTATCAAACTAAGAGGTGTAACCTGCTTTTCATTACTTAGCGTTATGGCATGATAGCCGCATTCGCCGACAGGCACTCGTTATCAAGGAGTTATCATGTTTGCAGTTATTTTTGGTCGTCCGGGCTGCCCTTACTGCGTTCGCGCTAAAGAACTGGCAGAGAAACTGACCGCCGAGCGCGACGATTTTAATTTCCGCTACGTTGATATTCACGCAGAAGGCATCACCAAAGCTGACCTGGAAAAAACCGTCGGCAAACCGGTAGAAACCGTGCCGCAGATTTTCGTGGATTCCACCCACATCGGCGGTTGCACCGATTTTGAAGCCTGGGCGAAAGCCAATCTTTCGCTTTATACCGCCTGATGTATCGCCCATAAAAAAACCGGCTCACCGAGCCGGTTTTTTTTATTCTGACAGTTTTAACAGTTTTCGCGCGAACAGATAGCAAAGCGCACCCAGCCCGCACCAGAATACCGCGCCAAACAGCCAGGCCACCTCCTGAAACAGCGAACGCTCAGGAACAGGCGTAATAAATACCAGCAGCAAACACACCGGCGCCGCCAGCATCGCGCCCAGCAGCGGTTTAAACAGGCGATCGTCGCGAGAAAAAAAACTGGCAATCATTCCCGGCAGAATAAAACACAGCATGCCGAGATCGAGATGCTTCTGTACGGGATAATATCCCGACACCGAAAGCTTATGGAGAATAAATACGACCAGAAAAAGGATAAAGCTGCATACCGTACCCGGCCAAAAAGGAGCTTTCATCACCGATATCCCCTGACATTGCCCATATCAAACTAAAAACAATCACCCGGAAATACGGGTTACCCAGTTAGAATAAGCACTGCGGCAATCCCTGCCTAAAACGATTCATGACACTATTTCTCGCTAGCCGACCACCGGTAATCCGATTAAACTACCGGCCATCGCGTGTTTTTGCCCGAGATATTAATGTGATGAATGAACAATCAGCATATCTTCGATTACGGGCCAAAACAGTAGCGTAAAACATCACCCATTTCAATAGGTTACTGGTAAACGAGAAGTTAGCCGCCGTGAATATAAACGTCGCAGATTTGTTAAGCGGGAATTACATCCTGTTATTATTTGTAGTACTGGCTTTAGGACTCTGTCTTGGCAAATTACGACTCGGTTCTGTCCAACTGGGTAATTCTATTGGCGTTTTAGTTGTCTCGTTATTATTAGGCCAGCATAATTTTTCGATTAACACCGACGCGTTAAATTTGGGCTTTATGCTGTTTATTTTTTGTGTCGGCGTGGAAGCCGGGCCTAACTTTTTCTCTATTTTTTTTCGCGATGGTAAGAATTATTTAATGTTAGCCACGGTGATGGTTGGCAGCGCCCTGCTGATCGCCCTGGGCCTTGGCAAACTGTTTGGCTGGGATATCGGCCTCACGGCGGGGATGCTGGCGGGTTCGATGACCTCCACGCCAGTGCTGGTCGGCGCGGGTGATACGCTGCGCCACTCCGGGATGGAAGGCAATACGCTGAGCACCGCGCTGGATCATCTCAGCCTCGGCTACGCTCTTACCTACTTGATTGGCCTGGTCAGCCTGATTTTCGGCGCGCGCTATCTGCCCAAATTGCAGCATCAGGATTTACAGACCAGCGCCCAGCAAATCGCCCGCGAGCGTGGGCTGGATACCGATTCCAACCGCAAAGTTTATCTGCCGGTGATCCGCGCCTACCGCGTTGGGCCGGAACTGGTCGCCTGGGCCGACGGCAAAAATCTGCGCGAACTGGGGATTTACCGCCAGACCGGCTGCTATATCGAACGTATCCGCCGTAACGGCATTCTGGCGAACCCGGATGGCGACGCGGTGTTGCAGGTGGGGGATGAAATCGCGCTGGTGGGTTATCCGGACGCCCACGCCCGCCTCGACCCGAGTTTCCGCAACGGTAAAGAGGTGTTTGATCGCGACTTGCTGGACATGCGCATCGTGACCGAAGAGATCGTGGTGAAAAACCATAACGTGGTGGGCCGCCGGCTCGGCCAGATGAAGCTCACCGATCACGGTTGCTTCCTGAACCGCGTGATCCGCAGCCAGATTGAAATGCCCATCGACGACAATATCGTGCTCAACAAAGGGGATGTGTTGCAGGTGAGCGGCGACGCGCGGCGCGTGAAAACCATCGCCGACCGCATCGGGTTTATTTCGATTCACAGCCAGGTCACCGACCTGCTGGCCTTCTGCGCCTTCTTTATTATCGGCCTGATGATCGGGATGATCACGTTCCAGTTCAGTTCATTCAGCTTCGGCATCGGCAATGCGGCAGGTCTGCTGTTCGCCGGGATTATGCTGGGCTTTTTGCGCGCCAACCATCCCACTTTCGGCTACATTCCGCAGGGCGCGCTGATGATGGTGAAAGAGTTCGGCCTGATGGTGTTTATGGCGGGCGTGGGATTAAGCGCGGGCAGCGGCATCGGCCACAGCCTGGGGGCGGTGGGCGGCCAAATGCTGATCGCCGGGCTTATCGTCAGCCTGTTGCCGGTGGTTATCAGCTTTATGTTCGGCGTCTGGGTACTGAAAATGAACCGCGCGCTGCTGTTTGGTGCCCTGATGGGCGCGCGCACCTGTGCGCCAGCCATGGAAATTATCAGCGATACCGCCCGCAGCAATATCCCGGCGCTGGGTTATGCCGGCACCTACGCGATCGCTAACGTCTTGTTAACATTGGCAGGAACGCTGATTGTCATCATCTGGCCGGGCCTGGGTTGGTAGGACGTTAAAAATTTTTGTGATTTTTTTAACTTAGGGGCGAACTTTTGAAGGCGTGCGCAGTCTGAATTAGTGCCACTGCTTTTCTTTGATGTCCCCAATTTGTGGAGCCCATCAACCCCGCCGTTTTGGTTCAAGGTTGATGGGTTTTTTGTTGCCTGAAAGTCAGCTTACGCGCCCTTCTTCCCCCGCAATTCTGCCCAATAGCTCACGCAGCTGCTCACGTCCCAGCGGCGCGCTATCGGTCACATAGTGCAGCGTCATCCCTTCGACAAACGCGTCCAGCGCCCGCGCGGTGACCGGGTCGAACCAGCGTTCCAGCAGCGCCTGACTGCGACGCATCCAGGCCTGCATCACCAGCTTTAAACCGGGACGCCGCGCGGCGTAGGCGTACAGCTGGTACATCAGTTCCATATTGCGCGGCGTGGTCATGTACGCGCCGCAAATCAGATCGGCCAGCGCATCGCAGGCCATCGCGGGGCTGATCGCCTGCCCTATATGATGAATAAAGCTTTCTGACATCCGATCGGCAAACCGGCAAAACGCCTCTTCAAGCAGATCGTCGATACCGGTGAAGTAATAGGTCATCGACCCCAGCGGCACCCCGGCCAGCGCCGCGATTTTGCGATGGGTGACGCCGTTAATGCCATGCTCCGCGACGGCATCCAGGGTGGCGTCTAAAATAATGTCTCGCCGCCCGCTGGGGGCGGAATCTGATTTCATCATCCCATCCTCGGGGTCATAAACGTGAGATGTACAAATGTACACTTCCTTGCTAGTGTTGTCTTACCTTTTCCGGAAACCAGGTTAGTAAATGCCGTTAACCGCACGTCAGGCCCTGCGTCGCCGCACCTGGGCGCTGTTTATCTTCTTCTTTTTACCCGGTTTATTGATGGCCTCCTGGGCCACCCGTACTCCCGCGATCCGCGACGGTCTCGCCGTTTCCACCGCAGAAATGGGCGTGGTGCTGTTTGGGCTGTCGATTGGCTCGATGAGCGGCGTGCTGAGCTCCGCCTGGCTGGTGAAACGCTTTGGCACCCGCATCGTGATCCGCAACAGCATGATCCTGGCGATTGCCGGGATCATGCTGATGAGCGGCGGGCTCGCCATCTCCACCGCTTTTGTATTTGCCAGCGGTCTGGCGCTGTTTGGCGCGGGCCTGGGCTCCTCTGAGGTGGCGCTGAATATTGAAGGCGCGGTGGTCGAGCGTGAAAGCCATAAAACCATTCTGCCGATGATGCACGGCTTCTACAGCCTGGGCACGCTGGCGGGCGCGGGCGTCGGTATGGCGCTGACCGCCATCAATATTCGCGCCGACGGGCATATTCTGCTGGCCGGGCTGGTCACCGTCGCGCCGATGATTTACGCCATGCGCGCCATTCCTGACGGCGTGGGTAAAGAATCCAGGCAGGAAAAACAGGCTAACGCCCAACAGCGGGTGCCGTTTTATAAGGATTTCCAGCTGTTGCTCATTGGCGTGATCGTGCTGGCGATGGCCTTTGCTGAAGGATCGGCTAACGACTGGCTGCCGCTGTTGATGGTGGACGGTCACGGTTTTAGCGCCACTTCCGGCTCGATTATCTATGCCGGTTTTACCCTCGGCATGACGCTGGGCCGCTTTACCGGCGGCTGGTTTATCGATCGCTACAGCCGCGTGGCGGTGGTGCGGGCCAGCGCCATGATGGGCGCGCTGGGCATCGCGATTATCGTGTTCGTTGATAACCCCTGGCTGGCGGGCGCATCGGTGTTACTCTGGGGGCTTGGCGCGTCGCTCGGCTTCCCACTGACGATTTCCGCCGCCAGCGATACCGGCCCGGATGCCGCGTCTCGCGTCAGCGTGGTGGCCACCACCGGCTATCTGGCCTTCCTGGTGGGACCGCCGCTGTTAGGTTTCCTGGGTGAACACTACGGGCTGCGCAGCGCCATGATCGTGGTGCTGTCGCTGGTGATTATCGCCGCGCTGGTAGCCCGTGCGGTGGCGAAGCCTGAATCTCAAATTGAAAGTTCAACGGAGCAATGCAGATGAGCGTGAAACTGATCGCTGTCGACATGGATGGCACCTTCCTGGATGACGTAAAGCAGTACAACCGCCCGCGCTTTTTAGCGCAATACGCCCGGATGAAAGAGCAAGGCATCCGCTTTGCGGTGGCGAGCGGCAACCAGTATTACCAGCTGTATTCCTTCTTCCCGGAAATCGCTCAGGAGATCGCTTTTGTTGCCGATAACGGCGCCTGGGTGCTCTGCGAAGGCGACGACCTGTTCAATGGCGAATTCACTGTACAGCAATACAACACCGTGGTGGATCATCTGCTGACCCTGCCAGATATTGAAGTTATCGCCAGCGGCAAGCAGTGGGGCTATATCCTGAAAAGTTACGATCCGTCATTCAAGCTGATGGCGGCGCGCTATTACCACCGCCTGAAAGAGGTGGACAGCTTTACCGGTATCGACGACGTATTTTTTAAATTCGCGCTGAACCTGCCGGACGATATACTCGCCGAAACCATGATCGCGTTGGGCGAATCGCTGGAGGGCATCGTGGTGCCGGTAACCAGCGGGCACGGCTCTATCGATCTGATTATCCCCGGCCTGCACAAAGCCAACGGCCTGCGGATGGTGCAGGCGCGTTGGGGCATTGAAGACCATGAAGTGGTGACGTTTGGCGACGGCGGCAACGATATCGAAATGCTCACCCAGGCCGGGTATGGATTTGCGATGCAAAACGCGCCGGAAAATATTCGCGCCCTCGCCCGCTATCAGGCCGGGCATAATAACCATCAGGCGGTGCTTGATGTGATTGATAAGGTGCTGAATCGCGACGCGCCCTTCAACTAAGCTATCGCCCTCAGCAGAGGGCGATTTTTTACTGCGGCTGTAACCCGCTGCCTACCGATTTATCCTTCAGGAACACCACCATCAGCCCCAGCCACAATAGCCCGTTAGCGAGGTTAAACAGGCTGAACAGGCCATTGCCGCCCAACAGCCAGGCGTGTTTGCTGAGCTCAATCCCGACGGTAAAGATCAGCATTTGCAGCATCCCCATGGCGGCGGAAACCGTGCCTTTACTCATGTCGCTGGCGAACAGCGTCAGGCGCACCAGCCCGGCGTTGGCAAGGCCAATCCCGAACGCGTAAATACTCAGCCCGGCGGTCATCCACAAGTATGCGTGGGACGACACCACCGTCGCCAGCGCGGCCACCGCCAGGCCAAGCATAATCGGCCAGCCGCCCATGATAATCAGCGCCCGCACGGTGCGGCGCGAGGTTAAACGCGCCAGCACCAGGTTGCCGATAATCAGCGCGCCGAAAATGGGCACCTGTAACAGACCATATTCGTAAGTGCTGAGCTTTTCACCGCTGATGATCAGCACCGGCGACTGGGCTATCCAGGCCAGCAGCGGCAGGCTGACAAAGCCGATCGACAGCGCGCCCGCCACAAACCGCACGTTCTTCATCACTTCACGGTAATCGCGCCCCAACGCCTTCATCGACAATGTGTCGCCGAGGCGGGTGGCGGTTTCCGGCATCGCGCGCCATAGCCCGAAAAAGGAGATTGCCGCCAGCACCGCGAACAGCACAAACATCATTTCCCAGGGCGCGACGTGGATCCAGGCCGCGCCCACCAGCGGGCCGAGCAGCGGCGCAATCAGCGCCACGTTCGCCATCAGCGCGGTAATTTTGATGCACACCGCCTCTTCAAACGATTCCTGGATCGCCGCATAGCCCACCGCGCCGATAAAGCACAGGCTGATCCCCTGGAGAAACCGCAGCACAGTAAACTGTTCGATATTTTGCGCCAGCAGCGTCGCCAGGCAGGTCACGATAAACCACACCACGCCCCACAGCATGACGGGACGGCGACCCACGCGGTCGGAGAGCGGCCCCAGCAGCCATTGCAAAAACATCCCGCCCGCCAGATAGGCGGTCATCGAGGTCGGCACCCACTCCACGCCCGCCTGATACTGCGCCACTACCGTCAGCATGCCGGGTTGGATCATATCGTTGCCGATATAGGTCGAGAATTCATAAAGCACCAGACAGAGCGGGAACAGCAGCGCCTGCCGCCCCAGCCGTTTGGTTGAAGAAGTCGTTGTTTGCATGCGTGAAAGTCATCCGTTAAAAATCGCGCAGAGTGTAATGAAACGGCGGCGATTCAGATAGTGAATTGTGCGCGACAGGACCGGAAAACGCACGTTTTCGCGTGGCGTTAAGGTTTTATTCAGAATTGCAGGTTTCTAATCAGGTGAGTCGGGTTATCTATTGTTACACAACATCCCGATAACTAAGACAATACCCCTTTACCGCCCGGCGCTGCGCTTTTATGTTTATCCCCTTTCGCGCCGCACCCTGGCGACAATCGTGGGACCGCTAAGGACTGGATTATGATGGAAACCCTGAACCTGTCACTGTTTGACCTGATTAACGCCACCCCGGCGTCCCCCGCCTGGCTTATTCAGGCCGCGATTTTTATCGCCAAAGATTTAATTCATATCGTGCCGGTGCTGATTGTGGCGCTCTGGCTCTGGGGGCCGCGTCATCAGGTCGATTACCAACGTCATCTGGTGATCCGCACCGCCATCGCCCTCGCCATCAGCATGTCGGTGTCCTGGGTGCTGGGTCAGGCCTTTCCCCATGAACGCCCGTTCGCTGAAGGGATCGGCTATAACTTCCTGCATCACGCGCCGGACTATTCATGGCCCAGCGATCACGGCACGGTGATTTTTACCTTCGCGCTGGCGTTTCTGTTCTGGCATCGCCTGTGGTCAGGTACGGCGCTGTTTATTATCGCCTGCGCCGTGGCGTGGTCGCGGGTTTACCTTGGGGTACACTGGCCGCTGGATATGCTGGGCGGCCTGTTGGTCGGCCTGCTGGCCTGCCTCACGACGCAAATCGTCTGGAACCTGTGCGGCGCTGCGCTGTACCGATTTTTGTGCCGCGTTTATCGAATCTGCTTCGCGCTACCCATCCGCAAAGGTTGGGTGCGTGACTAACGCGGCATCGACGCGTAAAATTGCCCGCTGGCGGCGAAGGCCGTGGCCCACAGACAGGGTAAACACAACAACAGAGGTGATATGGAAACTCGGCGTGGCGATCGAATCGGGCAGCTGTTGCAGGCGTTAAAGCGCAGCGACAAACTCCATCTCAAAGAAGCGGCGGCGCTGCTGGGCGTCTCGGAAATGACCATCCGCCGGGACCTGAGCGGCAATAACGCGCCGGTGGTGCTGTTGGGCGGCTATATCGTACTGGAACCGCGTAGCTCTGCCGTCAGTCACTATCTGCTGAGCGACCAGAAAACCCGTCTGGTAGAAGAAAAACGCAAAGCCGCCCGTCACGCTGCGGATCTCGTCCGCCCCCATCACACGCTGTTTTTCGACTGCGGCACCACCACGCCGTGGATTATCGACGCGCTGGATGACGATCTGCCCTTCACCGGCGTCTGTTATTCGCTGAATACTTTCCTGGCGTTACAGGAAAAACCGCTGTGCCGGGTGATCCTGTGCGGCGGAGAGTTCCACGCCAGCAACGCCATTTTTAAGCCGCTGAACTTCCAGGAAACCCTGGGGAATTTGTGCCCGGATATCGCTTTCTTTTCGGCAGCGGGCATCCATATCCGCCACGGAGCGACCTGTTTTAATCTGGATGAGCTGCCGGTGAAACACTGGGCGCTGGAGATGGCCCAGCGTCATGTGCTGGTGGCGGATGCCAGTAAGTTCGGCAAAGTGCGTTCGGCCTGCATGGGCCCGCTGACGTCGTTTGATACGCTGATCACCGACAGCCGCCCGGATGATGAGTTTGTGCGTTACGCACAGGAAAAAAATATCACGTTAGTGTGGTAACAAGAATGGCTTCCCGCCGGAAAGCGGGAAGCGTTCAGGGGTTAAAACCAGTCGCCAAACCACTGATGGAATTTCATCAACACGAAATCCCACATCCGGCTAAAGAAACCGCCCTCTTCTACCGCTTCCATGACGATCAGCGGACGCTGTTCAATCGATTTGCCATTGAGCTGGAAATCAATATTGCCGACCACCTGGCCTTTTTTCAGCGGCGCGGTGAGCTGCGGCTCGGTCAGGGTAAAGGTGGCCTTGAGATTTTTCAGCTGGCCTTTCGGGATAGTCACGGATCCCGCTTCCCCCGCGCCCAGCTTCACCTCAGATTTATCGCCAAACCAGACGCGCTGGTTAACAAAAGCGGCGTCCGGCTTAATCGGCGTCACGGTTTCAAAGAAGCGAAAGCCCCAGGTCAACAGCTTTTCCGATTCGCGAAAGCGCACGCCATCGGTTTTCGCGCCCAGCACCACGGAAATTAAACGCATATCGCCCTGGGTTGCAGAAGCCACCAGGTTATACCCGGCCCCGGCGGTGGTGCCGGTTTTCATCCCGTCAACATTCATGGTGGTGCTCCACAGCAGCCGGTTGCGGTTCGGCTGGCGGATCTTATTGAACGTGAACTCTTTCTCTTTGTGGATCGCGTACTCTTCCGGCACATCGTGGATCAGCGCCTTGCCCAGCAGCGCCATATCCCGCGCGGTGCTGAACTGGCCCGGCGCATCCAGCCCGTGTACCGTTTTAAAGGTGGTATTGGTCAGGCCGAGTTTGGCGGCATAGCTGTTCATCAGGCTGACGAATGAATCCTGGCTACCGGCCACATAATCGGCAATGGCGATGCTGGCGTCGTTGCCCGACTGGATAATCACGCCTTTGTTGAGATCCGCCACCGAGACCTGATCGCCCGGTTTCAGGAACATCAGCGAGGAGCCACGCAGCGCCGGGTTGCCCGTCGCCCAGGCGTCTTTGCCCACGGTGACCATATCGTTTAGATGAATTTTTTGCGCCTTCAGCGCCTGGCCCACCACGTAGCTGGTCATCAGCTTGGTCAGGCTGGCCGGGTCGAGCTTTTCATCGGCGTTGCCTTCGGCAAGCACTTTGCCGCTGGCATAATCCATCAGGATCCAGGCCCTGGCTTCCACCGGGGGCGCATCGGGTGTCTGAACCTGTTCTGCGGCATACGCTGCCGTGGAAGAAATCAATAACAGTGCAGAGCCTGCGGCCCATACACGCAGAGTTGTCAGTTGCGTTTTCTGGTTCATAGGTGCCACCCGAGTATCCTTTCAACAAAACAAGTGAAATCAAATGCATCGCAATGAGCGGTGAGTGTCCCGCACTCATCCGCGTAAAGAAACACTATGTTGGTAAAGTTTTTAAAGTTTATGCGAATTAACGGGCCGCCGCCGCCGCGCCGGCGATTTTTTTAGCCGGTGTTGAAGATTTATCAGGGTTGTTTCACGCCGGCGGCGAACGTGGCAGAGTATGATGCTGACACTTAATTGCGCATCTAAGGAGCGAGCCATGATTACCGTTTGGGGCAGAGAGAATTCCACGAATGTCAAAAAAGTCCGGTGGTGTCTGGAAGAGCTTGAACTGCCGTATCACGCCATTCCTGCGGGGGGTCAGTTTGGCCTTAATCACGAGCCGGAATATCTGGCGATGAACCCCAACGGGCTGATCCCCTGCCTGCGTGACGACGAAACCGGCATTACCCTGTGGGAATCCAATACGATTGTGCGCTACCTGGCTGCGCAGTACGGGCAAAACCGCATCTGGTTTGATTCGCCTGCGGTACGCGCCCAGGGTGAAAAGTGGATGGACTGGGCAGCATCGACCTTACCGCCCGCGCACCGCGTGGTGCTGTTTGGCCTGGTGAGAACCCCGCCGGAGCAGCGCAACCAGGCGCAAATCAATGAGGCCATCGCCCAGTGCGATAAGCTGTTAGGGATGCTGGATGCCGAACTGGCCCATCTGCCGTGGCTGTCCGGGGAGCAGTTCGGACCAGGCGATATCGCCGTTGCGCCCTATGTCTATAACCTGTGGAATATCGATATTGAGCTCACGCCGCGCCTCAATCTGCAGCGCTGGTATCAGCAGCTCAGCGAGCGCCCGGCGTTCCGTCATACCGTGATGATCCCGGTGAGCTGATTAGCTTTTCGGCGACACCTTCAACAGCTGGCCGTCGGATTCGTCGGTCAGCACATATAAATAGCCATCCGGCCCGACGCGCACATCGCGGATACGCTGTTTCCGCGACTCCAGCAAGCGCCCGTCCTCTTTAACGCTGTTGCCATTGACGGTCATTTCGATCAGGTTTTTATCTTTCAGCGCGCCGATAAACAGTTTGTTTTTCCACTGGGGGAAGGTGTCAGCGTTATAGAACGCCATACTGCTCAGCGCCGGAGAGTGCTCCCACCAGAAAATCGGCTGCTCGGTGCCCGCCACTTTGCCGCCTTTGGCTTCCGGGATCTTTAACCCGCTGTAATTGATGCCCCAGGTCGCGAGCGGCCAGCCGTAGTTTTTGCCGCGCTCGGGAATATTAATCTCATCGCCGCCGCGCGGGCCATGTTCGTTAAGCCACAGCGCGTTGCTCCACGGGTTCATCGCCAGCCCCTGCGGGTTGCGGATGCCGTAAGCCCAGATTTCCGGTTTCGCGCCCGGCTGATTCACAAACGGGTTATCGTCAGGCACCTTGCCCTGATCGGTCAGACGGATCAGTTTGCCCTGATGCTTATCCAGATCCTGGGCGGTGGGCCGCTGGTTGTTCTCGCCTAACGCGATATACAGATAGCCTTTGCCGTCAAACACCATACGCCCGCCGAAGTGGTTGCCGGTAGAGAGCTTCGGAAGCTGGCGGAACACCACGGTGAAGTTTTCCAGCCGTTTAACGTCATCGCTCAGGCGGCCATAGCCCACGGCAGTGCCCGCTTTACCGTCGCTGCCCGCTTCGGAATAGCTCAGCCACACCCGGCGGCTTTGGGCAAAATCCGGTGCCAGCACCACGTCCAGCAGCCCGCCCTGCCCTTCAGCCCAGACATCCGGCACACCGACGATGGGGTCAGAAAGCCCTTCGCCGGGCTGCCAGCGTTTAAGCTGGCCGTCACGCAGCGTGATCAGCATGCCCTGATTATCCGGTAAAAACGCCAGCGACCAGGGATGATCGAGCTTGCTTTGCAGGACTTCAACATTGACGTCCTGCGCCTGGGCAGAAACGCTGACGAACAACAGGGCGGCAACAATGGACACGCGCGGTTTCATGGCTCTCTCCTCAGTTTTCGATAAGGTTAGCCAGCGCGCCGACGAAGGGCGGGAATTTTACAAAACCTTTAACAAATCGGGGGAGCAGCGCTCCCCCGGGTTCAGGCCTCTGCGGGAGCCTGATAGTGGGTGAGTTGACGAATGCTCTGGTTCAATGTGGCAATGGCGCGCTCCAGCTTATCGGCATCTACCGTGATATAGAGCGGGCAATCGTGGCTGCCGGTCATTAAACACACCGCCGCGCTGGATATCGCATCCAGCCCGCGGTGCAATGCCGCCAGCTCATCTTCGCGTAGCGCCAGTTTCAAACGCGGGTGTTTTTCCCGCCAGAAGGCGCATAAAGCAAACAAATTATCGCGCAGATGATTGCTCTCAGCCACCGACATATATCCCTTCGCTTTTCTCAACTTCAGGTACGCAGAAAGTGCATTTCTGGCCACGATCAGCTTCTGGTAGAGATCGTGTTTGAGTCTGGCAACGGACATAACGGTATCCTCCCTGTGCGACATCTAACATGCACAGACAGAGTATGGCTAATTTCTGAGCGTTCACATGTTTTAAATCAACTTTCCATCACACATTAACATTATTTACATTGACACAACGCCAGCGAAGCGGCAGGAGAGGCGCACCGGATCAATACCAGGAAAGGATGAGATTGTCGGTTATTCAGGCGAGATAACCGTTTTGATCACCCGCGCCAACGGGAACGGTTTTCTCTGCTATGGTGAAAAACAGGCCAGGCGGTACATTCATATTGATTCTGAGGGATCCATGTCCACCAATTCAGTTTCAGAAAAAACCTGCGCATTAACAAAAATAGATCTGAACCTGCTGGCCATTTTCTGTTTAATTTACAGTATGGGCAGCATTAGCAAGGCCGCAGATATGCTGGACATTTCCGCTTCAGCCGTCAGCCAGTCGTTGAAAAAATTACGCGAACTCATGGGCGATAATTTATTCGTTCGCAGCGGGAATACGCTTTTACCCACGGTCTATGCGGATGAACTTTACGATAATATTCTCCCCGTTTTAGATTCGCTCTCAAGTTTACTTCCTCTATCAGCGCAGGTAAAAAAGAAAAGATTAACGCTTTATACTGAACCCTATATATCACCGCTGGTCATCCCCGAATTAACGGAAAAAATTATTACGTCGCAATCTGACATCAGCCTGTTGCATCGCACCGCAGATTTAAATGAACATAACATCACGGAACTGTTAAATATGCGTCAGGCTGACGTCGTGTTTTCAACGTTTGCGGTAGAGAGCAGTAATATAACCTGCCAGAAAGTTGCTGAGATGAAACTGGTACTGATTGTCTCCCAACAAAGTGAGCTTTATGGCGATGCCATTACTGAGGCCTTATTTACAGATGCCAGTCTGATTGGCTACAACACTAAAAACGAAAAAATTATTTATCACCGAAGCATTGTTGATAAAAAATTTAGATCGCGTGAACGGTGTCTTTTAACCACCTCATTTTCCTCTTTACTGTTAATCGTTTCAAAAACCAATTGCCTGGGGATCATCCCGGAAAAGTTATTTTCAACCTATCGCGAAATGTATCAACTAAAAAAACTGGAAACGCCTTTTGCATTACCGCACTTCAGTATTTTTTCATCCTGCCGTAAAGAAACTAACAAAATGCTCCAGTGGTTATTAACAGACATTCACAACTAAATCAGACTGGCAACCGCTCCGGTACGTGAAACCTGCTTACGGCGATGATCAATCTCATCCCGGAAAATAATCTTAAGCGCCGCGATTAATTCCGGTCGGGTGAGTCCGGTGGCGGTGGCGATCTGAACCAAATCAACACCATGATCATGGAGCGTTTTCGCCATTTCTAATTTCGCCAGCAAATCTACATCTTTCATTGGATACCTCGTAACAGTGAGTGGCTGAATACAAAGTATCCTGTTACCTCCTTTGAACCCATTAGTGAAACGCAAAGCCGGGATGAGTATGGCTTAATGAAGACGTAATTTACGTACAGATGTGTATAAATTCCCCGAGGAAATCCGTACAATCCCTGCCCTGACCATTCGATAACTGACTATTTTTTGACCTTATGAGCAATGTATCACACCAGCCGAAAATCGGCTTCGTCTCCCTGGGCTGCCCGAAAAACCTGGTGGACTCTGAACGCATCCTGACTGAACTGCGTACCGAAGGGTATGACGTGGTGCCGAGTTACGACAATGCCGATATGGTGATCGTCAACACCTGCGGCTTTATCGACAGCGCGGTGCAGGAGTCGCTGGAGGCCATTGGCGAAGCGTTAAACGAGAACGGCAAGGTGATTGTGACCGGCTGCCTTGGCGCGAAAGAAGATCAAATCCGCGAAGTGCATCCGAAGGTGCTGGAAATCACCGGGCCGCACAGCTACGAGCAGGTGCTGGAACATGTGCATCACTATGTGCCGAAGCCGAAGCACAACCCGTTTTTAAGCCTGGTGCCGGAACAGGGCGTCAAGCTGACCCCGCGCCACTACGCGTACCTGAAAATTTCCGAAGGCTGCAACCACCGCTGCACCTTCTGCATTATCCCGTCAATGCGCGGCGATCTGGTGAGCCGCCCGATTGGCGAGGTGCTGTCAGAAGCCAAACGTCTGGCCGACGCGGGCGTGAAAGAAATTCTGGTGATCTCCCAGGATACCTCCGCTTACGGCGTCGATGTGAAACACCGCATGGGCTTCCACAACGGCGAGCCGGTGAAAACCAGCATGGTCGGCCTGTGCGAACAGCTGGCGAAACTGGGAATCTGGACGCGTCTGCATTACGTATACCCGTACCCGCACGTCGACGATGTGATCCCGCTGATGGCCGAAGGCAAAGTGCTGCCTTATCTGGACATCCCGTTACAGCACGCCAGCCCGCGCATCCTGAAGTTGATGAAACGTCCAGGTTCAGTGGATCGCCAGCTGCAGCGCATCAAGCAGTGGCGCGAGATTTGCCCGGAATTAACCCTGCGCTCGACCTTTATCGTCGGCTTCCCGGGCGAAACCGAAGAAGACTTCCAGATGCTGCTCGACTTCCTGAAAGAAGCCCGCCTGGACCGCGTGGGCTGCTTTAAGTACAGCCCGGTTGAAGGCGCTGGCGCTAACGAATTGCCGGATCAGATCCCGGAAGAGGTGAAGGAAGCGCGCTGGAACCGCTTTATGCAGCTCCAGCAGCAGATTTCCGCCGAGCGCCTGCAGGAAAAAGTGGGTCGCGAAATCCTGGTCATCATCGATGAGGTGGACGAAGAAGGCGCGATTGGCCGCAGCATGGCGGACGCTCCGGAAATTGACGGCGCGGTCTACCTGAACGGCGAAACCGGCGTCAAGCCGGGCGACATTATCCGCGTGAAAGTGGAAAACGCCGACGAGTACGATCTGTGGGGCAGCCGCGTTTAAGCGCGCTTGCTGTGAAAAAGGCTGCCGACTGGCAGCCTTTTTTTATCCTTTTATTTTCGGATCCAGCGCATCGCGCAAACCGTCGCCCAATAAATTAAACGCCAGCACCGTCAGGAAAATCGCCAGGCTCGGGAACAGCGCCACGTGCGGCGCAATCACCATATCCGCGCGGGCCTCGTTGAGCATCGCCCCCCACTCCGGCGTCGGCGGCTGCGCGCCTAAGCCGAGGAACGACAGGCTGGCGGCGGAGATAATCGAGGTGCCGATACGCATGGTGAAATAGACCACGATCGACGATACCGTACCCGGCAGAATATGGCGGAACAGGATGGTGAAATCCGATGCCCCGATGCTGCGCGCCGATTCGATAAAGGTTTGCTGCTTCAGCACCAGCGTATTGCCGCGCACCAGGCGGGCAAAAGCCGGGATACTGAAAATTGCCACCGCGATAATCACGTTAGTCATCCCGCTGCCCATCACCGCCACCACGGCAATCGCCAGCAAAATGCCCGGAAACGCGAACAGCACGTCGCAGATGCGCATGATAATGCGATCCCACCAGCCTTCGTAATAACCCGCCAGCAGGCCGAACACCGTGCCAATGGCCGCGCCCACCAGCACCGCCAGCACCCCGGCGGCCAGCGAAATACGCGAGCCCACCAGTACCCGGCTGAAAATATCGCGCCCCAGAGAGTCCACGCCGAACCAGTGCATCAGCGACGGACCGTCGTTGAGCCGGTCATAATCGAAGTAGTTTTCCGCATCAAACGGGGCCAGCCAGGGGGCTGCCACCGCCAGCAGGATCAGCAACAGCACAAAGCCGCCGGCGATCATCGCCACCGGCTGGCGCTTCAGCCGCCGCCAGAATTCCGACCACGGGGTGCGCACCTGATGAGGATGCAGCCCTGGCATCGCGTTGAGTACCGCCTGTCGGCGCCAGTTAAAAAGTCGCATCCTTACTTGTACCTGATAGCCGGGTTAATGGCAGCGTAGAGTACGTCCACCACTAAGTTGATAAGAATAAATTCCAGCGAAAACAGCAATACCTCCGCCTGAATCACCGGGTAGTCGCGCATTTCCACCGAATCCACCAGCAAGCGCCCCAGCCCCGGCCAGTTGAACACTTTTTCCACCACTATTGAGCCGCCGAGCAGGAAGCCGAACTGCAGGCCCATCATGGTGACGACCGGGATCATGGCGTTGCGCAGCGCGTGTTTCATCACGACCCAGCGTTCGGTCACGCCTTTGGCCCTGGCGGTACGGATATAATCCTCCCCCAGCACATCGACAAACGACGCGCGGGTAAAGCGCGCCATCACCGCCGATACCGCCGCGCCCAGGGTGATGGACGGCAGAATGTAGTGCTGCCAGCTGTCCGCGCCGACGGTGGGCAACCAGCCCAGCTCCACGGAAAAGACCTGCATCAACAGCATCCCCAGGGCAAATGCCGGGAAGGAGATGCCGGATACTGCCAGGGTCATACTCAACCGATCCGGCCAGCGGTTGCGCCATACCGCCGCAATCACGCCCGCCGCCAGGCCGAACAGCACCGCCCAGACCATGCTGGCGAGGGTTAACCAGAGCGTGGGCATAAAGCGGCTGGCGATCTCCCCGGAAACCGGGCGGCGTGACACCAGCGAGGTGCCGAAATCACCCTGTAACACGTTGCCCATATAGCTTAAAAACTGCGACCACAAGGGCTTATCGAGACCCAACTGGCTGCGCACCATCTCAATCACCTGCGCGTCAGCCTCCGGCCCGGCAATCAGCCGCGCCGGATCCCCGGGCAACAGGTGAACAAATAAAAACACCAGCACCGCCACAATAAACAGCGTCGGGATGAGTCCCAGCAGGCGTTTCACCACATAACTGAACATCGCGATCCTTTAGCGTGCGTCTCCCCCGCTGCCGGGGGAGCGCCGTTATTTAATATCCGCTTCTTCGAAACTAAAGCCGGTATCCGGCATCATGTAAAACCCGCTCAGGGATTTGCTGTGCGCGGAAACCAGTTTTTCCACCACCAGCGGTACCCACGGGGATTCTTTCCAGATGATTTCCTGGGCGTTTTTATACAGGCTCGCTTTCTGCGCGTTGTCGGTGGTTTTCAGCGCTTCGGTGAGATCTTTATCCACCTGCGGATTGCTGTAGAACGCGGTATTGAACAGCGTCGGCGGCCAGTTCTGGGAAGCGAACAGCGGCGACAACGCCCAGTCGGCCTCGCCGGTTGACGCCGACCAGCCGGTGTAGAACATTCTCACGCCGCTCTCTTTCTGACCTTTGCCCTCCACTTCCGCCGCACGCTGCCCGGCGTCCATGGCGGTGAGTTTCACCTTCACGCCCACCTGCGCCAGTTGCTGCTGGGTAAACTGCAGCACTTTTTGCGCGGTGCTGTGGTTATGGGACGACCACAGCGTGGTTTCAAAGCCGTTCGGATAACCCGCCTCTTTCAAAAGCGCGCGCGCTTTAGCCGGATCGTAAGGCCAGGCTTTAAACGGCTCGGCGAAGGCGATAGCGGGCGGCACCACGCCGGTTGCCGGCGTGGCGAACCCGGCAAAGGCCACTTTCACCAGCGCATCGCGGTTGATGGCGTAGTTAATGGCTTCACGCACTTTCGGGTTGTCGAACGGCTTCTGGGTGACGTTCATGCTGATGTAGCGCTGCATGATAGACGGCGTGGTCACCAGATCCAGTTTGTCGTTCTTCTGAAGCACCGCGGCCTGCTCGTAAGGGATCGGGAAGGCAAACTGCGCCTCGCCGGTTTGCAGCATCGCCGCGCGGGTGTTGTTGTCGACCACCGGACGCCAGGTGATGCTGTCGAGCTTCGGCAGCCCCTGCTCCCAGTAGCTGGCGTTTTTCTTCACCCTGACGAAATCGGTCTGGTTCCAGGTATCCAGCGCGTAAGGCCCGGTGCCCACCGGATGAAAGCCGATCTCTTTGCCGTATTTCTCCAGCGCCGCCGGGGAGATCATCGCCGTCGCCGGGTGGGCGAGGATATTGATAAACGCCGAGAACGGCTGCTTCAGGGTGATCTTCACGGTAGACGGGTCCACCGCCTCGGTGCTGGCGATGTTTTTGTACAGGTTATAGCGCTTGAGTTTGCTATCCGGATTGCTGGCACGGTCGAGGTTCACTTTCACCGCAGCGGCGTTGAAGTCGGTGCCGTCCTGGAATTTTACGCCCTGACGCAGTTTCACGGTGTATACCAGCCCGTCATCGGAAACGGTGTAGCTTTCCGCCAGCACGTTTTTCACTTTCATCTCTTTATCCAGGCCAAACAGCCCCTGATAAAACGATTTGGCGACCTGCTGGGACAGGGTGTCGTTGGCGTCATACGGGTCGAGCGTCGTAAAGTTCGACGCCACCGCCACGGTGACATCCTTTGCCGCGAAGGCGGAACCGGCGAACAGCGCCGCGCTGATGCTGGCCGCGACCAGTAACTTACGGGTGATGGATTGTGTCATGTGATTTCCTCATTATCCCTGCATTTTTATAGTTGGCGTTACGCGTTGCCGACGGTATGGCGCGCCACAAAGTGATCAGGCCCGACCGATACCAGCGGGGCAACAAAAGGGTTATCGCCGCGCCTGCGGGTGGCGCTGGGTATTTCATCGGATAACAACACCGGCTGGCGACGCCGGTGCGCCGGGTCGGCCACCGGAACGGCGGCCATCAGTTTCCGGGTATACGGGTGCTGCGGATTCTCAAACACCGCCTGGCGCGGGCCAATCTCGACAATCTGCCCGAGATACATCACCGCCACGCGGTGGCTGATGCGCTCCACAACCGCCATATCGTGGGAAATAAATAAAAAGGCGATGCCGAATTCACGCTGCAAGTCGAGCAGCAGATTGATGATCTGCGCGCGAATCGACACATCCAGCGCGGAAACCGACTCATCGGCAATCACCACTTTGGGATTAAGCGCCAGCGCCCGGGCGATGCAAATCCGCTGGCGCTGGCCGCCGGAAAACTCATGCGGGTAGCGCCAGGCGTGCTCCGGCTTCAGCCCGACGCGCTCCAGCAGCCAGGCGACGCGCTGTTCGGCGGCCTCGCCCTTCATCAACCCGTGCACCAGCAGCGGCTCCATAATCGAATAGCCCACCGTCAGACGCGGGTCGAGAGAGGCATACGGATCCTGGAAGATAAACTGGATATCCCGGCGCACCGGTTGCATTTCTGACGGGGAAAGCTGGTCAATGCGCTGGCCTTCAAAAGTAATGCTGCCGGACTCGCTCTCCACCAGCCGCAGCAGAGAACGCCCGATGGTGGATTTTCCGCAGCCGGATTCGCCCACCAGCGCCAGCGTCTCGCCGGGCCACAGATCAAAACTGACGTGCTCGACGGCGTGTACTTCCCGGGTCACGCGGTTGAGAATACCGCTGCGCACCGGAAAGCGCGTCACCAGGTCGCGCACCTGCAAAATCGGGCCTTCCCCGGTTATCACCGTATCGCGCGCCGGACGCTTTTCATCCCCGGCGGCGTCATTGAGCAGCGGGAATTTACGCGGCAGCGGATGGCCTTTCATCGAGCCGAGGCGCGGCACCGCCGCCAGCAGCGCTCTGGTATAAGGGTGCTGAGGATGGCTAAAAATGTCATTTACCGGGGCGGTTTCTACTGCTTTACCCTGGTACATCACCAGCACCCTATCCGCCAGATCCGCCACCACGCCCATATCGTGCGTGATAAAAATCACGCCCATGGACATTTCCTGCTGCAACACGCGGATTAGCTGAAGAATTTGCGCCTGGATGGTGACGTCCAGCGCGGTGGTCGGTTCATCGGCAATCAGCACCGCGGGTTTACAGGAGAGCGCCATGGCGATCATCACCCGCTGGCGCATCCCGCCGGAAAGCTGGTGCGGATAGCGGGATAAAATCGCCTGGGCTTCGGGAATACGCACCAGATCGAGCATCCGCTTCGCCTCCGCCAGCGCGCTTTTATGGCTCAACCCCTGATGCAGACGAATAGATTCGGCGATTTGCTCGCCCACCGGAAAGACCGGATTCAGGGAAGTCATCGGCTCCTGGAAAATCATCGCCATATCCGCGCCGCGCACTTCGCGCATCCGCCCCTGGCTTGCGGTCGCGAGATCCAGCACCTGTCCGTTACGCCGCCGCAGCCGCATCGGGCCGCTGTTCACCTCGCCGCCCGCCTGTTCAATTAAGCGCATCAGCGCCAGCGCGGTCACCGATTTCCCGGAGCCGGATTCGCCGACAATCGCCAGGGTTTCTCCGCGCCGCAGCGAGAAGTTAAGCCCGCTGACTGCCTGGGTAACGCCCTGCTCCTGACGGAACGCGACAGTGAGATCCTCAACCGCAAGGACTTCGTCGTCCGCCAGTAATTCATTCTGTGACACCAGGGCCTCCTGCTTCCGGATAAATGCCCACCGTGGGCGCATCGCCGACGTAGCCGTAGCCGCGGTACATGCCTTCGCTGTTAAACGGCATCGCCACGTTGCCTTCCCGGTCAATGGCAATCAGCCCGCCGCTGCCGCCGAGCGCCGGGATCTTCTCCATCACCACCCGCTCCGCCGCCTGGGGTAAACTCAGCCCGGCGTACTCCATCAGCGCGGCGATGTCATAAGCCGCCAGCGCGCGGATAAACACTTCGCCGGTGCCGGTACAGGAGACCGCCACGCTGGCATTGTTGGCATAACACCCCGCGCCCGGCAGCGGGGAATCCCCGACCCGGCCCGGCAGTTTATTGGTCATTCCGCCCGTGGAGGTTGCCGCCGCAAGATTGCCGTGGCGATCCAGCGCCACCGCGCCGACGGTGCCCATTTTACGCTGCTCATCCAGCGGCGCGCTGTGGTCGAGCTGGACCGCGTTCTGTTGTTGCGCCTGATGCAGCTGTTCCAGCCGCTCCGGGGTGGAAAAAATATCCGGCGAGACGAGCGCCATGCCGTGCTGATGGGCGAAGGCCTCCGCCCCGTCGCCAATCAGCAGCACGTGCGGGCTTTTTTCCAGCACCAGCCGGGCCGCCTGTACCGGGTTACGCAAATGGCTAACGCCCGCTACCGCGCCCGCTTTTAAGGTATGGCCTTCCATCACGCAGGCGTCCAGTTCGTGGGTGGCGTCCCGGGTAAACACCGCGCCGATCCCGGCATTAAACAACGGGCACTCTTCCAGTAAACGCACGGCTTCGGTAACCGCATCCAGCGCGCTGCCGCCCGCTGCCAGAATCGCCTGTCCGGCTTCAATCACCGTGCCTAGCGCGGCGATATACTGGCGCTCGCGCTCCGCGCTCACGCTGGCCCGGGCAATCGCCCCCGCGCCGCCGTGTATGGCAATAACCGCTTTTCCCATGCTCTCTTTATCCTGCATCAATAAGGTATTGCCACGTTTTCTTTATAAATATCATTATCGTTGCAATTTATTCATATCGAATTTGAATATAGAAAGTGCCACATGTGATGTAAAGCGCCCCGGCTTTCTGATCCCCAGAGGGGCATCCCGCTGACGTGCGATTTCTGACATAATGCATCCTTTATTTCCCGCCAGGAGAGAGCTCATGGATTTCACCGCTGGACTGATGGCGCTTGATGACGCCCTTGGACAGATGCTTGCCCGTATCACGCCGCTGACCGATACCGAAACCTTACCGCTGCAACAGGCTTTTGGCCGGGTGCTGGCACGCGATGTCACCTCGCCCATGGATGTTCCCGGATTCGATAATTCGGCGATGGACGGTTACGCGGTGCGCCTGGGCGATGTGAAAGACGGCGCGGTGCTGCCGGTGGCGGGCAAAGCGTTCGCCGGGCAACCGTTCCAGGGCGAATGGCCGCAGCGCACCTGCATCCGCATCATGACCGGCGCGCCGGTTCCGGCGGGCTGCGACGCGGTGATCATGCAGGAAGAAGCCGACGCCAACGACGCGGGCGTGCGTTTTCCGCATCCGGTGCGTCCGGGGCAAAACATTCGCCTGCGCGGAGAGGATATCCAGCGCGATGCGGCGGTGCTCACCGCCGGGACCAAACTCACCGTCGGCGAACTGCCGATGCTGGCGTCGCTGGGCATCCCCCATGTTGAGGTGGTGCGCAAAACCAGAGTGGCGATTTTCTCCACCGGCGATGAATTACAATTGCCGGGCCAGCCGCTCGGCGACGGCCAGATTTACGACACCAACCGCCTCGCGGTACATGTGATGCTGGAACAGCTCGGCTGCGAAGTGATCAATCTGGGGATTATCCCGGACGATCCGGATGCGCTGCGCGCCGCGTTTATCAGCGCCGACAGCCAGGCGGACGTGGTGCTCAGCTCGGGCGGCGTCTCGGTAGGCGAAGCGGATTTCACCAAAACCCTGCTGGAAGAGCTGGGTGAAATCACCTTCTGGAAGCTGGCGATCAAACCGGGCAAACCCTTCGCGTTTGGCCGCCTGCCGAATAGCTGGTTCTGCGGCCTGCCGGGCAACCCGGTCTCTGCGACGCTGACTTTTTATCAACTGGTGATCCCGCTGCTGGCGAAGCTTAGCGGCCAGCACTCTCCATCGCTGCCGCAAACGCTGCGGGTGCGCGCGGGCGGTCGCTTTAAAAAATCCCCGGGCCGCCTCGACTTCCAGCGCGGCATGTTGCAGCGCGGCGCGGACGGTACGCCGGAAGTGGTCACCACCGGCCATCAGGGTTCGCATATTTTCAGCTCGTTCAGCCAGGGCAACTGCTTTGTGGTGCTGGAGCGCGAGCGCGGCAATGTCGAAGCCGGCGAATGGGTCGAGGTTCAGCCGTTTAATCACCTGTTCGGAGGCTAACCATGGAGCAGCTCACCGACCAGGAGATGATGCGCTATAACCGGCAAATCGTGCTGCGCGGGTTTGATTTTGACGGCCAGGAGCGTCTGAAAGCCGCGCGGGTGCTGCTCGTCGGGCTCGGTGGGCTGGGCTGCGCCGCCAGCCAGTATCTGGCGGCGGCAGGCGTCGGGCAGTTAACGCTGGTCGATTTCGACACGGTTTCCGTTTCCAATCTGCAGCGCCAGACGCTGCACCGCGACGCGACTGTCGGCCTGCTGAAGGTGGATTCGGCGCGGGATCAGCTCGCCGCCATCAATCCCAACGCCGTTATTAACACCGTTTCCGCCCTGCTGGACGACGAGGCGATGGCACAACAGATTGCCGCGCACGATCTGGTGCTGGACTGCACCGATAATGTCGGGGTGCGCAATCAGCTTAACCGGCTGGCGTTTGCCGGGAAAATCCCGCTGGTTTCCGGCGCGGCGATCCGCATGGAAGGGCAAATCACGGTCTTTACCTGGGGCGACGACGAGCCCTGCTACCGCTGCCTGAGCCGGTTATTCGGCGACGGCGCGTTAAGCTGCGTGGAGGCAGGCGTAATGGCTCCGCTGGTTGGGGTGATTGGCGCGATGCAGGCCATGGAAGCCATTAAAATCCTCGCCCGGTACGGTAAACCCGCTGCGGGCAAAATCGTCATGTACGACGCCATGACCTGTCAGTTTCGAGAAATGAAGCTGGCGCGCAACCCGCAGTGCGAGGTTTGCGGCGGCTAATCATCATATAAACCGTTGTGCCGTGCCCCGGCGGCGTGTTTGCCGCTGCGGATACGGCGCACCGACTCCCTGACGGCCAGGGTGCCGTGCAACAGCAGCGTACCGCAGGCCGCGTGGGGCCGGATCAGACGCTGTTGCAGCATCAAAACCGCTTCTTCCCCCAACTCATCGCGCGGCACGTGCATCGCGGTGAGCGGCACATCCTGGATCGCCGCCAGATTAAAGGCGTCAATGCTCATCACCGAAATATCCTGCGGCACCCGCAAACCGGCTTTTTGCAATGCGCTGACCGCCCCTGCCGCCATAAAATCGCCGCCCGCCAGAATCGCGCTGGGCAACGGGCCGTCAGTATTCGCCAGAAATTCGCCGATCAGCGCCTCGCTCTCTTTTGCGCTAAAACTGCTGGCGGCAATAAGATGGCGTGAATCATCAAACGCCAGATTGTGCGCTTCCCAGCTCTCTTTAATCCCCGCCAGCCTCAGGTCCATGGTGTAGCGCCGCAGGCACAACAGGTTGACCACCTGCTTATGCCCCATCTCAAACAGATAGCGGGCGGCGGCCTCGCCAATGGAACGGTGATCCGGCGCGACCGCCGGGTGGCGCATTTTCGGATCGCGGCAGTTAATCAGCACGCAGGGTTTACCGATATCGGCAGCCAGATCGTGGATATGGGCGCTGTCGATACCCAGCAGGATCGCGGCCTGAGTTTCCGGCTCGTTGATCCGCGCCAGAAACAGGTTGGCATCGCTGTCTTCTTCTTCCAGCGCGCAGTAGCGCAGCCGCACGTCATGGGGGGCCAGCGCCTTATTAATGCTCTGGATCACCCGGTAATAAAAAATATCGGAACGCTCGTCGAAAGCGCGCTGCGGCGCGAACACCAGCAGGTTATTAAGCAACAACCGCCCCGCGGCCATACCGTCCAGCACCCCAAGCTGGCGTGCGCACGCCATCACCCGCGCCCGTGCTGTATCGCTGGTGTTCGACTTCCCTGCCAGCACGCGGGAAACCGTGCTGATCGACAGGCCCGTTTGACCGGCTATCAGGCTGATTTTTAGGTTTTTGCTCATTGTGTGATCTACGCCCAATCGCGAAATGAAAAAATTTTCATCAGATAAACAGTAATAATTTCATCAGTTAAATTAGCCTAACGTTAAAATGCACAGATTAATGAGAAAATTTGCACAATTTTCGCTTTTTCCACGCCAGCCCGTTAACTAGTCTCAGATTGGTCAACCAATACACCGTAAGCCGTACCGATAACAACACTATTTCAAGGGAATATGAAATCCGCGCGGTGCCGTCCGGTTAACCCCGTCCCGCGAGTTGTCATACCAATCAACCGTATTAACGCTGTCTGGAGACCGTTATGAGTCAGGGTGTGAACGAGCCGTTAGCGACCGGAAAAACCCGGCGCGTTGTGAAAAATCTGCGCTGGTGGGTGCTGGTCCTGTTTTTGATGGGGGTGACGGTTAACTACATCACCCGTAACTCGCTGGGGATCCTCGCCCCGGAACTGAAAGAGAGCCTGGGCATCACCACCGAGCAGTACTCGTGGATTGTCGGTGCGTTCCAGCTGGCCTACACGGTTTTCCAGCCGGTTTGCGGCTGGCTGATTGACGTGATCGGCCTGAAAGTCGGCTTTCTGATTTGCGCCTCGATCTGGGCGCTGACCTGTATTTTTCATGCCGGAGCGGGCAGCTGGCTGCAACTGGCGCTGCTGCGCTTTGTGATGGGCGGCGCAGAGGCCGCAGCCACGCCCGCTAACGCCAAAACCCTCGGCGAATGGTTCCCGAAAAAGGAACGCCCGGTTGCCGCTGGCTGGGCAGGCGTGGGCTTTTCGATTGGCGCGATGCTGGCGCCGCCGATTATCTATTTTGCCCACGCGTCGTTCGGCTGGCAGGGCGCATTTATGTTTACCGGCGTGCTGGCGCTGCTGTGGGTGCTGCTGTGGTGGCTGTTCTACCATAACCCGGAGAAACACCCCAACCTGAGCAAAGACGAGCTGGCATATATCCAGCAGGATAACGAACCGCCCGCCGTCAAACTCCCCTTCTTTACGGCCCTGAAAACCGTCGGCAAAAACAGACGCTTTTACGGCATCGCCATTCCGGCGTTTATGGCCGAACCCGCCTGGGCGGTGATGAGCTTCTGGGTGCCGCTGTATCTGGCTAAAGAACACGGGATGGACCTGAAGCAGATCGCCATGTTCGCCTGGCTGCCGTTCCTGGCCGCCGACCTCGGCAGCGTCGCCAGCGGCTATTTAACTCGCCTTTATACCCGCCTGTTCGGCTGTAGCCGGGTTAACTCGGTGGTCGCCAGCTCGGTCACCGGCGCGTTTTTAATGGTGTCGCTGGCTATCGTCGCCCTGACCCGCGATCCCTATATCACCATCATCCTGATCTCCATCGGCGGCTTCGGGCACCAGATCATCTCCTGCATGCTCAGCGCGCTGGTGGTGGAGTCGTTCGATAAAGGCCAGATGGCGACCGTTAACGGCATGCGCGGCTCCTGCGCGTGGATCGCCAGCTTCCTGTTCTCGCTGCTTATCGGCGTCACCGCCGACAAGATCGGTTTTAACCCGCTGTTTATCGCCATGGGCTTCTTCGATCTCATCGGGGCTTTCTTCCTGGTGGTGTTTATCGCTGAACGCCGCGCGCGTCGCGCCTGAAGACAAGGGATGTTATGAAAACACTGAAAAACTGGACCCTGCTCAACGCAGACCAAAGCCATATCACACTGCAACTCGATCAACGTTATCGCCTGGCGCTGTACGTGCTGGAAAAAGGGCTGTTTCGGGTGGCGATCTCCCGCAATACCGGCTGGGCGCTGGATAAAACCTGGAGCATAGCGCCCGGGCAGGATGTGCCCTGGGAAGGACGCAGCCGCGATGATTTAAGCGGATTTTCCTTGCCGGGCTTCAACGTTGAGGAACAGGACGATCGCCTGGTGGTCGCCACCGACACCCTGCGCGTGACGGTGCACCAGCCGCTGTGGCTGGAGTGGCACTACCGGGATGACCAGGGCGAATGGCAACTGCTGGCCAGCGACCGCGCCACCAGCGCCTATCTGATCAACGCCCACGGCGACGGCGTGGCGCACTACCAGCATCGGCTGGAAGGCGATCGTTATTACGGGCTGGGGGAAAAAGCCGGGCCGCTACAGCGCAACGGCAAACGCTATGAAATGCGCAACCTGGACGCCATGGGGTATAACGCCGCCCATACCGATCCGCTGTACAAGCATATTCCGTTTACCATCACCCGGCGCCCCGGCGTCAGCTTCGGCCTGTTTTACGATAACCTGAGCAGTTGCTGGTTTGACATGGGTAAGGAGATCGACAATTACCACCGCCCCTATCGCCGCTGGCAGGCCGAGGCCGGCGATATCGATTATTACCTGTTCGTGGGTAAGCGGGTGCTGGATATCACCAAAGCGTTTGTGCGGCTGACCGGGAAAACGCTTTTCGGACCAAAATGGAGCCTGGGCTATAGCGGCTCGACCATGCATTACACCGACGCGCCGGACGCCCAGCAGCAGCTGATGAATTTTATCCGGCTGTGTCAGGAGCACGCCATCCCTTGCGATTCGTTCCAGCTGTCGTCCGGTTATACCTCCATCAACAACAAGCGCTACGTGTTCAACTGGAACTACGACAAAGTGCCGCAGCCCAAAGTGATGAGCCAGGCGTTTCACGATGCGGGGCTGCGGCTGGCGGCCAATATCAAGCCCTGCCTGTTGCAGGACCATCCGCGCTATAACGAAGTGGCGGAACAGGGGCTGTTTATTCGCGATTCGGAGTCGGATATGCCGGAGCGCTCAAGCTTCTGGGATGACGAAGGCTCTCACCTCGATTTCACCAACCCGGATACCATCACATGGTGGCAGAACGGCGTCACCACCCAACTGCTGGAGATGGGCATCGATTCGACCTGGAACGATAACAACGAGTTCGAAGTGTGGGACGGCGAAGCGCGCTGTCACGGCTTCGGTAACCCTGTCGCCATTAAATATATGCGTCCGGTGATGCCGCTGCTGATGATGCGCGCGTCGCTGGAAGCCCAGCAGCGTTTTGCGCCGGAAAAACGCCCGTACCTGATTTCCCGCTCCGGCTGCGCCGGGATGCAGCGCTACGTGCAAACCTGGAGCGGCGATAACCGCACCAGCTGGGAAACGCTGCGCTTTAACACCCGCATGGGCGTCGGCATGAGCCTTTCGGGGCTGTATAACGTCGGTCACGATGTAGGCGGTTTTTCCGGCGATCGTCCGGACCCGGAGCTGTTTGTACGCTGGGTGCAAAACGGCGTGATGCATCCGCGCTTCACTATTCACTCCTGGAACGACGACCATACGGTTAACGAACCCTGGATGTACCCGGCCATCACGCCCGCCATCCGCAGCGCCATCGAACTGCGCTACCGCCTGCTGCCCTGGTTCTATACCCTGCTGTGGCAGGCTCACGCCGACGATGAGCCGATGCTGCGCCCGACGTTCCTCGATCACGAACACGATGCGCAAACCTTTGAAGAGTGCGATGAGTTTATCCTCGGCAAAGACCTGCTGGTCGCCAGCGTGGTGGAGCCCGGCGCACGCGAGCGCACGCTGTGGCTGCCCGCTAACACCGACGGCTGGTATGACTTCTACACCGGCCACTGGTACAGCGGCGGGCAATGGATCACTCTGGCGGCGCCGCTGGAAACGCTGCCGTTGCTGGCGCGTGCAGGCGCGGGCCTGCCGATGAGCGCGCGGCTGGCGCATACCTGCCCGAAAGACGACACGTACCGCGAGCTGAAGCTGTTCCCGCTGAAGGGCTGCGGGAGCAGTGGCGGCATGCTGTTTGAAGACGACGGCGAAAGCTGGGGCTATCAGGATGGCAATGCCCTGTGGCTGGAATGGGAAATGACCTGCGATGCCAATACCATTCGTCTGGAGATCACTACCCGCGGCGATTATCAGCCTGCGTGGCGCGAACTCACCGTTAGCCTGCCGTCCGGTGAACACCGTACATTGATGATCAACGGCGAAGCGAGCCACTGCTGGCAAGCCCGCTAAGCGGAAAAACCAACGGGGCCATTCGGCCCCGTTTTTTATTCCAGTTTTTACTTCAGTTTTTTACTACAGCTTTTTCAGCAACTCTTTCACGTCCTTCGACTTGCTGCTGTCTTTATGGCGCTCGGCCCAGTCGTTTAACCGCCGCTTCGCTTCCTCCTGCAAATGCTTACGCAGCACCTGGTCAACCTGCAGCGAGTAGTTCAACTGCCTCCAGGGGCCATAGACCCGCAGCGGGATCGGCGTTTGCTTCAGGAATTCCACCAGGCTGCCCTCGCCCTTCCAGCCATCGACAACCCGCACCTGGAACAGGGTATCGCACTGTTCAGTGACCAGATCCATGGTGCCTTCGCCATTCAGCGCCAGCATCGAGGAACGTCCTTCCATTTTGTTCAGCGTCAGCTTGCCGTGGTCGAGCGACACGTCCGTCGTGAACTGTTCCAGTTTGGTCGCGTTCTCTTCGAACTGCTGCGCCTGCACCGAACCGTTATTACGCGCTACTGCCTGCTGGATCATTTGCTGGAAGTTCATCCCTTCGAGACGCGAGTGGGTCATCTCGACGTTAGCCTTGCCCTGCCAGTTCTGACGAAATGCGTTGGCATCGATTTGCGCTCCGGAAAAATCGCCGGTCATCGACAGCGCGCCGCTCAGGGCTATCGGATAATCAAACGCCTTAAGCACCTGGCTGATTTCGATATTCTGAATAGTTGGGGTGAACTTCACCTGCGCCGGTTGCTGCCTGGTATTCAGGCTGCCCGGCAGGGAAATATGGCCCGCGCCCAGGTTGCCTTCCAGCGTGGCAATGGTCAGTAATCCGCGGTTATTTGCCAGCGCCGCGCGCACTTTAGTGAAGTTCAGCCCGCGCCACAGTACGCTCTCCGCACTGATATTGGCCCGGGCGTTAAAACCGCGCAGCGCCGAATAATCCTGCTCAGAGGCATTGTCGGCAATCACCGGACGCGGCAGCACGGGCTGGCTTTGCGCCTGCTGGGCGACTGGCGTGGTGGAGGGCGCTTGCGTCGGCAGCAGATTTTCCAGATTGAGTTTGTTAAAAGCCAGATTCAGCAGCCACTCAGGTTGCTTTTGCAACATCACGCTGCCATCGCCGCTTAGCTGGCTGTCATTCGCGGTGAGTTGCAGTTGGCTGAAGCTGAGCGCTTTCTGCCTCTCCTGCCAGTTTCCGTTAAACGCGCCCTGACCGGTAATGCCCTGGCGCGGCAGATCTGCGCCCCGCAGTTGGTAGCGTAAATTGCTGACGCTGGCCGTCAGGTTCTCGGGATAGTCCGCGGCGTTAAGCGCGGCGTTGAAAGAGAGATCCAGCGTGCGCTGGTCGCGTAGCACCCGGGCGCTGAAATCAATCTGCGCCTGCCGCTTCTCATCCTGCTCCATCTGGAGATTAAGGTTGCGCACCGTGACCTGCTCATCGCCCTCGTGCTGGAAAACCAGTACGCTGTCGGCCACTTTCAGACGCGAGATATCAAAGCTCCAGCCGCGATCGGTATCGGCAGGGGTTGCGCCGCCCTGTGGGCCTATCGGCGCATCTTTTGGACGACGCGCTTCGCTCTCGGGCGTTAACTGAACCACCGCGCCCTTCAGCATCACCTGGCGGACGTGCAACTGGTGCGACAGCAGCGGCAGCAGCTTCACGTCAAGGCGCATATTATCGGCGGTTACCATCGGCTGTGACGCGCCCGGGGCGGTAAGTTTCATCCGGCCGGAAAGGATGCTTAACTGAGGCCAGACGTGCCAGCGCAGCGGCCCTTCCAGCTTGAGCTGGTATCCGCTGCGCGCCTCAACCTGGCGAACCATATAGTCGCGAAAATCGTTGGGGTTGACCAACAGCACTAATGCGGACAGGCCAGCGATGATGACCACCAGCAATATCATTAGCGTCGTCAGAAGTCGTCTCATGGCATCCTCAGTCAGTAACCGGGTTAGTCTTTATCGATACGGCTGGCTACCGCACCTTGTTGATCCCGATACTTGGCATCTTCACGACGATTGTAAGGCCGCGCGGCAGGCCCCGAGAGCGGCTCAAAACTCAGCGCGCCGATCACCATCCCCGGACGCAGCGCCAGCGGCAGTTTGCCGGAGTTATAGAACTCAAGCACGATGCAGCCCTGCCAGCCGGGATCGATACGGTGCGCGGTCACGTGGACCATCAACCCGAGACGCGCCAGCGAAGAACGACCATCCAGCCAGCCCACCAGATCCGCCGGTAAGGTCACCGACTCCAGCGTTACCGCCAGGGCCAGCTCGCCGGGATGGAGGAAAAACGCATCACCGTCCGCCAGCACGATTTCATCACTCATCACGCGATCCAGCGCGGCGCTGACTTCCGCCTTCGGTCCGCTTAAATCAATAAACGCGGCGGTATGGCCGCTGAAGGTGCGAAATTTGTTGCCCAGACGCACATCCACCGTCGCGCCATTAATGCGCTCTACCGGAGGACGCGGGGTAATCGCTAAACGGCCATCATCAAGCCAGGCTTCAATATCACGGTCGCAAAGACGCATCGCACGCTCCTCTGTTGTGCTTCAGTTCCCGACCCGTGCAGGCCGGGAAAGACATTATGACTCTTAAAACGGTACACGCTAACTGCGTGTTATTCAAAGAATTGGCTGATTTTCGCTTTGAGAATATCAATCGCAATGCGGTTTTTACCGCCGCGCGGCACGATGATGTCGGCATACTGTTTCGATGGCTCAATAAACTGGAGGAACATCGGGCGTACCGTTTTCTGGTACTGCGTCATCACCGAGTCCATCGAACGGCCACGCTCGTTCACGTCACGTTTAATGCGGCGCATCAGACAAATATCCAGCGGCGTATCGACGAAAATCGAGAAGTTCATCTCCTGGCGCAGGCGCGCATCCGTGAGCAGCAGGATCCCCTCCAGGATAATCACTTTTTTGGGTTCGATATGGACCGTTTGCCGGGTGCGTGTATGTTCGACATAACTATAGACGGGCAGTTCAATTGGCTTGCCGGACTTCAGCGTTTGCAGATGCTGGAACAGCAGGCTGTGATCCATGGCGTTGGGATGGTCATAGTTGGTCTTAACCCGTTCTTCCATGGACAAGTGGGTCTGATCTTTGTAATAGCTGTCTTCCGGAATAACACCAATGTGTTCGTCACCGACCTGGTCGCGCAGCTCCCGATAAAGTGTGCTGGCGATAAGGCTTTTGCCCGAAGCGGATGCGCCGGCGATGCCGATGATGACGCATTGATGAGACTTGTCAGTCATAAATGTAGCGACCTGGTTTTTAAATGAGGGGAAGGACGACGCCGAAGCGCCAAACGCGGCAATTATAGGGACTTCGCCCCCCTGATACCAGTCACAGGTGCGCTGACATCCGGTTGCGAATAACTTTTTTTAAAGAGTGGCACCGGAACGCATTTTTTTAACCATAATCTCAGTTAATAATTCAGGCTATTGCGATTAATACAATAAAGCTGGGTGCAATGAGAATTTATCAGACAGCGGCATAGGAATTGTAAATTGTTTGTACTAGCATAGCCCGATATGTCGAATAATGCGTCCGGGCTTTGCTCCTGGCGGCAATGCCACAACGGATTAGCGGTAATGAATAAAAAGAACATGCGCGTTGAAGTTTCTACGCCTCATCCCGTATTACGGTTGCTAAGTCTGGGGCTATTAAGTTTTTTATTTACCCTGTTTTCTCTTGAGCTGACGTTGTCAGGTGCACCCCTTGCACCACTGTGGTTCCCTACCGCCATTATGATGGTGGCCTTTTATCGGCATCCGGCCTCTTTTTGGCCCGCTATCGCCGCAGTGTGCGTGGTCGGGAATTTACTGGCATCGCGGGTGTTATTATCGACAAGCCAAATTGTTTTAACCTTTCCTGTCATCAATATTCTGGAGGCCCTGCTTGGGGCCATATTACTGCGTAAACTTCTGCCATCCGCCAATCCATTACAAAATCTCAACAACTGGGTAAAACTGGCGATCGGCAGCGCGGTTATCCCCCCGTTTTTCGGCGCGGTTTTAGCGGTTATTTTTACGCCAAACGACGAGAATTTGCGGACATTTTTTGTCTGGATATTATCGGAGTCGATTGCCGCCATCGCGCTGGTGCCCATTGGACTGCTGTTTAAATCCCATTATTTGCTGCGCCATCGTAATCCTCGCCTGTTGATGGAGACGCTGGGGGCATTATGCGCGACCTTGCTCCTGAGCTGGCTGGCGCTGCATTACCTGCCCTGGCCGTTTACTTTTATTATTGTGCTGCTGATGTGGAGCGCCATCCGGCTGCCGCGTCTGGAGGCGTTCACGATTTTCCTGGCAACGGTGATGATGGTTTCCCTGACGCTAACCCGTAATCCGGAAATGCTCGTCGCCCCGCATCCCACGGTGATGATTAACGCGCCCTGGTTGCCGTTTTTGTTGATCCTGCTGCCCGCCAACGTGATGACCATGGTGATGTACGCGTTTCGCGAAGAGCGCAAGCATATTTCCGAGAGCGAAACCCGTTTTCGCAACGCCATGGAATACTCCTCCATCGGCATGGCGCTGGTCTCAATAGATGGCCGTTGGCTGGAGGTAAATAAATCCCTGTGCCAGTTCCTGGGTTACACCCCTGAAAAAATGTGCAGCATGACGTTCCAGCAAATTACCTGGCCGGAAGATTTACATGACGATCTGGAACAGCTGGAAAGCCTGATTAAGGGCGATATCAACAGCTATTCCATGGAAAAGCGCTATTTCAACCAGGCCGGTGACGTGGTCTGGGCGCTGATGTCGGTGTCCGTGGTGCGGGATAATAACGGCGCGCCGCTCTATTTCATCGCCCAGATTGAAGATATAAACGATCTCAAGCATACCGAGTGGATGAATAAGCGTTTAATGGAACGCATCACGCTGGCGAATGAAGCCGGCGGCATCGGTATCTGGGAATGGGAGCTGGGGCCGGACATTATTAGCTGGGATAAGCGGATGTTCGAGCTGTACGATATTCCGCCGCACATTAAGCCCACCTACCAACTTTGGGCGTCCCGGGTGGTAAAAGAAGATCTCGGGTCAGTGGAAATGACGATCCGCGATGCGTTAAAAGCGCGCGTCCCGTTTAAAATCGAATTCCGTATTCAGGTGAGCGAAGGCATCCGCCATATTCGCGCGCTCGCCAATCGCGTCATTAATAAACAGGGCGATGTGGAACGTCTGCTCGGCGTGAATATGGATATGACTGAAGTTAAACAGCTTAACGAGGCCCTCTTCCAGGAAAAAGAGCGTCTGCATATTACGCTCGACTCCATCGGTGAAGCGGTAATTTGTACCGACGTCGATATGAAAGTGACCTTTATGAACCCGGTCGCGGAGACAATGAGCGGCTGGTCGCAGGAACAGGCCATAGGGCAACCGCTGCTGTCGGTTCTGCGTATTACTTTCGGCGATAAAGGCCCGCTGATGGAAAATATCCACAGCGGGGACGTCAGCCGCTCCGCCATCGAACAGGATGTGGTATTACACTGCCGCAACGGCGGAAGCTACGACATCCACTACACCGTAACGCCGCTCAGCACGCTGGACGGGCAAAACATCGGTTCCGTGCTGGTGATACAGGATGTCACCGAATCACGCAAAATGCTGCGCCAACTGAGCTACAGCGCTTCGCACGATGCCCTCACCCATCTGGCAAACCGCGTCAGTTTTGAAAATCATCTCAAGCGCCTGCTGCAAAGCGTCGGCGAAAACCATCAGCGCCACGCGCTGGTGTGCATCGACCTCGATCGCTTTAAAGCGGTAAATGATACCGCAGGCCATGCGGCGGGGGATGCTTTGCTGCGCGAACTGGCGTCACTGATGCTGGGTATGCTGCGCACCACCGATATTCTGGCGCGCCTCGGCGGCGACGAATTCGGCCTTCTGTTGCCGGACTGCGGCATCGAAAACGCCTATACCATTTCAACCCGGCTGATTCAGGCAGTGAACGACTACCACTTTATGTGGGAAGGCCGTTTGCACCGCATCGGCGCCAGCGCCGGGATCACGCTGATCGACGCCAGTAACAATCTGGCCTCTGAGGTCATGTCCCAGGCAGATATCGCCTGTTATGCCTCGAAAAACAAAGGGCGCGGCGTGGTAACGGTTTATGAGCCGCAGCAGCAGCATTTGCAGCAGCAGCGCACGCTGCTGGCCCATGAAGAACAGGCGCGGATTATTAACGACAATCATATGATGCTGCTGGCCCGCGCCGTGGCGTCGCCGCGCATTCCGGAATCCACCAACTTCTGGCTGCTGTCGCTGCGACTGTGGACCAGCGATGGCAACGTGCTGGAGGAGTCGGCGTTTCGCTCAGGGCTCACCGACCCCGCGCTTTCGTGCGCGCTTGACCGCCGCGTGTTGACTGATTTTCTGCACAACCATGCTACCGCCATCACGCTGAAAGGCTTTGGCATCGCTCTGCCTTTATCGCCTCAGGGCATCGCCAGTGATGAGACCATTAACGAGATCCTGGCGGCGCTGAGCACCAGCGCGCTGCCGCCGCGCCTGCTGCATTTCACGCTCCACAGCGATGTACTGCTGGCGGAAGACGATCGCGCCAAAAACAATATGATCAAACTGCGCAATGCCGGTTGCCGCATCATCATCAGCCAGGTCGGGCGCGATATGGAAATCTTTAACCAGTTGACTCGCCAGATGTGCGACTACGTGATGATTGAGCCGGAACTGGTCACGGATGTTCACACCAACCTGATGGACGAGATGATGGTGACCATTATCCAGGGTCACGCCCAGCGGCTGGGGCTGAAGTGCATCGCCGGCCCCGCCGATCAGGCGCTGATCATGGACACGCTCTCCGGCATCGGCATCGATATGATTTGGGGCGATACCATCGCCCAGACCCAGCCGCTGGATATGCTGCTGAACCAGGGTTACTTTGCGATTAACTGATCCGGCTGCCAGCCGTGGTTATACCAGATGTGTAATAACGCATACGAGCGCCAGGGCGACCAGCGCTCGGCGTAACGGCGAATTTGCGCAGGGGTCATGCCGGGGAAACGGAGTTTGATGGCATAGTCATCCGGCAAAAACACGTCGGGGCTTTGCCAGCCGCGCAACGCGAAATAACTGGCGGTCCAGCGGCCAATTCCGGGTAGTTTCATCAGCGCTTTAATGCCCTGCTCGACGTTTTCCGGGCGTGACAGCATCAGTTGCCCGTCCAGACACAACTGCGCCAGGTTAATGATGGCGTCTGCCCGCATTTTCGACATGCCCAGCGCTTTTAACGCCTCCCAACGGGCACTGGCCAAAATCTGCGCGTCCGGAAAGCAGCGCCAGCCCGGTACACCCTCCAGCGGTTCACCATACGCCTGCACCAGTTTACTGGTCAGTTTCGCCGCCATGGCGACGCTCACCAGTTGGCCTAATACCGCGCGGATCATCTGCTCAAACGGATCGACGCAGCCGGGCAGCCGCAAACCCGGTATCGGCGCGGCAAGTTCGCCCAGGGTGTCGATAATGGGTTGCGGGTCGGTATCGAGATCCAGCCAGCGCCGCAGCCGCGCCAGCGCCTCATCAGCAACCGGCATCAGGCCGTCGCTCAGGGTGACGTGCAGTTGATGATTCCCGGCGAGGTGAATGGTCGCCAGTCCCCGGGCATCGCCGAAAGCCATCACCCGCTGCAGGTTGTCATCGTTAATGATTTCAACGCCCTCGACGGTACGGTGGCGTAAAAAACCGCACATCCAGGGCCAGTCATACGGGCCGCGGTAATCAATAATAAACATGCTATCTCCTTGAATACTCGATTCAGGGTAGCCTTTTCCCGCCCGTTTCGCCTTGCTTTACTATTCCGATTGCCGCCGGCACCACATTCGGCTAAAGTCGCCCCCCTTCTTCACAGGCATGGGGATGAACATGTTTATTGGTTTTGATTACGGCACCGCGAACTGTTCGGTGGCGATGATGCGTGACGGCGCGCCGCAGATGCTGACGCTGGAAAACGGTTCCCCGCTGCTGCCGTCGATGCTGTGCGCGCCCACCCGCGAGGCGGTGAGCGAATGGTTATACCGCTGTCACGATGTCCCGACGCCGGACGATGAAAACAAAGCGCTGCTGCGCCGGGCGATTAACGCCAACCGCGAAGAAGATATCCGGGTTACCGACGCCAGCGTGCAGTTCGGGCTGGCGGCGTTGCAGCACTATATGGACGACCCGGAAGAGGTCTGGTTCGTTAAATCGCCAAAGTCGTTTCTCGGCGCAAGCGGCCTGAAACCGCAGCAGGTGGCGCTGTTTGAAGATCTGGTGTGCGCCATGATGCTGCATATTCGCAACACCGCCGCCGCGCAAACCCACGAGTCCATCGACCAGGCGGTTATCGGTCGTCCGATTAACTTCCAGGGTCTGGGCGGCGATGACGCCAACGCGCAGGCGCAGGGCATTCTCGAACGCGCTGCGCAGCGCGCCGGTTTTCGCGACGTGGTATTTCAATATGAACCCGTCGCCGCCGGGCTGGATTTTGAATCCACCCTGGCCCAGGAAACACGGGTGCTGGTGGTGGATATCGGCGGCGGCACCACCGACTGCTCGGTACTGTTAATGGGGCCGCAGTGGGCCATGCAAGCCGATCGCGAAGCCAGCCTGTTAGGCCACAGCGGCTGCCGCATCGGCGGAAACGATCTGGATATCGCGCTGGCCTTTAAGCAGCTGATGCCGCTGTTAGGCATGGGTGGCGAGACTCAGAAAGGCATCGCCCTGCCAACGCTACCCTGGTGGAACGCGGTGGCCATCAATGATGTCCCGGCGCAAAGCGATTTTTACAGCGCCGCTAATGGCCGGCTGCTGCTGGATTTGATCCGCGACGCCAAAGCGCCTGACGACGTCGTCCGACTGCGTAAAGTGTGGCAGCAGCGTCTGAGCTACCGTCTGGTGCGGGTCGCCGAGGAGAGCAAAATCGCGCTCTCTGCCGGGGACAACCACCTGGCGCGGATGCCATTTATCAGCGACGACTTACAGGCCGCCATTTCGCAAACCGAACTGGAAACGGCGCTGACCCAGCCGCTGCAACGCATCATCGAGCAGGTGACGCTGGCGCTGGAAGCCAGCCATATCACGCCGGAGGTGATTTATCTTACCGGCGGCAGCGCCCGCTCGCCGCTGATCCGCAATCTGCTGGCCGCGTATTTGCCAGGAATACCGATCCGCGGCGGCGACGATTTCGGCTCGGTCACCGCCGGGTTAGCGCGCTGGGCAAACGTGGTGTTTCGATAATGATGATGTTGTCCGGGGAAGATCAGAGTGAAATCACTCGGCTTCCTTCGGGCAGTTCGATGCTGATTTTCAGTTCGCCGCCTAAGGCTTCTGCATAACGCTTCAGTGTGGAGACTTTGATGTCATCTCCGCGCCGTTCCATGGCCGCCACCGCAGGCTGGGTTACGCCCAGTCTCTCAGCAAGTTCCTGCTGGGACATGGCGCGCATTTCTCTGATGGTCGGTAAGCCGTTTTCGGCGGCGAACTCTTCAGCCAAACGCTCAATTTCAGCCCGATGTTCAGGGGTAAGCTCTGCCAGGTGTTGCTGTAATGTTTTCATTTCCGATCCTTTTTGCGGGCAAGATAGCGCGCAAAAATCGCGTCAACCCGCTTAATCAATGTTGAGTAAAAGCGCTTCTGCCCCGTTTTCTTTCCGCCGTAAAGCATGATCGCTTGTCGGTTCTCATCAAAGGCGAAACAAATCCGCCACGGGTCGCCAGCGTATTGCAGGCGCAATTTTTTCATATTGGGGTAGAGGGATCCGAAGAGCGTATCCACCCGTGGTCGACCCAGTGCCGGGCCGGTTAACTCAACGCGATTCTGCAACCCAAGCTCCTGATCATAAAGCCACTGCTCAAACTCTGGCGTGAAGATAACCGTCCATGTCATAACCACCTCATAAAGGGTAATTTATAATTTTTACCTGAACCACACTTTAAACTGTCAAAATTTGTACTGCTGATTGCCGTGTCGATCCTGCGAGAAATCCCGAATAACTGCATGGATTCGGAGGAATCCTGAAGCTGTTCCATATTTCCTCCATTTTTCCCCCGTCGCTGATCTCTAAACTAGTATCATTACGCCTAATCGTTTCAGGATAAGAAGACGTTTAACTTATGAAAGGTACTGGTTTATCGCGTTGGATGTGGCCCATCGTTATTGTTATCGCCATCGTCGCGGGCCTGGGATACTGGCACGTTCAAAAGCCCGACGCGCCGTCGGGCCAGCACGCTTCCGGTCAGCAGCGCAAAGCGGGCGGCGGTCGCCCCGGGATGCGCGGCGCGCTCGCGCCGGTACAGGCGGCAACCGCCGTCAGCGCAGCGGTTCCCCGCTATCTTTCCGGGCTGGGTACTATCACCGCCGCCAATACCGTTACCGTGCGCAGCCGGGTTGACGGGCAGTTGATGGCGCTGCACTTCCAGGAAGGGCAGCAGGTGAAAGCGGGCGATCTGCTGGCGGAAATCGATCCCAGCCAGTTTAAGGTGGCATTAGCCCAGGCCGAAGGCCAGCTGGCGCGCGATAAAGCCACCCTCGCCAATGCCCGGCGCGATTTAGCGCGCTATCAGCAGTTGAGCAAAACCAACCTGGTTTCGCGCCAGGAGCTGGATGCCCAGCAGGCGCTGGTCAATGAAACCCTCGGCACTCTCAAGGCTGATGAAGCCGCCGTCGCCAGCGCGCAATTACAGTTGACCTGGAGCCGCATCACCGCGCCGATTGACGGCCGTGTCGGCCTCAGGCAGGTGGATATCGGCAACCAGATTTCCAGCGGCGACACCAACGGCATCGTGGTGCTGACCCAGACCCATCCTGTCGACGTGCTGTTCACCCTGCCGGAGAGCGATATCGCCACCATCGTGCAGGCGCAAAAAGCCGGGAAAACCCTGACGGTGGAAGCCTGGGATCGCACCAACACACAGAAGCTCAGCACCGGGGCCCTGCTCAGTCTGGATAACCAAATCGACGCCGCCACTGGCACCATTAAGCTCAAGGGCCGTTTCGAAAACCAGGATGATGCCCTGTTTCCCAACCAGTTCGTTAACGCCCGCATGCTGGTGGACACCCAGCAGGACGCCATCGTTATCCCCACCGCCGCGCTGCAAATGGGCAACGACGGTCATTTCGTCTGGGTGTTGAACAGCGATAACAAAGTCAGCAAACATACGGTGACCACCGGGATTCAGGACAGCGAAAAAGTGGTGATTACCGCCGGGCTGTCGGCAGGCGATCGCGTAGTGACCGACGGGATCGACCGTCTCACCGAAGGAGCCAGCGTGGAAGTGGTGGACGCGCATAACGCCAAGGCCGGGACGCCGAAAGAGGCTCCGACGCAAAAACGGCAGGGAGCGCAGTCCTGATGCAGGTGTTACCTCCGAGCGCCACCGGCGGGCCGTCGCGGCTGTTTATCCTCCGCCCGGTCGCCACCACGCTGCTGATGATCGCCATTATGCTGGCGGGCGTGCTGGGCTACCGTTTTCTGCCGGTCTCGGCGCTGCCGGAGGTGGACTACCCCACCATCCAGGTGGTGACGCTGTATCCCGGCGCCAGCCCGGATGTGGTGACCTCGGCGATTACCGCGCCGCTGGAACGCCAGTTCGGCCAGATGTCTGGCCTGAAGCAGATGGCCTCGCAAAGCGCCGGCGGCGCCAGCGTGATCACCCTTCAATTCCAGCTTTCATTAGCGCTGGATGTAGCGGAGCAGGAAGTGCAGGCAGCCATTAACGCCGCCACCAACCTGCTGCCCAACGATTTGCCGAACCCGCCGGTGTACAGCAAAGTCAACCCGGCGGACCCGCCGATCATGACCCTGGCCGTCACCTCTACGGCGTTGCCGATGACCCAGGTGGAAGACATGGTGGAAACCCGGGTGGCGCAGAAAATTTCCCAGGTTTCCGGCGTCGGGCTGGTCACGCTGTCCGGCGGGCAGCGCCCGGCGGTGCGGGTCAAACTTAACGCCCAGGCGCTGGCCGCGCTCGGGGTAACCAGCGAAACCGTGCGCACCGCCATCAGCAATGCCAACGTTAATTCGGCGAAAGGCAGCCTCGACGGCCCGGAGCGCGCCATTACGCTCTCCGCCAACGACCAGATGAAATCGGCGGATGAATACCGCAACCTGATTATCGCTTACCAGAACGGCGCGGCGATCCGCCTGGGGGATGTGGCGACCATCGAACAGGGCGCGGAAAATCGCTGGCTCGGCGCATGGGCCAACAAGCAACAGGCCATCGTGATGAATATTCAGCGCCAGCCCGGCGCGAACATTATCGCCACCGCCGACAGTGTGCGTCAGATGCTGCCCACGCTGACGCAAAGTTTGCCGAAATCGGTAGAAGTTAAACTGCTGGCCGACCGCACCACCAATATTCGCGCCTCGGTAACCGACACCCAGTTCGAGCTGATGCTGGCTATCGCGCTGGTGGTGATGATCATTTACCTGTTCCTGCGCAACGTCCCGGCGACCATCATTCCCGCCGTGGCGGTGCCGCTGTCGCTGGTCGGCACCTTTGCGGTGATGGTGTTCTTTGATTTCTCGATCAATAACCTGACGCTGATGGCGCTGACCATCGCCACCGGCTTCGTGGTGGATGACGCCATCGTGGTGATCGAGAACATCTCGCGCTATATCGAAAAAGGGGAAAAGCCGCTCGCTGCCGCGCTAAAAGGCGCCGGGGAGATCGGCTTTACCATCATCTCCCTGACCTTCTCGCTGATTGCGGTGCTGATCCCGCTGCTGTTTATGGGCGATATCGTTGGACGATTATTCCGTGAATTTGCCATCACCCTGGCGGTGGCGATTTTGATTTCCGCCGTGGTTTCCCTGACGCTCACGCCGATGATGTGCGCGCGCATGTTGAGCCACGCCTCGCTGCGCAAGCAGAACCGCTTCTCCCGCGCCAGCGAGCGCTTCTTCGAGCGGGTGATTGCCAGTTACGGACGCGGCTTAAAGCGGGTGCTGAACCATCCGTGGCTGACGCTCGGCGTGGCGTTCGCCACCCTGGCGCTGACGGTGCTGCTGTGGATGCTAATCCCCAAAGGCTTCTTCCCGGTACAGGACAACAGCATTATTCAGGGCACCTTGCAGGCCCCGCAGTCGGCGTCGTTCGCCAGTATGGCGGAGCGTCAACAGCGGGTGGCGGATGTGATTTTAAAAGACCCGGCGGTGGAAAGCCTGACCTCGTTCGTCGGGGTGGACGGGACTAACGCCTCGCTGAACAGCGCCCGTCTGCAAATCCATCTCAAACCGCTGGACGAGCGCGACGACCGTATTCAGCCGGTGATTGCCCGGCTCCAGCAGGCGGTCGCAAATGTGCCGGGGGTGGCGCTGTATCTGCAACCGACTCAGGATCTGACCATCGATACCCAGGTGAGCCGCACTCAGTACCAGTTTACGCTCCAGGGCAACTCGCTGGAGGCGCTCAGCACCTGGGTTCCGGCGCTGATGGATAAACTCGCCACCCTGCCCGCGCTGTCGGACGTGAGCAGCGACTGGCAGGATCAGGGGCTGGTGGCGTATGTGAATGTCGACCGCGACAGCGCCAGCCGTCTCGGCATCAGCATGAGCGACGTGGATAACGCGCTGTACAACGCTTTCGGTCAGCGGCTGATTTCGACGATTTATACCCAGGCAAACCAGTATCGCGTGGTGCTGGAGCACGACACCCGCACCACGCCCGGTATCAGCGGGCTGGACACCGTTCGCCTGACCAGCGCCGACGGCGGCATCGTGCCGTTAAGCGCGATCGCGAAAGTCGAGCAGCGCCACGGGCCGATGTCGATTAACCATCTCGATCAGTTCCCCTCCACCACCATTTCGTTCAACGTGACCGACGGTTATTCGCTGGAGCAGGCGGTGAACGCCATTCTCGACGCCGAGAAAACCCTCGAATTCCCGGCAGATATTACCACCTCGTTCCAGGGCAGTACCCTCGCCTTCCAGTCGGCGCTGGGCAATACCATCTGGCTGATCCTGGCGTCGGTGGTGGCAATGTATATCGTGCTCGGCGTGCTGTATGAGAGCTTTATTCACCCGATCACTATCCTCTCCACGCTGCCAACCGCAGGCGTCGGCGCGCTGCTGGCGCTGATGCTGGCGGGCAGCGAGCTGGATGTGATCGCGATTATCGGCATCATCCTGCTGATTGGTATCGTCAAGAAAAACGCCATCATGATGATCGACTTTGCGCTGGCGGCGGAGCGTGAACAGGGGCTGTCCCCTTACGACGCCATCTACCAGGCCTGTTTGCTGCGTTTTCGTCCGATCCTGATGACCACGCTGGCCGCGCTGCTCGGCGCGCTGCCGCTGATGCTGAGTACCGGGGTCGGCGCGGAGCTGCGCCGACCGTTAGGCATTGGCATGGTGGGCGGGCTGCTGGTGAGCCAGGTGCTGACGCTGTTCACCACCCCGGTGATTTATCTGCTGTTTGACCGCCTGTCCCACTACACCCGGGCGCGTTTTAGCCGTAAAGCCGGGGAGGCGTAAATGCGTTTTTACGCCCTGTTTATCTATCGGCCCGTTGCCACTATCCTGCTGACGCTGGCGGTGACGCTGTGCGGCGTGCTGGCGTTTCGCCTGCTGCCGGTGGCCCCGCTGCCGCAGGTGGATTTTCCGGTGATTATGGTCAGCGCCTCGCTGCCCGGCGCGTCGCCGGAGACCATGGCCTCGTCGGTGGCGACGCCGCTGGAGCGCGCGTTAGGGCGCATTGCCGGGGTCAACGAAATGACCTCGTCCAGTTCGCTCGGCAGTACGCGGATTATTTTGCAATTTGATTTTGACCGCGATATCAACGGCGCGGCGCGCGACGTGCAGGCGGCAATCAGCGCCGCCCAGAGCCTGTTGCCCAGCGGGATGCCGAGCCGCCCGACTTATCGCAAGGCCAACCCCTCCGATTCGCCGATCATCATCCTGACGCTGACTTCCGATACCCTCTCGCAAGGAGCGCTGTACGACTTTGCTTCGACCCAGCTGGCCCAGACCATCGCGCAAATCGATGGCGTCGGGGATGTGGACGTCGGCGGCAGTTCCCTGCCCGCGGTGCGCGTCGATCTCAATCCCCAGGCGCTGTTTAACCAGGGCGTGTCGCTGGACGCGGTGCGTACCGCCATCAGCGACGCCAACGTGCGCCGCCCTCAGGGCGCGCTGGAAGACAGCGATCGGCGCTGGCAGATCCAGACCAACGATGAACTGAAAACCGCCGCCGAATACCAGCCGCTGATTATTCACTATCGCAACGGCGCGGCGGTGAAGCTTCAGGACGTGGCGACGGTCACCGACTCGGTGCAGGACGTGCGCAACGCCGGAATGACCAACGCCAAACCGGCGATTTTGCTGATGATCCGCAAAGCGCCGGAAGCCAATATCATCGAAACCGTGGATCGCATTCGCGCCCGGGTCCCGGAGCTGCGCGAGATCATCCCGGCCTCTATCGATCTGCAAATTGCGCAGGATCGCTCGCCGACCATTCGCGCCTCCCTCGAAGAAGTGGAGCAGACGCTGGTGATTTCGGTGGCGCTGGTGATCCTGGTGGTGTTTCTGTTTTTACGCTCCGGGCGCGCCACCTTTATTCCGGCCATTGCGGTGCCGGTGTCGTTAATCGGCACCTTTACCGCGATGTACCTGTGCGGCTTCAGCCTGAATAACCTGTCGCTGATGGCGCTGACCATTGCCACCGGGTTTGTGGTGGATGACGCCATCGTGGTGCTGGAGAATATCTCCCGGCACCTTGAAGCTGGCGTAAAACCGCTTCAGGCGGCGCTCCAGGGCGTGCGGGAAGTGGGCTTCACGGTGCTGTCCATGAGCCTGTCGCTGGTGGCGGTGTTCCTGCCGCTGCTGCTGATGGGCGGGCTGCCGGGGCGGTTATTCCGGGAATTCGCCGTCACGCTCTCGGTGGCGATAGGCATCTCACTGGTGGTGTCCCTGACCTTAACGCCAATGATGTGCGGCTGGCTGCTGAAAGCCGCTAAACCACACACTCAGCCGCGCAAACGCGGCGTTGGCCGGGTGCTTACCGCATTGCAGGAGGGTTACGCCAAATCCCTGCAATGGGTGCTGCGCCATACCCGGCTGGTGGGCGTGGTGCTGCTCGCCACCATTGCGCTCAATATCTGGCTGTATATCGCCATCCCGAAAACCTTTTTCCCGGAACAGGACACCGGCCGCCTGATGGGCGGCATCCAGGCGGATCAGAGCATTTCTTTCCAGGCGATGCGCGGCAAGCTGGAAGACTTTATGAAGATTATTCGCGACGATCCGGCGGTGGATAATGTCACCGGCTTTACCGGCGGCTCGCGGGTGAACAGCGGGATGATGTTTATCTCCCTGAAACCGCTGGGCGAGCGCCATGAAAGCTCGCAGCAGGTGATTGACCGGCTGCGTAAAAAGCTCGCTAAGGAGCCGGGCGCCAGCCTGTTTTTAATGGCGGTGCAGGATATTCGGGTCGGTGGGCGGCAGTCCAACGCCAGTTATCAGTACACGTTGCTCTCCGACGATTTGGCCGCGCTGCGCGAGTGGGAGCCGAAGATCCGCCAGGCGCTGTCCCGGCTGCCTGAACTGGCGGACGTTAACTCCGACCAGCAGGACAACGGCGCGGAAATGAGCCTGATTTACGACCGCGAAACCATGGCGCGGCTGGGGATCAGCGTGCAGGACGCCAACGGCTTGCTGAATAACGCCTTCGGCCAGCGGCAGATTTCAACCATCTACCAGCCGCTGAACCAGTATAAAGTGGTGATGCAGGTCGATCCGCGCTACACCCAGGATATCAGCGCCCTGAACCAGATGTTTGTCATCAACAGCGACGGCAAGCCGATCCCGCTGTCCAGTTTCGCCCACTGGCAACCGGCGAACGCGCCGCTGTCGGTCAACCATCAGGGCCTGTCGGCGGCCTCGACCATCGCGTTTAACCTGCCTGGCGGGGTATCGTTATCTGAGGCCAGCGACGCCATCGACCGCACCATGACCGCGCTCGGCGTGCCTTCCACGGTGCGCGGCAGCTACGCAGGCACCGCCCAGGTGTTCCAGGACACCATGAACTCACAGGTATTCCTGATCCTCGCGGCGATTGCCACGGTGTATATCGTGCTGGGGATCCTGTATGAGAGCTATGTGCATCCGCTGACCATTCTCTCCACCCTGCCCTCGGCGGGGGTCGGCGCGCTGCTGGCGCTGGAGCTGTTCGGCGCGCCATTCAGCCTGATTGCGCTGATCGGCATTATGCTGTTGATCGGGATCGTGAAAAAGAATGCCATCATGATGGTAGATTTCGCTATCGACGCGCAGCGTAAAGGCGATTTGTCGCCGGAGCAGGCAATTTTCCAGGCCTGTCTGCTACGCTTTCGTCCCATTATGATGACCACGCTGGCGGCGCTGTTTGGCGCGCTGCCGCTGGTGATCTCCAGCGGCGACGGCGCGGAACTGCGCCAGCCGCTGGGCATCACCATTGTCGGCGGTCTGGTGATGAGCCAGTTGTTGACGCTCTACACCACGCCGGTGGTGTATCTGTTTTTCGACCGACTGCGACTGCGCTTTACGCGTCAACGTCGTGGAGGTGAAGCCATAACGACGAGTGAATAGCCGATGACGGAATTGCCCAAAAGCGTGCGCTGGCAGCTGTGGATTGTGGCGTTTGGATTCTTTATGCAAACGCTGGACACCACCATTGTGAACACCGCCCTGCCCTCGATGGCGCGGAGCCTCGGCGAAGATCCGCTACACATGCATATGGTGATTGTCTCCTATGTGCTGACCGTGGCGGTGATGCTGCCCGCCAGCGGCTGGCTCGCCGACCGCGTGGGGGTGCGTAATATCTTCTTCAGCGCCATCGTGCTGTTTACCCTTGGCTCGCTGTTCTGCGCCCAGGCCAGCACTCTGGACGGGCTGATTATGGCGCGCGTGGTGCAGGGGATCGGCGGCGCGATGATGGTGCCGGTGGGCAGGCTGACGGTGATGAAAATCGTGCCGCGCGAGCAGTATATGGCGGCCATGACCTTCGTCACTCTGCCGGGGCAAATCGGCCCGCTGCTTGGCCCGGCGCTGGGCGGTATTCTGGTGGAATACGCCTCCTGGCACTGGATCTTTTTGATTAACCTGCCGGTGGGGATTGTCGGCGCCATCGCCACGCTGTGGCTGATGCCCAACTACACCATGCAAACCCGGCGCTTCGATTTCTCCGGCTTTCTGATGCTGGCCTTCGGGATGGCGGCGTTGACTCTGGCGCTGGACGGGCAAAAAACCCTCGGCATAGCCCTTTCCTGGGTCGGCCTGATGATGGCAGGCGGTTTACTGGCGCTGGCGCTGTACATCAAACACGCCAAAGGCAACGAGCGGGCGCTGTTCAGGCTGGAGCTGTTCCAGACGCCGAGTTTTTCTGTCGGGCTGCTGGGCAGTTTAGTCGGGCGCATCGGCAGCGGGATGCTGCCGTTTATGACGCCGGTATTCCTGCAAATCGGCCTGGGGTTTTCGCCGTTTCACGCCGGGTTGATGATGATCCCGATGGTGCTCGGCAGTATGGGCATCAAGCGTATCGTGGTGCAGATTGTTAACCGCTTCGGCTATCGCAAGGTGCTGGTGTTCTCCACCCTCGCGCTGGCGCTGGTGACGCTGCTGTTTATGGGCACCGCGCTGCTGGGCTGGATTTGGGTATTGCCGGTGGTGTTGCTGTTGCAGGGCGTGGTCAACGCGGTGCGTTTCTCCACCATGAATACCCTGACGCTGAAAGATCTGCCCGACCCACTCGCCAGCGGCGGCAACGGCCTGCTGTCGATGGTGATGCAGCTTTCCATGAGCCTCGGCGTCACCGTTGCCGGGCTGCTGCTCGGCGCGTTCGGCCATCAGCATCTGACGCCGGAATCGGCGCACAGCGTGTTTCTCTACACGTATCTCAGCATGGCGGTGATTATCGCGCTGCCCGCGCTGGTGTTTACCCGCGTCCCTGAAGACACCCGCAAAAACGTGGTGATCGCACGGCGCAGAAGGAGCGAGTAATGAAGTTGTGGCGTCCCGGCATTACGGGAAAGCTGTTTCTGGCGATTTTCGCCACCTGCATTTTGTTGCTGATCACCATGCACTGGGCGGTGCGGTTTAGCTTCGAGCGCGGTTTTATTGATTACATCAAACACGGCAACGCCCAGCGGCTTGAACTGCTGAGCGACGCCCTGGGCGAACAGTACGCCCTGCACGGCAACTGGCAATTTTTACGCCATAACGATCGTTTTGTGTTTCAAATCCTGCGCTCGTTCGACCGGGATAATGACGAGGGGCATGGCCGCCCGAACGGGATGCCGCCCCATGGCTGGCGCACTCAATTTTGGGTGGTGGATGAAAACCAGACCGTGTTGGTCGGCCCGCGCTCGCCGGTGCCGCCGGACGGGATGCGCCGGGCGATTACCGTCAATAACGCCAGCGTCGGCTGGGTGATTGCTTCGCCGGTGGAGCGCCTGACCCGCTCCACCGACATCAATTTTGATAAACAGCAGCGGCGCACCAGCTGGCTGATTGTCGCACTGTCAACGCTGCTGGCCGCGGCGGCCACGCTGCTGCTGGCGCGGGGCCTGCTGGCTCCGGTTAAGCGGCTGGTGGAAGGCACCCACCAGCTGGCGGCGGGGAATTTCTCTACGCGGGTGACCACGAACAGTCAGGATGAACTGGGCAAACTGGCCCAGGATTTTAACCAGCTCGCCAGCACGCTGGAGAAAAACCAGCAGATGCGCCGTGACTTTATGGCGGATATTTCCCATGAACTGCGGACCCCGCTGGCGGTGCTGCGCGGCGAACTGGAGGCGATCCAGGACGGTGTGCGCCAGTTTACCCCGGAGTCGGTGGCCTCGCTGCAGGCGGAAGTGGGCACCCTCACCAAGCTGGTGGACGACTTGCATCAGCTGTCGCTGTCCGACGAAGGCGCGCTGGCGTACCAGAAAGCCCCGGTGGATATCGTCAATCTGCTGGAAGTGGCGGCAGGCGCGTTTCGCGAACGTTTTATCGCGCGCGGGCTGACGATCTCGCTGTCGCTACCCGATCATGCGATGGTATTCGGCGATGGCGATCGCCTGATGCAGCTGTTTAATAATCTGCTGGAAAACAGCCTGCGTTATACCGACGCGGGCGGTGGGCTGCAGATCCACGGGCGCCTCAATGCCGACACCCTGACGCTGACGTTTTCCGACAGCGCCCCCGGCGTGACCGATGCCCAGCTCGGCAAGCTGTTTGAACGTTTTTATCGCGCCGAAGGATCGCGCAACCGCGCCAGCGGCGGCTCCGGGCTGGGGCTGGCGATCTGCGCCAATATCGTCGCGGCCCATAACGGCACGCTGCGCGCCGACCACTCCCCTTCAGGCGGGATTAGCGTTACTGTATCGCTACCCCTCGACGACGAATTACCGGGAGACGCATGACAGAGCTACCGATTGATGAAAACACGCCACGCATTCTGATCGTGGAAGACGAACCCAAGCTGGGACAACTGTTAATCGACTATCTGCGGGCGGCAGGCTATGCGCCGACGCTGATCGATCATGGCGATAACGTGCTGAATTTTGTGCGCCAGACGCCGCCGTCGCTGATCCTGCTGGATTTGATGCTGCCCGGCGTCGACGGTCTGACGCTGTGCCGGGAAATCCGCCGCTTTTCCGAAGTGCCGATTGTGATGGTCACCGCCAAAATCGAAGAGATCGACCGTCTGCTGGGGCTGGAAATCGGCGCAGACGATTATATCTGCAAACCCTACAGCCCACGGGAAGTGGTGGCGCGGGTAAAAACCATACTGCGCCGCTGCAAGCCGCAAAAAGAGCTGGCGAAACAGGATGCCGAAAGCCCGCTGGTGGTTGATGAAGGGCGTTTCCAGGCCAGCTGGCGCAATAAAGTATTAGACCTGACGCCCGCCGAATTCCGGCTGCTGAAAACCCTGTCGCACGAGCCGGGAAAAGTGTTTTCCCGCGAGCAACTGCTGAACCAGCTGTACGACGATTACCGGGTAGTGACCGACCGTACCATCGACAGCCATATTAAAAACCTGCGCCGCAAGCTGGAAGCCCTCGACGAAGCGCAGTCGTTTATCCGCGCGGTCTACGGCGTGGGGTATCGCTGGGAAGCGGACGCCTGTCGGATCGTGTAGCGTCTGGCTGAATCGGTTTACACCCTCCCCCCTCGACGCTACAATTCCCGCCTTCAATGTGGGGATAACCTTCCTCCAAGCCGCCCCACCTGGTGAGGCGGTTCTGACCTGACATCAGAACGAGAACACCATGTTTAAACCTGAACTCCTTTCCCCGGCGGGAACGCTGAAGAATATGCGTTACGCTTTCGCCTATGGCGCGGACGCTGTGTATGCCGGCCAGCCGCGTTACAGCCTGCGGGTGCGCAATAACGAATTCAATCACGAGAACCTGCAGCTCGGTATCAACGAGGCCCATGCGCTGGGTAAAAAATTCTATGTGGTGGTGAATATCGCGCCGCATAACGCCAAGCTGAAAACCTTTATCCGCGATCTCAAGCCGGTGATCGATATGGGCCCGGATGCACTGATTATGTCCGATCCGGGCCTGATCATGATGGTACGCGAAGCGTTCCCGGAGATGGATATCCATCTGTCGGTGCAGGCCAATGCGGTGAACTGGGCGACGGTGAAGTTCTGGAAGCAAATGGGCCTGACGCGGGTGATTCTGTCCCGCGAGCTGTCGCTGGAAGAGATCGCGGAAATCCGCGAACAGGTGCCTGATATGGAACTTGAAATCTTCGTTCACGGCGCGCTGTGCATGGCCTACTCTGGCCGCTGCCTGCTGTCCGGCTATATTAACAAGCGCGACCCGAATCAGGGCACCTGCACCAATGCCTGCCGTTGGGAATACAACGTTAAAGAAGGCAAAGAGGACGACGTGGGCAACATCGTGCACGTCCACGAACCGATCCCGGTGCAGACCGTCGAGCCGACGCTGGGCCTCGGCGCGCCGACCGATAAAGTATTTATGGTGGAAGAAGCTCAGCGCCCTGGCGAATACATGACCGCGTTCGAAGACGAGCACGGCACCTATATCATGAACTCCAAAGATCTGCGCGCCATCCAGCACGTTGAACGCCTGACCAAAATGGGCGTGCACTCCCTGAAGATCGAAGGCCGTACGAAATCCTTCTACTACTGCGCCCGTACCGCCCAGGTTTATCGCCGCGCGATTGATGACGCCGCCGCCGGCAAACCGTTTGATCCGACCCTGCTGGAAACGCTGGAAGGCCTGGCGCATCGCGGCTATACCGAAGGATTCCTGCGCCGGCACACCCATGATGATTACCAGAACTACGAATATGGCTTTTCGGTATCGGATCGCCAACAGTTTGTCGGGGAATTTACCGGCGAACGTCGCGGCGAACTGGCAGAGGTGAAGGTAAAAAACAAATTCTCTACCGGCGACAGCCTGGAGCTGATGACCCCGCAGGGCAACATCAACTTTACGCTGGCGCATCTGGAAAACCCGAAAGGAGAGAAAATGGACGTGGCGCCGGGAGATGGTTATACCGTCTGGATGCCGGTTCCTCAGGATTTAGCGCTGGATTTTGCCCTGCTGATGCGGAATTTCACTGGTCAGAGTACCCGCAATCCTCACGGTAAGTAATTCATTTCGGTTATTTTTTCTTATGGGATGATTCTTAGAAAGAGATCACATACCGCCACGATTGATCCGGGTATGATTCGTTTCGCTGAAAAACATAACCCATAAATGCTAGTTGTACCAGGAACCACCTCCTTAGCCTGCGTAATCTCCCTTACGCAGGCTTATTTTTTTCTCTCTTTCGGTGCGTTCTGACACGCAATTTTCCTTTCCAGGATAAACTTCCTGAAGATTGACTCATTTCAGGACACCCCATGGACAGCATCCCCGCTTCACTGATCGTTCTTAATGGCAAAGGCGCAGGCAATGACCTGCTGCGAAGCGCAGTTAAGCTGCTGCGCGAAGAAGGCATTACGCTGCATGTTCGCGTCACGTGGGAAAAAGGCGATGCCGAACGCTTCGTCAATGAAGCGGTGGCGCTGGGGGTAGAAACGGTAATTGCAGGCGGCGGGGATGGCACCATTAACGAAGTGGCGACCGCGCTGTCGCGGATAGATACGGCAGTGCGTCCGGCGCTCGGCATCATGCCGCTCGGCACCGCCAATGACTTCGCCACCAGCACCGGCATTCCGGATGAACTGGATAAAGCGCTAAAGCTCGCCATTGCCGGTAAAGCCACGCCCATCGATCTGGTGGAAGTCAATAACGAAGCGGCGTTTATCAATATGGCGACCGGCGGCTTCGGCACCCGCATCACCACCGAAACGCCGGAAAAACTCAAGGCCGCGCTGGGCAGCGTCTCCTATTTGCTGCACGGCCTGCTGCGCATGGATACCCTGCAACCGGACCGCTGCGAAATTCGCGGGGAGAATTTTCACTGGCAGGGTGACGCGCTGGTGATCGGCTTCGGCAACGGGCGTCAGGCGGGGGGCGGCCAGCAGTTGTGCCCGGACGCGCTGATTAACGACGGGCAACTGCGGGTGCGGATTTTTACCGGTGACGAGCTGCTGCCCGCGCTGTTTACCACCCTCACCCGCCCGGACGACAGCCCGAATATTGTCGATGGCATCTCTTCGTGGTTTGAAATCACCTCGCCCCACGAAATGACCTTTAACCTGGACGGCGAGCCGCTCAGCGGCCAGCAGTTCCGGCTGGAAGTGAAACCCGGCGCGCTGCTGTGCCGCCTGCCGCCGGATTGCCCGCTGTTACGCTAACCCCGGCAGTACAGCGAGGGCGTACGGCTGGGACAGAACCTCCAGCCGTCATGGCTGACTTTATGGATATTGAGATAAAACGTAACCCTGGCGCGCAGGCCGAACTGCGGCAGCGTCGCGCGCAGTAGCGATGTATCAGTCATGCCCCCGGTCGCGACACCACGTCCTTTGAGATCGGGAAATGATCGTTTCCTTTACGGGTAAAAGTGAAAATTATTATTCTTAAATCGCGTAGTAAAGATCACGCGAGCCCTGTGTCACAGGGGCAACTCGTTACCGGGCGGCGTTGAGTGCTGCCCGGCGAGATCATCATCAGGCGATGGTGACTTTACCATCCAGATAAACATCCTGAACCGCGTTAATTAATTTCACGCCGTCAGCCATGGATTTCTTAAAGGCTTTACGCCCCAGAATAAGCCCCATGCCCCCGGCGCGTTTATTAATCACTGCGGTACGCACCGCATCGGTTAAATCGGCTTCACCGCCCGACGCGCCGCCGGAGTTAATTAACCCGGCGCGCCCCATATAGCAATTCGCCAGTTGATAACGTACCAGGTCGATAGGGTTATCGCTGGTTAATTTGCTGTACACGCGCTCGTCGGTATAACCGTAATTCACCGCTTTATAGCCGCCGTTATTTTCCGCCATTTTCTGCTTCACGATATCCGCGCCGATAGTGGCCGCCAGATGGTTCGCCTGGCCGGTGAGATCGGCGCTGACGTGGTAATCGACGCCATCTTTCTTAAAGCCGGCGTTACGCAGGTAGGCCCACAGCACCGTCACCATACCCAGTTCATGGGCGCGCTCAAAGGCCGCAGAGATTTCTTCAATCTGGCGGCGCGACTCTTCAGAGCCGAAATAGATGGTCGCACCGACGGCAACCGCGCCGAGATTAAACGCCTGCTCGACGCTGGCGTACAGCGTCTGGTCATAGGTATTCGGGTAACTCAGGGTTTCGTTGTGGTTGAGTTTCACCAGAAACGGGATGCGGTGAGCATAGCGGCGCGACACCGATGCCAGCACGCCATACGTCGAGGCAACACAGTTACAGCCCGCTTCAATCGCCAGTTCCACGATGTTTTTCGGATCGAAGTAAAGCGGGTTGGCAGCAAACGAGGCACCCGCCGAATGTTCCACGCCCTGGTCAACCGGCAGAATGGACAGATACCCCGTCCCCGCCAGTCGCCCGGTATTGTAGAGGGTTTGCATGTTTCGCAGCACCGCAGGCGGACGGTTATTGTCAATCATCACTCTGTCGACATAATCCGCGCCGGGCAGGTAGAGATTGTCTGCCGGAATGGTCATACAACGATGCTGTAACAGGCTATCGGCATCTTTGCCAAGCAACTGCGCAATATCAGTCATAATACGCTCCCGTAAGTTCCTCAATGGGGTGAAATATTCTGTGCCCGTAGGGTTGCGGGCAGCACTAAGTCTGATACCCAACCGAACTATTTTCCACCCTCTGGTGCATTTTTCGCCGGTATCCTTTCAGCACGCAACCTGGCAGTAAACCCGGAATAATTGTTATCCCGCTCAAAAAAAACGCTCAAAGGTATTTGAAAGGTATTATTGAGTGGTATCTTTAAGGTGTACCCTACTACGCAGGAACATAAATAATGAAAACCAATCTGAAACTCTCATTCATGATGTTTGTTGAATGGTTTATCTGGGGCGCCTGGTTTGTACCGCTCTGGTTGTTTTTAAGTAAAAGCGGATTCACCGCCGGTGAGATCGGCTGGTCTTACGCCTGTACCGCCATTGCAGCGATTCTGTCGCCTATACTGGTCGGTTCGCTGACCGATCGCTTTTTCGCTGCGCAGAAAGTGCTGGCGGTATTGATGTTCGCCGGGGCGATCCTGATGTATCTGGCGGCGCAGCAAACGGAGTTCGCATTGTTCTTTCCGCTGCTGCTCGTCTATTCCCTGACCTATATGCCGACCATTGCCCTGACCAACAGCATCGCGTTTTCGCATGTCGGTGATGTTGAGCGCGATTTTCCGCGCATCCGGGTGATGGGGACGATCGGCTGGATCGCATCGGGCCTGGTGTGCGGTTTCCTGCCGCAAATGATGGGCTATAACGATATCTCGCCAACCAATGTTCCGCTGTTAATTACCGCCGCCAGCTCTGCGTTGCTGGGGGTGTACGCCCTGTTTCTGCCTCACACCCCGCCGAAGAGCACCGGCAAACTGAGCCTGAAAGTCATGCTCGGTCTGGATGCCGTCGTCCTGCTGCGCGACAGAAATTTTCTGGTGTTTTTCTTCTGCTCATTCCTGTTCGCAATGCCGCTGGCCTTCTATTACATCTTCGCCAACGGCTATCTGACCGAAGTCGGGATGCAAAACGCCACCGGCTGGATGACGCTGGGCCAGTTCTCAGAAATTTTCTTTATGCTGGCGCTGCCCTTCTTCACCAAACGCTTTGGTATTAAGAAGGTATTGCTGCTGGGCTTAATCACTGCCGCCATCCGCTATGGCTTCTTCGTTTATGGCGGCGCAGACCACTACTTTACTTACGGGCTGTTGTTCCTCGGCATTTTGCTGCACGGCGTCAGCTATGACTTCTACTACGTGACCGCCTATATCTACGTCGACAAAAAAGCGCCGGTACATATGCGCACCGCCGCGCAGGGGCTGATTACCCTGTGCTGCCAGGGCTTCGGTAGCCTGCTGGGCTATCGCCTGGGCGGCGTAATCATGGAAAAAATGTTCGCTTATAATCCGCCCGTCAACGGCCTGACCTTTAACTGGGCAGGAATGTGGGGATTCGGCGCGGCGATGATCGCCGTCATTACGATACTGTTTATGCTGTTTTTCCGTGAATCCGATCGCGAGATCCGCCCCATCGCCGTGGAAAGCGACACCACCGCACTACAGACAGAGGAAGCAAAATGAAACAAACGCGTATTCTCGGCGCCTTATATGGCCAGGCTTTAGGGGACGCTCTGGGCATGCCCTCCGAATTATGGCCGCGTAGCCGCGTGAAAACGCACTTTGGCTGGATTGACCGATTTTTGCCCGGCCCGGCGGAAAACAATGCCGCCTGCTACTTCAAACGTGCGGAATTCACTGACGATACCGCGATGACGCTGGCGGTCGCCGATGCGCTGCTGGAGTGCGACGGCGAGATCAATCCCGATGTGATAGGTCGTCATATTCTGCGCTGGGCAGAAGGTTTCGATGCGTTTAATAAAAACGTCCTGGGGCCAACGTCAAAAATCGCGCTTAACGCTATCCGCCAGGGTACGCCGGTCAGCGAACTGGAGAACAACGGCGTGACCAACGGCGCAGCGATGCGCGCCTCGGTGCTGGGTTGCCTGCTGCCTGCGGCTCCGCTGGACGCGTTTGTCGCTAACGTGCGCCTCGCCTCCAGCCCGACCCATAAATCGGATTTGGCGATCGCGGGGGCGGCGGTGATTGCCTGGGCGGTATCGCGCGCGATTGACGGCGCAAGCTGGCCAACCATCGTCGACGCCCTGCCCTGCGTGGCGCGCTACGCCCAGGAACAGCAGATTACCACCTTCAGCGCCTCGCTGGCGGCGCGTATCGAACTGGCGTTACAGATCGTCAGAGAAGGATCCGGCAGCGAATCCATCTCTGAGCGGCTGTACCAGGTCATCGGCGCGGGCACCAGTACGCTTGAATCCGTGGCCTGCGCCATTGCGATGGTGGAACTGGCGCAGACCGATCCGCAGCGCTGTGCTGTGCTGTGCGCCAACCTTGGCGGCGATACCGATACCATTGGCGCAATGGCGACGGCAATTTGCGGCGCGCTGCACGGCATAGCGGGCATCGACAGCGATCTTAAACGTCAACTGGACGACGCCAACCAGCTCGATTTCAGTCGCTACAGCGAAGCGCTGCTGGGTTATCGCGCCCGCCGGGAGGCGCAATGAACGCCCGCGAACTGACGGATGCGCTGGAGACGTTAACCGCCGCCAGGCCGGTCACGGTGATTGGCGCGGCGGTGATCGACGTGATCGCCGATGCCTACGCCCTCCCGTGGCGCGGCTGTGATATCGAGCTGCAGCAGCAAAGCGTCAATATCGGCGGCTGCGCGCTGAATATCGCCGTGGCGCTGTCCCGGCTGGGGGTGACGGCGCAAAACGCATTGCCGCTGGGCCGGGGAGTATGGGCAGATATCATTCGCCAGTCGCTGACGGCGCGCGGCATCGTCAGCGTCATCCATACCGATGAGGGCGATAATGGCTGGTGTCTGGCGCTGGTGGAACCGGATGGCGAACGGACGTTTATGTCGTTCAGCGGCATAGAGAATCAGTGGCGGGCGCAGTGGCTGGACGGCCTGCGCGTTCCCGCCCGCAGCCTGGTCTCGCTCTCCGGTTATCAGCTTGCCGCGCCCTGCGGCGAACGGTTGGTCGCCTGGCTGGAACACCTGAAAGACGTGACGCCGTTTATCGACTTTGGTCCGCGCATTGCCGATATTCCGCCGGACCTCTTCCAGCGAATCATGGCCTGCCGCCCCATCGTGTCGTTAAATCGTCAGGAGGCGGCCATTGCCGCAGAGCATCTCAGTGTCGCCGCCGATCCACACACCCTTGGCAGCGCCTGGTTTGGGCGCTATGCGGCACCGCTGATTATCCGTCTTGATAAAGAAGGCGCGTGGTGTTTTGACGGCGTTGACGCCTGCCATATGCCGGCGTTTCACGCCAGGGTGGTGGATACTATCGGCGCAGGGGACAGCCATGCCGGCGGTACGCTGGCCGGGCTGGCGGCGGGCTGGCGGCTGGCGCAGGCCGTCCAGCTCGGCAATGCGGTCGCGGCGTATGTGGTCAGCCACCGGGGCGGCGACTGCGCGCCGGACCGCGCGGAACTTACCCGACAGCTACTCCTCGCAGACGAAGACGTATAGATCGCTGCGGCAATAGCTAATACTGTATTCAACCGGCCGGTTTTGTTGATCGAGCGCCACTTGCTTAATCACCAGCACCGGCACTTTGCTGTCGAGCTGAATATGCGCCTGAAACTCCGCATCCGGCATCCGGGCGCTGACCCGGCTTTTGGTGCGCTGCGGGTGGATCTGGCGGCTGCGAAAATAGTCGTACAGCGAAACGCCGATGGCGTCCACGTCATCAATCAACGCAGCCGGAACCCAGGATTCTTCAATCGACACGGCGTCATCATCCACATAGCGGATGCGCTTAAGCAAAAACACATCGCTTTTTGCCGCCACGTTCAGCTCCGCCGCCACGTCCTCCGGGCAGGGAATGACGCGTTTGTTGACCCACAACGTGTCAGGCTTTTTGCCACGCAGCATCACCTGCTGAGAAAAACCGCGCGCGGCTTTTAACGAATATTCAAATATATTATTGATTTGCGTACCGTAGCCGCGCGAACGCGTGACCACGCCCTCGTCCTCCAGCGCCTGCATCGCTTTACGCACGGTGATCCGCGATACGCCGGTTAACTGACTCAGATCGCGTTCGCCGGGCAGGATATTGCCATGTTCCAGCGCGCCGCTGCGCACGGCGTCTTTGACCGTTTGGGCGAATTTCAGGTACAGCGGGGTGTTGTCGGGCAATGCAAACCGCGCGATAAGCTGTTCAATCAAATGATTATGAGCGGGTTCCATACGTTTCTCATCCTGAGGAAGAATATCGCCAGTATAATACCAGTGGTATTAGCCTGGCGAACCCTGCTACCACCAGGCGTGGAAATGATGTACCGGACCGATGCCCTGCCCCACCTCTAACGAATCTGCCGCCGCCAGCGCCGCCGAGAGCCAGGCTTTGGCTTCCACCACCGTATCCGCCCAGTTTTGATGACGCGGGCGCAACGCCGCCAGCGCCGCCGAGAGCGTACAACCGGTGCCGTGGGTATTTTTAGTCGCGATGCGCGGCGCGGTAAAGCGCGTTGCGCCATGGCGGGTGAACAGCCAGTCCGGGCTTTCCGGATCGTCGAGATGGCCGCCTTTCATCAGCACCGCTTCGCAGCCGAGCGCCAGCAACGCTTCGCCCTGATGATGCATCTCCTGCTCAGTGCGGGCGTGAGGCGCATCCAGCAGCGCGGCGGCTTCGGGTAAGTTGGGGGTGATCAACGCGACATGAGGCAATAACCGCTCGCGCAGGGTCGCCACCGCCGACGGCGACAGCAGCGGATCGCCGCTTTTCGCCAGCATCACCGTGTCCAGCACCACATTGGCGACCCGGTAGTGCGCCAGCCGTTCGGCGACCGCGTCAACAATGTCCGTCTCCGCCAGCATGCCGATTTTCACGGTATCGATGCGTAAGTCGCTGAACACGGAATCAAGCTGCGCCGCCACAAAGTGCGGTTCGATGCGGTACACCGACTGCACGCCGCAGGTATTTTGCGCCACCAGCGCGGTGATCACCGTCGCGCCATAGGCTCCCAGCGCGGAAAACGTTTTTAAATCCGCCTGGATCCCCGCGCCGCCGCTGGGATCGGTGCCGGCAATGGTCAGGGCGTTAATGCGTTTCATCGTGCCCTTCCGTATGCAGTTGGTAAAGCGCGTCGAGAAAGCGAGACGGGAAGCTGCCCGGCCCCTGACACTGCGCGGCCGCCCGCTTGCCCGCCAGAGCAAACATCCCGCAGGCCGCCGCGACATTGTCCAGCCGGGAACCCGGCAAGGCGCAGGCTGCTGCGACCACGGCCGATAATGCGCAACCGGTGCCCACCACCCGCGTCATCAGCGGATCGCCGCCGCTAATGGTCAGGGTGCGCTCGCCATCAGTGACATAATCCACTTCGCCCGTCACCGCCACTATCGCACCGGTTTGCCGGGCCAGCTCGCAGGCCGCGCTCACCGCTTCCTGCGCGCCCAGGGTGGTATCCACGCCGCGCCCGCCCGCGCCGTTGCCGGCCAGCGCGAGGATTTCCGAGGCGTTGCCGCGGATCGCCGCCGGTTTCTGCGCGAGAATTTCCCGTGCGAAGCGGCTGCGAAACGCCAGCGGACCCACGGCGACCGGATCGAGCGTCCAGGGTTTTCCCGCGTGGTTAGCGCCGTCAATTGCCGCCCGCATCGCCAACGCCTGTTCGCGGGTCAGGGTGCCGATATTGATCAGTAGCGCATCGGCGATGGCGCTAAACGCCAGCGCCTCTTCGTGATCGACCACCATGGCGGGCGATGCGCCTACGGCCAGCAGCACGTTGGCGGTAAATGACTGAACGACCTGATTGGTCAGACAGTGAATAAGCGGCGAGTGGGTAGCCAGTTGGCTGGCGACGTGCGCGGTTTGCGCGGGGGAAAGCAGGTCAGGTTGCATGTTTCGCTCCTGCCAGGCTGTGAAGAAGGGATACCCGGCAGGTATCTGACTTCCCTACGCTGGCATTATCCAGATCAGGTGGTACGGGTATTTCTCAGCCTTCACAAAGAAGGGCACCCCGAGTCATGTAGATTGAATCTCTATACTTTCTGCCAGCTTAGGGGAAGTTGCTTGCTGGCGCAAGCCCGCCCTTCCGTGTATCGCTTCTTCACGCTGTACCCCACCTTGTACTTCAGTTTGTACCCCATATCTGTATGACAAAATCCCTTGATTATCAAAATTAGCTAATTTATATTATTTATCTAAATTTGGTAAGTGAGATATGCAAATGACAGAAACCCAGATCTACGAGAACATTAAGCAAGCCATCAACAGCGCACCGCGAAATGGTCAAACGGTTGAAATGCACCTCCAGATGATCAAATACGCCGACCACCTGAAAAACGTCACTGCAAAAGAGTTTTGCGCGGGTGTAGGACTTAAAGCCAGTTTTGGTACTGAATTCAGCAAAATGAGGAATCTCACCGAACGACTCAAAGCTGCTGGGCTTGATACCTCGAAGCTGTGATTAACAAGATCATCGATATCTACGTTTAGTTAATAGGATTTGATGTAATTCGCTCCTAGGATTTCGATTACCTGATCGGCATTCGGCTTAATGACGATGCTGAAGTAGTGTTGGCAGTTTGAATCGCCACGGGTTTAACAGTCATCTCGGCGGCGTCAGTCCGGAGGCTTTCGAACAGGCCTCGTCGTGAGGACAGAATTTGTCTACTGTCGTGGGAGCAGTCCACTACCGCCTTAAGACATTTAACAACTCTCTGATATTTGAGAATTCCTAATGTCATATTGGGGAGATCCCAAAAATTAACGTTTAACAGCTTAAATAACCAAGCTAATAATCAACGGAGAGTAGGCCTCTCTGAATGAAGCATACACTAAACTCTGTGTATGCTTTCATATCTTCAGAATTAAAATTAATTACTATTTTGCTCTTTTCTCTATTACAACTTCAGCACCTTCCATTCTTTCAAAAAGATAAGAAATCAAACTTAAAACGTTTAAACAATCCAATTCTGAATATTGCTCAGGAACTAATTTATCCAATGGCATGTGAGCAGCCGGGTTTCTAAAGGACTCAATAACCCCTTGAGATAATGAGCGCTGTCCACTTTGAATACTCATACCTGTTTTAGTTGAAGTATCACATAATTTAATAACAGGTTTATTAGGAGAGAAGACTAAATTAACAAGTTCTGTACCATCAAGTGTTGAACCAGTAAGTTCACGAATCACCTCACAGTATATTTTCGTTCCTTGATCAGCTGCCATTCCATATTGCTTATTTGTATAGAATGCTTTTATTCTAGCTTTAATTTTCTCATTCAGATACCGCCAGTGTAGCAAAGGATATTCTGGAACTATTGTATGCAGAGCTTCAATTACAGGACTATACTTCTCCAGTGCGTCCTCTTCACCAAGAAAGTCTATAATTTTTGATGCTTGTTGCCTTATATCCTCGGGCATAGTACTTATCCATTGATTGGTATCTATGCCAGTTGTCACCTCAAGTTCTTTTTCTTTCTTCTCTTTCCTCTTATTTCTCCAATCATTATTAACTTGGTTAATTATTGTTGATAGATATTCTCGAAGAAGAGCCATTTCTTCATTATCCCAATCAATAGACTGCCGGTTGGTTGAGATAACATCATCATCAAGATCATCAATGAAATCAACAGATATCCAGCCGGTCAAATATTGAAAGAAATGGCTCGAAGTGCTGTTTGAAAAAAACTCGGGGTTATTAACAAGTTTCCCTCTTGAAAACAGCGAAATACCTCTTAATCCCGAATTTGGTCTTATAGGAGTTCGTGAAGTATACAATGTGCCTTTCAATTTATCTTTATAAGGGCTGTCATCTTTAACCAAAGATTCAACATCCCATTCGAACTGCTGCTCAAAGCCACTATAACGACGAGCATTATTTACCGTTGCAACATGACCATGTTGGTCTTTAAGATTTATATTAAAACTATCATCAACGATAAATATTTTTGACAAGCTGTTAGCAATCGCTTCAAGATCGAATGGCGATTGTCGTTTGAGTTTGGATAGTTTTATCGTCGTCCCATTTGGAGCATCTGTGGGCTCATCAGATAATTCAACCGTTGGATTATAAACCCCATCAGCATTAAGCAGTGCATTCCAATCAAGTATAAACCTATTTCTTTTTCCATCCTTAACGGTATCAATAGTTATTTCCTTGGCGAGACCAAAAAGAGCTAATTTCCCTAAACCTTTTTTACCTGTGGCATAACGTCCAAACCGTGGCGTTGGCTTATCGCCATCATGTCGGCGTCTATTTCTGCCTATAACCAAAAATCGTTGTTGAATATCTGTGGTACTCATCCCTGTACCATCATCTTTAATACTGATAAATTTGTTACTCCCTACTTCCAAAAAATCGAGAGTCACGTTTCCTGAATCAGCATCATAGGCATTTGAAATCAGTTCAGCAAGAGCTGGTGGAAGCGTAGAATACATTTTCACGCCGAGATGTTCTATCGTATGAGGATCAAACTTCATTTCGTAACCAGACATGTTGTTATTCCCTATTCTGTTTTCCTAACTGATTCAAATGCTCAATAATCTTGGTTGCATGTGCACAAATAAAAGCAGGTGGCAAGGCATTGCCGATCATTAGTGCTGCGAACTCTCTACCTCTATCCAGCGAAAAGGCATAGTTTTTGGGAAACGTTTGAAGTGCGGCAGCTTCACGCAACGTGATAGCTCTATTTTGTTCAGGATGCAAAAAACGTCCCTTTGAAGGATTGGTACACCCACCAGTAATAGTTGGAGAAACTTTATCCCATGACATTCGCCCATAAACATCTTTATATCCATCTGGATTTTTCAAATGGCAGGGTAGCCATAAGTGTTTGGGTAAATCTGATCTCGAACCACCATCTTTAGGAATATTTCTGATCATAGCTTTAATTTTATCGGTCCTGCTCGGAATAAAATCATGCAGAATATCATTACCTTCACCAGGAACAGGAAAATCTGCAATTGCATCTTTGACGGTCTTGGGGGAAGCTACTTTTAAAGGCTCATCGATATAACCAAACTTAGATGCGATAAGGATCATTCTTTTTCTACGTTGAGGAACTCCATAGCAAGCGGTATCTTTCACTTGCAATGTCTTTTCACCAATGGCATATCCACGATCATGAAGCTCGTCAATGACCTTATTTATTCTCTCATCTTTAGCCAGAGCAGGAACATTCTCGATCATGACTGTTTTAGGTTCAAATACCCTCACAAATCTCATTAAATCAAAAATAAGGTCATTTCTAATATCTTCAACTGAAGTACATTTGTTTCGAGTGCGATGAGATGAGAAACCTTGGCATGGAGGGCAACCCGCTAATAAATCCAACTCTCCCGGTTTGAGCTGCAACTCCTCCATAATTTTTAAAGGATTTAACGAGCGAATATCAGCTTCGTAGAGGATGTGATCGGCATGGTTAGTTTTGTAAGTTCTTGCAGCAACAGCTTCAAGCTCAACACCTGCGATAACTTTAAAGCCAGCTTCTTTTAAACCGCATGTCAATCCACCCGCACCGCAAAATAGGTCAATTGCTGTGAAATTCATTGATTAGATCCATGTGTTCGTTCCTTTCTGCAATTTTGCCATAGTATCATTATCTTGAAAAGTAAAGAAGAGAGTATGATTAGTATCATGAGTTAAAAGCTATCATACATTTATAATTAACCCTTTGATCCAGCAAAGGTCAGCACTATTCAGAATAGCTGACTCATAACTTCTTTTCTTGCAACTTTATTGGTTGGAGTATATTTTTCGCACAGTAAATGCGGTTGCACTATCAAGCATTAAAGTTTGTTAGCTCGTCCTACTCAAGCCGTCTATCACATAACAAATCGTTGAAAGGGAAATGTATGCAGATAGCGCTTAGTTATTCCCCTGCTCTTCTCATGACCAACAGTCTGTTGCAGGTGTAGGATGTTCTTCACCCAACCAGCCATTGCAGCGGAACAGACCGAGTGACGGATAGAATGCAGTAACCTTCGCGGTCAATAATTGTCCAGGTAAGCAATACCTAACTGCTCTCGAACTTCAGCAAACGTTTTACCGACCTTAATAATGTTCGTACCCGCCACCTCTGAGAATATCCGCTCCTTCCACTGGCGATTAACATACTCCATGAAACCCCATTCAATTAACTTAGGGTGGATAGCAACCTGCCTTGTAGCGTTCTCAGTTTTCCCCTGCCCTCCTTGGGCAATCAGGAAATAGTAACGCTGGCTATCTTTGTCGAATTTGATTTGTGACTTTTCCAGTTTGGCAATCTCGCCTCTTCTGGCTCCGGTATATGCCAGCAGCAATGTGATCCATTTTTGCCAGTTGACAGGCTGCTTAAGCGCCCACCCTACAAATTTTTTCATCTCCGCTGTGCTGTATGCACCAAATCTTGCTTTCGATGGTGCAGCCACTACGCCGTCAGTTGGCGACTTAGATAAAATGTCTTTGCTTTCTGTGAGGAAGGTTTTGAAGAGTGATTTATACAGCTTAGGATGCTTATGGATGGCCTCAACGCCTACCAGTTGATTCGGTGGAACATCATCGTACTCAATCAGTTGCTGGATGTTCATTGAGCGGTAGGGCTGAACAACACGCTTAGGAAGATTTTCAACGTTTTCCACCACCTGTTTAATGTCCTGTTTGCTAATCGCCGCTACATCAGTTTCCCCTCCCAAGACCGTTAACAGCACTTCCATGTAGCGCTCATTTGCCATTGAGATCGATTTAGTCCAGTTTCGCCCCTTTTCGTCTTTGTACATCGCCCACGTATCCAAGAGGGTTAGCACTTTTTCCGGTTCGGCTGGCGGTTGAGATTCCACAATTTCAACAGGAGGAGCTATCTGCTGGTGGAGAAAAAGTGGATTTCTCGCAGCCTTACGTTCTGACGCAATCAGGTTTGACAAAAATGAATCGAACACTGAGATCGGCGTAGCTAATGATTTAACAAAAGGAATATGCGGAGTAACGCCAATCATCAAAGCAGATGCTTCACGATATCTGTCAGTGAGGAGGGATTTCTTATACATCCTGCCATTAGAAAGCCGGATTTGCAGGTAGTAGTTGCCGTTTCGCTGAAACGTGTGTGGAAGAGTACTGTACCCCATGAATACACCCTTTTTGTACCTCAAGTGCATTACGCACCGACAAAAAGAGAATCAATTTCATGATAAGTAGGCCAAGTTTTGGCCCCCTACGCTGGCATTATCCAGATCAGGTGGTACGGATATTTCTCAGCCTTCACAAAGAAGGGCACCCCGAGTCAAGTTACGCATGAAGGATAAGGAAGCGCCTTTTCAAAAGCAAGCCTGGCGCGGGCGGGACGTGAGCGGCAAAAGAAAAAGCCAGGGTTTCCCCTGGCTTTTCGTTTTCATATCAATCAGGACAGCGCCTCAACCGGCTCCGGCTGCGCGCGGGCGCGCCACAGCACAATCCAGCGCTGGACAGAGGAAATCATAATCACCAGCCCCAGCACCACCATAATGATGGAAATGGTGCCGTTGAAGATGTTGAAGCCCTTGGCCGCAGAGTTGAAATAGACATTTTTCACCATCCAGTACGCCGCGTAGTTAACGGTAATGTACAGGTAAGAGAGCGGCACCAGGCAGGTCAGCGCATACCAGCGTTTTTTCGACATCCGCATGATGATGGTCGCGCCAATCATCAGGCCAATCGACGCCATCAGCTGGTTAGAGACGCCAAACAGCGCCCAGACCGAGTTGATATCGCCGGAGTTCAGCAGGTAACCCCACAGCAGGCAGGCGACAATGCTGCAACCGATCGCGCCGGGCATCCAGTTGGTGCGTTTCAGCGGGGCCCACAGATCGCCAAAGAAATCCTGCAGCAAATAGCGCGCCACGCGGGTGCCGGAGTCCACGGCGGTGAGGATAAATACCGCTTCGAACATCACCACAAACTGGAAGAAGTAAGACGCCAGGTTGCTGAACCACGGAATGCGGGTAAAGATGTCCGCCATGCCCACCGCCAGGGTTACGGCCCCGCCGGTACGTCCGTACAGATCCAGACCAATCTCCTGGCTCAGTTTCGGCAGGTTAACCACATCCATCCCCAGATCGGCAAACACCTGCGGCGCGGAGTTGATGGCGAAGTAGTCCGCCGGGTGCAGCGCGGTAGCAGCGATCAGGGCCATTACGCCCACCACGCACTCAGCACACATTGCGCCAAAGGCCACCGGCAGAATGTCGTTCCATTTGTCGATCTGCTTCGGCGTGGTGCCGGAACCGATAAACGCATGGAAACCTGAGATTGCGCCACAGGCGATGGTGATCGAGATAAACGGCCAGACCGGACCGGCCAGTACCGGGCCATTACCGTGGATGAACTGCGTCACCGCCGGGAACTGGATTTCCGGGTTGATAAACACCACGCCAATCACCAGCGCGCCGAACACGCCGATTTTCATAAAGCTGGACAGGTAACCGCGCGGGGTCAACAGCATCCATACCGGCAGCGCGGTAGCGAAGAATGCGTAGAACGGCAGTACCAGGCTCACGGTGGAGGCTTTCAGGCTCAGCCACTCGCCAAACGCGGAAGCCTGGATGTAAGGACCGGCGATCACGCAGCCGAAAATCACCAGAATGCCGACCCAGGTCGCACCGCGCATGCTGCCGGTGAAACGCTCCCACAGGCCCACGCCAATCGCTACCGGAATGGTCATAAACACCGCGAAGGTGCCCCACGGGTTACGCTCAAGGGCGTGAACCACCACCATGGAGAGACCTGCCATGGTAATGGTGATGATGAACAACATCGCCAGACCGGTACACCAGCCCGCAACCGGGCCAAGCTCGGATTTCGCCACTTCAGACAGGGATTTGCCCTGATGCTTCATGGAGGCGAACAGCACCACGGTATCGTGTACCGCGCCGCCGATGACACAGCCCACCAGCAGCCACAGGAAGCCAGGGAAATAACCGTACTGGGCGGCCAGCACCGGCCCCACCAGCGGGCCTGCGGCGGCGATAGCAGCAAAGTGGCTGCCGAAGTTCACCCATTTTTTGGTCGGGACGTAATCTTTGCCGTCCTCATAAACATGCGAAGGGGTAACCTCGCTGTCATCTGCGTTCAGTACCTTACGGACAAAAAACACGCCGTACAGACGGTAGCAAATGGCAAGGATACACAGGGTCGCAATAACAAACGTCAGTGCGTGTGACATAGCCAACTCCAGAGATAAGATAGTTTTCAGCGCTATCCTGGCATGGCGATGTCACACAACAGGGCGGGATTTGCTCCAGCGGTCGTATTGCAATCTAAGCGGTCAAAAAAGGCTACTGAGCGGCGGAGGGGTTAAAGCGGCTCGCCAGCCCTTTAAGAAAGTTACGCAGAAACTGGTCGCCGCACTCGCGATAGTTCTTATGCTCCGGGGCACGCATCATGGCGGTGATTTCCGGCATTGAGACGCGGAATTTCTGCTCGGTGAGGATCGCCAGGATATCGTCGGTTTTCAACTCAAAGGCGATGCGCAGTTTTTTAAGGATAATGTTATTGGTGATTTTGCGGTCGGCCTTGAGCGGCGGCTGGCTTTCGTCTTTGCCGCGGCGCAGGTAAATCAGGCCGTTGAGAAACGAGGAGAGGATCAGATCCGGGCAGCGCGCAAAGCCGTCGTCGTCTTCTTTCTTGATGTACTGCACCACCTGAGCGGCGCTCACCTCCACATCCGCCAGCGCCAGGGTGGAGATGATGTCGTTATTATTCATTTTCAGGGTGTAGCGAAGGCTACGTAAAATATCGTTATTCAGCACTGGCGTGTTCTCTTTAGTACAGCGGGAAAAGACCAGTGTACCATTTTCCACTGGCCGACTGATGATAAAAACACGCTACAGCCCGAGCGCCTCTTTCAGGCTTTTCAGATAGCGACGGCTGACCGGCACGGTTTGCCCGTCGCGCAGCAGCAGCTCCGCCTGGCCATTCTCTTCGAGGCGGATCTCTTTCAGGTGCGCCAGATTCACCAGATATTGCCGGTGGCAGCGCAACAACGGCGTGCGGCTTTCCAGAGTGCGCAACGTCAGCTCGGTAAAGCCTTCCTGGCCCTGGGCGCTGGTGACGAACACCCCGCTCATCCGGCTGCTGACAAACGCCACGTCTTCCATTTGCAGCAGCCAGATGCGGCTGTGCCCGGTGCAGGGGATAAATTTCAGATGCTGCTGGCTGGCGTTGAGCAGCGACACATCCTGCGGCGCGCGCTCCTGGCGCAGACGGTCAAGCGTTTTCGCCAGCCGCGCGGCCTCAATGGGTTTCAGCAAATAATCAAAAGCATGCTCTTCAAAAGCTTTTACCGCGTACTCGTCGTACGCGGTGAGAAACACAATGCCCGGCCGGTGGCTTGGGTCGAGCATGCCGACCATCTCCAGGCCGGAAATACGCGGCATCTGGATATCGAGAAACAGCACGTCCGGTCGCAGCCGGTGAACCGCGCTGATGCCCTCTACCGCATTGGCGCACTCGCCGACAATGTCGATATCGCTGTGTTCCTGGAGCAGAAAGCGTAAGTTCTCGCGCGCCAGCGGTTCATCATCAACCAGAAGCACCTTTAACATGGGGAATCCACCATCGGTAGTTGTAGGGTTATACGGGTAAAATGGTCCGGCTCGCAGCGAATGGTCATGGAACAGTCGTCCCCGAACCGGGCGCGCAGCCGTTTTTCCACCAGGCTCATCCCCAAACCGTTCGTCTGCGGTTTTGGTTGGTACAGCCCGGCGTTGTCTTCGATTTCCAGCACCAGCCGGTTGCCCTGCTGGCGAGCGCTAAGCTGGATTTTTCCGGTCTCCATCATCTGGGACGTGCCGTGTTTAATGGCGTTCTCAACGATGGGTTGCAGGGTAAACGCCGGTAAGCTGACGTGGGCCAGTTCAGACGGCAGCGTCAGGGTGACCTGTAAATGCGCCTGAAAGCGCGCCTTTTCGATTTGCAGATAGGCGTTAACATGCTCAATCTCGTCGGCAAGGGTGACGATCTCTGAGGGACGCTTAAGGTTTTTACGGAAAAAGGTCGACAGGTATTGCACCAGTTGCCCGGCCTGTTCGCTGTCGCGGCGGATCACCGCCATTAAGGTGTTCAGGGCGTTAAACAAGAAGTGCGGGTTCACCTGGGCGTGCAGCAGCTTGATTTCCGACTGGGTCAGCAGCGCTTTTTGCCGTTCATACTGGCCCGCCAGGATTTGCGCCGACAGCAATTGCGCAATGCCCTCCCCCAACGTGCGGTTGATGGAGCTGAACAGGCGATTTTTAGCTTCATAGAGTTTGATGGTGCCGATGACCCGATGGTTCTCGCCGTACAGCGGGATCACCAGCGTTGACCCCAGCTTGCATTGCGGATGCAGCGAGCAGCGGTACGGCACTTCATTGCCGTCGGCATAGACCACTTCGCCGGATTCAATCGCCCGCCAGGTACAGGACGAAGAAATGGGCCGCCCCGGTAAATGGTGGTCGTCGCCGATGCCGGTAAAGGCGAGCAGCTTTTCGCGATCGGTGATCGCCACCGCGCCGATATCCAGCTCTTTCCAGATAACGTCTGCCACCCTCGCGCTGTTCTCTTCATTAAATCCAAGTCGCAATATCCCCTCGGTAGACGCCGCCACCTTCAGCGCCGTGGCGGAAAACGCCGACGTGTATTTTTCAAACATCGCGCGCTTATCCAGCAGGATGCGCATAAACAGCGCCGCGCCCACGGTGTTGGTGACGATCATCGGCGCGGCGATGCTTTCCACCAGCTTCAGCGCATCCTGATAAGGCCGGGCGATCAGCAGAATAATCATCATCTGCACCAGTTCGGCGATGAAGGTTACTGCCCCGGCGGTGAGTGGGCTAAACAGTTTATCGCTGCGGCCACGGCGGATTAACACGCTGTGCACCAGCCCGCCCAGCAGCCCTTCGACGATGGTGGATATCATGCAGCTCAGCGCGGTCATCCCGCCCATTGAGTAGCGGTGCAGACCGCCGGTCAGCCCTACCAGGCCGCCCACCACCGGGCCGCCCAGTAAACCGCCCATCACCGCGCCGATCGCCCGGGTATTGGCGATGGAGTCTTCAATATGTAAACCGAAATAGGTGCCGAGAATGCAAAAAATCGAGAACGTGACGTAGCACAGCAGCTTATGCGGCAGACGCACGGTGACCTGCATCAACGGGATAAACAGCCGCGTTTTGCTCATCAGCCACGCGATGACCAAAAACACGCACATTTGCTGGAGCAACAGCAACACCAGGTTAAACTCGTACATACTCCACACACCGGGCTTTCGATTGAAAGCGCGTAAGATACCCGGCACGAAAAAGACTTTCTATGAAGATGCACAAAAAAGTGACGAATTCTGAATCAGACCAACAATCAAACCTGGTAATCCGCCCGTGGCAGGAGACCGATCGGCCCTTTTTACGCACCCTGTATCTGCACGCCCGGCGCGACGCCTGGCCGTGGCTGGACGCCAGCCAGTGGCAACTGGAGGATTTTGACGCCGCGACGCTCGGCGAAACGATCTGGGTAGCGGAACAGGACGGGCATCGCGTTGGCTTCGCCTCGGTACTGGAGAACGACAACTTTTTGCATAACCTGTTTATCGATCCGCTGTATCAGGGATCTGGCGCGGGCAGCGCGCTGCTGCATAAGGCGCAGGAAAACTTCACCAGCACCGGGGCGCTAAAATGCCTGGTGAAAAATAAACCGGCGGTGGCGTTTTATCAGCGTCACGGTTGGGAGATTGAGTCGACGGGCGACAGCCCGGAAGGGGAATATTACTTAATGCACTGGAAGCAAAAAAAGGCAGACTCGCGTCTGCCTTAAAGGATTTACACCGCGCGGAATGAAATCTCGCTCGGGATCACCTCGCCCTGCCAGTAGAGCTGCGCCGCAACGCGCCCTGCCAGTTGGCGGTAAATCTGGGTGAATTCGCTTTCCGGGCGGCTCACTACGGTCGGCTGGCCGCGATCGAGATCTTCGCGCAGCGTGATGTGCAGCGGCAACTGGCCGAGCAGCGAGGTATTGTATTGCGCAGCCAGTTTCTCCGCGCCGCCGGTGCCGAAAATCGGCTCGTGGTGGCCGCACTGGCTGCACACGTGCATGCTCATGTTTTCCACAATGCCCAGCACCGGCACGTCCACTTTCTCGAACATCACGATGCCTTTTTTGGCGTCGATCAGCGCGATATCCTGCGGCGTGGTGACGACCACTGCGCCGGTCACCGGCACGTTCTGCGCCAGCGTCAGCTGGATGTCGCCGGTGCCCGGCGGCATATCCAGTACCAGATAATCCAGTTCCGGCCATAAGGTTTCAGACAGCATCTGCATCAGCGCTTTGCTGGCCATCGGGCCGCGCCACACCATGGCGTTATCGTCGGTGACCAGATAGCCGATAGAGTTGCTGGCCAGCCCGTAAGCGACAATCGGCGCCATATGGGTGCCGTCCGGCGAGGTCGGGCGCTCGTGTTCAGTGCCCAGCATGGTCGGGATTGACGGGCCGTAGATGTCGGCATCCAGAATGCCCACTTTCGCCCCTTCGGCGGCGAGCGCCAGCGCCAGGTTGACCGAGGTGGAGGACTTGCCCACCCCGCCCTTGCCGGAGCTGACGGCAATGATATTTTTCACGCCGTTGATGCCCGCCTGATTTTTCACGCGCTTCAGGGTGGCGATCTGGTGAGTCAGTTTCCAGTCGATGGCTTTCGCGCCGGTAAGGCGCAGCAGATCCGCGCTGGCGCTCTCTTTCAGCTCCTCGAACGCGCTCTGCCAGGCAAACGGCATTTGCAGTTCGATATGGATGACGTCATCCATCCACGCCACGTGGTGCAACGCCTTCAGGGCGGTGAGGTTATGTTTCAGGGTGGGGTGCTGGAAATTCGCCAGTGTCCCGGCAACGATGGCTCGCAAAGCTTCCGGAGATTTGGCCTGGGATTGAGGACTCATCCCGACTCCTTTGTAATTGTGTTTTGATAAGGGTTCGAAGCGTTAAGCATACCAAAAAGGGAATAATTCCCCCAGCCTTCGCTTTTGGGTTACCAAATAATTACCCATTTGGTAATATCGAACCCCCTTTTTACCTGGAAGAAGTAATTCTCACTATGACTCAAGTCGCGAAAAAAATACTGGTAACCTGTGCCCTTCCCTATGCGAATGGCTCGATCCACCTCGGCCACATGCTGGAGCATATCCAGGCTGATGTCTGGGTTCGTTACCAGCGAATGCGCGGCCACAACGTCAACTTCATCTGCGCCGACGATGCCCACGGCACGCCGATTATGCTCAAAGCACAACAGCTTGGCATCACGCCGGAGCAGATGATTGGCGAGATGAGTCAGGAACATCAGAGCGATTTTGCTGGCTTCAACATCAGCTACGATAATTATCACTCCACGCACAGCGACGAAAACCGCGAGCTGTCGGAGCTGATCTATACCCGTCTGAAAGAGAACGGCTTCATTAAGAACCGCACCATTTCCCAGCTGTACGATCCGGAAAAAGGCATGTTCCTGCCGGACCGTTTTGTAAAAGGCACCTGCCCGAAATGCAAATCTCCGGATCAATACGGTGATAACTGCGAAGTGTGCGGCGCGACCTACAGCCCGACCGAGCTGATCGAGCCGAAGTCGGTGGTTTCCGGCGCAACGCCGGTGATGCGTGAATCCGAGCACTTCTTCTTTGACCTGCCGTCGTTCAGCGAAATGCTGCAAGCCTGGACCCGCAGCGGCGCGCTGCAGGAGCAGGTGGCGAACAAAATGCAGGAGTGGTTTGAATCCGGCCTGCAACAGTGGGATATCTCCCGCGATGCGCCGTATTTCGGCTTTGAGATCCCCAACGCGCCGGGCAAATACTTTTATGTCTGGCTGGACGCGCCGATCGGCTACATGGGCTCGTTCAAAAACCTGTGTGACAAGCGCAGCGACCTGAACTTTGACGACTGGTGGAAAAAAGACTCTGACGCCGAGCTGTATCACTTCATCGGTAAAGACATCGTTTACTTCCACAGCCTGTTCTGGCCGGCGATGCTGGAAGGCAGCGGCTACCGCAAGCCGACCAATCTGTTCGTCCACGGCTATGTGACGGTGAACGGCGCGAAGATGTCTAAATCACGCGGCACCTTTATCAAGGCCAGCACCTGGCTGAACCATTTCGACGCCGACAGCCTGCGCTATTACTACGCCGCCAAGCTCTCTTCGCGCATTGATGATATCGACCTGAACCTGGAGGATTTCGTCCAGCGCGTGAATGCCGACATCGTCAACAAAGTGGTGAACCTGGCGTCCCGCAACGCGGGCTTTATCGCCAAACGCTTCGACGGCGTGCTGGCGGCTGAGCTGGCCGATCCGGCGCTGTACAAAACCTTTACCGACGCGGCGCAAAGCATCGGCGAAGCCTGGGAAAGCCGTGAGTTCGGCAAAGCCGTGCGCGAAATCATGGCGATGGCCGACGTAGCCAACCGCTACGTAGACGAGCAGGCTCCGTGGGTGGTGGCGAAACAGGAAGGCCGCGATGCCGACCTGCAGGCGATTTGCTCGATGGGTATTAACCTGTTCCGCGTGCTGATGACCTGGCTGAAGCCGGTATTGCCGCAGCTGAGCGAGCGCGCCGAAGCCTTCCTGAACGCCGAGCTGACCTGGGACGCTATCCAGCAGCCGCTGCTCGGCCATAAGGTGAATACCTTCAAAGCGCTGTACAACCGCATCGAAATGAAACAGGTTGACGCGCTGGTGGAAGCATCGAAAGAAGAAGTGAAAGCAGCCGCCGCGCCCGCGACCGGCGAACTGGCGGATAACCCTATTCAGGAAACCATCAGCTTCGATGATTTCGCCAAAGTCGATTTGCGCGTGGCGCTGATTGAAAACGCGGAGTTCGTCGACGGCTCTGACAAGCTGCTGCGCCTGACGCTGGATCTGGACGGCGAGAAACGTAACGTGTTCTCCGGCATCCGCTCCGCGTATCCGGATCCGCAGGTGCTGATTGGCCGCCTGACCGTGATGGTCGCCAACCTGGCGCCGCGCAAAATGCGCTTTGGCGTCTCTGAAGGCATGGTGATGGCGGCGGGTCCTGGCGGGAAAGATATCTTCCTGTTAAGCCCTGACGAGGGCGCTAAGCCGGGCCAACAGGTTAAATAATTTTAATGCCCTCCTCGCGAGGGCATTTTTTTAGCCGTGCATTTACGTTTGGGTCAATCCGCCTTTCGAATATATGTCTAAAAATACACAATACATTTTGCCTGGTTAGCCTGCTACCGACTACAGTTAAGTGGGGATTTTTACGCTCATAGTGAGGGTGGTATGGCGCTTTACACCATCGGTGAGGTGGCGGAGTTGTGTGATATTAACCCTGTCACACTCAGGGCATGGCAGCGGCGATATGGGCTGGTTAAGCCGCAACGCACCGATGGCGGGCACCGCTTATTCAACGAATCTGACATCGACCGGATCCGCGAGATCAAACAGTGGATCGATAACGGCGTTCAGGTTAGCAAAGTGAAATCGCTGCTACTGACGGACGCGCAGGATCCGGGCTCCCAGTGGTATCAAATGCAAGAGACGCTATTGCGCCTGCTGCGCGCCGGGAATATCAACCGGGTACGTAACTGGGTCAGCGAAACCGGACGCGACTACCCCGCCCAAACCCTGGTCGATAAGCTGTTTATCCCCCTTCGCCATCGCCTGCAAAGCCAGCAGGCCGCCCTGGCGATACTCCTGAGCATCCTTGATGGCGTCCTGATCAACTACATCGCCCTGTGCCTGTCGTCGGCGCGCAAAAAAAGCGGCAAAGACGCGCTGGTGATCGGCTGGAATATTACCGACACCACGCGCCTGTGGCTGGCGGGCTGGAGCGCCACTCAACGGGGCTGGCGGGTGAGCATTCTGGCGCATCCGGTGGCGCAGCTGCGGCCGGAAATTTTCGAGGGCCAGACGTTGCTGGTGTGGTGCGGCGATAATCCGACCTCTCAACAGCGTAGCCAACTGGCGCAGTGGCGCACGGAAGGCCGGGCCATCATCGACTTAAACGCGCCGGAAGCGCTGTAAACGACGTAACAAAAATAACAAAGGTGCAACCTGAGCGCAGACGGGTATAATCGTCGGGTTAACCCAAGGAGCAGTCCATGAAATTAACCAGAATAGCGATCGTTACCGGCATGTTACTGATGGCGATTGGCGGGATCGGCGGCGTGATGCTGGCTGGCTACACCGTTATCCTGCATGCCGGGTCATAATCTGCTGTAAACGCTCGAAGGCGCGGTCGACGATAATCGCCGCCAGCGCCACCAGAATCGCCCCCTGAATCACATATGCGGTGTTAAAGCCGCTCAGGCCGATGATCACCGGCGTGCCGAGGGTGTTTGCGCCCACCGTCGAGGCGATAGCCGCCGTGCCGATATTGATAATCACCGAGGTGCGCACGCCCGCGAGGATCACCGGCGCGGCCAGCGGCATCTCCACTTTCCATAAGGTCTGCCAGCCGCTCATCCCCACGCCGCGCGCCACCTCTTTAACGCTGCCCGGCACCGCGCCAATGCCCGCCAGCGTGCCCTGTAGCACCGGCAGCCAGCCGTACAAAATCAGCGCGATGATCGCGGGCTCTTTGCCGAAGCCAATCGCCGGCACCGCCACCGCCAGCACCGCTACCGGGGGAAACGTCTGGCCCACCGCCGCGATGGTTTCCACCAGCGCGCGGAACTCCAGCCCGAACGGGCGCGTCACCACAATCCCTAACCCGATGCCGAGCACGATGGCGACCAGGCTCGAAACGCCCACCAGATAAAAATGCGCTACGGTCAGCGCCCAGAAACTCTCCTGCTGATACAGCGGGCGCGGCAGTTGCGGAAATAACCAGCTGAACAATCCCGCGCTATAAGGCAGGCCCACCAGCAGCGCGGCATAGAGCAGGATCAGCCACAGCAGAGGATCACGAAGCAGACGCACGATCGCCCTCCAGCAGAGTATGAAAGCGGATCACGCCGCACGGGTTGCCCTGTTCATCCACCACCGGCAGCTCGTCGCAGCGCCGCTCCACGAACAGCGACAGCGCTTCGCGCAACGTGGTATCGCGAGTAACCGGCACGCCTTCGCAATGCCCCGCCGTGAGGTAATCTCTCACCTGGCGCATTGACAGCAGCCGCACGCCCAGCTCGCTGCGGCCAAAGAAATCGCGCACAAACGCGTTTTCCGGCTGGCTGAGCAGAGCCAGCGGCGCGCCCTGCTGCACCACTTTGCCGCCATCCATCACCACCAGATGATCCGCGAGGCGCAGCGCCTCATCCACGTCATGAGTGACCAGAACGATGGTGCGCCCCTGGAGTTGATGAATGCGCATCATCTCCTGCTGCAACGCCTCGCGGGTCACCGGATCGAGCGCGCCAAAGGGTTCATCCATCAGCAGCACTTCCGGATCTGCCGCCAGCGCCCGCGCCACGCCGACCCGCTGCTGCTGGCCGCCGGAAAGCTGATGCGGATAGCGGCGGCGAAACTGCGCCGGATCCAGCCCAAGCAGCGCCAGCAGTTCATCCACCCGCTGGTTGATCCGCGCCTTCGGCCACTTCAGCAGTTGCGGAACGGTGGCGATGTTCTGCGCCACGTCCCAGTGCGGGAACAGCCCGATAGACTGAATCGCGTAGCCCATACGCCGCCGTAAATCCTGCGGCGAAAAGTTGCGGATCTCTTCTCCGGCAAAGCGGATGCGCCCTTCGTCGTGCTCCACCAGCCGGTTGATCATTTTTAAGGTGGTGGATTTCCCGGAGCCGGAGGTGCCGATCAAGACTGAAAACGCGCCCTTGCGGAAGTTCAGATTGAGATCTTCTACCGCGGCGCGTCCCTGGTAATATTTGGTCACGCCATCAAATTCGATCATGTCGTTGCGCCTCCAGCGCCGCAATCAGCAGGTTAAACAGTCCATCCACCGCTACCGCCATGGCGATCACCGGTATGACGCCCAGCAGCACCAGATCCAGCGCGCTGCTCAGCAGCCCCTGAAACACCAGCGCGCCGAAGCCGCCTGCGCCAATCAGCGCGGCAATCACCGCCATGCCGACGGTCTGCACCGCCACCACCTTCAGGCTGCGTAACAGCACCGGCAGCGCCAGCGGCACTTCAGCTTTGAAGAAGCGCTGGCGATCGGTCATGCCCATGCCACGCGCGCTTTCCAGCACGTTTTCCGGCACCTGGCCGAGGCCCGCCACCACGCCGCGCACCAGCGGCAACAGCGCATAAAGCACCAACGCGATCAGCGCCGGTGCCATCCCGATGCCGGAAACGCCTAATCGCCCCAGCCAGGGAAACAGCGCCGCCAGCGCGGCAAGCGGCGCGATCAGCAACCCGAACAGGGCAATCGACGGTACGGTCTGAATGACGTTAAGGACGGAAAAGACCGCAGGCTGCGAACGGGCATACCGGTGGCACAGCAAGCCCAGCGGGATGCCGATGGCCAGGGCGATGCTCAGCGTCGCCAGCAGCAGCGTCAGATGCTGACTGAACGCGTCGTTAAACACGTCCTGGCGATTGGCGTATTCTTTTAGCAGCGAGATATCGTTGAAGTAACCGGTCAGCAACAGCCACAACGGCACGATCCACAGCTGCGCCAGCAGCAGCCAGCGCCACAGCGGCTTTTGCGTGAGGCGGCTGATGGTATCGCTCATCAACAGCAGCGCCAGCGCCGCCATCAGCCAGGCTCCGCTACCCGGCGAGGTGCGCGCCAGCGGACTGCCCTGCTGGGCCAGGTGGGTCGCGGCATAGCCCACCAGCAGCAACAGCGCGATAAACAGCCCTTCCGCGCTGACCAGGCCGGCAATGCGCGCCGCGCGTCCGGGTAACCATGACAGCACAACCAGCAGTAGCGCAGCGGCCAGCAGCCCATACAGCGCCAGCGGGGAGAGCGCCGACACGCTCATCGGCGAGCCTGAAACCAGACGGTTAGGCGCGTAGTTAATAAACGGCAGCAGGAGCGCTGCCGCCAGCAAGATTGCCAGCAGCAGCATCACCCGGTTATGACAGCGTATTGTCAAAAGACATCCCTTTTCCAGGCGTGATTACTTCACAAATCCTTTTTGCTTCAGATAATCGGCAGCGACCTTTTTCGCATCCAGACCTTCGACGGCAATAGAGGCATTCAGCTGCTGAAGGGTTTTCTCATCCAGCGAGGCGAATACCGGGTCAAGCCACTCGCCCATCTGCGGGTACGCTTTCAGCACGGCGTCACGCACCACCGGAGCAGGCGCATACACCGGCTGTACGCCTTTCGGGTCGGTCAGGGTTTGCAGGCCCAGCGCGGCGACCGGGCCATCGGTGCCATAGGCCATGGCGGCATTCACGCCGGAGGTTTGCTGCGCAGCGGCTTTGATCGTCACGGCGGTATCGCCCCCCGCCAGCGACAGCAGTTGCGGCTGGTTGAGTTTAAAATCGTAGGCTTTTTCAAACGCGGGCAGCGCGTCCGGGCGCTCAATAAATTCCGCCGAGGCGGCCAGTTTGAACTCGCCTTTTTCTTTCAGATAGCGGCTGAGATCCGCCAGCGAGGTGAGTTTGTTCTTTTCAGCCAGATCCTTACGCACGGCGATAGTCCAGGTATTGTTCGCCGAAGCAGGCGCCAGCCAGGTCAGTTTATTTTGCTCAGCATCGAGCTTTTTGACTTTCTCATAGCCCGCTTTGGCGTTTTTCCATGCGGGATCGTTTTCATCTTTAAAGAAAAACGCGCCGTTGCCGGTGTATTCCGGGTAGATATCCAGCTCGCCGGAGGTAATCGCGGCGCGTACCACCGGCGTGGTGCCGAGCTGCACTTTATTCACGGTTTTGACGCCGTGGCTTTCCAGCACCTGAATAATGATATTGCCCAACAGCGCGCCTTCGGTGTCGATTTTTGAACCGACTTTTACCGGGTCCGCCGCCTGAGCCCCTGCCGCCAACAAAAGTAAGCCTGCCGCACTCCAGATTTTCGTTTTCATTGATTTTCCTCATCACACCCAAACGCGGGGTTCAAGGGAAAAGCGTAGTTGAGAATCAGACGCTGCGCATTATGGATGGAGGATTAACCGGAGCGTGACGGAAATAAAAAAGGCCGGTTGCCCGGCCTTTCAGGTGATGAATAATTACTGCAGTTCAAACTCGCCCTGCTTCACGCGGGCGGAATCCAGGCCAATAAACACGTTGAACTTGCCCGGCTCGGCCACGTATTGCAGCTTCTGGTTCCAGAATTTCAGCGCATTGACGTCGATGGGGAAGCTGACGGTTTGGGTCTCACCCGGTTTCAGGGTGACCTTGTTAAACCCTTTCAACTCTTTCACCGGGCGGCTCAGGGAGGCGGTCACGTCCTGGAGATACAACTGCACTACCGTGGCGCCTTCGCGTTTGCCGGTGTTGGTCACCTCCACGCTGGCGGTCACGCTGCCGTTTTGCGGCATCGTCGGCGAAGAGAGCTTCACGTCCGATACGCTAAAGGTGGTGTAGCTCAGGCCATAACCAAACGGATACAGCGGGCCGTTAGCTTCATCGAAGTAGTGCGAAGTGTACTTATTAGGCTTTTCCGGATTATACGGACGGCCCGTGTTCAGATGGCTGTAGTACACCGGGATTTGCCCTACCGAACGCGGGAAAGACATCGGCAGTTTGCCCGACGGGTTGTAATCGCCAAACAGCACATCGGCGATGGCGTTGCCCCCTTCGGTGCCCGCATACCAGGTTTCCAGAATCGCATCCGCCTGCTGATCTTCTTTTACCAGCGCCAGCGGACGCCCGTTCATCAGCACCAGCACCAGCGGTTTGCCGGTGGCTTTAATGGCCGCGATCAGATCGCGCTGGCTTTGCGGCAGCGTCAGATCGGTACGGCTGGAGGCTTCGTGGGCCATGCCCTGGGCCTCACCCACCGCCAGCACCACCACGTCGGCCTGCTTCGCGGTTTCCACGGCTTCGTCAATCATCGCCTGAGGCGTACGTTCATCAACGGCGACGCCCTGCTCGTACTGATTCAGGAACTGGATAATGCCTTTATCGTTAGTGAGGTTCGCCCCTTTGGCGTACAAAATTTTGGCGTTATCGCCCACGGCGCTCTTGATGCCGCTCATCAGGGTGACGGACTGTTTCACCACGCCCGCCGCCGACCAGCTGCCCATTACGTCGCGCTGGCTGTCCGCCAGCGGGCCGATCAACGCAATCGTGCCGGATTTTTTCAGCGGCAGCGTATCAAGACGGTTTTTCAGCAGCACCATGCTTTCGCGGGCCACTTCACGCGCTTGCTGGCGGTGCAGGCGGCTTTCGGCGTTGGTGTCCTGCGGGTCGGTTTCTTTGGCCCCTAAGTGGCTGTACGGATCGTTAAACAGCCCCATATCGTATTTCACGTTCAGCACATGGCGCGCGGCGTCGTCCAGTTCTTCCATCGTGACGTCGCCGCTTTTCACCAGCTCCGGCAGGTACTTGCTGTAGTACTCGTCACTCATGCTCATGTTGATGCCGGACTTCAGCGCCACGCGCACCGCGTCTTTCGGATCCGCCGCCGTGCCGTGTTTGATCAGCTCTTTGATCGCCCCGTGGTCGGAGATGGTGATGCCCTTAAAGCCCCACTGATCGCGCAGCAGATCTTTCAACAGCCAGCTGTCCGAGGACGCCGGGGTGCCGTTGAGCGAGTTCAGCGCCACCATTACCCCGCCGCTGCCCGCGTCGAGCGCCGCTTTGTACGGCGGCATGTAGTCGTTGAACAGGCGCTGCGGGCTCATATCCACGGTGTTGTACTCTTTACCGCCCTCCACTGCGCCGTAGGCGGCGAAGTGCTTAACGCTGGTCATTATCGAATAGCGATCCGCCGGGCTTTTGCCCTGCATCGCTTCAACCATGGTTTTACCCATGATGGAGGTTAGATAGGTATCTTCCCCAAAGCCTTCCGACACGCGGCCCCAGCGCGGATCGCGCGAGACATCCACCATCGGCGCCCAGGTCATATTCAGCCCGTCGTCCGCCGCTTCATACGCGGAAATCCGGCCCACGGTTTTAACCGCCTCGAGATTAAACGAGGACGCCAGCCCGAGGCTTATCGGGAACACGGTGCGCTGGCCGTGCAGCACGTCGTAGGCGAAGAATAAAGGAATTTTCAGGCGGCTCAGTTCCATCACCTGATCCTGCATGGCGCGGATATCCTGGCGGGTAACCGTGTTAAAGATGGCGCCCACCTGGCTTTTCTGGATCATGTCGCGGATCGCTTCTTTGGGATTATCAGGCCCCACGCTGATTAACCGCAGCTGACCGATCTTTTCATCCACGGTCATTTGTTTGAGCAGATCGGTGACAAACGCATCCCGCGCCTCAGGGGTTAACGGATGTTCGCCAAAGGTCGATGAAGCATAAGCAGGTTGCAGCGCGAGGCTGACTGCTATCCCTACAGAACAAAGCCATTTCATGCCATTTACTCTCTCAGTCATGCGGCTAATAAGCATAGCCGCCCATGCAGATTTGATGTGCAGTGTGCCACAGGGATAAATCGGTAAGAAGAGGCGCAATGTGTTTGCGCTCTGATTTTTCGGCACTTTCCGAGTTTTCTCGCAAAGGCGGGGCTATGATTAACTCCGTCTACATTTGTCATACCACAAGGAGTGGAGCATGTCCCTCACCTCGCATAACGATAATTCCGCCTTTATTGCTGAACTGACCCGGCTGGTCGGCACCAGCCACCTGCTGACCGATCCCGCGAAAACCGCCCGCTATCGCAAGGGCTTTCGCTCAGGCCAGGGCGACGCGCTGGCCGTGGTGTTCCCCGGTTCGCTGCTGGAACTGTGGCGCGTGCTGCAAGCCTGTGTGAATGCCGATAAGATCATTTTAATGCAGGCCGCCAATACCGGCCTGACGGAAGGCTCTACGCCAAACGGCAACGATTATGACCGCCAGATCGTGATTATCAGCACCCTGCGGCTGGATAAATTACAGCTGATTGATAGCGGCGAGCAGGTGCTGGCTTTCCCCGGCACCACGCTCTACACCCTGGAAAAAGCGCTTAAACCGCTGGGCCGCGAGCCGCACTCGGTGATCGGCTCGTCGTGTATCGGCGCATCGGTAGTGGGCGGTATTTGTAATAATTCCGGCGGCGCGCTGATTCAGCGCGGCCCGGCCTATACCGAGATGGCGCTGTACGCGCGCATTAACGAAGACGGCAAGCTGACGCTGGTAAACCATCTGGGCATCGATTTGGGGCAAACGCCGGAGCAGATCCTCGGCAAGCTGGATGATGATCGCCTGAAGCCAGAAGACGTGCGCCACGATGGCCGCCACGCCTCAGACAGCGATTACATTAGCCGGGTGCGCGATATCAATGCCGATTCCCCGGCGCGCTATAACGCCGACCCGGACCGGCTGTTTGAAGCCTCCGGCTGCGCGGGCAAACTGGCGGTGTTCGCGGTGCGCCTCGACACCTTCCCGGCGCAAAAGAATCAGCAGGTGTTTTACATCGGCACCAACGACGCGGCGGTGCTGACGGAAATCCGCCGCCATATGCTGGCGAATTTTGAAAACCTGCCGGTGGCGGGCGAATACATGCATCGCGATATTTACGATATCGCCGAGCGCTACGGTAAAGACACGTTTTTAATGATCGATAAACTCGGCACCGACAAAATGCCGTTCTTCTTTACCCTTAAAGGGCGCACCGACGCGCTGCTGGAAAAAGTCAGCGTGTTTAAACCGCACTTTACCGACCGCGCGATGCAAAAGCTGGGCAAAATCTTCCCCGGTCATTTACCGCCGCGCATGAAGCAGTGGCGCGATAAGTACGAGCATCATCTCCTGCTGAAAATGGCGGGCGACGGCATTGAAGAAGCGCGCAGCTGGTTGACCCACTTCTTCAACGAGGCGGAGGGCGCGTTCTTTGCCTGCACGCCGGAAGAAGGCAGCAAGGCCTTTCTGCATCGCTTTGCGGCGGCGGGGGCGGCGATCCGCTATCAGGCGGTACATTCCGATGAAGTGGAAGACATTCTGGCGTTAGACATTGCGCTGCGCCGCAACGATACCGAGTGGTTCGAAACCCTGCCTGCGGAAATCGACAGCAAGCTGGTACACAAGCTCTATTACGGCCACTTCTTCTGCTATGTGTTCCATCAGGATTACATCGTTAAAAAAGGCGTGGATGCCCATGCGCTGAAGGATGAAATGCTGGAACTGCTGCGGGCGCGCGGAGCGCAATACCCGGCGGAGCATAACGTGGGGCATTTGTATGAAGCGCCAACGCAATTAAAACGCTTTTATAAACAAAATGACCCGACAAACAGCATGAACCCCGGTATTGGCAAGACAAGCAAGCTGAAAAACTGGGCGGAACCGGTTAGCGAAAGCGTTCACGACCAGGCTAAGTTGTGAGATTGTGATTAAAATATATCGAACATCTTTTAGACTAAGAAAATTCCGATTAGAGTAACGGCAAGGCCAGCATCGCGCTGGCCTGAGCCAGCCCTGAGGAATGGAAAATGTCAGCAGTCGAAGTGGTTCCTGTCCCTGCTCTAGCTGTCCGTGATGCCCTGCCTGATGATACCGCGCTTATCGCCGCCATTTACGCCTGGCATGTCCAGCATGGCCGCGCCTCCTTTGAAGAAGTGCCGCCGGATGCCGAAGAAATGGCGCAGCGCATCGCGCACCTTAGCGAAAAGGGCTATCCGTGGCTGGTGGCGGAATGGCACGGTATTGTGGTGGGGTACTGTTACGCCGCGCCCTATCGCTCGCGACCCGCTTACCGCTACACCATTGAAGAGTCGATCTACGTCGATGCCAGTATGACCGGGCGCGGTATCGGCCGGGCGCTGCTGGAAGCACTGATTGAACGCTGCGAACAGGGGCCGTGGCGGCAGATGGTCGCCATTATCGGCGATGGAGAAAACAACCCCGGTTCGCAGCGCCTGCACCGGCAACTGGGCTTTGAAGTGGTAGGTCAATTGCGCAGCGTGGGCTTTAAACTGGGTAACTGGCGGGACACGTTAATTATGCAGCGCCCGCTCAACCAGGGCGACTGGGCGCTGCCGGATTAATTACTCGTTTTGTGCAGCGCTGGCCGTACTGTTTGCGGCCATCTGCGCCGCTTTTTGCCGTTTATAGCTCAGCGCGGAGGCCGGAACCGGCGTGACTTTACCGGTTTCCATCCAGGTACGCAGGCGGCTGGCGTCGGCGAAGTGAGTATATTTGCCGAAGGCATCCATCACCACCAGCGCCACCGGACGGTTATTGATCACGGTGCGCATCACCAGGCAGTGGCCCGCCGCATTGGTAAAGCCAGTTTTCGTCAGTTGAATGTTCCAGTTATCGCGGTAGACCAGATGGTTGGTATTGCGAAACGGCAGCGTATAGGCCGGTTTAGCGAACGTCGCCATATCTTCGCGGGTGATGCTGAGCTGGCCGATCAGCGGATACTGTCTGGTGGCGATCAGCAGTTTGGTGAGATCTGCGGCAGTAGAGACATTTTTAATCGACAGCCCGGTCGGCTCAACAAAACGGGTATGAGTCATGCCAAGGGATTTCGCTTTGGCGTTCATGGCGCGGATAAATGCGTTATAGCCGCCAGGATAATGGTGCGCCAGACTGGCCGCCGCCCGGTTTTCCGAGGACATCAGCGCCAGCAGCAGCATGTTTTTACGGCTGATTTCACTGTTCAGCCGTACCCGCGAATAAATACCTTTCATTTCCGGCGTCTGGCTGATGTCGACTTTCAACATTTCATCCAGCGGCAAGCGGGCGTCTAACACCACCATCGCCGTCATCACTTTGGTGATAGAGGCAATAGGACGCACCAGATTGGGATGGCTGGAATAAAGTACCTTGTTGGTTTGCAGGTCGACGATCATGGCGCTGCCGGAGGCGATTTCCGGCTGGGCGGCGGCCTGCGCGACCGCTGTTTTCGCCGCGATGGCTACGGGCGCAAAGGGTACGGCCAGCATGAGCGCAAGGCTCAGAAGTGAATGACGGATTGTAGTCGGCATGGTTTTACTTCAGAAAATTATTCACGCACGTTGTGACGCACACCGCTTCCATGCATTAAATGAATATTTGGAAGCTGGCGCCGGGATGATACTCCGGCGTCCAGCTTTATCGCTACAGGAGAATCGTGATTTAAGAGTACATTGCGCCAGATTTAACCGGCAATGCACCTTCATCAGAATAGACGATATCCGTAACCCCACAAGATAACAGTCAACGCCAGCAGCACTTCCAGCACTAAAACACCAATGGCGAGCGTCGAACTGGAGAAGCTCAACCCCTCTTCGCGATTGATATTAAGGAACGCCGGAACGCCGACGTACAGCAGATAGCCGGTATAAAACAGCGCCAGCGTCCCCACCAGCGCACACAGCCAAACGAGGGGATACAGTGCGACGATACCACTCAAAAATAGGGGGGTCGCCACGTAACCGGCAAACACCATACAGTTCGTTAACGACGGACGCTGAGGATAGTTGCGCGCCATCCACCAGATCACGCGGCCCATAACCGCTACGCCCGCCAGCATCAGGCCGTAAAACAGGATCGCCAGTGCAAAGCCGGTAAACAGCGACAGTTTCACCACGTTGCCGTCGTCGAAATCCCAGCCGATTTGAGTGGTGCCGATAAACGCGCAAATCACCGGGATGGCCGCCATGATCAGCACGTGGTGGGTGTAATGATGCGAAACGGTTTCGTTTTCGCCCTTAATAACCTGCATTTCACGATAAGGATGGGAAAAAAGCCCCCAGACATGGTTCATAACGCCCCCTGTTTGGTAACACGCTCACGCCAGCAACGACGCTGGCTCCCGCAAGGATGCAGTAAGTATAACGCAGGTCGAATGATTAATTATTGAACAGCACGATTTAGCGAAACCCGTGAAAATCACTCCCGGACGAGGCGAACCCGGCATCGGGGTGTATTCTTAATGCAATGAATAACATGGAGTGAACAGACCCACGATGGATGTTTCAGCACTCATTTCACACTATGGCTATGCCGCGCTGCTGGTGGGCAGCATGGCGGAAGGAGAAACCATCACCCTGCTGGGCGGCGTGTCGGCGCACCAGGGTCTGCTGTCGTTTCCGCTGGTGGTGCTGATGGTGGCGCTGGGCGGGATGATTGGCGATCAGGTGCTTTATTTAGTGGGGCGGCGCTATGGCAACGGGATTTTGAAACGCTTTAATAAGCATCAGGATAAAATCGCCTCGGCGCAGAAGTTAATTGCCCGTCATCCGCTACTGTTTGTGCCCGGTTGCCGGTTTATGTACGGATTTCGCATTATTGGGCCGCTGCTGATCGGCGCCAGCCGCGTGCCGCCAAAGGTGTTTCTGCCGCTGAATATCCTCGGCGCGCTGGTGTGGGCGGCGCTGTTTACGACGCTGGGCTACCTGGGCGGCGAAGCGATCGCGCCCTGGCTGCACTCCCTCGACCAGCACCTGAAACACTGGATTTGGCTGGCGCTGGCCGTGGGATGCGTGGCGCTGCTGCGCTACGGCGTTAAACGCCGTCAGCGCAAGAAACCTCACTCCTGAGGCTTAAACTGCGGGTTGGCGAGCATAAAGCCGCCGTCGACGATAAACGACTGGCCGGTGGCGTAAGCCGCCTGCTCAGAACACAGCCAGGCCACCAGACTGGCGATCTCTTCGGTTCTGCCCGGGCGCGCCAGCGGCACTGTCGGCAGCGATCCGGGCTTCACGTCCTCTTCATCCATATCGTTCATCGGCGTGGCGATAGCCCCCGGCGCGACGGCGTTGACCAGGATGCCGTGACTCACCAGCTCCAGCGCCATGGACTTCGTCAGGCCGCCAAGGGCATGTTTGGCCGCCGTGTAGGCGCTGGCTTCCGGCAATGGCGTATGCTCATGAACCGAAGTGATATTGACAATACGCCCGCCCTCGCCCTGCTTCACCATCGCGCGCGCGGCAATTTGCGAGCACAAAAACGCCCCGTCCACATCGACCGTGAAGACGTTGCGCCAGTCCTCAAACGGCATATCCAGAAACGCCGCCTTCGACATCGCCCCCGCATTGTTCACCAGCACATCGATGCGCCCGAAGCGGTCAATCAACTCCTGAATAGCGTTTGCGCCGTCAGGCAGATTACCCAGATCCAGCTGGATTAACTCCGCTTTACGGCCAAACGAACGCACCTGTTCGGCAGTCTCTTTGGCCCCTTTGTCGTCGCTATGCCAGGTAATACCGATGTCGAAACCTTGCTGTGCCAGTAATTCCGCGCATTTCTTGCCGATGCCGGAATCGGAAGCCGTCACTATTGCAACTCGTTGGGTCATAGGTCGTCCTCTCTGGATGCGAAGAAAGGGTAAGTATAGAAACTAATCAGAGAGGCGTTTTGGCCGCTGCAACCGCTGTATTACACTGCACGCATAAAACGTATCACGATAAGGACATGCTATGAGCCAGAACATTTATGATGACGAGGCGTTTTTTAACGGCTACGCCACGCTGCCGCGCTCGGTCGCCACGCTTCATCAGGCGCTGACGCCGGGGGGCATGCTGATCTTTTCCGCCGAACACCCTGTTTTCACCGCCCCCCTTCAGCAAGGCTGGCAGGTGGACGATCAGGGCCAAAAAAGCTGGCCGGTAAGTCACTATCAGCAGGAGGGCGAGCGCATCACTCACTGGTTCGCCGAAGGCGTGCGCAAGCAGCACCGCAAATTATCCACCTGGATAACGCTGCTGATTGAGGCGGGTTTTGAACTGGTGGCGCTGAATGAATGGGGCCCGAGCGCCGCGCAAATCGCGAAGGATCCGGCGCTGGATGAAGAAAAAGAACGGCCCATGATCTTTTTGCTCAGCGCCCGCAAACGGGGATAAGAAACATCCCGCCTCGCCACTTTCACAATCTTTCCTATACTCAGTAACGGATGTACTGGTTATTAAACAGAGGGAAAGCGATGAAAATTATTCTATGGGCCGTTTTGATTATCTTCCTGATTGGGCTGCTGGTGGTTACGGGTGTGTTTAAAGCGATTTTCTAAATCGCCGCGTTATACCGCGTGGTACGCCCGTCGGGCGTACCCGTCAATCGCCGCGGCAATCGACGGCGAATCCGTTAAGGTACGGATAGTGGTAAACAGTTCAGTCGCCTGCGGATAGGCCTTGCGTAAATACCCCAACCACTGCTTGATACGCGCGACGTGATACATCCCGGTATCGCCCTGCTTCTCCAGCTGCGTATACCTTTGCAGCAGTTCCACCACCTCGTGCCAGGGCATTGGCGCTTCGTTGTATTTCACTACCCGGCTTAAATTCGGCACATTGAGCGCGCCGCGTCCGACCATGAGCGCGTCACATCCGGTGGCCTGAAGACAGGCTTGGCCGCTCTGCCAGTCCCAGATTTCACCGTTAGCAATCACCGGGATCGACAGGCGCTGGCGGATTTCGCCAATCGCCGCCCAGTTGATGCGTTCCGCTTTGTAACCATCCTCTTTGGTGCGGCCATGCACCACCAGTTCCGTCGCGCCCGCCTGCTGTACCGCATCGGCGATCTCAAACTGGCGCGCGTCGCTGTCCCAGCCGAGGCGCACTTTCACCGTCACCGGCAGCGCAGCCGGGACCGCTTCACGCATCGCCTTTGCGCCGCGATAAATCAGGTCGGGATCTTTGAGCAACGTCGCCCCGCCGCCGCTGCCGTTAACCAGCTTTGACGGGCAGCCGCAGTTGAGGTCGACGCCCCAGGAGCCCAGCTCTACCGCGCGTGCGGCGTTTTCCGCCAGCCATTGCGGGTGCTGGCCCAGCAACTGTATGCGCACCAGGGTGCCGGACGGCGTGCGGCTCTGATGATGCAGCTCCGGGCAAAGTTTATAGAAGGATTTGGCAGGCAGCAGGCTGTCCACCACGCGCAGAAATTCCGTGACGCACAGATCGTAGTCGTTCACGTCCGTTAACAGTTCACGCACCAGAGAGTCCAGTACGCCTTCCATTGGCGCCAGTAACACACGCATAGCCGACCTCAGTAAAAAAGAGGCGCTATGGTAGCGCCTGGCGGCAATAAGGGAAACGCATTTTACGTGCTGCCATTGAGCCAGCCTGCTGTGCCGGGTATGCTGGCAAAAAATAGAATATGCCGCACCTGCACCTCCCTCTTTTTCATTTCTGACAAGGCTTGCAACTGTGCACAGCAGGCATACTGTTGATGCCATAAAATCATGATGTGATCTGTAGCACACAATTTTCATTAATTGTATGATGAATGCATTCCAACAAGGTTATTGATATGAGCACTATGCTGACTACCCTCTGGCACTTTGTCCGTGCGTTTATCCTGATTTACGCCTGTCTTTACGCGGGTATCGCCCTGGCGGCGCTGCTGCCCATCACCATTCCCGGCAGTATTATCGGTATGCTGATTATGTTTATCCTGCTGTCGCTGCAAATCCTGCCGGCGAAATGGGTCAAGCCCGGCTGTAACGTGCTGATCCGCTATATGGCGCTGCTGTTTGTACCGGTAGGGATTGGCGTGATGCAGTATGTCGACGTGCTGAAAGCGCAGTTCGGCCCGGTGGTGGTGTCCTGTTTTATCAGCACCCTGGTGGTGTTTCTGGTGGTCAGCTGGAGTTCACATCTGGTGCACGGCCAGCGCAAAGTGATTGGGCAGCAGGAGCCTAAACAATGATTGAGCATATCTGGTGGTCGCTGCCGTTAACCCTGGCGGTCTTTTTCGCGGCCCGCAAACTGGCGGCGAAGTTAAAAACCCCGCTGTTAAACCCGCTACTGGTGTCGATGGTGGTGATTATCCCGCTGCTGGTGTTTACCCATACGCCTTACGAGCACTATTTCCAGGGCAGCAAAATCCTCAATGATCTGCTGCAACCTGCCGTGGTAGCGCTGGCGTTTCCGCTGTATGAGCAGCTCCATCAGATCCGCGCCCGCTGGAAATCAATTATTACCCTCTGTTTTATCGGCAGCATGGTGGCGATGTTGACCGGCACGTCGATAGCGCTATTGCTGGGCGCGTCGCCAGAAATTGCCGCATCGATATTACCGAAATCCGTCACTACGCCGATTGCCATGGCGGTGGGCGGCAGTCTCGGCGGCATTCCGGCAATCAGCGCGGTATGTGTGATTTTTGTCGGCATCCTCGGCGCGGTATTTGGTCACAGCCTGCTGAATGTGATGCGCATCCATACCAAATCGGCGCGTGGACTGGCGATGGGCACCGCGTCGCACGCGCTGGGCACCGCCCGCTGCGCGGAGCTGGACTATCAGGAAGGGGCGTTCAGTTCGCTGGCGCTGGTGATCTGCGGGATTATCACTTCGCTGATCGCGCCGTTTTTATTCCCGTTGATTCTGGCGTTTTGGGCGTAAAATTTGCGAGATGTCGCGCAAATTTGTATGAAAGAAGTTTCGTTGCATAAATAACGGGATGCAAATCACATATCAAGCCTCCCTGGCTCCGTAAACTACGGATCCAGTAATCGATATTAAGAGGCTTTGCCATGCATTCACGATTTCACACCGCCTTTGCCGGGCTTTCACAGCCTCTGCAAACCGCACTTGCTCCCCTGCTGGAAGACGAACATTTTCCGGCCAGGCTGACGGCCGAACAGTCGCAGCAGATCCAACGCCAGTGCGGCCTCAACGAAGATGAGCTGGCGTTCGCATTACTGCCGCTCGCGGCGGCGTATGCAGAAACCCCTATCTCCCATTTTAACGTCGGCGCTATCGCGCGCGGCGTCAGCGGCAATTTATGGTTTGGCGCGAACATGGAATACCCCGGCATCGCGCTGCAACAAACTGTCCATGCCGAACAAAGCGCCATTACCCACGCGTGGATGAGCGGTGAAACGGGCCTGCGGGCAATTACCGTTAACTACACGCCGTGCGGGCACTGCCGCCAGTTTATGAATGAACTGAACAGCGGCCTCGATTTGCATATCCATTTACCGGGGCGCGCCGCCGCCAGGCTGAAAGACTATCTGCCAGACGCCTTTGGTCCGCGCGATCTGGAGATTAAAACCACCATTTTCGATGCTGAAGACCACGGTTTCGCGCTGGAAGGCGATGAGCTGAGCCAACAGGCGATTAAAGCGGCCAACCGCAGCCACGCGCCATATACCCGGTCGCCGTGCGGCCTGGCGATGGAACTGCGCGACAGCACTATCCTGACCGGCAGTTATGCCGAAAACGCCGCCTTCAACCCGTCACTGCCGCCGTTGCAGGCGGCGCTGAATCTGGTGATCCTGAAAGGTTACGGCTTTGCGGATATCCAGCGCGCCATCCTCGCTGAGCTGCCGAATGGCAATATCAGCCAGTGGGCGCCGACGGTGTCCACGCTTAATGGCCTGGGCTGCCAGAATGTCGAGCGGGTGCTTTTAGCCTGATGCTTTACGCTACACCGTGCGGAATGCTTAATTTTAATCCACCCGCACGGTCACCGGTTGCGCTCGCCTGGCGGGTAAAGTAGCCTTGGTGACAATTTTCCTGTTCTGAGCCACCTGAATGTTGAAGCGCCTGTTGTACAGCCTGGTTGTGTTTATCGGCTTACTGCTGTTAGCGGCGCTGCTTCTTGATCGCTGGATAAGCTGGAAAACCTCCCCCTACGTCTATGACGAATTACAGGACCTGCCCTACCGCCAGGTCGGTGTGGTGTTAGGCACCGCCAAGTACTACCGCACCGGCGTGATCAATCAGTATTACCGTTACCGCATTCAGGGCGCAATTAACGCTTACAACAGCGGCAAAGTAAATTACCTGCTGCTGAGCGGCGATAACGCGCTGCAAAGCTATAACGAACCAATGACCATGCGTAAGGATTTGATTGCCGCAGGCGTCGATCCGGCAGACATCGTGTTGGATTACGCCGGGTTCCGCACCCTGGATTCTATCGTTCGCACCCGTAAGGTGTTCGATACCAACGATTTTATTATCATTACCCAGCGCTTCCACTGCGAGCGCGCGCTGTTTATCGCCCTGCATATGGGGATCCAGGCGCAGTGCTACGCGGTGCCTTCGCCGAAAGATATGCTGACGGTACGGGTCCGGGAGTTCGGCGCGCGCCTGGGGGCGCTTGCCGATCTGTATATTTTCAAACGTGAACCCCGCTTCCTGGGGCCGCTGGTGCCTATCCCGGCCCTGCACGATGTACCGGACGATGCACAGGGCTACCCGGCGGTGACGGCAGAACAGCTGCTTGAGCTGCAAAAGGCGAAATAACGGCGTTTTGTTAACCGCATCCTCTTCCTCCATTCTGAATTCTTCGTTTCCGGCGTTGGCGGAAACTGTCCTCGTTTATACAGCGTCTACACTGACTTATGCACAACGCGTGTCTCTCACGCCGTCAAAAGGGAATCACTATGCTTATGGGAAAAACGTCGAAAATTCTTTTCGCGCTGATACTGGCGCTGGTCACGCTGGCACTGTGCAGCATTTTACGCCCCTGGTTCTCCTCACTGCTGTGGGCCGTTATCCTCGCCGTTATTTTTTATAAAACGAAAATCTGGCTGAGCCGCGCCACCGGTGGCCGCAACGGCCTGGCGGCGCTGCTGACGCTGCTGGTGATCTGTTTAATCGTTTTCACCCCGCTGGCGATTATCGCCTCTTCACTGGCACGGGAATTCAATACCGTCTACCAGAACCTGCAAACCGATAACGCCAATATCGCGCGGCTGTTTTATGAATATCTCGGCTATCTGCCGGACTGGGCGCGCGGCCTGCTGGCGGAATACCAGCTTGATAACCTCACCGACATCCGCAGCAAACTGTCTGAAGTCGCCATGAAGGGCAGCCAGTATGCCGCTGGCAGCGTATTGCTGATCAGTAAAAACACCTTCAGCCTGGCGGTAGGTTTCGGCGTGATGCTGTATCTGCTGTTCTTCTTCCTGAAAGACGGCGCACGGCTGGTGGAACTGGCGTTCAAAGCGATCCCGCTGGAAAACAACATGAAATACCGTCTGTTTGCCCGCTTCGCTGCGGTGGCTCGCGCCACGGTAAAAGGCACCGTGGTCGTCGCGGTGGTTCAGGGCGCGCTGGGGGGGATCGCATTTTACTTTGCGGGCATTGAAGCCAGCCTGCTGTGGGGCGCGCTGATGGCGTTCCTGTCGTTGATCCCGGCGGTGGGCACGGCGCTGGTGTGGATCCCGGCGGCAATTTATCTGTTTGCCACCGGGATGATTATCAAAGGCTTACTGCTGACGCTGTGGTTTGTGGTGGTGGTGGGCCTGTCGGACAATATTCTGCGCCCGCTGCTGGTGGGTAAAGATATCCGGATGCCGGACTGGTTGATCCTGATCACCACGCTGGGCGGGCTGAGCATCTACGGCATCAACGGCTTTGTGATTGGCCCGATGGTCGCGGCGCTGTTTGTCACCTGCTGGAACTATTTCTATCAGGCTGACCAGGAGAAGCGGCGGCTGAACGGGGATGATTCGAAAGTGCCTGCGCAGCAGGAAGTGACGGAAACGAAGCGCTAATAAAAAAAGCCCCCGTAACCGGGGGCTGGACAAAACAGGTCAACATTACTTCTTACGGGCGTATTTCAGGGAATCCAGCGCAACCGCGAAGATGATGATTGCGCCTTTGATAATGTACTGCCAGTACGGGTTCACGCCGATGTAGGTCAGGCCGTAGTTGATAACCGTAAAGATGATCACACCGGTTACCACGCCAATCACCGTACCCACGCCGCCGCTGAAGGAAACGCCGCCCACTACGCACGCGGCAATCGCATCCAGTTCGTACATAAAGCCAAGGTTGTTGGTGGCGGAGCCGATACGGCCTGCTTCCAGCATCCCGCCGAAGGCGTAGAACACGCCGGACAGCGCATAAATCATCAGCAGGTTCAGGGCCACGTTAACGCCGGAGACTTTTGCCGCTTCCGGGTTGCCGCCGATAGCGAAGATGTTTTTACCAAAGCGGGTTTTGTTCCACAGGATCCAGACGAAGGCCACCGCAATCAGCGCATAGAAGGTGATATACGAGAGTCGGAAACTGCCCAGCGCGATAAAGCCCTGGGTAAACGTCGAGAAGCCGCTGTCAAAACCGGAAATCGGCGATGCGCCCACGAAGTCGTAGTACAGGGAGTTGATGCCGTACACGATGATCATGGTGCCCAGGGTGGTGATAAACGGCGTCACGTTCAGGTAAGCGATAACGATGCCGTTAATCAGGCCGATGATCGCCCCGATAGCGCAGACAATGAGGATCACCACGAAAATCGGCATGGTCGCCATTTCCGGGAACACTTTATTGGCGTTTTCCATCGACTGTAACAGGGTTGCCGCCACGACTGCCGCCAGGCCAACCTGACGACCGGCAGACAGGTCAGTCCCCTGGGTGACGATAAGCCCCGCCACGCCCAGCGCAATGATAATACGTACCGAAGACTGGGTCAGGATGTTGCTTAAGTTCAACAGGCTTAAGAAGGTCGGGTCCTGGAAAATAATAATGGCCAGCAAAACTAAAAGGACGACGTAAATACCGCCTTCTTTCAGATAAGTGAGAAAACTTTTCTTATTTAACGCACTCATGAGGAGCCCCTGATATTAAAGGTGCAAAGACGCAAGACGCAAAATTTCATTCTGCGACGTCGTTTTGGTGTCAACAATTCCGGAAACGAGACCATTGCTCATTACCAGGATACGGTCGGTTATTCCTAACAGCTCTGGCATTTCGGAGGAGATGATAATGATCCCTTTGCCTTTTTTCGCCAGTTCAGCAATGAGCTGATAAATTTCAAACTTCGCGCCCACGTCAATACCGCGGGTGGGTTCATCAAGCATAAGTATTTCCGGCTGGGTTAACAGCCAGCGCCCGATAATCACCTTTTGCTGGTTACCACCGGAAAGCGAACCAATCTGGGTGCGATGGCCCGGCGTTTTTACGCGCATGGCATCAATAACCCACTGGGTATCACTTTTCATGCGGGAATTATCCAGCAGCCCGACTTTGTTTTTGTATTTGCGAATGTTGGAAATAAGCGAGTTAAAGCCGATATCCAGATAGGCATAAATACCCGTAGAGCGACGCTCCTCGGTCACCAGGGCGAAACCGTGGTTAATTGCCTCATTAGCGTTATGGTTATTAATTTGCTTACCGTGCAGCTTAATCGTCCCGGCGGATTTCTCGCGAATGCCGAATAAGGTTTCCACGATATCGGTACGCCTGGCGCCCACCAGCCCGGCAATACCTAAAATTTCGCCTTTATGCAGATCGAAGCTGACGTCGCGAATCGACGGCTGACGCAGAGAGGTCAGGTTTTTCACTTCGAGGATCACTTCGCCAGGAACGTTTTCTTTATCCGGGAAGCGCTGGTTCAGGGAGCGACCCACCATCATGGCGATGATCTTGTCCATATCCAGCCCTTCCAGCGACTGGGTGGCAATCCATTGACCATCACGAAGAATGGTAATTTCATCGCACAACTGAAAGATCTCTTCCATTTTATGGGAGATATACACGATGCCGCAGCCGCGCTCTTTCAATTTACGGATAATTTTGAACAGATGATTAACCTCTTTTTCCGTTAAGGAAGAAGTGGGCTCATCCATAATTACGATCTTGGCGTCATAGGAAAACGCTTTGGCAATTTCGATCATCTGCATTTGCGAGACAGAAAGCGTCCCTACGCGCGCGCGTGGATCGATATCAATATCGAGCTCGTCGAAAATCGCTTTGGTATCGCGGTACATTTTGTCCTGATCGACAAACACGCCTTTAGTCGGGTAACGCCCCAACCACATGTTGTCCATCACGGAACGTTGTAATACCAGGTTTAATTCCTGGTGAACCATTGAGATCCCATTTTCCAGCGCCTCTTTGGTTGACTGGAAATCGATCTCTCTCCCCTGAAAAAGAATGCTGCCGGAATCTTTTTTATAGATCCCAAAAAGGCATTTTAATAATGTCGATTTACCCGCCCCGTTTTCACCCATTAATGCATGGATAGAATGTGGGCGTACTTTCAAATTAACATTATCCAGTGCCTTAACGCCCGGGAATGACTTGTCGATACCGCTCATTTCTAACAAGTATTCGCCTGAGGATTGCGTGTTCGTGCTGACCATAGTTATACCTGGTGGCGTATAGGTTGACGGGTATGACGAGTTTAAAAAAGGGCGCAGCTTGCGCCCTTTAAATACGGCTTATTATTTGTTGGTGAACTCAGCCAGGTTTTCTTTATCAACCCCGACGTAAGGAACACGAACCACTTTGTTTTCGATTTTCCAGTTAGTCCCGTCGGCGGCGCCTTTACCTGCTGCCAGGTTTTTCGCCAGATCGAAGGTGGCTTTCGCCTGGTTGTTGGCGTCGTTCAGCACGGTACCGGCCATCGCACCGGATTTAACCAGCGCCAGGGCTTCCGGCAGGGCGTCAACGCCGAATACTGGAATAGAGGATTTGTTGTGGGCTTTCAGCGCTTCAACCGCGCCCATTGCCATGGCGTCGTTGTTGGCGATAACCACTTCAATTTTGTTCGCGTTCGGACCAGACAGCCAGGCGTCCATCTTGTCTTTCGCCATGGCGGTGTCCCACATAGCGGTATCAAGCTGCAGCTGCTGGGTTTTCACGCCTTTATCGTTCAGCTCTTTGATCACGTAAGTGGTACGCGCTTCAGCATCCGGGTGGCCCGGTTCGCCTTTCAGCAGTACGAACTGGATCTGGCCATCTTTATTCAGATCCCACGCCGGGTTTGCCGCCCAGTGTTTGGCAATCAGGTCGCCCTGGATAATGCCGGATTCTTTGGAGTCAGTACCGACGTAGAAGGCCTTGTCATAGCTGTCCAGCGCTTTACGGGACGGTTCTTTGTTGAAGAACACGATTGGCACGTTCTGGCCGCGCGCTTTTTCAATCACGGTGCCCGCTGCAGCCGGGTCAACCAGGTTGATAGCCAGAGACTTCACGCCTTTCGCCAGCAGGACGTCAATTTGGTCGTTCTGTTTGGACTGGTCGTTCTGCGAGTCGTTCATCAGCAGTTGAACATCCGGAGAGGCGGTAGCTTCCTTCTCAATCGCCTTACGTACTACAGACATGAAGTTATCGTCATATTTATAGATGGTCACGCCGATACGATCGGCTGCCTGAGCAGCAGCGCCAAACAGCATGCACGACATCACAGCGGACAGGGTCAACACCTTCTTATTCATGGTATCTCCGGTATTTGCAGGGTAGTTCTTGTGAATAATGGACGGCAGGACAGCGTGGAGTTCACGTTACTGACTGCCTAAGTTCACTGATGAAAATTTTCTTCCGTGACAGGTAACGCTCCAGTACTGCGTGTTATTTGCGCTTTCGGGCTTGTCATCTATGGTTATCGTTACATAGTGTTTCAGCCCCTAAACCGCTGACATCATAGTCAGCGGCTTGTTAAGATACTGTGAATTTACTCACAGATTGAAAGCGGTTACATCACGCATATTTACAAACTAGTGATCGGAGCCACAATTTGGCGCCCGGTTACCGAATGGCGACGCACTAAAGTCGGCATAAAACAGTGGGTTGCTGCATTATCGAGCAGCCCCTGCGCACCCTGTAACGCCAGCTCTGTCGCCAACCGCGCCATTGAAACAATCGGATAACGCACGGTGGTTAACTGCGGATCGGTGTAACGCGCCATGGGAATGTCGTCAAAGCCGATCAGTGACAAATGCTGCGGCACCGCAATGCCGTTATCTTTCAACGCCGTCAACGCCCCCGCCGCCATCCCGTCGTTATAGGCGAAAACCGCCGTCAGCTGGAGATTGCGGCCCAGCAGTTCAACCATCGCCGCCTCGCCGCCCTGCATATCCGGCGAACCGGTGCCAACCCAGCTTTCCGGGGCGACAATCCCCTGCTCCGCCAGCGCGCGCTGCCACCCTTCACGGCGATGATCGTTATCTTCAATAGCGTGACTTGAGGCCAGATAGCCGATGCGCTGATGGCCGTTGCTTTGCAGCATCCGCGTCGCCATCATCGCGCCGGTGATGTTGTCCAGCCCGACGCAGCGGTGCTCATAACCCGGAACAATGCGGTTAATCAGCACCATGCCGGGGATGTGATCCATGAACTGCGCCAGCTCGTCGTCAGGAAGTTCTTTTGCATGAACGATCAAGGCATTACAGCGATGGCGTATCAGCACCTCAATGGCGTGGCGCTCTTTTTCCGCTTCATGATAGCTGTTGCCGATCAGCACATATTTTTGATGCTGCTGGGCCACGGTATCCACCGCTTTCACCAGCGCGCCGAAGAAGGGGTCGGAGACGTCCATGACCACCACGCCAATGGTATCGCTGACCTGGGTCGCCAGCGCCTGGGCATTGGCGTTCGGGCGGTATCCCAGCTGATTGACGGCCTGCAGAACCAGTTCGCGCGTCTCTGGACTCACCAGCGCGCTGTTATTCAGGACCCGGGAAACGGTGGCGACGGATACGCCCGCCTGACGTGCGACATCACGAATGGTGATCATAACCCTCATCCTGTTTATTTTGGCAGCAACTCACGAATACCCCCTGTGTTAAGCTCAGGATATTGTGTCAGCGCGTGAATGGATGCTGCGTGAAGCGCATCACACCGCTGAAAACGGTTACATCCAAAATGTTAATGATTGTGATCTGGATCGTTATCTGTCTGTGCGGGAAAGGCTAACCCCTGACGCCCGTGCGGTTAATTGCCGCCACAGCCATTCCACCGGTCCCTGGCGGAAATAGCGCAGCCAGCAAACGGAGAACAGCAGGTTCACGGCCCAAACCGCCGGGACAAAGGCCAGCAGTTGCAGGCGGTCAAATTTCATAAACAGACCGAAGCGGCTGAACAAGGTGGTGCAGATGAGGGTTTGCAGCAGATAGTTGCTGAGCGCCATCCGCCCGACGCACACCACCGCGCCGGTGATGCGCCAGCGGGAAAGCTGCGGCCAGAAACCGTAGATCAGCGCGGTATAGCCCAGCACCTGAAACGGCGCGCTCAGCTCGCGCGGGGCCTGTAACAGGAAGCCGCACCAGCGGTAGGCCCAGTTGAGATGCCATTGCAGGAGGATTGACGGCAGGTTAATCGCCACGCCAGTCAGGATCAGTATGACGCCCGTGCGCCGGTAATGCCCCATGCTAAACTGCCCTTTCAGCCAGCCGCTGCGCATCAGCGCCGCGCCGATCAGCATCAGGCCCGCCAGTTGCCAACCGTACTGCGCGCCCAAAGCCAGCAGCGTGGAGGAGAGCAAATCCGCCCGGTAGCGAATGGCGGTCATTCCTCCTTCAGTACGCCAGAACTGTTCCAGCTGGAGGGCCGACTCGTCAGGGATCCACGAGCGGTTAAGCTGGTCGCCGGAAATCAGGCCCAGCAATATCAATACCCCGAGCCCTACAAGAAACAGCATCAGGCCGGTATTGAATAACGACTTGACGCTGGGCGCGTCGCGGATCAGCCGCCAGCTAATCAGCCCCACCAGCCCGTAAGCCAGCAGAATGTCGCCATCCCACAGCAGCAGACCGTGGCAGAAACCGAGCAAAACTAACAGCGTCAGACGCGACTGGATCCAGCGTTTGCCGCGCGCCAATAGCAGTTGCAGGCCCGCGCCAAACAGCAGCGCGAATAAGGTCAGGAATTTCACCTGGGCAAACAGGTCGAGAAGCGCCCAGGTCCAGGCGTCGCGGGAGGTAATATCGCCATACCAGGCGGGATTCAGGTAGGCGGCTTTCGGCAGGCCGAAAGCCATAATATTCAACAGCAGGATGCCAAGAATGGCAACGCCACGAACCGCGTCAAGCGTGACATTTCGTTCCATGCATCCGGCCTTCTGTTAGCTGTGGTGACGCACCGCGCGCAAAAACTCCTGACGCGTATTCTGGCTGGACTTGAACAGCCCGCCGAGCGAGGTGGTGGTGGTCGCGCTGGTCGCGTCACGAATGCCGCGCGCTTTCACGCAGTAATGCACCGCATCGATCGACACCGCCACGTTGTTGGTGCCAAGCAGGGTTTGCAGGGCCACCAGGATCTGCTGGGTTAGACGCTCCTGCACCTGCGGGCGCTGGGCGAAGAACTGCACGATACGGTTAATTTTCGACAGGCCGATTACCGACTCTTTGGGAATATAGGCCACGGTGGCTTTCCCGTCGATGGTCACAAAGTGGTGTTCACAGGTGCTGGTCAGGGTGATGTCGCGCACGGTGACCATTTCATCAACCTTCATTTTATTTTCAATGACGGTGATTTTCGGGAAATTGGCGTAATCCAGCCCGGAGAAAATCTCATCGACATACATTTTGGCGATGCGGTGCGGCGTTTCCATCAAACTGTCATCGCTCAGATCCAGATTGAGCAGTTGCATGATTTCGCTCATATGTTCGGAAATGAGGCGCTTGCGGGTTTCGTTGTCCAGTTCGCGCAACGGCGGACGCAACGGCGTCTCCAGACCGCGGGCGACCAGCGCCTCATGAACCAGGGCGGCTTCTTTACTGAGTGATGACATTTATTTTTCTCCTGCAGGTGTGGCGTACCTCTGCCCTCCCGGGGCAAAGTGCGCATTCATTGTGCGTGAGCCGGTGCACATAATCCAGTATTCACCATGATAATTATTGAAATTGGTCTGGCCTTTCAGGCTCACGCTTCCAGACCAGCCCGGCGGCGACAAACAGCGCTACGCCGGCAATCCACAGCGCAGGCTCCAGCCTGCCGGTCAGGACGGTGGACAGCGCCGACGTCATCGGCCCGCCCAACTGCCCGACGGCATAGCCGGTGGTTAATAACCCCGCCATATAGCGCGTATGCTGGGGCGCAAGCTCGCGTCCGTAAAGCAGCGACAGCTGCACCGCGCATAAAAATCCGCCGCCCACCAGCAACGCGCCAACCACCAGCCCCGCCATCGCAGGCAATAACGCCGCGCCCAGCACCCCGACGCCCTGTAACAACAGCACCACCGCCAGCCGCTGATTGCTGGAGCCCACGTGGCGCAGGGCAATGCTTAATGCAATACCGCACACCGCAGCGATGCCAAACACTGGCCAGACGAACTGCGCCATAAAGCTGCCGGGAAAGCGCGCCGCCGCCATTTGCGAAAGAAACGTCGCGGGCAGGATGTAGCCGAAACCGGCAAGGCTGTAGCTCCAGACCAGGCGCTTCAGGCCAGGCGTGAGCGTCAGCGGCTGCGGCTGGCTCTCCGGGCGATGGAGTTGCCCCTTGCGCGGCAAATTACGCGCGATCAGGCCAATCAGGATCAGCGCCAGCACCCCGTATACCAGCCAGCCCTGCCAGGCGTGCAAATCGCCCGCCTGAATGGCCACGGCCAGCAACCCGCTGATGGCGATACCCGCGCCCGGCCCGGCGAATACCGCCGCGCTTAACCCCGGTTTGCCGAAATGCGCCAGCTGTTCGTTGGTCCAGGCGGCGATCAACACCATCGCCCAGCCGCTCATACCGCCAATGACAAAGCGAATTATCGCGTGGCTCCAGGCCTCCGGGGCCAGCGCAGAGAGTAACGTCAGCCCTACCGCGCCCCAGACGCCGAGGTGCAACCGGCACTCCACGTGGCGACAGGCGCGCATCGCGTCCCATGCCCCTGCCAGATAGCCCAGATAGTTAATCGCCGCCACCAGCGCCGCGCTGGTCAGGGTAAGCTGCCCTTCGGCTATCATTAACGGCACCTGCGGCGTAAAGGCAAAACGGCCGATACCCATCGCCACGACTAAAACCAGAAAACCCGTTATCGCAATTCGCAGCGCCACGGCCACTCCATTTGTTACAATGCGGTTATATAGATGATGCAGGATAGCCAAATAAAGCTGAACTGAAATTTCTTCACTGTAAAATGAATAACCTGCGTACCCTTTCGATACCCCAAGGAGCCATTATGGAGATGATTGAAGAGCACCGCTGTTTTGAAGGCTGGCAACAACGCTGGCGTCATCATTCAGAGGTGCTCAACTGCACCATGACCCTGAGCGTATTTTTGCCGCCGCCGGTTTCCACCAATCCGCCGCCGGTGCTGTACTGGCTCTCGGGCCTGACCTGCAATGATGAAAACTTCACTACCAAAGCCAACGCTCAGCGCGTCGCGGCGCAACTGGGCATTGTGCTGGTGATGCCGGACACCAGCCCGCGCGGCGATGATGTGGCGGATGCCGACGGCTACGATCTGGGCAAAGGCGCGGGCTTTTACCTGAACGCCACCCAGGCGCCGTGGGCAGCACATTACCGGATGTACGACTATCTGCGCGATGAGCTACCGGCGCTGGTTCAGGAGCACTTTAACGTCAGCGATCGTTGCGCTATCAGCGGTCACTCGATGGGCGGCCACGGGGCGCTGATCATGGCGCTGAAAAATCCGGGACGCTTTACGTCGATTTCGGCGTTTGCGCCCATTGTGAACCCGGTGCGCGTGCCCTGGGGCCAGAAAGCGTTCAGCGCGTATCTGGGCGAGGATCAAAACCAGTGGGCGGCATGGGACAGCTGCGCGCTGATGGCGCAGGCAAGCGCCGAACAGCAGATCCCGACCTTAGTGGATCAGGGCGATAACGATCAGTTCCTCGCCGATCAGCTTCAGCCTGCGCAACTGGCGGAAGTGGCGCGCCAGACCGGCTGGCCGTTAACCCTGCGCATTCAGCCAGGCTACGATCACAGTTATTTCTTTATTGCCTCGTTTATTGAAGATCACCTGCGCTTTCATGCTGAGCATCTTTTTGCTGAGGCGTAAGTAAAAAAGGGTATCCCGCCCGGGATACCCTTCTCTCTTTTCAGCAATCCATCAGAAGCGGTAATCCATGGCCACAAAGTAACGACGGCCATCTTCGTTATAGCTGTAGTCTTCGCGGCTCAGGTCTTTATCGCCGAGGTTCATCACGCCGGTACGCAGCTTGACGTTCTTCGTGGCCTGCCAGGCCGCGCCCGCATTCCAGATCACATAGCCGCCGGTGGCGGTGGTAGCGGTCGTGGTGGCGCGCTGCTCGCCGGTATAGTTACCGGACACATAGAACGACCAGTCTTCCAGCGGCGTCCAGTCCAGGGTGCCGTTGGCGGTATGGAACGGCAGCGAGGACAGCGGTTTGTTGCCGCCGCCGCTCAGGTCACGCCCGTCGTTATAGGTGTAGTTCACCGTCAGTTTCCACTGGTCGTTGAACGGCACTTTCAGCTCGGTTTCCACGCCGCGAATCCGCGCTTTGTTGACGTTGTAATAGCGGAAGATCGGTTCGCCGTCGCTGTTGAACCCCACAAAGTTGCTGTAGCTTGGCGCCAGCGTGCGGCTTTGCGTACGGTCGATGTTGATCATGTCGTCAATATCGTTCTGGAAGGTCGTGACGCTGGCGGTGACGCCTTCCAGCCACCCTTCTTCCCCGGCGTAGTACAGGCCGAGCTCGTAGCTTTCGCTGGTTTCCGGCTTCAGATCCGGGCTACCGACGATTTCGCACGCGCCACGGCAGGAACCGGTGGTCCAGTCCGGGCTCAGTTGCAGCAGCGAAGGCGCTTTAAACGCGGTGGACCAGCCGCCTTTCACCGTCAGGGTGTCGGTGGCGTTGTACACCAGATACGCACGCGGGCTCCAGTGGTCGCCGTAGGTTTCGTGGTCGTCCATACGCAGACCGGCGGTCAGCGCCAGCGGATCGATAATCCGCCATTCGTCTTCCAGGAACAGCGCGTACTGACTGGCAGAGGTTTCGCTGCTGTTGCCGCCCGTCAGATTGACCGGATCTTTCAGTTTGTCGTGGCGGTATTCGCCGCCGAAAGTCACTAACTGGTTGATCGCGCCAATCGGCAGCACGTACTTACCGTCCAGCGTATTGCTTTCGGAGGTAATGGTGCCGGTGCTGGCAGGATCTTTGTTATCAAGTTTTTCGCCGTAGAAGCGCAGCTCGCTGTTACCTGAATCCCAGCGCCCGTTGTGGCCGATGGCCCAGGTTTCGCGCTCAAGGCGGTCTTTGGCGAGGGAATCGGAGTCACGATCCTGGCGGTCGCGGCCATAGGCGAAGTCGATGTCATGATTCTCGTTCGGCGTCCAGTTGAACTCCACACTGGCGTCACGGCTGGTAAAGCCTTCAATACGCGGCGTTTCGCCGGTGCTGGTCGGCTGCTGATCGTCTTTTTCACGCTTCGACAGGCTGCCGTACACTTTTACGCCCAGTACGTCATCAATCAGCGGGCCGCTGGTGAAGAACTGGCCGTTGTAAGTGTCGCCGCGATCGCGGTGTTCCTGGATGGTGGTGTCTGCGGTGACGGAGCCGTGCCAGCTTTTGCTCACTTTACGGGTAATGATGTTGACCACGCCGCCCAGCGCATCGGAACCGTACAGCGAAGACATCGGCCCGCGCACCACTTCGATGCGCTCGATGGCGTCTACCGGGATCCAGTTCAGGTCGAAATCGTTATGACGGAACACCGCGTTACGCGAGTTCACCCGCTTGCCGTCTACCAGAATCAGCGTATAGCTGCTGCTCAGGCCGCGAATGCTGACGCCCTGGCGGTTATCGCCTTCATTGGTCAGCTGCACGCCCGGCACTTCTTTCAGCACCTCTTTGAGGTTCTGAACCGGTTTACGTTGCAAATCTTGCTGGGTGATCACGCTAATGCTGGCGGGCGCATCTTTGAGGTTTTGTTCGGTAGACGATGCGGTGACAACCATCGTCTCTTCCGGATTGTCGGCCGCCATAACGGGCAAGGCCAGGGTCAACGCAGACGCGCACAGTCCGCCCCTGACCAAAGGATTCAACCTGAACATTCCTTATCTCCATGAGGTGAAATACAACAAATTCATCTCATCGCTCACACCGCCGCGCCCCCGCATCGAGGCGGGTGGCTTTTTACGCGGCTAACCATAAAGCAAACGATAATGCTTATCAATTAAATTGTTAAAATTTGTTGTTAAATGGAAAAAACGGCGAGAAAGGGTAAGCAGAATATATCGGAGGAAAAGAAAAAGGCGCGGGAGCCGCGCCTTTAAGGGGTTATTTTTTAACGCGATCCGGGAATTCCATCTCGCTGTACTTCACGAAGTGCGAGCCCTTCGCCAGCTTGTAACCGAACCAGATAATCAGGAACAGCGGGATACCGATATAGGTCGCCGCCACGCCGCCCCAGTCGATGGTATCCGACAGGAAGGCTTCATAGTTCTGGCCGAGGGTAATAATCAGGCACAGCACGAAAGCGAAGATCGGCCCCAGCGGGAAGAACCCGGAGCGATACGGCAGATCGTTAATATCATGCCCCTGCATCACGTAGCCGCGACGGAAGCGATAGTGGCTAATAGCGATACCCAGCCAGGCGATAAAGCCGGTCATCCCCGAGGTATTCAGCAGCCACAGGTACACGGTCTGGTTGCCGAACATAGAGGTCAGGAAGCACAGACCGGCAATCACGGTGGTGGCATACAGCGCGTTACGCGGCACGCCGCCACGGGACAGCTTCGCGAAGATGCGCGGCGCTTTGCCGTCGCAGGCCAGGGTGTACAGCATACGGGTTGAGGCGTACATACCGGAGTTGCCCGCCGACAGTACTGCCGTCAGGATCACCGCGTTCATGATCGCCGCCGCTGAAAGCAGGCCCGCGTGTTCAAACACCAGGGTGAACGGGCTGACGCTGATGTCTTTCACATCGTTACGCAGCAGGCTCGGATCGGTGTACGGAATAATCAGGCTGATGATCAGAATGGCGAACACATAGAACAGCAGGATACGCCAGAACACCTGACGCACCGCGCGCGGAATGTTCTTCTCCGGGTTCTCGGATTCGCCCGCCGCAATGCCGATAAGCTCGGTGCCCTGGAAGGAGAAGCCGACGATCATCGCCACGCCGATCATCGCGGCAAATCCGCCAGCGAACGGCGCTTCGCCCACGGTCCAGTTGCTCCAGCCCGCCGGTTGCGAACCCTGGAAGATGCCCAGGATCATCAGGATGCCGACGATGATAAACACAATCACCGTGGTCACTTTGATCAACGAGAACCAGTATTCGGTTTCACCGAAACCGCGCACCGAAATGTAGTTAATCAGGAACATGATGGCAAGGAACAGGGCGCTCCAGATCCAGCCCGGGGTATCCGGGAACCAGTACGTCATCACCAGCTGCGCGGCCACCAGGTCAACGGCGATGGTCACCGCCCAGTTGTACCAGTAGTTCCAGCCCAGCGCGAAGCCGAAGCCCTCTTCCACGTACTTCTGACCATAGGTGGCAAAAGAACCGGACACCGGCATATACGCCGCCAGTTCGCCGAGGCTGGTCATCAGGAAGTAGACCATCAGGCCGATCAGAATATAAGAAAGCAGCGCGCCGCCGGGGCCCGCCTGGGAAATGGTCGCGCCAGAGGCGACAAAAAGCCCGGTGCCGATTGAGCCGCCAATGGCGATCATGGTCAGATGTCTCGCCTTTAATTCACGGCGTAAGCCAGGCGCTTGTGTGGTTTTCGTTTCGCTAACCATATAAAAATAATGCCCATCCATAAAATGAGGCGCGATTGTAGCAGAGCGTTTCCTTATATCACGGCAGAAAATCGCGGTTATAAGAGACCTTCATGATCGGGGTAGGATTATAAGTAAAGCCGTCATTCAGGGAACGGCAGGACGGCTTTTCGGCGCTACGGCCCGCAATAGCCGATAAAACGCTGCAACGCCCGGGACAGGTGCTTTTGCCGGTGATGGATGCGGTATAGCGTGCGCACCGGGCGGGAGAGCGGCAGTTCCAGCGCCACCAGCGTCCCCGCCGCCAGCTGTTCGGCAATCACCCGGCGCGACAGGCAGCTAATACCCAGCCCGTGGCGCACCGCGTGTTTAATGGCTTCGGAGTTGCCCAGCTCCATCTCAAGATGGAAACGCGGCAGATGAGACAGCAATAAATAGTCGACGATTTCCCGAGTGCCGGAGCCACGTTCGCGCAGGATCCAGGGCGCGGCTGCCAGGCTTTCCAGCGTCACCGGGCCGTTGACCAGCGCATTATCCGGCGCGGCGAACACCACCAGCTCGTCATCCAGCCACGGCTCGGTGACGATTTCCGCCATATGACATGGCCCTTCGATAAACCCGACGTCGGCGCGAAAATCAATAATCGCGTTCACCACGTCCTGGGTATTCCCTACGCTCAGATCCAGCGGCAGATCGGGAAAATCGCGGCGATAGCGGGCAATAATTTCCGGCAGGATGTAGTTACCGATGGTGCTGCTGGCGTAAATACGGATCGCGCCGTTGTCGTTGCGGAACAGCTGTTCGATCTCCCCTGCCTGTTCCAGCAGCGCCACCACCCGCGGATAGAGCAGCCGGCCATGCTCATTAACCACCAGCCGCTTGCCGACGCGGTCGAAAAACTGCACGCCAAGCTGGCCTTCCAGATCGGTTAGCGCCGCGCTGACGGCGGATTGCGACAGCGCCAGCATTTGCGAGGCCTGGGTCGTTGAACCGCTTTTCAGCACTTCAGCAAAGACTTCTAACTGACGCAACGTGATATGCATAATGTTTCCTTTTCGGCAGCAGTGCGCCTGCTTACCACTTATAAAGATTGATTATAAATATATAATCAATTTTATTTTTAAGCTACCGCGCCGTAAGCTTTTCCCGGACAAAGGAGAAGGTTATGGCAGAAATTACCCTACAGACTCATCGCCGCACGATATGGCATTTTCTTCCCGGCCTGGCGCTGTGCGCGGGCCTTACCGGCTTCGCCCTGTGGGCGGGCTCGATTCCCGCTGTTGCCGGGGCGGGCTTTAGCGCCCTGACGCTGGCCATTCTCGCGGGGATGGTGGTCGGAAACACCCTGTATCCGAAGATCTGGCAACAGTGCGACGGCGGCGTCTTGTTCGCCAAACAGCATTTACTGCGTTTGGGCATTATTCTTTATGGCTTCCGCCTGACGTTTTCGCAAATTGCTGAAGTGGGCGTCAGCGGCATCGCGATTGATATTCTGACTCTGAGCAGCACTTTTTTGCTGGCCTGCTTTCTGGGGCAGAAAATCTTTGGGCTGGATCGCCAGACCAGCTGGCTGATCGGCGCAGGCAGCAGCATATGCGGCGCGGCGGCAATCCTGGCGACCGAGCCGGTGATCAAAGCCGAGCCGAGTAAAGTCACGGTGGCGGTGGCGACGGTGGTGATTTTCGGCACCCTGGCGATTTTTATCTATCCGCTGATGTACCCGCTGCTGGCCCACTGGTTTAGCCCGGAAAACTACGGGATTTTTATCGGCTCGACGATGCATGAAGTGGCCCAGGTGGTGGCCGCCGGGCACGCTATCAGCCCGGATGCGGAAAACAGCGCGGTGATCGCCAAGATGCTGCGCGTGATGATGCTGGCTCCGTTCCTGATTTTTCTGGCGGCGCGCGTCAAACAGCTGGCTCCGGCGGGCAGCGCCCGGACCGGCAAAATCACCGTTCCATGGTTTGCGGTGCTGTTTATTCTGGTGGCGATTTTCAACTCGTTCCACCTGTTGCCGGATGCGCTGGTGCGGGCGTTGATTACCCTGGATACGGTGCTGCTGGCGATGGCGATGGCGGCGCTGGGGCTGACGACCCACGTCAGCGCGCTGAAAAAGGCCGGAGCCAGGCCGCTGGTGATGGCGCTGATATTGTTCGGCTGGCTGATAATCGGCGGCGGCGCGATTAATCTGGCGGTACATCATCTGCTGTAACCGGCGCTTTCCACACCGCAGCGGCTATGATAAAAAGCGTGCTTTGCAGGTAAGTCAGGAGAAAGAGATGAAATACATTGGCGCACATGTCAGCGCATCCGGCGGCGTGGAGCAGGCCGTGACCCGCGCGGTAGAGATTGGCGCAAACGCCTTCGCCCTGTTTACCAAGAACCAACGCCAGTGGCGCGCGGCACCGCTCAGCAGCGAAACCATTGATAATTTCAGGGCCGCCTGCGAGCAGCATCACTTTAAGCCGGGCCAGATCCTGCCGCACGACAGTTACCTGATTAACCTCGGCCACCCGGTGGATGAGGCGCTGGAAAAATCCCGCGACGCGTTCATCGACGAGATGGCGCGCTGCCAGCAACTGGGTTTATCCCTGCTGAACTTCCATCCCGGCAGCCATCTCAAGCAAATTAGCGAAGAGGCCTGCCTGGCGCGCATTGCCGAATCCATTAATATCGCCCTGGCGAAAACCGAAGGCGTGACGGCGGTGATTGAGAACACCGCCGGACAGGGCAGCAACCTGGGTTTCCGCTTTGAGCATCTGGCAGCGATTATTGACGGCGTAGAGGATAAAACGCGCGTCGGGGTGTGCATTGATACCTGTCACGCTTTCGCCGCCGGCTACGATTTGCGGACCGAAGAAGATTGCGAAAATACCTTTGCTGAATTCGACCGCATCGTCGGGTTTCAGTACCTGCGCGGCATGCACCTCAACGACGCAAAGAGCGCCTTTGCCAGCCGGGTTGACCGCCATAACAGCCTCGGCGAGGGCAACATTGGCCATACGCCGTTTAGCTGGCTGATGCGCGATGCGCGTTTCGACGGTATCCCGCTGATTCTGGAAACCATTAACCCGGATATCTGGGCGGAAGAGATCGCCTGGCTGCGGGCGCAGCAGCACGAAACCGTGACCGTCTGAACCACTATCAAACGCAAAAAGGGCAGGTTCTCACCTGCCCTTTTTTATTGCTTACTGCGTAAATTACGCGGTTTTGGTGTTCAGCTCTGCTTCCGGACGCTTCAGGAAGGCATACGCCAGACCCGCCAGCAGCGTACCGGCCACAATCGCCAGCAGATAACCCAGCACCGGGGTAATCGCGCCAGGGATCAGCAGGACGAACAGGCCGCCGTGCGGTGCCATCAGTTTCGCGCCAATCGCCATAGAGAGGGCGCCCGTTACCGCGCCGCCGATGATACAGCAAGGCAGAACGCGCATCGGGTCGCGGGCCGCGAACGGAATCGCCCCTTCCGAGATAAAGCACAGGCCCAGAACCAGCGCCGCTTTACCGCCTTCCTGCTGGCCTTTGTCGAATTTACGACGGGCAACAATCGTCGCCAGACCCATTGCCAGCGGTGGCACCATACCGGCCGCCATAATCGCCGCCATCGGCGCATAGGTTTGGGTACTCAACAGACCGACGCCGAACGCATAGGCCGCTTTGTTCACCGGACCGCCCATATCGGTACACATCATACCGCCGAGGATAGCGCCCAGCAGAACCGCGTTCGCCGTACCCATGGTTTGCAGCCAGTGAGTCAGGCCCGCCAGGATGCCGGCAACCGGTTTGCCGATCAGGTAGATCATCGCCAGACCAACCACCAGGCTGGAAAGCAGCGGAATAATCAGGATCGGCTTCAGCGCTTCCATGCTCGGCGGCAGCTTCAGCTTCGTGCTGATGGCTTTTGCCACGTAGCCCGCCAGGAAACCCGCCAGAATACCGCCGATGAAACCGGAACCGGTGCTCACCGCCAGCATGCCGCCAATCAGACCCGGCGTCAGGCCCGGACGATCCGCGATGGAAAAGGCGATGTACCCCGCCAGCACCGGCACCATCAGCGCAAAGGCTGAACCGCCGCCGATCTGCATCAGCGCCGCCGCCAGGGTATCCGGCGTTTTGAAAGCCTCGATACCGAACGCGAAGGAGAGCGCGATACACAAGCCGCCCGCCACCACCATCGGCAGCATATAAGAAACACCGGTCAGCAGGTGACGATACGCGCCCGCGCTCTGTTTTTTGCCTTCCTGAGAGGAGGCCGAAGCCGCCTTTTGGGCTTCATAGGGTTTGGCTTCCACCACCGCTTTATCCAGCTCCTGGGCGGTTTTCTTCAGTGCCAGACCGGTAGAAGTGCGGTACATCGGCAGCCCGGCGAATTTCGCCAGATCCACTTCGATATCCGCCGCTACAATCACCAGATCCGCCTGGGCGATCTCTTCCGGGGTGATGGCATTGCCCGCGCCAACGGAGCCGCGGGTTTCAACCTTCACCCACCAGCCGCGTTTTTTGGCTTCGGTTTCAATGGCTTCAGCCGCCATAAAGGTGTGCGCCACGCCGGTCGGGCAAGCGGTGACGGCAACGATGCGTTTCGGGCCTTTCGCCAGGCTGGCCTGGGCTGGCGCAGCCGCCGCCGCCGGCGCGCTGTACGGCGCGGCTTTGCCTTTGGCTTCGCTCAGGAACAGTTCCGGATGCAGCACGGCGCGATCGATATCGCCCAGATACACCTTTTTACCGTTCAGCGCGGTGTCAGCAGGGATGGCGGTGCCGACCACAATAGCCAGTTCCGCGTCGTTCGGGTTATCGATAATATCCAGGTGCGCTTTGTGAGCCGCCGTGCCAAGCAGGGTTTTCGCCATGTATGCACGGGCCTGCCCGAGGCTCGGATCAATTATCAGCAGCGTTTTCATTATGTCTCTCCTGCTGTCAGTTAAAGGGTTGGAGGTCGACGCGCGCCATCATTGCGGCCAACTGGGGTCTGTCGGTAATGCCGACGTTGCTCTGGCTTACGGCCAGCGCCGCCACGGCGGTCGCCAGACGTAATGTGTGTTCGCTGGATTCGCGCATCAGCAGTCCGTAAATCAGGCCGCCAACCATCGAATCCCCGGCGCCTACCGTGCTGACGACTTCGCAGGACGGCGGTCTGGCGATCCATTCGCCCGAGGCGTTAACCCACAGCGCCCCTTCCGCACCCAGCGAAATCACCACGTGGGCGATGCCCTGCTCGCGCAGCGCGTGTGCGGCTTCGATGACGTCTTTCAGTTCCGGCAGCTTTTTACCGGCCCAGATTTCCAGCTCGCGGCGGTTGGGTTTAACCAGCCACGGCGAGGCCTTCAGCCCGGCCACCAGCGCTTCGCGGCTGCTGTCGAAAATAATGCACGGGCACTGACTGCGCAGTTTGGTCATCCAGTCGGTGAACGCTTCCGGGCTGACGCCGGACGGCAAACTGCCGCTGACGCACACCATATCGAACTGGCCCAGCCAGCTCAGGGAATCATTCACAAAACGCTCCCAGTCGGCGGGGGTCACTTCAAAGCCTGAGAAATTGAAGTCAGTGACTTCGCCGTCTTTCTCGGTGAGCTTAACGTTAATACGGGTGCGGCCCTGAACCACCTGGAAACGGTTGGCGATGCCCAGTTCGCTGAACAACTGCTGAAAGCCGTCCTGGTTGTCTTTGCCGAGGAACCCGCCCACGGTGACGTCGATACCCAGATCCTTGAGCACTTTGGCGACGTTAATGCCTTTGCCCGCCGCATGCAGGCCGGTGGTGCGAACCAGGTTTACTTCGCCGCGCTCGATGTCTGCGCAGTAGCCGACAAGGTCATAGGCCGGGTTGAGGGTAATGGTGGCGACGCGTCTGCTCATGCTGCGCCCTCCCCAAGACCGGCGGCGATGGCATCGCCAATCGCTTTCAGCGCCTGTTCAGCATCTTCGCCCTGCGCAGTGAAGCGCAGGCGGTGGCCCTGCTTCACCCCCAGCGCGACGACTTTCATCAGGCTACGGCCATTAGCCGGTTTACCGCTGCCGTCGAGGTTGGTAACGGTAATATCGCTGTTGAATTGCTTGACGGTGTTCACCAGCACGGTGCCCGGACGGGCATGCAGACCGTGTTCGTTACGCACCACGAACTCCGCGCTCAGCACGTCGTCCAGCGGCGCGTCGTCGCTGGTCAGCAACGCCAGCAGGGTTGCGCCATCAGCGTTCACCAGGCGGTCGGCTTTCTGATTGATAATCAAATCGCTTACACGCTTCAGCACATTCACCGGCTGGCTGTCTGCCATTGCGACGGTCAACAGCATCGCCACAGGCTGCCCGTCATGCTCAAACGGCGTCGCGCTGCGGCTGACGGCGATTGCGCTCGCCAGGTTGCCTTCCGCGCTGTCGTTCAGCCAGATGCCGTGACCGAGATTGAGCGGGGTATCGTTGATGACGTTGCTGACGAAGCGGCTGTCTACCGCGCCGACCGCTTTCAGACGGCCCGCGTTCAGCGCCTGAAGCGTGGTCAAATCCGCAGCGGCGACGTCCAGTTGCACCGTGTCGTTATCCAGTTTCAACGAGGCCTGCTGCTTTTCACCCATCAGCAGCGCGCGCAGTTCTTCCGCGCTGGCGGCATTTTTTAACTGTTCAGCGACGTCGTCATCGCTTAACACGTGGGTAAGCTGGCGCAGCAGGCCAAGGTGTTCATCAGAGCTGGCAGCGATGCCGATGGCGACATACGCGGTCTGCCCCTCGCCCCACGCGATACCCTGCGGGAACTGAAACACTTTGACGCCGGTTTTCAGCACCTGATCGCGGGTCTCGGTGGTGCCGTGAGGAATGGCAATGCCATTGCCTAAATACGTGGACGTTTGCAGTTCGCGGGCCAACATGCCGTTGACGTAACCGTCGGCCACATTGCCGGCCTGAGCCAGCGCCGCCGCAACCTGCCGGATCGCCTCGTCTTTGCTCCCGGCGCTGGCGCCAGGGTGTATATCTTGCACAGATAACTGGAACATAACTCTCCTCGCTCGCTGAAATTGAATCGTTTCAGCCATCATGAGAAAAAATGCGCCCTCTCAATGTGGCAAGCCAATAAGACGACGCTGAAACGTTTCGCGAGTGTGGAGGCAACCGGCAAAACTGGCAAGTTTTGTTGTTAACTGAATGACAGATTTTTGAGTTTCCGCACATTTCAGCGGCTAAAAACCGACATTAGCTGAAATTAGTTGGGTTATTTCAGCAGGCCTTCAGCCACCGTTCAGCACTGAAACTGAGGTTCAAAATAACCAGTGAATTGACCTGACACCCTGTTTATTTGCTGCCGCTGAGCGTAAACTGCGCACCTTCTTCAAACCTGAACCTCCAACATGTCTAACAACACCACCGCCCTTCCCCCACGCACGTTTGATATCACGTCCGCGTCTTTCTTAATTGTGGCCTTTTTGACCGGAATTGCTGGCGCATTGCAAACGCCGACGCTGAGCCTGTTTCTCACCACCGAAGTCCATGCGCGCCCGGCGATGGTGGGGTTCTTCTTTAGCGGCAGCGCCATCATCGGCATCATGGTGAGCCAGTTCCTGGCGGGGCGTTCCGATAAAAAAGGCGACCGCAAGTCGCTGATCTTCGCCTGCTGCCTGCTGGGCGCGCTCGCCAGCCTGCTGTTCGCCTGGAACCGCAACTATTTTGTGCTGCTGTTTATCGGGGTATTCCTGAGCAGCTTTGGCTCAACGGCCAACCCACAGATGTTTGCCCTCGCACGGGAGCACGCCGATAAGACAGGGCGCGAAGCGGTGATGTTCAGTTCGATTCTACGCGCCCAGGTGTCACTGGCCTGGGTGATTGGCCCGCCGATCGCCTATGCGCTGGCAATGGGATTCGGTTTTGACGTGATGTACGTCAGCGCGGCGTTCGCCTATGTGCTGTGCGGGGCGATAGTCTGGTTTTTACTGCCGTCGATGCGCAAAACGCCGGTGCCGGTGAGCGCCAAACTCGAAGCGCCGCGCAGCAACCGCCGGGACGCCCTGCTGCTGTTCGCCGCCTGTACTCTGATGTGGGGCACCAACAGCCTGTATATCATCAATATGCCGCTCTACATCATTAACGAGCTGCATTATCCTGAAAAACTGGCGGGCATCATGATGGGCACGGCGGCCGGGCTGGAAATCCCGACCATGCTGATCGCCGGTTACTACGCCAGACGCTGCGGCAAGCGCTTCCTGATGCGTATCGCCACCGTCGCCGGGCTGCTGTTCTATATCGGTATGCTGACCTTCCACCATCCAATCGTCCTGCTGGGTCTGCAATTGCTGAACGCCATCTATATTGGGATTCTGGCGGGTATCGGGATGCTCTATTTTCAGGATTTAATGCCCGGTCAGGCGGGGTCCGCCACCACGCTTTATACTAATACCACCCGCGTCGGCTGGATTATTGCCGGGTCGATGGCCGGGATCATTGCTGAAATCTGGAATTACCACAGCGTGTTTTACGTTGGGCTGGCGATGATTGTGCTGACGCTGTGGTGCCTGCTGCGCATTAAGGACGTTTAGGGCGCGGTCTGCGCCTCCAGCCAGATAAGGTACTGCATCGCCTGAGGGCGCGCGTCGCCGCACATCTCCCGCGACGGCTTCAGCCCCGCGCATACCGCCGGGCGCAGCGGCGACAGGAAGATTTTGCAGCGCTGATGTTCATCAAGCTGCACGCAAGGGGTATTCGCCGGTTTGCCCTGCGGCATACCCGGAATGGGGGTGGAGATAGAGGGCGCGGTACAGCATGCGCCGCAATCTGGACGGCATTCCATTCTGGACTCCGGATCGGTATCGAGCGGCGACTTTAACAGGCCACCGTCCCTGGCACTATGACTTTTACAGCAAATACAAATCCGCTTGCCACAACCGCAAGCCACGAGTAGTTTGACGCGATCTTTTATAAGACCCTATTAACAGGATTTTCCCAATGCCAAGAGCAAACGAAATAAAGAAAGGTATGGTTCTCAATTACAACGGCAAGTTGCTGTTGGTGAAAGATATCGATATCCAGGCGCCGAGCGCCCGTGGCGCCGCCACGCTGTACAAAATGCGCTTCTCCGATGTGCGCACCGGCCTGAAAGTGGAAGAACGCTTCAAGGGCGATGATATCGTGGATACTGTCAGCCTGACCCGCCGCTTTGTGAATTTCTCCTACGTTGACGGCAACGAATATGTGTTCATGGATGCGGAAGACTACACGCCGTTTATCTTCAACAAAGAGCAAATTGAAGACGAGCTGCTGTTCATTCCGGAAGGCGGTATGCCGGATATGCAGGTGCTGACCTGGGACGAACAGTTGCTTGCGCTGGAACTGCCGCAGACGGTGGATCTGGAAATCGTGGAAACCTCTCCGGGCATTAAAGGTGCCTCCGCCAGCGCCCGTACCAAGCCAGCCACGCTGTCTACCGGCCTGGTCATTCAGGTGCCGGAATACCTGAGCAACGGCGATAAAATCCGCGTCCACATCCCGGAGCGCCGCTATATGGGCCGCGCCGACTAAGTATGTCTTCAGGGGCAGCGATGCCCCTGTTTGTTAATACCCCGTGATTAAATCGATGTAGCCGGCATTTTTTGCTGAAAGCTGTTATACCAATTATCAAGCACAAGTCGACTTATTTTACCGCCACCCGCCATCATTGCATGATCCCCTTCACACTCTACAGAATATCCCGGCATACCAATTCACATTGCTGTCGTATAACTTTACACTGATGATGTTAATTAATGGTTAATCAGGTAAAGCAAACAATGAAAAACCTCGCTACCGCAACGCTTCCGCCCGACGTACAGACGCCGGATTATGACCGCCGCGCGCTGAAAAGCCGCATTGTGCATCTCGGCTTCGGCGCGTTTCACCGCGCGCACCAGGCGTTACTGACGGACCGGGTGCTGCGCAAAAACGGCGGCGACTGGGGGATTTGCGAAATCAGCCTGTTCAGCGGCGATAAGCTGATGAGTGCGCTGCGCGAGCAGGATCATCTGTTTACCGTGCTGGAAAAAGGCGCGCAGGGAAATACCGCCATTATGGTCGGCGCGGTAAACGAATGCCTGAATGCCAGGCTGGACGGTCTTGAGGCCATTATTGAAAAGTTTTGCGAACCGCAGGTGGCGATCGTTTCCCTGACCATTACCGAGAAAGGCTATTGCATTGACCCGGCCAGCGGGCAGCTTGATGCGACCAATGAACGCATTATCCACGACCTGGAAAACCCGCACGCCCCGCACTCCGCACCCGGCCTGCTGGTTGAAGCGCTGGCGCGACGCCAGGCGCGCGGGCTTAACCCCTTTACCGTGCTGTCATGCGATAACATTCCTGAAAACGGCAACGTGGTGCGCCAGGCGGTGATCGGCATGGCGCAAAAGCGCTCGCCAGCGCTGGCGAAGTGGATTGCGGAACACGTTTCCTTCCCGGCTACCATGGTGGACCGCATTGTCCCCGCCGCCACGCCGGAATCCCTGCGGGAAATCAGCGATATTCTGGGCGTTGAGGATCCGTGCGCCATCAGCGCCGAGCCGTTTATCCAGTGGGTGGTGGAAGATAATTTCGTCGCAGGCCGTCCGGAATGGGATGCCGTTGGCGTTCAACTGGTCGATGACGTGCTGCCCTGGGAACAGATGAAGCTGAGAATGCTCAACGGCAGCCATTCGTTCCTGGCCTGGCTGGGCTATCTGGCGGGCTATAAACATATCTCGGACTGCATGCGAGACGAAAATTTCAAAACCGCCGCCCGCAGGCTGATGCTCAACGAGCAGGCCCCGACGCTGCGCATTACTGGCGTGGATTTAACCGCCTATGCCGACAGCCTGATCGAGCGCTTCAGCAATCCGGCGCTGAAGCATCAGACCTGGCAAATCGCGATGGACGGTAGCCAGAAACTGCCGCAGCGTATGCTCGACGGTATTCGCTGGCATCTGGCCAACGGCGGTGACTGGTCATTACTGGCGCTGGGCGTGGCGGGCTGGATGCGCTACGTCAGCGGCGTGGATGATCGCGGCGAGCCGATTGATATCCGCGATCCGCTGCTGGACAAAATCCGTGCGCAGGTCGGGAAAAGCAGCGAGGACGAGCGCGTGGAAGCGCTGTTGAACCTGAAAGAGATTTTCGGTCAGGATCTTCCGGCCAACCCGGTGTTTATCCATACCCTGAAAGCGGCCTGGCAGAGCCTGTGCCGCACCGGCGCGCGCGACGCGGTAGCGCGCCTGGCACGTCGTTAATTGCCTTTCATCCGGGGAGCAAATCTGCTCCCCCTCTTCTCTTTGCCGTCTTTTTTCGCCAGGATTACCGGCTACACTTTGTTATCGCGTTGAGCGGTAAAGATTCGGCAGGAGCCTTTCGTGACCAAAACCAACCTCATTACCGGCTTTCTCGGCAGCGGTAAAACCACCACTATTCTTCACCTGTTAGCCCATAAAGACCCCGCCGAGAAATGGGCGGTGCTGGTGAATGAATTTGGCGAAGTGGGCATTGACGGCGCGCTGCTGGCCGATAGCGGCGCGTTGCTGAAAGAGATCCCCGGCGGCTGCATGTGCTGCGTAAACGGGTTGCCGATGCAGGTCGGCCTGAATACCCTGCTGCGCCAGGGTAAACCCGACCGGCTGTTGATTGAGCCCACCGGGCTGGGGCACCCTAAACAGATCCTCGATATCCTGACCGCGCCGGTTTACGAGCCGTGGATTGACCTGCGCGCCACGCTGTGCCTGCTGGATGCCCGTCAGCTGCTGGATCCGCAATACGTCAATAATGATAACTTCCGCGATCAGCTGGCTTCCGCCGACATTATTATTGCCAATAAGCAGGACCGCGCCGACGACAGCGCGCTGGAGGCGCTGAACCAGTGGCAGGAAAAGCACGGCGATAACCGCCAGATCGTGGTCGCTACCCAGGGGCAGATTGACAACGCGCTGCTTGATGCGCCACGCCATAACACCCGCGAGCTGCCCTCCAGCCCGGAACACAGCCATTCGCATCCCTCATCGCGCGGTTTGGCGGCGCTAAATTTAGCCAGTCACCAGCGCTGGCGGCGCAACCTGAACCAGGGCCAGGGCTATCATGCCTGCGGCTGGATTTTTGACAGCGAAACGGTATTCGACACTATCGGCCTGCTGGAATGGGCGCGGCTGGCGCCGGTGGATCGGGTCAAGGGCGTAATGCGCATTCCGGAAGGGCTGGTGCGAATTAACCGCCAGGGTCTGGATTTACATATCGAAACCCAGAACGTCGCGCCGCCGGACAGTCGCATTGAGCTTATTCACAACGATCTGGCCGACTGGAACGCCCTGCAATCCAGTTTGTTGAAGATTCGTTTAAGTTAGTCCGACTAACGTTGCCTGGGTGTAATCTCAGACTGTGATGAAGATCATGAAAACGCGTCTCCCTCTTATCGTGCTGTTGAACATCGCCGGCCTTGCGCTGTTTTTTTCGTGGATGCTGCCGGCAAACCACGGATTCTGGTTCCCCATCGATTCCAGAATATTCCATTATTTCAACAATCTGCTGGTAGAGAGTCGCGCGTTTTTGTGGCTGGTGGCGATCACCAACAACCGCGCCTTTGACGGGTTTTCGCTGGTGGCGATGGGGTTGCTGATACTGTCGTACTGGCTGAAGCAGACGCCGTATGGCCGCCGCCAGATTGTCATTATGGGCGTGGTGATGTTGCTGACGGCGGTCGTGCTGAATCAGATTGGCCAACGGCTGCCGGTGCAGCGTCACAGCCCGACGCTGTTTTTCACCGATATCCATCGGGTGAGCGAGTTGCTCAACATCCCCACCAAAGACGCTTCGAAAGACAGTTTCCCGGGGGATCATGGGATGATGCTAATGATCTTTTGCGGATTTATGCTGCGCTATTTCGGCGCGCGGGCCTTTGCTATTTCCCTGGTTATTTTTGTGGTTTTTTCCCTGCCGCGAATGATGATTGGCGCGCACTGGTTTACCGATATATTCGTCGGGTCGTTATCCGTAATTTTAGTAGGGCTTCCATGGGTGCTATTAACGCCGCTAAGCGACAAAATAATCACGCTGCTGAACTATTATTTACCCGGTAAGAATAAACAGAGTCCGAATATTCAGTAATTGTTCACAATATAAACCGCCATGTGCTGCTTCAGCCTGTGGCGGTTTTTTATTGCATAACCGAATTTAGCTTAAATACTAAACACCCAATTTGTCATCAAAATGAAAAGGTTGCTTATTTTTAACGCATAAATGTTACGTAATTGTTTAAATATAAATTTTGTTTTTTAACATCACAATTTCTTATAAAAAATCGGATAAAAGCTCTCGCCATGCGTGTTTCGATCGGGTACTCTCGATTTCGCTTTGTTGGCAAACGGTTAAATAGTGGCTCATGAGTAATCTTAGTGTGCGTTAATCCACATTTTTGCACATCCGGAATTGTCTCATCCCGCCTCGCTAATTAGTCTCGTCACGTTTGGCATTTTTTATAACGATATTTGTCGTTAAGGACTTCAAGGGAAAATAAACAACATGGTCACATCTCAACCAATTGTGAGATATTTCTTGCGGGTAATCCCTGCGATTGCAGTTGCGGTACTGCTTTCAGCTTGTAGCTCCACCAACACCGCAAAGAACGTGCATTCTGAGACGCATGCAGTTGGCAGTAACGATAGTTTTTTACTGCAAGCCTCTCAGGATGAATTTGAACAGATGGTCCGTACAGTCGATATCAAATCGCGCTTAATGGACCAGTACGCAAGCTGGAAAGGCGTGCGCTATCGCCTCGGCGGCAGCACCCGTAGCGGCATTGATTGCTCCGGTTTTGTGCAGCGTACCTTCCGTGAACAATTTGGTTTAGAACTGCCGCGTTCAACTTACGAACAGCAGGAAATGGGTAAACATATTTCCCGCAACGGCTTACGCACCGGCGATCTGGTGCTGTTCCGCGCAGGCTCCACTGGCCGCCACGTCGGTATCTATATCGGCAACAACCAGTTCGTTCATGCGTCTACCAGCAGCGGCGTTGTGATTTCCAGCATGGATGAGCCCTACTGGAACAAGCGCTACAATGAAGCGCGGCGCGTACTGACCCGCACATAATCTTGTTGCCAGCTTCCCTTGGCTGTCCCAACAGATATCATTCAACAAAACGCTGCTTCGGCAGCGTTTTTGTTTGCCGCAAACACGGCGATCACACCTTTCACTAACCAGGTTATATTTTCAGGAAACACCCTCCACTTGCGACGATCACAGAGAGCCTCCCGGGATGAGAGCAGTCAATATCTTTGAGCGCTATCTGACGACGCCACGGAAAGTGATCATGACGAGCATCATGGTTGGCGTCGTCCTGGCGATAATGACTTCCGCGCTTTACGCCTTGTGGCTACACCACAAGCGCGAACAAGGCTATGACATACTGACTCAAGGCGTACAACGCTACGTGCGCGATTATTTTAACGATCTCGAAGCGGTTGCCGATACGCTCCAGCCGCTCACCCAGTCAGGATGTAATCTCGTCTCCGCTAAACTTACGTCCCGCGCGGCGTTTAATATCAACGTTCGCGCCTTCGTGCTGGTCAATAACGATACGGCCTACTGTTCATCGGCCACCGGCAGTATGTCGGAATCGATGGCCAAACTGGCCCCGGCCATCGATACCCATCAAAAGGTCGATTTAGACATCATGCCCGGTACGCCGATGATGCCAGGCAAACCGACTATCGCTATCTGGTATCAGAACCCTGCTGACGCGCAGCGCGGGATATTCACGACGTTGAATGTCAATCTGGCGCCCTATTTGCTGTTCACGTCGCGCCATCGCGATGCGGCAAGCGTGGCGCTGGTGATTGGCAATAAAGCCATTAGCACGGCGTCGCCCGGGGTTTATAACGTCGCCAGCCTGGCCTCTATGCCCTTGCGTATCGCCACCCTGCCAGATTATCCCATTAAGCTCTTTATTTACGGTAAAACCTGGTCACGGGAGGATATTGCGCTGTCGGCCCTGTCAGGGATTCTGACTGGCGCGCTCGGCGGATGCCTGTGCGGCTACCTGCTGTATGCCCGTCAGCGCTCCGGTAAGGAGATCCTGCAAGGCATACGCCGCAATCAGTTTTATATTGTCTGGCAACCGGTGGTGGAATCGCAAAATCTCACCATGACCGGCGCAGAAGTGCTGATGCGCTGGGAACACCCTACGGCGGGCGCTATCCCACCTGATGCGTTTATCAATTTTGCCGAAGCCCAACAGCTTATTGTCCCGCTGACCCGCCATCTGTTTAAGCTGATCGCCAGAGAGGCGCCGCTTTTGATGAATAGCCTGCCCAAGGGCGCGAAACTCGGCGTTAATATCGCGCCGGGGCATTTACATTCGCCGGGGTTTAAAGAGGATATACGCCAGTTCGCCGCTTCGCTGCCCGACGGCCACTTCCAGGTGGTTTTTGAAATTACCGAACGGGATATGATCCAGGAAAAAGAAGCGGTATCGCTGTTTGCGTGGCTGCACCAGCAGGGATTTGAGATCGCCGTGGACGATTTCGGCACCGGCCACAGCGCGCTAATCTACCTGGAGCGCTTTACCCTGGATTACCTGAAAATCGATCGCGGTTTCGTTAACGCCATTGGCACCGAAACGGTGACCTCGCCGGTGCTGGATGCGGTGATCACCCTCGCCCGCCGGTTAAACATGACGACCGTGGCCGAGGGGGTAGAAACCTGGGAACAGGCCAAATGGCTGCGCGATCGCGGGGTGAATTACCTGCAAGGATTTTTCTTTTCCCGTCCGGTACGCGTTGCCCAGCTTATCGACTGGCAGCGCCAGCGTTCAGATAAATAACCGACACCGCAAGATTGTCGGGACATTTATTTCACAATCTCGCGCCCCTCACTTATTATTCACAGACAACAGCTTAGCCCGGCGGCAGCGTCGGGATAACTACAGGATCACGCCATCGTATGCTTGCGCGCGCACTGATTTTACTGCTTAGCCTGATAAGCAGCGTGGGATACACACAAGATATCAAAGAGAGCTATTCGCTGGCGGTGCTGGGCGAACCGAAATACGCCGTGGATTTCACCCACTTTGACTACGTCGACCCCGCCGCGCCCAAGGGCGGCAATATCACGCTTTCCAGTATCGGCACCTTCGATAATTTTAACCGCTACGCCCTGCGCGGCAATGCGGCGGTACGCACGGAAAGCCTTTACGACGCGCTGTTTACCACTTCCGACGACGAACCGGCCAGTTACTATCCGCTGATTGCCGAGCGGGTACGCTATCCGGATAACTACGCCTGGGCGGAAGTCGAAATGAACCCTCGTGCCCGCTTTCACGACGGCAGCCCGATCACCGCCGAGGATGTCGCGTTCACGTTCTCAAAATTTATGACCGAAGGCGTGCCCCAGTTCCGGATTTATTACAAAGGCGCGACGGTCAAAGCCATCGCGCCGCTGACGGTGCGTATCGAACTCGCCACGCCGGGCAAAGAGAATTTGCTCGGGCTGTTTTCCCTGCCGGTGATGCCGAAAGCGTTCTGGAAAGATCATAAGCTGAGCGATCCGCTCTCCACCCCGCCACTGGCAAGCGGCCCGTATAAAATTACCGCCTGGAAAATGGGCCAGTACGTGACGTATTCGCGGGTAAAAGATTACTGGGGCGCAAATCTGCCGGTAAACCGCGGGCGCTGGAACTTCGACACTATCCGCTACGATTACTACCTCGACGATAACGTGGCGTTCGAGGCGTTTAAGGCGGGCGCGTTTGATTTCCGCAGCGAAGTCAGCGCAAAAAACTGGGCTACCCGTTACATCGGCAAAAACTTCGACAATAACTACATCGTCAAAGATGAGAAGAAAAGCGAGGCGGCCACCGATACCCGCTGGCTGGCATTCAACATCCAACGTCCCCAGTTTGCCGACCGCCGGGTGCGAGAGGCGATCACCCTGGCGTTTGATTTTGAATGGATGAACAAAGCGCTGTTCTATAACGCTTATAGCCGCGCCAACAGTTATTTCCAGAACACCGAATACGCCGCGCGCGATTATCCCAAAGCCGATGAGCTGGTGCTGTTAGCCCCGATGAAAGCCGACCTGCCGCCGGAGGTGTTCACCTCAATTTATCAGCCGCCGGTTTCCAGGGGCGACGGTTTCGACCGGGACAATCTGCTGAAAGCCATCGACCTGTTGAAACAGGCGGGCTGGGAGCTGAAAAACCAGAAGCTGGTGAACGTGAAAACCGGCCAGCCGTTCAGTTCTGAACTGCTGCTCTCCTCCGGCGGCAATAACCAGTGGGTGCTGCCGTTCCAGCATAATCTGGAACGCCTGGGCATCACGCTGAATATTCGCCAGGTGGATAACTCACAGATCACTAACCGGCTGCGCACCCGGGATTACGACATGATGCCGTCGCTGTGGCGCGCGATGCCGTGGCCGAGTTCCGACCTGCAAATCTCCTGGGCCTCGGAATACATCGATTCCACCTATAACGCGCCCGGCGTGAAAAGCCCGGTGGTGGATAAGCTGATCGCGCAGATTATGGCCAGTCAGGGCGATAAACAAAAGCTGCTGCCGCTGGGCCGCGCGCTGGACCGGGTCCTCACCTGGAATTTCTATATGCTACCCATGTGGTATATGTCCTCCGACCGTTACGCTTACTGGGATAAGTTTTCCCATCCGGCGGTAGCGCCCGTCTATTCCCTGGGTTTTGATACCTGGTGGTATGACGTTAACCGGGCGGAAAAACTGCCCGCCGCGCGGCGTTGAGGAGCGACGATGGGCGCTTATCTGATTCGTCGTCTGCTGCTGATTATCCCGACCCTGTGGGCGATCATCACGATTAACTTTTTTATCGTCCAGATCGCCCCCGGCGGACCGGTAGATCAGGCGATTTCCGCTATTCAGTTTGGCCGCGGCGGCGGAATACCCGGCGTCAGCGGCGAAGGGAGCGGCCTGAGCCATGCCCAGGCGGGTGTGCGCAATCCCGGCGACAGCCAGTATCGCGGCGCGCGTGGGTTAGATCCGGAAATTATCGACGAGATCACCAAACGCTACGGTTTTGATAAACCGCTGCATGAGCGCTATTTCACCATGCTGAAAGATTATGTGCGCTTCGATTTCGGCAATAGCCTGTTTCGCAGCGCCTCGGTACTGACGCTGATCCGCGACAGCCTGCCGGTCTCCATCACTCTTGGGCTCTGGAGCACGTTAATTATTTACCTGGTGTCGATACCTTTGGGCATCCGCAAGGCGGTGCGTAACGGCAGCGCGTTTGACGTCTGGAGCAGCGCGCTGATCATCGTCGGCTACGCCATTCCCGCCTTTCTGTTCGCCATCCTGCTGATTGTGCTGTTCGCGGGCGGCACCTGGTTCGATCTGTTCCCACTGCGCGGCCTGGTATCGGCTAACTTCGACAGCTTGCCCTGGTATAAGCAAATAACCGATTATCTGTGGCATATCACACTGCCGGTGCTGGCGACGGTGATTGGCGGGTTTGCGGCGTTAACCATGCTGACCAAAAACTCGTTTCTCGATGAGATCCGCAAGCAGTATGTGGTCACGGCCCGGGCTAAAGGGTTGGGCGAGAAACAGATCCTGCGTGGCCACGTGTTCCGCAACGCCATGCTGCTGGTGATCGCCGGTTTTCCGGCGGCGTTTATCAGCATGTTTTTTACCGGCTCGCTGCTGATTGAAGTGATGTTTTCCCTCAACGGGCTGGGGCTGTTGGGTTATGAAGCCACCGTGTCGCGGGATTATCCGGTGATGTTCGGCACGTTGTATATTTTTACGCTGATCGGCCTGCTGCTGAATATCCTTAGCGATATCACCTATACGCTGGTCGATCCGCGCATCGATTTTGAGGGACGCGGATGAGTCGCTTAAGCCCCGTAAACCAGGCGCGCTGGGCGCGATTTCGCCGCAACCGTCGGGGATTCTGGTCGCTGTGGATTTTCGCGGTGATTTTTGTATTGAGCCTGGCCTCTGAACTGATCGCCAACGATCGCCCGTTAGTGGTGCATTATCAGGATCGCTGGTTTTTCCCGGCGCTGGTTAACTACAGCGAAAGCGATTTTGGCGGCCCGCTGGCTACCCGGGCAAACTATCAGGATCCGTGGCTGGCACAGCGCATCGAACAGCATGGCTGGATACTGTGGGCGCCAATCCGCTTCGGCGCGAACACGATCAATTACGCGACCGATCTCCCCTTCCCTTCGCCGCCCTCGGCGCAAAACTGGCTGGGCACCGACGCCAACGGCGGCGATGTGCTGGCGCGTATTCTCTACGGTACCCGTATTTCGATTTTATTCGGCCTGATGCTGACGCTGTGCTCCAGCGTGATTGGCGTGACGGCAGGCGCGATCCAGGGCTATTACGGCGGTAAAGTCGATCTCTGGGGGCAGCGGTTTATCGAAGTCTGGTCGGGAATGCCGACGCTGTTTCTGATCATTTTGCTGTCCAGCGTGGTGCAACCCAACTTCTGGTGGCTGCTGGCGATCACCGTGATTTTCGGCTGGATGAGTCTGGTGGGCGTGGTGCGCGCTGAGTTTCTGCGCACCCGCAACTTTGACTATATCCGTGCGGCCCAGGCGCTGGGCGTCAACGATCGGGCCATCATGTGGCGGCATATGTTGCCCAACGCCATGGTGGCCACCCTGACCTTTTTGCCGTTTATTCTCTGCGGCTCGATCACCACATTGACCTCGCTGGATTTTCTTGGCTTCGGTCTGCCGCTGGGATCGCCGTCGCTCGGCGAACTGCTGTTGCAGGGCAAGAATAACTTACAGGCCCCGTGGCTTGGCATGACCGCTTTTTTCTCGCTGGCAATTTTGCTGTCACTGCTTATTTTTATCGGCGAAGCGGTGCGCGACGCCTTCGACCCCAGTAAGGTAGCGTAAGTATGACGTCTCCCCTGCTCTCCATCGACGGGCTCTCCATCGCCTTTCGTCAGAACAACGTTGAACGCCGGGTGGTGGACAATCTGTCGCTCAGCATCAACGCGGGCGAAACCCTGGCGCTGGTGGGTGAATCCGGTTCCGGCAAAAGCGTGACCGCGCTGTCGATTCTGCGCCTGCTGCCGACGCCGCCTGCGGTCTATCCCCAGGGCGATATTCTGTTTCAGGGGCAAACCCTGCTGCACGCCAGCGAAGCGCAACTGCGCAAAGTGCGCGGCAATAAAATCGCCATGATTTTTCAGGAACCCATGGTCTCGCTGAACCCGTTGCACACTCTCGAAAAACAGCTGTACGAAGTGCTGTCGCTGCATCGTGGGATGCGCCGCGAGCCGGCGCGGGCAGAAATACTCACCTGCCTGGAAAGGGTGGGTATTCGCCAGCCTGCCAGCCGGTTAAATGATTACCCGCACCAGCTTTCCGGCGGCGAGCGCCAGCGGGTGATGATCGCCATGGCGCTGCTGACCCGTCCGCAGTTACTGATTGCCGACGAACCCACCACGGCGCTGGATGTCACCGTGCAGGCGCAAATCCTGCAACTGCTGGATGAACTGAAGCGCGAGCTGAATATGGGTCTGCTGTTTATCACCCACAACCTGAATATCGTCAAAAGACTGGCGGATAATGTGGCGGTGATGCAGAACGGCCAGTGCGTGGAGCAAAACGCGACGCGTCCGCTGTTCAGCGAGCCGCGTCACCCTTACACCCAAAAGCTGCTGGCGTCTGAGCCGGAAGGCGATCCGGTCGCCCTTCCCGCCGACAGCCCGGTGCTGCTGCGGGTCGCGGATTTACAGGTCGCGTTTCCACTGCGGCGCGGGATTTTCCGCCGTACCGTGGGGCACCACTACGCGCTGCGTAACCTGAATTTTGAACTGCGGGCCGGTGAAAGCCTGGGTCTGGTGGGCGAATCCGGCTCCGGTAAAAGCACCACCGGCCTGGCGCTGCTGCGGCTGATCGCTTCTCAGGGCGAAATCTGGTTTGATGGGCAGCCGCTGCATCAGTGGAACCGCAAGCAAATGTTGCCGGTGCGCCATCGCATCCAGGTGGTGTTTCAGGATCCGAACTCGTCGCTCAATCCCCGTCTGGATGTGCTGCAAATTATTGAAGAGGGCTTGCGGGTCCATCATCCCGAATTGACCGCCCGGCAGCGCGAAGCCCGGGTGATGGCTGTGATGCAGGAAGTGGGGCTCGACCCGGAAACGCGTCATCGTTATCCGGCAGAGTTTTCCGGGGGCCAGCGTCAGCGCATCGCCATTGCCCGCGCCCTGATCCTGAAACCCGACCTGATGGTGCTGGATGAACCGACTTCGTCGCTCGACAGAACGGTTCAGGCGCAAATTCTGGCGCTGCTGAAGTCACTGCAGGCGAAGCACCGCCTGGCCTGGCTGTTTATCAGCCACGATCTGGAAGTGGTGCGTTCGCTGTGTCATCAGGTGGTGGTGTTGAAGCAGGGAGAAGTGGTCGAACAAGGGCCGTGCGGGCAGGTGTTTACCTCGCCGGCGGCGGAATATACCCGCCAGCTGCTTACGCTGCGCTGATCCTCAGAAGGGATTCTGGCCGGAAAAAGTCTCGGCAATGGCAACGCCAAAGTTTTTCAGACGGCAGGTGGCCGCGAATTCATCCTGCCGGTCGACGAACAGGCAAGGCTCGCCTTCGCACTCCAGCACCGCGCAATCCACTTCGATATCCGTTAACGCCTGGCTTAGCTTGTTCATCACCTGCCATGCGTTATCCACCGGGCTGAGCAGCTTCAGGCCCACCAGGCAATCGTCTTCGCTTTGCGCGCACTGCGGAATCGGTTCAACTTTTGAACCTGCGAAACCCGTCAGCCAACGATAGCTATTGGGCAAGCGGTGGACGATGGAAAGTTGTAACGTATTCATAATACTTCCCCAGCAAGAGCAAAAAATCACAATCACTTTACATACAGGTTAACACAATGTTGATGAAACGTAACATGATCAACATAGAAAACGGTTACACTGTTGCAAGCATTTCGGTTACTCATTCATCGGCAACCGTTTATTTTTGTGCGGTACTTCTCATTTCGGCGCTATATGTAACCTGTAACGCGATCTAACTCAACCTTTTTTGACTACAAAAAAATGACTTTTTAAGACCTTTACATTTACATTCGCGAAACAAATTGTACGGAGCCGGGGAATTTATTCGTTGATATGGATTAAGAAAGGGGTAGTTTTCCTACCCCCTGAGAGGCAGCTAACGGTGTCTTTTTGGACGGCTGGCGTAGAGGTAGAAGAGAATGGAACAGGTTGCGCAAAACGCGATAGAGCCAATCATCGGCCAGGCGGAATTAAAGGTGAACATTGAAAGCAGCGCGCCGGTAATCGCGCCAATGCCGAAGCGGAACGTCCCCGCCAGTGACGATGCCGTACCCGCCATATGCGGGAACTCATCCAGAATCACCGCCATGGCGTTAGAGGCCACCATGGAAATACAGCCAACAAACGCCGCCACGCCCAGTACCAGCGCCCAGAAACCGAAGTTAAACTGCGCGCTGATCACCATCCACACTGCCATCGCAAACTGAATGAATAATCCGGTGCGGAACATGCGCAGCGCCCCAATACGACGCACAAAGCGGCTGTTAACTATCGTCATCACAAACAGGAACACGATATTCAGGGCGAAGTAATAACCGAAATCCTGCGGCGAAACATGGTTGATCTCAATGTAGACGAACGGCCCGGCGCTCAGGAATGAGAACATCCCGGCGAAGCTGAAGCCGCTGGCGAGCATATAGCTAAGCACGCGCTTATGGCGAAACAGCGAGGCAAAGTTGCCCACCGTGGTACGGAAATGGAACTTCTGCCGCCGCTCTGCTGGAAGCGTTTCCGAAATCAGAAAGAATATCATCGCCGAAGCGATCAGCGCCGCCACCGCCAGGAGCCAGAAGATAGTATGCCAGCTGAACCATACCAGCACCGCCCCGCCTACCATTGGCGCCACCAGCGGCGCAATGGTAGTGACCAGCATGACAAACGACATCATGCGCGAGAACTCCTCTTTAGGATAGATATCGCGCATCAGGGCGTTAATCACCACGCTTGCCGCCGCAGCGGCCAGACCATGCAGAAAGCGCATGGCGATCAGTTGATCGATAGTCTGCGAGAGCGCGCAGGCGATCGCCGCCACCGCAAACACCAGCGTACCGCCGAGGATCACCGGCTTGCGGCCCAGGCTATCTGCCATCGGGCCGTAAAACAGCTGCCCCACCGCAAAGCCCAGAATATAGGTGCTGAGCGTCATCTGGGCGCTGCCGGCGGGCACGCCGAACTGCTGGGAAATTACCGGTAGCGCCGGCAAATACATATCGATAGACAGCGGCATCAGCATGGCTAACAAGCCAAGAATAACAACGATCCCCATCGAGGAATTTTGTCGGGTGGTCACTCCTCTCTCCTGCATTTAGCGTGACGGCAAGCCGACACTGGCAATTTCTTCGTCAGTTAGCGGGCGGTATTCGCCTGGCGCGAGATCGTCATCCAACGCAATCGCGCCAATGCGCTCGCGGTGCAGCTCGACCACATGGTTGCCCACCGCCGCGAACATGCGCTTCACCTGGTGGTAGCGGCCTTCACTGATGGTCAGACGCACGTCGGTAGGGGTGATCACTTCCAGCACCGCCGGTTTGGTGAGGTCTTTTTCGTTATGCAGTTGAACGCCCCTGGCGAACTGGTCAGCGGTATCGTCGGCTAGCGGCGATTCCAGCGTCACCCGATAGGTTTTCTCGCAATGATGGCGTGGCGACGTGATACGATGGGACCACTGGCCGTCATCGGTCAGCAGCACCAGGCCGGTGGTATCGATATCCAGACGCCCGGCGGCGTGCAGTTTGTGCGCCAGCGGTTCATCCAGGAAATAAAGAATAGTGGGATGATCCGGATCGTCGGTTGAGCAAACGTAGCCCTGGGGCTTGTTGAGCATAAAATAGCGCGGGCCGGTCTGCTGCACGAGGGAGTTGCCCTCATAGGCCACATCATGTTCGGGTTTCAGTTTGAACGCGCTGTCTCTGACCGGTTCGCCATCAACGGTCACCCGGCTGGCGCGGATCTCACGCCCGGCAATCGCGCGGCTGATGCCGAGCTGCTGGGCGATAAATTTATCAAGTCGCATTGAAATATTTTGCCTGTTTAACGCGGTCCAGCGTTGGCTGGTAAGGAAGAAATCATTAAGACCGGTCAGTATAGCGGGCTAATGGGCCTGCTCAAGATTAAAATGATGTTTCGCACGCTAATGAATTTGAAAAGCACTGAATGCTAACGCTACGTCCCTATCAGCGCGAGGCGGTAGACGCCACCCTCGCCCACTTTCGCAAATCCGCTGAACCCGCAGCGATCGTCCTGCCGACCGGCGCGGGAAAAAGCATCGTTATCGCCGAGCTGGCGCGGGTGGCGCGCGGGCGCGTGCTGGTGCTGGCCCACGTCAAAGAGCTGGTGGAGCAGAACCACGCCAAATATTGCGCCCTCGGCCTGGAGGCGGATATTTACTCCGCCGGGCTGAAGCGTAAGCAGAGCCAGGCCAAAGTGGTGTTCGGCAGCGTACAGTCGGTGGCGCGTAATCTCGATGCGTTTCAGGGGGCGTTCTCGTTGTTGATTGTTGATGAATGCCACCGCATCAGCGACGATGACGACAGCCAGTATCAGCAGATTTTGCGTCATCTGCGCCAGAGCAATCCGCGCCTGTGCCTGCTGGGACTTACCGCCACGCCGTTCCGGCTCGGCAAAGGCTGGATTTATCAGTACCACTATCATGGCATGGTGCGCGGCGACCAGAACGCGCTGTTTCGCGACTGCATCTATGAGCTGCCGTTGCGCTACATGATTAAGCATGGCTACCTTACCCCGCCGGAGCGGCTGGATATGCCGGTGGTGCAGTATGACTTCAGCCGCCTTCAGCCGCAGTCGAACGGCATTTTCAACGAGGCGGACCTCAACCTCGAACTGAAAAAACAGCGCCGCATCACTCCGCATATCATCAGCCAGATTGTCGATTTCGCCGCCGCCCGCATGGGGGTAATGATTTTCGCCGCCACGGTTGAACATGCCAGAGAAATCACCGGCCTGCTGCCTGCTGGCGAGGCGGCGCTGATCACCGGCGAAACGCCCGGCCCGGAGCGCGATGCGCTGATTAATGATTTCAAAGCGCGCCGCTTTCGCTATCTGGTGAATGTGTCGGTACTTACTACCGGTTTCGATGCGCCTCATGTGGACGCGATCGCCATTCTGCGCCCTACCGAGTCGGTGAGTTTGTATCAGCAGATCGTCGGACGCGGGCTACGGCTGTACGAGGGCAAAACCGACTGCTTAATTCTCGATTACGCCGGGAACCCTCACGATCTGTTTACTCCGGAAGTGGGCGCGGCAAAAAAAGGCTCGGATAACGTGCCGGTGCAGGTGTTCTGCCCGGCCTGCGGCTTCGCCAACACCTTCTGGGGGAAAACCACCGCTGACGGCACGCTGGTCGAACATTTTGGTCGCCGCTGCCAGGGCGTGCTGGAGGATGACGAGGGCAATCGCGAGCAGTGCGATTATCGATTCCGCTTTAAAAACTGCCCGCAGTGCAATGCGGAAAATGATATCGCCGCCCGCCGCTGCCATGAATGCGATACCGTGCTGGTCGACCCGGACGATATGCTGAAAGCGGCGTTGAAGCTGAAAGACGCGCTGGTGCTGCGCTGTAGCGGAATGCAGTTGCAAAGCGGCAGCGACGCGAAGGGCGAATGGCTCAGGGTTACCTATTACGATGAAGACGGTGCGGACGTGAGTGAGCGCTTCAGACTGCATACGCCCGCCCAGCGCACCGCCTTTGAGCATCTGTTTTTACGCCCCCATACTCGTACTCCCGGCGTACCGCTGCGCTGGATCACCGCGGCGGATATCGCGGCCCAGCACGCGCTGCTGCGCCATCCGGATTTTGTGGTCGCGCGGATGAAAGATCGCTTCTGGCAGGTGCGGGAGAAGGTATTCGACTATCAGGGGCGCTACCGCCGCGCCAACGAATTACGGGGTTAACGGCGGTTTTCATTGAAGCCGGGGGCGGTTATGGCTATAATCCCGCCCGCTTTTGCATCCGCAAAGCAGATAATCTGCCTGTCGCTGGGTCGCCTGCGACAGGATTTAAAGAAGAGAAAAGTTAATGTTTACTATCAACGCAGAAGTACGTAAAGAGCAGGGTAAGGGTGCGAGCCGCCGCCTGCGCACAGCTAACAAATTCCCGGCCATCATTTATGGCGGTAATGAAGCTGCTATTTCCGTCGAACTGGATCACGACCAGGTTATGAACATGCAGGCTAAGCCTGAGTTCTACAGCGAAGTGCTGACTATCGCTGTTGACGGTAAAGAAGTAAAAGTTAAAGTGCAGGCTGTACAGCGTCACGCTTACAAGCCGAAACTGCAACACATCGACTTCGTTCGCGCGTAATTGCCGACCTGGTCTGAAAAAACGCCGCGTAATGCGGCGTTTTTTTTGGCTTTAATAACGCCTTATTTACCGGACGTACGGCGCTGAAGCTGGTCGCGCAGATTTGGCGGAGTGCCCTTGATGGTCAGCGTGTCGGTGGCCGGATCCCAGAAAATACGCTCGCCCAGCAGCATGGCGTCGAAATTAATCGTCAGCCCACCGCCGCTACCGGCATATTTGGTTAACTGGCGCAGCGTACTGCGATCCGCCGGAAAACTCTCTTCCAGCTCGTAGCCCTGTTCGGCGGTAAAGGCCTCGAAGCTCACTTCGCTGACGCCGGACAGCTCTTTCGACAGCGAGGCCAGCTCAATTTCTTCCCCCGCCTGTAGCTGCTCGTTACAGTAGCTGTAAACCTGCTGACGCACGTTCTGGCGCTCGGCTTTATCCAGCTGCGCCTCTGCCGTATAGTCATCCACCGCCTGCAATAGCCCGCGGTTTTGCGCTTTGGCGTTGAGACCTTCGCTGGCGCCAAGGAAATCCATAAAGAAATCGGCAACCTTGCGCCCTACCCGCCCTTTCAGAAACGTCAGGTAGCGGGTCGATTCCGGGTTGGTTTCCCACTCGGTCAGATCGATGCGCGCCACGATGTCGGCGTGATTGATATCCAGATAGTGGGTTGAGCTGATATCCAGATTTTCATTAACCCGCATGCTGCTGAGATTGTTCAGCACCGCCACCAGCAGATATTCCACCGCCAGGTAGCGGTAGTGGCAAAACAGTACAATACCGCCGTCGGCAAACGGGTATTTCGCCAGTTCATCGCGCAGACGCCCGGTAGCGGCGCGGCTAAAGCCCAGGAAATCCTCTTCGCCCTGACGGCACAGGCGCAGCGACTGCGCCAGCTCGCTCTCTTCGGTAAACAAACCGTAGGCTTTGTTTTTCGCGCTGTATACGCGATGCAGCTCCGCCATCATCTCTTCCACGGCAGCGTTCGGCTCCAGTAGCGAATCCCGAAGCACCAGCTCCAGGTTCTGCTCATCGCGCTTAATTAACTGGTGTATTGCAATCTGGTCGATATCCAGACTCATGATAAACTCTCCTTTTAGACCGGGCGGTATTCAACCACTGACCGACGTCCGCTGCAACTCTGATAAAAATGGGGAAATATTGCCGTTGCTACGGTAATATATCGGACTTTCTCGAACTTAACTGACGTAGATTTATGCCACAACTCTCCCGCTATAGTGATGAACGCGTAGAAGCGCTGCTTACAGAAATGGTGAACGTGCTGGAAAAGCATAAGGCGCCGACCGACCTGTCTTTGATGGTGCTCGGCAATATGGTGACCAACCTTATCAATACCAGCATCAGCCCGTCCCAGCGCCAGGCGCTTGCTCACTCGTTTGCCGAGGCGCTAAAGTCTTCGGTTCGTGAAGACGACGCGCACTAAGGAACACAGTTAATACGTTATGGTGACTAACCGTCAGCGCTACCGTGAAAAAGTCTCCCAGATGATCAGCTGGGGACACTGGTTTGCCCTGTTTAATATTCTGATGGCCATGGTCGTCGGTAGCCGCTATCTGTTTGTCGCCGACTGGCCCACCACTCTGGTGGGACGCGTTTACTCCTATGTCAGCCTGGTCGGACACTTTAGTTTTCTGGTGTTCGCCAGCTACCTGCTGATCCTGTTCCCGCTGACCTTCATTGTGATGTCGCAGCGGCTAATGCGCTTTATCTCCGCCATTCTGGCGACCACCGGCCTGACGCTACTGCTGATCGACAGCGAAGTGTTTACGCGCTTCCACCTGCACCTCAATCCGGTGGTGTGGGAGCTGGTGATCAACCCTGACCAGAGCGAAATGGCCCGCGACTGGCAACTGATGTTTATCAGCGTGCCGGTGATTTTACTGATTGAAATGCTGTTTGCGACCTGGAGCTGGCAGAAATTGCGCAGCCTCTCGCGTCGTCGGCATTATGCGCGTCCGGTGGCGATTTTCTTCTTCGTGTCGTTTATCGTCACCCACGTGGCGTACATCTGGGCCGATGCCAATTTCTACCGTCCGATCACCATGCAGCGTGCCAACCTGCCGCTCTCGTATCCGATGACCGCACGACGCTTTCTTGAGAAGCATGGCCTGCTGGATGCGGCGGAATATCAGCGCCGCCTGGTGGAGCAAGGCAATCCGGAAGCGGTGTCGGTGCAGTATCCGCTTAGCGAACTGCGTTACCGCGATTTAGGCGCGGGCCACAACGTTCTGTTGATCACCGTCGATGGCCTGAATTATTCGCGCTTTGAGCAGCAGATGCCTGCGCTGGCGCAGTTCGCCGCGCAGAACATTAACTTTACCCAGCATATGAGTTCCGGCAACGCCACCGACAACGGCATTTTTGGCCTGTTCTACGGCATCTCGCCGGCGTATATGGATGGGGTCTTGTCAGCACGTATTCCTGCGGCGCTGATCACGGCGCTGAACCAGCAAGGCTACCAGTTGGGCCTGTTCGCCTCTGACGGGTTCAATAGCTCGCTGTACCGCCAGGCGCTGCTGTCTGATTTCTCGCTGCCCGCGGCGCAGAACCAGACAGATGAACAAACCGCCTCGCGCTGGATCAACTGGCTGAATCAATATGCTTCCGAGGATAACCGCTGGTTCTCCTGGGTGGCGCTGAACGGCACAAACCTGCCTGCAGAGACGCAGCAAAACGATTTCGCGCGTCGATATAGCCGCGCTGCTGGCGGCGTGGATACGCAAATTCAGCGGATCCTGGCCTCGCTGCAAAGCAAGGGCAAGCTGGAAAATACCGTCGTGATCGTCACAGCAGGACACGGTGTGCCGCTGGATGAAGAACGCGACAGCTTTGACTGGTCGCGTTCGCATCTGCAGGTGCCGCTGGTGGTTCACTGGCCGGGTACGCCTGCCCAGCGCGTCGGCAAGCTCACCGATCATCAGGACGTGATGACGACCCTGATGCAGCGTCTGCTGCATGTACGCACCAGCGCCAATGAGTATTCTCAGGGGGAGGATCTGTTTGCGCCAGCGCGTAAAAATAACTGGGTGGTCAGCGCGGATCCCCTGACGCTGGCGATTACTACGCCAGAACAGACGGTGGTGCTGGAAAACAGCGGTAAGTATCAGATTTATAATCCAGCCGGCGAAAAAGTGAAGGAAACCAAACCGCAGTTAGGGCTGCTGCTGCAGGTATTGACCGACGAAAAACGGTTTATCGCTAACTGATTGATTAATTATAAATCACTCGGTAAACCTGCCCTTGCAATCAGCGTGGAAACAGGTAGTATTAGCGACCACAAATCGGCACGTAGCGCAGCCTGGTAGCGCACTGTCATGGGGTGTCAGGGGTCGGAGGTTCAAATCCTCTCGTGCCGACCAAAATTCCCTAAAAAACCAACCCATTGCGGTTGGTTTTTTTTTGCCTGCGATTTGGCAATTATACTTCCCTTAAACACGGGAGGTGACGATGTGTGGACGTTTCGCCCAGGCACAAACGCGTGAAGCTTATCTCAGCCAGCTTGCTGAAGCGTTAGAACGCGATATTCCTTACGATCCTGAACCCATAGGCCGCTACAACGTCGCGCCCGGCACTAAAGTGCTGCTGCTTAACGAGCGCGAGGCGCAACTGCATCTTGATCCCGTCCACTGGGGCTACGCGCCGGGCTGGTGGAATAAAGCGCCGCTGATCAATGCGCGCGTGGAAACTGCCGCCTCCAGCCGCATGTTCAAACCGCTGTGGCAGCATGGTCGGGCGATTGTTTTTGCCGACGGCTGGTTTGAATGGAAAAAAGCAGGCGATAAAAAGCAGCCGTATTTTATTTATCGCCAGGACGGGAAACCGCTGTTTTTCGCCGCCATTGGCAGTACCCCGTTTGAGCGCGGCGATGAAAACGAAGGTTTTCTCATCGTTACCGCCGCCGCGGACAAGGGCCTGATTGATATTCACGACCGACGCCCGCTGGTGCTGACGCCCGACGCGGCGCTGGCCTGGATGAGCCAGGATATCGGCGGCAAAGAAGCCGGGGAGATTGCCAAAGACGGCGCGGTTCCGGCCGGCGATTTTAGCTGGCATCCGGTGACGCGCAGCGTCGGGAATATCAGAAATCAGGGAGCGGAGTTGATCGCGCCGCTGGAGGAATAGCGCTATTTATGGCTCCAGTACGCCATAAAGTTCACGCAGGCCCGGTCGAGATGACGTTCGCCGGTGAGATAGCGGCGCAGATTTTTTACGGTGGACGACTCCCCGGCAACCCAGGCGTAGAACGGTTTTTTACCTTCGGCACGCTCCCAGATTTCGTCCTCCAGCAGACTGCTCGAGGCCAGCGACTGCGACTGACACTGCGCCCATGCCGGAATATCTACTGTCGCTTTTACCTCGTCCAGCAGTGCGTCGCCATAGCGATCGGACTCGCGCGCAATCCAGTGTACGCGAGCAAAACCAAACGCGCTGACATCGTGAATGTCTTCTTTATGCGGCACTTCGATAAACGCCTGCACCGCAGGCGGATGCGCGGATTTCGCCAGTTGTTCAAGAATGCCCAGGGCGGCAGGCAGCGCGGTTTCGTCGGCGATCAGCAACACCTGATTGATATTGTCAGGCGGCACCCACTCGTAGCCGCCGCTGTCGCCGTCAAACGCCGCATCAGGCGCAACCACCAGCAGCCGCTCGCCAGGGCAGGCGTGAGTGGCCCAGCGAGATGCCGGACCGTTTTCCCCGTGCAAAACAAATTCAACGTCCATTTCCCGCGCGTCGCGGCGCAACGCCCGCAGCGTATAGGTGCGCATTACTGGCCGGATTTCTTTCGGCAGAGCCAGATAATCCTGATACCCGTTATCCCCCTCCCCTAATCCCTGCGGAAACACGCCATTCTCGCTGAACAGCAGTTTGATGCGCTGGTCCGGCGCTTCGTGCTTCATCTGCGTGACCTGCTCGCCGGTAAACACGCAGCGCAGCAGCGATGGCGTGATCTGATGACGAGATTTCAGCGTGAGGTCAAAGAGTCGATAGCTGGCGGCCATAGCGATGGATCCTTGCAGAATGGATGAGTGGGCTGATAACCCCTCAATAAATAAGGAGATACTGATAAATATTTGCAAGCAAATATTGCAAAAACGCTTGTCTTTGTAAATGTAATAAATATCATTATGAGAATAATTACCAATACAAAAAATCTGCAACTGCTTGTGCTGCGTCTTTTATCGGGGCAAGGCACGTAACGTAATGGAATAACAACTGATGATAGCCAACCGCCGTAACCGCTGGGTGCTGAACCCCGTGCTGCTTGCCCTGCTTTCTACTCCTGCTTTCGCTGCTGAGACCACAGACGATACCCTGGTGGTGTCCGCCAACCGCGCGCATCGCAGCGCCACCGATATGGCGCAAACCACCTGGGTCATTGAAAAGCAGGAAATCGAACAACAGTTGCAGGGCGGCAAAGAGATCAAAGAGATCCTCGCCCAGCTCATTCCGGGGATGGACGTCAGCAGCCAGGGCCGCACCAACTACGGCATGAATATGCGCGGACGTTCGATGATGGTGATGGTGGACGGCGTGCGTCTCAATTCATCGCGTACCGACAGCCGCCAGCTGGATGCCATCGATCCGTTTAATATCGATCGCATCGAGGTCATTTCCGGCGCGACGTCACTCTACGGCGGCGGCAGTACCGGCGGATTGATTAATATCGTCACCAAAAAAGGCCAGCCGGAGCAGGAAGTCGAGCTACAGCTGGGCGGCAAAAGCGGCTTTAACAGCCATAACGATCATGATGAAAACGTTGCGGCGGCGGTGAGCGGCGGTAACGATAACGCATCGGGCCGCATGTCCGTTTCGTACCAGCGTTTTGGCGGCTGGTATGACGGTAACGGCGATGAAGTCATTATCGATAATACCCAGACCGGCTTACAGTATTCCGACCGTCTGGACGTGATGGGCACCGGGACGATCAATATCAATGACACCCAGCAGCTCCAGCTCACCACCCAGTACTACAAAAGCCAGGCGGATGGCGATCACGGTCTGTATCTGGGCCGCAACTTCTCCGCCGTTACCGGCCAGGGCAACGCGTATAACGCCAGCAATCTCGATTCCGATCGAATCCCGGCCACCGAACGTCACTTAATCAATCTGCAATATTCCAATACTGATTTCTGGGGCCAGGATTTGGTGGCGCAGATTTATTATCGTGACGAATCGCTGACCTTTTATCCGTTCCCGACGCTGGGCCGTACCGGCGTCACCAGCATTGGCGCTTCCCAGCAGAAAACCGATTTTTACGGCGGCAAGCTGACGCTTAACAGCACGCTGTTCGATAGCCTGAACCTGACCTACGGCGTGGATGCCGAGCATGAAACTTTCGACGCCAACCAGCAGTTCTTCGACCTGGCGAAAGCCCAGCAGTCCGGCGGGATGACGCTGGATAACAGCTACAACGTGGGGCGTTATCCGGGCTACAGCATCACCAACCTCGCGCCGTTCCTGCAAACCAGCTATGACATCAACGACATCTTCACCCTGAGCGGCGGCGTGCGCTACCAGCACACGGAAAACAAAGTGGATGATTTTGTCGGCTACGCCCAGCAGCAGGCGATCGCCACCGGCGCGGCCACGTCCGCAGACGCGGTGCCGGGCGGCAAAACCGACTATAACAACTTCCTGTTTAACGCCGGTCTGCTGGCGCACCTGACCGAACGCCAGCAAACCTGGTTTAACTTCTCCCAGGGTTTTGAAATCCCGGATCTGGCCAAATATTACGGTTCCGGCACTTACCGTCTCAATAACGGTCATTACCAGCTGCTGAACAGCGTTAACGTAAACGACTCGACGCTGGACGGCATCAAAGTGAATGCCTATGAGCTCGGCTGGCGTTATACCGGAGACAATCTGCGTACCCAACTGGCGGCCTACTATTCCCTGTCCGACAAAACGATTTCCATCAACAAAACCGATATGACCATCAATCTCGACGATGACAAACGTCGCATTTACGGTCTTGAAGGCGCGGTGGATTACTTCTTTGCCGACAGCGACTGGAGCACCGGCGCGACCTTTAACGTGATCAAGTCGGAAACCAAACAGGACGGCAAGTGGGAAAAACTCACCGTTGACGCCGCCAGCCCGTCGAAAGCCACCGCGTATGTGGGCTGGGCGCCGGGCGACTGGAGCCTGCGCGTGCAGACCCAGCAAACCTTTGACCTGACCGACAGTACCGGGAAGAAAATCGAGGGTTATAACACCATTGATGTGCTGAGCAGCTATAACCTGCCGGTGGGTAAAGTAAGCTTCAGCGTCGAGAACCTGCTGGATGAAGACTACACCACCACCTGGGGGCAGCGCGCGCCGGGGCTGTATAGCCCGACATACGGTGCCGCCGATCTGTATACCTATAAAGGCCGTGGACGGACCTTTGGCGTGAACTACTCGGTACTGTTCTAAAACAAAAGGGAGCCGCGAAGGCTCCCTTTTGCTATCCGCAACGCTTACTGCGTCATACTCAAAATCGTGCGGATATTGCGCGCGCTGGTGGCGATAATATCAATCGCCCCGGTGCGTAACGCGCCCATAATCGACATCGCTTTGGTGTTCTCCGAGGCAATAGCTATCACACAGGGGATCTGGCGCAGTTCTTCCACGCTCAGTCCAATAACCCGGTCGTCCATGACGGTATTAACGTGTTTGCCCTGGGCGTTGAAGAAGTCATACCCCGCGATATCCCCGGTCACGCCCTGGTGCAGACTGGCGTCGTTAATTTCCTGCGGGGTGAACCAGCCCAGCTTCACCATATAGCTGTTCTCGTTCATATCGCCGATACCCACCAGCGCGATGTCCGCTTTGCGGGCGCGATCGAGGGTCTCTTTGATGGTGCCGTTGCGCATCAGCGCGGCTTTCAGTTCCGGGTTTTCCACATAGGCGGGCGCGTACAGCGACTCGCTGCTGCCGCCGTATTTTTTCGCCAGCAGGCGGCTGATGTGGTCGGCGTTGATCACGTCGCCGGTGCGGTGCGTGCCGCCGATCCCGCAGATAAAGCGGCAATCTTTGGCCTGAATCGGGCTGGTGTATTCCGCCACCGCCGCCACGTTGCGGCCCTGACCGACGGTCACCACCATATTGTCGCGCAGATTATTCGCGAGATAGCCGGATACCAGGGCAGCCACCTGGCGACGCTGTTCGTCTTCATCATTATGGTCGAGGGCAATCAACGCGCGGCTTATCGGGAAGCGCTCCTGCATTTGCTTTTCAAGCTGGGTGCTGAACACCGGGTGGTAGCGAACATTGATTTCAACAATGCCCTCTTCTTTGGCGCGCTTAAGCAGGCGTCCAACTTTAATGCGGGAAAAACCAAAACGATTCGCGATCTCTTCCTGAGTCACCTCATCGCAGTAGTACGCAATAGCGATCTCGGTGAGTAGTTCAAAATCCTGGCTCTGGCTGGATTTGTCCATGCGAGGCGCGTTCTCCATTGAGGGGGAAGTGATTAATTCTATTACGATAGCCGCAAATTGTACCAAATTTTAAACATTATGCCGAAAACGATGCTCTGCCGCGTAAGTCGCGGCAGAGCCTGTTGATTAACGCTTGATGCTATCGATTTTCAGCATCCGGGCAATCACTTTATCCAGTTCCTGCTCTTCAAAAATCACTTTCCAGTCCGGCTTCACGATTTTCTCGCGGCCATACTCCATGGCGATCATACAGGCATCGGAGAACGGGTTAGTGGCGCGGAACGCCACGGCCAGGGCAATCTGGATATGTCCATACAGCATCGCTTTCGCCGCTTCTTCCGGTACGCCGCTGTGCTTGACGGTTTCATCCAGCGCTTCTTTCATAAACGCGCCGACCATGCAGGCCACGGTTTCCACCAGCGTCGGCTCCAGGTAGGCCAGCTGTTTCACCGTTACCCAGTGCAACTGCTCGACCGGGCCGTACATGCAGCTGATTACCTTGCTCAGCTCGGCTTTTTGCGCGTCGCTGCCGGTTTCATAAGAAGCCGCAACATGCTGCACCGCCGCCACGCCGCCGAAGGCATCCGCGTGTTCTTCTTTGGTGTAACGCTGGAGGAACACCGACGGATGGCACGGATGCGCCACCGCGTACTCAATGCCGTCGCGCTGGGCGATCAGATTGGCGTAGGCCGCAGCCGGGTCGAGGGTCAGCAGTACCGCGCCGGGTTTCATCTGCGGCACCACGGCTTCAGACACTTTGCCCAGCACGATATCCGGCACCGCCAGAATCACCACATCGCTCACCGGCACCACGGACTGCGCGTCGGAAAGCTCACGGCCCTTATCAGTAACCTGTTGCTGCGCGGCCGGTGAGTTTTCACAGTAGAACACCTGATAATCGCTGTTCTGGAAATTCGCCGAAATACGCATCCCCATTTTGCCGCCCGCACCGATGACAGTAATAGTTTTCAATTCAGCAGACATGATGTGACTCCCTGGATATCGTTGAGGAATGATTAGAGGTTTGTTTATCAAGCAGATACTTCATGTTGTGTTCTGTCCAGGCCGCTTCGACGCGGCAGGAACGTTCACCGTCGCCCTGCCAGGGCAACCAGTGCTCAATAATCTGGTTAATACCGCGGGTTTGCGGCTCGATTTGCTGATAAATCTCGTCGTAGCGCAGCAGGCCTTCGCCGAGCTTCGCGCCCGCAAGGGTAAAGCCCACCCAGCCGTCGCGGCGCGAGAAGGCAAAATCTTTGACGTGCCAGTTCAGGACGTATGGCGCGGTTTTCGCCACCACCTCCATCGGCGACTCCAGGCTGGCGACGCAGTTGGCCGGGTCGAGGCAGATGCCCACCAGCCCCGAGTTAATCGCTTTTACCAGCGCGACGTTGTCGTCAGTAGGCACCTGTTCGTAGGTTTCCAGGCAAATCGCCACGCCCTGATTTTCAAAGGCCGGCAGCACGCTTTCCACGCTGCGCTGGGCTTCGCTGAGCGTCGGGCGATGTTCCGGGCTGTTGATCATGGTGCGCAACAGGGCGCACTCCAGCTCGCCGGCAATCGCCAGGTAGCGTTGCAGATGCGCGGGCATCACGCCTTTGGTGCCCAGTTCGAGCGTGACGCCCGCCCGCGCGGCATGTTGGGCCAGGCGCGCCAGTTCGCTGGATGGCCAGTCGGTGATTGGCGCGTAATCGCAAATCTGGAACACCGTCGCGCCAAGCCGCGCGCTGTCGTCGATGGCCTCAAACAGGCTCATCGGTTTGGGCGCTTTCTCTGACAGCTGCCAGAAATAAGCGTAAGTACTGAGTCCGAGTTTCATGCGCGCTCCTGATTTTCGGCGTGGGTTAACAGGGTGTGGGCTTCATCAAGGATCGCCTGCATCGCGGCGGGCTGATGGGCAAAGCGGCCCAGAAACAGCCCGTCGACGTGCGGCCACAGCTGGGTCAGCAGCCCGGGTCCGGCGCTGCCGCCGTAGATGACGCGGTGGTCGCCCGGCAGCGCCAGGAGATGCGCCCGCAGCCCTGCGCACACGGTCTGAATATATTCGGGGGAAGCCGGTTGCGGCGCGCCGATGGCCCACTGCGGCTCCCAGGCAAAAATCAAATCCCCGGTGAGGGCGTGTTGTTGCAGAAAATGAATAATCTGGCCCGCTTCCTGAATCGCGAACGCGGTGGCGCTGTCGATGGCCATTTTTTCCGGCTCGCCAATGCAGATCACCGGCGTTAAGCCATTCTCCAGCGCAAGCTGGACTTTGCGGCAAATCACCGCCTCGTCCTCATGAAAATGACGGCGACGTTCGGCATGACCGATTTCAACAAACTTCCCGCCCATCTCGCTGACCATGGCCGCGCTGGTTTCGCCGGTCCACGCGCCGGGTTCGGCAGGCGCGATATTTTGCGCCCCAACCTGCATGGCGGTGCCGTTGAACGCGCGCAGCGCGCCTTCAAGCGCCGGGGCTGACGGGAAGGTAAACAGCGTGGCATCCGGGCAGACGCTCAGCAGCGGATGCTGGCGCACGATTTCCGCCACCTGGCGGCTCCAGTCGAGGGTTTGCTGATACCCGAAATACATCTTCAGGCTCACGCCGAGCGTCAGTTTTACTGACATACCGCCCCCTCTTTCGCGTTGTCCGGAACGGCGGTAAAGCAGTTGCCCACCGCCGTGACGATCATCGCCAGCGAAACCGCACCGGCGTCGGGCGTGCCCAGACTGCGTTCCGCCAGCGGGCGGGCGCGGCCCATTTTCGGCAGCAGCTGCGCGGTCTGTTCGGCGCACTGCCCGGCGTGGCGGGCGGCGTTATGCCAGGCCTGGGCCAGCGGTAAACCTTTGTTCACTTCTTCAAGCAGCGCTTCGCTAAACGGCAGCAGCACATCCACCAGGGTTTTATCGCCGGGTTTGGCTTTGCCGAAATGCATCACGCCGTGAGCGGCGTCGCTGACCGCCTGGGCTACGACTCTGGCATCCGGGCGCTGTTGATTGCCAATGCCGGTGCCGATGGTGTTTAAAATCACGCCCCAGATTGCCCCGGAGGTGCCGCCAGCCTGGTCGGCCCAGGCGTCGGCAGCCTGCTGCAATACCGTACCTGCGCCAGCGCCCAGCGCCAGGCAGCGATGGGCGCTGTCCCGTGCCGCGCGTACGCCGCGCTCCATCCCGATGCCGTGATCGCCATCGCCCGCGATGGCGTCGATACGGCCTAACTCGTCCACGTTCTGGATCACCACGTCGGCCAGCGCATCCACCATCGCGACCACGCGCACGGCGGCGGCACGCGAGGCGTCAGAGGCTTCCGGCACCGTGTCCTGCTGGCATTCGCCGCCGTCGCTGGTCTGGAGCGGCTGCGCGGTCAGCACCGAGCCGCGTTTAAAGGCCGGGCTATAGGCCGGAGCCAGCCACAGCGCTTCCAGCTCGTCGGTAAACCAGGCGAGGGTCAGCGACAGCCCGGCCATATCGAAGCTGGTGACGAATTCGCCCACCTGGACATCGGCCAGCACCACGCCCTGCTCGATCAGGCGCTGCTGAACGCCATGCCACACCACGAACAGCTCTTCATATTTCACCGAGCCGAGACCGTTGAGGATCGCCCCGACGCGCGCGCCCTTCACGCTCACGCCTGGCGGTAAATCGTTGAGCAACTGCTCCACCAGCATATCCGCCAGCTCGCTGGCCCCCGGCACCGCCATTTCGCGGATGCCCGGTTCGCCGTGGATGCCCATCCCGAAGCCCATCTGCCCTTCCGGCACGGTAAACAGCGGATGTTCAGCCCCCGGCAAGGTACAGCCGGAAAACGCCACGCCGATGGTGCGGGTGCGATCGTTAGCGCGTCTGGCGACGGCAAGTACCTCCTGCAACGATGCGCCCTGTTCAGCGGCGGCGGCGGCGGCTTTGAACACCACCAAATCCCCCGCCACGCCGCGGCGTTTTTCACTTTCGTTTGGCGCTGCGCTGGTGATGTCATCGGTTACGGCAATCAGCTCGCACGGAATGCCTTCGGCAATCAGCCGTTCACGGGCCAGGCCAAAGTGCAGCACGTCGCCCGCATAGTTGCCGAACGCTAACAGCACGCCCGCGCCGTTATTGGCGGCCTTCGCCACCGAACAAATCTGCTGGGCCGAGGGCGAGGCGAACAGGTTGCCCATCGCCGCGCCGTGCGCCAGCCCCTGCCCCACCAGCCCGGCGAACGCCGGGTAGTGGCCCGAGCCGCCGCCGATGACAATCGCCACCGTCCCTGGCTGACTTTGGGTATTACGAATAACCCCGCCCGGCACCTGCCGCACGATTTCAGCGTTGGCGCTGACAAAGCCAGCCACCATCTCTTTGGCGAATTCGGAGGGATTATTAAATAGCCATGTCATATCAGTGCTCTCCTGCTCGTTTCATCTTCACATCAGCGGCGGGTTTGGTGTGGGGAATGCGGCTTAACACCAGCATCATAATGGCCGACAGCAGCATAAATCCGCCCACCACCATCATCGGCACCAGGTAACTGTGCGTGGCATCATGCAGCGCGCCGGTAATGTAGCCCGCCGAGAACCCGGCCACGTTGCCGAGGGTATTGATTAACGCCACCGCCGCTGCCGCAGAGGCACCCGACAGGAACTGGGTCGGTAAGGTCCAGAAGTTCGGCAGTGCGGCAAAAATGGCGCTGGCGGTTAATGAGATCACCACCATGGTGGCAAACGGCGTTTCCATATACAGCGCGGTAGGCACGGAGATCGCGCCGACCAGGGCGGGAATGGCGATATGCCAGGTTTTGCAGCCGCGGCGGGAGACATCCCGCGACCAGAAGTACATCACAATGGCCGCGACCAGGTACGGCGCGCCGGTGATCAGCCCTTTCTGCATCACGCCGAAGGTGACGTTGAACTGGCTCTGGAAGCCGCCGATGATGGTCGGCAGGAAGAACGCCAGGGCATACAGGCCGTACACAAAGCCGAAGTAAATCAGGCACAGCACCCAGACGCGGGCGTTGGACATCGCCGAGCGCAGGCTGTGGTTAGCGGCGCTGGATTTCTGGGCGTCTTCACGCGCCAGCTCGCTGTTAAGCCACTCTTTCTCCTGCGACGTCAGCCATTTGGCGTCGTTCGGCTTATCGATCAGATAGAACCAGGCAATGATACCCACCACGATAGCCGGCACCGACACGCCGAGGAACATCACGCGCCAGCCTTCCAGCCCGAATAAGCCGTGCTGATTGATAAACCAGGCCGCCAGCGGCGCGCCGAATACCACGGTCAGCGGCTGCGCCAGATAGAACAGCGCCAGAATTTTGCTGCGATGACGCGCCGGAACCCAGGCGCTTAAGAAGAAGATCGCGCCGGGGAAGAAGCCCGCTTCCGCCACGCCGAGCAGCAGGCGCAGGATATACAGCCCTTCGACATTACTCACCCAGGTGAATAACAGCGAAACGATACCCCAGGAAACCATGATACGCGCCAGCCAGCGACGCGCGCCGTAGCGGTGCAGCGCCAGGTTGCTGGGCACTTCCAGCAGGATATAGCCAATAAAGAAGATCCCTGAAGCCAGGCCGAACTGCGCGACCTGGATGCCCAGGTCGTCCATCATGCCGTTGGGGCCTGCAAAGGAGATGGCCGTCCTGTCGAGGAAGTTAATAAAGAACATCAGAGCAACAAATGGCACAAGACGAATCGAGATCTTACGAATGGCTGACTTTTCTACATCAGTCGCGACGTTTTGATGAGTGCTGGTCACAGTGTCTCTCCTTCCGGGCAAATCGGGTTACCGGTGGGATCAGAGGAATAAGGGTGTTGTCTATAAACCGCGATTATGGATAAGCCCCGTTCCATATCTAATGTCGTTTCCTATTCACATTTTCGCTACATGACAAATGAACATTAACAGCTCATAAGATTTGTGCATATGAGCATCCAGTGAAATTGTGATCGCCCTCAAAATGTCTTTAATCAGCGATACGCGGGCCTTTTCACCCTAAAAAGAGGTAGCAAAGGTTAATTTTGACTGTTCATATGAAAATGTATTGAACTTATGTTTATTAAAAGCTACTTTTTAGTCAGCCAGAATTTGTTCACATGAATAGAATCTGTTCAGATGAACAACAAAACTTCCCCTGTACCCTGATGTGAGGAAACCACTATGTTAACTATTGCGATTGGTGCTGATGATGCAGCGACGGAGCTGAAGAATCTGGTGAAGTCCCATTTGCAGTCGAAAGGCATTGAAGTTGTCGACTTCAGTCATGACGTCGGCGACAACCCGTTAATCTACCCGGATATCGCCTTTAACCTGGCCAGCGCTATCGGCGACGGCACCTATCCGCGCGGTATTCTGCTGTGCGGCACCGGCATCGGGATGGCGATTGTCGCTAATAAAGTCCCCGGCGTGCGCGCCGCCCAGTGCCATGACACCTATTCCGCCGAGCGCGCGCGTAAGAGCAACGATGCGCAGGTGATGACCCTTGGCGCACGCGTGATCGGCCCGGAGCTGGCGAAGAACATTGTTGACGTGTGGCTGGCCTCGGAATTCGAAGGCGGGCGCTCCGCGCCGAAAGTCGACAAAATCACGTATTACGAGAATCAGGGCAAGTCTGCGTGATCACCGGCTGCCGCTTAACCTCTGTGTTCTGAAAGGATCAAGATCATGAGTCAGTTAGATGAACTCAAACGCATCACTACCGTGGTGGCGGACAGCGGCGACATCGAAGCCGTTCGCCGTTTTAAACCGCAGGACGCTACCACCAATCCGTCGCTGATCCTCAAAGCGGCGGCGATTCCTCACTATCAGTCGCTTATCGATGAGGCGATTCAATACGCCGTTGCACAGGGCGGCAGCCGTGACACGCAGATCATCAACGCCAGCGACAAACTGGCGGTGAATATCGGTCTGGAGCTGCTTAAGCACGTGCCGGGGCGCGTTTCGACCGAAGTGGATGCGCGCCTCTCGTTCGATCGCGGGCTGTGCGTCGCCAAAGCGCGCAAGCTGATCCGCCTGTATCAACAGCAGGGCGTGGATAAATCGCGGATTCTGATCAAGCTCGCCGCCACCTGGCAGGGCATTCGCGCCGCCGAAGAGCTGGAAAGCGAAGGGATCAACTGCAACCTGACGCTGCTGTTCTCTTTCGCCCAGGCCCGCGCCTGCGCCGAAGCGGGGGTGTATTTGATTTCGCCGTTCGTCGGGCGCATTTACGACTGGTATCAGCAGCATCAGCCGCAGGAAAATTATCAGGCGGAAAGCGATCCGGGCGTGGTGTCGGTGCGGGATATCTACCATTACTACAAAGCCCACCGTTACCCGACGGTGATCATGGGTGCCAGCTTCCGTAAAACCGGGCAGGTGCTGGCGTTAGCCGGATGCGATCGCCTGACTATCTCTCCTGCCCTGTTAAGCGAACTGGCGTCGCGGGAAGGCAGTGTGGACGTGAAGCTGAGCGCCGATGTGCCGGCAGAAAACCGCCCTTCGCCGATAAGCGAGTCCGAGTTCTACTGGCAGCATCATCAGGATGCCATGGCGGTGGATAAACTGGCGGAAGGCATTCGCCTGTTCGCGGAGGATCAGGAAAAACTGGAGGCCATGCTGGCCGCGAAGCTGGCGCAGCAGGCGGTTCCGTCGTTAACGGAATAAAGCCCAGGGCCGCCGATGCGGCCCTTTTTTTACAGCAAAAACAGCGTCGCCAGCCCGAGGAAAATAAAAAACCCGCCGGTATCGGTGATCGCGGTGATCATCACGCTGGAACCAATTGCCGGATCGCGCCCTAAGCGGGTCATGAGCATGGGGATCAGCACGCCCATGATCGCCGCCACCAGCAGATTGAGCATCATCGCCAGGGTCATGACCCCGCCCAGCGCCCGGTCGTCATACAGCCACCAGGTCACGCCGCCCATAATGCCGCCCCATACCAGGCCGTTTATCAGCGCCACGCCGATTTCACGCAGCATCAGGAAATGAATATTGCCCGGCTGGATTTGCCCCAGCGCCAGGGCGCGCACAATCATGGTGATGGTCTGGTTACCGGTGTTGCCGCCGATGCCCGCCACAATCGGCATCAGCGACGCCAGCGCCACCAGTTGCGCGATGGTCTGTTCGAACCCGTCGATCACCCGCGAGGCGATAAACGCGGTACACAGGTTAATCGCCAGCCACGCCCAGCGGTTTTTTACCGCCTTCGCCACCGGCGCAAACACGTCTTCTTCGGTGCTTAGGCCACCCATCCGGCGCAGATCGTTATCGGTCTCTTCGTACACCACATCGACGATCTCATCGATGGTCAGACGGCCAATCAGCCTGCCCCGCTCGTTCACCACGGCGGCGCTGACCAGGTTGTCGCGTTCGAAGATGCGCGCCGCCTCTTCGTCGTGAAATTCCGGCGTCAGGATCACCGGGTTGGCGTCCATCACATCGCATACCACCGCCTGCTGTGGGTTAAGCAAAATGGTGGTCAGCTCCAGTTCGCCCATCAGGGTGTTATCGCGATTCACCACAAACAGCTTGTCGGTGTTGTGCGGCATTTTGCCCAGGCGACGCAGGTAGCGCTGCACCGTCGCCAGGGTAATTTCGGGACGCACGGTGATCACCTCAAATTCCATGATCGCGCCGACGCTGTTTTTCTCGTACATCAGCATCTGCCGCGCCCGGGCGCGTTCGCGCGCCGGGAGCGAGGCCAGCAGGCGGCCCGTCAGATTACGCGGCAGGTGTTGGGCGATATAAATCTGTTCATCGACATCCAGCTTGCTGATGGCGGCGATCAGCGCCTGGTCGCTCATCTCGTCAATGAGATCGTCCCAGACGTTGTCCGAGGCCTCAAGCAGCACGTGGCCGCGCTTTTCATCGCCCACCAGCCGCCAGATGGCGTGGCGCTCTTCCGGGGGCAGCGATTCCAGGGTATCAGCGAGATCCGGTGCGGGCAGGCGCTGCACGCGCAGGGCGATATCATCAATGGCTTCGAGCACCTGCTCGGCATCATGATGACCCGGAGCGAGTTTGCCGAGAATGCCCTGGGTGACCGCTTTGTCCGTCGCCAGCAGGTTGAGGATTTGCAGCCGGTCTTCGGCGCGCTGTTTTACGTTATAGGGGGTTACGGTAACCATAAGTCGCGCATTCCATGAAAAGAAAATTCAACAGGGCTATCCCGCCCTTCGTCTGTTTAAGTTCTGTTAAGCATAGCGGGCGCTTTGTAAATTTTACTCAACGAGGCGGGCAAGCGGATAAAAAAAAACCAGCATCGGATACCCATGCTGGTTTTTAACGAGGCGCGCGGCTTAGCTGCCGGTACGGGCGACCGCGTCGCGGCTGGCGCTGTCGCGCTCGTCGCCGGTCAGTTCGCTCAACTGCCCGTTGCGCATTTCCAGCAGCCGATCGGCGTGGATAAAGTAGTGATCGTCATGGCTGATGGCGAAAATGGTTTTGCCCATTTGCTGCATCAGCGGCAGCAGCACCTGGTAAAATTCGCGGCGAAAGTGCGGATCCTGGTCGGCGGCCCACTCGTCCAGCAGGATAATGTCACGCTCTTCGGCCAGCGCCAGTAGCAGCGCCACGCGCTTTTTCTGGCCTTTGGAGAGCTTGAGGTTAAGGATTTTGCCGTTATCCAGCTCAAGCTTAGAGGACATTTTCAGGCGCTCCAGCCACTGCTCTACCAGTTCAGGCCTGGCCGCCTGGCCCTGCGGGCCGAGCAGCTGGTCGAACAGCCACACATCGGTAAACACCGCCGAGAAGTGCTTGCGGTATTCGTCCATGTTGTTGGCGCTGATGACCTGGCCATCCAGTAAAATCTCGCCGGACACCGGCTGATACAGCCCGGTAAGCAGCATCGCCAGGGTGGATTTGCCGCTGCCGTTGCCGCCGATCAGGAACAGCAGTTCGCCGCGATGAATCGTCAGGTTAATCGGCCCCACGCCAAACGAATTATCGCCGTAGCGGAATGCCACATTGCGCAGTTCCAGGGTCTGCCACGGCGCGCGCGGTTGCGGATGGGCAAATTCCGGCTGGTATGGCGCGAGATGGAATTTATTAAGTTTATTAAACGCCACCTGCGCGGTGAGTAACGTGGGCAGCGCGCCCACCGCCGACAGCAGCGGGGTACGCAAGAACAGCAGCGTCAGGGAGAAGGTCGCCGCCACGTTGGTATCCGCCCAACCCAGGCTGTTCGCCATCCAGAATACCAGGCCAATCGCGCCCAGCATCATAATGTTCGACCAGTTCACCGCACTCAGGTGGAAAGTATCGGCACGCACGATGTGGTGGCGATACGCTTTGGCATCCGGCTGGTAGACCTTATCGAAGATGTGCTCCGCCCGCTCGCGGTTGAGGGCCAGCTCTTTGCGCCCTTCCAGTACGGTCTGGTAGTTGTTGTACAGTTTATCTTCGGTTTCACGCAGGATCGCCAGATGGCGGTAAACCCGCGCCACCAGCACAAAGCCGCCCCAGATGGTGATCGCCACCCAGACGGTGGTGACGACCAGCATTTTCGGCGACAGCACCGCCAGATACCAGGCGCAGCCAATCGCCAGAATGATGCCCTGCACCAGTTCCGGCAAACGCACAAAGGCGATGGTGATATTACGGATATCGCTGGTCAGCCCCGCCAGCAATGATGCGCTGCCGAGCTGCTCTACCCGCTCCACCGGGGTATCAAGAATACGTTTGATAAATTCACCGCGCAGGCGATAGACAAAATGGTGGCCGAGAGTGGTCAGCGCCAGCTGCGATGCCAGCGTCACCGCCATCAACAGCAACAGCAGGCCAAGAAACTCAGGCAATACCGCCAGGGAGATATCGACGTTTTCGATTAAGCGTTGGTTAATAAAGGCGATCAGGCCAATGCCCAGGGCAGCACTGGCAAGGCTCAGCGCCATAACCGACAAAAAAGGCCAGCGATACTGACGCCAGACGACCAGCAGAAGTTCCATAAATAGCAGCAATCCACAGCAGAAAATCAATCAGGCATGCAGTGTAAACGGCTGGCGGACGACGGCAAGAATAATTCTTATTTTTATTCGTAATGCCCGGCGGCGCGGAAGGTGACGTTGTAGCGATAGCCGCCGGTCAGAGGATGTTCCCCGGCTTTGAGCGGCTGAATGCCGTGGTAAAACAAACGCGACGGGCCGCCCCACACCACCACGTCGCCGTGCTCCAGCATTATCCGCTGTAGCGGCGCGCTGCGGGTCAGGCCGCCGAACTGGAATACCGCCGGCAAGCCCAGCGAAACCGAAACGATCGGCGCGGCCAGGTTGGGTTCGTCTTTATCCTGATGCAGCGACAGTTTGGCCCCCGGCTGATAGCGGTTAATCAGGCAGGCGTCGGGCTCGAAATCGGGGTAGCCCGCCGCGTGAGACGCCGCATCGCACAGGCGTTGAAAGCTTTCCGGCATGGCGGGCCATGGGTTACCGGTTTGCGGATCGACAAGCGCATACAGATAGCCGCGCCGGTCGGTGGTCCAGCCTAACGCGCCGCAGTTAGTCATCGCCACCGACATGGTGTAGCCGCCGGGGGTCACCATATGGCGAAACGGCGATTGGGCGGCGACGGCGTGGATCGCCGCCATCAGCTGCGGGCTGTCCTGCCGGGCAAAGCGGCGCAGGATCACCGCGCCCGGTGCCAGGGGCTCCTGCCAGGGTTCGTCTTCGGCAAACAGATCGAGCATCAGGTCTCCTTTTTGGCTTCATGTTGCAACAGCGCGGCTTTGCGCGCCACGCCCCAGCGGTAGCCGGAAAGCTGCCCGTCCCGGCGGATCACCCGGTGACAGGGCACAATAATCGCCAGCCGGTTGGCCCCGCAGGCGCTGGCCACGGCGCGCACCGCGTTAGGTTTGCCCACTTTCGCCGCCAGCGCCTGGTAACTGACAGTCTCACCGGACGGAATAGTCCGCAGCGCTTCCCACACCTGCTGCTGGAACAGGGTTCCCTGAAAATCTAACGGCAGATCGAGGCGGGTATCCGGCGCGCGAATGCAGGCCACCACCTTTTCAAGGATATCGCTAAAATCGTCCTGCGCCAGACGGCGTTCAGCCAGCGGAAACAGCGCGGCCAGCTGGGTTTCGAGCTCTGCGTCGCCATCCCCTAACAGCACCGCGCAGATCCCGCGCGGGCTTTGCGCCACCAGGCAGCGCCCAACGTGGCAATCCACCATGGCATAGCGCAGGCTGAGCTGTTTACCGCCGCTGCGAAACTGTTTGGCCGTCATGCCCAGCGCGGCGTCGGCGTCGCGATAAAAGCTGCTGCCCGAGCCAAACCCCGCCTGATACAGCGCAGGCGTGACCGCTTCGCCGTGGGTTAAGGCACTGCGCAGCCGCTGATTGCGCCGGGCAGTTTGCCAGGCTTTGGGCGTCATCCCGGTGACCGATTTAAACAGGCGATGAAAATGATACGTGCTGAGGGCCATTTCCTGCGCCAGCGCGTCGAGCGTAAGGGTTTGTTCGCTGGCGTCCAGCAATGCGCAGGCTTTGCGGATACGCTCGACACGCTGCTGATGCAGCGGCGCTTTATCAGGCTGGCAGCGCTTGCAGGGCCGAAAGCCCGCCGCCTGGGCCGCATCAGCGCTCTGGTAAAAGCGGACATTCTGGCGCAGAGGATGGCGCGCCCGGCACGACGGGCGGCAGAAAATGCCGGTGGTGATAACCCCGAACACGAACTGCTCATCGGCATTCGCATCGCGGGTTTCCACCGCCAGCCAGCGTGCGTCTTCGGTGTGATAGATAGACTGTTTCATGGCTCGCTCCTCTTTAAAGGTAGCCCCACTTTGCCAGCGGGGCTGCGCCAAAAAACTCCGTTTCTTGCTTTTTAATTTTTCTGCGACTGCAGGAAGGTGGCAAACTGCGGCGACATCCAGGTCGAGAAGCCGTTAGGCTCTTTGACGATCAGATACACCGCCAGCTTTTGCTCCAGCGCCAGCGCTTTCGCTTTTTCCGGCCCCAGCACCATCAGCCCGGTGTCCCAGCCGTCGGCTTCCAGCGCCGTGGGGGCGATCACCGTGGCAGAGACCAGCGTATGCTGAATCGGACGCCCGGTGGCCGGATCGATCACGTGCGACAGGCGCTTGCCGTCCAGCTCGTAGTAGTTGCGATAGCTCCCGGCAGTGCTGATGCCGTGGCCGTTAATATCCACCACCGCCGCCACGGCGTTTTCCCGATCCGTGGGCTGCTGGATAGCCACCCGCCAGGCGCGGCCTTCGGGACTGGTGCCCCGGCTGACCAGCGCGCCGCCTACGGAGACTAAATAGCGGCTAATGCCCTCCTGCTCCATCAGGCGCGCCAGGTGATCGGCGGCGTAACCTTCGCCTACGGTGGAGAGATCGACAAACAGATCGGGGATCGCTTTTTGCAGATACTGCGCGCCCGCCGACTGGATCACCTTCAGATGCCCGATTCCCAAGCGGTGCTTCGCCTGCTGGATATCGGCGTCTGACGGCGTTTTTACCGGCTGTTTTTCCGGGCCGAAACCCCATAAATTCACCAGCGGCCCGACAGTGATGTCCATTGCGCCCTGGGTTTTATGGCCGATACGCAGCGCCAGCGTCACGATATCGCTCATGGCCTCGCTCACCGGCCAGGGATCGGTGCTGGCGGAATGGTTGAACTGCATCAGCGCCGAATCGTTTTTCCAGGTGGAAAGCAGCCGATCGTCGCCATCCAGCTGGGCCTGAATTTTATCGCGCAGCGCCGCTTCGCGAGACGGTTCAACACCCGCGAGACTCACCCGCCAGAACGTCCCCATGGTTTTGCCTTCCAGCACCACGGCCCGCCGGGAAGGTTCAACCGGTTGCTGCGAATTATCGCATCCTGAAAGCAGCAGAACGGCGGCCACCATTCCGATGCAAAGTCCTGATAAACGTCTCATTACTCCCCCTCTGTTGAGGCCCGCAGGGTACAACAAAAATCGAACATTGTCGGGAAGCGGGATAAAAAAAGGGAGCCCGCAGGCTCCCTTGATGCAAATAGTACGGAATTAGAACTGGTAAACCAGGCCCAGCGCAACGATATCATCGGTAGCGATACGCGCGTCACGGGTGAACTGGTTTTCGTCCAGCAGGTTGATTTTGTAATCAACGTAGGTGGACATGTTTTTGTTGAAGTAGTAAGTCGCGCCTACATCAACATATTTCAGCAGATCCTGGTCGCCGTAGTTGTTCACGCCGTTGGAGATGTCTTTACCTTTGGACTGCAGGTAAGCCACGGACGGACGCAGGCCGAAGTCGAACTGGTACTGAGCAACCACTTCGAAGTTCTGCGCTTTGTCAGCAAAACCGTAAGCAGCCGCGCTGGAGTCGCCGCCGAAACGGGTCGCGTTGTAAGTCTGGGTGTACTGTGCAGCCAGGTACAGGTTGTTGGCGTCGTATTTCAGGCCGCCAGAGTAGGTTTCTGCGTGGTCGCCGTTGCCGTAGATGCCCGCCAGGTTGTTCTGGTCAGCAGTACGTTTGGAAGAGGACATCGCACCGCCGATACCGAAGCCAGCGCCCAGATCGTAGGTCACAGATGCGCCGTACGCGTCACCGTTCTGTTTCAGCACGCCACGACCGCCGAAGTCTTCGCCGCTAACGCTGCCATTTTTACCCTGGTATTGCAGAGCAAAGTTCAGGCCGTCAACCAGACCGAAGAAGTCGGTGTTACGATAGGTAGCAACACCGTTTGCACGGGATTGCAGGAAGTTATCAGAACCGTAAGTGTCGCCGCCGAATTCCGGCAGCACGTCAGTCCAGGAAGTTACGTCATACACAACGCCGTAGTTACGACCGTAGTCGAAAGAACCGGCGTCGCCCACTTTAAGGCCTGCGAACGCCAGACGAGTCCAGGCGTCGTTTTCGCTTTCAGTCGTGTTGCCCTGAACCTGGTATTCCCACTGGCCGTAACCGGTGATCTGGTCGTTAACCTGGGTTTCGCCTTTGAAGCCGAGACGAATGTAAGTCTGATCGCCGTCAGAACCATCGTCATCAGAGAAATAGTGCAGACCGTCTACTTTACCGTACAGGTCTAATTTGTTGCCGTCTTTGTTATAAACTTCAGCCGCATTTGCAGTACCTGCGATCAACAGCGCGGGTACCAATAAGGACAGGACTTTAACTTTCATGTTATTAACCCTCTGTTATATGCCTTTATATATGCCTTTTTCTTATTACCACTGCTTACTGATTAATCCTCTAATCAGTCGGCGACCCCATTGTCCAAAACAAATACAGATTAATCCAATGCGAATATGATACTAAAACTTTTAAGGTGTTTCATTTTGCATTATAGGTGTAACAACATGTAAAAATGAGGGAACTTTTTTTAGCACGAATAGCTAAAAATAATCGCACTGATAATCAAAAAATACCAATACTTCATTAATAACAATGATTTAAAGAAAAGCCTACTTTACCGCACTGAATGATAAAACCTTTTCTCTTTTCATCACTAAAATAGATATCGCTATCATCATTAACTTTATTTATTACCGTCATTCGATCCCGAATGTCAGTTTTACCCCTATTTCAACCGGATGCTTGCATCCGGTTTTTTTTACGCTTCTTTACGTTACCTGTATGAATTTGTGCTACGGCATTATTCCTTGACGCTCTATCCAGCGACGCGGGAACAAAGCAACATAATTAAATTCACCGCTTCGATTTGCTTATTTGTGCTATTACCGCTTCGCTTCACTTCTTTTTTTCGTATTCATTCCAGTGCGTTATTTTTTTAACGGGGCGCTGAAATTGTCCACTGCGGGTCCGCTCACCGAACCAGCTTTCGCTTGTCTGGTCTGGAAAATCACGCTGTTCGCTTTATACTGCGGTGTCGGTATCTCTGCGCGCCTGCAGCCGGGTACTGCGAACGCGTCACGGAATCGACGCTCTGTGCTTTTTTTATTGCGCCTTTAGCCAGCGGACAACACACGATAATGAGTCAGTCAGACACAATGATCCCCAACAAGTTTTCTTTGATGCCGGGCAGTATCACGCGCTTTTTTCTTCTGCTTATCGTGGTCCTGCTGGTCACTATGGGGGTGATTACTCAGAGCGCCGTGAACACCTGGCTTAAAGATAAAAGCTACCAGATTGTGGATATCACCCATGCGCTGCACAAGCGTATTGATACCTACCGCTACGCCACCTGGCAGATCTACGACAACATCGCCCCTTCCACCTCGCCTGCGAACGAAGGGTTGCAGGAGACCCGCCTGCGTCAGGACGTTTACTACCTTGAGAAACCGCGCCGGAAAACCGAAGCGCTGATTTTTGGCTCGCACGACAGCTCAACGCTGGAGATGTCCCAGCGGATTTCCAGTTATCTGGATACGTTATGGGGCGCCGAGAACGTGCCCTGGTCAATGTATTATCTCAACGGCCAGGATAACAGCATGATCCTGGTATCGACGCTGCCGCTGAAAGATCTCTCAACCGGCTTTAAAGAAGGGTCGATCAGCAATGTCGTCGATTCGCGCCGCGCGGAGATGCTGCAACAGGCGAACGCGCTGGACGAGCGTGAAAGTTTCTCCGCCCTGCGCCGTCTCGCCTGGCAAAACGGCCACTACTTTACGCTGCGCACCACCTTTAACCAGCCAGGCCATCTGGCGACGGTAGTGGCGTTTGATTTACCGATTAACGATCTGATCCCGCCTGGCATGGCGCTGGACAGCTTCCGTCTCGACCAGGACAACACCCAAAGCGTCCAGACCGGCAATGACCGTGAAGATCCGGACAGCGTGACCATTAACTTCAACAGCTCGCGTATCGAGATCACCTCGCCGCTTAACTCCACCCACCTGAAGCTGGTCTGGGAAGTGCCGTTCGGTACGCTGCTGATGGAAACGCTGCAAAATATCTTATTGCCGCTGCTGCTGAATATTGGCCTGCTGGCGCTGGCGCTCTTCGGCTTTACCACGTTCCGCAACCAGCCGACCCGCCAGGTGGAAAACAGCGCGCCCAACTCCTGGCAGGGAGAGATGAAAAAGCTGCGCGCGCTGAATGAAGAGATTGTCTCGCTGCTCCCGCTTGGCCTGCTGGTGCACGATCTCGACTCGAACCGCACGCTGATCAGCAACGGCATCGCCGATCATCTGCTGCCGCATTTAAACCTGCAAAACATTACCGCGATGGCCGATCAGCACCAGGGGGTGATTCAGGCGACCATTAATAATGAGCTGTATGAAATTCGCCAGTTCCGTAGCCAGGTGGTTCCTCGTACTCAGATCTTCGTGATCCGCGAGCAGGATCGGGAAATTCTGGTGAATAAGAAGTTGAAACAGGCGCAGCGCCTGTATGAGAAAAACCAGCAGGGCCGCGCGGCCTTTATGCAGCATATTGGCGAAGCCCTGAAAACGCCGGTGATCAAGCTGGCGGAACAGGCCGGGCTGGTAGCCGGCACCGACAACCGCGCGCTGATTAACCAGGCTGACGAGATCGTGCGGCTGGTGGATGAAATCCAACTGCTCAATCTGCTGGAAACCGAAAGCTGGAAAACCATGCCGAGCGAGTTTTCCATCCAGGAAGTGATTGATGAGGTCGTGCCGCAGGTGCTGCCTGCCGCCAAGCGCAAGGGCCTGCAACTGCTGGTTAAAAATCAGCTGGCTGCGAATGAAAGTCGCTACGGCGATCGCGCCGCGCTGAAAAAAATCCTGCTGATGCTGTTGCAGTACGCGGTCACGACCACCGACATCGGCAAGATCACGCTGGAAGTCAGCCAGGAAGAGTCGGCGAGCGAACGCCTGACCCTGCGCATTCTGAATACCGGACAGGGGCTGACCGCGCAGGAAATCGACAATCTGCATTTCCCGTTCCTTAACGACACCTCTGCCGATCGCTTCGGTAAAGCCAATGGGCTCACCTTTTATCTGTGTAACCAACTGGCGAAACAGCTGGGCGGTTATCTGAATATTAAATCCCGTAATGAACTTGGCACGCGTTATTCGCTGCATCTCAATATGGCGGTGGAATCAAAGGAAGAAGAGGACGAGGAACGCTTGCTGGATGAGGTCGTCGCAATGGTTGACGTCACCTCAAATGAAGTGCGTGCGGTAGTGGTCCGTCTGCTGGAGAGCTGGGGGGCGAGCTGCATTACCCCCGACGAACGGCTGATAAGTCAAGAGTTTGATATTTTCTTAACTGATAATCCGTCAAATCTTACAGCAACCGGCCTGCTTTTAAGCGATGATGAGGACCGCGTACACCAATTAGCGCCGGGAAAACTGCGGGTTAATTTTAATATCAGCGCTGCGTTGCAGGAAGCAGTGCTACAACTTATAGAAGAGCAACTGGCGCAGGAAGCTTGCCCGGAATCGCCTCTGGGCGGCGATGAAAACGCGCAACTTCACGCCAGCGGCTATTATTCTCTGTTTGTCGACACAGTACCGGACGATGTGAAGAGATTGTATACTGAGGCAGCGACAAGCGATTTTGCTGCGCTGGCTCAGACGGCGCACCGCCTGAAAGGGGTGTTCGCCATGCTCAATCTTGTCCCCGGCAAGCAGTTATGTGAAACGCTGGAGCATAATATTCGCAAGAAGGATGCTCCAGGTATTGAAAAAGATATCAGTGACATTGACGCCTACGTCAATCGCTTGCTGTAGCAAGGTAGCCTATTACATGAACAATATGAACGTAATTATTGCCGATGATCATCCGATTGTACTGTTCGGTATTCGCAAGTCTCTGGAACAGATCGAATGGGTGAATGTTGTCGGCGAGTTTGAAGATTCCACAGCACTGATTAACAATTTGCCGAAGCTTGACGCGCACGTGTTGATCACCGATCTCTCTATGCCGGGCGATAAATACGGTGACGGCATTACGCTGATTAAGTACATCAAACGCCATTTCCCGAATCTGTCTATCATCGTATTAACGATGAATAACAACCCGGCCATTTTAAGCGCGGTGTTGGAGCTGGATATCGAAGGGATTGTTCTGAAGCAAGGCGCGCCGACGGATCTGCCGAAAGCGCTGGCCGCGCTGCAAAAAGGCAAGAAATTCACCCCGGAAAGCGTGTCCCGCCTGCTGGAGAAAATCAGCGCCAGCGGCTACGGCGACAAACGCCTGTCACCGAAAGAGAGCGAAGTGCTGCGTCTGTTTGCTGAAGGCTTCCTGGTGACCGAGATTGCTAAAAAGCTTAACCGTAGTATTAAAACCATCAGCAGCCAGAAGAAGTCGGCGATGATGAAACTGGGCGTAGATAACGACATCGCCCTGCTCAATTACCTCTCCTCGGTGACGCTCGCGCCATCCGATAAAGAGTAAGGCCTTTGACAATGCCCTCCGATGGAGGGCATTTTTATCTGCGCGCTTCACGCACCCTTTCCGCATACAGCGCCAGTGTCTGTTTCAGCACGTCCAGCGTCACCGGTTTCGACAGACAGCTGTCCATCCCCGATTCAATACAGCGCTGCTTCTCTTCCGCTAACGCATTCGCCGTCACGCCCACCACCGGCAGTGTCAACCCAAGCTGACGAATACGCTGTGTCAGGCGATAACCGTCCATATTCGGCATGTTGACGTCGCTGAGCACGATGTCGATGTGATTTTTCGCCAGCACGCTTAGCGCGTCGACGCCGTCATTGGCGGTTTTACACTGGTAGCCCAGCGAGCCCAGTTGATCGGCCAGCAGGCGGCGGTTGATTGGATGATCGTCCACCACCAGAATCATCATGTCATCGTTCTGCTCGCTGGTCCCGGTCGGGGCGGGCAGCGCGCCGTTCATCCCCGTCGCGCCGACATCAATACTGTAAATGCGGCCCAGCAGGGCAATCAGATCGTGCGGTGCCGCCACGCTTTGCAGCCATACGCCGGGGCGTTGTTCAAAGGGTACGCCAATATGGCGACGGCTGAAGACAATGGTTGCCCGCCCTTCCCATTCGCCGTCAAGCACATCGTCGGTAATCAGCACGTCATCAACATCGGCGCGCTGCCCTTCGTAACGCTGGGCACGGATGCCGCTATGTTCAAGCAGCGACTCCAGATAGCTGTGCAGAGAGGCATTGCGCACCGCCAGTAAGCAGCGCTTATCGCTCAGGCCTTCAACGCCGTCACCCGGCGCGGCCTGCGCCTGATACAGCGGGATACGCACCGTGAACTGGCTTCCGAGGCCCGGTTCGGTATCAATGGCGATATCGCCGTCCATCATGGTGGTGAGCTTTTCACAAATCGCGAGGCCCAGCCCGGTGCCCTGGAAGTTACGCTGCACGCCGGTTCCCACCTGGAAGAACGGATCGAAAAGCTTCACCACCTCTTTCGCCGGAATGCCGACGCCGGTGTCCCGCACCCGGAAGCGCAGATAACCATCGGCCCGATCGACATGCAACACAATGCAGCCGACGTCGGTAAATTTGATGGCGTTGCTCAGCAAATTGGAAATCACCTGCTGGATGCGGATCGGGTCGCCCTGTAGCGTCAGCGGCACATCCGGCTCGATAAAGCAGTACAGGCCGAGCTGCTTGCGCACCACCAGCGGTAAATAGTTGGCGGTAACATGGCTCATCAGCTCGCGCGGCGAGAATTCACGCGGCTCAATTTTCAGCTGCTCGGATTCAATTTTCGAGAAGTCGAGAATATCGCTGATGATCTTCAGCAGCAGGCTGGAGGAGTTATTCATCGCGGTAACCAGGCGGTCCACCCCTTTCGGCAGCGCTTTGGTCTGCAGCAAATCAAGGTTGCCGATAATCCCGTACAACGGCGTGCGCAACTCATGGCTGACAGTGGCGAGGAACATCGATTTCGACTGGCTGGCCTGCTCTGCCGCCTGCGCCATATCCTGCAGAGACTCTTCCATTTTGACGCGGGCCGACACGTCCACCAGCACACAAATCGCCACGTTTTCATTGCGATAACGGGAATGGACAAAGCTAATTTGCAGATTGGTATTGTTACTGGTCAACACGTCGACAAAGTTAACCTGCTGGCCGCAGATAATCTGCGTCAACCGCTGTCGGTCCTCGTGGGTCAGCATATTGAGATAGTTATGCGCCAGCTCGTTACTGAGGATATTCGAGCCGTCCTGGGTGCGCAGAATGCAGATCCCCACCGGCGCGGAGGCGACGATTTTGCGGTTAAACTGCTCATGCTCTTCCAGGCGCTGGGCATCCACTTCCGCCGGAATAAAAATCCGCCGTTCATACATGCGCGCCAGGGTAAACAGCACAATCCCCACCAGCACGTTGAGCAGCACGGCGTTCAGAATCAGCATCCGGATGCGCTCCAGCACCATATCCACCGGCACCGAATAGACGATGCTCAGGGAAGACGGCGGCAGGTTCTTTTTGAGGATTAGTTCTTTAAAGCCCGCGGTATAGCCAAACCAGGCGCGATCCTGCACCCAGCGCGCATCGGGGACAATGCGGGTTTCCGGACCGGTTAGCGAAATCAGCGGATGACTGTTTTCATCAAGAATGGTCACGCCCATCGGCAGGCTGCCGGGGGTGAAAAAGTTCTCCACGCGGATGGTCTGCTCGGTGCCTAACAGCGCCTGCAGGCGGTTGGCGAGATAGACCGGCGTGATGGCGTAAAAATTCCCTACGCCGGGGCGCGGCCCCTGCCCTATCCAGTACAACCCGTTGATGCGCTCTTCCTGCGGCTGGTTGCGGTATTTGACTATTCGATCGTGGAACGATTTCAGAATGCTGTCGCGCTCCACCGGGCGGTCGCGCAGGCCGAAATTCGCCATACACATGTCCTCGGTCCCGATCAGAAACACGCGATTTAAATCGTAAGCCGCCGAAAAGTTATCCCGCCAGTAGCGTAAAAACCAGGACATGGATTGCAGCGATCCGCGCCACGCGTTGCTCATCGCGTTGCAATCGGAATCCGACCACAGCGGCATAAAAGCCGGGATTTCCACGCTGGCATCGCGCTTGCCCGCGCTTAACAGCGCGCCGTCCGGGGTGTTGAGCCGGTTTTCGGCAATATACTTCAGCTCCTTCATCACATCCGAGGTGCGCTGAATATAGCGCTGGGCCTGATCGAAGCTCAGGTTAAACTCCTGGCGGATTTCCGACTCTTTGTCATGCAGAGCGCTGACAATATAAAACACGGAAAACAGCATGATCAGGAGCCATAGCAATAACGCCAGGGCGCGAAACAGATAGCGAGAAACTTTCAGCGTGGTGCGAAAGGAGACGAAGTATTTCAAAGTGGTTCCGGTCGCTGTGGCAGGTAGTAAAAGAAATAATGCCGTTAAGGTAGCCGTAAAACGCCAGAGCCGCAATCTTCAGTGTTTGTCTGTATTTTGAACGCCAGCCGGGAAACAACGGAGAATTCCGGCGATAATCGTTTTTTGCTTCTCAGGGACAGGGATTTTTAGCCGTGCGCTTTTCACACTTACGGAAGATTCTCAAGCCGCTTATCCCCCGTAAACTCCGTAATCAGCTTATCGTGATGGCCGTTTGTATGGTTTCCATCCCCGTGCTGACCATGGGATACGTGGTGGATAACGAAGGGCGGGCAGCGCTGATTGCCGAAAAAGAAAAGAAGCTAATGGCGGTAACGCGCCTGCTCGACGAGGCGTTGGGCGACACCTTTAGCCAGCCGATGACGTTGCCCCGCGCCCGGCAAATAACCGCATTAAATCAGCAGCTCAGCGAAACAACCGAACATATCGCCCAGGCGTTTCCCGGCATCGGCGCGGGATATTACCATCGTAAGCTGGATGCCATTATTACCTATGCTCCGCAGGCACAGTATAAAAGTAATGTTGGCGTAACCATTGCGCCGGAGCATCCGGGCCGGGCGGTTATGGCCAGCCGTGAACCGCGCGTCTATTCGGGCAAGCAGGTACGCGGCCATATCCTCAACGCCATGATCCCCATCGTCCGCCACGGCGAGGTACAGGGCTATATCTGGGCCAACGAGCTGTCGGAAGATATCAGCCTTCAGGCGGAGCGTCTGGACTGGAATATCGTGATGGTGCTGTCGATCGGACTGCTGCTCAGCCTGCTCTTGATCGTGCTGGCTTCGCGGCGCTTCAGCGCCAGTATTGACGTCATTACTCATGGCCTGGACAACCTTGCCCAGGATCACCATACCCGTCTGCCGGAACTGCCTGGCGAGATGGGTAAAATCAGCCACAGCGTCAATATGCTGGCCCAGACGCTGCGTGAAACCCAAACCCTGAACGATCTGATTATTGAAAACGCCGCCGACGGGGTGATCGCGGTGGATAAACAGGGCCGGGTCACCACCATGAATCCGGCGGCCGAGCAGATTACCGGCTATTCCCTCCATGAACTGCTCGGCAAACCCTACTCCAGCATTTTTATTGATACCGGCTTTGACAGCCCGGTGCTGGAAACCCTGCAACAGGGCACCGGCCATGTGGCGCTGGAAATCAGCTTCCCGGCGCGCGAGCGCACCATCGAAATCAGCGTGACCACCAGCCAAATCCATAATGCGCGGGGGGCGTTGATCGGCGCGCTGGTGATATTTTCTGACTTAACCGCGCGGAAAGAGACCCAACGACGGCTGGCCCAAACGGAACGCCTCGCCACCCTGGGCGAACTGATGGCCGGCGTCGCCCATGAGGTGCGCAATCCGCTGACGGCGATTAAAGGCTACGCGCAGATCCTGAAACAGCATGACTTACAGCCAGCGCATCAGCAGTATCTGGCGGTGATCTTAAAAGAGATCGACTCGATTAACCGGGTGATCCAGCAGCTGTTGGATTTTGCCCGCCCGCGCCACGGGCTGTGGCAGCCAGTCCACCTTAATCAGCTGCTCGATGAATGTCTGGTGCTGATTCAAACGTCCGGTCTGGAAGCACGCATTCACTTCGCCACCCACTACGACAGCGCGTTGCCCCCTATTAACGCCGATGGCGAACTGCTTAAGCAGGTGCTGCTGAATATCCTGATTAACGCCGTTCAGGCCATCAGCACCCGGGGCAACATCACCATTCGCACCCTGCGCTGGGACGACGCCCATCAGGCGATTGCCATTCAGGATGACGGTTGCGGCATCGCTCCTGAACATCAGAAAAAAATCTTCGATCCCTTTTTCACGACTAAAGCCTCCGGGACCGGGCTGGGACTGGCGCTCAGCCAGCGGATCATCAACGCCCATCACGGCGACATCCAGCTGGTGAGCGAGCCCGGCCGCGGCGCGACATTTACCTTAATTTTGCCGCTTCACTTTCAGGGAACGCAGCCGTTATGAAACCCATGTACCGCATTCTGATTGTCGACGACGAAGAAAACGTGCGTCTGATGCTCAATACCGCCTTTACCCTTTCCGGCCATCACACCCTGTGCGCGCGCAACGGCGTTGAGGCGCTACAGCTCTTTCGCGACAGTCAGCCGGACGTGGTGCTCATGGACATCCGCATGCCGGAATTAAATGGCCTTGAGGCGCTCCAGCAGATGCATGCCATCAACCCGAAAATTCCGGTGGTGCTGATGACGGCCTATGCCGCCGTGGAAACGGCGGTGGAGGCGCTGCGCAAGGGGGCGTTTGACTACGTGATCAAACCCTTCGACCTCGAAGAGCTGAATATGGTGATTAACCGCGCGCTCCAGCTCCAGTCAATGAAAGAAGAGATCCGCGAGTTGCACCAGGCGCTGAGCGAGAGTTGGCAGTGGGGGCATATTCTGACCAATACGCCGTGCATGATGGAAATCTGCCGCGATACTGCGAAAATCGCGTTGAGTAACGCCAACGTCTTGATCTCCGGCGAAAGCGGCACCGGCAAGGAGCTGATCGCCCGCGCCATTCACTACCACAGCCGCCGCGCCAGCGGGCCGTTTATCAAAATCAACTGCGCCGCCCTGCCCGATTCGCTGCTGGAAAGCGAGCTGTTCGGCCATGAGAAAGGCGCGTTTACCGGCGCGCAGGGGCAGCGTCAGGGGCTGTTTGAGCGCGCCCATCACGGTACGCTGCTGCTGGATGAAATCGGCGAAATGCCGCTCAATTTACAGGTAAAACTGCTGCGCGTCTTGCAGGAGCGGGAATTTGAGCGGGTTGGCGGCAATCAGACCATCAAAGTGGATATCCGCATACTGGCCGCCACCAACCGGAACCTGGCGGAGAGCGTGGCGCAGGGGCTGTTTCGCGAAGATCTGTTTTACCGGCTCAACGTAATCCATCTGGAAATCCCTCCGCTGCGTCAGCGGCATGGCGACGTCCCGCTGCTCGCCAACCATTTTGCCCAAAAATTTGCCGCGGAAAATCAGCGCGACATTATAGAAATCGATCCGCATGCGTTGGCGCTGCTCAATCGCTGGCCGTGGCCCGGCAACGTGCGGGAGCTGGCTAACGTGATGGAGCGCGCGGTGATCATGAGTACCGGCGTAGTGATCTTCGCAGACGATCTCCCGCTGGAATTCCAGCGCGGATCGGCAGCCCCGGAAGGCGCACCTCCGCCCGCCATCATGCCGGGCGGCCTGAAAGACGCCGTTAAAGCCTATGAAAAACAGCTGCTGCTGGGCGCGTTAGCCAGACATGACGGAAACCGCACCCATACGGCCCTGGAACTGGGCATCAGCCGTCGTGCGCTGATGTACAAACTCCAGGAATACGGCATCGACTGACCCCGCCCGCAACCATTTATTGCCAGGCAAAGATTTGCGCACTGTGCAAGTTTTTGCCTGGTTCCAGCCTGGCCCGCCTCGGGCGCCACTTCGATAAAACGCTTATCAAACAGCAAGTTGGAATTAATTTTTATCTTTCTCCCGCTCTGGCACTTCCCTTGCTATTACCGCTGCGTACCCATTACGGAGTCATCATAGGGAAGTCACATGAAAGAGAAACACCTTACGCTACAGCAGGCCAGTCGCCTCTTCCGCGACGGCATGACCATTATGGTTGGCGGTTTTATGGGGGTGGGCACGCCACCCCGTCTGGTGGAGGCGCTGCTGGCCTCGGGCGTGCGCGATTTAACGCTGATTGCGAACGACACCGCCTTTGTTGACGTCGGCATCGGCCCGTTGATTGTTAATGGCCGGGTTAAGAAAGTCATCGCCTCCCATATCGGCACCAACCCGGAAACCGGGCGGCGGATGATCGCGGGCGAAATGGACGTGGTGCTGGTGCCTCAGGGCACGCTGATTGAACGGATCCGCTGCGGCGGCGCAGGCCTTGGCGGCGTATTGACGCCCACCGGCGTCGGCACCGTGGTGGAGGAAGGCAAACAGACCCTGACCCTCGACGGCAAAAAATATTTAGTCGAGCTGCCGCTGCGTGCCGACCTGGCGCTGATCCGCGCCCATCAGGCCGATGCCCTCGGCAATCTGACCTATCAACTTAGCGCGCGCAACTTCAACCCGCTTATCGCCCTCGCGGCGGATATCACCCTGGTGGAAGCCGACGAAATCGTTCCGGTCGGCGCTATCGCACCTGATCACGTCGTCACGCCAGGCGCGGTTATCGACCATATCATCAGCCAGGAAGCTTAATCATGGATGCTAAACAACGTATTGCGCGCCGCGTGGCGCAGGAACTCAACGACGGCGATGTCGTCAACCTGGGGATTGGTTTGCCCACCCTGGTGGCTAATTATCTCCCTGCGGATGTGCATATTACGCTGCAATCGGAGAACGGTTTTCTGGGCCTCGGCCCGGTGACCGAGCAGCACCCGGACCTGGTGAATGCCGGCGGTCAGCCGTGCGGTATTCTGCCGGGGGCGGCGATATTCGACAGCGCCATGTCTTTTGCCCTGATCCGCGGCGGCCATATCGATGCCTGCGTACTGGGCGGATTGCAGGTGGATCAGGAGGCTAACCTGGCGAACTGGGTCGTGCCTGGCAAAATGGTGCCCGGCATGGGCGGCGCGATGGACCTGGTAACCGGCGCGCGCAAAGTGATTATCGCCATGGAACACTGCGCCAAAGACGGGTCAGCAAAAATTCTGCGCCACTGCACCATGCCGCTCACCGCCCAGCATGCGGTGAATATGCTGGTCACCGAGCTGGCGGTATTTGAGTTTATCGACGGTAAAATGTGGCTGATCGAAACCGCGCCGGGCGTTGACGTCGATACCGTGCGCGCCCGCACCGAGGCGGAATTCGCGGTCTCCAGCGGCCTGAAAACCATGGCTGAGCGGGGTGCCTCATGATTGGTCGCCTTTCCCGCTTTATGACCCGTCTGGTTAGCCGCTATCTGCCGGACCCGCTGATTTTCGCCATGCTGCTGACGTTAATCACCTTTGGCATCGCCCTGTGGCTGACGCCCCACACCCCGCTCGATATGGTGAAAATGTGGGGCGACGGCTTCTGGAACCTGCTGGCCTTCGGTATGCAGATGGCGCTGATTATCGTGACCGGCCACGCGTTGGCCAGCTCCGGCCCGGTAAAAAAAATCCTGCGTACCGCCGCATCGGCGGCCCGCACGCCGGTCCAGGGCGTGATGCTGGTCACCTTCTTCGGCTCCGTCGCCTGCGTGATTAACTGGGGCTTTGGCCTGGTGGTCGGCGCGATGTTCGCCCGGGAAGTGGCCCGCCGCGTGCCCGGCTCAGACTATCCGCTGTTAATCGCCTGCGCCTATATCGGCTTTCTGACCTGGGGCGGCGGCTTTTCAGGGTCAATGCCGCTGCTGGCCGCCACGCCGGGCAACCCGGTTGAACATATCGCCGGGCTGGTGCCGGTCGGCCAGACGCTGTTCGCCGGTTTCAATATTTTCATCACCCTTGGTCTGATCGCCGTGATGCCCTTCGTCACGCGCCTGATGATGCCGAAAGCGGGCGACGTGGTATCTGTCGATCCGAAGCTGCTGATGGAAGAGCCGGATTTCCAGAAAGTGCTGCCGAAAGACGCGCCGCCGTCAGAACGCCTCGAAGAGAGCCGCATTCTGGCGCTGATTATCGGCGCGCTGGGGATTGTCTATCTCGGTTATTACTTTGCCGAGAAAGGGTTCAACATCACCATCAATACCGTCAACATGATGTTTATGATTGTCGGTTTACTGCTGCACAAAACCCCGATGGCCTATATGCGCGCCATTGTCGCAGCGGCCCGCAGCACCGCAGGCATTCTGGTGCAGTTCCCGTTCTATGCCGGTATCCAGCTGATGATGGAGCACTCCGGCCTCGGCGGCCTGATCACCGAGTTTTTCATTAACGTCGCCAACAAAGACACCTTCCCGGTGATGACCTTCTTTAGTTCTGCGCTGATTAACTTTGCCGTGCCGTCAGGCGGCGGCCACTGGGTGATCCAGGGGCCGTTCGTGATGCCTGCCGCGCAGGCGTTAGGGGCCGATCTGGGTAAATCCGTAATGGCTATCGCCTACGGCGAACAGTGGATGAACATGGCGCAGCCGTTCTGGGCCTTACCGGCACTGGCAATTGCGGGGCTGGGGGTACGCGACATCATGGGCTACTGCATCACCGCCCTGTTGTTCTCCGGGGTCATCTTCGTCATCGGTCTGACGCTGTTTTAACGTCGCTTTAAAAAGGAATCAAACATGAAAAATGCCGTTATCGTAAGCGCCGTCCGTACGGCGATGGGCAGCTTCAATGGCGCGCTGGCAGGCGTTAGCGCAGTGGATTTAGGGGCGCTGGTCATCCGGGAAGCGCTGCATCGCGCCGGCCTGGACGGGCAGCCGATTGACGAAGCCATTATGGGTAACGTATTGCAGGCCGGGCTGGGGCAAAACCCGGCGCGTCAGGCGCTGCTGAAGGCAGGCCTGCCGGAATCCGTCTGCGGCTTCACGGTCAATAAAGTGTGTGGCTCGGGGCTGAAAAGCGTGGCGCTGGCGGCGCAAGCGATTCAGGCAGGCCAGGCCAACGCGCTGGTGGCGGGCGGTATGGAGAACATGAGCCAGGCGCCGTATTTGCTGAACGCCAAAGCGCGCTGGGGTTACCGGCTGGGCGACGGTGAGCTTTCGGATGTGATCCTGCGTGATGGACTGATGTGCGCCACCGAAGGCTACCATATGGGCATTACGGCGGAAAACGTCGCCAAAGCCCACGGGATCACGCGCGCCATGCAGGATCAGGCCGCGCTCGATTCACAGCAAAAAGCGCTTGCCGCCATCGAATCCGGGGCGTTCGCCCGGGAAATCGTGCCGGTTACGGTGAAAAGCCGTAAAGCGGAAATCCAGTTTGCCGTCGATGAATTTCCCAAAGCGGGTACGACCCTGGATGGCCTGGCGTCGCTGCATCCGGCTTTTGATAAAAACGGCACCGTGACCGCCGGAAACGCCTCCGGCATTAACGACGGCGCGGCGGCGCTGGTGGTGATGGCGGAAGATGCCGCGCGGGCGGCGGGCTTAACGCCGCTCGCCCGTATTCGCGGCTATGCCAGCGGCGGCGTTGCGCCGTCGATGATGGGGCTCGGCCCGGTGCCTGCAACGCAAAACGTGTTGCAGCAAACCGGGTTAACGCTGGCGGATATCGATTTAATCGAAGCCAACGAAGCCTTCGCCGCGCAGTTTCTTGCCGTCGGTCAACTGCTGGATTTTGACAGGGAAAAGGTTAACGTCAACGGCGGCGCGATTGCGCTCGGTCACCCCATCGGGGCCAGCGGAGCGCGCATTCTGGTTACCCTGCTCCATGCGCTGGCCGCGCGGGATAAAACCCTGGGTCTGGCGACGCTGTGCATCGGCGGCGGGCAAGGCATTGCGATGATTGTCGAAAGGATGAACTAGATAAATATCCTCTGATTTAGCCGTCATGCTGATCGCCTGAGGAAATGAGGCTCGTTAATTCGAGCCTCAGATAAACTCACAAAGGGCTGAAACCACTTATTCCTTTGTTGTCCTTCTAAACATAATTATGAAGTTATATTCATTAAATACTTAATAGACTGACGTTGGGTTTTTCCGGTGATTTATCTGCGGGTAATCAGGCAGTGGTAATTCTGCAAGGGGTATGCCGAAGACAACATCTGACGCAGAGCGGGGAATAGCGGGCGCTTAATCGTGGTGGGAATCATGGCTGCAGGGATGGCATGAATATAAAGCACTCAGCTGGCCTCGTTTTATCGACGATGTTGGTTATTTCAGATTGCCATGCCAGAGAGACGCCCATTCAGGTGGTGTACCGCTTTGACGATCAGCGTTATCTGAAATCAAAGGGCGGGGATTGCAAAGGGAAATCTGGCATACGGACGCTCAGCGGGGTATTCATACCGAACCTGTTAGTCAGTTTTATAGGATTTTTACCAACAAACATTTCCATCCGTCTGAACGATATAAAACTATTGCTGGTTGGGAGGCTGATGGTTTTTGGATTTCAGGAGACTACGAAGCCTTGTTCTGGTGAAAATGAACCTGACGGGATGAATTGATCGCCCCGTGGTGATATTCTTTTACTGTCGTCAACGATCGGTTTTTTTGCAGACCAAACGCCGGCTGTATATGTCGTCCGGACCGTTTGATGATCCACGTATTGTGGTGAGGCAACCGGACAAAGTGCCAGAAGTGAAAAGCTATACCGGCTGGCTCATAGGCAGTGCAATATGGATGCAGGGCGAAAGGGTTATTAATTTAAAAGGATGTAGAATATGAGAATAACTAAACTGATTGGCTTTAAAATGTATAAGCTATTATTTTTGTTTGTACTTTGTTCATTTTTGTCCGGGTGTTTGACTTCTGCCCTCTCCAAAAAAATTGGCGATGGCAAGGATATATCACTGTCATATAGCAATGATGATATTGTTGGATTTTCTAAAGGCGTTGATAATAATAAAAAAGAAGGTTGGGTTTTTATTGGTAAAAACTTTGATTACTTACTCGCGAGTGGAGGCGATGTAATTGTAGATATTCTTAGTGATGATGACATTGACAAGAAATATCTTACGGCGCAGGGGAGTGAAAAATTTGTCATTTCAAATGATGGGCGTTCGTTTACTGGAAACATCTCCATCTATTATAAAAGTGAAAATTTGAATGACGATGTTCGTCGTTCCCTGAGACGACATGGTTTTAATTGCTTTACCAGTAATAAGTGTGAGCTTGCTGTACGTTTCCTTTCTGGAAGAATTCATAATAAAAACCCTCACCAGGACATTAATAAAGTGTTGATGTTCCATAATCCAGTACATATTGAATTTTATAAAGAAACCACGACCACCTCTCCGGCTGTAGCGGGTGCCGTCCTGTATCCTGTCACTATTGCAGCGGATATTGTTACGTCACCATTGCAATTAATTGGAGTGCCTGTTGTGGCTGTTTTGGGCATGGGAACAATGAAAGCTCATTAAAAGAAATTAAGTTATAAACGGTGTAATGCGACTGAATGACCCGCTGATGAGTAATGGGAAGGTCATTAAGGCAACAGGCGCGCAGTTTATGGGCCTGGCTGGGGTTTTCTACAGACAAAAAAAGGGCCGGATTATCCGGCCCTTGTTGTTTTTAGCTGCTAACGATTACTCTTCAGCGTCATCAGCCGCATCGTCGTCGTTGTCCGCTTCCGGCGCGATGTCATCATCGCCTTCTGCGGCAGTGCCGTCGATGCTGTCCAGCTCTTCGTCATCCACCGGCTCGGCCACACGTTGCAGGCCGACCACGTTTTCATCTTCCGCGGTACGGATCAGGATCACGCCCTGGGTATTACGGCCCACCACGCTGATTTCCGAAACGCGGGTACGGACTAAAGTACCGGCATCGGTGATCATCATGATCTGGTCGCAGTCATCGACCTGAACCGCGCCAACGACCGGCCCGTTGCGATCGGTGACCTTGATGGAGATGACGCCTTTGGTGGCGCGCGACTTGGTCGGATACTCATCCGCCGCCGTGCGCTTACCGTAGCCGTTTTGCGTCACGGTCAGGATAGCGCCCTCTCCGCGCGGTACGATCAGCGACACCACGCTGTCACCGTCCATCAGACGGATACCGCGCACGCCGGTGGCGGTACGGCCCATCGGACGCACCGCGTCGTCTTTAAAGCGCACCACTTTGCCCTGCGCGGAGAACAGCATCACTTCATCGCTGCCGGAGGTCAGATCCACGCCAATCAGCTCATCACCTTCGTTAAGGTTAACGGCGATGATGCCGGCGGTGCGCGGACGGCTGAACTCTTTAAGCGCGGTTTTCTTCACGGTGCCGCTGGCGGTCGCCATAAACACGTTGACGCCTTCAGCATACTCACGCACCGGCAGAATAGCGGTGATACGTTCGTTGGCTTCCAGCGGCAGCAGGTTGACGATCGGACGGCCACGTGCGCCACGGCTCGCTTCTGGCAGCTGGTAAACCTTCATCCAGTACAAACGGCCCCGGCTGGAGAAGCACAGGATGGTGTCGTGGGTGTTGGCCACCAGCAGGCGGTCAATAAAGTCTTCTTCTTTGATGCGCGCGGCAGATTTACCTTTACCGCCACGGCGCTGCGCTTCGTAATCAGACAGCGGCTGATACTTCACGTAGCCCTGATGCGACAGGGTAACGACCACGTCTTCCTGGCTGATCAGATCTTCGATATTGATATCGGCGCTGTTGGCGGTGATTTCGGTACGGCGTTTGTCGCCGAACTGATCGCGCACCAGCTCCAGCTCTTCGCGGATCACTTCCATCAGACGGTCGGCGCTGCCGAGAATATGCAGCAGTTCGGCAATCTGGGTCAGCAGTTCTTTATATTCGTCGAGCAGTTTTTCATGCTCAAGGCCGGTCAGCTTTTGCAGACGCAGATCGAGGATCGCCTGGGCCTGCTGCTCGGTCAGCCAGTATTTGCCGTCGCGAATACCGTATTCCGGCTCCAGCCATTCCGGACGCGCCGCATCGTCGCCTGCGCCTTCCAGCATCGCTTTCACGTTGCCCAGATCCCACGACTGGGCGATCAGGCCCGCTTTCGCTTCCGCCGGCGTCGGCGCGCGGCGAATCAGCTCGATAATCGGGTCGATGTTCGCCAGGGCAATCGCCAGCGCTTCTAAGATGTGCGCGCGGTCGCGGGCTTTACGCAGTTCGAAAATGGTACGGCGGGTCACCACTTCACGGCGGTGACGGACAAACGCCGACAGGATCTCTTTCAGGGTCATGATCTTCGGCTGGCCATGGTGCAGTGCCACCATGTTGATACCGAAAGAAACCTGAAGCTGAGTCTGGGAGTAGAGGTTGTTCAGCACCACCTCGCCCACCGCGTCGCGTTTGATTTCAATCACGATGCGCATCCCGTCTTTATCAGACTCGTCGCGCAGCGCGCTGATGCCTTCCACGCGTTTATCCTTCACCAGCTCGGCGATCTTCTCGATCAGGCGCGCTTTGTTCACCTGATACGGAATTTCATGAACGATGATGGTTTCACGGCCGGATTTGGCGTCGACTTCCACTTCCGCGCGGGCGCGAATATAAATCTTGCCGCGACCGGTGCGGTACGCCTCTTCAATACCGCGACGGCCATTGATAATGGCGGCAGTCGGGAAATCAGGGCCTGGGATGTGTTCCATCAGGCCTTCGACGCTGATGTCTTCATCGTCGATGTAGGCCAGGCAGCCGTTGATCACCTCGGTGAGGTTATGCGGCGGAATGTTGGTCGCCATGCCCACCGCGATACCGGAGGAGCCGTTAACCAACAGGTTAGGAATTTTGGTCGGCATGACGTCAGGGATTTTTTCCGTGCCGTCGTAGTTATCGACGAAATCAACCGTCTCTTTTTCGAGATCGGCCATCAGCTCATGGGCGATTTTCGCCAGGCGGATTTCGGTATAACGCATCGCCGCCGCTGAGTCGCCGTCGATGGAACCGAAGTTACCCTGGCCGTCGACCAGCATATAACGCAGGGAAAACGGCTGCGCCATACGAACGATAGTGTCATAAACCGCGGAGTCACCATGGGGGTGGTATTTACCGATGACGTCACCCACGACACGCGCGGATTTTTTGTAGGCTTTATTCCAGTCATTGCCCAAAACGTTCATGGCGTAAAGTACGCGACGGTGTACCGGTTTCAGGCCATCTCGGACGTCCGGAAGCGCGCGGCCGACAATAACCGACATCGCGTAATCCAGATAGGAGCTCTTCAGCTCTTCCTCAATGTTGACCGGTGTAATTTCTCTGGCAAGGTCGCTCATCTGACCGTTATCCCTCTACTATGTCCCGGAATCAAAGGTCGGAAATTATAACACAGTGCGCCTGATTGCGGTAAGTCGAATGACCGGGGATAAGGGTTTATTAGCCGCCCTCGCCTGTTATACTCCGGAGAATTGAAACTAAAGGAGTAATAGCGCTGATGAATGCCGAAAAACCGCCGGTCGGGCATAACGTCGATCGGGGCGAAATCGCCAAATTTGAAGCCGTGGCCTCGCAATGGTGGGACACCGAAGGCGAGTTCAAGCCCCTGCACCGTATTAACCCGCTGCGCCTCGGCTATATCACCGAACGCGCAGGCGGCCTGTTTGGCAAAACCGTGCTGGACGTCGGCTGCGGCGGCGGCATCCTGAGCGAGAGCATGGCGCGCCAGGGCGCGAAGGTGACCGGGCTGGATATGGGCGCAGAGCCGCTGCAGGTGGCGCGTCTGCACGCGCTGGAAAGCGGCGTGGCGGTAGATTACGTGCAGGAAACCGTGGAAGAACATGCGGCGCAGCACCCGCAGAAGTATGACGTGGTGACCTGCATGGAGATGCTGGAGCACGTGCCGGACCCGGCTTCGGTGGTCAACGCCTGCGCTCAACTGGTGAAGCCCGGCGGCCATGTATTCTTCTCCACGCTCAATCGCAACGGCAAATCCTGGCTGATGGCAGTGGTCGGCGCGGAGTACATTCTGCGCATGGTGCCCAAAGGCACCCACGACATTAAGAAATTTATCAAGCCTGCCGAACTGCTGAACTGGGTGGATCAGACGCCGCTTCAGGAGCGCCATATGACCGGGCTGCATTTTAACCCGTTGACCAACCGTTTCAGCCTTGGCCCAGGGGTAGATGTAAATTATATGTTGCACACCCAGGCGAAGGACCGGAATTAGTCATAGTTTTTTGATCTCATGATTGCGCAGCATTACGTTGCGCAATTTACCGTAACGGCCAGGAAATCGGCACTCGATCAAATTTTGAATTTTTTTTCTAAGTTATTGACAGTGCCCTTAGGCCTTATGGCACCTGTACTTAGCCAAAAACCAGGTTTGGTAACCGCAAATTAACATCAAAATCAACCCTTGTTCTGAAAAGATTCCCTACTAGAATACTCACCATATAGCGTCTAACTTATCTCACAGCCCCCATATATAGTATTTATCCACAGGTTTAGTCACAAAAGCCGGATTGTGGATAAACGGGGGGATATTTCTTTTTTCACGGACATTCACGGACAGGTAAACATGAATCAGAGTCTGCTGGTTACAAAACGCGACGGCCGCCAGGAGCGCATCAATCTGGATAAAATCCATCGCGTCCTCGACTGGGCTGCGGAAGGGTTAAAGGACGTTTCGGTCTCGCAAGTCGAGTTACGTTCTCATATCCAGTTTTATGACGGCATCAAGACTTCCGATATCCATGAGACCATCATCAAAGCTGCGGCGGATCTGATCTCCCGCGACGCGCCGGATTACCAGTACATGGCTGCCCGCCTGGCGATTTTCCACCTGCGTAAAAAAGCCTACGGCCAGTTCGAGCCGCCGAAACTTTACGACCACGTTGTGAAGATGATTGAGCTCGGCAAATACGACAGTCATCTGCTGGAAGACTACACGGAAGAAGAGTTCCAGCAGATGGACGGTTTTATCGACCACTGGCGTGATATGAATTTCTCCTACGCTGCGGTGAAGCAGCTGGAAGGCAAGTACCTGGTACAGAACCGCGTTACCGGCGATATCTACGAAAGCGCCCAGTTCCTGTATATGCTGGTGGCGGCCTGCCTGTTCTCAAACTATCCGCGTGAAACCCGTCTGGACTACGTGAAGCGTTTCTATGACGCGGTGTCGCTGTTTAAAATCTCGCTGCCGACGCCGATTATGTCCGGCGTGCGCACCCCAACCCGCCAGTTCAGCTCCTGCGTGTTGATCGAGTGCGGCGACAGCCTGGATTCCATCAACGCCACCTCCAGCGCCATTGTGAAATACGTTTCCCAACGCGCCGGTATCGGCATCAACGCGGGCCGCATTCGCGCGCTGGGTAGCCCGATCCGTGGCGGCGAAGCGTTCCACACCGGCTGCATCCCGTTCTACAAGCATTTCCAGACTGCGGTGAAATCCTGCTCTCAGGGCGGCGTGCGCGGCGGTGCAGCGACGCTGTTCTACCCGATGTGGCATCTGGAAGTGGAAAGCCTGCTGGTGCTGAAAAACAACCGTGGCGTGGAAGGCAACCGCGTGCGCCACATGGACTACGGCGTGCAGATCAACAAACTGATGTACACCCGTCTGCTGAAGGGCGAAGACATCACCCTGTTCAGCCCGTCCGACGTCCCGGGCCTGTATGACGCGTTCTTCGCCGATCAGGACGAATTCGAGCGTCTGTACACTAAATACGAAAAAGACGACAGCATCCGCAAACAGCGCATTAAAGCGGTAGAACTGTTCTCCCTGATGATGCAGGAACGCGCTTCGACGGGCCGTATCTACATCCAGAACGTTGACCACTGCAACACCCACAGCCCGTTCGACCCGGTTGTCGCGCCGGTGCGCCAGTCCAACCTGTGCCTGGAAATCGCCCTGCCGACCAAACCGCTGGAAGACGTTAACGACGAAAACGGCGAAATCGCCCTGTGTACCCTGTCGGCGTTTAACCTCGGCGCGATCGACTCTCTGGACGATCTCGAAGAGCTGGCGACCCTGGCGGTGCGCGCGCTGGATGCGCTGCTGGATTATCAGGATTACCCGATTCTGGCGGCGAAACGCGGCGCAATGGGCCGTCGCACCCTGGGCATCGGCGTGATTAACTTCGCTTACTATCTGGCGAAACACGGCGTGCGTTACTCCGACGGCAGCGCCAACAACCTGACGCACAAAACCTTTGAAGCCATTCAGTACTACCTGCTGAAAGCCTCTAACGAGCTGGCGAAAGAGCAAGGCGCGTGCCCGTGGTTCAACGAAACCACCTACAGCCAGGGCATTCTGCCGATCGATACCTATAAAAAGGATCTCGACGGCATTACCAACGAGAAACTGCATCTGGACTGGGAAGCGTTGCGCGAGTCGATCAAAACTCACGGTCTGCGCAACTCCACGCTTTCTGCGCTGATGCCGTCTGAAACCTCGTCGCAGATCTCCAACGCCACCAACGGCATTGAGCCGCCGCGCGGCCACGTGAGCATTAAAGCCTCCAAAGACGGCATTCTGCGTCAGGTGGTGCCGGACTACGAGCTGCTGAAAGACAACTATGAACTGCTGTGGGAAATGCCGGGCAACGACGGTTACCTGCAACTGGTTGGCATCATGCAGAAGTTTATCGATCAGGCGATTTCGGCGAACACCAACTATGATCCGACGCGTTTCCCGTCCGGAAAAGTGCCGATGCAGCAGCTGCTGAAAGACTTGCTCACCGCCTATAAATTCGGCGTGAAGACGCTGTACTATCAAAACACCCGCGACGGCGCGGAGGATGCGCAGGACGATCTGGCCCCGTCGATTCAGGACGACGGCTGCGAAAGCGGCGCGTGCAAAATCTAAAAAATCAGGGCGGGGATTTCCCCGCCTTTATTCCGTAAGACAGGACTCTTATTCATGGCATACACCACCTTTTCACAGACCAAAAACGACCAGTTGCTGGAGCCGATGTTTTTTGGCCAGTCGGTTAACGTGGCCCGCTACGATCAGCAAAAATATGACATCTTCGAAAAGCTGATTGAAAAGCAACTCTCCTTCTTCTGGCGCCCCGAAGAAGTGGATGTTTCCCGCGACCGTATCGATTACCAGGCGTTGCCGGATCACGAAAAACATATCTTCATCAGCAACCTGAAATACCAGACGCTGCTGGATTCCATTCAGGGCCGTAGCCCGAACGTGGCGCTGTTGCCGCTGATTTCTATTCCCGAGCTGGAAACCTGGGTAGAAACCTGGGCGTTTTCTGAGACCATCCACTCGCGTTCCTACACCCATATCATCCGTAACATCGTTAACGATCCGGCGATTGTGTTTGACGATATCGTAACCAATGACGAGATCTTAAAGCGCGCCAAAGATATCTCCGGCTACTACGACGACCTGATCGAGATGACCAGCTACTGGCATCTGCTGGGCGAAGGCACCCACACGGTGAACGGCAAAACCGTGACCGTTAACCTGCGTAACCTGAAAAAGCAGCTGTACCTGTGCCTGATGAGCGTGAACGCGCTGGAAGCCATTCGCTTTTACGTCAGCTTCGCCTGCTCCTTCGCCTTCGCCGAACGCGAACTGATGGAAGGCAACGCCAAAATCATTCGCCTGATCGCCCGCGATGAAGCCCTGCACCTGACCGGCACTCAGCACATGCTGAACCTGATGCGCTCCGGCGCGGATGACCCGGAGATGGCGGAAATCGCCGAAGAGTGCAAACAGGAATCTTACGATCTGTTTGTGCTGGCGGCGCAGCAGGAAAAAGAGTGGGCGGACTACCTGTTCCGCGACGGCTCGATGATCGGCCTGAACAAAGACATCCTGTGCCAGTATGTGGAATACATCACCAATATCCGCATGCAGGCGGTGGGTCTCGAACTGCCGTTCAAAACCCGCTCCAACCCGATTCCGTGGATCAACACCTGGCTGGTGTCCGATAACGTGCAGGTTGCGCCGCAGGAAGTGGAAGTGAGTTCTTACCTGGTCGGCCAGATCGACTCGGAAGTCGATACCGACGATCTGAGCAATTTCCAGCTTTAAGATGAGCCGTATTACGCTTCGGCTCTCGGGCGCACAGCTGCTGTGCCAGGATGAGCACCCTTCCCTGCTGGCGGCGCTGGAGTCGCATAAGATTGCGGTGGAGTATCAGTGTCGTGAAGGGTATTGCGGTTCCTGCCGTACCCGCCTGCATGCGGGTGAAGTCACCTGGTTGATTGAGCCGCTGGCGTTTATCGAACCGGGGGATATTCTTCCCTGCTGTTGCCGGGCGCAGGGCGATATTGAAATCGAACTGTAGAATGGAAAAAGGCTGAACCCGCGGGTTCAGCCTTTTTTATTACCCGCGTTTCGCGAGCACTTCCTGGTGATGCTTACGCTCACCAATCATTACCACAATCAACAGCAGCACCGCTAAGATGCTGCCGCCGATCATCACCATAAAGCCGCCGTCCCAGCCGAAGAAGTCCACGGTGTAACCGACGATGGCGCTCGCGGCAACCGAGCCGCCGAGGTAGCCGAACAGACCGGTAAAGCCCGCCGCCGTCCCCGCCGCTTTTTTCGGCGCCAGCTCCAGCGCATGCAGACCAATCAGCATCACCGGACCGTAAATCAGGAAGCCGATCACGATCATACAGGCCATGTCCACATGCGGATTGCCCGCCGGGTTGAGCCAGTAAACGATGGTCGCGATGGTCACCAGCGTCATAAAGAACACGCCGGTCGCGCCACGGTTGCCACGGAACACTTTATCCGACATCCAGCCGCACAGCAGCGTACCCGGGATCCCTGCATACTCATACAGGAAGTAAGCCCAGGAGGATTTATCCAGCGCGAAATGCTTCACTTCACGCAGATAGGTCGGCGACCAGTCGAGAATGCCGTAACGCAGCAGATAGACAAATACGTTGGCAATCGCGATGTACCACAGCAGTTTGTTAGGCAGCACGTACTGCATAAAGATCTGCTTCGCGGTCAGCTCTTCTTCGTGCTTGTCGCTGTAGTCATCCGGATAGTCGTTTTTGTACTCTTCAATCGGCGGCAGGCCGCACGACTGCGGGGTATCGCGCATCAGCGCAAACGCGAACAGCGCCACGATGATGGCCGCGAATGCCGGCATATACAGCGCCGCTTTCCAGTCGTTAAACCATGCCATGCCCAGCAGGAACAGCAGCGGAGGAATACCGCCGCCCACGTTATGGGCGCAGTTCCACACCGAGACAATCCCGCCGCGCTCCTTCTGCGACCACCAGTGCACCATGGTGCGTCCGCACGGCGGCCACCCCATTCCCTGGAACCAGCCGCACAGGAACAGCAGCACGAACATAATCGCAATGCTCGATGTCGCCCAGGGCACGAAACCCATAAACAGCATCACCGCCGCCGCCAGAATCAGGCCAGCGGGTAAAAACACCCGTGGGTTGGAACGGTCAGACACCGAACCCATGATGAACTTCGAGAAGCCGTAAGCAATGGAGATGCCCGACAGCGCAAACCCCAGATCCCCGCGTGAAAATCCCTGTTCAATCAAATACGGCATTGCCAGCGCGAAGTTTTTTCGCACCAGATAATAGGCCGCGTACCCAAAAAATATCCCCATGAAAATCTGCCAGCGTAACCGGCGATAAACGGGATCGATCTTTTCTGCAGGCAGTCTTGCCGAATGCGCCGCAGGTTTAAAGATACTTAGCATTGCTCTCTCCAGGCCCAGATAAGTACTCAATGAAAACGAAAAACAGCGGAAATTTTCTTTTCCGAGCGTGATGGTAATCAAAATTCACTGCAAATGCTGTGAAACATCGCACAGATTGTTTCATTTTTATTACAATCGCTCAAAAAGGTGCATCTCAAGTCACATAACTTTCGTTTTTCGTTCGAATTTGCTCGTTATCAAACAAACCACACCAAAAATGTGGCTAAATAGTTAAAACAGCAGAGTGTTGAGAGGACGAGGCGATGGGACCAGAACAAGCGGATGTGGTGATTATCGGCGGCGGCGCGACCGGCGCGGGTATCGCCAGAGACTGCGCGCGACGCGGCCTCAGGGCCATCTTACTGGAGCGCCACGACTTCGCCACCGGCGCGACCGGGCGCAACCACGGATTACTGCACAGCGGCGCGCGCTACGCGGTCAACGATCCGGAATCGGCAAAAGAGTGTATTGCGGAAAACCGCATCCTGAAAAAAGTGGCGCGTCACTGCATTGAACCCACTGGCGGGCTGTTTATTACCCTGCCGGAAGATTCTTTTGAGTGGCAGAGTCAGTTTATTAATGCCTGCCAGCATGCGGGTATCGATACTGAATTACTGACTCCACAAGAAGCGCTGAACATTGAACCCAGCGTTAACCCGGCGCTGGTAGGCTGTGTGCGGGTGCCCGACGGCACCGTTGACCCGTTCCGTCTGACCACCGCCAATATGCTGGATGCACGCGAACACGGCGCGTTGTTGTATACCTGGCACGAAGTCACAGGCCTGATCCGCGAAAGCGGTCACGTTCGCGGCGTGCGCGTTTTCGACCATCAGCATGGTGAAACGCGCGACATCTACGCAGATGTGGTGGTGAACGCCGCCGGGATCTGGGGAGCGCATATTGCCGAGTATGCCGATTTACGCATCCGTATGCTGCCCGCCAAGGGCGCGTTACTGATACTCGGCCATCGTATTAATCAGCAGGTGATTAACCGCTGCCGTAAACCCGCCGACGCCGACATTCTGGTGCCGGGCGATACCATTTCGCTGATTGGCACCACGTCCAGCCGCGTCGACTACGACCAAATCGACAATACCCGCGTCACTGCCAGCGAAGTGGACATTCTGCTGCGCGAAGGGGCGAAGCTCGCGCCGCGCATGGCGCAAACCCGCATTCTGCGCGCCTACTCCGGGGTACGACCGCTGGTTGCCACCGATGACGATCCCAGCGGACGCAACGTCAGCCGCGGCATTGTGCTGCTGGACCACGCAGAGCGCGACGGGCTTGAAGGTTTCATCACCATTACCGGCGGCAAACTGATGACCTACCGGCTGATGGCGGAATGGGCCACCGACGCGGTGTGTCGCAAGCTGGGTAACACCACGCCCTGTACCACCGCCGATACGCCGCTGCCCGGCTCGCGTGAAGAGCCCGAAGCCACGCTGCGTAAAGTGATCTCCCTGCCGACCATGGTGCGCGGCTCCGCCGTGTATCGCCACGGTGAACGCGCCGCCGTTTGGCTGAACGACGCGCGGCTTAATCAAAGCCTGGTGTGCGAATGCGAGGCGGTCACCGCCAGTGAAGTGCGCTACGCCGTGGAATCGCTCGCCGTCAGCAAACTGGTGGATTTACGCCGCCGCACCCGCGTCGGCATGGGCACCTGTCAGGGCGAGCTGTGCGCCTGCCGCGCCGCCGGACTCTTACAGCGCTTCGGGGTGATGAACGGAATGCAGTCCTGCCGCGAGCTGTCGCAGTTCCTCAACGAGCGCTGGAAAGGCATCGCGCCTGTGGCATACGGCGACGCGCTGCGCGAGGCGGAATTTACCCGCTGGGTTTACCAGGGATTATGTGGTCTGGAAAAGGAGCAGCGCCATGAAATTTGATAGCGTGATTATCGGCGGCGGCCTCGCGGGCCTGCTGTGCGGCATTAAGCTCGGTGAAGCGGGCCTGCGCTGCGCGATGGTCAGCCGGGGCCAGAGCGCCCTGCACTTCTCTTCCGGCTCGCTGGATCTGCTGAGCCATCTCGCCGACGGCACGCCGATCGGCGATATCGAAAGCGGGCTGTGCGAATTAATCACCCAGTCCCCGCAGCACCCGTATGCGCATTTGGGCGCGGCGGCGGTGCTGAATTATGCTGACCATGCCGAAGCGCTGCTGGCCCGCGCCGGGCTGACATTGCAGGGCCACTGGCGCTATGCCCATTCGCGCCTGACGCCGCTCGGAAAATGGCGCACGGCGTGGCTGAGCCAGCAGGATGCGCCCTGCGCGCCGCTGACCGGCAAACGCATTTGCGTGGTGGGCATTGCGGGTTTCCTCGATTTTGAACCGCTGATGGTGGCCGACCAGCTCAAACAGCAGGGTATCGAGGCCGATACCGGCGAGCTGGCGCTGCCGGTACTCGACGTGTTGCGCCAGAACCCCAGCGAATTCCGCTCGGTGAATATCGCCCGGATGCTGGACGATGCGCGCTACACGCCGGAACTGCTCAAAGAACTGGCCGCTCTCGCGCCGGGCTATGATGCGCTGCTGCTGCCCGCCGTGGTGGGTCTGGAGCAGCCGGACCTGCCCGCGCAATTGCAGCACGCCCTGCCCTGCGCGCTGAATTTTATCCCTACCCTTCCGCCGTCGGTGCCGGGGATGCGGATGCACAACGCGCTGGCGCGCTATTTCCGCCAGACCGGCGGCATTATTATGGAAGGCGACGCGGTGACCGGCGTCACGCGCAGCGAGGCGGGATTGCACCAGGTGTGGACCCGCAATCACGGCGATATCGCGCTCAAGGCGCGTCACGTGGTGCTCGCCAGCGGCAGTTTCTTCAGCAATGGACTGGTGGCCGAACGCCAGCGGGTACGCGAAGCGATTTTCGATCTGGATCTGCTGGATTATGCCGCTAACGGCGACTGGAGCCACCCGGACTTTTTCCACGCCCAGCCGTGGCAGTCTATCGGCGTGAAAACCAATGCCCGCCTCCAGCCGTCCCGCAACGGCGAAACGCTGGACGGCGTGTACGCCATCGGCACCGTGCTCGGCGGGTTCGATCCCATTACCCAGGGCTGCGGCGGAGGCGTCTGCGCGATCACCGCCCTGCATGCCGCCCAACAGATTATTGAGACAGGGAGCAGATTATGAGCCTGAGGGAGACCGGTTTCGAAAGCTGCATTAAATGCACCGTGTGTACCACCGCCTGCCCGGTGAGCCGCGCCAATCCGCATTATCCGGGGCCGAAACAGGCCGGGCCGGACGGCGCGCGGCTGCGTCTTAAAGATCCGACGCTGTACGACGAGGCGCTGAAATACTGCACCAACTGCAAACGCTGCGAAGTGGCCTGCCCGTCGGATGTGAAAATCGGCGACATCATTCAGCGCGCCAGGGCGGAATATGCGCCGCATAACCCATCGCTGCGCGATGCGCTGCTTAGCCATACCGACATCATGGGCTCGCTCTCCACGCCGTTTGCGCCGCTGGTCAACGCCGCAACCGGCATGAAACCGGTGCGCCAGCTGCTGGATAAAGCGCTAAAAATCGATCATCGCCGCAGCCTGCCGAAATATGCTTTCGGCACTTTTCGCCAGTGGTATCGCAAGCAGGCGGCAGCCCAGGCGCAGTTTGCCGATAAAGTCGCGTTTTTCCATGGCTGCTACGTCAATTACAACAATTCCACCCTCGGCAAAGACCTGGTGAAAGTGTTCAACGCCATGAACATTGGGGTGGAATTATTGAGCAAAGAGAAGTGCTGCGGCGTGCCGCTGATCGCCAACGGGTTTGTCGATAAAGCGCGCAAACAGGCGCGGGTCAATGCCCGTTCACTGGAAGAAGCAATTGTTGAACGCCGTCTGCCGGTGATCGCCACCTCCTCGACCTGCACCTTCACGCTACGCGACGAGTATCCGCACGTGCTGGATGTGGATACCACCCCGCTGCGCGACAGCATCGAACTGGCGACCCGCTTCCTGTGGCGGCGGCTGGAAGCTGGCGCAACGCTAAATCTTAAACCGACGCCGCTGCGCGTGGCCTATCACACGCCCTGCCATATGGAAAAAATGGGCTGGGCGATTTATACCCTGGAATTGCTGAAACGCATCCCCGGCGTGGACGTGCAGGTACTGGATTCACGCTGCTGCGGGATTGCCGGCACTTACGGCTTTAAATCGGAGAACTACCCCACGTCGCAAGCCATCGGCGAGCCGCTGTTTAAGCAGATTGAGGAGAGCGGCGTGGATTTGGTGATCACCGACTGCGAAACCTGCAAATGGCAAATCGAGATGTCCACCAGCAAACGCTGCGAACATCCGATTACCCTGCTGGCGCAGGCGCTGGGCTGACAACTCGCCCGCCTGTTAACCCCATGCGGGCTGAACGTTAATAACTGCTTTTAACCCGCCGTTCGATCCCGTCCGGTTTAAACATCTTCAGACGCGCATCCAGTGCTTCGCTGTACAGCAGGGTATCGACGCCGACGGCAACAAAGTTCGCCCCCCATGCCAGGCACTTTTGGGCCATTACCGGGTCCACCGCCAAAAAACCCGCCGCCTTACCGGCTTTACGAATGCGGCGAATGCTCTGCTCGATAATGCGTTGCACCTCGGGATGCCCGGCGTTATCCGGATAGCCCAGTGAGGCGGATAAATCAGCGGGACCGATAAACACGCCATCCACACCCTCCACCTCAAGGATTTCATCGAGGTTATCCAGCGCCGCTTTGCTTTCTACCTGAATCAGCAGGCACAGCGCCTCGTTGGCCCGCGCCATATAGTTATCAACCCGTCCCCAGCGCGCCGCGCGCGCCACGCTGGCTCCTACGCCGCGCACGCCCTCGGGGGGATAACGCATCGCAGACACAATATCGCGTGCCTGCTGCGCGCTCTCGACCATTGGGATCAGCAGGGTTCTGGCACCGATATCCAGCACCTGCTTAATCAGGCTGCGAGTGTCGTCTACCGGTCGGATCACCGGCTGGCTGGCGTAAGGCGCCATCGCCTGCAACTGGTGATACAAATCCTGAAGGGTATTAGGCGCGTGTTCGCCGTCGATTAACAGCCAGTCATACCCGGACGTGGCGGCGATCTCCGCCATATAAGACGTGGTAGAACTCAGCCACAAGCCAATCTGGACCTCGCCCTGCGCCAATGCCTCTTTAAAAGGATTAATAAAAATATCGTTCATAGTGATCCTTACCGTTAATTCTACGAATGTGCATTGCTGGAGTGCGTAACCTGACGCGCCACGCTGAGTGAGAAAATAATCATTGCCCCAATGATGGCAACGCCCGCCAGTGTCAGTAATCCCGCCGCAGGATTAGCGAAAACCGTCTCGGCTTTGACGCGAATAATCGGCGCGAGGAAGCCGCCGACCGCGCCGAACAGGTTCACGAAGCCAATCCCGGCGGCCAGCGCGGTTCCGGAAAGCAGTTGCGTCGGCATGGTCCAGAACACCGGCTGGACGGCAATAAACCCGACAGCCGCCACGCACAGCGCTACGATAGCCAGCACCGGCGACAACAGTCCGGAAAGCCCAATACCGATGCCCGCCGCCAGCAGCGTCAGCGCCGCCACGTTGCGTCGGTCGCCGGTACGGTCGGAATAGCGCGGAATAAGCCAGGTGCCCAGCAGGGCAAATACCCAGGGAATCGCCGTTACCACCGAGGCGGTAAAGCCCACTTTGGTGCCTAACAGCGCGGCGACCTGGGTCGGCAGGAAGAAAATCAACCCGTAAACTGCCACCTGAATGGTCAGATAGATAATCGCCAGTTGCCAGACGCGACCGTTGCGCAGCGCATCGGACAGCCGCGAGGTCATTTTTTTCTCCTCTTCGCTGGCAAGCTGCTTCATCAACACCTGTTTTTCGTCAGCAGATAAGAACCGCGCCTGCTGGGGCGTGTCATCCAGCCAGAAGAAAGTGAACACACCCGCGCCCACTGCCAGCAGCCCTTCAATCACAAACATCCAGAACCAGCCGGGATGGCCCATAAAACCGTGCATTTCCAGCAGCGCGCCGGAGAGCGGCGAACCCAGCGTCAACGCCAGCGGCGCGCCCATATAAAACAGCCCCATGATGCTGGCGCGGTTACGCTGCGGGAACCACTGCGATGTCAGGTAAATCATCCCCGGGAAAAAGCCCGCTTCTGCCGCGCCTAACAGGGTGCGAATCAATAAAAACTTCGCTTCAGTATCCGCCCAGGCCATGGCGGCGGATAAAAATCCCCACAGCAGCGTGGTGCCGCCAATCCAGTTCCTGGCGCCCAGTTTGCGCATCATCAGATTGGCCGGAACGCCCAAAAAGGCGTACACCACAAAGAAAATCCCTGCGCCCAGCGCGTAGGCTTCGTTACTTAAGCCGGTATCAATCTGGTAAGTCTCTTTGGCAAAGCCAATATTGGAGCGATCAAGAAACGCCAGCACGTACAGCGCCAGCATAAACGGGATCAAACGCGCGCGGTTTTTCTTCACCACGCCGTCAAGCAAGGTCATGCTCATAGCAAAATCCTTCAGTGAACGCCGCGCAGAAAGGCGCGGCGCAGCGGTTTAGTGGCTGTAAGGACGCTTCAGATTGCAGTCGCGGTTGAGTTCAACGCCGAAGCCCGGTTTATCCAGCACCGACTTGTGAATACGTCCATTCACCGGCACCGGCTCGTCCAGCAGGATGGGGTCAAACTGCGGACGCAGCGTCGAGCAATCCGGGCTGGTCATCAGGAATTCGCTAAACGGCGTATTGGTGAAAGTGATCACCGCATGGTGGGAGTACACTGACGAGCCATGCGGCACCACCAGCTGTCCGCGCGCTTTGGCGATAGCGGCAATTTCTACCAGCGTGGTCAACCCGCCGCACCAGCCGACATCAGGCTGCATAATGTCGATGCCGGTTTCAGAGAGCGTGCGAAATGACTGCAAAGTGCCGTGATGCTCCCCGCTGGTTACCATCATGCCCGCAGGCGCGTTGCGCTTGAGTTCGCGATAGCCTTCATACTGCTGAGGCGGCAGACACTCTTCGATCCATTTCAGATTATACGGCGCACAGGCGTGAGCCAGTTTGGTGGCGTAATTCACATCCTGGCTCATCCAGCAGTCCAGCATTAGCCAGAAATCCGGGCCGCATTTTTCGCGGTATTCCGCCACCATCGCGGCATCTTTGCGGATCCCCGCGTCGCCGTCGTGCGGCCCCCAGTGGGTCGGCATTTTCCCGCCGATAAAGCCCATCTCCTTCGCCAGATCCGGGCGCGCGCCGGTGGCATAAAACTGAATTTCTTCACGCACCGCGCCGCCAAGCAGTTTGTACACCGGCAGCCCAACCACTTTGCCGAACAGATCCCACAGCGCCAGATCGACACAGGAAATGGTGTTCATTACCAGCCCGCCGGAGCCGGAGTAATACATCGTCGCACCCAGCATCTGGTCATGGATCAGTTTGATGTCGCTAACGCATTTACCTTCAATAAAGCGATTCAGATGCTTTTCGACGATAAAGCAGCCCATCTCACCTGCCGTGGAGACCGCAAATCCGGTCTGGCCGTTATCGGCTTCCGCTTCAACAATCAGCGTGCCCAGCACGTTGATGCCGAACGACTGGCGCGACTGCTCATATTCGCGGTATTTACTCATCGGGGTGGCGATATGGTCGTCAATCCAGTGATGCGCGCCCTGATCGTGATAATCGCCGCCGCCAGCGCCTTTCTCCGCCGTTGCGCCGCCGGTAAACCAGGCGCGGACCTGTTTAATTTTTGGTAGGGTCATGATGTTCTCCTTGTTATGAAGCTTGTCGTTCGAAAGGGCTTTTCCAGCCCAGAAGTCGTGAAATATCTTTGGCGCAGGCAATTGCCTTCCCGGCCAGGTAATCGCGATTGTCATCGTTGATTTGTTGACGGGTTCCCACCACGGAAATAGCGGCAGTCAGCGCGTTAGTGGCGTTAAACACCGGCGCGGCCACGCAGCGCACGTCGGGATAATCTTCGCCGTTATCAAAACTCCAGCCCCGGTAACGAATGCGCGCCAGTTCGTCATCAAGCTGCCGGGGGTTCATGATGGTGGTGGGCGTGGCCTGCTGCCAGGTTAGCTGGCTGATAATCGTGTCGCGCACCGCCTCCGGTTGCCACGCCAGTAGGCATTTGCCGATACCGGAGCGGTACAGCGACAGGCTTTTCCCCTCGTGGGAGCGCACGCTGATGGTGGAAGAGGATTCGATTTTGAGGATGTAATAGGCGTTCTGGTTATCAATGATGCCCAAATGGCACAGCAACCCGGTTTCATCCATCAGTTGAGTTAACCGCGGGCGCGCCAGTTCACGCAAATCCAGTTTGCTGAGCGCATGCCCCGCCAGTTCAACCAGCTTGGTCCACAGGCAGTAGTTATCCTGATTATCAATACTGAGGAAGCGCTGGCGCTTAAGCTCACCCAACAGCAGATAGGCGGTACTTTTCGGAATGGCGAGTTCATCAATAATTCGCGCCGCGCTGCACGGACCAACCTGGGCGATAAAATTGAGAATATCGATGGCGCGGGTGAGCGCCGGAACTTTGGTTGATTCCAACATACTGGACTCCAGTCTTTGATACTGGAATCAGTGTTGCGGTTGTCGTCAGGTCAATTTGTGAAGGGCGTCAAATTTCGCCGCCGGTCCAGCGGGCTGGCACAATTTCGAATTGAAAATGCGATTCAACGCACAGATTTTTTTTGCAGAGAGTACAACTGGCTGGACTAAAACGCGCCGGGAGAGGCTCCCGGCGACGCCATCATTCAATAAATAGCGATTCCACCACGTTAATCCAGCCGTGATCGCTGGCGATATCTTTGCCGTTCAGCCAGCGGCGCAGAATGTTTAACGCCATCATGGCGCACACTTCCTGGCGCACCTGTACGCTGTGACGTGTGGTGTTGAACTTCACCCGCAGAGCGTGGGTGCCTTCCGGTGTGGATAGCGCAAAGTTAAGGTGATCTTCTTCCAGGCCCGAGACCGCCAGCGCCAGTCCGGCGAAATGGTTAATCCGCCGCTCCGCCGTCCAGTGGGCGGTTTGGGTCAACGTTTCCTGCTGGGCAGGCACCACTTCGCTGGCCAGCAGCGGCGCTGCCTCGCGGGAAAGCTGGAGAGCCAGCAGGCCGCCGGTGAACTGCTCGCTCAGGGTCAGGCTTAACTGCCGCTCGTTAAGGTTGCGGGCAATTTGCGCCGGTAAACTTTCGGTGCCTTCAAAAATCACGCTCTCCCCCGCTACTTTGCGGATTTCCGGCCACAGGGCCTCCATCGCCGCGCGCTGTTCGCCGGGGCCGGTCAGTTTGAGTTCAATTATCGGCATGGAAGAGCGGTAACCGATGACCACATCCGGCGGCAGGCTAAGACCGTCAAGGCTCTGGGCGAGATCGCTTTCCGAACGGCCAAAGGTGGTTAAGCGCAGGCACACCGGCGCGGACGGCAGTGAAAACTGCTGTTGCAGGCGCGGCAGGATCTCCTGCTGCACCATCTGCCTGAATTCGGAGGGAACGCCCGGCGTGAAAAAGATGCGGCAACGGTTGAGGGTGATAGCGAATCCGCAGGCGGTGCCCACCGGATTGTCGATCATTTCGCTGCTGGCGGGGATCAGCGCCTGTTTGCGGTTGCTGGGAGCCATCACGCGCCCACGCTCAGAAAAGAAGCGCGCCATATGCTCCAGCCATGCTTCATGCAGCACCAGCTCTTCGCCCAACGCCTGCGCGGCGGCTTCGGCGCTCAGGTCGTCGCTGGTTGGGCCGAGGCCGCCGTTGACGATGAGAATATCGGCCTGCTGGCTGCGTTCGCGCAGCACGGCCACTAAATCTTCAAGTTTGTCGCCGACGGTATTGCGGCGGGAGAGCGGAACACCCTGGTTAAAAAAATAATCGGCGAGCCAGGCGGCATTGGTATCAACGATTTGACCGTGCAGCACTTCGTCGCCCGTTGACAGCATTTCTACTTTTAACATTATTTTCTCCGCGAGATGGGAACGCCTTACTATAGCGCAAGCGTGCGGAGAAATTGCAGGAGATGACGCGGCGCAAGGCCGCGTCAGGATTGCTTAGAAGTGTGCGCTAACGCCGACATACGGGCCGTCAGCCACTTTGCTGTCAGCGTCGTTATCTTTACCCGTCATGTTGATGTAACGGTAGCCTGCCTCCACGCTAATGGGACGCATCACTGTGAAACGCGCGCCCGCGCTGGCTTCCTGATAATCGTTCACACCGCTGGACAGGGAGTCGGGTGAATAATAATAGTCACCGAACACGCTGAAACTGTCGCTGAGTTTCCAGCTCAGACCGCCGCCAACTGCCGCCGCATAGCCTTCATCGCCCGCGTTCGGGTTCAGATAAACACCTTTACCGCCGACGGTAGCCATAAACGGCCCCAGCGGCAGATTCAGGCCCAGGCCTAATCCCGCGATATCGCCATGATCGTCGTTGTGCGCCCAGTTGCCGCTCAACGCCAGGCCGCTGGTGTCGGTACCCATGCCCACGGCAAGGTTGGTGTATTTTTGGCCCGCCTGGCCGCTGATGCTAATAGCGCTGGCAGAGAGAGAAACCAACATAAATCCGGCTGCGCCGGCTAGAAGTAATTTTTTCATTCCTTTCACCCCACGGAAATCGTCCGCAAACTCCACGCAAACTGCGTAAAACGGCGCATTGTACCGTTATCGACGGGCTACGCAATGTATCTATCTATTTCATTGATAGGTTAAGTGTAATCATTTGAAAATAAACATTATTTTAAGAGGAATACCCGAGCCGATTTTTACGATAGGGGCGCGCACATTGTTGTTGATCAAGGCACGTTTTAAAAAATAGCGCCATGTTGATATTGAATACCCACATGGAACTAACGGTTATATTCATTCAGGAGATATACAATGACTAAAAAAGGATTGACCACCGCCGCAGGCGCACCGGTTGCCCATAACAATAACGTCGCGACCGCTGGCCCGCGTGGTCCGATGCTGCTACAGGATGTCTGGTTCCTTGAGAAATTAGCCCATTTCGACCGTGAAGTGATCCCCGAACGCCGTATGCACGCGAAAGGTTCCGGCGCATACGGCACTTTCACCGTCACCCATGACATTACCGCTTTCACCCGCGCGAAACTCTTTTCCCAAATTGGTAAAAAAACTGACCTGTTTATTCGTTTCTCCACCGTGGCCGGTGAACGCGGCGCTGCGGATGCCGAACGCGATATCCGTGGATTCTCCATCAAGTTTTACACCGAAGAGGGCAACTGGGATCTGGTCGGCAACAACACGCCGGTGTTTTATCTGCGCGATCCGCTGAAATTCCCGGATCTCAACCACGTAGTAAAACGCGATCCGCGCACTAACCTGCGTAATAACACCTACAAGTGGGATTTTTTCTCCCTGCAACCGGAATCATTGCACCAGTTAACCATCGATTTCAGCGACCGCGGCCTGCCGTTCTCCTATCGCACCATGCACGGGTTCGGCAGCCACACCTTCAGCTTTATCAACTCTAACAACGAGCGTTTCTGGGTGAAATTCCACCTGAAATCCCGGCAGGGCATCGCTAACCTGATGGACGACGACGCTAAACGTCTGGTGGCGGAAGATCGTGAAAGCTCGCAGCGCGACCTGTTCGAACATATCGAGAACGGCGATTTCCCGCGCTGGAAGCTGTACGTGCAGGTGATGCCGGAAGCGGAAGCCTCGCAAACGCCGTATAACCCGTTCGACCTGACCAAAGTCTGGCCGCACGGCGATTATCCGCTGATTGAAGTGGGCGAACTGGAGCTGAACCGCAACCCGGATAACTATTTTGCTGAAGTCGAGCAGGTGGCGATGTCCCCGGCTAACGTGGTGCCCGGCATTGGTTTCTCGCCGGACCGCATGTTGCAGGGCCGCCTGTTCTCTTATGGCGATGCCCACCGCTACCGTTTAGGCGTTAACCACCATCAGATCCCGGTCAACAAGCCGCGCTGCCCGTTCCATAACTATCACCGCGACGGCGCGATGCGCGTGGACGGCAACAGCGGCAACGGACCAACTTATGAGCCGAACAGCTTTGGCGTGTTCCAGGAGCAGCCCGATTTCAGCGAGCCGCCGTTGACCCTTGAAGGCGCAGCGGACCACTGGAACCATCGCGAAGATACCGACTACTTCAGCCAGCCGCGCAAGCTGTTTGAACTGCTGAGCGACGAGGAGCATCAGCGCATGTTCCAGCGTATCGCGGGCGATATGAAAGACGTGCCGGCGTTTATCCAGCAGCGCCAGATCGGTCTGTTCAGCGAAGTCCACCCGGATTACGGCGCAGGCGTCGCTGCCGCGCTGGCCGCTATCAAAGCCGCAAAATAACCGTCAGGCGGGAGTTCAGGCTCCCGCTTTTTATCCCGCCGCGTTACACTTATCCCCTTCTGACTAATAAGGATATGACGATGCGTCAACGGACTATTGTCTGCCCGCTGATTGAAAACCAGGGCGAGTATTTACTGTGTAAAATGGCCGATAACCGTGGCGTGTTTCCCGGCCAGTGGGCGCTCTCAGGCGGCGGCATGGAGCCAGGCGAAACCATGGAACAGGCGCTGCGCCGTGAAATCGCCGAAGAGCTGGGCGAGCAACTGGTGATTTCCCGCGTGACGCCCTGGACCTTCAGGGATGACGTGCGGATGAAAACCTACGCCGACGGCAGCCAGGAAGAGATCTACATGATTTATTTGATTTTTGACTGCGTGGCGGCTAACCGGGATATCGTGCTGAACGAGGAGTTTCAGGACCATGCCTGGGTGAAGCCGGAAGATTTCCCGCATTACGATTTAAACGTGGCGACGCGCGCCACGCTGAGTAAGAGAGGGTTGCTCTGAATTAATCGAGGTCGCCGTTGACCCACTGCTGCAACGCCCGGCGCGAGATTTTAATCCCGCCGTTTTTAAAATGCGGCGGCAGCGCCAGCCAGCGCACCGGCTGCTGAAAACGCGCCAGCTTGTCGCTCACCCATGCGGCAAGGCTGGTGAGATCCAAATCGGCCTCGCCTTCCACAATCGCCACCGGACGATGGCCAAATTCGCTGTCCGCCAGCGGCACCACAAACGCCTGGCTGATTTGCGGATGGGTGACAATCACCCGCTCCACCTCTTCTGGCTGAATGCCCTCGCCCGCGCTGAAAAACAGGTTATCGATCCGGCCCAGCACCGTTAACCGCCCGTCGTGAATTTCACCGCGATCCCGGGTGGCGAACCAGCCGTCCTGATTCAGCAGGGGGACGATTGTTCCATTACGCCAGTAGCCGCTGGCGAGGCTGGCGGCGCGCAGCCACACTTCGCCGTCAACGATTTTCACTGCGCGTTCCGGCAGCGCCGCGCCGACGTCCGGTTTGCCGTCAGCCCGTTTAGCGCACACGGTAGACGCCGCTTCGGTCATGCCGTAGCCGCACCAGCAGGCAATGCCGCGTTCGGTAGCGGCATCGGTTAACGCGACCGGGATCGCCGCGCCGCCTAATAACACGGCTTTGAGCGTTAGCGGCTGATTATCGTTGAGCAAGCGCCATAACTGTGTCGGCACCAGCGAGGCGTGCGTGCAGCCGCGCAGCGCCTCATGCAGTGCAACGGATTCGCGCACCGCCAGCTGCGCGCCCGCCAGCAGCCAGCGCCACAAAATTCCCTGCCCTGAGACATGATACAGCGGCAGCGACAGCAGCCAGCGATCCTGCGGATGAAACGGGATCGCCGCCAGCACGCCCTGCGCCGACGCCAGATGCGCCTGTGCGCTGTGCGCCGCCGCTTTCGGCAAGCCGGTAGAGCCGGAAGTCAGCGTCATTGAGACTATCCGGTTCGGCTGCCAGTCGCCTGTTGCTGCGGATCCACCCGGCGTCAGCGTCAGCGCGGGAAAGCGGCTCAGCAGCGCGTCGCAGCCCAGCTCCAGCGCGTAATCGATATTGAGCATGGGCAGCAGCTCATCAAGCAATGCCGACGGCAGTTGCGGATTGAGCGGCAGCACCCGCGCGCCGCACTGCATCAGCGCCAGCCAGGCCAGCACCATCTGCGGGCTGTTACGCCCGCGCAGCGCCACGCCCGCGCCGTCGCTAACCCCCTGCTGCGCCAGGCCCGCCGCCAGCGCATCCACCTGCTGGCAAAGCTGCCGCCAGCTAAGCGTCTGGTCGCTGAACGTCAGCGCCATCGCGTCGCCGCGCCGCTGCGCCCAGTGCTGCCAGGGCCACTGCGTGAAGATCACAACAACGGCTCCAGCGCATCGGTGGACCACACCGGCAGCGCGCTGTCCGGCCAGGCGCGCACCAGTTGCGCCTGCATCAGCGACAGGGTATCGAGGCCGGGAATGGTATTGGGCGTCAGCCAGGCGGCGATGCGCGCCAGCTGGGTCAACCCGAGGCTGGATTCAATCGACGAACTGATCACCGCCGTTAATCCCTGGGCATGGGCCGCCGCCACCTGCTCGCGAACGCGCGCCAGGCTGCCGGTGAGCGTGGGCTTGATCACCACCGCGCTTAACCCCGGCTCCGCCTGCATCACAAAATCCGCTTCGCGCAGGCTTTCATCCCAGGCGATGGCGATGCCGGTCTGCGCCGCAAACGCCCGTGACTGCTCGCGGGTTTTGCACGGCTCTTCGAGAAAGGCGATGCGCGGACGATAATCGGGATTGACGTATCTGGCGAACTGTTCGGCTTTCAGCGGCGTCCATCCCCGGTTGGCGTCAAGGCGCAGCGACAAATCCGGGATCGCTTCCAGCAATAGATTCACCACCATGCCGTCCCGAACCGCCTCATACAGCCCGACCTTGATCTTGGCGACTTTTTCGCCCGGCATGGCGCTCAGCAGCGCGAACAGCTCATCAGGATCGCCGGTACACAGCGGCGCGGCTCGGTAGTCGGCGGCATCCGGCAGCGCGCCGTCGAGTTCCGCCTGCGCGCAGCTCAGGCCAAACGCCGCCGAAGGCAGCTCAGGCAACGCAGCGTCTGCGCCCTGCCGCCAGCCGTTAAGCCACGCCAGCGCAGCGTCCGTCGCCTCTTCCAGTGATTCGGCGCTAAAGCCTGGTAACGGGGCGATTTCGCCCCATCCCTGCGCCCCGTGCTCTTCAAGGCGCACCAGTAAACCGTCGCGGGTTTTCAGCCGACGGTCGCGAAGCACAACGCCTGCGTCCATCGGTATCTGATACCGCCAGAGTTGTGCCTGTCGCATTACGGGTTCCGTTTGAATTTGCTGAAGTCCGGGTGACGTTTTTCGTTAAACGCGTTACGTCCTTCCTGCCCTTCTTCGGTCATGTAGAACAGCATGGTGGCGTTACCCGCCAGCTCCTGGAGACCCGCCTGACCGTCGCAGTCAGCGTTGAGCGCGGCTTTCAGGCAGCGCAGCGCCATCGGGCTGTTTTGCAGCATTTCGCGGCACCAGCGCACGGTCTCTTTTTCCAGATCGGCAATCGGCACCACGGTGTTGACCAGGCCCATATCCAGCGCTTCCTGGGCGTTGTACTGGCGGCACAGGAACCAGATTTCGCGCGCTTTCTTCTGGCCGACGATGCGGGCCATATAGGATGCGCCCCAGCCGCCGTCAAACGAGCCGACTTTCGGGCCGGTCTGGCCGAAAATGGCGTTTTCCGCCGCGATGGTCAGGTCGCACATCATATGCAGCACATGGCCGCCGCCGATGGAGTATCCCGCCACCATCGCCACCACCGGTTTCGGGCAGGTGCGGATCTGGCGCTGGAAGTCCAGCACGTTGAGGTGGTGAACGCCGGACTCGTCCTGGTATCCGCCGTAGTCGCCGCGCACTTTCTGGTCGCCGCCGGAGCAGAACGCTTTATCGCCTTCGCCGGTCAGGATGATTACGCCGACGCTGTCGTCATAGCGGGCATCCGCCAGCGCCTGGATCATCTCCTTCACGGTAATCGGACGGAAAGCGTTACGCACCTGCGGGCGGTTGATGGTGATTTTAGCGATCCCTTCCGGCGACTTGTGATAGCGAATATCGGTGTAGCCTTCAGAGCAGTCCTGCCATTCAATCGGGGCGTTCAGCATCTGTTCATCGAGATGGAGCATGGTGATTCCTTAGTCTGGTTGAGGCAAAAGTGGCGACAGGCTTTGCGCGAAGGCCAGCGGCGCTTCGCGATGGGCGTTATGGCCCGCAGCCGTGATCAGGCGACAGGGCACGTTAAGCGTTGTGGCGATGCCACGAAACTTACTGTCCTGCTCGCCGCAAAAATAGATAAAGGGGTGCGGCAACTGGCTAAGCTGCCCGCGTAAATCGGCCTGGCGACCCAGCGAGGTCGCCTCCAGCATCGCGGCCAGCGCCTGCGGATGGTTGTTCCGCCGCAGCGCGACGAGTTCGCCACGCGCCGCAGCGCTGAGGTTGGCAAAAACCGGCTGCTGATACCAGGCGTTCAGCACCTGTTCGAGGGGCGCTTCACGAAATTGTCTGGCCCAGTGGCTGTCCGAGGCGATACGCGCTGCGCGCTCCTGCGGGTCGGTCAGTCCCGGATGGCTGCCTTCGACAATCAGCCCCTGCAAGCCGGCGCGCGGTTCGCCGCAGGCGTAGTGCATGGCAATGCGCCCGCCCAGCGAGTAGCCGATCAGCCAGTATCGCGCGACGGCGTGGTGCGCCAGGGTGGCGTCGAGCAGCGCGCTGGCGTCCCCGAAACTGGCGACGCGCACCCCGGCGCTGCCGCCGTGGCCCGGCAAGTCGATAAACAGTTGCGGGTAATCGCTGAATGCCGCGGCGACCTGCTGCCACTCCTGCTGGCTGCCGAGAAAACCGTGCAGCCAGACGAGCCAGGGCAGCGAGGCGGATTTACCGGGACGCGCAGTCGCATTCAGGATCATGCCTGGCTGACCGCCGCCAGCAGGTTTTGCAGGGTGTGCGTCCCGTCGGTCGAGGGCACGTTAATTTCCACCACGGTGGTATTAGGCCGCTTCCAGCCGTCGCTTACGGCGGTTTGCAGCTCTTCCCAGGTGGTCGGGTTGCGGTACTCAAGATCAAACATCGCCGCGCCGTGCTTAAACGACACGTTTTGCGGCATGCAGTAGAAACGCTCGCGCTCGCTTGCCGGCGTAGGCAGCAGCGAGAAAATTTGCCCGCCGTTGTTATTCACCACAATCAGCACCAGCGGCGCGGAAACGTGGCGCAACAGCGCCAGGGCGTTTAAATCGTACAGCGCCGAGAGATCGCCGACGATGGCCAGCGTCGGGCGCGCGGTGCCGCGCTGCACCCCGGCGGTGGTGGAGATCAGCCCGTCGATGCCGCTGGCTCCACGGTTGCTCAGCACCGGGTAGCCCTGGGGCATCTGCGCCAGCGCGTCCACCAGACGCACCACCAGGCTGTTGCCGACGAAAAGCTGACCGTGTTCCGGCAACAGCGCCGGTAGCCGATGGGCCAGTTGCGCTTCACCGAATGACCGGGTGGCGGCGTCCGTCAGTTGCCAGGCGGTTTGCGACAACGCGGTTAATTCCTCAGCCCAGGGCGCGCGCTGTTCGGCGGGGTGGCGCTCCAGCCATTCGCTGATGCGCGCCGTTAGCCGACGCCCGCGGTGATGGGCCGGATCGAGCCGCCCGATCAGGGGATCCACCAGCCAGAACTCCTGCGGCTGGCAGCTGGCCTGCCATTGCAGTAAGCGTTTACCGGTCAGGCTGCTGCCGAACTGGATAACGATCTGCGCTTGTCCCAGTAACGTCTGAGCACGGGGATTCGCCAGCCATAAATCGGCGCAGGGCAGCGGCTGCCCGGTTTGCGACAGCACATCGCTAATCAGCGGCCAGCCCAGGGTTTGCGCCCAGGCCGCCAGCTGTTTGCCCTCCTGCGGCGACATCCGTCCGGCAATGATGACGCCTTTTTTACGCCGCCATGCGCCCCAGTCATGCTGGAGCGCTGCTTGGTGATCTTCTGCCGCCAGCAGCCAGGGTTTATCGTCCTGCCACCAGTCGCCCAGCGACTCCTGCCAGGCGAGACCGGTATCGTCCAGCTCGCCATACAACGGTTCAGCGAATGGACAGTTGATATGTAACGCCCCGCCGCGCTGCTGTCCTAACAACAAATCAATCGACGACACCAGCCATTTGGCAGGCGTCTCCGGGCTGGGCTTGGGTAAATCCAGCGCCGCAGTGGGATGCGAAGAAAAAATGCCCTGCTGGCGGATCGCCTGGTTGGCGCCGCAGTCAATCAGCTCTGGCGGGCGGTCAGCGGTGAGCAGAATGAGCTTTTCACCGGTCAACCCGGCCTCAATCACCGCCGGATACAGATTGGCTACCGCCGTGCCGGACGTGACGATCACGGCGACCGGCTCGCCGCTGGCTTTGGCAAGCCCGAGGGCCAGATGCCCTAATCCACGTTCGTCAAAATGGGTATGGTGAGTCAGGTTGCGATTATCCGCCGCCGCCAGCGTCAACGGCGTCGAACGCGAGCCAGGCGCAATGCAAATATGGCGAACGCCGTGGCGGGTTAAGGCTTCGAGGATCACCGTCGCCCAGCGGCGGTTGAAAGTACTAGTCGACATAAGTTGTCCGGTATCAATTTTGCCGCTCCATTATAAAGCGCGCGACATTCACTGTTTTGATATGAGTCGGGATTCTGGCGTTAGCTCACCAGCAAAGTGCGTAAACCCGCCGCTTTGTTGGTGATCTCCTGCCACTCTTCATCAGGCTGCGAGCCGGCAACAATACCCGCGCCCGCATACAGCCGCACCGTCTGCCCGGTAACCCGGGCGCAGCGCAGGGCGACGCAAAATTCAGTCTGTTTTAATGAGAGATAGCCAGCGGACCCGGCGTACCACTCGCGGACAAAGGATTCATGGGTAGCGATAAACCGGCGCGCCGGTTCACGCGGCAGGCCCGCCACCGCCGCCGTGGGCTGAAGCCGGTGCAGGCAAAGGCTGTCGTCGGGTTGATGCAGTTCGGTCCAGATACAGCGCCGCAGATGCTGCACTTTGCGCAGCCTGACAATCTGCGGCGGCAGGATGTCCAGCGAACTGACGGCGTTTTGCAGGCGCTGGCAGATGTCTTCGACCACCAGCATATTTTCCCGCTGGTTTTTATCGTCTTTCATCAGCCACTCGCCCAACGCCTGGGCCTTCGCCTCGTCGGGATGATTCGCCACGGTGCCTGCCAGCGCTTCGGTACGCAGGGCGCTGTCAATGCGCCGCCACAAGCGCTCCGGGCTGGAGCCTAAAAAAGCATCGTCCGGCGCGAACGCCATAAAGTAGTGGTAGCAGTGGAGATTGACGCGGCGACTGGCCGCCATAAACGCCGCCGCACTCACCGGGGATGAAAATTGCAGATCGCTGGCGCGGGCGGCGACCACCTTCTCAAACTGCCCCGCCGCGATGGCGTCTGTCGCCTGGTTAATCAGCCGGGTCCAGCCCGCACGATCGGGGAAGTGGCGTTCGCCAACGCAGTCAAGCGGCGCGCCAGGCAGCGGTTCACCGGGGGTAAGCGCATCGATAAACGCCAGCGCGGCGCGGGCGTCGTCGGCCAGCGAATGGTCGCTACACACCGTCAGCGCCAGGGTCACGCCGCCGCCGTGTCGTCGCCATTCCAGGCGCGGCAGGAACAGAGCGCTGCGCTCGGTATCAAAGGCATTTAACCCCCAGATGCGCAGCGCGGCGTCGGACTGGTTTGCCAGGAACGCCTGGGCAGCATCAAAGGTAGAAAAATGGCGGCTTGCGCCCAGCGCCGCGACCTCTTCATCGCCGTTGCGCTGCTGCCAGTAAAACTGAGGATAAACCGGCTGGCTGGCAAGCCAGGCAAGCGGGTCAGTTTGATTCAGGGAGACCGGTACAGCGAAGCGCCGCACACCGGGGGAGACAGGAAATTCTGCGCGCAATTGTTGCGCGATTTGCTGCAACGCGGTGGAGATGGAATGCACGTGTACCTCGTTTCCCTGAAAAACCCCGCATTATACGTGGTCTGGTGGGTAAACAAAATTACACTCATTGGGGGATATCGCCTCACCCCTGGTTTCAGGGGTGAGGAAACCGCGTTTAGCGGCGAGCCAGCAGAATACCCAGCACCAGACCGGCGGCAGCGCCGATACCGATGCCTTTCCACGGCTGCTCGTGAACGTAATCGTCCGCGCGGTAAACCGCTTTTTTGGCCCGATAGTAATAATTATCGGACGCGTTGGATACGCGGGCTTTCACATCGTTTAACGCCTGTTCAGCACGGGCTTTTAATTCAATGTATTTCTGATCCGCCGGATCGCCCGACGAGCGCAGCACTTCCTCTAACGTATCGCTAAGCAGTGACAAATCATCATCAATCCGGGTATTGAACTGTTCGTTATTCTGAGTCATCGCTTTTCTCCATCAGGATTTAACACACGTCAGCTAAATATAGACAAGGGAAGCGCTTTTTGCCGCTTATTCTCTGGCCATTCCAATATGGGGAATGCCGTCTTCATCGTAGACCCCGGTAACGGGCGCAAAGCCAAAGCGCTGATAAAACGCCTGCAAATGCGCCTGCGCGCCAAGGTATAACGCCTTGCCAGGCCAGTGCTGCAGGCACGAGGCGAGGGTTTGGCGCATCAGCTGTTGACCCAGGTTTTCACCGCGCAGGCTGGCCTCGACAATCACCCGGCCAATCACTACCGGCTCAAAATCATTATCGCTTTTCAGAATCCTCGCATAAGCCACCAGCCTGCCGTCATGCCAGCCGAGAATATGGCGGTTCTCCCCGACCAGATCGTCACCGTCGATATCCTGATAAGCGCAGGTTTGCTCAACCACAAACACGGCGCAACGCAGTTGTAATATCGCGTACAGCGTCGGGACATCCAGTTCTGAGTGGTGAAGATCGTGCCAGTGAATCATGGAGCGCTCCTTTATGGTACATAATGGTCGTTCTCATACTAAAGCATTCAGGAGGATAACGCGGGATGGAATTGACATTTTTAGGTACCTCCGCGGGCGTGCCCTGCAAAACACGCAACGTCACGTCGATGGTGTTTAACCCGATGAATAACCAGCCGCATTACTGGCTGTTCGACTGCGGCGAAGGCACCCAGCATCAAATGCTGCATACGGCGTTTAATCCCGGCAAGCTGAGCAAAATTTTTATCACCCATTTGCACGGCGACCACATTTTTGGCCTGCCGGGGCTGTTGTGCAGCCGCTCAATGGCGGGCAATGAAAATCCGCTGACGGTGTATGGCCCACAGGGCATACGCCAGTTTATTGAAATGGCGTTGCGGCTCAGCGGCTCCTGGACCGGCTTTCCGCTGGAGATCGTTGAAGTGACTGCGGGTGAAGTGTTTTGTGATGACGCATTCCGCGTCACAGCATATCCCCTCACCCATCCGGTGGAATGCTACGGCTACCGCATTGAGCAGCACGATAAGCCTGGCGCGCTCGATGCCGCACGCCTGAAAGCAGAGGGCGTTATGCCTGGCCCGCATTTTCAGCAGCTCAAGCGCGGAGAAACCGTCACGCTGGACGATGGTCGCGTGATCCACGGCAGAGAATATTCAGGACCGGCGCAAAAAGGCAAAATCCTGGCGATTTTCGGTGATACCGGGCCAACGCCGGATGCCGTCGCGCTGGCGCAGGGTGCGGATCTGATGGTGCATGAAACGACCCTCGAAGCCGCAATGGCGGAAAAAGCCAACAGCCGGGGCCATTCCACCACGGTACAGGCCGCCGAAGTGGCCAAAGCTGCGGGGGTCGGGCGCTTAGTGATTACCCATTTTAGTTCCCGCTATGACGAGACGGGCTGCGACGCGCTGCTGCGCGAGTGCCGGGAAATCTTCCCTGACACCCTCGCCGCAGAAGATTTTATGACGGTGCAGATATAAAAAAACCGCCAGCGAGTGGCGGTTTTTTCAGAGTTTACGCTATTACATCAGCGGTTCAGCTAACTGTACCAGGCTAATCAGCGGCTGCGGCCATACGCCGAGCACCAGCACCAGCAGCGCGGAGATCAGCACCACGATACCGCCTGCGCTGTACTGCCAGTTAGACGGCGCATCGCGGTTCAGCTGCTGCGGCGCGTTCAGGTACAGGCTCACCGCGACGCGCAGGTAGTAGTAGAGACCAATCGCGGAACCCACCACCACGGCGGCAACCAGCCACCACAGGCTATCCTGCACACCGACGGCCAGCACGTAGAACTTACCGATAAAGCCCAGCGTCATCGGGATACCCGCCAGCGACAGCATCATCACCGTCATGACCGCCGACAGGATCGGACGGTGCCAGAACAGGCCACGGTAAGAGAACAGCGAGTCGGCATCCGGGCCACGGTACGGGCTGGACATCAGGCTGACCACGCCGAACGCGCCAAGGCTGCTGAACAGGTAACCGGCCAGATAGACGCCCACGGTTTCCATCGACATCTGGCCGCTTTGCAGCGCAATCAGCGCCACCAGCAGATAGCCCAGATGGGAGATGGAGGAGTAACCCAGCAGACGTTTAATGTTGGTCTGGCTGAGCGCCATCAGGTTACCGAAGATAATCGATACGAACGCGATAATGCCCAGCACCACGCGAATCGCTTCGCTGTCGCCCACCGGCGCGTACAGGAACAGACGCATCACCACGCTGAAGATGGCGATTTTGCTGGCGGTCGCCAGGAAGGTGGAGACCGGCGCAGGCGCGCCCTGATACACATCCGGCGTCCACAAGTGGAACGGCACCAGAGAGAGTTTGAAGCCCAGACCGACGATCATCATACCCAGGCCCGCCAGCAGCAGCGGCTCGTGCAGCATGTTGTCCGCCAGGCTCTTGCCGAGGCTAACAAACGACAGGCTGCCGGACTCCGCATACACCAGCGCCATACCGAACAGCAGGAACGACGAGGCCGCTGCTGACAGAATGGTGTACTTGATGCTGGCTTCCAGCGAACGTTTCTGGCGATACGCGTAGCCAATCAGGCCAAACAACGGCAGGGAGATCAGCTCGATACCCAGGAACAGCGAGGCCAGGTGGTTGGCGTTAGCCAGCAGAATGCCGCCCAGCGCCGCGATCAACACCAGAAGATAGAACTCTTCTTTGTTGTCGTAATAGCCCTCTAACCACGGATAGGCGAAGGTACAGGTGGCGAGGCTCGCCAGCAGCACCAGGCCGGTATAGAACATGGCGTAGCCGTCAACGCGCATCAGCGGCGTCACGTCCATCGCTCCCGCCTGGCCAACGAACCAGAGGGAAATTAACGCGGCGTTAAGGCCGACCACCGAGATCGTGGCATTCACAAAGTGGTTGCGTCGCCACGCAATGGAGAGCATCACCACCACTACCGTAAAGCCCACGACGAGCAGCGGTAGCAGCGCGATCAGTTGTTGTGGAGTTATTGTCATGGCGAATTACGGCCTTGTAGTAGAAACAGAATTAACAAACCACTGCTGGATATTGCCCATAGCAGAATGCGAGGTATCCAGAATCGGCTGCGGATAGAAGCCCAGCAGCACCAACAGCGCTACCAGCAACAGAATAATAAACAGCTCGCGCAGTGACATCCCTGGCAGATCCTGGTTGCTCAACTGGCTTTTCGCTTTACCGAAGTAAGCGCGATGCAGCATCGCCAGCGAGTAAACCGATGCAAATACCAGACCGAAGGTTGAAATCACGGTGATCACCGGCACAACCTGGAAGCTGCCGAACAGGATCATGAATTCACCGACGAAGTTACCGGTGCCCGGCATACCCAGCGTCGCGACCGCGAAGAACATCGACAGCGCAGGCAGCCACTTAATTTTGCTCCACAGGCCGCCCATCATCCGCATATCGCGGGTGTGCAGGCGCTCGTACAGCTGACCGCAGAGAATAAACAGACCCGCCGCCGACAGGCCGTGGGCGATCATCTGGATCACTGCGCCCTGGTAAGCGAGCTGGCTGCCGGTATAGATGGCGATCAGCACGAAGCCCATATGGGAAACGGAGGTATAAGCGATCAGGCGTTTGATGTCGTACTGGGTAAAGGCCATCCACGCGCCGTAGAAAATGCCGATCACGCCCAGCCACATGGCGACAGGCGCGAACTCCGCAGAGGCGTTCGGGAACAGCGGCAGCGAGAAGCGCAGCAGACCGTAGGCCGCCGTTTTCAGCAAAATCCCCGCCAGGTCGACAGAACCCGCCGTCGGTGCCTGGGAGTGCGCATCCGGCAACCAGCCGTGCAGCGGCACCACCGGCATTTTCACCGCGAAGGCGATGAAGAAGCCCAGCATCAGCAGCCATTCAACGTTATGAGACATCGGCGTTTTCAGCAGTTGCTCGTAGTTGAAGGTCCAGACGTCGGTCGCGTTGTAGTGCACAAACACCAGCGCCAGGATGGCAATCAGCATCACCAGGCCGCTTGCCTGGGTATAAATAAAGAATTTGGTGGCCGCCGTGATACGCGTTTTCCCGTCAGAGGCTTTGTGCCCCCACAGCGCGATCAGGAAGTACATCGGCACCAGCATCATTTCCCAGAAGAAGAAGAACAGGAACATATCGATGGCAAGGAACACGCCGATGACGCCGCCGAGGATCCACATCAGGTTAAGGTGAAAGAAGCCCTGATATTTCTCGATCTCGTTCCAGGAACAGAGCACAGCCAGCACGCCCAGCAGACCGGTTAACACCACCATCAGCAGTGAAAGGCCGTCAATTGCCAGGTGAATGGTGATCCCGAAGCGGGGGATCCACTGCATCACAAACTCGGACTGCCACTGCGGCAGGCCCGCTGCTTGCGTCAATCCATAACCCCCCTGCAACCACAGTTGCAAAGAGAGCGCCAGCGTCAATCCCATCGTGATCAGTGCGATCCAGCGCGGCACCTTCACGCCGAAGCGTTCAGTTTGCCAGCACAGAAAGCCACCGATAAAGGGAATCAGTATTAGCCAGGGTAGTAACATGGCGATTTACATTCCTTTTTAAGGCCCTCAGAAAGGGCCTGATTTTCAACGAATTCTTTTAAAATTCACTTATCGATCAACGCAACACCATCAGCAGGCCGAGAACCACGACCGCGCCGATGCTCATTGACGCCACGTACCAGCGCAGGTAACCGTTCTCGCTAAACAGCAGGCCTTTACCTGCGAAGCGGGACAGCAGCGCCGGGGTGTTCATCAGGGCATTCAGCGGATCGCGTTTAATCAACCAGGCGATACCGAGGAACGGTTTTACGAAGATCATGTCGTACAGCCAGTCAAAGCCCCAGGCGTTGTACCACCAGGTGCCCAGCAGACGGCCCGGCGCGCTGTTGGCGATAGACGTCACCAGGGTGCGTTTGCCCAGCCACAGCCACGCGGCAATCACGATGCCCGCGATAGCGACCACGCCGGAAGCGATTTCCAGGGTCAGCATACGGCCATGCTCAAGCTCGGTGGTATCCGGCAGTACGCCCTGCAGCGGCGGCACAATCAGCGCGCCGATGAAGGTCGACAGAACCAGCAGTACGATCAGCGGCAGGTGATGGGTAATCCCCTTCCCTGCATGAGCGTGAATTTGCTCTTTGCCGTGGAACACGATGAAAATCATACGGAAGGTGTACAGCGAGGTCATAAACGCCCCCGCCAGACCGGCGATCATCAGATTGATATGACCGTTAGCCATGGCACCCGCCAGAATTTCGTCCTTACTGAAGAAGCCTGCGGTAATCATCGGCAGCGCCGCCAGCGCCGCGCCGCCTACCAGGAAGCAGACGTAGACCAACGGAATCGACTTACGCAGGCCACCCATTTTGAAGATGTTCTGTTCGTGGTGGCAGGCCAGGATCACCGAACCGGACGACAGGAACAGCAGGGCTTTAAAGAACGCGTGGGTCATCAGATGGAAAATCGCCGCATCCCACGCCAGTACGCCCAGCGCCAGGAACATGTAGCCAATCTGGCTCATGGTGGAATAAGCGAGCACGCGTTTGATGTCGGTCTGCACCAGCGCCGCGAAACCCGCCAGCACCAGCGTTACCGCACCCACGATACCCACCAGATGCAGCACTTCCGGGGTCAGCAGGAACAGGCCATGGGTACGGGCGATCAGGTAGACGCCCGCCGTCACCATGGTTGCGGCGTGGATCAGCGCGGAGACCGGCGTCGGGCCAGCCATCGCGTCCGCAAGCCAGGTCTGCAACGGCAGCTGCGCCGATTTACCCACCGCGCCGCCCAGCAGCATTAACGTCGCCCACTGGATCATGGTGTTGCCGTCAGCGAAGTGCTGCGGAGCCAGCTCTACCATCTCGCGGAAGTTCAGGGTGCCCAACTCGTTGTAGAGGATGAACAACGCGAACGCGAGGAAGACGTCACCGACACGGGTTACCACGAAGGCTTTCATCGCCGCCGCGCCGTTTTTCGGATCGGTATAATAGAAGCCGATCAGCAGGTAAGAACACAGGCCCACGCCTTCCCAGCCGAGGTACATCAGCAGCAGGTTATCGGCCAGCACCAGAACCACCATGCTGGCGATAAACAGGTTGGTGTACGCGAAGAAGCGCGAATAGCCCTCTTCACCGCGCATGTACCAGGATGCGAACATGTGGATCAGGAAACCGACGCCGGTCACCACCGACAGCATGGTGAGCGACAGCCCGTCCAGCACCAGATTGAAGCCGATGTTGAAATCACCGACCGCCATCCAGGTCCAGAGCGGTTGAACGAACGGCTCGCGGCCGCTGTTCAGGAAATCGATACCCGCATACGCCGTGACCAGCGCGGCCAGGCCCACAGAGCCCATGCCGATGGTCGCAGATACATTCTCAGACCAGCGTCCGCGCGAGAACGCCAGCAGTACATAGCCAATCAATGGCAGAAAAATGGTTAACCAAAGGAGGTTCATCCACGCATCTCACTTACTGAATCGATATTCAGATTCTGGCGACGACGATGGAGCTGTAGCAACAGCGCCAGGCCAATACTGGCTTCCGCGGCAGCCAGGCTGATTGCCAGGATGTACATCACCTGACCGTCCGTCTGCCCCCAGTAGCTTCCCGCGACGACAAACGCCAGCGCGGCAGCATTAATCATGATTTCCAGTCCAATCAGCATAAACAGCAGATTGCGACGGATAACCAGGCCCGTCAGCCCAAGCACAAACAGTATGGCCGCGAGGATCAGCCCGTGTTGTAAGGGGATCATGCGTGCTCCTCCGATTTTCTTTTCGCCCGGTCTTCAGGACGGTTGCTCAGCACTTCGCCGGGACGATCTTCGCGCCCGACATGGAAGGCGACAACCAGGCCCGCCAGCAGCAGCATAGAGGCCAGTTCCACCGCCAGAACGTAAGGACCAAACAGCGTAATCCCCACTTCTTTGGCAGACACCGGCGTACCGTCGATACCCTGATCGTTGACGCTCATGATGGCGTAAACCAGCACCGCCAGCAGTACGGCGGACAGCAGGCCCGGACCGATCCACACCTGCGGTTTCAGCCACTGGCGCTCCTGTTCGATCTCGGAACCGCCGAGGTTGAGCATCATCACCACGAACACGAACAGCACCATAATGGCGCCCGCGTAGACAATGATTTCCAGCGCACCGGCAAAGTAAGCGCCCAGTGAAAAGAACACGCCGGAAATCGCCAGCAGCGAAATGATCAGATACAGCAGCGCGTGTACCGGATTGGTGTGCGTGATAACCCGTAAGGTGGCGAGTATTGCCACAAGGGCGCATATATAAAACGCGAATTCCATTGCCACTCTCCTTACGGTAACAGGCTCTTGACGTCGATAGGCTTGGCTTCGTTCTCTGCTTCGCCTTTGTCTTTTCCGTCGATTGCCATACCTGCCATCCGGTAGAAGTTGTACTCCGGGTATTTGCCCGGACCGGAAATCAGCAGATCCTCTTTCTCGTACACCAGATCCTGACGTTTGAACTCGCCCATTTCGAAATCCGGCGTCAGCTGGATTGCGGTGGTCGGGCAGGCCTCTTCGCACATGCCGCAGAAAATGCAGCGTGAGAAGTTGATGCGGAAAAATTCCGGATACCAGCGGCCATCCACGGTTTCTGCTTTTTGCAGCGAGATACAGCCTACCGGACAGGCTACCGCACACAGGTTACAGGCAACGCAGCGCTCGGAACCGTCCGGGTCGCGCGTCAGCACGATGCGGCCACGGTAGCGCGGCGGCAGGTAAACCGGCTCTTCCGGATACATGCGGGTTTCGCGTTTGGCAAAGGCGTGCAAGCCAATCATCCAGATACTACGGACCTGGGTGCCGAAACCCACCACTATGTCTTTCAATGTCATGGTTTTTTCACCCCTTATTGCGCCTGCCACAAAATGACAGCCGCCGTTGCCAACAAATTGAGAAGCGTCAACGGCAGGCACACTTTCCAGCCGAAGGACATTACCTGGTCATAACGCGGACGCGGTAATGAGGCGCGAATCAAAATAAACATCATCATGAAGAACGCGGTTTTCAGCGCGAACCAGATGAAAGGAGGCAACCATGGGCCATGCCAGCCACCGAAGAACAGCGTGACCATCAGCGCCGACACGGTAACAATACCGATGTACTCGCCCACGAAGAACAGACCGAATTTCATACCGGAATATTCGATGTGGTAACCATCCGCCAGTTCCTGCTCGGCTTCCGGTTGGTCAAACGGGTGACGGTGACACACCGCCACGCCGGCAATCGCAAAGGTTACAAAACCAAAGAACTGCGGAATGACGTTCCAGATGTCCGCCTGGTTATTGACGATGTCGGTCATGTTAAATGAACCCGCCTGCGCCACCACGCCCATCAGAGAGAGGCCTAAAAACACTTCGTAGCTCAGGGTCTGCGCAGACGCACGCATCGCCCCCAGCAGGGAGTATTTGTTGTTGCTCGACCAGCCGGCGAACAGCACCGCGTACACCGCGAGGCCTGCCATCATCAGGAAGAACAGGATGCCGATGTTGAGATCGGCCACTACCCAGTTCGGGCTGACCGGCACAATCGCAAAGGCCAACAGCAGCGAGGTAAAGGCGATCATCGGCGCCAGCGTAAAGATGACGCGGTCGGTAAAGCGCGGGACCCAGTCTTCTTTAAAGAACATCTTGATCATGTCCGCGACCAGCTGGAGCGAACCGCCCCAGCCTACGCGGTTCGGTCCGTAGCGGTTCTGGAACAGGCCCAGAAGGCGGCGTTCGCCGAAGCTCATGAACGCCCCGCAAGTTACCACTACCAGCAGAATGACAACCGCTTTCAGGATGGTCAGCAGAATCTCAATAACATCCGGTGTTAACCAACTCATTGTTGAGCCTCCTGCAGATCCTTAAGACGCGCACCGGCCAGCACTGGCGCGATACCCGGCATGCCCATAGGTAAGCCGACCTGCCCTGCCGTCAGCCCTTCGGAGATCACCAGCGGTAAGGTCACGGTCTGCCCGTCGTAATTGAAGGAGACCTTCGCGCCCGCGTTCACGCCAAGCTTCGCGGCATCCACCGGGTTGAGCTTGATGTACGGCTGCGGCATACGGCTCTGGAACACCGGCGAACGCTGCGACATCTCATCGCTGCCGAACAGGTGGTAGTACGGCGCGATACGCCATTCACCGTCCTGCGCCGTGAAGCCTGCCGGTACGTCGCTGAAGTAATCCAGACCGGTTTCCGACGCTTCGATCAGGCGCACGCCCGGATCGCCGTGGCGCAGTTTCCCGCCCACTTCGTCCTGGAATTTGTTCCAGGCCTGCGGGGAGTTCCAGCCCGGAGCCCAGGCGAACGGCACCTGAGAACGCGGCGCATCCGGATGGTTGTTCCCTTCCATGGAGAAGGCGAACATGGTGTCTTTGTCCTGCGGCTGGCGCGGTTCGTGCACGCTGATGTTGGCGCGCATCGCGGTACGGCCACTGTAGCGGTGCGGTTCACGAGCCAGTTTCTGTCCGCGAATGCGGAAAGAGGCATCCGGCGCGGCGTTTTTAATGCCCGCGAGCTGCGGCAACTGTTCAACCACCGCGTCGATGACATGGTCAAGCTGCGTCCAGTCCACTTCACGGCTCTTCACGGTGCTGTGCAGGGAGTGCAGCCAGCGCCAGCTTTCCAGCATGGTGATGCTGCTGTCGTAGTAAGACGGCTCATACACCTGGAAGAAGCGCTGTGCGCGGCCTTCGTTGTTGATAACCGTACCGTCGCTCTCGGCGAAGCTCGCGGTGGACAGTACCAGATGGGCTTTGTCCATGATCGCGGTGCGCTGATGGTCGATAACCATCACCAGCGGCGCTTTGCTGAGCGCCGCATCAACGCGCGCGGCAGAAGCGTGGCGGTGCAGATCGTTTTCCAGCACCACAACCGCGTCGGCGGCCCCGGTTTCCAGCTCGGTCAGCGCGTCGTCAAGCGAACCGCCGCCGATCATGCCGAGGCCAACGCTGTTAACCGCACGGGCAATCATCGTAATGCCGACATCCGCGCCACGGCCTTTCAGGGCTTTCGCCACGTTAGCCGCTGCGTGGATCACGTCAGCGCTGCCAGCGTTGGTGCCGGAGATGATCAACGGTTTTTTGGCACCGGCCAGCGCCTGTACGATCACGTCGATCTTGTTTTGCAAATCGCGATCGATGCCGTCAACCGCCGGGGCGCTGTTATCCAGGCCGTGGGCAATGGCGAAACCTAAACGCGCCTGGTCTTCAACCGGCGCGCGGTAGGTCCACGCGGCGATATCATCCAGACGGGTGTTATCGACGTTGGTGACGAACAGCGGGTGTCTAGCGCGCTGGCCGATGTTCAGGATCGCCGCAATCTGCCAGTCGGCCACTTTCTGGGCCGCCGCCATTTCGCGCGCTTTGCCTTTCACCGCCTGACGCACCGCCAGGGCCGCGCGGGCACCGGTCTGGGTCAGGTCTTCGCCGAGGATCAATACCGCGTCGTAAGATTCGATTTCACGCAGCGCCGGGGTATGGACGCCGCTGTTGCGCAGCACGTCCAGCATCAGCTGGAGGCGCTGTTGTTCGCCCGCCGCGATACCGGTGTAGAAGTTTTCCGCGCCCACCAGTTCGCGCAGCGCGAAGTTGCTCTCCACGCTGGCGCGCGGGGAACCGATGCCGATCACTTTCTTCGACTGGCGCAGAATATCCGCCGCCCCTTGCATCGCCTGCTCGGCGTTGAGGGTGATCCAGTCATCGCCACGGCGCTGAACCGGCTGACGCGGACGGTCCTTCAGGTTGACGTAGCCATAGCCGAAACGGCCGCGATCGCACAGGAAGTAGTGGTTCACGGTGCCGTTGTAGCGGTTTTCGATACGGCGCAGTTCGCCATAGCGTTCGCCCGGGCTGGTGTTGCAACCCAGCGAGCACTGCTGGCAGATGCTCGGCGCGAACTGCATGTCCCATTTACGGTTATAGCGTTCGGAGTGGGTTTTATCGGTGAATACGCCGGTCGGGCAGATTTCCACCAGGTTGCCGGAGAACTCGCTTTCCAGCGTGCCGTCTTCCGGGCGACCAAAGTAGACGTTGTCGTGTGCGCCATACACGCCCAGATCTTCGCCGTCTGCGTAGTCTTTGTAGTAACGCACGCAGCGGTAGCAGGCGATACAGCGGTTCATCTCGTGGGAGATAAACGGACCGAGATCCTGATTGCGGTGGGTACGTTTGGTAAAACGATAGCGGCGGAAGCTATGACCGGTCATGACCGTCATATCCTGAAGATGGCAGTTACCGCCTTCTTCACACACCGGGCAGTCATGCGGATGGTTAGTCATCAACCATTCCACAACGCTTTCGCGGAACTGCTTCGCTTCTTCGTCATCAATAGAAATAAAAGTGCCGTCGGTTGCCGGTGTCATACAGGACATCACCAGGCGACCGCGGGTATCTTCCGCGTTCTGATATTGCTTCACCGCACACTGGCGGCAAGCTCCAACGCTCCCCAGCGCTGGATGCCAGCAAAAATAAGGAATATCAAGACCCATAGAGAGACAAGCTTCTAACAGGTTGTCCGCTCCATTGACCTCGTATTCTTTGCCGTCTACATGAATCGTAGCCATAGTCAGCATGCTTCCAGTTATCTCAGTTTAAAACTGAGCGTTAATCAAATTAGGCTTTTCGCGTCTTTTGCTCTTAAGACGGCAGGATCACCAGCGTGCTTTTAAAAGGTTCGGCTGAATCCCATTAATCAGATGGGTATTGCTGAACGGCTGTTTGATCCCGGCTTCGAATTCGTCGCGGAAATATTTAATCGCACTCTGAAGCGGCTCGACTGCACCTGGCGCGTGCGCGCAGAAGGTTTTGCCTGGGCCCAGGAAGCGGCACAGCTGCTCCAGGGTTTCGATGTCCCCCGGCTGCCCTTCCCCACGCTCCAGCGCGCGCAGGATCTTCACGCTCCACGGCAAACCGTCACGGCATGGCGTACACCATCCGCAGGATTCACGTGCGAAGAACTCTTCAAGGTTGCGTACCAGCGAGACCATGCCGATTTCGTGATCCACGGCCATCGCCAGTGCGGTGCCGAGACGGCTGCCCGCTTTACCAATGCTTTCGAATTCCATCGGCAGGTCGAGATGCGCTTCAGTCAGGAAGTCAGTCCCCGCGCCGCCTGGCTGCCAGGCTTTAAATTTCAGGCCGTCGCGCATGCCGCCCGCGTAGTCTTCAAGGATTTCGCGCGCGGTGGTGCCGAACGGCAATTCCCACAGGCCCGGGTTTTTCACGCGGCCTGAGAAACCCATCAGCTTGGTGCCCGCATCTTTGCTCTTCGAGATGTTCTGATACCACTCCACGCCGTTAGCGAGGATTGCCGGCACGTTGCACAGGGTTTCGACGTTGTTCACACAGGTCGGTTTACCCCAGACGCCGGAGCTCGCCGGGAACGGCGGCTTGGAGCGCGGGTTAGCGCGGCGGCCTTCCAGCGAGTTAATCAGCGCGGTTTCTTCCCCGCAGATATAACGGCCCGCCCCGGTGTGCACGAACAGCTCAAAATCAAAGCCGGAACCGAGAATGTTTTTACCCAGCAGACCCGCTTCGGTGGCTTCTGCGATAGCGCGACGCAGACGATCCGCTGCTTCGATGTATTCGCCACGCAGGAAGATGTAGCCACGGTAAGCTTTCAGCGCGAACGCGGAGATCAGCATGCCTTCCACCAGCAGGTGCGGCAGCTGTTCCATCAGAAGACGGTCTTTATAGGTGCCCGGCTCCATTTCATCGGCATTACACAGCAGGTAACGGATGTTCATGGATTCGTCTTTCGGCATCAGGCTCCACTTCAAACCGGTGGAGAAGCCTGCGCCGCCGCGGCCTTTCAGGCCCGAATCTTTTACCTGATTGACGATGTCGTCCGGCGACAAACCGGTCAGGGCCTTACGCGCGCCCTCATAGCCGTTTTTGCTGCGGTATTCGTCAAGCCACACTGGCTGTTCATCATCGCGCAGACGCCAGGTCAGCGGATGGGTTTCTGGAGTGCGAATGACGGTTTTCATTTGTACTGCTCCAGCAGGTCAGGGATTTTCTCTGGCGTCAGGTAAGCATGCGTGTCTTCATCGATCATCATGCTCGGCCCTTTGTCGCAGTTGCCCAGGCAGCAGGTCGGCAGCAGGGTGAAACGGCCATCAAAGGTCGTCTGGCCCGGCTTGATCTGCAAATGCTTTTCAATAGCCGACTGAATGCCCTGGTAACCGGTGATATGGCACACCACGCTATCGCAGTAGCGGATTACGTGGCGGCCAACCGGCTGGCGGAAAATCTGGCTATAGAACGTGGCCACGCCTTCGACGTCGCTCGCCGGGATGCCCAGCACCTCGGCAATGGCATAGATTGCGCCGTCCGGCACCCAGCCACGCTGTTTCTGTACGATTTTCAGCGCTTCAATGGACGCCGCACGCGGGTCTTCGTAGTGGTGCTTTTCGTGCTCAATTGCCTCACGCTCTGCCGCACTCAGCTCAAAAGCCTCGGTCTGTGGTTGTTGATTCTCGTGCATAATTAGCGATCCACATCAGACATAACAAAATCGATACTACCCAGATAGACAATCAGGTCGGACACCAGGCTGCCGCGAATGGCAGACGGGATCTGCTGCAGGTGCGGGAAGCTCGGGGTACGAATGCGCGTGCGGTAGCTCATGGTGCTGCCGTCGCTGGTCAGGTAGTAACTGTTAATACCCTTGGTTGCCTCAACCATCTGGAAGGATTCGTTGGCCGGCATTACCGGACCCCAGGAAACCTGCAGGAAGTGAGTAATCAGGGTTTCGATATGTTGCAGCGTGCGCTCTTTCGGCGGCGGCGTGGTCAGCGGGTGATCCGCCTTGAACGGGCCTTCCGGCATGTTCTTGTAGCACTGCTCAAGAATACGCAAGCTCTGGCGCAGCTCTTCAACTTTGAGCATCACGCGGGTGTAACAGTCGCTGACGCCACCGCCCACCGGCACTTCAAAGTCGAAGTTCTCATAACCGGAATACGGACGTGATTTACGCACATCAAAGTTAATACCGGTCGCACGCAGCGCCGCGCCCGTGGTGCCCCACTCCAGCGCTTCTTTCGCGCCGTAAGCGGCAACGCCCTGGGAACGGCCCTTCAGGATGGTGTTGCGCAACGCCGCTTTTTCATAGGAATCAAGACGCTTCGGCATCCAGTCGAGGAATTCGCGCAGCAGACGTTCCCAGCCTTTCGGCAGATCGTGGGCGACGCCGCCAATGCGGAACCAGGCCGGGTGCATACGGAAGCCGGTGATGGCTTCGACTAAATCATAAATTTTCTGGCGATCAGTAAAGGCAAAGAACACCGGCGTCATCGCGCCAACGTCCTGAATAAACGTCGAAATATAAAGCAGATGGCTGTTAATGCGGAAGAGTTCGGAGAGCATTACGCGAATCACATTAACGCGATCCGGCACGGTGATCCCCGCGAGTTTTTCTACCGCCAGCACGTATGGCATTTCATTAACGCAACCGCCAAGATATTCAATGCGGTCGGTGTACGGGATGTAGCTGTGCCAGGACTGGCGCTCGCCCATCTTCTCGGCGCCACGGTGGTGGTAACCGACATCCGGTACGCAGTCGACAATCTCTTCGCCGTCCAGCTGCAGGATGATGCGGAACGCACCGTGCGCAGACGGGTGGTTCGGGCCGAGGTTCAGGAACATGAAATCTTCATGTTCTGTCCCGCGCTTCATCCCCCACTCTTCCGGTTTGAAGGTCAACGCCTCCATTTCCAGATCCTGCTTCTGCTTTGTCAGTTCGAACGGGTCGAATTCAGTCGCACGTGCAGGGTAGTCTTTACGCAGCGGGTGGCCTTCCCAGGTGTTCGGCATCATGATGCGCGTCAGGTGCGGGTGTCCGGTAAAGGTAATACCGAACATCTCCCAGGTCTCACGCTCATACCAGTTGGCGTTCGGGAACAGGTTGGTGAGCGTCGGCACGTTCAGATCGTTTTCTAAAAATGCCACCTTCAGCATGATGTCGCGGTTGCGATCGATAGAAATCAGGTGGTAGAAAACGGAAAAATCCGCGGCCGGTAAACCGTCGCGGTGGGTGCGGAGACGCTCATCCATGCCATGCAAATCGAACAGCATGACGTAGGGCTTAGGGAGCCGTTTGAGGAAATCCACTACTTCCAGTAATTGTTCACGCTTTACCCACACCACCGGTACGCCGGTGCGGGTCGCCTGAACAGTAAAGGCATCCGGCCCAAAACGGTTACGCAGTTCGCCGATGACCGGATCATCGAGATGATCGCGGGTTTGCCATGCTGGCAGTACGGCGTCTTGCGCGGTTAAATCGGTCATATTTTTCACCATTGCAAATGGTTCTTTGGTGACTGCCGGAAGTGGCTTCGCGCTATTGTTTATTGATATGCGAAGGCTGTTCCACATCCAACAGGCGCAAATTAAATCTCGTCTGGTGTACGCAAGTTAGTTACAGCAATGCGTTCGCCACGTTTACGGTCGCGTTCTGACTGCATATTGGCGCGGTATACGCCCTGATCGCCAACCACCCAGGACAGAGGGCGACGCTCTTTGCCGATAGACTCCTGCAGCAGCATCAGCGCCTGCATGTAAGCCTCCGGACGCGGCGGGCAGCCAGGGATGTACACGTCCACCGGTATGAACTTATCCACGCCCTGAACCACGGAGTAGATGTCGTACATGCCGCCAGAGTTTGCGCACGCGCCCATGGAGATGACCCATTTTGGCTCAAGCATCTGGTCATACAGACGTTGGATAACCGGCGCCATTTTGGTAAAGCAGGTGCCAGCCACCACCATCAGGTCAGCCTGACGCGGGGACGCACGCAATACTTCTGCACCGAAACGCGCTACGTCATGGACTGCGGTAAACGACGTCACCATTTCCACGTAGCAGCAGGAAAGGCCAAAGTTATAAGGCCAGATTGAGTTTTTACGACCCCAGTTCACCATGTCGTGTACGGCATTCTCGAGTTTGCCCATGTACACACTACGATGAACGTGCTGCTCCAGGGGATCGGTCACGATCTCCTGTTTCTGCAGGGGGTAACGGTCATTCTCACCGTCAGGATCGATGCGGGTGAGCGTATAATCCATCTTAATGCCTCGCTGTTACTGCGGATGACGATTAGTGTGACTGCCAGGTTCAGGGTTAATTTGGCTACGACGCGAGCGAGCGGGCGTCCAGTCCAGCGCACCGATACGTGCCAGATAAACCAGACCAGCCAGTAACACTAAAATGAAAATTGCGGCCTCAACAAAGCCAACCCATCCGCTTTCACGGATAGAGGTTGACCATGCAAAGAGATACAGGGCTTCCACGTCGAAGATGACGAAGAACATCGCCACCAGATAAAACTTAGCGGAAAGTCGCAGACGAGCGGTGCCGACGGAGTCGATCCCTGATTCGAAAGGCGTGTTTTTCTGACGACCGCGCGCGCGACCACCCAGAAAGAAAGCGCCCGCCAACATCAGGCAACACAGGCCGATGGCGATGATAAGAAAGATAGCGAATGCCCAATGATGAGCGATGACTTCAGTGGATGTAGACATACTCATTGCTTAACTCTAATGGTGACGATGTTAATCTCTGCTCTTACTGGCAGATGAACGTCACATTGATTCATGGGGAGGAATAAAAAAACCGTACAACCACTACCAAAACAGGGCTCAAGCAGCGAATTGATGGGCATTTTTACTCCTTTCTATAACCTTTTGTCAACTTTAACAAAAGTATCCTCACATTAATTTACATCAGCAGCACATCATTAACATTTAATGCCTTTAACCTGCTTTCTGACGCCAGCAGATCTTAGTTTTCATGTTGTTGAATCGTGTCCGTTGTGTGAGCTGTGTAAAAACGCCCCTTTATTTTGGCAGGAATTCTCAACTATTCATCCCCCCTGGTAAGGGTATTTTCTTGATCTGAGACACGGTTCTGTTAATTGACAGGAAAAAAAAACAACAAAAATGCTGATTTTTTAACATTAGGTGCCGTTCCAATCATTTTGAAAGGCTGTTTTGCTTCTGGCTCGGCCTTCGCCTGATTCCGCTGGGATGAAATGCGGGAACATTTTGCCGCTTTACTGTCCCTGTTATGTGCAAAAAATAAGCCCCGGATGCCATTATAAGCATCAGGGGCTTGTTTATAACAGTTATCCTTTGGGAGGAGGCTATTCGAGCCCATCCTCGATGAGCATGCTGTTTCCTTCCGTCGCGGCCATCTGGTAGCCCCACGGATTATAGTGGGTCTGCATGGCCTGAAAAATTACCTGGGTCAGTTCGTTGCCGCTCTGCGGATTACGGCACAGCAGGTATTCCGTTTCCGGCAACATCGGCAGCCCTTCGCTGATACCCAGCACGCGTAACTCCGGGCTCATCATTTCGACCGGACGGGCCGTTATCCCTAACCCCGCTTTCACCGCCGCGCGCACCGCCGCAAGGGTGGAGGCCATATAGGAGATCCGCCAGGGAATGTTCTCGCTATTGAGATGTGAAATTATTACATCGCGATAGGGACTGGGTTCGTCTAACACCACCAGCGGCACGGGCTCGCCTTTCGGCAGAATGAAATCCGCCGCGCAATACCACAGCGTAGGAGACGTTCTCAGCACCATGCATTCCGCGTTATCCGGCTGTGTGGTCGTCACCACCAGATCGACTTCATGCTGCATCAGCATTTCGATCATGTAAGGATTGCGTTTAACTCTCACATCAAGCGAAATCTTCGGATAAACCGAACTAATGCGATTTAAAATAAAAGGCAGGATGGTATCTGCGGATTCATCGGATGCGCCGATAGTCAGGGAGCCCTGAAGGCTGCTAAACATTAGCGACGTACATGCTTCATCATTGAAGCGTAAAATTTTACGGGCATAGCCCAGCAGTTGGATACCATGCTCAGTAAGCAATTTGTTGCGACCATGGCGAGCAAAAAGCTCTTTGCCGACGAGCTGCTCCAGCCGCTGCATTTGCTGGCTTACGGCTGATTGAGTCCTGCATACTGCCGCCGCTGCCGCCGCAAACGTGTTCAAATCGGCAACGGCAACAAACGTTCTCAGCAGATCGAGGTCGAGATTAAGGATCGGACGATTTGCGTTTATCATATTGTTATTCACTATCAGGTGGCTCATAGGGAGCTGCCCCGGATCTGTTGCTATGTGTTATCGAAGCGCCAGCAATTCCATTTGAAGCATGCATCCTTTCGGTAAAAATCTGCTGGAGAAGATTTCCAGCGCAATCATTCTGAATTAGTCCTTTAAGTCATACATATAGCTGACTTTTGCGCGCTGAATAATATCTACAGATATAACATACAAACCCTAAAAAAAAATTACCAGTAGCTAGATCCGCTGGATGAAATAATTTTTTATTCGTTTCAGTTAAGCGTAACGTGAAAACGCCTAACGCGGGTTTACCAGACAAATCATTGTAAGAATTTAATTTTTATTCTTAAATAAAATAAGCCAGTTAAAACAATAAGTTAAATTCAACATACTGGTTAGATAACACGAAAAAAACGATGAAACACCGTTAAGACTCAGGTAGAACCTGGCGATAATATCCTAAATCGCCCTATTTTTTAAGTCTCGATACGATTAATCTCATCGAGTTAATGTTTTAAGAGCTAATTAAGATTGTTCAGATAATCTGTTTAACTCGCCAGGCTTTCGACTAATAATTAAATTTCCTTAATAATTACAAATAAGATTTTGTTTACACAGAAGCCAGACTTGCGGTGACTGCATCCTTGAAAAGGGGATACACACATCAGTGCGTAAAATTAAACATTCATTTTTTCTGAGTATTTGTCAGAAGTAATTTGCTCAGGCCTTACTTCACGCAGCAGATATTTCACATAAAAAGTATAAACCTCCCAGCGCTACGCTGTAAATCAATATTAAAAACCACACATACTTGTTTATTTAGGATTTAATATCGAAATGTGATAACAAACCATGCTAATGCTCGAAGGGGATTTTATTATGCCTCTTTGCGCACACCTTCAAAACCCTCCTGCAGGAGAGTACATTGTGCGCATCCGCTTCCACGGCAGGAAGCACGGCTCACAAAAAGGTTTGATGCATGTCCCCCATCGAAAAATCCAGTAAGCTCGACAATGTCTGTTATGACATTCGTGGCCCCGTTCTTAAAGAAGCGAAACGCCTTGAAGAAGAAGGGAACAAAGTCCTCAAATTAAACATCGGAAACCCTGCCCCGTTTGGCTTCGATGCCCCGGATGAAATCCTGGTAGATGTGATCCGCAATCTCCCGACTGCACAAGGCTATTGTGATTCCAAAGGTCTGTATTCGGCACGTAAAGCGATCATGCAGCATTACCAGGCGCATGATATGCGCGATGTCACGGTAGAAGACATCTATATCGGTAATGGCGTGTCGGAACTGATCGTGCAGGCGATGCAGGCGCTGCTGAACAGCGGTGACGAGATGCTGGTTCCTGCGCCGGATTACCCGCTGTGGACCGCCGCAGTCTCGCTGTCCAGCGGCAAAGCGGTGCATTACCTGTGCGATGAATCCGCCGGCTGGTTCCCGGATCTGGACGATATTCGCGCCAAAATCACGCCGCGCACCCGCGGCATTGTGGTGATCAACCCTAATAACCCGACGGGCGCGGTGTATTCAAAAGAGTTGCTGCTGGAGATCGTCGAGATCGCCCGCCAGCACAACCTGATTATTTTCGCTGACGAAATCTACGACAAAATCCTGTATGACGAGGCGCAGCACCACTCCATCGCCGCGCTGGCTCCGGATTTGCTGACCGTGACCTTTAACGGACTGTCCAAAACCTACCGCGTGGCGGGTTTCCGTCAGGGCTGGATGGTGCTCAACGGGCCGAAAAAACACGCCAAAGGCTATATTGAAGGGCTGGAAATGCTGGCCTCAATGCGTCTTTGCGCCAACGTGCCGGCGCAGCATGCGATTCAGACCGCGCTGGGCGGTTACCAGAGCATCAGCGAGTTTATTACGCCCGGGGGCCGTCTCTACGAGCAGCGCAACCGGGCGTGGGAGCTGATTAACGATATTCCGGGCGTCAGCTGCGTGAAACCGCAGGGCGCGCTGTATATGTTCCCAAAAATCGACAGCAAGCGTTTTAACATTCACGACGACCAGAAAATGGTGCTGGATTTCCTGTTACAGGAAAAAGTGCTGCTGGTACAGGGGACCGCCTTTAACTGGCCCTGGCCGGACCATGTGCGCATCGTGACGCTGCCGCGTCTTGACGATCTGGAAATGGCGATTAACCGTTTTGGCCGTTTCCTGTCGCACTACCATCAGTAATACCCCGAGGGGGAAGGTTTGCATCTTCCCCCAACACCTCGCACAATGGCACTCTGTCGTAGCCAGAGACCGCCTGAAATGAATCAAAGCCACTTCTTCGCCTATCTTTCTCGTCTGAAATTAATTAACCGCTGGCCCCTGATGCGCAATGTGCGCACTGAAAACGTCTCCGAGCACAGTTTGCAGGTGGCGATGGTCGCCCACGCTCTGGCGGCGATTAAAAACCGCAAATTCGGCGGTACGCTGAATGCCGAGCGCATCGCGCTGCTGGCGATGTACCACGACGCCAGCGAAGTGTTAACCGGAGACTTGCCAACGCCGGTAAAGTACTTCAATAACCAAATCGCCCATGAGTACAAAGCGATCGAAAAAATCGCCCAGCAAAAACTGGTGGATATGGTGCCTGAAGAACTGCGCGATATTTTTATGCCGCTGATTGACGAGCACTACAGCAGTGACGAAGAGCGCGCCATCGTAAAGCAGGCCGACGCCCTGTGCGCCTATTTAAAATGTCTGGAAGAGCTGTCTGCGGGCAACAACGAATTTTTACTGGCGAAATCGCGCCTCGAAAAAACCCTTGAGGCGCGGCGCAGCGAAGAGATGGATTATTTCGTGCAGATGTTTGTCCCGAGTTTCCACCTCTCGCTGGATGAAATCAGTCAGGATTCGCCGCTGTAACCTTAAAACGGGAACAGCAGCGGGATCAGAATCACGCACACCACCATCACTATCAGCGTAAACGGCACCCCAATCTTCACGAAGTCGCTGAACCGATAATTCCCTGGGCCAAGCACCAGGGTATTTACTGGCGATGAAACCGGCGTCATAAACGCCGCCGATGCCGCCATCGCCACCATCATGGCAAACGGATACGGCGACACACCCATCGATTTGGCCGCCGCTAGCGCAATAGGCGCCATCAGCACCGCCGTCGCGGTATTGGAGATAAATAGCCCAATAGTGGCGCACATCACAAACAGGCAGATCAGCATCAAATATGGCCCGTAGCCGCCGCCGAGGCGCATTAACCCCTCAACGATAAGCTCAACGCCGCCGGTTTTCTGAAGCGCCAGTGCGAACGGCATCATCCCGACGATCAAAATAATGCTCGGCCAGTGAATTGCTTTCCAGGCGCTTTCGGCATCGATACAGCGAAATTTACCCATTAACAAACAGGCGATAATCGCGGCGACAGGATTGGGGATTTCATCGGTGAGCATCAACGCCACCATCAACGCCAGGCAGAAAATCGCATGGGGCGCCTGGCTGTGTGCTGGCGACGCATCCCCCTCTTCTACCGGCAGGTTCAGCACCAGGAAGTCGCGTTTTTTCTGGCTCAGATGGGCGATGAGCTTCCAGTCGCCCACCACCAGCAAAATATCACCCAGCTCCAGCGGCTCGTTGACAATCCCCTCTTCCAGCGGCTCGCCGTTGCGGCGCAGGCCCACCACGTTTAAGCCATAACGGGTACGAAAACCAATTTCCCGCACCGTTTTTCCGACGATTTCCGAATCCGGGATCAGGGACACCTCCGCCATCCCCACGTCCAGCGCCTGATCGGAGAAGTATTCCCCACGCAAAATCATCGGCTCCAGCAGTTGCTCGCTGCAAAACTGACGCAAATCGACGTCGGACGCGGACATATCGATCAGCAATACGTCCCGCGCGCGAAATTCGGTCACGCCATGCACGTTGACGATCACCCGGCGAAAACGCCGCCAGCGCTCCAGACCAATGACATTCGCGCCATAGCGCTCGCGCAGTTTTAAATCGTCAAGACGCTGACCAATCATTGGCGACCCGGGACGGATCGCCAGACGCCGCGCCCTGCCCGCCAGACGGTATTCTTTGATCAGCTCGCGAAACGTACGCCGCCGCCAGGTATCCGCGCCCTCCTCCTTGCTGCTGCCGGTTAGCGCGCCGCGCATTACCAGCATATAGACGATGCCCAGCAGCAAAATCACCAGCCCCAGCGGGGTGACGCTGAAGAAGTGAAACCCCGCCAGCCCTTCGCGCAACAGTTCACTGTTGATCACCAGGTTAGGCGGCGTGGCGACCAGCGTCATCATGCCGCTGATCAAGCCGGCGAAACTGAGCGGCATCATCAGCCGCGACGGCGAGGTTTTCATGCGCATCGACACGCTGAGCACCACCGGAATAAAAATCGCCACCACGCCGGTGGAACTCATAAACGCGCCGAGGCCCGCCACGGTCAACATCAGCAATACCAGCATGCGCGTTTCGCTGCTGCCCGACATCTGTACCAGCCACGACCCCATCTGGGTGGCCACACCGGTACGCACCAGCCCGTCGCCTATCACAAACAGCGCGGCGATCAGGATCACGTTGGGATCGCTAAAGCCAGAAAAGGCTTCGCTTAGGGTGAGCGTACCGCTTAACACAAAGGCCACAATAACCATTAACGCCACCGCATCCATGCGGATTTTGCCGGTGGCAAACAACAGTACCGCCACAGCCAATAAAGTCAGAACCCATATCAGTTCGCTGTTCACTCGCTTTCCTTGTCGTTGACGCAGGCCTCGGGTAAGTGATGCAAAAATTGACGAAGCATTTGAAATGCTTCGTCAATCTGGAAGTGGGAACATACTAACGCTTTTTGAGTAAAGCGTGGTGGGGTTACATCATGAAAGCGAGCGTTTTGCGTAGCGGATCGCACCGTCGGGCTGTTTTTCGACTGTCAGATCGGTCAGCGCATCCAGCCGTAGATCCACTTCGTTAAGACGCGGCGTGGTGTCAGGCGCATTAACGGCAATAACTTCGCTGCCTGCGGCCAGCCCGGAAAGTATGCCTGCGGGCGCATCTTCCACCACCACGCACTCCTCAGGCTTAAGCCCCAGCAACTGAGCGCCGAGCAGATAGGCATCCGGCTCAGGCTTACCGCGCGCCACGCGTTCTGCCGTGACAAACACTTTCGGCTCCGGCAAGCCGGCGGTGGCGCGCCGCGCCGAGGCGACGGGGATAGAACCGGAGGTGACAATCGCCCACGGGATCCCCTGCTCATTAAGATGGTTTAACAGCGCCACCGCGCCGGGCAGCGCGGTCACGCCTTCGGTATCGGTGGCTTCGATCTGTTCCAGACGCAGGAATTCCGCCTGGATCTCCTCTTCGCTGCGGCCAGCCATAAAATGACGCAGCGAGGTGATCGCCTGCTTACCGTGGATAAAATTCAGCACCTCGTCATGGGCAATGCCAAAACGGTCGGCCCAGCCGCACCAGGCGCGTTCCACTACCGGCAGCGAATCCACCAGCGTTCCGTCAAGATCGAACAAAAATCCTTTAATCACAGCGCGCTCCCGTCAGGCGTTAACGATTTGGGTGATTTCGTTCGGGCTCAGGTGATACTGGCGCGGGCAGGAATGCCACACTTTCAGCATCCGCTGGTATTTTTCCCACATTGGGGTCTGGGCGTTAAAACCGTGGGTGCCGGCGTCAAAATGGGTGTAACGCCCTTCGATATTGACCATAAAGCGTACATAACCGAGGTAGCGAGCTTCCGTGGCGGCATCGAAGCCTAAGAAAGTGACGCGGCGCTCATCAATGCCGGGGTTATCTTTCAGGTTGGTCCAGGAGACGCTCAACGCGTGGTACATCTCCATGATGTCAATGATAATGCGGCAGGTTTCTTCTTTCAGCTCACCGAATTCACGGTCCACCTCGCGCATTTGCAGGCCGTAGCCGCGTTCGATAATGGTTTGCAGGCGGCGATAGCGCTCGGCATTATCCGGATCGAGCATGGTCATCATTTTGTACTGATTCGAGAGGATCAGTCGTTGAGCGTTGGTCATTTCCATTTTTGACTCCTGTTACGCATAGGCGCGTTAAGCAACTCAGATGCCCTCTTTATATGCGCAACAGGGGGCAAATTACAAATCATCCAGGAAAGTTTTGTCCAGCTGGCGAAACGCGCGCTTTAACGTATCAGCTAACGCCTGGTAATCGGGCTTGCCCTGCACCGGCGCCAGGCTCTGGCCCGCCTCTTCCAGTTTAGAGCGCACTTCATAGAACCAGTGCAGGATGGATGGCGGCAGCGGCGTGACCGAACGTTTACCCAGCCACCACAGGCCCTGCATCGGCAGGCTGATGGCAAACAGCGCGGTGGCGACTGCCGGGCCGAGCTGGCCGCCGAGCGCGATTTGCCAGGTTAAGGTAAACACCGCAATCGGCGGCATAAAGCGAATGGCGAAGCGGGTGGCGCGGATAACGCGATTTTCCACAAACATCGGGGCGAGGCGTTTTTCCATAGGCCACGTCTTGGCGTAGTGCTGTCCCCGGCGAAATAAGCTAAAAAAGCTAACGGGGGAATTCTCGGGAGTGGACATGGCTTTACCTCAACTTCACATATAAAGAATCAAAATTTCGTGCAAGATAACAACAGTTCATATCACCATTCAAAATCTTTTTCAAAAACCCGCGCTATCAGGTATCCTGTGCCAGCTTTTGATGGCGTAGACCTTAGGGTACACCCTGTCAACATTGATTCGCCTCGCTTTGGCTTCCAGCCATCAACCAGGCGATAATGCTAAGAATTTCCTTCGTGATGGCGAATTTTATCCCTGCCATGACGTTAATCATAAATGTCAGCGTCATCATGCGCTACGCTGATAGACTCACTGACGTTTTTTTAGCCACGTATCAATATAGGTACTTCCATGTCGAGTAAGTTAGTACTGGTTCTGAACTGCGGTAGCTCCTCACTGAAATTCGCGATCATCGACGCGGCAAATGGTGAAGAGTACCTCTCTGGTTTAGCCGAATGTTTCCATCTTCCTGAAGCCCGTATCAAATGGAAAATGGATGGCGGTAAACAAGAAGCGGCTTTGGGTGCAGGCGCCGCTCACAGCGAAGCACTGAACTTTATCGTTAATACTATTCTGGCACAAAAACCAGAGCTGTCCGCACAGCTCACCGCGATTGGCCATCGTATCGTACACGGCGGCGAAAAGTACACCAGCTCTGTGGTTATCGACGAATCCGTCATCCAGGGCATCAAAGATTCCGCGTCCTTCGCACCGCTGCACAACCCGGCTCACCTGATCGGTATCGCAGAAGCGCTGAAATCCTTCCCGCAGCTGAAAGATAAGAACGTTGCCGTGTTCGACACCGCGTTCCATCAGACCATGCCGGAAGAGTCTTACCTGTATGCCCTGCCGTACAACCTGTACAAAGAGCACGGCGTTCGCCGCTACGGTTTCCACGGCACCAGCCACTACTATGTGACTCAGGAAGCCGCGAAAATGCTGAACAAGCCGGTGGAAGAAGTGAACATCATCACTTGCCACCTGGGCAACGGCGGTTCCGTTTCTGCAATCCGCAACGGCGAGTGCGTGGACACCTCTATGGGTCTGACCCCGCTGGAAGGCCTGGTGATGGGCACCCGTACCGGCGATATCGATCCGGCGATCATTTTCTTCCTGCACGATAACCTGGGCATGAGCGTTGACCAGATCAACAAAATGCTGACGAAAGAATCTGGCCTGCTGGGCCTGACTGAAGTCACCAGCGACTGCCGTTATGTTGAAGACAATTACGAATCCAAAGAAGACGCTAAGCGTGCGATGGACGTTTACTGCCACCGCCTGGCGAAATACATCGGCTCTTACACTGCGCTGATGGACGGTCGTCTGGACGGCGTGGTGTTCACCGGCGGTATCGGTGAAAACGCCGCGATGGTTCGCGAACTGTCTCTGGGCAAACTGGGCGTGCTGGGCTTTGAAGTCGATCACGAACGCAACCTGGCTGCCCGCTTCGGCAAATCTGGCTTCATCAACAAAGAAGGCACCCGCGCCGCGATGGTCATCCCGACCAACGAAGAACTGGTGATCGCTCAGGATGCGAGCCGCCTGACCGCTTAATCCCCCGCCGCCAGCCTCTGCTGGCGGTGTTGTTTTTTGTGCCAGAGAATTTCTGGCCGCCGTGTATAAGAGGATAAACCGTGTCCCGTACAATTATGCTTATTCCAACCGGAACCAGCGTCGGCCTGACCAGCGTCAGCCTCGGCGTGATCCGCGCTATGGAACGTAAAGGCGTTCGTCTGAGCGTCTTCAAACCGATCGCGCAGCCGCGCGCTGGCGGCGATGCGCCGGACCAGACCACCACCATCGTGCGTACCAATTCCAATCTTCCGGCCGCTGAGCCGCTGAAGATGAGCCACGTTGAGTCTCTGCTCTCCAGCAATCAGAAAGATGTGCTGATGGAAGAGATCATCGCGCGCTACCACGAGAACACCAAAGACGCGGAAGTGGTGCTGGTTGAAGGCCTGGTGCCGACCCGTAAACATCAGTTCGCGCAGTCGCTGAACTTCGAAATTGCCAAGACCCTGAACGCGGAAATCGTGTTCGTGATGTCTCAGGGCACCGATACCCCGGAACAGCTGAAAGAGCGTATCGAGCTGACCCGCAGCAGCTTTGGCGGCGTGAAAAACACCAACATCACCGGCGTGATCATCAACAAGCTGAACGCCCCGGTTGACGAGCAAGGCCGCACCCGCCCTGACCTGTCTGAAATCTTTGACGATTCCAACAAAGCCAAAGTGATCAACATCGATGCGCAACAGCTGCAAGCGGTAAGCCCGCTGCCGGTGCTGGGCGCGGTGCCGTGGAGCTTCGATCTGATCGCCACCCGCGCGATCGATATGGCTCGTCACCTGAAAGCGACCGTGATCAACGAAGGCGACATTAAAACCCGCCGCGTGAAATCCGTGACCTTCTGCGCGCGCAGCATCCCGCACATGCTGGAACACTTCCGCGCAGGCTCTCTGCTGGTGACCTCTGCCGACCGTCCTGACGTGCTGGTTGCCGCCTGTCTGGCTGCCATGAACGGCGTGGAAATCGGCGCTATTCTGCTGACCGGCGGGTACGAAATGGACGCCCGCATCAGCAAACTGTGCGAGCGCGCTTTCGCTACCGGCCTGCCGTTATTCATGGTGAACACCAACACCTGGCAGACCTCCCTGAGCCTCCAGAGCTTCAACCTCGAAGTGCCGGTTGATGACCATGAGCGTATCGAGAAAGTGCAGGAATATGTGGCCAGCCACATTAACGCTGACTGGATCGAATCCCTGACCGCCAGCTCCGAGCGCAGCCGTCGTCTGTCTCCGCCAGCGTTCCGCTACCAGCTGACCGAACTGGCGCGTAAAGCGGGCAAGCGCGTGGTGCTGCCGGAAGGCGACGAGCCGCGTACCGTGAAAGCGGCGGCTATCTGCGCCGAGCGCGGCATTGCGACCTGCGTGCTGTTAGGCAACCCGGATGAAATCACCCGCGTTGCGGCGGCTCAGGGCGTTGAACTGGGCGCTGGCATTGAAATCGTCGATCCGGAAGTGGTTCGCGAAAGCTATGTTGCCCGTCTGGTTGAATTGCGTAAGAGCAAGGGCATGACCGAAGCGGTTGCTCGCGAACAGTTGGAAGACAACGTGGTGCTGGGCACGCTGATGCTTGAGCAGGATGAAGTTGACGGCCTGGTATCCGGCGCGGTTCACACCACCGCCAACACCATCCGTCCGCCGTTGCAGCTGATTAAAACCGCGCCGGGCAGTTCGCTGGTTTCTTCCGTGTTCTTTATGCTGCTGCCGGAACAGGTTTACGTGTACGGCGACTGCGCCATCAACCCGGATCCGACTGCAGAACAGCTGGCTGAGATCGCTATCCAGTCCGCAGATTCCGCCGCCGCGTTTGGTATCGACCCGCGCGTTGCGATGCTCTCCTACTCCACCGGCACCTCCGGCGCGGGCAGCGATGTAGAGAAAGTTCGCGAAGCGACCCGTATCGCACAGGAAAAACGTCCGGATCTGGTGATCGACGGTCCGCTGCAGTATGACGCCGCAGTCATGGCTGACGTTGCGAAATCCAAAGCGCCGAACTCCCCGGTGGCCGGTCGCGCGACCGTGTTCATCTTCCCGGATCTGAACACCGGTAACACCACTTACAAAGCGGTACAGCGTTCTGCCGACCTGATCTCCATCGGGCCGATGCTGCAGGGTATGCGCAAACCGGTTAACGACCTGTCCCGTGGCGCGCTGGTAGACGATATTGTTTACACCATCGCGCTGACCGCGATCCAGTCTGCTCAACAGCAGTAATTTGCCGCTGGCCTGAGCCGCTTAAATCCGGAAACAGTTGCTGTTTCCGGATTTTTTTATCTCAGGGATGCGCCGTAAATAAAACCCGATTTGCTGTTACCCTCTTCGCCCGCCATCCATAGCGAGTCGCCTGCTTGCATTGTCATTGCCTTACCCTGCAACGGGGTAAAGATCTTGTGTCTACGGTCACCGGGACGCAGTCTCAGCCTGCCAGAAAGATAGATAGAGTGGGTAGATCCTACAGCGGGATTCAGGCGGCGCACTGCTCATGGGGCTGCGGTTTTTTTACATCCGGCATGTGGTTGATGGCGACGCAGATGACAGGCTTTAGTCAAGTGGGATGGCCCTCGCCAGGCCAGGCGAGGGCGTCATGCGAGGGGGTTATTCGGTCTCTTCCTGCTTCTCTTTTTTGGCCGATTCATTTTTGGCGTTACGGGTCATCCACAGCGCCAGCGCTTTCAGGGAGTCCGGCGTAAACTCATCGCAGCGCGCGGTGATCTCTTCCGGCTCCATCCAGCTTACTTCGCTGACTTCTTCTTCCTGAAGCGCAAACGGTCCATGGGAGACGCAGCTAAATAAACCGCCCCACACCCGGCAATGCTCATCTTCAAAATAGAACATACCGTGCTCGGCAAACGGCACGCCCGCAATGCCTAACTCCTCTTCGGCCTCGCGACGCGCGGAATCCAGCATTGCCTCTTCTGACTGCACCACGCCGCCTGCGGTGGCATCCAGCATGCCGGGCAGAAAATCTTTGTTTTCCGTACGGCGCTGCACCAGAATTTTGCCCATCCCGTCATGCACCACGATATAAGTGGCACGATGTCTCAGACGTTCAGCACGCATCTGCTCACGACTGCACTGGGCGATAACTTCATTGTCTTCACTGACAATATCGACCCATTCCGTCCCCGCCAAATGATTCTGCTCAACCATTAGAAAACCTTTTCGAGAAGCGCTCTCGCGGCGCATATTGAGTAAGTGGGTAAATTACGGGGTAATTGTCATCTGCGCAATAACCCGGCAATCATCCAGCGTCTGAACGCTCAGAACGCCATCATCCAGCATGCCATAGCTGGGGGCAAAGCCCCCTTTGGGTATGCTCACCGACCCCGGATTGAACAACAGACAGCTTTCGCCCTGTTGCGCCACCGGGATATGAGTATGACCATACACAAACACATCACGTTCACTTAAAGGTGGCAGATTTTCCGGATGCCAGAGGTGCCCGTGGGTTAAAAAAAGCCGCTGCTGCGCCAGCAGCACCTGCTGCCATGGCGCGGTAATCGGGAAATGGAGCAGCATCTGATCCACTTCGCTGTCGCAGTTGCCGCGCACCGCGATAATCCGTGACGCATAGGCGTTGAGTTTTTCCGCGACCAGCGCGGGCGCGTAACCGTCGGGCAATGCGTTGCGCGGGCCGTGATTCAGCAGGTCGCCCAGTAAAATCAACCAGCGTGCGCCGCTCTGTTCAAACAGCGCCAGCACCCGTTCCGTGGCGGGTAGAGAACCATGAATATCTGATGCGAACATCAGTTTCATCATTCACCTCATCAGCAAAATTTCTGTATCAGCATCATAGCCGATCCCGCCACGCTTATCAGCCTGCGCGCTTAGCAGAGAGTGCCACATAACGCTGCACCGAAGCCCGCTGCCACTGGAATGTGGCGTAGTCCGCCAGCGCTTCCGGCACCGCGTCGCCGTTCAGCACCAGCCGGTTGAGCATCAGCGCCAGATCGGCATCGGCGATGCACCACTCGCCGAACAGATTTTGCTGGCCGTCGCGCAGCAGGGAACCCGCGATGGCAAACAGCTTCTGCGCCGCCGCCTGCCCCGCCGGGCTTAACGGCGGACGTTTCGCCCCGGCGAACACCACATCGGTGGCGCGCTCTTCGCGGATCGGCATCAGGTCGCTGCGCAGCCACGCCTGCACCTGGCGCGCCTGAGCGCGTTTTTCCAAATCGTGCGGGTAAATACGCTCCCACACCGGCGGCGCGAAGCGCTCTTCGAGATATTCATCAATGGCGGAAGATTCGCTGAGCAGGAAGCCGTCAATCTCCAGCAGCGGCACCCGGCGGGTCAGATTAAACCCCTGCCAGTCGGCCTGCTGGTGCTGTCCGCTATCCAGATCGATGGTTTTCAGGGAGAAGTTGAGCCCTTTTTCCTTCAGGGCGACATACACCGACATCACGTAGGGGCTGAAATAATTGGCATCGGACCAAAGTGTTATCACGGGCTGGCTCATATTTCCTCGCATCTTCAGGACGTTTAACAAAAAACTATCCTGGAAATCTCCGTCTGTCATCTGATGAAAATGCCTGCTCTCACTATACTTTTTAGTTGAGCCATTCATGACGTCATTTCGGGAGCGGTTATGATCGATCTGTTTTATGCCCCAACGCCAAACGGCCACAAAATTACCCTTTTTCTTGAGGAAGCGGGCCTGGAATATCAGCTGCATCGGGTGGATATCGGCAAGGGCGAGCAGTTTCGCCCGGCGTTTCTGGCGATCTCGCCGAACAATAAAATCCCGGCCATTGTCGACCACGATCCGGCGGACGGCGGCGCGCCGCTCAGCCTGTTCGAGTCCGGCGCGATTTTGCTGTACCTCGCCGAAAAAACCGGCAAATTGCTGAGCGGGGAACTGCGCGAACGGGAAACCACACTACAGTGGCTGTTCTGGCAGGTCGCCGGGTTTGGCCCGATGCTCGGCCAGAATCACCACTTCAACCATTTTGCGCCGCAGCCGGTGCCTTACGCGATTGAGCGCTACCAGGTCGAAACCCAGCGTCTGTATGGCGTACTGAACAAGCGGCTGGAAAATTCCCCGTGGCTGGGCGGCCACCACTACAGCATCGCCGATATCGCGACTTATCCGTGGGTGGCGTCGCACGAGCGCCAGCGCATCCCGCTGGAAAACTATCCGGCGGTGAGCAACTGGTTCGAGCGCATCCGTAACCGTCCCGCGACGCTGGCGGCATGGAAAAAGGCGGAGGTGGTCTAACTCTGGCGCAGCGCGCGTGGGCGAGACGGCGGCGGCAAGGTATGATAGCGAGGCAGAATCAATATGGAGAAAGTTTCATGTCACAGCCGGACGCCATCATCCGCATCAAAAACTTACGCCTGCGCGCCTTTATCGGCATCAAGGAAGAAGAGATCGCCAACCGGCAGGATATCGTCATCAATGCAGCGATCCACTACCCCGCCGATAAGGCGCGCACCAGTGAAGACATTGAGGACGCGTTAAATTATCGCACCATAACCAAAGCTATCATTCAGCACGTCGAGAATAACCGATTCTCTTTGCTCGAAAAATTAACTCAGGATGTGCTCAATATCGTACGGGAACATCACTGGGTCACCTGTGCTGAAGTGGAGATCGATAAACTTCACGCGCTACGCTATGCCGACTCGGTGTCGATGACCATGAGCTGGCGGGGCTAAGCGCAACCGGGAGGTTGCATGAATATTCTGGTTACCGGCGGCACCGGCCTGATTGGCCGCCATCTGGTGCCACGGCTGTTGGCGCTGGGGAATAACGTGACGGTCGTGACGCGCGATCCGGAAAAAGCGCGCACCCGGCTCGATCAGCGTATCAACGTCTGGAAAGGCCTGTCCGACGCCCAGGATCTGGATGAGTTCGACGCCGTGATTAACCTGGCGGGCGAGCCTATCGCCGACAAGCGCTGGACGGCGGCGCAAAAACAGCGGCTGTGCCAGAGCCGCTGGCAAATCACCCAGCGTCTGGTCACGCTGATTAAAGCCAGCGATAACCCGCCGTCGGTGCTGATTTCCGGGTCAGCCACCGGTTATTACGGCGATCTCGGCGAAGTGGTGGTGACGGAAGACGAGCCCCCGCATAACGAATTTACCCATAAGCTGTGCGCCAAATGGGAGCAGATCGCCTGCCAGGCGCAAAGCGACAAAATCCGCGTTTGTCTGCTGCGCACCGGCGCGGTGTTCGCCCCGGAAGGCGGCATGTTGGGGAAAATCGTGCCGCTGTTCCGTACCGGTTTGGGCGGGCCGATGGGCAACGGGCGTCAGTATCTGGCCTGGATCCACGTCGACGATATGGTCAACGGCATTCTCTGGTTGCTGAATAACGATCTGCGCGGGCCGTTCAATATGGTGTCGCCTTACCCGGTCCGCAACGAGCAGTTCGCGCATACCCTGGGCCATGTCTTAAGCCGTCCGGCAATCATCCGCGCTCCGGCGACCGCCATTAAGCTGATGATGGGGGAGTCCGCCGTGCTGGTGCTCGGCGGGCAACGGGCGCTGCCGAAGCGCCTTGAAGAGTCGGGGTTTGGCTTCCGCTGGTTCGATCTGGAAGAAGCGCTGCATGACGTGGTGCGGTAAATAACAAGGGCCGCTATTGCGGCCCTGAATGTTAAATACGCTGTTGTGAATAGCCGTCCGAAGCCTCCACCGCTTTCGCGACCCGTTTAGGCTGCGGCACCTTGATGATAAAAGTCAGCACGCCAGCGAACAGATACAAACCGGTGTACGCCCACACCACGCCGACAATATCGAAAAACGGCAGGATCAGCGATGCGATGGCGGGCGCGACAAAGTTACTCATGCCAGCCGACAGATTATAAATTGAAACCGCAGCGCCTTTATGATGCGGCTCAAGCGTAGGAAACACCGCCGTCATCGGCACAAAGGCGGCGACGAAAATCCCCAGCAGCACCGCCGGGATCAGCGCTATGGCAAAATTGTGGCCCGCCCACATCGGCAGATAGTAAAACGACAGGCTGGCGATCGCCATGCCCAGGCAGCCGAACCAGCGTACCTGACGGATCCAGCCGATATACTCGCCCATAATTCCCCAAAAGATATTGGTGAAGATGGTGATAAAAAAGAACACCGCCCAGATTTGCAGCCATTCCGAAATGGTAAAACCAAGTCGATCGACAAACAGCAGCGGCATAACAATCGCGAAACCGAACAGCGACAGCGTGTTGATAATGCGGATAAGACATGCGTAGAACACGTCCCGGTTGGTAAACAGGATCGTCACCGCCCGGGAAAGCTCGGTCATTTTCTCTTTCATCGGCAGATTCACCCGAGAGCGATCCACCGGCACGTTGCGCAGGCTGATCAGCGCCGTCACGCCGCCCACGGCTACCCAGCCAATCGCCATCCACAGGGTGCCGGTCTCGCCCATCATCGGAATGGTAAAGCTCGGCAGATAGCTGCCGACCACGCCGATGCCCACAGAGTACATTGCCCAGAACCAGCCGGTCGCCGCCGCCAGTTTCTCACGCGGTAACACCTGCACCAGCATCATCATGAACGAGTAGATAAACAGCGGATAAGCCAGGCCGCGAATACCGTAAAACAGCAGCATCAGCGGATAATTGCGCATCCCGAGCCCCAGCGCCATAAACAGCGCGTGCATCACGCACCACAGCACAAAGCCGATTGCCATGGCTTTTTGCGGGGTGATCAGTTCCGCCACGACGCCGGAGGCCCAGGCCGCCAGCGCGGCGGCAAAACCGTAAACGGCAAAGACCATTGCCGACTGCGCCGGACTGAATCCCATGTCGGTAATGTGTTTTGACAGGAACGCCATCTCGAAACCATCGCCGCTCATAAAAATGGCGATAGCGATAAAACCCCACAGCAGATGTTTGGGTAACCCAAACCAGTATTGTTGCGATTGCATCACAATCTTCCTCTTCACAGGGTACAGGGGGCCAGGCGTCGGTGTCCGCGCCTGGCATTTATCATCATCAGTCAGGGTAAGAGCGCGCGGGCCTGGCGCTGTTGCTGATACAGCAGACGGAACAGCGCGAGGCGTTTTTCCAGCCAGCCCTGGCGCGCGCTGCCGGGTTCGAACGTTTGCTGAACGGGCGGCTTACGGCAAACCGTTTGCTCATCGGCACCGCAGGCCAGCCAGGCTAACCGCGCCGCGCCTAACGCTCCCGAAGAGCTGGCCGGATGGGTGACAACGCTGACGTCGAGAACATCGGCAATCAACTGCGCCCACAGCGTGCTGCGCGCGCCGCCGCCGGTCAGACTGCAACGGGTGATGGTTTGCCGGGCGTCGCCCAGCACGTCCATGCCGTCCGCCAGGCCGAACGCCACGCCTTCAATCACCGCATAGCCCAGCAGCGCGCGGCGAGTTTCATGGCGCAGGTTGAAGAAACTGCCGCTGGCCTCGGGATCGTTGTGCGGCGTACGCTCGCCGCTCAGGTACGGTAAGAACAGCGGCGCGCGCTGTTTCTCCTCGTCGGTTAACAGCGCCATCTCTTCCATAAGCTGGCTTTCCGTTACGCCGAGCAGATTACATACCCAGCGCAGGCAGCTGGCGGCGCTGAGCATCACGCTCATCTGATGCCAGCGCCCGGGCAGCGCGTGGCAGAACGCGTGCACGCCGGAGGACGGATCGGCCTGGAGCGCGTCATTGACCACAAATATCACCCCGGAGGTGCCGAGCGAGATCAGCGCATCGCCGGGATTTACCGCGCCGACGCCCACCGCCGAGGTGGCGTTGTCGCCGCCGCCGCCGGCAATCACCACGTCTGCGCTTAAGCCCCATTCGGTCGCCAGCGCCGCATCCAGCGTGGCGCTAACGTCGCTGCCTTCCACCAGGCGCGGCATCTGCTCGCGGCGCAAATCCGTGGCCGCCAGCAAGGCGTCGGACCAGTCGCGTTTTGCCACGTCAAGCCACAGTGTGCCTGCCGCGTCGGAGGGATCGCTCACGAACTCGCCGGTTAAGCGCCAGCGCAGATAATCTTTTGGCAGCAGCACTTTATCGATCTGTTTAAAAATGTCCGGTTCATGACGCGCCACCCAGGCCAGCTTCGGCGCAGTAAAACCCGGCATGATCATATTGGCGCTGAGGGTCATGATTTCTGGATGGCGCTCGCGCAGGTCGTCGCACTCCCGGTGGCTTCGCGTGTCGTTCCACAGGATGCAGGGGCGCAGCACCTCGCCCTGTTTATCCAGCAGTACCGCGCCGTGCATCTGGCCGGACAGGCCGATGGCGCGGATCGCCGCCCAGGCTTCCGGCGCCTGCTGGCGCAACGCCGCCACAACCTGACAGGTGGCCTGCCACCAGGCCTGCGGGTCCTGTTCCGCCCAGAGGGGTTGCGGGCGCTGTACGGTCAGGGCGGCATGTTGCGCAGCGATAATCTCGCCCTGCTCATTAATCACCAGCGCTTTCAGTTCTGATGTGCCGATATCGATTCCCAGATACATAGCGCCCCCGTTACGCAGTCAGCGGTTGTGCGGCGGTTTCGTTCACCCAGGCTTCCATCCGGGCGACAGTACGCACCATCAGCGCATGAAACGCATCGTTACCCGCCAGCTCCGCGAACAACGCCTCATCCGAGGTAAAGGCTTTCAGCGGATCGGAACCGGCAAACAGCGCGCGGACAGTGTCGGGCTGCATAACGCCATCCTGATATTCATACGGCAGATCCCCCTGCGCCCAGCGCTGGAGGAACAGGTAAAACAGCGCCGGAAGCACCGCGCTGGCCTGCGGCTCGCTGCCGCGCGCATAGCACTGGATTAAGGTCGGCGTCACCATGCCGGGGATTTTTGACAGCCCGTCGGCGGCGACGCGCTGGTTGGTATCTTTGATATGCGGATTGCTAAAACGCGCCAGCACTACATCGCGATAGTCGCCTAAATCCAGCGGACTCGGGGTCAGAGACGGGATCACGTCCTGTGACACGTATTCCCAGGCCAGCTGGCGGATCACCGGATGACGGGTGCTGTCGTCGATGTAAGAAAGCCCGATCAGCGTTCCCGCCCAGGCGATGCAACTGTGAGTGGCGTTAAGAATGCGGATTTTGGCTTCTTCCCAGGGCAGCACCGAATCCACCAGCTCTACGCCGACCTTCTCCAGCGCCGGGCGTCCGGCGATGAAATCATCTTCAATCACCCACTGAATAAACGACTCGCCCATCACCGGCACAGCGTCCTGACTCCCCGTTGCCGCCCTGACGCGTTCCGCCACGTCCGGCGTCGGGCGCGGCGTGATGCGGTCAACCATGGTATTCGGCGAAGTGGTACTGGCGCTCACCCAGTCATACAGCGCCGTTTCCTGCTTCGCTTTCAGGAACGAGAGAAAGCCGTGACGAAAGCGCTCGCCGTTATGGCGTAAGTTATCGCAGTTCAGCAAGGTAACTGGCGCGCCGCCCAACTCAACGCGGCGTTTCAGGATGCGGGTGAGCGCGCCGTAAAGGGTGCGAATACCGCCCGCTAAATCCGCCTTCACATCCGCCTGAGTCAGATCCAGTTCGTGTTCTGGCGTGAGGTAATAGCCGCTTTCGGTGACGGTAAAGGCGATAACGCGGGTTTGGGGATTTGCGCCCTGCTCCACCAGCGCGCTGATTTGTGCGTCCCACGGCAGGATTTTTTTGACAGAGGAAATGTGCTCGTAATGACGCTCGCCCTCCGGTGAAACGGTTTCCAGCACATAAGCGCCCTGCTGCTTGTCCAGTTGCGTAAGCAAGGCGTTGGCGTCATCGCGAATATTTCCCAGCGCAATATGCCAGCTGTCGTCGCCCTGCTCGCGCAGTTTGTGTAAATACCACGCCTGATGAGCCCGATGGAAAGAACCGGCGCCAATATGCATCCACACGCTTTGATTATTCATACACACCCCACACTGAGTATTTGCCAATTAAATGAGCATTTGCCCGTTTCAGGTATGTTAGTCGCCAGCCGCCGATCCTTTCCGGGAGTCGCGTCACAAAACCAATCTTTTGCCCTTTTAGTTGGCAAATGCCCATTTTTGATATTTCTCGAGGCGCGATACACTACTGGCAGTTGAATAAGGGATTACGCTATGAGCAGAGAAGAGAAAAAACAGGAACAGGCTGCGCGGGCTGCATGGATGTATTACGTGGCAGGGCTGACCCAACAGGAAATCGCCAAAACGCTCGGGTTATCCCGGCAAGTGGCGCAGCGCTTAATTTCCTCGGCGCGCGAACAGGGCATGGTAAGCGTGAAAATCGCCCATCCGGTTACCCACTGCCTGAAGCTGGCGGCGGCGCTACAGGAAAAATACGCGCTGTCGCTGTGCCGGGTGGTGCCGTCCGCCTCGCTGGACAACGAGGCTATTCAGCAGATGCTGGCGGTGGAAGGCGCGGAAGTGATGTCACAGTACATCGCCGAAGAGCAGCCGCAAGTCTTTGGCGTGGGTTCCGGGAAAACCTTACGCTCGATTATCGATGCCCTGCCCTGGACCGAACGCCCGCAGCACCACTGCGTGTCGATGATCGGGGCCATCGCCCGCGATGATTCGGGTACCCGTTATGATGTGCCGCTGCGGATGGCGGAAAAAATGCAGGGCAAATACTTTTTCGTCCCCGCGCCGCTGTACGCGGACAGCCCGGAGGACAAAGCGATGTGGTGCCAGCATCAGGTCTACCAGCGAGTCGCCGCCCGCGCGCTGAATGCGCACGTCGCTTTTTTAGGCATCGGGGATGTGTCAATTGGCTGCCCGCTGAATGCGGAAGGATTTATCACCGACGAGCAGGTGCGCAGTCTTGAAAAACGCGGCGTGGCGGGAGAAATGCTGGGCCATTTTTTCGATCATAATGGCGAGCGCATCATTGGTGAACTGGATGAACTGTTAACCAGCGTGCCGCTGGAAAGCCATACCCCGCGTCCGATCATTGGCTTTGCGGGTGGAGAGAAGAAATATCCCGCCATCCGGGCGGCGCTGCGCGGCGGCTGGGTTTGCGGATTAGTGACCGACGAAGCCAGCGCGCTCAGGCTGCTGGACGAATAGCGCGTGAACGGGAAAGCGCCGGATGCGGGCTTTCCCGTTGAGTGAACAGAGTTACTTCAGCGAGCCTTTCAGGAACTGCTGCAGGCGCTGGCTTTTCGGGTTGTTAAACAGCTCGTCCGGCGCGCCCTCTTCTTCGATTTTCCCCTGATGCAGGAAAATCACATGGCTGGAGACGTGGCGGGCAAACTCCATTTCGTGGGTCACCACCACCATGGTTTTACCCTCTTCCGCCAGCTTCTGCATGATGCGCAAGACTTCGCCCACCAGCTCCGGATCCAGCGCGGAGGTCGGCTCATCGAACAGCAGCACTTCCGGCTCCATGGCCAACGCACGGGCGATAGATACGCGCTGCTGCTGGCCGCCGGAAAGATGCACCGGATATTTCCCCTGGGCGCGGGCGTCGATGCCCACTTTCTCAAGGTATTTTACCGCGCGTTCGCGAGCTTCCTGCTTGCTCAGCCCCAGCACCTGCACCGGCGCTTCCATGACGTTTTCCAGCACCGTCATGTGGCTCCACAGGTTGAAGTGCTGGAACACCATAGTCAGACGGGTACGCAGCAGGCGCAGCTGGTTTTTATCCGCGACCTTCAACTGACCGTCTTTATCGCGCACCAGACCGATATTCTGGTTATTTACCACGATGGTGCCTTCGCTCGGTTTTTCGAGGAAGTTGATGCAGCGTAAAAAAGTACTTTTACCCGAGCCTGAGGAACCGATGATGCTGATCACATCCCCGGCATTGGCCTTAAGCGAGACCCCTTTAAGCACTTCATGTTCGCCGTAGCGTTTGTGCAGGTCGGTAACGTTTAATTTATTATCAGACATTGGAGGGCCACTCAGTGCGTAGAAGCAGGTTTAACATGCCCTAACCAGCGCCGCTCCGCGCGGCGGAACAGGCTAATCAGAACATAGGAGATAATCAGGTACAGCACCGCCGCGATGCCGAAGGCGGTAAACGGCTGGTAGGTCGCCGAGTTGATATCGCGGGCGATTTTCAGCAGATCCGGTACGGTGGCGGTAAACGCCAGCGCCGTGGAGTGCAGCATCAAAATCACTTCGTTGCTGTATGCCGGCAGCGCGATACGCAGCGCCGAGGGCAGAATAATGCAGCGGTACATCTTAACGCGCGAAAAACCATAGGCGCGCGCCGCTTCGATTTCACCGTGGGGAACCGAGCGGATCGCCCCGGCGAAAATCTCGGTGGTATAGGCGCAGGTGTTGAGCGTCAGCGCCAGCACGGTACAGTTCAGGCCGCTGCGGAAAAACGCGTTCAGCAGTTCGGTGCCCTTCACCACTTCCAGGGTATACATCCCGGAGTAAAACACCAGCAGCTGCACGTACAGCGGCGTGCCGCGGAACACATAGGTAAACAGCCAGATGGGAAACTGGATGAATTTATTACTGGAGACGCGGCCGATGGCGAGAAACACTGCCAGAATGCCGCCCATCACCACCGACGAAATCAGCAGCCACAGGGTGATCGCTACCCCGGTAAAACGATAACCGTCGGTCCACAGCAGGGATTTCCAGTATTCCTGAATAATTTCGATCACAGGTCAGCCCTCTTCACGCCCACGGTATAACGACGCTCCAGCAGCAGCAGAACGCCGTTGGACACGGTGGTAAACACTAAATAAATCACACCGCAGACCACGGCGAAATAGAACGGCTCCCAGGTACTTTTCCCGGCGAGCTGGGTAGCTTTGACCACATCTTCCAGGCCCAGCAGCGAGACCAGCGCGGTGGCTTTAAGGATCACCTGCCAGTTATTGCCAATCCCCGGCAGCGCAAAGCGCATCATCGCGGGGAACAGAATGCGGCGGAAAGTCTGCGCGTTGGTAAACCCAAACGCGGTAGCGGCTTCGATATGCCCTTTCGGCACCGCCATAAACGCGCCGCGAAAAGTTTCGGTGAAGTAAGCGCCGTAGATAAAGCCCAGCGTGATGATACCCGCAACCATCGGGTCGATATCAAACTGCGCCAGACCCAGCGCGTCGGTCACGGTATTCAGCGCGATTTGCAGCCCGTAGAAGATAAGCAACATCAAAACGAGGTCGGGAACGCCGCGGATCAGGGTGGTATAGGCTTCAAACAGCAGCCCCAGCGCGCGGTTGCGCGACAACTTTCCCGCCGCGCCGACCAGGCCAATGATAACCGCCAGGACAACGGAGCTCAGCGCCAGTTCAAGCGTGACGATAGCCCCTTGTAAGATAACTTGTGAAAACCCATACAGCATGGTGCTTATCCTGTGATCAATGTCTGGAGTGCCTGACGGGTTAACCCTTATAACGCCCCGGCAAGCCGGGGCGCGGCAACTCTGTGTTGGCGATTAACCGCCGTATACGTCAAAGTCGAAGTACTTTTTAGCCAGTTTTTCGTAGGTGCCGTCAGCGCGCATTTCAGCAAACGCTTTGTTCAGCGCTTCGCGCAGTTCGTTATCTTCTTTACGAATGCCCATGCCGGTGCCGACGCCGAACAGCTTCTCGTCTTTGATGGACGGGCCGCCGAACTTGTAGTCTTTACCGACAGGCTGCTTCAGGAAACCTTCGCTGGCCGCGACCTCATCCTGGAACGCCGCCTGGATACGGCCTGCGGTCAGGTCAGAGTAGATATTGTCCTGGCCCTGGTAGGAGACGATTTCCACGCCTTTCGGAGCCCAGTGTTCGTTGCCGTAGGTTTCCTGAGTGGTGCCCTGCAATACGCCGACGCGTTTGCCTTTCAGCTTCTCAAGATTTGGTTCGATATCGGAATCTTTGGCGACCACCAGACGAGAGTCCGCCGCGTAGAGTTTGTCCGTGAACGCGATTTCCTGCTGGCGTTTTTCGGTGATGGAAAGCGATGACATGATGGCGTCGATTTTTTTCGCTTTCAGAGATGGGATCAGCGCGTCCAGCGGGTTTTCAACGAAGGTACATTTGGTCTGGATGCGTTTGCACAGCTCTTTCGCCAAATCGATATCAAAACCCACCAATTCCCCCTGCGCATTCTTCGATTCAAAGGGAGCATAAGTGGGATCGGTGCCGATACGGAGATTTTGCGGAATCGCGGCGAACGCGGTAGAAACACTGGAAAACGCCAGTACCAGAGAAAGGGATAACACCAACTTTTTCATAGCAATCCTCGGTGAGTTGTCTTTTTGTGTTGTAGTGCTCTAAACATCGAGACAGCACGTATCGTGCCACTGTTATGCGCATTTAGGCAAAAGAATATGGCCGCCCGCGCGGATTTTTTTCGCTTACGATGCTTAATTATTCACTCGACGCGCTAAAACAGTGCGCTCCATGCACCATAACGCAACATTGCCGGTAAATTGCACCAAAAAAGTGAGGCGTCAGGGAATGGCCGTTCAACAAAGCCGCGCCCAGGCTGGCCGGGCGCGGCATCTGTTAGTCACCGTAGACGTTAAAGTCGAAGTATTTCTTCGCCATTTTGTCGTAGGTGCCGTCTTTACGCAGCTCATCAAAGGCTTTATCAAAGGCCGCTTTCAGCTCGGTGTCGCTCTGGCGCAGACCGATGCCGATGCCGTCGCCAAAATATTTTTTATCTTTCACCGACGGACCGGCAAAGGCGAACTCTTTCCCTGCCGGCTGTTTCAGGAAGCCTTCGCTGGCGGCGACTTCATCCTGGAAGGCGGCATCGAGACGGCCCGCCGCCAGGTCGGAATAGATCAGATCCTGGTTCTGATACGCCACCACATCGACGCCTTTATTGCGCCAGTTGTCGTTGGCAAAGCCTTCCTGGGTAGAACCCTGTAAAACGCCGACGTGCTTGCCTTTCAGCGACTCGATGGTCGGCTGGATCGGCGAGCCTTTCGCGGCGATCAGGCGGGAGTCTGCCGCGTACAGTTTTTCCGAGAAGGCGATTTCCTGCTGGCGTTTTTCGGTAATTGACAGCGAAGAGATAATCGCGTCGATTTTCTTGGCCTTCAGCGACGGGATCAGCGAATCGAAATCACTGCCTACCCAGGTACATTTCACCGACATGCGCTTGCACATCTCATTACCGAGATCGATATCGAAACCCACGAATTCACCTTTGGCGTCTTTAGACGAGAAGGGAGCGTAGGTGGCATCCGTACCAATACGTACCGTCTGCGGCAGCGCGGCGAACGCGCTGGTGGCCGCGGAAAGCCCCAGCAGCAATGACAGAGCAATAGCCTTCTTCTTCATACATTACCCTCAAGTGGTCTTTTTTATGTTGTGTATATTGTTGTGTTGCTACTTTGCATTGCACTTCCTGTGCCAGTTTTCGCGGAACGGGCGAACCCCGGCATATGTTAAGCAAAAGTTACAATAAAGTAGATGTAGTGAAAGATAGCATTACGAAGGGGAATGTCTTTAGCGGAAATGCGTGAATGGAGATTATATTTTCAGGATTTGATCGCGGTTACAAAAATGCCCCAAAATGAGGCGCTCAGGTCTCGACGCACCAAAACACTGCGTCAGGCCCCCTGCCAGCGATGAAAAAGATCTTCCGGCAGCGCAATATCCAGCTGGTCCAGCACCCGGTTCACCGTCTGGTTAATCACGTCATTCAGGGTGGCGGGTTTATGATAAAACGCGGGCATCGGCGGCATGATCACCGCGCCCAGCTCCGCAGCCTGCGTCATCAGGCGCAGATGTCCGACATGCAGCGGCGTTTCCCGGACGCACAACACCAAAGGTCGGCGCTCTTTCAGCACCACATCGGCGGCGCGGGTCAGCAGCCCATCGGTGTAGCTGTGCACGATACCGGAGAGGGTTTTGATGGAGCATGGCAGGATCACCATGCCGGAGGTGCGAAACGACCCCGATGAAATGCTGGCGGCGATATCTCGTGCGTCGTGCACCACATCGGCCAGCGCCTGCACATCGCGCAGCGACAGCGAGGTTTCCAGCGCCAGCGTCTGGCGCGCGGCCTGGCTCATGATCAAATGGGTTTCGACGTCAGGCATCGCTTGCAATACCTGCAACAGCCGAACCCCATAAATCGCCCCGCTTGCCCCGGAAATGCCCACGATGAGTCGTTTCATATATCTGCCCCTGTTACAAACTGAGGTGACTTTGCCGGATTGTGCTGAGAGTTGCAACATCCCTCTGCCCTGCCTGATAAATTTGAAAAAATCCTAAAAGTTATTCAACAGACGCCGTTATTGAGTATGTCTGATGCTCATCATTTTATTACAAATAAATTTTCTATGTACTTGTTGCCTCTTTTGTTTTTTAGGTAACAGGAACAAATATGATAAAGGGATTTTTAAAGTCATTAACAAAAAGCTGCGTCACATGCGCTGCCTTAATATGTTGTTTAACGGGCATTTCCCATGCTGATAATAGCCCTGACGCCAAAACGGAATATCAAAAAACGTTACAGGCTATGGAAAAAGCCAGCGTTGAAGGGCCTTACACTGTTAAGCTGGGTAATGAAGCCGTGCTGAAACTTCCGCAAGGCTTTATCTGGATCCCGCCCAAAGAAGCCAAAAATTATATGACGGCGGTGGGCAACAACGTCGCTGATGATTTTTATGGATTGATTTATCATGAGAATATTGATGGATTTGTTACCATCGAATATTTTCCGGAAGGCTACATTAAAGATGATGACGCTAAAGACTGGGATGCCGATGAGCTCCTCGATAATTTGAAAGAAGGCACCAAAGAGCAAAATAAAGAGCGCGTCAAAAAAGGGATTACACCGTTCGAGGTGCTCGGCTGGGTTGAAAAGCCCACGTATAATGCCAAAACACACCGTCTGGTCTGGTCTGCCTCCTTGCAGGACATGGGTTCCTCTACGCCGGAAGCAGAACAGGGTATTAACTACAATACCTATCTACTGGGCAGAAACGGTTATATCTCGCTGGACTTAGTCACCTCCCGCAGTGCCGTAGAGAAAGAAAAACCGCTTGCCAGGCAATTACTCAATGCCGTTGAATTTAACGCAACCCGACGCTATGAAGATTTTGATCCTAAAACCGACCATATAGCGGAATATGGTTTGGCGGCGTTAGTGGGCGGTATTGCTGCAAAAAAAATAGGCTTACTTGCGACATTAGGCGTGCTTCTCGCGAAATTCGGGAAAATAGTTATTATTGCGTTAGTGGCCTGCGGCGTTGGCATTAAGCAGTTCTTTTTTGGCAACAAAAAGAAAGATAATTCATCACAGGATTAATTTTCTTAACCGCGTCAAATAAATAACGGCGGATATTTCCGCCGTTATTGATTACCAGAATATGAACATCACCCTTCGTTATGCATCTCTAAATTCTCCACTTCGTTTTGACGTTGCACTGCTTTGGCATCGTCATTACGCAGGGATTCGAGATACTCAAGGTATTGCTGATCGACGTCTTTAGTGACGTACACGCCGTTGAATACCGAGCATTCAAACTGCTGGATATCCGGATTCTCGGCGCGCACCGCTTCAATCAGATCGTGGAGATCCTGGAAAATCAGCCCGTCTGCGCCGATGATCTGGCGGATTTCGTCCACTTCACGCCCGTGGGCAATCAGTTCATTGGCACTGGGCATATCGATGCCGTAAACGTTCGGGAAGCGAATTTCCGGCGCGGCGGACGCCAGATAAACCTTCTTCGCGCCCGCTTCACGGGCCATCTCGATAATCTGCTCAGAGGTGGTGCCGCGCACGATGGAGTCATCCACCAGCAGCACGTTCTTGTCGCGGAACTCGGCGCGGTTGGCGTTAAGCTTGCGGCGCACCGATTTACGGCGCAGATGCTGGCCTGGCATGATAAAAGTGCGGCCCACGTAGCGGTTTTTCACAAAACCCTGACGATACGGCTTATTCAGGATATGGGCGATCTCCAGCGCGATATCGCAGGAGGTTTCCGGGATGGGAATGACAACGTCGATATCCAGATCTTCCCATTCGCGGGCAATCTTCTCGCCGAGCTTTTTGCCCATGCCAACGCGGGCGCTGTAGACGGAAATCTTGTCAATAAACGAGTCCGGACGCGCAAAATAGACGTATTCGAACAGGCATGGGTTGCTGACCGGATTATCGGCGCACTGGCGGGTAAACAGCTGGCCCTTTTCAGTGATGTAAATGGCTTCACCGGGCGCGACATCGCGTAAGAATTCGAAGCCCAGGGTATCAAGCGCCACGCTCTCAGAGGCCACCATATACTCGGTGCGGCCATCGCCGATATCACGCTTGCCCAGCACCAGCGGACGAATACCGTTCGGATCGCGGAAGGCGACCATGCCGTGGCCGATAATCATCGCCACGCAGGCGTATGCGCCGCGGATCAGGCGGTTGGTGGCGGCAATGGCGGCAAAAATATTGTCGGCTTCCAGCGGATAGTGGCGGAAGTTATCCAGTTCGCTGGCGAAGACGTTCAGCAGAACTTCAGAATCCGAAGTGGTGTTGATATGGCGGCGCTTCTCTTCAAACAGCATCCGGCGCAGCTCGTGCGCATTAGTCAGGTTGCCGTTGTGCGCCAGGGTGATCCCGTACGGGGAGTTCACATAAAAGGGTTGTGCTTCGGAGGCGCTGGAGCTGCCTGCTGTCGGATAACGCACATGGCCGATACCCATATTGCCCTGCAGACGCTGCATATGGCGGGCTTCGAATACATCACTCACCAGGCCGTTGGCTTTGCGCAGGCGAAAGCCGTTATTTGCATCAATGGTGATGATGCCTGCGGCATCCTGCCCACGGTGTTGAAGCACCGTTAACGCGTCATAAATCGACTGGTTTACCGGCATAACACCGGCGATACCGACAATACCGCACATGTTGTCTTTTCCTCATTAAGAGACTGCCCCCGGCACAATTACCGGGGTAAGAAACTTGACGAGCTTTGCAGATAGTCAAAAAACCATCTGATGATGAAACTGAATTGCGGGATAAGCTGCGATTTTTGCCAGTCGTCGCTTTTGGAGAAGCCGGTAAAGGTATCAAGAAAGAACAGAATGGCGGAGACGATAAGCGCGCCACGCAGTGCGCCAAAACAGATCCCCAACACCCTGTCTGTACCCGACAGGCCGGTTTTCTCCACCAGCGCGCCAATCACATAATTGACGATCGCGCCGACAATCAGCGTCGCAACAAACAGCACTGCGATCGCTATCCCATTACGTACCAGTTCGTCTTCAAAGCCAGTGAACCAAACTGCCAGGTAAGTGTAGTAGTGGCTGGCGACAAAGAAGGCACAGCCCCAGGTAACCAGCGATAACGCTTCACGCACAAACCCGCGGATAACGCTTACCAGACAGGAAAAGCCGATAACCGCGATGATGGCGTAATCTATCCAGACCATGAATGTGTCCTGTGATAAATCGCCCTGACGTCCAGTTCGGGGCGCATTCTAACAGAAAAAGAAAACGTTTGCGTAGGGATTTCCTTTCCCTGGCTCAATAAAAAAGGCGTTGAAAAAATCTTCAACGCCGTGCTTTTTTTCCCGGTTTCCGCTGCGTTTCCGGAAGCGCGCGGTTTTATATCCGTTAATAATCAACAGATAAGCCTGCGCCCCCCGATCATCAGTTCACGGAATAATTCATCACGACCCCGTTCAACCCGGAAAGCTGGTTAAGCTCGCCCAGCGATCCTTTTAATTTATCGCGCGAGGCATCCGGCCCAACCAGAATGCGGGTGATTTTACCCTGTACCGGCGTTGACGGCGACGTATAAACCCGGTAACCCGCGCCGCGCAGTTTACCAACAATTTCATTCACTTTGTCGGCATTTTTGAGCGCGCCTAACTGCACCACATAAGCTTTGCCGGTCGGCGGCGCGTCGGGTTTTGTCGGTTCCGCTTTTTTCGGCGGCTCTTCTTCGCTCAACATCGCCAACTGCTCGTCGGTTTTATCTTTTTGCGGTTTGGTCTGCGGTTTTTTCGGCGTGTCCTGCGCTTTCGGTTTGCCCGGCGGCACAGGCTCCGGTTCCGGTAACGGATCGAGATTACTGGCATTATTTGCCACACGCCCGGTATCTATCGCAGACGCCGCCGCGTTCGCCGCCCTCACCTCTTCAGCCGCGCCTTCGGGCGGCTGCGCGGGTAGCGCCTGCGTGGCGGCAGGCAGCATATCGGGTTCGTCAGTATCGCCGGGCTTCGGCACCAGCGGGATCGCCGCAAACTCGTCCTGATAATGCTTTTTCTGGCCGTCCAGCAGCCCGGGCAGCAAAATCACGCCCAGGGCCACCAGCACAATCGTTCCCACTAATCGGTTTTGAAATTTACTCGCCACCTCGCCTCCTCGCCTCCATCACTTCCATTACATGCGCTACGGTATGAAACGAACCGCACACCAGCACAGTATCTTCCGGTTGAGCCTGCGCCATGGCGGCATCCCAGGCCTGCACAACGCTCTGGTAGCGTTCGCCCTGCTTCAGATGCGCCGTCAGTTGCTCAGCCGTGGCGCCGCGCGGGCCCTCCAGTGGGGCACAATACCAGCTATCCACTACCGGCTCCAGACAGGCCAGCGTGCCCGCAATATCTTTATCGTGCAGCATGCCGATTACCGCAAGCACTTTCCCGCCCGCAGGTAAACGCTGCATCTGGCTCGCCAGATATGCCGCCGCATGCGGGTTGTGCGCCACATCCAGAATCACGCGCGGTGATTCGCTGACGCACTGGAAGCGCCCCGGCAGCAGCGCCTGCGCAATACCCTCGCGGATTGCGGCGTCGCTCACCGCCAGCTGGCTGGCGCGAATGGCCGCCAGCGCCGTCGCGGCGTTTGGCTGCGGGACGTGAGGCAGCGGCAGATCGCGCAGTTCACCCTGGGCATCGCGGAAATGCCAGCCGGTCTCGCTCGCCTGGTAATCCCAGTCCACGCCGCGCCGCGCCAGCAGCGCGCCTTTTTCCTGCGCCACCGCCGCGATAGAGGCGGGCATATCCGGCTCGCCGACGATGGCCGGTTTCCCGGCGCGGAACACGCCCGCTTTTTCGCGGCCGATGCTTTCGCGATCCGGCCCCAGCCAGTCGGTATGGTCAAGGGCAATACTGGTGATAACTGCCACATCGCAGTCCACCAGATTGGTGGCGTCCAGACGCCCGCCGAGGCCGACTTCCAGAATCACCACGTCCAGCGCCGCCTGCGTAAACAACCACAGCGCCGATAGCGTGCCGTACTCGAAATAGGTCAGTGACGTGTCGCCGCGCGCGCGTTCAATCGCGCTGAACGATGCGGTATGGTCGGATTCCGAAAGCTCCGCGCCCTGAATGCGCACCCGCTCGGTATAGCGCACCAGATGCGGCGAACTGTAGACGCCCACCCGCAACCCGGCCGCCATCAGAATAGCTTCAAGCGTGCGGCAGGTGGTGCCTTTGCCGTTGGTGCCGGCCACGGTAAACACAAACGGCGCGGGCTTTTGAACCTCAAGGGTCGCGGCGACGCGCGATACGCGCTCCAGCCCCATATCGATGGTTTTACTGTGCAGGTTTTCCAGATAAGAAAGCCACGTAGCCAGGGGCGACGTGGCGTGGGGAATGCAGTCTTTTTCCATGATGCCCGTACGTGTTAACGATAGATAAACAAAAAGGGCAGCGCCGCTATGGCCCTGCCCTTCGTGACGATCAGGCCTCGTGTTCCTGGTCTGGCGCTGGCGGAACCACGATGGATTCCTGCGGCGCATCCGGGCCTGGTGCCGGGAGGTTCATCATTTTCGCCAGCAGGCTGGCCAGCTTCAGGCGCAGTTCAGGACGGCGGATAATCATATCGATCGCCCCTTTCTCGATTAAGAACTCGCTGCGCTGGAAGCCCGCAGGCAGTTTTTCGCGCACGGTCTGTTCGATAACGCGCGGGCCGGCAAAGCCAATCAGCGCTTTCGGCTCGGCGATGTTCAGATCGCCCAGCATCGCGAAACTGGCGGAGACGCCGCCCATGGTCGGGTCGGTCAGCACGGAGATATACGGCAAGCCGCGCTCCTGCATTTTCGCCAGCGCGGCGCTGGTTTTCGCCATCTGCATCAGCGACATCAGCGCTTCCTGCATACGCGCGCCGCCGGATGCGGAGAAGCAGATCAGCGGGCAGTTGTCTTCCAGCGCCTGCTCAACGGCACGCACAAAACGCGCGCCAACCACGGAGCCCATGGAGCCGCCCATAAAGGAGAACTCAAACGCCGCCGCAACCACTGGCATATCGTGCAGGGTGCCTTTCATCACCACCAGCGCGTCTTTTTCGCCGGTTTCTTTCTGGGCGCTCGCCAGACGATCTTTATACTTTTTGGAGTCTTTGAACTTCAGCACGTCTTTCGGCTCAAGCTCGCTGCCCAGTTCGACCATGGAGCCTTCGTCTAACAGGCTGTGCAGACGGTCGCGCGCCGCCATACGCATATGATGATCGCACTTCGGGCAAACCCCCAGATTACGCTCCAGCTCGGCGCGGTAGAGAACCTGACCGCAGCTGTCGCACTTGGTCCACACCCCTTCAGGGATGCTCGCCTTACGGGTGGGGGTGATATTGCTCTTATTGAGAATTCGTTCAATCCAGCTCATTGATGACCTTTCTGCCTGAACCTGGTCGATACCAGTTTTTCTGCCGGCAGCGGATAAACTCTGACCGCCGACAGACCATAAATGGTGCTCATTAAAACATAACAAACCGCGAGTTGGGATAAAAAAGTGGTCTAACCGCGCGATCCTGCTCTTGTTTCATGAACGTGAGGGTTATCTTCCGCTGCGCGCCGCGGCTCGCTTGTGGCGGATAATTTCCACGACGCCCGGCAATACCGACAGGACGATGATCGCCACAATCAGCAGCTTTAAGTTTTCCTGCACGATCGGCAAATCGCCGAACAGGTAACCCGCGTAGGTAAACAGCAGCACCCACAGCAGCGCGCCGATCACGTTATAAGCCGCGAAGTGGCGATAGGACATATGGCCCATGCCGGCGACGAACGGCGCGAAGGTGCGTACGATCGGCACAAAGCGCGCCAGAATGATGGTCTTTCCGCCGTGACGCTCGTAAAACGCATGGGTTTTATCCAGATAGCTGCGGCGGAAAATTTTCGAGTTCGGGTTACTGAACAGCTTTTCGCCGAACAGCCTGCCAATCGTATAATTCACCGCATCGCCGATAATCGCCGCTACGATCATCAATGCCACCATCAGGTGAACATTCAGATCGTTGGTGGGCAGCGCGGAGATCGCCCCGGCGACAAACAGCAGCGAATCACCCGGCAGGAAGGGCGTAACCACCAGCCCGGTTTCACAAAACAGAATCAAAAACAGGATGGCGTAAACCCAAATCCCGTAATCGGCGACCAATTCCGCCAGATGCACGTCAATGTGCAGAATGAAATCGATCACAAAGCGAATAATGTCCATACAGCGTTACGTCCTCAACAGCCTTTAGTCAGCTAAAAAAAGTGGGCCCATCGGCGTCGTCGGCAGCTCGAAACGGTCAGGATAATCCACGCTGACCAGATAGAGCCCTTCCGCTTTCGCCGTCGCTGCCGCAAGCGTGCGATCCTTCACCGCCAGCAACTCCTCAATCCAGCTCTCCGGCTGGTTGCCGCACCCTACTTCCATCAGGCTGCCAACAATATTCCTGACCATATGATGTACAAAGGCATTCGCTTTGATATCGACCACCACATACGCCCCGAATCGCGCGACGTTAATGTGCATCAGATTACGCCACGGGGTGCGCGACTGACACTGCACGGCGCGAAACGAGGTAAAATCATTTTCACCGATCAAGCACTGGGCCGCGCGATGCATGCGTTCCGCATCCAGCGGCTGGTGATAATGGGTGACGCCCTGCTGCAAAACCGCAGGACGCAGACGATGATTGTAGATGACATAGCGGTAACGGCGAGCCGTGGCGCTAAATCGGGCATGAAAATCGTCTGGCACATCTTTGACCCAGCGCACCGCGATGTCACCAGGTAAATTCGCATTTACGCCCAGCGTCCAGGCGGCGTCTTTGCGGATCGCCTGGGTTTCAAAGTGCACCACCTGGCCGGTGGCATGAACGCCCGCATCGGTGCGCCCGGCACAAAACACGTTAACCGGCGCATTCGCCACCTGGGTCAGCGCCTTTTCGAGTTTTTCCTGCACGCTGCGCACTTCATTCTGGCGCTGCCAGCCGTAATATTTACTGCCGTCGTACTCAATGCCGAGCGCGATTTTGCGCACCGGCACATCCTGAAGCTCAGACATCAGTACAAATACTCCTGCACCAGTTTCTCCGCCACTTTCACCGCCATCAGCGCGCCGCCGAAACGTACGTTGTCCGCCACTGACCAGAACTGGATCTGCTCCGGCATTCCGTAATCGTTACGTACGCAGCCGACAGAAAGCTGGGCGTTGCCGGAGGCGTCGCCCACCTGAGTCGGGAATTCATTAGCGGGGGATAACACCACTTCTTCGCCGCGGCCAAAGGCATCGCGCGCTTCTTCAAACGACAGCGGGCGCATGGCTTCAAAATTGACCATCTGGGCATGGCCGTAAAATACCGGCGACTGGACGCAGGTGGCAGAGATCATCAGCATCTCGTCCTGGAGGATTTTACGGACTTCATCGACGATGCGGCGCTCTTCGCGCACGCTGCCTTCGCTGTCTGGCAGCATTGGCAGGATGTTAAACGCCAGCTGACGGCCGAAGAAATCGTCTTCATCAACCGGGATACCGTTAAGCAGTTTGGCGCTCTGGCCCGCCAGGGCGTCAACCGCCACTTTGCCTTTCGCCGATGCGGACAGCAGACTGGTTACCTGAATGCGCGCCAGGCCGCCTTCGTCGATCAGCGGCTTTAACGCCACCAGCAGCTGGCTGGTCAGGCTATCGGGAATGGCCACCAGATTACGGTTGCGGTAATCCGCCAGCACGAACGGGTTCACCTCCGGCACGACCAGCGGCACATCCGGCTCCAGCGCGTACAGACCGCTGGCGTCAATCACCAGGCAGCCCGCGTTTGCGGCATCGTCCGCGTACTGCGCAGTGGCGTCCTGACCGGCCACAAAAAACGCAAGCTGCGCCTGGGTCCAGTCAAATTCGGCGGCATCCTGCACCATCACGCTTTTCCCCGCGAAACGCAAAGTTTCGCCCGCGCTTTCACTGCGCGCCAGGGCATACAGTTCACCCACCGGGAATTGACGTTCCGCAAGTTGCTCAAGCAGGGCTTCGCCCACGGCGCCCGTCGCGCCCAGTACGGCAATGTTCCAGCCTTCAGACATGGTGGTTTACTCCAGAAAATAAAACAGCGTCCCTGCCCCAAAAGGCAGGGAACGAAAAAGAAGATGATTAACGCGCCGAATGGTGTACGGCGTTAAACCCGAGCGCAGAGAGCAGCTTCGCCGCCGCGGCGTCATCGCACTGAATAAACAGGGACGACCATTCGCGGCGCTCAAGATAATGCTTACGCAGCTTATCGAATTCCCCCGCCACGCCAGCCACTTTACGCAGCGGCGCGTCATCGCGGCGCACATCATACACCAGATGCACCAGCCTTTTCAGCGTTGGCTGATCTAATGGGCCATGCAGGGTGATGCGGCCAAATTCCGGCGCGGGCAGCAGCGAGTCGAGGGCGATCTGCTGCGGCTTGCCGATAAAGGCGCTATAGGCCTCAAACACCTGGGTGGTGCCGCGCGCTTTGCCTTCAAGAGTGTAACCGGCGATATGCGCGGTGCCGATATCGACTTTATCCAGCAGCGCCACGTTGAGATCCGGCTCCGGCTCCCAGACGTCCAGTACGGTGCTGAGCTTCTGGCCTGCGTCGAGGCATTTCAGCAGCGCGGCGTTATCCACCACCGCGCCACGGCAGGCGTTGATCAAAATCGCGCCCGGCTTGAGGCGCGAGATCAGCGCCTCATCCGCCAGATGCCATGTTTTGTACGGGCCGTCTTTGTACAATGGGGTGTGGAAGGTGAGGATATCGGCTTCCTCGACCAGCTTATCCAGCGGCTGGAAATCGCCCGGCTCGCCGTTATCGGCGCGCGGCGGATCGCACAGCAGCGTGCGCACGCCCAGCGCTTCCAGACGCTTCTGCAACCGCCCGCCGACGTTGCCGACGCCGACAATGCCCACGGTGCGGTCGGTCAGTTCGAATCCGTCGCGCTCCGCCAGCATCAACAGCGCGGAAAACACGTATTCCACCACGGCGATGGCATTACAGCCGGGCGCTGCGGAAAACGCGATCCCCGCCTGGTGTAAATAATCCTGATCTACGTGATCGGTGCCAGCCGTCGCGGTGCCGACGAAGCGGACGCCTTTTCCGTCCAGCAACGGGCCATTGACTTTGGTCACCGAACGCACCATCAACGCATCGGCATCATCCAGTTCGGCCACCGGAATCGGCCGCCCCGGCACCGCTTTTACCTCACCCAGACGGGCAAACAGTTCGCGGGCATAAGGCATATTTTCATCAACGAGAATTTTCACGTTACAGTACCTGTTAATGTGCGGGAGATGGGCGCTAAGTGTGCCATAATCTCGCCCTTAGTCATACACGAGACCGAAGGCGAAGTCAGGATTTACTATGATGCAACCAGTCCAGGGCGCACCCGCCCGCCCTCCGGGAGAACCTTCCTCCCCGCAGACCACAGCCGGCGAACTTCCGCTCTCATCCCAACAGCGCACCCAGCTTGAGCGGCTGATTACCCGCATCATCGCGCTGACGCAACAGCAGAGCAGCGAAGTCTGGGCCAGCCTGCGCCACGACCTGGGGCTGAAACAAGAGATGCCGTTGCAGTCGCGCCATTTTCCCGCCGCCGAGCAAAATCTGAATCAACGCCTGACCAGCGCGGAAAGCACCCATTCCGGGCGGCAGCTGCTGTCGCAACTGACCGAGCTGCTGAACGTCGGCAACAACCGCCAGGCGGCCAGCGATTATATTCGCCAGCAGTTTGGTCAGACCGCGCTGAGCCAGCTGTCGCCCGAGCAGTTAAAGAGCGTGCTGGTGCTGCTGCAAAACGGCCAGATGGCCATCCCGCAGCCGCAGCAGCGTCCGGCGACCGAGCGCCCGCTGCTGCCCGCCGAGCACAACACGCTGAATCAGCAGGTCATTAAACTGGCCGCCGCCACCGGCGAATCGCCAAAGCTGATCTGGCAGTCAATGCTGGAGCTGGCGGGCGTCAAAACCGGCGAGTTGATCCCGGCTAAGCATTTCGCCCCGTTGAATACCTGGTTACAGGCGCGCCAGACGCTGGTTCAGCAGGCAGCCCCGACGCTGATCTCCCTGCAAACCGCCCTGCGCCAGCCGATGGCGTCGCACGAATGGCAGGAGATTGTCGATTATACCCAGCAGCGCTGGCAGGCCACGCCCCAGACGGTGCTCACCACGGCGCAAATTCAGGATGTGCTGAATCAGGTGTTTGCCCTGCGCGTTGCCGGTAACGCGTCGCCGCTGGAAACCCGCGACATCCAGCCGATTTACAGCCCGCTGATCCCGTCGTTGATGGAGCCGCTGCGCCAGCTTTCCGCTCGTCCCGGGCTGGTACTGTTCGCGCTGGTGGTGGCGATTGTGGTGATGTTGATGGTGCTATAATCGCCATTCAGAAATGCAAAAAGGGCCGTAAAGGCCCTTTTTTATGGTGCGCGGCTTACGCCTGATATTTGCGCATTACCAGCGTGGCGTTGGTGCCGCCGAAGCCGAAGCTGTTGGACATCACGGTAGTGAGTTCACGCTCGGTGGTTTCGGTAATGACGTTCAGCCCTTCCGCCTGGGGATCCAGATTCTCAATGTTGATGCTCGGGGCGATAAAGCCGTGTTCCAGCATCAGCAGGGAGTAAATGGCTTCCTGCACGCCTGCCGCACCCAGAGAGTGACCGGTCATGGCTTTGGTGGCGGACAGCGCCGGGGATTTATCGCCGAACACTTCGCGGATGGCGCCCAGTTCTTTCACATCGCCAACCGGCGTGGACGTCCCGTGGGTATTCAGATAATCGATCGGGGTATCAACACCGTGCATCGCCATCTGCATGCAGCGCACTGCGCCTTCGCCAGACGGCGCCACCATGTCTGCGCCATCGGAGGTTGCGCCATAACCGACGATTTCCGCATAGATATGCGCGCCGCGCGCCAGAGCATGTTCCAGCTCTTCCACCACGACCATACCGCCGCCGCCTGCGATCACGAAACCGTCGCGGTCTGTGTCATAGGTGCGGGAAGCTTTGTCCGGCGTTTCGTTGTATTTGGTCGACAGCGCGCCCATGGCGTCGAATTCACAGGCCATTTCCCAGCACAGCTCTTCGCCGCCGCCAGCAAACACGATGTCCTGTTTGCCCAACTGGATCTGCTCAACCGCGTTACCGATACAGTGCGCGGAAGTGGCGCAGGCGGAGCTGATGGAGTAGTTCACGCCGTGAATTTTGAACGGGGTCGCCAGACAGGCGGACACGCCGGATGCCATAGACTTAGTCACCACATACGGACCAACCGCCTTCAGGCCGCGCGGGCTGCGCATCGCGTCAGCGCCGAACACCTGGTAACGCGGGGAGCCGCCGCCGGAACCGGCGATCAGACCCACGCGCGGGTTGTTCTGGTAGGCTTCGTCAGAAAGACCGGCATCCTGAATAGCCTGCTCCATCGAGAGGTATGCATAAATCGACGCATCGCTCATAAAGCGCACCACTTTGCGGTCGATCAGACCGGTGGTGTCCAGTTTTACATTGCCCCAAACGTGGCTACGCATACCGGAATCTTTCAGCTCTTGAGAGAAAGTAATACCTGAGCGCCCTTCACGAAGGGATGCCAGGACTTCCTGCTGGTTATTACCGATGCTGGATACGATACCCAGGCCAGTAATCACGGCACGTTTCATCTAATACCTCTGTCAGTCGCACTAATAATAAGAGTCGAGTGGCACAATAGCGTACAGTTGTACGCCGAACAAGTCCGATCAGACGATTTGCCGGTAAATTTGCGCCGCCCGCCCCACATCGCTAAGATCGTGCCACTGCCTGTCAGACGAGTAACTTACGTGAAACATTCCACCATCAAACCTGCCACCCTTGACTTCAATAATGAGGGTACACCTGTTTCCCGAGATTTTGACGACGTTTACTTTTCCAATGACAACGGTCTGGAAGAGACGCGCTACGTCTTTTTGGGAGGCAATCAGCTGCCGGCGCGCTTTGCGCAGCACTCGCGCACGCTGTTTACCGTGGCGGAAACCGGCTTTGGCACCGGGCTTAATTTTCTGACGCTCTGGCAGGCGTTTGACGCGTTTTGCGCGGCTCATCCTGACGCGACGCTGAACCGGCTGCACTTCGTCAGCTTCGAAAAATTCCCGCTTCAGGCGGAGGATTTCGCGCGAGCTCACGCCACATGGCCGGAACTCGCGCCCTGGGCGGAAAAGCTGCATCGCCAGTGGCCGCCGCTGCTGGCGGGCTGCCAGCGCCTGTTATTCGATAACGGCCGCGTAACGCTGGATTTGTGGCTGGGCGACGTCAATGAATTGCTCCCCGATTTAGATGACGCGCTACAGGGCCAGGTGGACGCGTGGTTTCTTGATGGTTTTGCCCCGGCCAAAAACCCGGACATGTGGACGCCGCAGCTGTTTAACGCCATGGCGCGGCTGGCGCGGCCCGGCGCAACGCTGGCGACCTTTACCTCTGCGGGCTTTGTACGCCGGGGCTTGCAGGACGCCGGGTTTACTGTGCAGAAAAGTAAAGGCTTTGGTCGTAAACGCGAAATGCTTACCGGCGTGCTGGAAAGCGCCCTGCCCACGCGTTCGCTGACGCCCTGGTATCAACGCCAGGCCGCGCAAGGGGATGATGTGGCGATAGTCGGCGGCGGCATCGCCAGCGCTTTACTGGCGTTAGCATTGCTGCGACGCGGCAAGCGCGTGACGCTGTATTGCGAGGACGATGCCCCGGCGCAGGGCGCGTCCGGCAACCGCCAGGGGGCGCTGTACCCGCTGATCAGCCACAGCAATCCGGCGCTGACGCGCTTTTTCCCCGCTGCGTTTACCTTCGCCCGTCGCCTGTATGACGCGCTGCCGGTTGCGTTCGATCATGACTGGTGCGGCGTTACCCAACTGGGCTGGGATGAAAAAAGCGCCGCGAAAATCCATGAAATGCTGGCGCTGGATCTGCCGGAAAACGTGGCGCGCGGCGTGGATGCGCAAGCGGTGTTAGCCCGCAGCGGCGTTAACACTGACTGCGGGGGGATTGAATACCCGCTCGGCGGCTGGCTGTGCCCGGCGCAGTTAACGGCGGGCGCAATTGCCCTGGCCCAACAGCAGGGATTAACGGTGCATTACCGGCGTTCGGTACGGCAACTCCATCACGCCGGACGCTGGCTGCTGGACTTTGCCGACGGGCAGCAGGTTATGCATGACGCGGTGGTATTAGCCAACGGCAGCAGGCTGAATCAGTTTGCGCAAACCGCGATGCAACCGGTCTACCCGGTGGCGGGCCAGGTGAGCCATATTCCCACCGCGCCGCAGCTGTCGGCGCTGCGCCAGGTGCTGTGCTATGACGGCTATCTGACGCCGATGAACCCGCAAAACCGGCATCACTGCATTGGCGCCAGCTATCATCGCGGGTTGGAGAACGCGCAGTACAGCGAGAACGACCAGCAGCATAACCGCCAGCGGCTGATCGACTGTTTCCCGGACCAGGCCTGGCCGCGCGAGGTGGATGTGAGCGCAGGCGAGGCGCGTGTCGGGGTACGCTGCGCCACCCGGGACCATATGCCGATGGTGGGTAACGTTGCCGATTACCCGGCCCTGCTTGACCAGTATCATGACTTATCGCGACACAGCGCCACGCCGGAAAAGGTGCCTGCCGCACCGGTGCATCCGAATCTGTTTATGCTGGGCGCGCTGGGCTCACGCGGGCTATGCAGCGCCCCGCTGGCGGCGGAGATCGTCGCTGCGCAGATGTGCGATGAACCTCTCCCGATGGACGGCCCGACGCTGGCGGCGCTCAACCCTAACCGGCTGTGGGTGCGAAAACTGCTGAAGGGCAAAGCGGTGAGTGCTGCTAAATAAAGGCAGCGGCGGATACGCGCTAACGCATCCGCCGGTTATTACGCGGTAGCCTGAGCGAAAGCTGTGCGCAGTTCCTCAATCGGCAAGTAGCGCCCGATAATCACCAGCCGCGACTGGGGCGTTTCCCCCTCATTCCAGGGTGAGCCGTAATCAAAACCCACCACTTTATGCACGCCCTGGACAATCAGGCGCTGGGGATTTCCGGCAATCGCCAGCACGCCTTTGTAGCGCAACATGTCATTGCCGTAGCGCTCCACGCACTGCTCCATAAACGCCCCGGCCTTCTGCAAATCCATCCAGCCCGCTTCAAACACGTGCGCCTGAATCGCGTCATCCCAGGAGCGTTTGGTTTCTTTAAACGGGGTGAAGCGCGGCGCGGAGGGATCGGCTGGGCGGATCGCATGAAACCCTTTGGTCAGGCTGTTGGCGTCGCTCAGCTCAAAGGCGTTGAGATCCAGCCACAGATCTGCCGGGCAGACGCCATTTTCGATCTGGTAGATCTCGGCTTTGCTGTTGATCTGGTGAATGCGCGCCAGCGCCTCGCTGTGCTGCTGTTCGTCACAGGTATCCGCTTTGGTCAGCAAAATACGATCGGCGAACCCGAGCTGCGAAGCGGCAACCGGATGTTCATCCAGCTGGCGGGAAATATGGTGGCAGTCCGCGAGGGTAATCACCGCGTCCAGCCGCAGCGCTTCACGCAGCGCCTCTTCAACGAAAAAGGTCTGGATAATCGGCGCCGGGTCGGCGAGGCCGGTGGTTTCAACGATCAGGCGATCGAAGGTGAGCTCGCCGCGCTGGCGCTGGGCCAGCAGTTCAGTGAGCGCTGCGGTAAATTCGCCGCGCACGCTGCAACAGACGCAGCCGTTGGACAGTTCGACGACGTTGACGTTATCGCCGCCGCGCAGCAGCGCGCCGTCAATATTCACTGCGCCGAATTCGTTTTCCAGAATCGCCACCGACGCGTCGGCGTGATGGGTGAGAAAATGGTTAATCAGGGTGGTTTTACCGGCACCCAGGAAACCGGTTAACAACGTGACTGCAACAACCTGGTTCATCTCGTTTCCTTAACAGCAGCGGGCTCCGCCTTTCCCGCCGTAGCGTGCATCCTGGCGTTCGCGGAAAAACTCTTCGTAGGTCATCGGCGTTTGATCGGGATGATTAAGCCGGATGTGCTGGACATAGTTATCGTAATCCGGTACGCCGACCATTAATTTCGCCGCTTGGCCCAGATATTTACCGGCTCTGGCAAGGGTATCAAACATACCGTCTCCTTCTGTGTTTAAAGCCAAAAACTCCCCAGCCGTTAAGCCGGGGAGTGGATTACTTCACGCTCATTCAACCGTTAGTGGGCGCTTTTCGCCTGAGTCACGATATCCTGATAGTTTTCCGGCATCGGCTCGTAAGGCACCTCTTTCGCGGTGGGCTTATCGACTTTCAATGCCGCCAGCGCCGTCTTGATGGAGAACAGCGCAATCACGACTACCACCACCATAAAGAAGATGGTCAGGCCCGCATCCAGACGGTTGTTAAACACCAGGCGAGCCAGCTGCGCCTGCGTGTACTGCGCCGGAATGTTGCCGCTGTCGATCATCGCCTGGAATTTGTTGGCGATAGCCAGGAAGCCCACTTTGGCATCCGGGCTAAACGCTTTCTGCCAGCCCGCCGTCATGGTGCAAATCAGCAGCCATGCGGTAGGGACCAGCGCAACCCATGCGTAGCGTTGGCGTTTCATCTTGAACAGTACCACCGCGCAGAGCATCAGCGCCATGCCTGCCAGCATCTGGTTGGCGATACCAAACAGCGGCCACAGGGTGTTGATGCCGCCCAGCGGATCAACCACGCCCTGATGCAGGAAGTAACCCCACGCCAGAACGCACAGCGCCGTCGCCAGGATGTTGGCCGGCAGCGAGTCGGTACGCTTCAGGCCCGGAGAAATCACGCCCAGCAGGTCCTGCAGCATAAAGCGCGCGGCACGCGTACCGGCGTCCACCGCCGTCAGGATGAACAGCGCTTCAAACAGGATCGCGAAGTGATACCAGAAGGAAACATCCATCAGGCCGCCCAGCGCGCCGTGCAGAATGTACGCCATCCCGACCGCCAGGGTCGGTGCGCCGCCCGCACGGGAGATGATCGACTGCTCGCCCACTTCGTTAGCGATTTGCGTCAGGGTTTCCGGGGTGATCTGGAAGCCCCAGCCGCTGACCACTTGCGCCGCAGAGGCCACCACATCGGTGGCGCCCGCCGGAGCCAGCACCGCCATCGGGCTGTTCATGGCGAAGTACACGCCCGGGTCGATAACGCATGCCGCCACCAGCGCCATGATCGCCACGAAAGATTCCATCAGCATGCCGCCGTAGCCAATCAGGCAGGCCTGATTTTCGTTAGCCAGCATTTTCGGCGTGGTGCCGGAGGAGATCAGCGCGTGGAAACCCGACACCGCGCCACAGGCGATGGTGATAAACAGGAACGGGAACATGTCGCCGGACCAGACCGGACCGGTCCCGTCGATAAATTTGGTGATCGACGGCATGGTCAGGGTCGGACGCATAATCAGGATGCCGATAGCCAGCCCGACGATGGTGCCGATTTTCAGGAAGGTCGACAGGTAGTCACGCGGCGCGAGCAGCAGCCATACCGGCAGTACCGCCGCCACAAAGCCGTAGCCCACCAGCATCCAGGTCAGCTGTACGCCGGTAAAGTCGAAGTACGGTGCCCATGTCGGGCTTTCTGCCACCCAACCGCCGGAAATAATGGCGAAAATCAGCAGCACCAGACCAATGACCGACACTTCGCCGATGCGCCCCGGGCGCAGGTAGCGAATGTAGACCCCCATAAACAGCGCCAGCGGAATGGTAAAGGCCACGGTGTAGGTGCCCCACGGGCTGTGGGTCAGCGCTTTCACCACGATCATCGCCAGTACCGCGAGGATAATCACCATGATCATGAAACAGGCGACCAGCGCGATCACCCCGGCGGTATTGCCCATCTCCTCTTTCACCAGCTCACCAAGGGAACGACCGTCGCGGCGGGTAGAGACAAACAGCACCATAAAGTCCTGCACGGCGCCAGCGATAACCACGCCCGCGAGGATCCACAGCATGCCCGGCAGATAACCCATTTGCGCAGCCAGCACCGGGCCGACCAGCGGGCCTGCTCCGGCGATGGCCGCAAAGTGGTGGCCGAACAGCACTTTTTTATCGGTAGGCACATAGTCCAGACCATCGTTATGGCGCACCGCCGGCGTCATACGCGTTGAGTCCACGACCAGCACCCGTTTAGCGATAAACAGCCCGTAGAAACGGTAAGCGATCAGATAAACACAGACTGCGGCTACCACAATCCACAGCGCGTTAATCTGCTCTCCCCGGTTCAGAGCGATGTATCCCAAAGCAAATGCGCCCACTATAGAGAGCACTGCCCAGAGGAGGTATTTCCCTGAGTTATTCATCATGTTTTCCATTTTTTGTCCTTCACAGTTCGGGTTGCCTGCACGAGGCGAAACGCAAACTCTTCAGGGTCTCTAAGAGGTATGAGGAGTGACCAATACATTACAATTTGTTTCTAGAACAAACTGCTGAATTTAACAACCTCACAACCGGGGAAAACCAGTCCTCTCATCACTCTTTGTTTCAGTTTGTTAACAAGATCACCTTAACAAGGCAAACCTGTTGCAACCTTTCCGGCAGGGTCTCGGTGACGTCACGCTATGGGCAGCGCTGCGCTAAGCAGATAAAAAGGCAGGGAAAAGAGGAATGCGTGATGCTATTCCGGGAAGGGATAGCATCACGAAAGCGGATTAGTTGGCCCGGGCTTTATCGAACAGGGTTTGCCACATGCCGGACACCAGCGCCTGGTCGCGCGGTGTCAGCTCGCCTGCGCCAATGGCTTTTTGCAGGCTTTCCGTCACTTTGTGGTGCAGGGCGTCGGCAGAGTGATCGTCCCCCCCTTCCAGTTCCGCCACGGCAAGCGTCAGGTGCCCGCGCAGGTAGCCGCTGGCGAACAGCTCGTCATCACTGGCATGTTCAACCATGTCATCAATCAACGCCAGAATGCGCGCTTCGAATGCTGCGATCATCGTCTTTCCTCAATTACCCGTCATATCATGTGGTTCAACTACAAAAAGCATGGCTCAGGACAGGTCTTCTGGCCACGGAAAACGGTCCGCCGTCAGCGGCGGCGTTTGGTAATAGTCCTGAAGCGCGGCGATAAACCGGGCCGGACGCGCCGGGATGCCCTCTTCCAGCCACGTCATCACCTGGGCGTGGACCCGGCGCTGAAACTTGATGCGATCCGGTTCGAAGTCCCCTTCCAGGTTGTCGCAGCTGACGTTGAACGGGAAACCCGCCGCTTCGCAAAACAGCCAGTCCAGCGCCTGAGGTTTGATCTCCACATCTTCAAACTGGCACTGGGTTTGGGCATCGCGCCCGTCCGGGCAATACCAGTAGCCGAAATCCACCTGCTCGCGGCGCGCTTTCCCGGCGATACACCAGTGGGAAATCTCATGCAGCGCGCTGGCGTAAAAGCCGTGGGCGAACACAATGCGGTGATACGGGGCATCCGCGTCTGCCGGAAGATAGATCGGTTCGTCGTCGCCTTTAATCAGACGGGTATTAAATTCGTTAAAAAAGCAGCCCTCGAAAATATCGACCAGCTGCTGATAATGGTGTGCAGTGCTCATTAATGTATCCCAAGCCACTGAAGAAGCGCCGCGCCGTGGCTGTCGAACAGCAGTTTGGCGCTCATCACAGCGGAAACAATCACAATCATTGGACGGATAAGCTGCTGGCCTTTGCTGAGCACCAGACGTGAACCTAACCGCGCCCCTATAAACTGGCCGGCCATCATCAGAAACCCGGTGGCCCACACCACTTTTCCGCCAATAATAAACAGCAACAGCCCGCCGACGTTCGACGTGGCGTTGAGCACTTTGGCATGAGCGGTGGATTTCGCCAGATTAAACCCGCACAGCGTGACAAACGCCAGCGCGTAAAACGAGCCTGCGCCCGGACCGAAGAAACCGTCATAAAAGCCGACGCAGCCGCCCGCCACCAGGGCAAACGGCAGGCCGTACAGACGGCGTTGGCGATCTTCTTCACCCAGCTTAGGCATTAACAGAAAGTAAAGGCCAATGCCGATCACCAGGATCGGCAGGATCTGGCGCAAAATGTCCGACTTCACGAACTGCACCAGCAGCGCGCCGCTGGTGGATCCGATAAAGGTCATCAGGATATTGAGCTTTTGATCTTTCAGGTTCACCACTTTACGGCGGATAAAGTAGATCGAGGCGGAAAGCGAACCGCCGCAGGCCTGAAGTTTGTTGGTGGCTAACGCCTGGGCGGGCGACATCCCCGTCGCCAGCAGCGCCGGGATAGTGAGCAACCCGCCCCCACCCGCCAGCGCATCGATAAACCCCGCAAGCATGGCGATGAAGAACAGGCCCACCATCACCAGCGGGGAAAGCATAAACAGATCCACGAATTAATCCTTAAAGTACGTGTTCATCCAGCAGAGCCTGACAGGAAGGCGGTGGTGGCGGAGGCGTTTTCTTCTCAGTTGATTGACTACCCGGTTTCGCCGGTTTGAACCAGCTTTGCAACTCTTCGCCACAGCCGTCTCCCGGCGGCGGCGGGGCTTGCTCGATGCACTCCAGGCTATCCGCCGGGCAGCGCAGGCGCACATGCATATGGGCGCGATGGGCAAACCACGGACGCACTTTATTCAGCCAGTCGCGGTTGGTGCCCGCATCCAGACACAGTTGCTGCTTGATCGCCGGGTTGACGAAAATGCGCGTCACTTCGTCATCCAGCGCCGCCAGCTTGATCATGTTATAGATCTGCGGGCTCCAGCGGCTCGCGACCACCGCTTTGCCGTTGGGCGCAACCAAATCCAGCGCCTGCGGGCGCAGCAGTTGCGCTGACGTCCAGCGGGTTTTCGGCAGTTGCAGGAAGATATCCACGTCCAGCCCGGTTTGATGGCTGGCGTGGCCGGTGGCGAAACGCCCGCCTGCGGCCATGCCCATATCCCCCACCAGCACCGTTCCCATCCCTAAGTCGTTCACCTGGGAACTAAAGCGCTGGATGAAATTCACCAGCTCCGGGTGGCCGAAATAGCGGCGCTGATCGGTACGCATCACCTGATAGTGATCGGAGGCCAGCGGCAGCGCCTGCGCCCCCACGATGCAGCCGTTGGAAAACGCGCCGATAGACTGCGGCGCGCCGGGGATGGGGTTGGGTACTTTCTGCCACGGCGTGGCGGCCAGCGTGGCAGAACTCGCCAGCAGCGCCGCCAGGGCGATAAGGGAACGTTTCATACGGTTTACCAACGGGGGAGCGTGGTGCTGACGTCGGCGTTTTGCGCGCGCTGACGCAGCAGGTGATCCATTAAGACAATCGCCAGCATCGCTTCGGCGATCGGCACGGCGCGGATCCCGACGCAGGGATCGTGACGCCCACGGGTGACCATTTCTACTTCTTCGCCGAAACGGTTTACCGTACGCCCCGGCACCATAATGCTGGAGGTCGGTTTCAGCGCCATATGCGCCACGATTTGCTGGCCGCTGCTGATGCCGCCCAGCACGCCGCCTGCGTGGTTGCTCTGAAAACCGGCGGTGGTGATTTCGTCGCGGTTCTGGCTGCCGCGCAGCTGCACCACACCGAAACCGTCACCGATTTCGACGCCCTTCACGGCGTTAATGCTCATCAGCGCGTGGGCGATATCAGCGTCCAGGCGGTCAAATACCGGCTCGCCAAGCCCGGCGGGCACGCTGTCGGCCACCACGGTGACTTTCGCGCCGATGGAATCGCCCTCTTTTTTCAGCGCGCGCATCAGCTCATCCAGCGCCTCGATTTTATCCGGATCCGGGCAGAAGAACGGGTTCTGTTCCACCTGATCCCAGTCTTTGATTTCCAGCGGGATGTCGCCCATCTGGGTCAGGCAGCCGCGAATCACCACGCCGAATTTCTGCGCCAGATATTTTTTGGCGATAGCGCCTGCCGCGACGCGCATGGCGGTTTCACGGGCGGATGAACGTCCGCCGCCGCGATAGTCGCGCAGGCCGTATTTCTGTTCGTAGGTGTAATCCGCGTGCCCCGGACGGAACACGTCTTTGATGGCGCTGTAATCCTGGGAGCGCTGATCGGTGTTTTCAATCAGCAGGCCAATACTGGTGCCGGTGGTGACGCCCTCAAACACGCCGGAGAGGATTTTTACCTGGTCCGGCTCGCGGCGCTGGGTAGTGTAGCGCGAGGTGCCGGGACGGCGGCGGTCGAGATCGTGCTGAAGATCGGCTTCGGTTAGCGGGATGCCGGGCGGTACGCCATCGACGATGCAACCCAGCGCCACGCCATGCGACTCCCCGAAGGTGGTCACACGGAAGAATTGTCCAATACTGTTTCCTGCCATCACGGCTCCGTTGTCGTTGTTGTGTTTTTGAGCGATGTGAAACGGGCCGCAGCCCGTTGGATTAATCTTTATAAATGCTGAAGTGCTCGCGCGCCGCGATCAGTTGCGCTTTAGTCAGCATGAAGACGCCGTCGCCGCCGTTATCAAACTCCAGCCAGGTGAACGGCACATCCGGATATTGCTCCATCAGATGTACCATGCTGTTACCCACTTCACAAATCAGAATCCCCTGGTCGGACAGGTAGTCCGGGGAGCAGGCCAGAATGCGGCGCGCCAGTTTCAGGCCGTCGCTGCCCGCCGCCAGCCCCAACTCCGGCTCGTGGCGGTACTCGTTCGGCAGATCGGACATATCTTCCTCATCCACATACGGCGGATTGGTGACGATGATGTCGTACTGCACTTTCGGCAGATCGCGGAACAGGTCGGAGCGGATTGGCGTGACGTGATGGATCAGGCCGTGCTCTTCAATGTTGTGCTCGGTCACCGCCAGCGCATCGGCGGAGATATCCACCGCGTCGACTTCGGCTTCCGGGAAGGCATACGCGCAGGCGATGGCGATACAGCCGCTGCCGGTACACATATCCAGAATATGTTCAGGCTGGCCGTCGTACAGCCCGGCGAAACGGTTGTTGATCAGTTCGCCAATCGGGGAGCGCGGCACCAGCACGCGCTCGTCGACGTAAAATTCGTGGCCGCAGAACCAGGCTTTATTGGTCAGGTAAGCTACCGGAATACGCTCGTTGACCCGGCGGATCACGCGCTCGACAATGCGGTGGCGTTCGCTGGAGGTTAAGCGTGCGGTGCGCATATCTTCAGGAATATCCAGCGGCAGATAAAGCGATGGAAGCACCAGTTGTACCGCCTCATCCCACGGGTTATCGGTGCCATGACCATACCAGATGCCCGCCGCGCTAAAACGGCTGACCGACCAGCGCAGCATGTCCTGAATGGTATGCAGTTCATTGACTGCTTCATCGACGAAAATTTTATCCACTATTCCTCCAGCGCGCGTGACGCGTTAAACACGGCGGCTAGTTTGCCACGATAGTGGCGATAAATCAGCATCCACCCTTCCCTGCCAGCGTGAAAACGCGTTTTATTTAGCGCTGGCGAAGGAGTCAGGTACACTGCCTGCGATAAGAATGACGGAGAAGAGAATGAAAAAGAAAAATTCGCTTAACGAGGAGGACCAGACGCTGTTCCGGGAACTGATGCGCGGCACCCGTAAAATTAAGCAGGACACCATCGTCCATCGCCCGCAGCGTAAAAAAGCGAATGACGTGCCGGTTAAACGCCTGATCCAGGAGCAAGTCGACGCCAGCCACTATTTTTCCGATGAGTTCCAGCCGCTGCTGGCGGCGGAAGGCCCGGTGCGTTACGTGCGGGAAGGCACCAGCCATTTTGAGCTGAAGAAATTACGCCGCGGCGACTACTCGCCGGAGCTGTTTCTTGATTTACACGGCCTGACCCAACTTCAGGCCAAGCAGGAATTAGGCGCGCTGATTGCCGCCTGTCGACGCGAACACGTCTTTTGCGCCTGCGTGATGCACGGCCACGGCAAACACATTCTGAAGCAGCAAACCCCGCTGTGGCTGGCTCAGCATCCACACGTTGTGGCTTTTCATCAGGCGTCGAAAGAGTATGGCGGCGATGCCGCTTTGCTGGTGCTGATTGAGGTGGAAGAGTTCAGGCCGCCGGAACTGCCTTAGACACAAAAAAGCCGCTTTACGCGGCTTTTTGACGTTTTACCCATTGCTGGCTTTCGCCATCTTCAGGTTGCAGGGGCTCATCTGCCAGTTAAATACGCCCTTATCGGTTTGCGGATCCAGCGTTACGCTGGCGATGGCAGACGTTGAGAACATTGGCGGCGTTTCTTCCGGGCAAAGTTCTGATACCAGGTAGCCAACTAACGGGAGGTGAGAAATCACCAACACCGATTTAACGCCTTCGTCCGCCAGCGTCTGAAGGTCGGCACCGACCATTCGCACATCGCCGCAGGGCGTCAACTCCGGCAGAACATCGACGTTTTCCGGCAGTGTGAACACTTCCCGGACCACATCCAGCGTCTGCCCGGCACGCAGATAGGGGCTGACAAGAACACGCTCGATGTCCACCTTTTGACCTTTTAACCAGGTCGCCATTTGACGGGATTCGTCACACCCGCAGAGGGTTAAAGGACGAACCGCATCACTGGCGGCATCAAGAGCTGCGTCACCGTGACGCATAATAAAAACTTGCATAGTGCACCGCTTTTGTTAACCAGAATCGCCACGATCCCCAACAGGCCCAAAGCCTGTGGGGAGATCATCGCGGTCGGGCATTGTGCCTTATCCCGACTGCGAATGAAACGCTGTGTTTTACCTTAATGGCGTAAGTATAGTCAATCGCCGTTTACAATTTAACCAACCCCGACGCACCGGTAAAAACCGGTTAATCAGCGGTCACCGTTGCAGGCTCAACATTCGCCTGACTTTGCCAGAATTTTTGCTGGGTTTGCGCCATTGCCAGCAGCCGCTCGCAGGGGGCAAAGCGCTCGCCGTAACGGCTTTCCAGACGTTGCAGCCGGGCAACCACCTCTGCCGCGCCGAGGCTGTCCATATAGCGGAACGGACCGCCAAGGAAAGGCGGGAACCCAATGCCGAAGACTGCGCCGATGTCGCCGTCTCTGACTGAGCGCACCACGCCTTCATCCAGTGCCCGCGCCGCCTCGTTCAGCATCATCATGACACAGCGCTCCGCCAGCGCGTCCGCCGCCATTTTTTGCTCAGGCTTGACGCCAATAAGCGTATAAATTGCAGGGTCGACCTGCTTCTTGCTTTTACGCCCTTTTGCCGGATAAAGATAGAAACCGCGACCGTTTTTTCTGCCTTTGCGATCGTCCTTCAAAATCGCTGCAACGGCTTCATTCGGCGCGCTAAAACGCGCCCCGAACGCCCGCTCCAGCACAGGGATAATTTTAGTGCCGACGTCTATTCCAACCTCATCCAAAAGTTGGATCGGCCCGACCGGGAAGCCAAACTTCACCAGCGCATCATCAATGTGCTCAATCGGTTCACCTTCAAGCAGGCAGCGCATGGCTTCATTGATATACGGGGCGAGAATGCGGTTAACGTAAAAGCCCGCGCGGTCCGCCACCACGATCGGCGTTTTACCCTGCTTTTTCGCCAGCGCCACGGTAGTGGAGATGGTTTGCGCGCTGGTTCCCGCATGGGGAATAACCTCGACCAGCGGCATTTTATCGACCGGACTGAAATAGTGCAGACCGACCACCTGCTCCGGGCGCGCGGCGTTTTGCGCGATATCGCCAATGGGCAACGAGGAGGTGTTAGAGGCAAAAATCGTGTCCGGCGCGGCGTATTGTTCGATTTCAGCCACCATCTGGCGCTTAAGATCCAGATCCTCAAACACCGCCTCCACCACGATATCCCGCTGATGAAAGCCGCGATAATCGGTAGAACCGCTAATCAGCGCCATCTGGCTGTCGCGCTCAACGGCTTTTAAATGACGGCGGCGCACTTTTTTATCCAGCAGCTCCCAGCTGTATTTCAGCGCGTGGTTGATGCCTTTATCATTGATGTCTTTCAGCCGTACCGGCAGTTTGCCTTTGGTGGCCGTGACATAAGCAATTCCGCCGCCCATCAGCCCGCCGCCGAGAATGCCCACGGCGCGCAGCGGTTTCGGCGGCACCTCGCTGCCCTGATCCTTTTTCAGCTCGGTACTGGCAAAGAAAATATGACGCAGCGCGGCAGACTGCGGCGTCATGGCGAGTTCGCCAAAGGCTTTCGTTTCCGCTTCGTACCCGCTGGCGCTGCCCTGCTCCAGCCCGATGCGCACCACGTCGATAATCCGCGTCGCCGCCGGGTAATTACCGTGGGTTTTTTGCAGGGTTTGCTTCGTAACCATGCGGAACAGAATCGAGCGGCCCAGCGGCCCGGCCAGTACGCGTTCACGCACCGGCAGGCGGCGCGAGGCGGGACGGCCCTGTTTAGCCAGTTCCACCGCCGCGTCCAGCAGGATCGATTTCGGCACCACGTCATCCACTAACCCTACTTTCAGCGCCTGGCGCGGACGCAGCTGTTTACCCGCCAGCATCATTTCCAGCGCGGTGCTGACGCCAGTCAGGCGCGGCAGGCGTTGGGTGCCGCCAGATCCGGGCAACAGCCCGAGCTGCACTTCCGGTAGCCCAAGCACTGTTTTGCCGTCGTCGGTACAGACCCGGCGATGACAGGCCAGCGCCAGCTCCAGGCCGCCGCCGAGGCAGGGCCCGTGGATCGCCGCCACCACCGGGATGGAGAGCGCATGAATATCGGCCATGATCTGCTGGCCCTGTTTTGCCAGCGCTTCGGCCTGCTGCGCGGTCTGGCAGCGGGCGATCATATTAATATCCGCGCCCGCGATGAAATTGTCCGGCTTGCCGGAGATAAACACCACGCCCTGAAGCTGCTTGTTTTCGTGGATTTGTTTCAGGATGGCGCGCACTTCGCCACCAAACTCGGCTTTCAGGGTGTTCATTTTTTCGTCGGGCACATCGATGGTCACGATGGCGATGTTATCCAGACGAACGTGCATGTGAAATGCGGATTGCCCTTCCATTATTCAGCCTCCAGTACCATTGCCGCCCCTAACCCGCCTGCCGCGCAGGCCGTCACCAGACCGAATCCGCCGCCGCGACGGCGCAGTTCATTCAGGGTCTGGACGATCATCCGCGCGCCGGTAGCGGCGAACGGGTGACCGTAGGCGATTGAACCGCCCATCACGTTAAAGATGGCGTCGTCCACGTCGCCGGTGGCGTGGGCGCGGCCCAGCACGTCGCGGGCAAACCGTTCGCTGGAAAGCATTTTCAGGTTGGCCAGCGTCTGGGCGGCGAAGGCTTCATGCATGTCAAACAGGGTCAAATCCGCGAGGGTGATCCCGGCGCGGTCCAGCGCCAGCGGCGTGGCCCATGCCGGGCCCAGCAGCATGTCCTGCCAGACGTCGATAGCGGTAAAAGCATAGCTGCGCAGATAGCCGAGCGGCGTCAGACCCAGCTCTTTGGCGCGCGATTCGGTCATCATGATCAGCGCGGCGGCGCCATCGGTAAGCGGCGTGCTGTTTGCGGCCGTCACGGTGCCGTGTTTACGGTCAAAGGCAGGACGCAATTTGGCGTAATCCGCCTGAGAACTGTTCTTACGAATATTGTTGTCTTCACTGAAGGGCTCGCGATAGGGCGGGATGAAGGCGGTCATGACTTCATCGGCGAATTTGCCCTCCTGCCAGGCCTGTGCGGCCCGCACATGGGAGCGGTGCGCCAGCGCATCCTGCTGTTCGCGGGTGATAGCATGGGTTTTCGCCATCTGCTCGGCGGTATCGCCCATGCGTAAACCGGTGGAGTATTCCGCCACGGCAGGCGGCACGGGCATTAAATCGCGCAGGCGCAGACGCGAGAAAAGCTTCAGGCGTTGCCCGGTGGTGCGGGCTTTGTTGACATCCACCAGCACACGGGCCAGCTTTTTGCTGACGCCAATCGGCAGCACGGAAGAGGAATCAGCCCCGCCCGCGATACCGGCGCGGATGGTCCCGGCCATCAGGCTTTCCGCCACGTTGGCGACCGCCTGAAAGCTGGTGGCGCAGGCGCGGCTGACGCTGTAGGCGTCGGTATGCACGTTCATACCGGTGCCGAGCACGATTTCGCGCGCGATGTTTGGCGCTTCCGGCATTTGCACCACCTGGCCAAATACCAGCTGCTCAATCACCTCGGGAGGGATTTCGCTGCGTGCCAGCAGTTCGCTGACCACCATTTTGCCGAGATCGACCGCCGGAATGCCGTGAAAAGCGGTCGCCTGACGCGCGAATGGGGTTCGTAACCCGCTGATGATGGCAATACGATCGCCCGGACGGGCAAGACGCGGTAACGCCTGACTCATAACACTCCCCTGTAAAAATGGACACACAACGAAAAAGTGGTCGGACCTGACGATAGTCTTAACCAAATTTTTACAATTAGCCAACCGGGGAAATGAAAAAGTGCGAAGAGTTACACGAATTTACGCGCAGATGACGCCTCCCCTGAACGGGAAGGCGTCGCAAGGATTAACGCAGGCCCAGCTGGAAAATCATGGTTTCTGCCTGGCAGGCAAAAACGAAATCGATATCCAGACGCACGCCGTCGCTTTCTTCCGTGAAGTTAGCGTTGATCTGGCACGGCTCGGATTCTACTTCGCGGGCTTTGGCGCTCAGCGCAGCCAGGGTTTCTTCGGCCTGCGCGCGGTCGGGGAAAACGCGGCTGTAGGACGCGGTGCAGTCGGTGTTGTCCATAATGGTCCCAACATCAATACAGCAGCAAACCGGGGTTTCATCAGCACTGCATTTACTCATTGTGATTTCCTCTGTACATCGCACCTGGGGTGCAGTTAGCAATAGCGCTATTTTACGCCCCGATTGGAACGTGCTCCACCCGAGATTTTCGACAAATCCTGACAGATTTAGAAATCAGCGATAAAAATGATCTGAAACAAAAATCACCCTGTTTGCCGAGAGACACCGACCCCAAATTTGCCACGGCGATCTCGTTTCGATGATCAATTTGGAAATTTTCATTAAACATACTTGCAACATTCGCTCTGGTCGGACCTATACTCACGCCACTGGTCTGATTTGTAAGCCGTAACTCAGACCCTACACTTCGCGCTCCTGTTACGGTAAGTAACATTATTTAAATAAAAATAAATGGATGAGGTTATGGTCATGAGCCAGAAAACCCTGTTTACCAAGTCTCTTCTCGCAGTCGCAGTGGCAATCGTCTCTTCTCAAGCCTGGTCCGCAGGTTTTCAATTAAACGAGTTTTCTTCCTCTGGCCTTGGCCGTGCCTATTCAGGGGAAGGCGCTATCGCCGATAACGCCGGTTCCGCCAGCCGTAACCCGGCCGCGATCATGATGTTCGATCGCCCGACGTTCTCCGGCGGCGCCATCTTTGTTGACCCGGACGTCAATGTGTCCGGTCGTTCGCCTTCAGGCCGCAGCCTGGATGCCGATAACATCGCGCCAACCGCGTGGGTGCCAAACCTGCATTTCGTTGCGCCGATTAACGAACAATTTGGTTGGGGCGCATCGGTGACCTCCAACTACGGTCTGGCGACAGAATTTAACGATACGTATGCAGCGGGCTCTATGGGCGGTAAAACCGACCTGGAAACCCTCAACCTCAACCTGAGCGGCGCTTATCGCCTGAACAATAACTTCAGCTTTGGTCTGGGCTTTAACGCTGTGTATGCAAAAGCCAAACTGGAGCGTTACGCGGGCGATCTCGGCCAGTTGACCGCAGCTCAGCTCCGCCGTAACCCGGCTTTCACCAGCAATACGCCGCAGGGCGCACAGCTTCGCGCACTGGCGGGCTATGCGAACTCGCTGGACAGCGATACCCAAATTGCGCGCCTGAAAGGCGACGAGTGGGGCTATGGCTGGAACGCCGGTATCATGTATGAAATTGACGAAAATAACCGTTACTCACTGACCTATCGCTCAGAAGTTAAAATCGATTTCGAAGGCGATTACAAAAGTGATTTGAGCAACAACCCGGCCATTAATGCCGCACTTTCCAGCCAGGGCCTGCCTTACGGCACGGGCGGCCGCACTATCGGCGGCGATCTGACGCTGAACCTGCCAGAAATGTGGGAGCTGTCAGGTTATAACAAAGTGGCGCCGCAGTGGGCGATTCACTACAGCCTGGCCTACACCAGCTGGAGCCAGTTCCAGGAGCTGAAAGCCACCAATAAAGATGGCCAGACCCTGTTCTATAAAGATGAAAGCTTCCGTGATTCTTACCGCATCGCGTTAGGGACCACCTACTTTATGGATGACAACTGGACGCTGCGTGCCGGTATCGCCTTCGATGACAGCCCGGTTCCTGCCGATCGCCGTTCCATCTCTATCCCGGATCAGGACCGTCTGTGGCTGAGCACCGGCGCAACTTACGCGTTTAACAAAGACGCGTCCGTGGACGTCGGCGTATCCTATATGCACGGCCAGCACGTTGAATTTACCGAAGGCCCGTATACCTTTAAATCCGAAGGTAAAGCCTGGCTGTACGGCGCAAACTTCAACTACGCGTTCTAATTCTCCCTTCAAAACGCAAAAAGGTGAGCCACGATGGCTCACCTTTTTTATTGCCGCTTTTCAGCGGCGTTATTCTGAATCGATCTCTTTCAAATCATCCTGAATCGCCTGGGCGTTCGGGTTTTCTTCCGGCTTCAGCTGGCCGCCGTTGGCAATAAAATCGTTACGCTGGAAGTAGGCTTCGCGCACCAGGATATACGGGTCGGAAGACTGGCGCAGCAGGCCGTCGGAATCGAGCAACTGCGCGCGGGTTTCAATGCCTTCAACAGCCCATTTACCTACCGACATCGGCCAGGTTAACCAGGAAAGCACCGGATAGAGCGTATCCACCGCATCGCCGCCTTCCTGACGCAACGTAAAGCTGCCATAGAACGGCAGTTGCAGATAGGGACCGTAGCCCACGCCATAGTGACCCAGGGTGCTGCCGAAACGATGCGGCTCCACGCGCTGCAGTTTCGGGTTCGATAAACCCGCGACGTCAATAAAGCCGCCCATCCCCAGCAGGGTGTTCAGGAAGAAGCGCGTGAAATGCACCATCCCCTGGTACGGGTCGCCCTGAAGAAAATAGTTAACCATGATAGCCGGTTCTTCAAGGTTGCTGGTGAAATTGCTGATCCCGTTACGTGCTGGCTGCGGCACATAATCCCGCCAGACCACGGCGACCGGACGAACAACATACGGATCCACTACGTTAAAGTTAAAGTTGTACATGGACCGGTTGAAGCCTTCAAACGGATCCGAGCGACCCTGTTGTTCCCCGGAACTGGCGCACCCCATCAGTAAGGTTGTCGCCAGCGCAATGCCGGTCAGGCGAAAATTCATCTCTGTCTCCCTGTTATTGATATCTGCTGTCAGGGCTGACGAGATGAAATCGTCACCTCCATCGGATGGGCAGGGTCAAATTTAATGAGCGCGCTTTGACCAACCCAGTCCCCTGACTGCACAGCAGGCGTGCCATCCTGTGAGATATGCACTTTAATCCACCCCTGATGCAGTGAAGAGAGTGAACCTCCCGGCATCATGGTATTTGAGTCATCTATATTGAGTGTCATCGGAAACTGACCAACCGGCAACTTTTTCACCGCGACGGGAACCGGCGAGGATTCACCCACTACGGTAACAAAAACGGTGCCGTTGGCAGCCATGCTCTGCTGAGCTTCCGGCGAAAGCATGATTTTAACAGTCAGCGGCGCATTGTCTACGCTGGTCTGGGCTTCCGCCTGAGCGATACTACGCTCAATCACCGCCCGGCGCTTATCGTTTTGCGGCAAGACGCGCAGCATCATCTGCCATGCCGCTATCGCATCGCCAAAACGCTGTTGCTCAAAGGAACTGAACGCCAGCAGGCTCAGAGCGCGTATATTGGTATGCGACGCCGCCACCGCTTCACGCAGTAATTTATCGCCCAGCTGGTTGTCATTCTGATCGGATGAACGAATCAATACTTCAGCATAGTCGAGTTTGGCGTCAATGTTGTCCGGCGCCAGTTTCCATGCGTGTTCAAACGCATCGGTAGCCGTGGTGGCGTTATTCAGCGCCATGCCGATACGGCCCAGCATCATCCATCCTTCAATATTATTCGGGTCGTCCTGCAACCGGGTGCGCAGCCCCAGGCCCAGGCGCGCCATCTCTTCCATGGTCAGCGCGGGCGCGTTCGGGTCCATGACGCGATTCAACAATTCCGGCGTCTGGCGAGTGACTTCCTGCCATTCGAGCACTTTTTTCAGATCGACGGTTTTCCAGAACACCCCGACGCTGACTATCACCAGCGCCACCACGCCGGGAGCGAGCACCCAGCGGCTTAGCGGTTTCTGAATGCTTTCACTTTGCTGAGGAATATCCTCGAGCAGATTATGCTGAAGCTCAGCCACCATCTCCTCGCGCTCGGCGCTGTTTTCGCGTTCCAGCTCGCGTAGCCGGGACTGGTAAAATGCCCGGTTCAGCACATCGCGCGAGACGCTGCGATTGCCGGACCAGGGGACAAACAACAGGCCAGCGGTGATAATCAGCAACGCCACCATGGCGCTAATCAGCAGCGTTAACGTCATTTTTTCTTCTCGCTTAGCAACTGCTTCAGGCGTTGCTGTTCCAGATCGTTTAGCGGTTGGGCGGCAGCCTGCTGCCCTCTTCTGGCGCGGCGCACCACCACGATAATTCCGCCGAGAATAAACAGCGCCGGCAGCAGCCACAGCACAATCGTGCCCGGCGTGATAGGCGGTTCGTAGGTCACGAAGTTACCGTAGCGCGCCACCATATAGTCGATGATCTGCTGCTGAGTCTGGCCCTGCTGCTGGAGTTCGTACACCTTCTGGCGCATATCCGAAGCGATCATGGCGTTGGAATCGGCGATGCTGTTGTTCTGGCATTTCGGGCAGCGCAGTTGCGCCGTCAGCTCGCGGAACTGCTGCTCCTGGGCTTCATCTTTAAACTGATACGTGTCGATGGCGGCAAACACTGAAAACGACACCAGCAGCGCGGCGAGCAGCGTCAGAATACGGGTCATGCTCCCGCCCCCTGATGAGTGTATTTATCCCACAGCGGTTTGATTTCGCTCTGCCAGACCTGCTCGTTGAGATCCCCGGCGTGGCGGTAGCGGATAATGCCCTTGCCGTCGATCAGGAAGGTTTCCGGCGCGCCGTACACGCCCAGGTCAAGGCCCAGCATGCCGTTGCCGTCAAACAGGCTCATGGCGTACGGGTTGCCCAGTTCGTTCAACCAGGCGATGGCTTTCTGGCGATCGTCTTTATAGTTCATGCCCACGACCCGCACGCCCTGGGCGGACAGGCGGTTAAGGTACTGATGCTCGGCGCGACAGGTGGGGCACCAGGTGGCCCAGACGTTCAACAGCACCGGTTTGCCGCTGGTCAGCGCCGCCTGATCGTAGATTTTGCCCGGCTCATCCAGCGATTCGAGCTTAAACACCGGTACTGGCTTACCGATGAGCGCCGATTCCAGGGTGGTAGGGTCGTCGCCGTTGGCGTTGCGCACCAGTTGCCACAGCAGCGCGGCGGCCAGCAGTAAAAAAAGGATTAATGGAATAAACAACACATTACGTTTCATTATGCCTCCTGCAATGCTTTACGCAGGCGATAGCGAGGATCGAGCATACTCAGCAAGCCGCCCAGCGCCATTAACGCCCCGCCGTACCAAATCCAGCGAACAAAGGGTTTGTAATAAAGCCGCACCGCCCAGCTGCCGTCGTCCAGCTCTTCGCCCAGCGCCGCGTACAGGTCGCGGGTGACGCCGCCGTCGATGGCCGCTTCGGTCATCATCATCATATTGCTGTTATAGAAGCGCTTCTCGGCATGTAAGGTTGCCTCTGGCTTACCGTTGCGCAGTACGTCGATCACGCCCACGCCGCCGCGCCAGTTCGGCCCGCTGACCTCGCGCACTTCTTTGAAAATAAACTGGTACTGGTGGATATCGACGCGATCGCCCGCCTTCATGCGCACGTCGCGCTCGACGCTGTAGCTCTGGCTAAAGGCGATCCCGACTACCGTTACCGCCAGACCCACGTGGCCCAGCACCATCCCCCACTGGCTGCGGGAGAGTCTGGTCAGCCCTTTGAGGAACGAATGACGATGGGTAGCGCGCTCGTGCAGTTCCATCAGCGCCAGCACAAACACCCAAATCGCCATCATCAGCCCGACCACCGTCATGGCTTCAATGCGGTCCTGCATCAGCCACGGCAGCAGCAGCGCGCCCGCCAGGGTAATCACCAGCGCAATGGCCAGCCGTTTGAGCACTTTGCCCGGCTCATCGCGACGCCAGCGCACCAGCGGCCCGATGCCCAGCAGCAGCGCGAACGGCACCATCATGGCGGTAAACATCATATTGAAGAACGGCTCGCCGATAGAGATGCTGCCGAGACCCAACTGTTTATGCACCAGCGGCAGCAGCGTGCCGAGCAGCACCACCAGCATGGCGGCCATCAGCAGAATGTTGTTGCCGAGCAGGAAGGTTTCCCGCGACCAGAGATCGTTTTTCACCCTGGCGCGGACTTTGTTGCCCTTTACCGCGTACAGCAGCAGCGAACCGCCGATAGCGATCACCAGCAGGGCAAGGATAAACATGCCGCGTGCCGGATCGGATGCAAAGGAATGCACCGACACCAGCACGCCGGAGCGCACCAGGAAGGTGCCCAACAGGCACAGCGAAAACGCGGCGATCGCAAGCAGTACCGTCCAGGCCTTAAAGCTGCCGCGTTTTTCAGTCACCGCCAGGGAGTGCATCAGCGCAGTGCCTGCCAGCCACGGCATCAGGGAGGCGTTTTCCACCGGATCCCAGAACCACCAGCCGCCCCAGCCCAGCTCGTAGTAGGCCCAGGCGGAACCCAGCACGATGCCGAGGGTCAGGAAAATCCATGCGGCCTGGGTCCACGGACGCGACCAACGCGCCCAGGCGGTATCCAGACGCCCCGCCATCAGCGACGCGATAGCAAACGCAAAAGCGACGGAGAAGCCCACATAGCCCATATACAGCAGCGGCGGGTGGAAAATCAGCCCGACATCCTGTAACAGCGGATTAAGATCGCGCCCGTCGATAGGATATTCCGGGAGCGTGCGGGTAAAGGGATCGGAGGTCAGCAGGATAAACAGCAGGAAGCCGAAGTTGACCATGCCCATCACGGAAAGCACCCGCGCCACGGAATCCAGCGGCATCCCGCGGCTCAGCACCGCCACCGCGAAGGTCCAGGCGCTCATCAGCAGCACCCACAGCAGCAGCGAGCCTTCGTGCGCCCCCCATGTCGCGGCGACGCGATACCACACCGGCAACTCGGCGTTGGAGTTGCTGGCAACGTACATAATAGTGAAGTCGTTCACCACAAAGGCGTAAACCAGAATTAAAAACGCCGCGAAAACGCTGATAAACAGCGCCCAGGAGAGCGGACGCCCCAGCGCCATTAGCCGCGCATCCTGACGCACCGCGCCCCATTGCGGATAAACGCTAAGCAGTAATGAAATCCCTAACGCCAGGCACAGCAGGAAATTACCCAATTCCGGCATCATGAGCGGTTATCCTTATAGGCTTCTGCCGGACGGTGATGGTTCTCTTCCATTGCCGCTTTCACTTCCGGCGGCGTGTAGTTTTCGTCGTGCTTCGCCAGCACTTCTTTAGCGACAATCAGGTTGCCCGGCTCCAGTACGCCCTGCGCGACCACGCCCTGCCCCTCGCGGAACAGATCCGGCAATATACCCTCGTAGCTGACATCCACCACCCCACGGGCGTCATAGATTTTAAAGCTCACTTTCAGGGTCTGGTTATCGCGCTTGACGCTGCCCGGCATCACCATGCCGCCGACGCGCAGACGCTGGCCCGGCTCCGGCTTCACCTGGGTTTCGTTTTTACCGTTGATGATTTCGCCCGGCGTATAGAACAGGTCGATATTGGCGCGCAGCGCATACAGCGTGAGCGTAATCGTGATGCCAATCCCCATTAACACCATCACAGCCAGCCAGAGTCGATTTTTACGACGTGGATTCATCCGGTCACCTCCTGTGTGGGATGTTGGGCATTTTTAATCCGGCGCTCCCGCCCCTGCTGACGGCGGACGTCCGCCAGCAGCGCTTTGCGCTGCCACAGGGTATGGGCCACCAGCAACGCCAGCGGAATAAAGGTAAAAGCCACGGCCAGCCAGACATAGAAGGCATAACCGCCCATGGCGAAAAACTCACTCAGGCTACCAAAGGCGACGTTCATGACAGGCTCCTTCCTTTATTAGCAATCTCTTCAACCCAGGGACGACGGCGATCCTGCATCAGGATCAGGGTGCGCAGGCGCATTAAGGTCAGGGTCACGAACAGGCCGAGGAACCCGAAGATGGACCAGCGCAGCGGAATACGCATTGATGGATCGATGGATTTTTGCATGTTGGTCGAGCCCTGATGCAGGGTGTTCCACCACTCCACCGAGAAGTGAATAATCGGCAGGTTAACCACGCCCACCAGCACCAGGATCCCTGCGGCGCGCCCGGCGAGGCGGCGGTCGTCGAAAGCGTTATACAGCGCGATCACCCCAACGTACAGGAACAGCAGCACCAGCTCCGAGGTTAAGCGGGCGTCCCAAATCCACCAGGTGCCCCACATCGGCTTGCCCCAGGCGGAGCCGGTCACCAGCGCGATAAAGGTATACACCGCGCCCACCGGGGCCATGGCCGCCACCGCCAGATCGGACATTTTGATCTGCCACACCAGGCCGATAAACGCAGCAATCGCCATCCAGGCGTAAATCCCCATCGACCAGATGGCCGCCGGGACGTGGATGTACATGATGCGATAACTTTGCCCCTGCTGATAATCCGCCGGCGCCCAGACAAATCCCCAAATCACGCCGACTAACAGCATCACAATGCTGATAATGGCAAACAGAGGAACCAGACGCCCGCAAAGGTGATAAAGTCGCTCTGGTTTCGCAAGCTGATGCAAGAATTTCCACATAGTTATTGGCTCACAAAGCTAAGTTAGCGCCCACGTTTGCGGGCAATTATTGAATACTGATCCGCAGCGCCGCCGCGGTGGCAAACGGGCACAGCGTGGCGCTCGCCGCCAGGAACGCGCCCAGAATCGCCATGTATCCTTCAACCGGTAACGCCATTGAAGCGGCGTCCATCGCCGCCGTCGCGAAAATTAACAGCGGAATGGTGAGCGGCAGCACCAGCAGGCTCAGCAGCACGCCGCCGCGACGTAAACCCACGGTCAGGCCAACGCCCACCGCGCCGAGAAAACTCAGGGTCGGCGTGCCCAACATCAGCGTCAGGGCCATTACCCACCAGGTATGCACGTCGAGACCTAACAGCATCGCCGCCAGCGGAGACAGCACGATCAGCGGCAGGCCGGTAACCACCCAGTGAGCGGTTACTTTCGCTAACACCACGGCAGGCAAAGGCAGCGGCAGCAGCATTAACTGTTCGAGGGAGCCGTCCTGCCAGTCGTCGCGGAACAGCCGTTCCATGCCTAACAGCGCGGCCAGCAGCGCCGCCACCCACACCACGCCGGGGGCGATACGCGCCAGCAACTGGGGCTCAGGGCCAATGCCCAGTGGGAACAGCGTGATAACAATCAGGAAAAACCACAGCGGGTTAACAATCTCCGCCCCTTTGCGCAGGGCCAGATGTATTTCTCGGGTAAATACTTGCCACATCATGACACCACCCCTTGCGGCAGCGTCAGCCTGCGGAAGGCGCAGCTTACCGGACGCAGCGGCTGATGGGTGGTCAGCAACACGCTGCCGCCCTGTGCGGCGTGGGCTTCGAGACGGCAGGTCAGCTTTTCGATACCCGCCGGATCCAGCGCGGTAAACGGCTCATCCAGAATCCACAATTTTGCGGCGCTCAGCCACAGCCGCGCCAGCGCGACACGGCGCTGTTGCCCGGCGGAAAGCTGGCCTACTGCGACGTCCTCATAGCCCAGCAGGCCGATGGCCGCGAGGGCGTCCCAGCGGGCTTTCATCACCGAATTCGCATGGAAAAAGCGCAGGTTTTCATCCGCCGTCAGCACCGCCTTGATACCTGGCTGATGCCCTAACCACAGCAGTTGATGATGGAAGCTGTCGCGCGCCCGTTTGATGAGTTCGCCCTGCCATTTCACCTCGCCCTCTTCCGGCGTTGCGAGGCCGCTAAGTATGCGTAACAGCGAGGTTTTTCCCGCGCCGTTGACGCCAGCGATTTGGAATATTTCACCCGGATTCAGGGAAAATGACAGCCCGCGAAACAAAACGCGTTCATCACGGATACATGAGAGATTGAGGACGTCGAGCATCCAGACAGCTCCTTCTGAAATGGCAAGGAATCATAACACAGAGTAATTGCAGGCCTTAAATGCCAGACGGCAGAAATGCTACCCCAAAAGGAGTAATGATGCCTGCCAGATCAAAAAGACTCCGAATTGTCGGGAAATGGCCGTTGGTTTTCCCAAAACCGCTACGCTTAAAGGACATTCACTGCGAGGCAAAAGCATCATGGACAAACTCAACGAAGACAAAATTGAGGATGAAAAAATTGGCGAATCCGGTGAAGAGCTGGAAGTTGAGAGCGAAGAAAAGAAGAGCGGAAAAGACATCGAAGTGGATGAAGAACGCCTGCCCTCCCGGGCGATGGCTATCCATGAACATATCCGCCAGGACGGGGAGAAGGAGATGGAGCGCGACGCCATGGCGTTGCTGTGGTCGGCCATCGCTGCCGGGCTTTCCATGGGGGCGTCACTGCTGGGCAAAGGGATTTTTCACGTTCATCTTGAAGGCGTACCGGGCGGTTTTTTACTGGAAAATTTCGGCTACACCCTTGGGTTTATTATCGTCATCATGGCGCGCCAGCAACTGTTCACCGAGAACACCGTGACCGCCGTTTTACCGGTGATGCAAAACCCCACCGGCAGCAACTTTTTGCTGCTGTTGCGGCTGTGGAGCGTGGTGCTGACAGGTAACCTGATCGGCACCGGGCTGGCGGCGCTGGCCTTCGAATTTATGCCGATTTTTGATGAGACCACCCGCGAGGCGTTCGTCAATATCGGCCTGAAAGTGATGGAAAACACGCCGGGCGAAATGTTCGCTAATGCGATTGTTTCCGGCTGGCTCATCGCCACCATGGTATGGATGTTCCCCTCGGCGGGGCCAGCCAAAATCGTGGTGATCATCATCATGACCTGGCTTATTGCCCTGTGCGACACCACCCACATTGTGGTGGGCACCGTGGAAATTCTGTATCTGGTGTTCAACGGCGATATCCACTGGACCGAGTTTGTCTGGCCTTTCGCCCTGCCGACCCTGGCCGGGAACATCTGCGGCGGCACCTTTATCTTCGCGCTGATGAGCCATGCGCAAATACGTAATGATATGAGCAACAAGAAAAAAGCCGAAGCCAAAGCGCGGCAAAAGGAACAGGAGCGACAACAGAAAAAACAGCAGGCTTCAGAGCAATAATGGCGACGGAATGAGCAATCAGGCGGCTAAGCCCTTAACGCAGCACTAAAAACGAGTATACTAGCGCCGCCTTGTCCCCTTAGTTAAATGGATATAACGAGCCCCTCCTAAGGGCTAGTTGCAGGTTCGATTCCTGCAGGGGACACCATTTACCCTCTCTTCTTTAGCCCCGCTTCTTTGCCGTTTCATGCTTGCTGAAGTCATCCGCAAATCTGCTGATTTAACATAAGGTTACACCGGATACACCCCTGCATGAAAAAAAGGCGTTTTTCCGTATTTGCCCGCTTGTTAACCCTGAAAATTAAGCGTAGATTAGCGCCCGGATGTGACCCACATCCCCCAATCCAGGCGAAGCGGCAGGCACACCAGGGATTTGTCCCAAAGTGAAATGCGTGCGGTTTTACCTTTCTATAATGAGACCTGACGTTAATTTTGGCGTGTCGAGCGATGCGCGGAGCGAGTGACGTGAAATATTTATTTATGGGCGTTTCAGTAATGGTCGTACTCTGGGCCGGCACTTTTGCGCTGATGATTTAGTCTGCAGCCTGAGCCGATCAAAAATACAGGAGCCTTTTGGCTCCTGTTGTCGTTTTTAGGGCTGATTTTCCAGCGGGGTTTTATTCGATACCGGCAGCAGCCCGTCGGCGCGGAACATTGCTTTGATGCCCCTCACCGCCTGACGGATACGGTCACGGTTTTCAATCAGGGCGAAACGCACATGGGTGTCGCCGTAATCACCGAAGCCAATGCCCGGTGATACGCACACTTTAGCGTCCTGCAGCAGTTTCTTGGCGAATTCCAGCGAGCCCATCGCCGCGTAGGGCTCAGGGATTTTGGCCCATACGTACATTGAGGCTTTTGGCATTTCCACCATCCAGCCCGCTTCGTGCAGCCCTTTCACCAGCACATCGCGGCGGCGTTTGTACTGTTCGGCAATATCGCGCACGCATTGCTGATCGCCTTCCAGCGCCGCGATGGCCGCCACCTGTAACGGGGTAAACGTGCCGTAATCGTGATAGCTTTTAATCCGCGCCAGGGCGCTGACCAGTTCCTGGTTGCCCACCATAAAACCGATGCGCCAGCCCGCCATGTTGTAGCTTTTTGACAGAGTAAAAAACTCTACCGCCACATCGCGCGCGCCAGGCACCTGCATGATAGACGGCGCTTTCCAGCCATCGTAGACGATATCCGCATAGGCCAAATCATGCACGACCAGTACGTCATAGCGTTTCGCCAGCGCCACCACTTTTTCGAAGAACTCCAGCTCTACGCATTGTGATGTCGGGTTCGACGGGAAGCCGAGGATCATCATTTTCGGTTTCGGATAGCTTTCACGAATGGCGCGTTCCAGTTCGTTAAAGAAGTCGACGCCCTCCACTAACGGCACCGAGCGCACCTGCGCGCCGGCAATCACCGCGCCGTAAATGTGGATAGGGTAACTGGGGTTCGGCACCAGCACCGTATCGCCGTGATCCAGCGTCGCCAGCATCAAATGCGCCAGTCCCTCTTTGGAACCGATCGTCACGATGGCTTCGCTTTCCGGGTCAATATCTACCTGATAGCGATCCTGATACCAGCGAGAAATCGCCCGGCGCAAACGCGGGATGCCGCGCGAGGTGGAATAACCGTGCGTATCGGGGCGCTGGGCCACGGTGCAGAGTTTCTCGACAATATGCGGCGGGGTCGCGCCATCGGGGTTGCCCATACTGAAATCGATAATATCTTCGCCGCGCCGACGCGCAGCCATTTTCAGTTCAGCGGTGATGTTAAAAACGTACGGGGGAAGACGATCGATACGCGCAAAACGGCGTTTGGGACTGAAGTCAGCCATAGATTCCTCGAAGTTACGTAAGCGCCCGGACCGTCCGAGCGACGCTGCCACTGATGTGGCCTGTAAAGAAAATAGCCTGAAAAATTTTGTTCTGTCGAGAGGCTTTAAAAAAAATAATTGCGGAGGAAAAAACCGGAAACTTCATTTGAAACTAATCCCTGTTTTATTCGATTATCAGGCTATATATTAACTCTGTCGCAACAAAACAATAACCATCAATTCTCTTCAGCCGGAGTTAACATCATGCCCCTACACATTGACGATCTCCCCACCGCTATTCGCGAGATAAAACAGCAACTTCGTCGCGATCTTCCGCACTATCAGCAGATATTCCAGGAACTGGAGGCCGATATTTCACGCCAGATCGACGCGATCCGCGCAGAACAGGCGCGTGGTGAAAACCCGGTACCGCAGATCCATGCCGATGACATTCTCGCTGGCCGCATTTCCGATCGGCAGAAAGCGCTTGTCCGCCAGCGCGGTTGCTGCGTGATTAAAGGCGTGTTCGCGGAACAGACCGCCCGCGCCTGGAATGATGAAGTCGGCAACTATCTGGAACGCAACAACTTTGTCGAGAAGCTAAAGAACGCGGCGGAAGACAACTATTTCGGCACCCTTGCCGACAGTAAGCCGCAGATTTACGGCATCTACTGGTCGAAGCCGCAGGTGGAGGCCCGTCAGGACGCGCGTATGAAAGCGGCGCAGGTGTTTCTCAATAATCTCTGGCAGACCGAAAGCCACGGCAAACAGCATTTCGACCCGAACCGGGTAGTGAGCTATGCCGATCGCACCCGTCGTCGTCCGCCGCGCTCCGGCTCGTTAGGTCTCTCTCCGCACGTGGACGGCGGTTCGGTAGAGCGCTGGCTGGATGAGAATTTCCGTCACGTTTACCGTCACGTATTCAGCGGCGAGTGGCAGCGCTACAATCCGTTTGATGCCGAAGGCCGTACAGAAGCGCGTGAAATCCCCTCCCCCGCGGTGTGCTCGATGTTCCGCACCTTCCAGGGCTGGACCGCGCTCTCCGAGCAGCGCAAGCACGCCGGCACCTTAACCCTGCTGCCGGTGGCCAACGCCATGGCGTATATTTTACTGCGCGCCTTGCAGGACGACGTACTGGACGATTCGCTGTGCGAAGCGAAACCAGGCCGGGCGCTTTCCATTAACCAAACCTGGCATCCCCTTTTATTAACCGGGATATCCTCAATTCCTGATATGGAGCCGGGCGACACGGTTTTCTGGCACTGCGATGTGATCCATGCGGTGGAAAACGAGCATAACGGCGAGTTCGACAGCAACGTGATGTATATCGCCGCCGCGCCGTGGTGCGAGAAAAACGCCGCCTATCTGAAGCGTCAGTGGCCGGCATTTGTGGAAGGTAGATCGCCGCCGGACTTTGCCGCCGACGATTTTGAGGTCGATTTCGATGGCCGCGCCACCGAAGCCGATCTCACCCCGGCCGGTAAGGAACAGCTACAGGGCTAACCACTGATTGCCTCTGGCGTCTGTTCATCAGGCGCCAGGTTTTCTATCATAGTCCCTCTGCTTGCCATCTGAGTTCCCTCCGTGCACGAAATTTTTAACATGCTTCTGGCGGTTTTTGACCGCGCCGCGCTGATGCTGATCTGCCTGTTCTTCCTGATCCGCATCCGGTTGTTCCGTGAACTGCTGCATAAAAGCGCCCATACGCCGCGTGAACTGCTGGCGGTCACCGCTATCTTTTCGATGTTTGCGCTGTTCAGCACCTGGTCCGGCGTCCCGGTTGAGGGGTCGCTGGTTAACGTGCGCATTATTGCGGTGATGGCAGGCGGCATCCTGTTCGGCCCGTGGGTGGGCATCATTACCGGCGCGATTGCGGGCGTGCACCGTTACCTGATCGATATCGGCGGTATTACCTCGATCCCCTGTTTGATCACCAGCATCATCGCCGGCTTTCTTTCCGGCTGGATCCACATGCGGGTGCCGAAAGCCCAGCGCTGGCGCGTTGGGATCGTCGGCGGCATGGTGTGCGAAACCCTGACGATGATCCTGGTCGTCGCATGGGCGCCCTCCACTGAGCTGGGCCTGGATATCGTGTCAAAAATCGGCATCCCGATGATATTAGGCACCGTGTCGATTGGCTTTATCGTTCTGCTGGTGCAGAGCGTAGAAGGGGAAAAAGAGGCCAGCGCCGCGCGCCAGGCCAAGCTGGCGCTGGATATCGCCAACAAAACCCTGCCGCTGTTCCGCCACGTTAACAGCGATGCGCTGCGCCAGGTGTGCCAGATTATCCGCCGCGACATCCATGCCGACGCGGTGGCCATCACCAATACCGACAATGTGCTGGCCTACGTGGGCGTGGGCGAACACAACTATCAGCAAAACGACGACGGCATCAGCCCCACGACCCGTCAGGCGATTAACGACGGGAAGATCATCATCAAAAACAATGATGAAGCCCATCGTACCCCGGAAATACACTCGATGCTGGTGATCCCGCTGTGGGAGAAAGGCATCGTAACCGGCACCCTGAAGATTTATTACTGCCATGCGCACCAGATCACCTCATCGCTCCAGGAGATGGCGGTGGGCCTGTCGCAGATCATCTCTACGCAGCTGGAAGTCTCACGCGCCGAGCAGCTGCGCGAGATGGCGGATAAAGCGGAGCTGCGCGCGTTGCAAAGCAAAATCAACCCGCATTTTCTGTTTAATGCGCTGAACGCGATTTCGTCATCTATCCGGCTTAATCCGGACACCGCGCGCCAGCTGATTTTCAATCTCTCGCGCTACCTGCGCTACAACATTGAATTAAAAGATGACGAGCTGATTGATATCAAAAAAGAGCTGTACCAGATTAAAGATTACATCGCCATTGAGCAGGCGCGTTTCGGCGATAAGCTCACGGTGATTTACGACATTGATGAAGAGGTAAACTGCGTGGTGCCGAGCCTGCTGATCCAGCCGCTGGTGGAAAACGCCATCGTCCACGGCATCCAGCCCTGTAAGGGCAAAGGCGTGGTGACCATTAGCGTCACTGAGTCCGGCAGCCGGGTGCGTATCGCGGTGCGCGATACCGGGCACGGCATCGATCCTGACGTGGTGGCGCGGGTCGAGGCGGACGAGATGCCGGGCAATAAAATCGGCCTGCTGAACGTGCATCATCGGGTGAAACTGCTGTACGGCGAAGGGCTGCAAATCCGCCAGCTTACCCCCGGCACCGAAATCGCCTTCTACGTGCCCAACCAGCCGCTGGCGCGCCCTGCCGTCGCCGCGCAATTTTCCTGAGGAGGAGCGATGAAAGCGATCATCGTGGAAGATGAAATCCTGGCCCAACAGGAACTGAGCTGGCTGATTAATCATCACAGCAAAATCGAGATTGTCGGCACCTTCGACGACGGTCTGGACGTGCTGAAGTATCTCCAGCACCACACCGTTGACGCCATTTTTCTTGATATCAACATTCCATCGCTGGACGGCGTGCTGCTGGCGCAAAATATCAGTAAGTTCGCCAATAAACCGTTCATCGTGTTTATTACCGCGTGGAAAGAGCATGCCGTGGAGGCGTTTGAACTGGAGGCGTTTGACTACATTCTCAAACCCTGGCAGGAGTCGCGCATCATCAGTATGCTGCAAAAGCTGGAGGCCGCCGGTCAGCAGCAGGCCAGCCCGCACAGCGCTGCGCCGACCAGCCGGGAAAACGCCACCATCAATTTGATCAAAGACGAGCGGATCATCGTCACCGACATCAACGACATCTACTATGCCGAAGCCCACGAAAAAATGACCTTCGTGTATACCAAACGCGAGGCCTACGTGATGCCGATGAATATCACCGAGTTTTTCAGCCGGTTGCCGGAGGGGCATTTCTTCCGCTGCCACCGCTCGTACTGCGTGAATCTCAATAAAATCCGCGAGATAGAGCCGTGGTTTAACAATACTTACATTCTGCGGCTGCGGGATCTGGATTTCCAGGTACCGGTCAGCCGCAGCCGGGTAAAAGAGTTTCGCCAGTTAATGCGGCTGTAAAAAAAGCGCCTTGCGGCGCTTTTTGTCAGAGAACCTGTCCGAGGATCTGGCGTAAATGCGCGCCAGCGCCCAGCAGGCCAGGCTGATCGTGGACGATCAGATACACCGGAATATCCTGCACGTAAGCCCTGAAACGGCCTTTGTCTTCAAAACCGCCGCGGAAGCCCGACGCGCGGAAGAAATCCAGGAAGCGCGGCACAATCCCACCGGCGATGTAAACGCCGCCGAAGGTCGCCAGGTTCAGCGCCAGGTTGCCGCCGAAGCGCCCCATAATCACGCAAAACAGCGACAGCGCGCGACGGCAGTCGATGCAGGCATCGTCGAGCGCCCGCTCAGTAACATCCTTCGGCTGGAGATTTTCCGGCAACCGGCCATCGGCTTTCACAATCGCGCGATAGAGATTCACCAGACCCGGCCCGGACAATACGCGTTCGGCTGAAACGTGGCCGATTTCCGCGCGTAATTCTTCAAGAATAATGCCCTCTTCTTCGCTGTTGGGCGCGAAGTCCACATGGCCGCCTTCGCCCGGCAGGCTGATCCAGCGCTTATCGACATGCACCAGATGCGACACGCCAAGGCCAGTGCCCGCGCCATAAACGGCAATAGGTTTGCCTTCTACCGGCTCGCCGCCGCCGAACTGGATCAGGTGATCTTTTTTCAGCATCGGGATCGCCATGGAAACGGCGGTGAAATCATTGATGATTTCCAGATGATCGAAGCCGAGGTTGTTGCGCATCTCTTCGGTAGAAAACGCCCAGGTATGGTTAGTCATCGCCACCCAGTCGCCGGTGATGGGGCAAGCAATGGCGATGCAGCCTTCGGTAACCGTTGCGTCATGCTCGGTCAGATAGACCCGTACCACCGCTTCAAGCGTGGGGTAATCCAGCCCGGAATAGGTTTTTGCGCGCTCGATGGCGCCGGTTTCAAGGTTACAGAGCGCTAAGCGTGCGTTGGTGCCGCCTACATCTCCCACCAATGCAAATTTGGTCATTATTCAACAGCTCCGCTAAAGTCAAAATAAGTCTTCGGCACACTCTAAATACAAGGCATCATCACCACAATGTCCTTTATGCTGATGACCTGGGATTATTGAGGCGTGTCACAGATTACGTTTACCGTTTCAGCACCTTTGCAATCAGCACAGTAATCTGATGGTCATTAAAGCGCCAGCCTTTTCATTCATAAGGATTATCCGATGCTTCATCCCCGCGCCAGAACCATGTTGATGCTCGCGTTGCCGGCATTGTTGATCGGCATTGCCAGCAGTTTAATTTTACTGTTTATGATGCGGGTCGCGGGGATTTTACAGACCTTTCTGTGGCAAACACTGCCCACGACGTTCGGCGTTTCCGTGTTCGCGCCCGGCTGGATTATCACCATGCTGACGCTGACAGGTATCGCGGTGGGTCTGGTGATCCGCTACTTTCCGGGCCACGGGGGCCCGGATCCGGCCAGCGAACCGCTGATCAGTACCCCGGTAGAAAGCCGCGCCCTGCCCGGACTGGCACTGGCGATGATCCTTGGTCTGGCAGGCGGGGTCAGCCTGGGGCCGGAGCACCCGATTATGGCGATCAACGTCGCGCTGGCGGTGGTGCTGGGCGGTAAGCTGTTTCCACGGGTTAACTCGCTTGACTGGACGATTCTGGCGGCGGCAGGCACCATCGGCGCGATGTTCGGCACACCCGTGGCGGCGGCGCTGATCTTCTCCCAAACCTTCAACAGCACTAACGACGTGCCGCTATGGGACAAGCTGTTCGCCCCGCTGATGGCGGCGGCGGCAGGCGGCGTAACGACCGGGCTGTTTGTCCATCCAAATTTTTCGCTGCCCATCGCCCATTATTCGCAGCTCCATCTGACGGATATTTTCAGCGGCGCGGTGGTGGCGGCTATCGCTATTGCGCTGGGCATGGTGGCGGTGTGGTGTCTGCCGCGCCTGCATGCGGTGATGCACAGACTGAAAAACCCGGTGCTGATCCTGGGCGCGGGCGGTTTTGTGCTCGGGCTGCTGGGCGCGCTGGGCGGGCCGCAAACGCTGTTTAAAGGCGTCGACGAGATGCAGCAGCTGGCGTTCGGCCAGACCTGGACGGTGTATGACTATTTCCTGTTTGCGATGATCAAACTCGCGGCGCTGGTGATCGCCGCCGCCTGCGGTTTTCGCGGCGGGCGTATTTTCCCGGCGGTATTTGTCGGCGTGGCGCTGGGACTGATGCTCCATGCGCACGTTGATGCCGTCCCGGCGGCGGTGACGGTCTCGTGCGCGGTATTGGGCATGGTACTGGTGGTGACGCGCGACGGCTGGCTGAGCCTGTTTATGGCGGCGGTGATCGTGCCGGATACCCAGTTGCTGCCGCTGTTGTGCATCGTGATGCTCCCGGCCTGGCTGCTGCTGGCCGGGAAGCCGTTAATGATGGCGGGGCCGAAAGACTAAGCCTGCCCGCCGTTGCGCGCGCCAAGTGATTGGGTGACGGCGGTCAGCAGTTCCGGGAGATCCTGTTTCGGCAGCATCACTTCCACCAACGACAGCCGAGCCGGATGCGCCAGCCGCGCCAGCACGTCCTGCAGCTGCACGGTTTCGCTGACCTGCCAGCATTCGGCTTTGCGATGTATATCCAGCGCGTGGGGCAGCGCTGTCCAGTTCCACGGGGCGATATCGTTATAGCGCTGCTCTGCGCCATGGATCGCCCGCTCCACCGTGTAGCCGTCGTTATTCAGCACGATAACCACCGGGCGCAAATCGTCCCGCAGCATCGAGCCCAGTTCCTGAATGGTTAACTGCGCCGCGCCGTCGCCGGTGATCAGTACCAGCCGCCGCGTCGGGCAGGCGGTTTGCGCGCCGAACGCTGCCGCCAGCGCGTAGCCTATCGAGCCCCACAGCGGCTGGACGATAAATGTCACATCGTCCGGCAGCGTCAGGGTTGCCGCGCCAAACGCGGCGGTGCCCTGATCGACCGCCACAATATCCCCGGGACGCAGCCAGGCCTGAATCGCCAGCCAGAACGCGTGCTGGTCCAGCCCGGCATCGCCCTCCGGCAGCGGAGCCGGTTTGATGTCCGGCAACGTCAGTTGATGCTGGATCTGGCGCACTTCCCGGTACAGTATGTTCACCGCTTCCGCCATCGGCAGGCCGCTGAACCTGCGCTCGCCAATACGTGCGCCGTCGGGCATCACCTCAATGGTTTGCTCGCGGGTGAGATGCTGGCTGAATCCGGCGGTGGTGGTATCGGTAAATTTCACGCCGACGCAGATGACGACATCGCTTCCTTCAATCGCCTCGCGCTGTGCCTGAGCGGTGGCGGCACCGCTGTAGGTGCCGGTAAAGCCTGCGCCGCCTTCGTTAAAAATCCCTTTGCCCATCAGCAAGGAGCTGTGCGCCAGCGGGATCACGCGCACCCACTGTTGCAGGGCGGGCTTCAGGCCAAAACGCTGCGCCAGATAATCCGCCAGCAGCGCGATGTGCTTAACGCCGGAGAGCCGTTGCTGGACCGCCTGGCGAAATGCCTCCAGCAAGGCGGGATCGGCGCTGTGTGTCGCCTGCATGAGAGCGCTTTCAGGACGGATGGCAGGCATTTTTGCCACGTCCGCGGGCAGCATCAGGTAACCGGGACGTGAAGCGGATTGCATCTCGCGGATCACCCGGTCAATTTCTTTGCAGGCGTTGTCCGCCGTGAGTACCGCATGGGCGGCGCATAGCTCGCTGGCGATACGCACAAAATGGCGAAAGTCGCCGTCGCCCACCGTGTGATGCATCAGTTCACCGCGCTGCTGCGCGCCTGAGGCGGGCGCGCCGACGATATGCAGCACCGGCACATGTTCGGCGTAGCTGCCCGCCACGCCGTTAAGGGCGCTGAGTTCGCCCACGCCAAAGGTGGTTAATAAGGCTCCCGCCCCTTTGCAGCGGGCGTAGCCATCGGCAGCATAGGCGGCGTTAAGTTCATTGGCGCATCCCACCCAGGCCACGTCCGGGTGCGCGATGACATTATCGAGAAACTGCAGGTTATAGTCGCCCGGTACGCCGAAAAGATGGGTGATTCCACTTTGCGACAGCCGGTCCAGTAGATAATCCGCCACACGATAACGCTGAGCCATGGAACATTCCTTTTTATCAGGAGCCTGATTGAAGTATTAAGGAACTGCGATCCCTGTCCAGGTATCCGATCGAAAAGTGCGTGGCACGCGAGATTTACAGCGCGATGCGGTGTAGGGTGCAAAGGCGCTAATTTTGTGTAAACGTATACACGCAGAAAATTTCCTTACTGATGAGGCTACACGCATGGTTTATCAGGCAGATCCCGCACGCTATCAAACGATGGAATTTCGCCGCTGCGGACGAAGCGGGCTAAAACTTCCCGCCGTTTCTCTGGGGCTTTGGCATAACTTTGGCGACGCCACGCTGGTGGATAACAGCCGCCAGCTGTTGCGCCGGGCGTTTGACCTTGGCATCACCCATTTTGATCTCGCCAATAACTACGGGCCGCCGCCGGGTTCCGCCGAACACAATTTCGGGCGAATTTTTAAACAAGACTTTCTGCCTTATCGCGATGAGCTGATTATCTCCAGCAAAGCGGGCTACACCATGTGGGACGGGCCTTATGGCGACTGGGGTTCGCGCAAGTATCTGATAGCCAGCCTCGACCAGAGCCTGAAGCGCATGGGGCTGGACTACGTGGATATCTTCTATCATCACCGCCCGGACCCGGAAACGCCGCTTCAGGAAACCCTGCGCGCACTGGATCATCTTGTGCGTCAGGGAAAAGCGCTGTACGTGGGGCTGTCGAACTACCCCGCCGCACTGGCGCGTGAGGCGATTGATATCCTCAACGATCTCGGCACGCCATGCTTAATCCACCAGCCGAAATACTCCATGTTTGAGCGCTGGGTGGAAGCGGAATTACTGGACGTGTTGCAGGAAAAAGGCGTCGGCAGCATCGCGTTTTCACCGCTGGCGGGCGGGCAGTTGACCGACCGCTACCTGAACGGCATTCCGTCAGATTCGCGTGCCGCCAGCGGCAGCCGTTTCCTGAATCCGGATCAGCTTACCGACGAGAAACTGGCGAAGGTGCGTAAGCTAAATGAACTGGCGCAGCAGCGCGGTCAGAAGCTGTCGCAAATGGCGCTGGCCTGGGTATTACGTGACGATAAAGTTACATCGGTGTTAATCGGCGCCAGTAAAACCAGCCAGATTGAGGATGCCGTAGGGATGCTGGCAAACCGCCAGTTTAGCGCTGAAGAGTGCGCGGCGATTGACGCCATCCTGTCCTGACGGCAAATCAACGGGTAATGGGTCTTTTTAGCATTTTGTGCTATCTGAAATGAATTAGGAGTTGTGGCGAAGATGCGGGGCTTTACCACCCCGTAATATTGCTGTAACAGGCCGGCCACGGCCCCGATCGTGAAGGAGAAGACTATGTTCAGGTCACTGTTGCTTGCAGCCGTTCTGTTGGCGGGTGCGCCAATGATGGCTACGGCAGGCGAAATCACCCTGTTACCCTCAATAAAATTACAAATTGGCGATCGTGATAATTACGGTAACTACTGGGACGGCGGTCGCTGGCGCGATCGCGATTACTGGCACAGCCATTATGAGCGTCGCGGCGGCTACTGGCGTAAACACGATAATGGCTACCATCGCGGCTGGTATAAAGACCGCAACGCCTACGAGCGCGGCTACCGTGAAGGCTGGCGCGATCGGGATGACCATCGCGGGCGCGGTAAACATCATCATCGTCATTAATGCATTTTCAAAAGGAGCTTTCGGGCTCCTTTTTTGATCGTCGGTTTATGTTCGTCAACCTCACACTGTGATCGCCCCTGCAATTTCTTACGGGCAATTATTGCGCTCTGCTTCAGTCATTATTTGACCTTGAGAACACCTCCCCCAACCGTGTTTGATAATACGATGTCTTATCGGGGATATTGTCATGAACGCGAATTTTAAAAACGAAATACAGACGTTCGGCCGCTCGTTACTGTTACCTATCGCCGTATTAGCGCCGGTGGGAATGGTGATGGGCATCAGCAGCGCGCTGGGCCAAAATTACATGATTGAAAAACTGCCCTTCCTGGGGAATGCCGGTTTCAAGGCGGTGCTCTCTTCGCTGGGATTAATCAGCAGCGTGGTATTCCAGAATATCCCGTTGCTGTTCGCCATGGGCGTGGCGTACGGGATGTCAAAAAAAGAGAAAGGTATCGCGGTATTTGCCTCGGTCATCGCCTATTTAACGCTGTTAATTTCCATGCACGTGCATCTGAAATTAACCGGACAGCTGGCGAAAGGCGATTTGGCCCTGGTCGGACAGGGCATGGTGCTCGGGGTGCAAACCTTAAAGATTGAGGCCGTCGGCGGGATAATCGCCGGGCTGCTTGCCGCCAAAGTCACCGACCGCTATTACCGGCTGCAATTGCCGCTGGCGTTTGCGTTCTTTAGCGGCAAGAAATCGGTGGCGATATTAGCCATCGCCTTTGCGATCCCCGTCGGGCTCATTATTCCGTTTATCTGGGATCTGTTTACCGCCGGGATGAAAAGTATTTCCACCATTTTGATGGCACCCAATATCGGGGCCGGGATTTATATGACCCTTAACCGGTTATTGATTCCCTTCGGCCTGCATCATGTACTCAGTTCAACGGTGCGTTTCACTGAAGCAGGCGGTACTTATTTCATTGACGGGCAAACCTACGTCGGCATTTTACCTGCTATTAATAAAATCCTGTTCGAGCTGGGGCCGAACCATCCGGCATGGGATCAATATATGCCGACGCTGACCAGCTATCTGGCCTCAACCCAAATGCTGACTACCCTGTTCCGCGTCCCGGCAATTGGCCTGGCGATGTATCACATGGCCTACTTTAAGAATAAAAAGTTTGCCAAAGGGATGATCCTGACGGTAGTGCTGACCGCCGTGCTGGGGAATATTACCGAGCCGCTGGAATTTTCGTTCCTGTTTATCGCGCCGAAGCTGTTTATCGTTTATGCCCTGCTGTGCGGCCTGATGGCGATACCGCTCCAGTTGCTGGATATTTCCGTTGGCTATATTCGCGGCACGATTTTCGACTTCGGTATTTTCGGCCTGATGTATGAACACACCCGCTGGCTGAACCTGATCCTGTTAGGCATCGCCAACTTCGTGGTGTTCTATTTCGTGTTCCGCTACGCCATCGGCAAATTCGATATTAAAACGCCGGGGCGCGAATCGGATATTGCCGACAGTACGCTGCTGAATAACAAAGAGTACGACAAAGTCGCCGAACTGGTGATTGAAGGGCTGGGCGGTAAAACCAATATCAAACGCGTAGAAAACTGTGTGTCGCGCCTGCGCATTGATTTAAACGATCAGAAAAAACTCGATATGGGCATTCTCAAAGACGCCGGGTCGATGGGGACTTTTATCCCCTCCAGCAACCATATTCACGTGGTGTTCGGCCCACACGTCGAGTTTGTCCGTAACGCCGTTGACGACGCCTTAGCCGGTCACAAATAAGAGGAAGCATAATGCGAGCCCTGTACGATTCAAAAAGCAAAACCATTGACGACCGCGGCATGAAAGCGCTGTTTAGCCAGGACGCGCGCGTCCAGTCCTGGCTGGACGTGGAGGCCGCGCTGGCGCTGGCTCAGGCGCAAGCGGGCATGATCCCGGAGGCGGCGGCGCAAAACATTGCCGAAAACTGCCACCTTTCGCGCATCGATTTGCAGGAGATGGAGCGCCTGCTGCGGGAAATCGGCCACGGCTTTGTGCCGACCATCAAAGTGCTGGTCAAAGCCTGCTCGCCGGAAAGCGGCAAATACGTGCACTACGGCGTGACGACCCAAAACATTCAGCAGACCGCGCAGCTGCATCTGGCGTGGCAGTGCCAGCAAATCATCAATGGGTTTGTGGATGACATCCTGCGCAACCTGGCGCGCATGGCGGAACAGCATAAACATACGCTGATGGCCGGACGCACCCACGGCAAGCACGCCCTGCCGATCACCTGGGGCTATAAAGTTGCGGTGTGGATCGATGAGCTGTTGAACAGCCGCGAGCGCATGAAGCAGGCGGAAAGCCGCGTATTTACCGTGATGATGGGCGGCGCGGTGGGGGCGTTTCACGCCACCGGCGAAACCGGACGCCAGGTGCAGGAGAGCGTAGCGCGGCATCTGGGGATGCATGCGATGCGGGTGCCGTCGCGCAGCGCCCAGGTGTACCGCACCGAGTTCATCAGCAACCTGTGTTTGTTGGCGACGACGCTGCAAAAAATGGCCGAAGAAGTGTATCTGACCTCGGGTGAAGAGTACGGCGAAGTCTCGGAAGCGTTTAAAAAAGGCACCGTCGGCAGCAGCACCATGCCGCAAAAAGTGAACCCGAAGCTGGCGAAAGGGATTATCGCCAACGCGCAAAAACTCTACTCGGTGCTGACGTCGTCGCTGTACGTCTGCCCGCGCCCGTTCGAGGCCGACAGCTCCGCTTATTTCATCTTCGACGCCAATTTACAGGAGAGCATGGAGCTGATGGCGGAAATCGTGATGCGCGCGGAAGAGTTAAGCCGTACGCTGGTGATCAATCCAGCGCGCATGAAGCAGAACGTCGGTATCACCCACGGGTTGATCAACAGCGAGAAAATCATGATGGCGCTGGTGGAACGGCTGGGCAAAGATCCGGCACACGAGCTGGTGTATGAAATGGCGATGCGCAGCACCCATGAAGGCATCGAATACGGGCAGGTGCTGCGCGAACAGCCGGTGATCCGCGCCAGTTTCAATGACGAAGAAATTGAAACGCTGCTCGATCCGGCCTGCTACACCGGGCTGTGCGCGCAGATCGCGCAGGAGATGGCGCAGCGGGTCAGGAGTGAAATCGATGACGATTAACGCCTTTCGCTCGACGCAGATCGTGACGCCCGAGGGTTTGCGGAGCGGCGTGCTGGTAGTTGAAAACGGTAAAATCGCCGCGCTGACTGACGACTATCGCGGCGCGGTGACGGATTACGGCGACAGCTATCTCATGCCCGGCTTTGTGGATATCCACGTTCACGGCTGGGGGCGCGGCTCCTTCGCCTGGAAAGGCACCCGCGAATCTGTGCAGGCCATGAGCCGGGATTTGATTCAGGCGGGCGTCACGGCGTATCTGGCCACCAGCGCCACCATGCCGCAGGATTTTCTTGAGCGTTCTTTGCAGGCGGCGGCGCAGTATATTGAAACCGCACCGCCGGGCGACGGCGCGGAAGCCGTGGGCATCCATATGGAAGGCCCTTATATCAACGAAAAGTACCTGGGGATGCAGCGCAAAGACAGCCTGCAACCGCCTTCTGTTGCCGGGTTCCAGCATTTTAACCGGCTGGCGAACGGGCATATTCGCCTGATGACGCTGGCACCGGAGCTGGACGGCGCGCTGGCGCTGATCCGCTACCTGCACAGCCAGGGGATCACCGCCTCGGCGGGCCACACCGACGCCACCTTCGACCAGATGACCGCTGCCATCGAAGCGGGACTCACCCACGTAACCCATGCATTTAGCGCCATGCGCGGTTTGCATCACCGGGAGCCCGGCGTGGTCGGCGCCGTGATGTACTATCGCGACCTGTATGCAGAAGTGGCGAAGCAGACCGGCATTACCCTGCGCCCGGAGGTGTTCGATATTTTGTATCGCATCAAGGGCGACCGGCGGCTGGTGATGATGAGCGATTGCCTCGGCTATGTGGATTTCCCGGAGGGGTATGAATTTCACCACTATTTGCGCCAGGAAACTTTCAGGATTGCCGCCGGGAAATTGCAGATCAGCGGCAAGGACGGGGCGACGCGCAGCATTGCGCCGGATGACTGGCACGGCGTGCGTCAGCTGGAGATGAGTTTTCTCGATTCGATTAAAGCGGTGGTGGATCGGCTGGAAAACGGTCTGGTTTCCGCTGCGCAGATTGCCTGCCTGAATCCGGCGCAGCTGGCGGGCGTCTCTGACCGCAAAGGCAGCCTTGAAGCGGGTAAAGACGCCGATTTTCTGGTACTGGACGAGGCGTTAAATCTTAACGCCGTGTGGTGTCGCGGCGTTAAGCAGCCGCTCGACGGCGTTAAATAAAAATGCCCGGGTAGTTTTGCGCTAAAAACGCGCGCAGTTGTTGTTCATTCATCCCGGCGGCCTGTTGAGCAAACTGCGCTGCCGGGATTTTTTTCTTTGCCCGCGACAGCCCCTGCTGGCGCAGCAGGGTGATATCGTCCTGCGTAAGATGGAAATTCACCTTGATATAATCCAGCTGATAATACTTCAGATAGCTGGATATTTTATTGGTGAAGGTGATCAGCAAATCAAAGGGGATGGTTTTCAACTGGTGCAGTTCATTAATATTCACGCAGGCGACGATATCAATATGAAACCAGGCGTGAAGCACTTCTTTAAAATAGCCAGTTTTACTTTCTGACGAGTTGGTCACGATAATAATCCGCTTGCGAGGCTCGCTAATCAGCCGGTTTTGCAGCTCGTATTTTTTGACGATCAGCAACAGCGTCGCCAGATGTACGCCGGAAAACTGGATCGCGTAATGCTGTTCCATTGATGCCAGCGCCTGCTTCACACTTTCCCACAACTGCGGATAGCTGGCGCGCACGCCGTGCAATTTTTTATCTTCAAACCACAGGTGAAATTTATTCTGAATGATCGCCGAGCAAATAAACTGGTACAGCTCGGCAAAATACGCCTGCCGGTTGTGAATCGTCGTCACCAGCGCAGGTTCGATACGATCGATAAATTGCCCCACTGCCTCGACAAGCGGCCGGTCATAAAGCGTGAAGGTCCGCCAGGTGGCGCTGAGTGACGAGACCAGCAGGTCGAGAAAGCGGTTTTCATTTTGCGACTCAAACACGCCAAACGGCACCGTGGCGATAAAATCCAGCGCCGAGATATCGGTAATCTGGTGGCCGCGCTTCAAGCGGTGCATCGCCAGGCTCAGATAAACCAGAAAATATTTTTTGCCGTTATAGCCAAGACGCAGTGTCGGTTCGATGCGTTGCGTATAAATCCGTGCGGCAGCGGCAATCTCTTCGGCACACTGGCTGAGAAAACGCGCCGCCACCGAGCGGTTTACCGGATCGTTGGCTTTATGGGTGATTAACCGGTGACCTTCGCCAATTTCCACGGTTTTTAAGATGGTCAGGCATACCGCGATACGCAGCGCGATTTCGTCGCCGAACAGCGCCGAGCCTTTACGGTGGATGCTTTGCAGGGTGAGCTGTTTATCCTGTAAAAACTGGTTTAACACCGGGGCGTCATTTTTTAAGGTGCTGGCACTGACGAAAAAACGCGGGTAATACTCGCTTTTATTCACCACGTCGTTCAGACACAGCGCAACAAATAAATCGCGGGTACGCTCTTCCGGGCTGGTGATATAGCGGTTGAACTTTATTTTCTCCAGCAGCTCAATATATTCGCCATAACCCATGGCGGTGGTAATCAGCTGATTATCGATGTGCAGGTGAAATTGTTCTGGCAACAGCGCATTAATCTCTTTCATGGTGCGCTTTAACGTCGAAAGCGTTTTGCCGAACCGCTGGGTCACATCGCCTGTCGCAACCGGACTGTGTTCCTGCACATATTTAACGAAAACCAGATCAAATCCATTCATGGAAAATGCTGAGCCATTGGCGTGAAGAGGAATAGGCCAGTTTACCGGATGATAATCGGAAAAACCGTGACAGATGGCCTGTCACGGTCGGGTTTACAGGCCAAACAGCGTGCCGATCAGCAGCCACAGGTTGAGCGCCACCACCAGCACCACAATCCCCCAGCCGATAATCCGTACCCGTGGCGTGTTAACCAGCGAGCCCATGAGTTTGGCGTCGCTGGTAAAACGCAGCAGCGGCACGAGCGCCAGCGCGATACCAAAGCTCAGCAGCACCTGGCTCATCACCAGAATACGTGTCGGATCGAGTCCCATCAGGATCACGATAAACGACGGTGCCATGGTGATGCTGCGGCGCACCCACAGCGGAATATGAAAGCGCACGAAACCCTGCATCACCACCTGGCCGGCGAGCGTCCCCACCACGGTGGATGACAGGCCCGCCGCCACCAGGCTAAGGCCGAAAATCGTCGCCGCCGCGTGGCTTAATAAGGGTTCGAGGGTTAAATACGCCTGGTCGAGATCGGCGACCCCGGTATGGCCGGAGAAATGAAACGCTGCCGCCGCCGTCGCCATCATCGCCAGATTGACAAAACCGGCGATGGTCATGGCAATCGCCACATCCCATTTGGTCGCGGAATAGCGTTCGGCTCGCGAGCCGTCATGTAAATTCTGGGTAAGCGACGAATGCAGGTAGATCACGTGCGGCATTATGGTGGCACCCAGCACGCCTGCGGCGAGGAACACGGCTTCCGACGTCGGCAGACTGGGGATAATCATCCCCTTACCCAGTTCGGCAAACTCCGGCCGGGAAAAAATCAGCTCAACAATATAGGCGACGGCAACAAACAGCAGCAGGCCGCCAATCACCCTTTCCAGCGGCTTCTGGCCGCGGCTTTGCAGCATCAGGATCAGAAACGTCGCCACGCCGGTGAGTATCGCGCCCTGTAACAGGGAAACGCCGAGGATCAGCTTAAAGCCAATCGCCGCGCCGATAAATTCGGCAAGATCGGTCGCCATGGCGATAATTTCCGCCTGGATCCAGTAAAACCACACCAGCGGACGTGGATAGTGGTCGCGGATCTGTTCGGCGAGGTTTTTGCCGGTGGCGATGCCCAGCTTGGCGGACAGCACCTGAATCAGCATCGCCATCAGGTTAGCCCACACGACTACCCACAACAGTTGATAGCCAAAGCTGGCGCCCGCCTGGATATTGGTGGCGAAGTTACCGGGATCGATATAGCCGATCGCCGCGATAAACGCGGGCCCCATTAACGCCAGCCTGAGTTTACGCGCCGTACGGCCATTACTGTTATCAACGCGACTGCTGGTCATTTTTTGCCTCAAAATATAGCCTTTGCTATGTTTCATGCTAACAAAATGAGAATGATTATCAAGTTCATTCACGTGGGGAGCTAACGATGACTTTGATAGCTAAAAACGATGCCGGAAGAGCAGAGTGCGTAACGCCGCGTTTTGCTGCGAAGCGTCACGAAGTGTTAAAAGTATAGACGGAGAACGTAACCTTTCAGTTCTTTACGTAACATATCAGAAATGTCTGGTGGATCACTATTTTTGCGGTTCGTCACAAGACCTTACTATAGTGAGCGTTAGATCTCGTTTTATTACGTCTCGTTGCATAGAATGTGCAAGGAAATTAAACCTGCCTCATATTCGGAGCACACATGTCCCGCGTTCTGCACTTTGTTCTGGCGCTCGCCGTTGTTGCGCTGCTTGCTTTGCTGGTCAGCCGTAACCGCAAAGAAATTCGTATCCGCTTTGTAATTCAATTATTAGTGATAGAAGTGATTCTTGCCTGGTTCTTCCTGAACTCTGAGGTTGGCCTCGGATTCGTGAAAGCCTTCGCAGGCATGTTCGATAAACTGCTCGGCTTTGCACGCGAAGGGACAAACTTCGTCTTTGGCGGCATGAACGATCAGGGTCTGGCCTTCTTCTTCCTACAGGTTCTCTGCCCTATCGTGTTCATTTCCGCGCTGATCGGTATTCTGCAGCATATTCGCGTGCTGCCGATTGTGATCCGCGCTATCGGTACCGTGCTTTCCAAAGTCAACGGTATGGGTAAACTGGAATCCTTCAACGCCGTGAGTTCGCTGATCCTGGGCCAGTCGGAAAACTTTATCGCTTATAAAGATATTCTCGGCAAAATGTCCCGTAACCGCATGTACACCATGGCGGCCACGGCGATGTCTACCGTCTCCATGTCCATCGTCGGCGCGTATATGACCATGCTGCAACCCCAATATGTGGTGGCGGCGCTGGTGCTCAACATGTTCAGCACCTTTATCGTACTGTCGCTGATTAACCCGTACCGCGTTGAGCAAGAAGATGAAAACCTGCAGATGTCCACTCTGCATGAAGGTCAGAGCTTCTTCGAAATGCTGGGTGAATATATCCTGGCCGGTTTTAAAGTAGCGGTAATCGTTGCGGCAATGCTGATCGGCTTTATCGCGCTGATTGCCGGTCTGAACGCGCTGTTCGCTGCGGTGCTGGGTATCTCCTTCCAGGGCATCCTGGGTTACGTGTTCTATCCAATTGCCTGGGTGATGGGCGTACCGGCAAGCGAAGCGTTGCAGGTTGGCAGTATCATGGCGACCAAACTGGTTTCTAACGAATTTGTAGCGATGCTGGATCTGCAGAAAATCGCCCAGTCTGCGACCCCGCTGTCTGCGCGTGCGGAAGGCATTCTGTCCATCTTCCTGGTATCGTTCGCTAACTTCTCGTCTATCGGTATCATCGCCGGTGCGATTAAGGGCCTGAACGAAGAGCAAGGAAACGTGGTATCCCGCTTTGGTCTGAAACTGGTATACGGCTCTACGCTGGTAAGCGTACTGTCTGCATCCATCGCGGCGCTGATGCTGCCGTAAGGTTTGCCGGAAACAAAAAACCCGCTTCGAGAAGCGGGTTTTTTTATGGTTACGATAAGGTGTTAAGCGGTACCGGCCTGCCGGTCAAATAGCCTTGCAGGTAGTTAACCCCTAAATCCAACAGCAGCTGGCGCTGCGCTTCGGTTTCCACATACTCCGCCACGACCGATAAGGATTTGGCTTTTGCCAGTTCGCAGATCGATTTCACGATCATGTTATCCAGCGAATCGGTGAGAATATCTTTGATAAAGCAGCCGTCGATTTTAATGATATCCGCCTGCAGGCGTTTCAGGCGCTCGAAGTTGGCATAGCCGGTGCCAAAATCATCAATTGCGATACGGAACCCGCTTTCACGCAACAGGGTAATATTCTGGGTGGTGGTTTCCGAGTCAGAAAACGCCTGCTCTTCGGTCACTTCAATAATGACCCAGCTTACCGGCACGTCATACTCTTCAAACAACGTAATGATCTGCCTGGCTGCGCCTTTTTGCATCAAGGTTAGCGGCATTAAATTGACGGAAAAGCGCGGACAGGGGCCATTTACCAGATGCAGGCGAAGATACTTCAGTAAGGCTTTCATCACCTGCATATCAAAGCGAACGCTCAGGTTAAAGTGTGCCACCACGGGAATAAATTTGTCGGGCGTGAGGAAGATATCATCACAATGCATCCGCGCCAGGATTTCGTGATATCCCCTTCCCTGCGCATCCACAATCGGCTGAGCGTAGAGTTCAATTTTTTCCTCTTCCAGCACCTGTTTCACCTGTCTGAGCAAGGTGATTCGCTCGGTAGTTTCCCCAGAAATGGTTACTTTACTGTTTTGATTAAGCGGTAATACCGGCTCATCCACCGTGACCTGCTCCGCCAGGTAACTCAGTTGGCTGATCACCCGATACAATTCATCTTCGTGGTAATGAATAATCGACCAGGTGGCACCGTAATCAATATCCAGCTGCACGCTGTTCCATGGAATACGCTTGCTGCCCAACAGATCGACCATATGGCGTAAACGCGCTTCAGGTTCCGGCCCTTTCAGGAATATCAGCAAATCACTGCCAGGCAACTGAAACACCATTTCGCCATGTTGTAGCCAGGGCTTCAGGATGTTGGAAATTAATTGCTTTACGTGGACGCGCATCATCAGGCCGTAATGACGGCTCAGGAAGTCCATATTGTTGAGCCGCAGGCAGCAAAGCGCGCCGGTACGTTCCCGCTCAATCACCTTTTCAAGGGCGCGCAAATTCGGCATGCGCGTTAAAGGATCAATTTGCGACAGCGTGAAATATTGGCGCTTCATTCTTTCGTTGCGCTGAAATATTACCGTCATAAACAATACCGACACGGTAAACGCAATAAAAACTGACAATACAAAAGCCAGTGAATAGGCCGAGTTACCGTATAAAAAGCTTTCGTTCCAGCTCAGCAGCATCCAGGCGGAGATCGACCATAATATGCTGATTAAACGGGGGCCGATTTTAAATACGCCAATCGTGAATAGCACAAACACAATTGGCACCAGATATCCGGATATCCAGTCAGTCTCGTAGGGGCCGCAACAAATCATCAGTAAGGCCACCACCACCACCAGCCAGCAGAAGGTAAAAATCCGCCGCCTGCGTGAAAGAACCGGAACAATGCAGCGCCGGAAAAATGCGCGCGCAAAGGCCCGGCTTAACAGCATTCTCAGCGGGTAATAAAACATGCCGCTGAAAACTAACGCCGCCGCCACAGTGTTCTGCGCATCCACGATGTTGAACATGGTCGAGCTATGGCCAAAAAAAGGCTCAATGGCGGCTGGAAAGGTCATATAGTGACCAAGAACATAGCGCAACATTTTACTGATCAGCGGTGCGGCAAAACCCATCCAGAGAATACGGTGACCGACGCCTTTGCCCGTCAGGTTATAGCGCCAGCGACGGCCCAGAAAGGCCTGACAAATCGCACCGCAGAGGATAAATGGCGCCATAAAGCAAAACAGAAACGCGCTGAGCTGGAACGCGCTAACGTTGTAACGGTGGGAATAGGAAGAGGCCAGCACAATAATCAGCGGGGCAATGGCATGGCGGCCAAATAGTAGCGGCATCGCTACCATAACGCTCAAGGGTAAATAGGCGAGATAAAGCGCTTGCCCATCAATGACGGCTTTGGGGGAAATATAACGCGCCATCGGCACCAGTAAAAGACATAACACCAATGCTACAAAAAACCGCTTTATATTAATTCTGTTTAACATGGATATATATAATTTACTTGTTAATTTGGCACGTGAAATAAGTAGCGCTAATAATATGGTTAACCTTTATTCGACGCAAGTTATGAGAAGAGTAATCTCCCCTGGATAAACAAGGGATTAACGAATTACTACAAAATGACATAATTAAAATTACAGCGCGTAAGGGGGTGAAGAGCGGAAAAGCCAGACGGAAAAACGAAAAACCCCCGCCGAAGCGAGGGTTTGAAAGGTGGTGGAGCTAAGCGGGATCGAACCGCTGACCTCTTGCATGCCATGCAAGCGCTCTCCCAGCTGAGCTATAGCCCCTACGCAAAATCGTTGTCGTGTTGACGGCCCGAATAATATGAATTCCACCCAGTACTGTCAACGCGAAATTCACTGATTAGATTCAACCGCTGAAAAAGCCAGCAACCTGGCATCCGTCTCGCACTTTCCTGAACTCGCTAGTTATTCACGTCACAGTTTCCAGTAAAATAGTGCTATAAGATGAACAGCTAATAACCTTATAAATCACTGGAGTAATCATGCTCAAGGAACGAATGACGCCAGAAGAATTGGCATTGCTAACGGGTTACAGCAGGCAAACCATTAATAAATGGGTGCGCAAAGAGGGGTGGGAAACCTCACCCAAACCCGGGGTGCAGGGCGGTAAAGCAAGATTGATCCACATTAATGAACAAGTCCGGCATTTTATACGCAGCGCACAGCGCGCCACTGAACCTCACGCATCTTATGTCGCCCCGCAGGCTGAAACGCCGCTCGAAAATTTGCTGATCAATTCACTGAAAGAAATGACGCCGTCCGAACAAAAACAAATGACCTCTCTGCTTCTGAGAGAAGGCATTTCCGGAATGTTGCAACGCCTCAGCATTCGTCATGATGACTAGCCTATGATGATATTTAAACCAAGGATGACCCCGGCAGAACTTGCCGAATTAACAGGCTATAAAGCGCAAACGATTAATCGCTGGGTAACCGACCAGCAATGGCAAACCGTTCCGTTGAAAGGCGTTAAGGGCGGGAAAGCGCATTTGATTATCGTCGACGATCGGGTACGGGAATACGTCTCCGGTACGCGGAAAATGCAGTCCAGAGCGGAAAGCTACCATCTGGCGGAGCCCGTTACCGCTTACGGCGATGATGCCGCACAACTGGAAAACCAGTTACGTCAGGTCGCTCAGGCCATGACGCCTTATGAGCGCCAGCAGCTTTCAGCATTAATATTGCGTGAAGGTATCAGTGGGCTGTTGAAACGGCTTGGCATCAAAGATGAATAACAGCCAAAAATAAAGCCGGTATTAACCGGCTTTATTCGTTAACAGCAGCGTTACTGCTGGCTTTCACGCCCGGCAATAAACGCCAGCGCTTTATTGATGCGCTCTACCGAGCGGGTCTTACCAATAGCGTGTACGGTAACGTCCAGGCCTGGCGACTGCCCTGCCCCGGTTACTGCCACACGCAGCGGCATACCCACTTTGCCCATGCCGACTTCCAGTTCATCTGCCGTTGCCTGAATGGCCTCATGCACGTTTTCCGCCGTCCAGCTGGTGATAGCGGCTAATTTATCGCGCACCACTTCCAACGGCTGACGCGCCACCGGGCGCAGGTGTTTCTTCGCTGCGTCTGCGTCAAATTCCGCGAAGTCTTCATAGAAATAGCGGCAGGTTGCGGCCATCTCTTTCAGCGTTTTGCAGCGCTCGCCCAGCAGCGTGACCAGTGCCGCCAGCTCAGGCCCGTTGCGGGTATCGATATTTTCCTGCTCGATATGCCACTGTAAGTGAGTAGCCACGTACTCTGGAGCCAGGGTGTTGATGTAATGATGGTTCAGCCACTGCAGTTTTTCAGTGTTGAAAGCGCTGGCGGATTTGCTCACCGCATGCAGATCGAACAGTTTGATCATCTCTTCACGGCTGAAAATTTCCTGATCGCCGTGGGACCAGCCCAGACGTACCAGATAGTTCAGCAGCGCTTCCGGCAGATAGCCGTCATCGCGGTATTGCATTACGCTCACCGCACCGTGGCGTTTGGAGAGTTTTTTACCGTCGTCGCCGTTGATCATCGACACGTGAGCATAAAGCGGCACCGGCGCGTTCAGCGCTTTCAGGATGTTGATCTGGCGCGGCGTGTTGTTGATATGGTCTTCGCCACGGATGACGTGGGTGATTTCCATATCCCAGTCATCCACTACAACGCAGAAGTTGTAGGTCGGAGAACCGTCAGTACGGCGGATAATCAGATCGTCCAGCTCCTGGTTGCTGAATTCAATCGGGCCGCGGATTTGATCGTCAAAAATCACCGACCCTTCCTGCGGGTTGGCAAAACGCACCACGCACGGCTCATCGTCGGCATGATGTTTATGACCGTGGCGGCAGCGCCCGTCGTAACGCGGCTTTTCGCCCTTTGCCATCTGCTCTTCACGCAATGCTTCAAGGCGTTCTCTGGAGCAATAGCATTTATACGCCGTGCCCGCTTCAAGCATCTCATCAATCACCGCGTTATAGCGATCGAAGCGCTTAGTCTGATAGTACGGGCCCTCGTCCCACTGCAGGCTCAGCCAGTTCATACCGTCCATAATGGCTTCGATGGCTTCCGGCGTCGAACGCTCCAGATCGGTATCTTCAATGCGCAGGACAAATTCACCGCCAAGGTTGCGAGCAAAAAGCCAGGAATAAAGAGCAGTACGAGCGCCACCAACGTGCAGATAGCCGGTTGGGCTCGGTGCGAAGCGGGTTTTGATTTTCATTAATTGGCCTTACGTTTGTAAAGGTGCCGGAAAACGGCAAATGCCTGGGAATGCTAAGTGGGCAATATTCTACCACCGTCGCCCGATTCCTCAATGTTGAACCCTGTTGTTCAGTGTGAAAGGGATAAACTGATGGCAAATCAAGCGCCAACGGGGAATAATCGATCGTATTGTCTAAATTTAAGACGAGCGATTAAAAACTTAAGAAAATGCGTTGACTCATTTTCAACTCTCCCTATAATGCGACTCCACACAGCGGGGGTGATTAGCTCAGTTGGTAGAGCATCTCCTTTACACGGAGGGGGTCGGCGGTTCGAGCCCGTCATCACCCACCATATCGAACAACGTATTGCGAAGTACCCGGTAGTACCGAAATGGGTGATTAGCTCAGTTGGTAGAGCATCTCCTTTACCCGGAGGGGGTGGGGGTTTGGGCCCGTCATCACCCACCATTTCGGGTCGTTAGCTCAGTTGGTAGAGCAGTTGACTTTTAATCAATTGGTCGCAGGTTCGAATCCTGCACGACCCACCAACATTCATTCCTGGGGTGTTTCAGGACATCCGGGGAAGTAAAGAAACCGTATTACTGTCAAAGGTATACGGTTTTTTTTCGTCTGTATGTGTCTCTCCGAATGTTGGGGAAGCCAGCGCAAATGGGCCTGTCAATGGGCCTACGCCGCTGACGGTGGAAATGTCGTAGGCCCATTTTCAGTTTTTGGCTAAAAAATACTTAAGAAAACAGAATATTCAACCTTTCCCCTTTCGGCCAGTGGCGGTGCAGCGTGTTTGCCAGCCTGGCGGAGGCCAGCCCCGCCTCGCGGGAGAGCGCCACCAGCGAGGTGCCGCGTTTTCTCAGCGCGGCGATAATATCGGCAGGATGCCAGCCCGGTTGTATCATGCCGTAATCTCATCAATCAGCTTTACGCCGTCAGCAGTGCGTACCCAGCGCGGAGCGTTGATTTCAGCAGCAAAGTATTCCACCAGTTCGGACAACAACCCGTTAAGCTGCTCTTCCGCCTCCGGTGGATACGTCCGGCACAGCAAAACCTGCGCCAGCGTCTGGCAGTAATCACAAAGCGTGTTTGCGTCGGGTGCAAAGCAGGGAAACGTCGCGGGCAGCGTGTCCACGGTCAGGCTGTCCATCAGGTGCGGCGGGATCGGATCGAGTAATCCCGGCCTCAGCAGCGCGAGCGCGCCAGCCAGCCGTCCGCAGAATGCCATGCGCAGCGCCGGATCATCGCACTCCGCCAGCGCGAGGGCGAGTTTGTCGCAGTGGGTGGCGAGGACGGTGAAATCAGTGCCGGGCGCTGAAGGAAAAGGAAAGTAACGGTGGGTCAGAGTGAGGGTTGTAGCCATAATGCAGCCTCCGGTGAGTGATGTTTATAACCCCCACCGGAGAGGTCTGTACGGGTGGCGGAGCCGGACAAGGTTGACCTTACCGGCCTCATCGATGCCGGCACCCCATTGAGATGCAGCCGGACGCACGACATAAAAAAGCGCAGACGCGCATTATGTCGTTGATGAAGTATTTCACGCGTTCAATCCCGATACCTGATTTTGCAGGTACATGTAAGCGATACCGCTATCCCCTCTGCCGGACAAGGCATTCTGCAGAAATCAGCCTGATAAATATGCCCGCAATGCGTTAAATAAAATAATAATCAGTTTCGGTTATATTTAATTTTAATTATTGCCACACCTCCAATATCTTCATGATATATAAGATTTTCCTTATCAGGAAGTTCGATAAAAATAATCTCCGGCGCGATCCAGGTCATAAATTTCCATAATAAAAAGTTATCTAATGGACGCAGATCAACAGCATTACTCTTTTCCCTGTTTTCTGTATCACCTGTCCGGGCTGCCGTTATCTGCCTGCCCTGCCAGAAAACTCACGGAAGGATAAACCGGAGAAAACGGACATGAGCGGAAAACCTGCGGCACGACAGGGCGATGCGACAGCGAAAGGCGGCCCGATAGTTCAGGGCTCGGCAGGGGTGAGAATTGGCGCGCCAACCGGTGTGGCGTGTTCGGTGTGTCCGGGCGGCATGACCACCGGCGAGCCGGTCAACCCCCTGCTCGGCGCGAAGGTGCTGCCCGGCGAGGTGGACGTGGCGCTGCCCGGGCCGCTGGCGTATATGGTCAGCCGTTCCTACAGCAGTTACTGCACAAAAACCCCCGCCCCGGTGGGCGTGTTCGGCCCCGGCTGGAAAACGCCCGCCGATATCCGCTTACAGCTACGCGACAGTGAACTCATCCTCAACGATAACGGCGGACGCAGTATCTATTTTGAGCTGCTGTCGCCGGGCGAAGTGGGACACAGCAGAACGGAAGGACTCTTCCTGGTGCGCGGCGGCGCGGCAGAACTGAACTTTCACCGGCTGGATAAATTATGGGCCACGCTGCCGGAAGCCATCCGCTGCAACCCGCATCTTTACCTGGCCACGAACAGCCCGCAGGGGCCGTGGTGGCTGCTGGGCTGGCCGGAGCGGGTGCCGGAGGTGGATGAGGTATTGCCGCCCCCGCCGCCGCCATACCGGGTGCTGACCGGCCTGGCGGATATGTACGGGCGCGTGCTGGCGTTTCACCGCGAGGCATCCGGTGAACTGACGGGTGAAATTACCGCCGTAACCGATGGCGCAGGCAGACGTTTCCGGCTGGTGCTGACCACCCAGGCGCAGCGCGCAGAGGACGCCGCTGCGCACGCCTCTGCTCCCGCATTTCCCGCCACGCTCCCCCGCACGGACTACGGTGCGGATAACGGTATCCGGCTGGCGGCGGTGTGGCTGGACCACGACCCCGAATACCCGGAGGAACTGCCCGCCCTGCCGCTGGCGCGCTATGGGTATACCCCGCGCGGCGAGCTGGCGGCGGTATTCGACCGCAGCGGCACGCAGGTGCGCAGCTTTGCCTACGACCCGCAGCATCCGGGGCGGATGGTGGCCCACCGTTACGCGGGAAGGCCGAAGAGCCGCTATCGCTACAACGGACAGGGCTATGTGACAGAGCAGGTCAACCCGGAAGGCTTAAGCTACCGCTTTGTCTGTGAGAAATCACAGGTCACCATCACCGACAGTCTGGGTCGCCGCGAGGTGTTGTACCTGGAAGGTGAAAACAGCCTGAAACGGGTGGTGAGACACGAGCAGGCAGACGGCACGGTTATCCACGATAAATACGATTACCAGGGCAGACTGACAGCGCACACGGATGCGGCAGGCCGGATAACAGAGTACCGCCGCGGCGTGGTGGACGGTCTGGTGACGGCGACCCTTACCCCGGACGGCAGGGAAACCCGTTTTGATTATGCTGACCAGCAGCTTTCCGCCGTTATCTTCCCGGACGGGCTGCGCATCAGCCGCAAATACGACGACACGGGGCGACTGACGCAGGAAATATCCCGCAGCGGTGAAATCACGCAGTATTTTTATGACAATCCACACAGTGAACTGCCGGCCGCGCTGCTGGATGCGACGGGCAGCCGAAAACAGATGCGCTGGAGCCGCTACGGCCAGTTGCTGGCGTTTACGGACTGCTCCGGCTATGAAACCCGCTATGAATATGACCGCTACGGACAGACAACCGCCATTCACCGCGAGGAAGGGCTGAGCATTTACCTGCGTTACGACAGCCGCGGCAGGCTCACCGGTCGCCGGGATGCGCAGGGACGCGAAACGGAATATGAATATAATGACGCGGGCGATTTGACCGCCGTGATTCACCCCGACGGCCGCCGCAGTACCACGGAATATGACGCGCGGGGCCGTGCGGTAAGCGTGACGGAGGGCGGGCTGACGCGCCGGGCTGAATACGACGCCGCCGGGCGCATCATTACCCTGGTCAACGAAAACGGCGCAACGACCACGCGGGAATACGACCCGCTGGACCGGCTGGTGCAGGAAACCGGTTTTGACGGCAGGACGGCGCGTTATCATTACGCTCTTACCGGCCTGCTGGCGCGCAGCGAGGACGCCGGTCTTATTACGCAGTGGCTGTATGACGAGGCCGACCGCCTGAAGCAGCGTACCGTGGGCGGCGAACCGGCGGAGCAGTGGCAGTATGATGAACGTGGCTGGCTGACGGGCATCAGTCACCTGAGCGAAGGCCGCCGGGTGGCGGTGCTTTACGGGTATGACAATAGCGCCACCAGTTGGCCCGCGCCAACCGCAGGACGCAGCGACCCCGCCGCGTTGGTGCAAAACAGCAGTTCGCATCCCAGAAGTTTGAACGTGCGGATCGCATCGGTCATGATGGTCATCCCGCGCCCTTCATAGAAATGGCCGCGGCCTTTCATACAGGCAACGTTTACCCCCGCCAGCTGGCCTAATACCAGTTCTCCGGCATGGCCCTGCACGCCGCTGACAGGGAAACCAGGCAGTTTCTGGTACGAGATGGCAACTGCATCGACGATCTGGTCAGCCAACGCCCCCAGTCCAGAACCAAGAATGAACGCCACGCGGGGAGTAAAGTTGGGTTTATGGGCGCGAATAATTTCAGCGCAGGCATCAGGGTGAGAAAACAGAGTCGCGGTCATAACGCTTCCTTCAGAGTAAAGTGTCTCTGAGTTATAACGACAGACCTGCGTTATAAACCAATACACTTTGCCCGCCCCATCAATAGCGTTTCGGTATCAATTATCCCGGTGGGTCATTCAAGTTTTGAAGCCGCAGGCCGATAACGTCGTACAGGCAAGAAAAGGAGGACCGGATGACAATCCTAACAACAACCACTGCAATACCCACCGGCGGCGGAAGTAGCGCCCCCCAGGGCAACAGCCTTGCAGCGCAAATTACCCGTCTTACCCAACAAATCACTAAACTGACCCAACAGTTAAAGGATATTGTCAGCAGCAGCGGCAGCACCGAACAGAAACAAAAGCAGAAAGAGCTGATTCAGACACAGATAAAAATGCTGCAGGCTCAGCTGGCGCAGCTACAGCGCCAACAGGTAGAAGAAGCCCAGAAGAAGCAGGAAAATCAACGCAGTGCTGCGAGCGTTAATGCCCTGGCCAGCGATCGTCAAATAGATGTTTATGTTTGATCGTCCGGCACGTTAAACAACGGATCGTGGATACGTGCCTGGGTCAGAAAATGGGCCTGTGCGCGTACCACCTCCCAAATGGCCTGTGCTGCCCCGGAAAGCGATCTTTTCTTACGCTGCACCAGCATTAATCGCCGTTCAATCACTGGCGTAAGCGACCTGACGACCAGATGGCACCCCTGCGGCAAAGGCAGAGCCAGTGCGGGCAATACGCTAATCCCTATCCCCGCCTCCACCATGGGAAACAGCGTGGCCGGATGGCCTATCTCCTGGACAATATTGGCGGCAATATTTTGCCGCCGGAGCGCCGCATCGATGAGCGGACGGCTGCCCGACGCATAGTCCTGCAACACCAGCGGTTGATCGTGCAGCGCCTGCCATGGGACATGTTGCTGCTGGCTAAAAGGGTGATCCTCGCGGCATAACAATAAAAACGGCTCCGACAATACCGCTTCGCACTGCAAATCGCTGACCGGGCCGGGATCGATCACAATGCCAAAATCCACTTCTCCCTGGCGAATACTCTCCAGAACCCACTGCTGCGGCCTGTCATGCAGCACAAAATCGATCTCCGGATAATCGCGATTGCATTGCGCAATGCACTGGGGAATGAGATGGGCGGAAATAGTCTGGCTGGCCGCTACCCGCACCGTGCCTGATAGCTGCTGCCCTACCCGCCCGGCATCGCGCAACGTGCTGTTCAGTTCATCCAGCTGTCGCTCCAGCCGCGCCGCCAGTTGATAGCCGGCCTCGGTCATAACCACTTCACGAGTCGTGCGATCCAGCAGTCTCACCCCACACTGGCGCTCCAGTTCTTTGACACTGTGGCTGATGGCCGATTGGCTTAACCCAATGATGTCGCCCGCCCGGCTAAAACTTTTGGCCTGCGCGACGGTGACAAATATGCGCAACTGGCGCAATGAAACATTCATACATTTCCTTCATGAATGGATGCAATAAATCAATTTTATTTCTCAAAATGAAAAACGCAAAATAACGCTTCGACTCAGGAGAGATTATGAAACTTTTGCGTATCCTCGATCCGTTCACCCTGACGCTGATTACTGTGGTATTACTGGCGTCGTTCTTCCCGGCTCGCGACGGGTTCGTTCCGTTTTTTGAAGGACTTACCACGGCGGCCATCGCCTTGCTCTTTTTTATGCACGGCGCCAAGCTGTCGCGTGAAGCAATCATCGCGGGCGGCAGCCACTGGCGGTTACATCTTTGGGTGATGTGCAGCACCTTCATTCTCTTCCCGGTACTCGGCGTACTTTTCGCCTGGTGGGCACCGGTTAACGTCAGCCAGGAGCTGTATACCGGTTTCCTCTATCTGTGTATTTTGCCCGCGACCGTACAGTCAGCCATCGCCTTTACCTCTCTGGCAGGCGGCAACGTTGCGGCTGCGGTCTGCTCCGCCTCGGCATCAAGTCTGCTGGGGATTTTCCTGTCGCCGCTGCTGGTTGGCCTGGTAATGAATATGCACGGCGCGGAAGGCAGTCTGGAGCAGGTCGGCAAGATTATGCTGCAACTGCTGCTCCCGTTCGTGCTGGGCCATTTGTCGCGCCCATGGATTGGCGGTTGGGTGGCGCGGCACAAAAAACTGATCTCGAACACCGACCAGACGTCTATTCTGCTGGTGGTGTATACCGCCTTCAGCGAAGCCGTGGTCAATGGCATCTGGCATCAGGTTGGTCTGGGTTCACTGGTGTTTATCGTGGTTGTCAGCCTGGTGCTGCTGGCGATTGTGATTGGCGTGAACGTGCTGGTGGCGCGCAAATGCGGCTTCAGCAAAGCCGATGAGATCACCATTGTGTTCTGCGGCTCGAAGAAAAGCCTGGCGAACGGGATACCGATGGCCAATATCCTGTTCCCGACGTCGGTGATTGGCATGATGGTGCTGCCGCTGATGATTTTCCACCAGATCCAGCTGATGGTCTGCGCGGTGCTGGCGCGGCGGTATAAGCACCAGACGGAACAATTGCAGGCGCAGGAAAATGCCCGCGCCGCTAAAGTCTGAGGCTATTTCTTCAGGGGCTGAACCAGATGGGTCAGCCCCTCGGTTTTAATCAGCATTGTTATCGCCATCAGCTCGCCCAGACGCCCGGCAGGGAATTCATCCTTACGGGCGAACCACAGCAGATACTCTTCAGGTAAATCAATCAGCTTGCGGCCTTTGTATTTCCCAAACGGCATTTCAGTGTTGGCGATGGCGATAAGCTGCTCTTTTTCCATGTTATTCACCCAAAAGACGCATCATTTCATCTTCGTCGATCACGGCGATCCCCAGTTCCTGCGCCTTCGCCAGTTTCGAGCCCGCCGCTTCACCGGCAATCACCAGATCGGTCTTTTTCGACACGCTGCCCGCCACTTTTGCGCCGAGCGCGGTCAGCCGCGCTTTGGCATCATCGCGCGACAGCTGGCTGAGTGAGCCGGTTAGCACCACGGTTTTCCCGGCGAACGGGCTGTCGATCTCTTCCGCCTTAATCACCAGCGGTTCAGGCCAGCTAATGCCGATATCCTCCACCAGTTGGCGGATCACTTCGCGGTTGCTCTCTTCTTCGAAGAAATTGAAGACGTGCGTCGCTACCACAATCCCGACATCCGGGACTTTTTGCAGCTCTTCGATGCTCGCCTTCGTCAGCGCATCCAGATTGCCAAAATAGGAGGCCAGCCCTGCCGCCGTGGCTTCGCCCACTTCACGAATGCCCAGCGCGTACAGGAAGCGCGCAAAGGTGGTGGTTTTAGCTTTCTCAAGGGCATCGACCACGTTCTGCGCCGACTTCGGCCCCATGCGATCCAGACCGGTCAGCTTCCCGGCGGTTAACCGGAACAGGTCTGCAGGCGTATGAACGTACTCTTTCTCCACCAGCTGATCGATAATCTTATCGCCCATGCCGTCGACGTCCATCGCCCGACGTGACACAAAGTGCTTCAGGGATTCTTTACGCTGCGCACCACAAATCAAACCGCCGGTGCAGCGCGCCACGGCCTCGCCCTCTACGCGTTCAACATCAGAACCGCAAACCGGGCAGTGCGTCGGGAAGTCGACTCCCCGGGTTTCGTCCGGACGCTCGGAGAGCACCACGTTGACCACCTGGGGGATCACGTCGCCGGCGCGACGGATCACCACTTTATCACCGATGCGCAGCCCCAGACGTTCAATCTCATCAGCGTTATGCAGCGTGGCGTTACTGACCAGTACGCCTGCCACCTGTACCGGCTCCAGACGAGCCACCGGTGTGATGGCCCCGGTGCGGCCGACCTGGAACTCCACATCGCGCACAAAGGTCATCTGCTCCTGAGCGGGGAATTTGAAGGCCACCGCCCAGCGCGGCGCGCGCGCCACAAAGCCGAGCTGCTCCTGCAGCGCCAGCGAATCCACTTTGATCACCACGCCGTCGATATCAAACCCCAGCTGCGGACGATCGGCTTCAACCTGATGATAAAACGCCAGCACCTCTTCCGGGGTCTGGCAAATGCGGGTGCGATGGCTAATCGGCAGACCCCATTTAGCAAATTGTTGCAGGCGCTGATAATGGCTGGTCGGCAGTTCGCCGCCTTCCAGAATACCGATGCCATAGCAGTTGAAGGTCAGCGGGCGCTTCGCCGTAATACGCGGATCGAGCTGGCGCAACGACCCCGCCGCCGCATTGCGCGGGTTGGCAAACACTTTGCCGCCGGTGCGCCGGGCTTCTTCGTTAATCTTTTCAAATCCGGCCTGGGGCAGAAACACCTCGCCGCGCACTTCCAGACGCGCCGGAATATCATCGCCGCGCAGTTTCAGCGGGATCGCCCGCACGGTACGAATATTGGAGGTAATATCTTCCCCGGTGGTGCCGTCGCCACGAGTGGCGGCGCGGACCAGCAAACCGTTTTCATACAGCAGGCTCACCGCCAGGCCGTCGAGCTTGAGTTCACAGCAGTAAGTCAGCGCATCGCTGCTTTTTAACCGATCCTGCACGCGTTTATTGAAGGCCAGAAAGCTGCTCTCATCGAAGACGTTATCCAGCGACAGCATCGGCACTTCGTGGCGGATTTGGGTAAACGCCGTCAGCGGCGCGGCGCCCACGCGCTGGGTCGGGGAATCCGGGGTAATCAGCGTCGGGTTGTCGGCTTCCAGCGCGCGCAATTCATTCATCAACCGGTCATATTCGGCGTCCGGAACTTCAGGCGCATCCATCACATGGTACAAATATTCATGATGGCGAAGCGTGGTTCTAAGTTCAGTCAGTTTTTGTTCTATCGAGTCCATATCACACCACCAATGAAAAAACCCCCGACGATGCGGGGGCTTAGAAAATGTTGTTCACCGCACGCAGGTTATGCGTTAGCGTCTTTGACTTCGCGGATTCGATCCTGATATTCACGCAGTTTTTGCGGCGTCATCATGCGACGCTGATCGTCCAGCACCACGCCGCCCACTTCATCGGCAATGTGTTGTGCAGATTGCAGCATCAGCTTGAAGTTCTGGATCTCGTCACCGTAGGAAGGCACCTGCATAAAGATGGTGACGCCAGGCGTCGCGAAAGTATGCATATTTTCTGGATCGAACGACCCCGGCTTCACCATATTCGCCAGGCTGAACAGTACCGGTCCGCTGCCGTCCGGGCTCAGGTGACGATGGAAAATATTCATTTCGCCGAAGGTAAAGCCGGCCTGCTGGATGCTGTTGAGCAGCACATCGCCGTTCAACTGACTCCCGGCATGAGCCGACACGTTCATCACAATGACGGTCTCTTTCAGGCGCGGTTTTTCAGATGCCGGCGCGGGCGCAGGTTCAGGTTGCGCGACAGGTTCAGGCTGAGGCGCAGGAGCAACGGGCTGCGGTTGCTGCGGTTCCGGCGCTCTTACCACGGGTTGAGTCGGCGCAGGCTGCGGAGCGACAGGCGCCTGTTGAACAGGTTGCTGCTGAACAGGTTGCTGTGGCACCGGCGCGCGTTGCTCGGGTTCCTGAGGACGGGCCACAGGCTGGCGCGGCTGCGAGGACGCATAAGGAGGCTGGTAGTTATGCTGCGGCACTTCCGGTTGGCGAGGCGGCTCAGGTTCCCGGGAGACGCTGTCATGATCGGGCGCAACGCGGCGTACACGCACTTCGCCGACCCCTTCGTCTTCCATGTCGTCGCCATCATCATCAGAATCGTCATCACGCCTCGATTTCATCCGCTTAATCGGACGATCGCGGAACACAGAAGAGCGTTCCTTACGGCTGGTCCACAGGCCGTGCACCAGTAAGGCTATTATGGCGATTGCGCCAACAATGATTAATATCAGACGCAAATCCTGCATCATTATATTCTCTGTTGTTCTAACACCTTGCCACTGCGGCAAACATTTACTCACTAAGAGTATTTGCCCATCTGCTCAAGTGCAAGTCCGCGCACGTTTTTCTCCGCATAAAGATGAAATAAAACGTGTTTTTTGCTGGTTTTTCGACCATTTCCGAACTGGCGATATTTCCGGGCTCGGTTAAGATAGCCTGCGTTGACCCTGGCTGATATTAAAGGAGTAAGCCTCGATATGGTTTCACAATCCGGCGGCACGCCGCGTAGCGGTCTGTATTATTTTTCTCAGGGCTGGAAACTGGTCACGCTGCCAGGCATTCGCCGGTTCGTTATCCTGCCATTATTGATCAATATCGTGCTGATGGGCGGCGCGTTCTGGTGGCTGTTTTCCCAGTTTGACGTCTGGATCCCCGCACTGATGTCCCACGTGCCGGACTGGCTGCAATGGCTGAGCTATGTGATTTGGCCGCTGGTGGTGATTTCCGTGCTGCTGATCTTCGGTTATTTCTTCTCAACCCTGGCAAACTGGATTGCCGCGCCGTTTAACGGCCTGCTGGCAGAACAGCTGGAAGCGCGCTTAACCGGCGCTACCCCACCGGACACCGGGGTTATTGGCGTCCTCAAAGACGTACCGCGCATTATGAAACGCGAGTGGCAAAAGCTGGCCTGGTATCTGCCGCGCGCCGTGGTCCTGCTGCTGCTCTATTTTATTCCCGGCATCGGCCAGACCGTCGCGCCAGTGCTGTGGTTTTTATTTAGCGCCTGGATGCTGGCGATCCAGTATTGCGACTATCCTTTCGATAACCACAAAGTCCCGTTTAAAACGATGCGTATCGCCCTGCGCGAACGCAAATTTACCAATATGCAGTTCGGCGCGCTGGTGAGCCTGTTTACGCTGATTCCGTTTTTAAATCTGGTGATTATGCCGGTGGCAGTGTGCGGCGCTACCGCCATGTGGGTGGACAGCTATCGTCGCCAACATGCCCTGTGGCAGTAAAAGCCGGGAACGGAAACGAGACGGCTTATGCCGTCTCTTATTCCAAAGTGGTCATCATTATTTCTCATCAGCATATAGATATGCGAATTACTTACTTCCCCCTGGTGGGGAAGTGCGTATGCTAACTCTGTTTCCCAAATTTCATACAGTTAAGGACAGGCCATGAGTAAGATTTTTGAAGATAACTCGCTGACTATCGGTCATACGCCGCTGGTTCGACTGAACCGTATCGGTAACGGACGCATTCTGGCGAAGGTAGAATCACGCAACCCAAGCTTCAGCGTCAAATGCCGTATCGGTGCCAATATGATTTGGGATGCCGAAAAACGCGGCGTACTGAAACCGGGCGTGGAACTGGTTGAACCCACCAGCGGCAACACCGGTATTGCGCTGGCCTATGTCGCCGCCGCGCGCGGTTATAAACTCACCCTGACCATGCCGGAAACCATGAGCATCGAACGCCGCAAGCTGCTGAAAGCGCTGGGCGCGAACCTGGTGCTGACCGAAGGCGCAAAAGGCATGAAGGGCGCAATCCAGAAAGCAGAAGAAATTGTCGCCAGCGATCCGGCGAAATATCTGCTGCTTCAGCAATTCAGCAACCCGGCTAACCCGGAAATCCACGAAAAAACCACCGGCCCGGAAATCTGGGAAGATACCGATGGCCAGGTAGATGTATTTATCTCCGGCGTGGGTACTGGCGGTACGCTGACCGGCGTGAGCCGTTATATCAAGAACACCAAAGGCAAATCTGAACTGATCACTGTGGCGGTTGAGCCCACCGATTCTCCGGTTATCGCTCAGGCGCTGGCGGGTGAAGAGCTGAAACCCGGCCCGCATAAAATCCAGGGTATCGGCGCTGGCTTTATTCCGGGCAACCTGGATCTGAAACTGATCGACAAAGTCGTGGCGATCACCAACGATGAGGCTATCTCTACCGCCCGTCGCCTGATGGAAGAAGAAGGCATCCTGGCGGGCATCTCTTCCGGCGCTGCGGTTGCGGCCGCGCTCAAACTTCAGGAAGACGAAGCCTTTACCAACAAGAATATTGTGGTTATCCTTCCCTCTTCAGGTGAGCGTTATCTGAGCACCGCATTGTTCGCCGATCTCTTCACTGAGAAAGAACTGCAACAATGATGCCAGATTGTTAAATTTGAATAAAAAAGCACCTTTTGGGGTGCTTTTTTGTGCCCTGCTTCAAACTTTCACCGCTCCTGGCATTGCCTCATCCCGCTGGCTCTGGTATTTAAGCATCAATTTATTTCGATGCGTGAAATTAATCATTATTGGATTAGTATTGGCTGAATCGATTTAATGATTTGGTTAAGCTTTGTTATTCGCTGCATAATGATTGATGACGAGCGAAACGCGGGTCGCGTAATAGCGCCGTGCGATTTCGCAGTTCTGGCATTCTGTGCCGCGTTGCCTTGAACGCCGGTGCAACTTTAAGGCTAAAGTGTGGCCGCCAGGCTAGACTTTAGTTCCACAACACTAAACCTATAAGTTGGGGAAATATAATGTTCCAGCAAGAAGTTACCATTACCGCTCCGAACGGCCTGCATACCCGCCCTGCTGCTCAGTTTGTTAAAGAAGCGAAAGGCTTCACGTCTGATATCACTGTGACCTCCAACGGCAAAAGCGCCAGCGCAAAAAGCCTGTTTAAGCTGCAAACTCTGGGTTTGACTCAGGGTACTGTGGTTAGCATCTCTGCCGAAGGCGAAGATGAGCAGAAAGCAGTTGAGCATCTGGTAAAACTGATGGCTGAACTCGAGTAAGTTCCGGGTTCTTATTAATATCAGTCACAAGTAAGGTAGGGTTATGATTTCAGGCATTTTAGCATCCCCGGGTATCGCTTTCGGCAAAGCACTGCTGCTGAAAGAAGATGAGATTGTCATCGACCGGAAAAAGATTTCTGCCGATAAGGTTGATCAGGAAGTTGAGCGTTTCCTGAGTGGGCGCGCCAAGGCCTCTACGCAGTTAGAAGCGATCAAAGTCAAAGCCGGCGAAACTTTCGGTGAGGAAAAGGAAGCCATCTTCGAAGGCCACATCATGTTGCTGGAAGATGAGGAGCTAGAGCAGGAAATCATAGCCCTGATTAAGGACAAGCTCATCACTGCCGACGCGGCAGCTTATGACGTTATCGAAGGCCAGGCGACTGCGCTGGAAGAACTCGATGACGAATACCTGAAAGAGCGTGCGGCTGACGTACGCGATATCGGTAAGCGCCTGCTGCGTAATATTCTTGGCCTCGCCATTATTGATTTAAGCGCAATTCAGGATGAAGTGATCCTGGTTGCCGTCGATCTGACGCCGTCCGAAACCGCACAGCTGAACCTGAAAAAGGTGCTGGGTTTCATCACCGATATCGGTGGCCGCACGTCCCACACCTCCATCATGGCGCGTTCTCTGGAACTGCCTGCCATTGTGGGTACCGGCAGCATCACATCCCAGGTGAAAAACGGCGACTATCTGATCCTCGACGCGGTAAACAACAAAGTTTACGTCAACCCGAGCGATGAAGAGATCGAAACCCTGCGCAATATTCAGACCCAGGTTGCTGAAGAAAAAGCAGAACTGGCAAAACTGAAAGACCTGCCGGCCATTACCCTTGACGGCCATCAGGTTGAAGTGTGCGCCAACATCGGCACCGTGCGCGACGTCGCTGGCGCTGAGCGCAACGGCGCGGAAGGCGTGGGCCTGTACCGTACCGAATTCCTGTTTATGGATCGCGACGCGCTGCCGACTGAAGAAGAGCAGTTCGCTGCATATAAAGCCGTGGCGGAAGCCTGCGGTTCTCAGGCGGTCATCGTACGTACCATGGACATTGGCGGCGATAAAGAACTGCCGTACATGAATTTCCCGAAAGAAGAAAACCCGTTCCTGGGCTGGCGTGCGGTGCGTATCGCCATGGACCGCAAAGAGATCCTGCGCGATCAGCTGCGTGCGATCCTGCGAGCCTCCGCTTTCGGAAAACTGCGCATTATGTTCCCGATGATCATTTCCGTTGAAGAAGTCCGCGTGCTGAAAAAAGCCATCGAGACCTTCAAACAGGAACTGCGCGATGAAGGTAAAGCTTTTGACGAATCTATTGAAGTTGGCGTGATGGTGGAAACACCGGCAGCGGCGACAATTGCGCGTCATTTAGCCAAAGAAGTCGATTTCTTTAGTATCGGAACGAACGATTTAACACAGTACACCCTGGCAGTTGATCGCGGTAATGATATGATTTCACATCTTTACCAGCCGATGTCGCCGTCTGTACTGACTCTAATTAAGCAAGTGATTGATGCATCTCATGCAGAAGGTAAATGGACCGGAATGTGTGGTGAGCTTGCAGGCGACGAACGTGCTACACTTCTGTTGTTGGGGATGGGTCTGGATGAATTCAGTATGAGTGCCATTTCTATCCCGCGTATCAAGAAGATAATTCGTAATACGAATTACGAAGATGCGAAGGTGTTAGCAGAGCAGGCTCTTGCTCAACCGACAACGGACGAGTTAATGACGCTGGTTAACAAGTTCATTGAAGAAAAAACAATCTGCTAATCCACGAGATGCGGCCCAAATTACTGCTTAGGAGAGAAGGCTAATGGGGTTATTTAGTAAACTGTTCGGTGACAAAGGCAATAGCGACACCGGAACCATTGAGATCGTTGCTCCACTGTCTGGCGAAATCGTTAATATTGAAGACGTGCCGGATGTAGTGTTCGCGGAAAAAATCGTTGGTGATGGCATCGCTATCAAACCAACCGGTAACAAAATGGTTGCACCGGTTGACGGCACCATCGGTAAAATCTTCGAAACCAACCACGCCTTCTCTATCGAATCCGATAGCGGCATTGAGCTTTTCGTTCACTTCGGTATCGATACCGTAGAGCTGAAAGGCGAAGGCTTCAAGCGTATCGCTGAAGAAGGTCAACGCGTGAAAGTTGGCGATCCGGTTATCGAATTCGATCTGCCGCTGCTGGAAGAGAAAGCTAAATCTACGCTGACGCCGGTTGTGATCTCCAATATGGACGAGATCAAAGAGCTGATTAAGCTGACGGGTAGCGTGACCGTGGGTGAAACCCCGGTTATCCGCATCAAGAAGTAATGCTGCTTGAGTAAAAATGGCGCCGAAAGGCGCCATTTTTTTATCCCGATATCTCAGGGATGTTCCGGCAACGCCAGTTCATCAAACCCTAACGCCAGCGTGTGACGCATCACGTCGACAACCCGCTCGCTTGCGCCTTTTACCGCTTCAGCCAGAGTTGCCCCTTGCAGCAGCTTGCCTGCCAGCGCCGAACAGAACAGATCGCCTGTTCCTTTCAGCTCCGCATTAACGCGCGGATGCACAACCACTTCAACAGTGTCAGCCGTTACCAGAGCGACCTGCATGCGATCAGGCGGCACATCGTCGCCTGGCGCGCTGGTTACCGCTACCCATTGCGTATGGCCGTTAAGCAACGTTCTGGCAGCGTCTACCGCCTGTGCGAGTGTCAGGCTGGCGCGCCCTGTCAGACGCTCCAGTTCGAAGGCGTTAGGCGTAATGCCGGTCGCCAGCGGCAGTAACCGCTCGCTATAAGCCTGCGGCAGTTCCTGCTTCACATAAATCCCGCTGTCGGTATCGCCCATCACCGGATCGATAATCACCCACAGATGCGGATAGCGCTCACGTACCCGCGCCAGCCAGTCTGCGAGGATATTTGCCTGCCCTACGCTGCCGAGGTAGCCGGTGATAATTCCCTTCACATGCCGCACCGCGTCACGTTCCAGCAGCCCGGTGAGATAGCCTTTAAACCAGTCGTCGGGAATGGCTCCGCCGTAAAGGCTGGGGTAATGGGGCGTATTGCTGAGCAATACTGTCGGCACGGCCATGGCCCGAAAGCCTGCCTGTTGCAGCGTAGGGATCGCGATACTGTTGCCCACGCTGCCGTACACCACCTGCGACTGGACGGAGATAATATCCGTGCGCAGCGCCCGCTGCCCGTCGCCAAATAAGATTGCGGTCATCTTTTATCCTTCCCTGGTCATCAGGGCATGCTATCCGCGAACGGAGAGCGGCTTAAATGCCCGCTCCCTGCGCGTAGCTCTCTTCACCAAATACGCCGGTCGAGAGATAACGGTCGCCGCGATCGCAGATAATCGCTACAACAATTGCGCCTGGATTTTCACGCGCCACCCGCAAAGCGCCAGCCACGGCTCCGCCGGAACTCACGCCGCAGAAGATACCTTCGCGGCTGGCTAACTCGCGCATGGTATTTTCTGCTTCTCGTTGATGAATATCCAGCACCACATCGACCAGGTCGGCATGATAAATCCCCGGCATATATTCTTCCGGCCAACGTCGAATGCCCGGAATGCTGCTGCCCTCTTCCGGCTGCAGGCCAACAATGGTCACGGGTTTCGCCTGCTCGCGCAGAAAACGACTGACGCCGGTAATGGTGCCGGTAGTCCCCATGCTGGAGACGAAATGGCTGATGCGCGCACTGGTCTGACGCCAGATTTCCGGGCCGGTGGTGCGGTAATGCGCAAGGGGGTTATCGGGATTGTTAAACTGGTCGAGGATATAGCCTTCACCACGGTCCGCCATCGCCTGGGCCAGATCGCGCGCCCCTTCCATACCCTGCTCTTTGGTGACCAGCACCAGATCCGCCCCATAGGCGCGCATCGCCGCGCGGCGCTCCATACTCATGTTGTCCGGCATCAGCAACTTCATACGGTAGCCTTTCAGCGCCGCAATCATCGCCAGCGCGATGCCGGTGTTGCCGCTGGTGGCTTCGATTAACGTATCGCCGGGTTTGATGTCGCCGCGCTTTTCCGCTTCGACGACCATCGACAGCGCCGCGCGATCTTTTACCGAACCCGCCGGGTTATTGCCTTCCAGCTTTAGCCAAATTTCACTGCCGTTATCCGGCCCCAAACGCTGCAATTTGACCAGCGGCGTATTGCCGATAGTGTGTTCTAATGTATTCACGTCAGTCTTTCCAGAGCATAAAAAAAGCGGCTGCGAAGCCGCTTTCACATCGTCGATCGCAACAAACTATCAGGCGGATTCGGCCAGGGCAATACTCTCAATTTTCTCATTGCCGTTATACAAACGGGCATGTTGCAGGCCAACAAACAGGCGCTCGCCGCGATGCGGGACATAATCTTCCCGTAAAACAACGGTTAAGGTTTCGTCATACCAGCCGAGCGGCTGTACCACCAATTGCATATAGTGGCCGCGCGGGCTCACTTCCAGCACCTGTACCGGCAACGGCGATTCCAGGCTGGTGCGGCGGCTGACGTCCACTTCCCACGGGCGCAGGAACAGATCGACCGGCCCCTGGTGCGCAGGCGCGTAGCCCAGCGGCCAGCGGTGCGCGCCGACGTGGAACTGGCTGCCGCGAATGGTGCCGTGCAGGCGGTTCACTTCGCCGAGAAACTCCAGTACGAAGCGGGTTTCCGGCTCGCGCCAGACGCGCTCCGGCGCATCCGCCTGTTCGATATGGCCCTGGCTCATCACCACCACGCGGTCTGCCACTTCCATGGCCTCTTCCTGATCGTGAGTCACGAAGACGCTGGTGAATTTCAGCTCTTCATGCAGCTGACGCAGCCAGCGCCGCAGCTCTTTACGCACCTGGGCGTCGAGCGCGCCGAAGGGTTCATCGAGCAGCAGAATTTGCGGTTCAACGGCCAGCGCGCGCGCCAGAGCGACACGCTGTTTCTGGCCGCCGGAAAGCTGGGCCGGAAAGCGGTCCGCCAGATGGGCGAGCTGCACCATCTCCAGCAGTTGGGTCACCTTCTGCCTGATGGCGCTGGCGCTGGGACGCTCGCGCTTCGGCAACACGCTCAGGCCAAAGGCGATGTTGTCGAACACCGTCATATGGCGGAACAGCGCGTAGTGCTGGAATACAAAACCCACTTTACGGTCGCGGGCATGCAACCGGCTGACGTCGGTGCCGTGGAAGCGAATATGCCCGCTGGACTGGTGCTCCAGGCCCGCGATAATCCGCAGCAGCGTGGTTTTGCCGGAGCCGCTCGGCCCCAGCAGCGCCACCATCTGGCCGGAGGGGATATCCAGAGAAATATCATTAAGCACCTGCGTGCGGCCAAACGATTTTTTAATTCTGGAAATCTCAATGCTCATGATTGCTCTCCTGTTGCTGGCGTTTTTCCTGATGATGCAAACGCCATTGCAACGCACTCTTTAAAAACAGGGTCAAAATTGCCATCAAGGTCAGCAGCGCGGCAGCAGTATAGGCGCCGACCGTGTTGTAATCCTGCTCAAGTAATTCGATTTGTAGCGGCAGCGACAGGGTCTCACCGCGAATGGAGCCGGAAACCACCGATACCGCGCCAAACTCGCCGATGGCGCGGGCGTTGGTCAGCACCACGCCGTAAAGCAGCGCCCAGCGGATGTTCGGCAGCGTAACCCGGCGGAACATCTGCCAGCCCGACGCGCCCAGCAAAATAGCGGCTTCGTCTTCGTTGCTGCCCTGGCTGAGCATCACCGGCACCAGCTCGCGCACCACAAACGGACAGGTGACGAAAATGGTCACCAGCACCATGCCCGGCCAGGCGAACATCACCTGGAGGTCGTTATCACCCAGCCAGCCGCCGAGCGGGCCGTTCGAGCCGTAAAACAGCAAATACACCAGACCGGCCACCACCGGAGAGACCGCAAACGGGATATCCAGCAGAGTCAACAGCAACTGGCGGCCTGGAAAGTTAAAGCGGGTCACCAGCCATGCCAGCAGCGTGCCGAACACCAGGTTAACCGGCACGGTGATTAACGCGATTAATACCGTCAGCCAGATAGCGTGCAACATGTCCGGATCGGCCAGGTTTTGCAGCACCGGCATCAGCCCTTTGCTGAATGCCTGGACGAAGATATACACCATCGGCACCACCAGGATCAGCGCGCTGATCAGCACGCCGGTGCCAATCAGGAACCATTTCCCCCAGTTAATGCCGGGCTTACCGTAGCTTTTCAATTCTGTAACCTGCGCCATTAGTGACCTACCACGCGTCGGCCAAAGCGACTTTGCAATGTGTTGATAGCAAACAGCAGCAGCAACGAAGCGGCCAGGATCACCGAGGCGATAGCGCTGGCGGCCGGGTAATCAAACTCCTGCAAACGCACAAAAATCATCAGCGACGTGACTTCCGTTTTCCAGGCGATGTTGCCGGCGATAAAAATCACCGCGCCAAACTCGCCCAGGCTACGGGTAAACGACAACGCCACGCCCGCCATCAGCGCCGGAGAGAGCTCCGGCAATACCACGCGGGTAAAACTCTGCCAGCGGCTGGCACCGAGGGTTTCCGCCGCTTCTTCGTATTCGGGACCCAACTCTTCCAGCACCGGCTGCACGGTGCGCACTACAAACGGGATACTGGTAAACGCCATCGCCACCGCGATACCCAGCCAGGTATAGGTGACTTTGATATCCAGCATCGCCAGCCACTCACCGTAAAAACCGTTGACCGAAAACAGCGACGCCAGGGTCAAACCCGCCACGGCGGTGGGCAGCGCAAACGGCAAATCCATCAGCGCATCCAGAATGGTGCGTCCGGGAAAACGGTAGCGGGTCAAAATCCACGCCATCAGCAGGCCGAACACGCCATTGAAGATGGAGGCCACGCCCGCCGACAGGAGAGTAACTTTATAGGCGGCGACCACCTGCGGGTTGGTCACCACCTCCCAGTATTGCGCCCAGCTCATCTGGGACAGCTGCATCACTAACGCGCTTAACGGCAATAACAAAATCAGGCAAACAAACAGCAGGCTGGTGCCCAGGCTTAACGTGAAGCCCGGCAGCACCCGGCGGGTAGAGACTGCGAACATTACTTACGCCCCGCCGCTAACAGCTTGTCCAGCTCGCCGCCGCTGTTGAAATGGGTTTTCATCACGTCCGGCCAGCTACCAAACTGGTCTTCCACGCGGAACAGTTCGGTCTGCGGGAATTTATCTTTCATCTTCGCCATCACGTCCGGGTTATTCACGCGGTAGTAATAGTCGGTGATGATGGTCTGCGCTTGCGGGCTGTAGAGGTAGTTCAGGTAATCCTTCGCCGCTTTCTCAGTGCCGTTGGCTTTGACGTTTTTATCCACCCAGGCCACCGGGAATTCGGCCAGCACGTTGACTTTCGGCACGACCACTTCGAAGCCTTCTTTGGCGTACTGATTGCGGATGTTGTTCACTTCCGACTCAAAGCTAATCAGCACATCGCCCAGGCCGCGCTCAACGAAGGTGGTGGTTGCGCCGCGACCGCCGGTATCGAACACTTCAACGTTTTTCAGGAACTGGGTCATAAACTGAGTGGTTTTGGCTTTATCGCCGCCGTCGGCTTTATCGGCAGCGCCCCAGGCCGCGAGATAAGTGTAACGCGCGTTGCCGGAGGTTTTCGGATTCGGGAAAATCAGCTTCACGTCGGAACGCACCAGGTCATTCCAGTCGTGAATGTTTTTAGGGTTGCCCTTACGCACCAGGAACGCCATGGTGGAGTAGAACGGCGAGCTGTTGTTCGGCAAACGGCTCTGCCAGTCCGCCGGGATCAGGTTGCCTTTGTCATGCAGGATCTGCACGTCGGTGACCTGGTTATAAGTTACAACGTCTGCTTTTAAGCCCTGCAAAATCGCCAGCGCCTGTTTTGACGAACCGGCGTGAGATTGTTTGATGGTCAGCTTATCGCCGTTGTTTTCCTGCGCCCACTGCGCCTCAAACGGCGTGTTAAGCGCGGCAAACAGCTCGCGAGAGACATCGTAAGAACTGTTCAGTAATTCAGTCGCCTGCGCAGGGCCAGCTAACACCAGGACTGCAAGCGCACTGCAAATTTTTTTCGCTGATTTAACGGCCATTACGCACCCTTATAAATGTGATGACGATCCTGGCCTCAGTTTATTTATAACGAGTGATAAAGCAGTAACGCTTTTATATACCGTTTGGTGATTTGGAAGTCGAAAAGAGAATAAGCGCGGCAGAAAACCGCGCTGTGCAGATTTTACAAACTGTTGAGGCGGTCCAGCGAGGGCGCGAAGTAATAGCCGCCGGTGACCGGTTTGGTGAAGCGCAGCATGGCGTCGCGTTTGCCGTCCAGGTCGCCGAACATGCTCAGCAACTGCTGTTCGATATTATGCAGCGTGGCGCAGTAGGCGCAGAAGTAAAGGCCGTGGGTGCCGCTGGCGGTGCCGTAAGGCAGGCTCTGGCGGACAATTTTCAGCCCCCTGCCGTTCTCTTTAAGATCGACGCGGGTCAGATGCGAGGTCACGGGGCGTTCATCGCCGTCGATCTCTTCATTGTCCTGTTTGGTGCGGCCAATCATCATCTCCTGATCCGGCACGCTCATCCGGTTCAGCTGTTTGAGATTGTGCTCCCAGCGCTGTACAAACACATAGCTGCCGCCCGCGTCCACGCCGTCGTTAATCACCGCCACGCTGCGGCGCACGTCATCCCCGGCCGGGTTTTCGGTGCCGTCAACAAAGCCGCTGAGATCGCGGTCTTCCACCCAACGGAAACCGTGGGTTTCTTCCACCACAGTCATCGCGTCGCCAAAGGCAGCGATGGCCGCCTGTGCCACGGAAAAATTCACGTCGTGGCGCAGAGACAAAATATGGATCAGCAAATCGTGCTGCGTGGCGGGGGCCAGGCCCTTGCCCAGCGGCGCGAAGTTTTTCAACTCTTCGCCGCCCACGCCGCCGCTGATATCGCGCCAGACGTCGTGCCCGAAAGCGATCACCGCGCCTAAATGGGCATCCGGGAAGGCCGCCTGCAGCTCGGCCAGTTTGCTGTTAAAGGTTTTACAGCCTGCGCGCACCGCATCGAAATTTTCGGATACGTTTGCTTCTATCCAAATTGCGGCGCGGCAATGTTCGGGCAGAATGCCACTTTGAACCTGAGACATCTCTCCTCCTGAAAACGAGGCCACAGAACGTGACCAGAGATGTCCGGCATTTTACCTGATTTTTCGCGCCGCGCCTTGCCCGGGCGCAAGATCGCCGCGCTTAGCGACGCCAGACGATTTTGCTGAGTTTCCAGCTTTTTAACGCATCATCAGACGGCATTAATCCTTCCGGCCCACGCCACTCGCCTGTAAACAGATAGGTGATGTGCTGGCTATCCGGTGCCTGACACTCAACGGCGCTGGCGTCATCGCCGCTGCCCTTCTGGCACGCGCCGTAGGCTTTGCTGTACAGGGAACTGAATTCCGTGCCGACTTTCACCCCGCTGGCGGTTTCCACGTCCGGATCCAGCACGTCAATACGGCTCACGGTGCCCTTTTCACCGTTGATCACCATGGCCAGCGTGTCGCCTTTCAGGGCTTCGTAATAGCGCTCAATATTGCCGTTAGCGGTTTTCATCCCGCTGCGTAGGCGGTAGTCGCCGTTAAGCCCATCGGCAATGGCTTTCTCGTCCATCGCCGTGCTGGCGGTAATGTCCCCGACGCCATTTTCAGAGACCTCAACAGAAGAGCTAAACCAGTTGACGGGGTTCATCGCTCCCCAGTTCATTCCGGACAGGGTTGAACACCCGGCAAGCAGAAACGGTGCCGCACACACCAGCAGACGCAATTTCATTCGCGATTCCTTTTTAAAAAACAACCCACCTTGGAGTGTCGCCGGGCCGAAAAGTGCCCGGTTTACGCATCAGAAGGTGAAAAACAGGCTTTTAAGCGCGGATTGGTCAGCAGCCAGACCAATGCCACGCCATCCAGCACCATCAGCGCCAGGGTGACGCCGCTTAACGCCGCTTCGCTCACCGCCATGGCGATCTGCCAGATTAACAGCCCACACTGGGCCGCAATCAATATCCAGCGCCACGCCGTCCAGAGTTTCGGCCAGCGCTCTCGCCTGCCGCTCAGCAGAAACGCCAGCACCGCCGGAATGCCCGGTAGCAGCCCCAGCCAGAACGTCTCGCTGTCGGGATAAAACAGCCTCATCAGCGCCTCGCCCTGTTCGCGGGATGCGCCCGCCGCCACAAACAGCACCCAGGTTCTGGCCTGTAACAGTAACACCAGCCAGAAAAAAACCGGCAATTTCAATCGCCCGTGCGGGTCATAATCGTTTGGTAAAAACATGTATAGGTCCTGGACAGATGAGACATCTGAGCGAGAATTATGTCACTGGCATTGCGTTTAAGACAAAATTCTCTGCCTCATCACAAATGGAGATTGATATGAAAAAAACCTTTGTTGCCGCTTCCATCGCGGCAGGTTTGTTGTTCAGCGTGACCGCGTTCGCCCAGCAGTCTGGTGGATTTAGCGGGCCAGACGCCACCAAAACCCAAAACACTCCGACCACGCAAAACACCCAAAAAGGCGGTTTCGTCGGCCCGGACGCCGCCACCACCACCGTGGAACAGGCCAAAGGCCTGCGTGATGACGCATGGGTGGTGCTGGAAGGCAATATCGTTCGTAAGGTCGGTAAAGAGCTGTATGAATTCCGCGACAGCACTGGCACCGTGAATGTCGATATCGACGACGATAACTGGGGCGGCGTCTCCATCACCCCGAACGACAAAGTGCGTATCGAAGGTGAAGTGGATAAAGACTGGAACTCGGTAGAAATCGACGTGAAAAAAGTGACTAAGGGTTAAACAACAAACCCGCCACGCGGCGGGTTTTTAATACTCTTCGTCTTCGATAAGCCGCTTACCCAGGCTTAATACATCCTGGTGCTCGTAGCCGAGACGTTCGTACATGCCGAGCACCACATCATTTTCTTCACGGATGAGCAGTTGAAGCTTCGGGCAACCGCGCGCGATCAGTTTCTTTTCCAGACGGCTGAGCAGCGCATTGGCGATACCGCGCCCGCGGAATTCAGGATGCACGCCGAGATAATACGCGGAGCCGCGATGTCCATCATAGCCGCCCATTACCGTACCGACGATCTCCCCGGCCACTTCTGCCACCAGGAACAGCGATACGTCGTGATTGATTTTGCGCTCGATATCCATTTCCGGGTCGTTCCAGGGGCGAAGCAAGTCGCAACGTTCCCACAGGGTGATCACTTCCTCGAAATCGTCCTGGCGAAAAACGCGTATCTCCATGGTATTCCCCATTATTTATGGAATAAAAAACGTGATTATGGCGTTAACGGCATCAATAGCCAATATCCCGGACCAAAACTTCACGGTTAATGGCATAATAACGCCCCCGTCGTTGTCTGAAACGAGCCGTAAAACTTTTCTTATCATAGAAGGTCGTGCGGATAACCACGGTAAGCTATAACTCTATTCTTTTGTTCTAACCGACATTCAGGCCGCATGAGCACGATAAAATTTACCAAACTCACCCGACGCCAGATGCTGTTGACTGGCCTCGCCGCCCTGACCCTTTCAGGTGTGAACAAAGCCTTTGCCCGGGAAGAGAGCAAAGCGCTGAAAACCTCCAACGGACATACCCCGGCGAAGAAGAAAAAATCCGGCGCGCGCCGCGTCGTGGTGCTCGATCCGGGCCACGGCGGGATCGACACCGGCGCGATTGGCGCTAACGGCTCAAAAGAAAAGCATGTCGTGTTGGCGATTGCCAAAAACGTGCGCAATATTCTCAAGAGCAAAGGGATCGACGCCCGGCTGACCCGCAGCGGCGACACCTTCATTCCCCTGTACGATCGGGTGGAAATCGCCCATAAGCACGGCGCAGACCTGTTTATGTCGATCCACGCCGACGGCTTCACTAATCCATCGGCAGCGGGGGCATCGGTATTTGCCCTGTCGAATCGCGGAGCCAGTAGCGCCATGGCGAAATACCTCTCCGAGCGCGAGAACGCCGCGGATGATGTCGCAGGCAGCAAGGTGAAGCAAAAAGACCAGTATTTGCAGCAGGTGCTGTTCGATCTGGTGCAAACCGACACCATCAAAAACAGCCTGACGCTGGGATCGCATATTTTGCGCCAGATTAAGCCAGTGCATCGTTTGCACAGCCGCTCCACCGAGCAGGCGGCGTTTGTGGTGCTGAAATCCCCGTCGGTGCCGTCGGTGCTGGTGGAAACCTCGTTTATCACCAACCCTGAAGAGGAACGGCTGCTGGGCACCCAGGCGTTTCGCCAGAAAATCGCCAACGCCATCGCCAGCGGGGTGATCAGCTATTTTAACTGGTTTGATAATCACAAAGCCCACTCCAGACGAGGCTAAGCCATGACGCCGGATATTTCAGCGGTTAAACAGTTTTTGCTGGGTTTGCAGGATCGGATTTGCCAGCAGCTCAGCGCCATCGACGGCGCAGACTTTATCGAAGATAACTGGCAGCGCGACGCGGGCGGCGGCGGGCGCAGCCGGGTATTGCGCGACGGCGGCGTGTTCGAGCAGGCGGGGGTTAACTTTTCCCACGTTTACGGCGATGCCCTGCCCGCTTCCGCCACCGCGCACCGCCCGGAACTGGCGGGGCGCAGCTTCGAAGCGATGGGCGTTTCGCTGGTGGTGCATCCGCGTAATCCTTATGTCCCCACCAGCCATGCCAACGTGCGGTTTTTTATCGCCACCAAGCCCGATGCCGAGCCGGTGTGGTGGTTTGGCGGCGGGTTCGATTTAACGCCCTGTTACGGCTTTGAAGAGGATGCGGTGCACTGGCACCGTACCGCGCGGGATCTGTGCGCGCCGTTCGGCGAGGACGTTTACCCGCGCTACAAGAAATGGTGTGATGACTATTTCTTCCTGAAGCACCGCAACGAGCCGCGCGGCATCGGCGGTCTGTTCTTCGACGATCTCAACACCCCGGATTTTACGCGCTGCTTCGCCTTTATTCAGGCGGTAGGCCAGGGCTATCTGGATGCGTACCTGCCCATCGTCGAGCGCCGTAAAGCGCTGGCCTGGGGCGAGCGCGAGCGCGATTTCCAGCTCTATCGCCGGGGCCGCTATGTGGAATTTAATCTGGTGTGGGATCGCGGCACGCTGTTTGGACTGCAAACCGGCGGGCGCACCGAATCGATATTGATGTCGATGCCGCCGCTGGTGCGCTGGGAATACAATTTCCAGCCCGAGACGGGCAGCCCTGAGGCGGCGCTTAGCGAGTTTATTCAGGTCAAAGAGTGGCTGAAGCCATAAAAAAAATCAGACGCCGCGGCGTCTGATTTTCATTGCAACGCAGGATTACAGCGGATTGGTCTGCGCTTCAACAACCGCCAGCGCTACCATATTGACGATACGACGCACCGACGCGATCTGCGTTAATACGTGTACCGGTTTCGCCACGCCCATCAGCACCGGCCCGACGGTTACGCCTTCTGAACTGGAGACGCGCAGCAGGTTGTAGCTGATCCGCGCCGCTTCCACGTTCGGCATCACCAGAATGTTGGCAGAGCCTTTCAGCGGGCTGTCCGGCATACGTTCGTTACGGATGCTTTCAATCAGCGCCGCATCGCCGTGCATTTCGCCGTCAATCATCAGGTCCGGGGCGCGTTCGCGTACCAGATCCAGAGTTTGGCGCATTTTGGTGGCCGCCGGAGAGTTGGAGGAACCAAAGTTAGAATGCGACAGCAGCGCCACTTTCGGTTCAATACCAAAACGACGCACGGTTTCCGCCGCCATGATGGCGATTTCCGCCAGCTGTTCCGGCGTCGGATCGTCGTTGACGTAGGTATCGGTGATAAAGGTGTTGCCGCTCGGCAGCAGCAGCGCGTTCATCGCCCCCGCCGCTTTCACGCCTTCACGGTAGCCGAAGATCTCCTGCACCACGCTGAAATGCTCGTGGTAATCGCCGATGGTGCCGCAAATCATGGCATCCGCTTCACCGCGATGCACCATGATCGCGCCGATCACGGTGGTGTTGCCGATCACTGCTTTTTGCGCCTGCTCCTGGGTAATACCGCGGCGCTTCATGATGGTGTAGTACTCGTTCCAGTACTCTTTAAAGCGCGGATCGGATTCATTGTTGACGATCTCGAAATCGACGCCCGCTTTGATTTGCAGACCCAGCTTCTGGATACGCATTTCAATTACGCTCGGGCGGCCCACCAGGATCGGCTTCGCCAGGCCGAGGGAAATCAGTTCCTGGGTCGCGTGCAGCACGCGGTTATCTTCCCCCTCGGTCAGTACCACGCGTTTCGGATCTTTACGCGCCTGGGAGAAAATCGGCTTCATAAACAGGTTAGTTTTGTAAACAAACTCGGTGAGCTTATCGATATAGGCATCGAAATCTTCGATCGGGCGGGTCGCCACGCCGGAATCCATTGCCGCTTTCGCCACTGCCGGCGCAATCTTGACGATCAAGCGCGGGTCGAACGGTTTCGGGATAATGTATTCCGGGCCAAAGCTCAGATCCTGATCGCCGTAGGCCGAGGCCACCACTTCGCTCTGCTCCGCATGGGCCAGTTCGGCAATGGCGTGGACCGCCGCCAGTTTCATCTCTTCGTTAATGGCGGTTGCGCCCACATCCAGCGCGCCACGGAAGATGAACGGGAAGCACAGTACGTTATTCACCTGGTTCGGGTAGTCGGAGCGGCCAGTACAGATAATCGCGTCAGGACGCACTTCTTTCGCCAGCGGCGGCAGGATTTCCGGTTCCGGGTTAGCCAGCGCCAGGATCAGCGGCGCGCGCGCCATTTTTTTGACCATCTCCGGGGTCAGCACTTTCGGGCCGGAACAGCCGAGGAAGATATCCGCGCCGTCGACCACGTCGTCCAGGGTGCGTTTGCCGTCATCTTCTACCGCGTAAGCCGCTTTGGTTTCCGCCATGTTCGGCTCGCGATCTTTATAGATGACGCCTTTCGAGTCGCACACCACGATGTTGTGCTTCTGCATCCCCAGCGCCACCAGCAGGTTCATACAGGCAATCGCCGCCGCCCCCGCGCCTGACACCACCATGCGCACGTCAGACAGATTTTTTTCCACCACGCGCAGGCCGTTCAGAATGGCGGCAGTACTGATGATCGCCGTGCCGTGCTGATCGTCGTGGAACACCGGGATATTCATGCGCTCACGCAGCTGCTGCTCAATATAGAAGCACTCCGGCGCTTTAATATCTTCAAGGTTGATACCGCCAAAGGTCGGCTCCAGCGCGGCGACAACGTTAATAAATTTGTCCGGATCCAGTTCATCCACTTCGATATCGAAGACATCGATACCGGCAAATTTCTTGAACAGCACGCCCTTACCTTCCATCACCGGCTTACCGGCCAGCGCGCCAATATTGCCAAGGCCCAGCACTGCGGTGCCGTTGGAGATCACCGCCACCAGATTGCCGCGTGCCGTGTATTTAAAGGCCGCCAGCGGATCTTTTTCGATTTCCAGACAAGGCGCGGCAACGCCTGGCGAATAGGCCAGCGCCAGATCGCGCTGGGTGGCAAGCGGTTTGGTTGGAGAAACCTGAATTTTCCCTGGTACCGGAAACTCGTGGAAATCGAGGGCACTTTGTTTCAACTGTTCATCCATTTTTCTGGTCCTTTACTTTTCGTTCTGGGAAGTAACGGGAGGGCAATGCGTACCGCGCCCTTTTTGAGTGGGCCATAGTATGGCCCTTTGACGGCTAACAAACTTTGAACGTTGCCAAAGTATCATCAATGTATGGCAAAGATTGTTAGCAATTTATAGAGACTATGTTACCTGCTGCGCCAGGCAATGCCATGCCTGTCTGCTATGCTTTTTTGTTATGCACTTGGTTTCTTGTTTAAGGGAGCGCCGGGAAGCTCTCTGATAAGCATTTGTATACAAAGGAGTAAATTTCATGAACCAACTAGAAGGTATCAAACAGTTTACCACCATCGTGGCCGACAGCGGCGATATTGAGTCGATTCGCCATTATCAACCGGAAGACGCCACCACCAACCCCTCGCTGTTACTGAAAGCCGCCGCCCTTGAGGCTTATAAGCCGCTGGTCGAGGACGCCTTACGCTACGGTAAATCCCGTGGTGAAACGCAGGAACAGCAGATTGCCGAAGCCTGCGACAAACTGGCCGTTAACATTGGCGCGGAAATTCTGAAAAGCGTGCCAGGACGCGTATCAACCGAAGTGGATGCAAGGCTCTCATTCGACAAGCAAAAAAGCATTGAAAAAGCCCGCCGTCTGGTGGCGCTGTACGCCGAACAGGGCATTGATAAATCACGGATTCTGATCAAGCTTGCTTCCACATGGGAAGGCATCCGCGCCGCGGAAGCGCTGGAAAAAGAAGGCATTAACTGCAACCTGACGCTGCTGTTTTCCTTCGCCCAGGCGCGTGCCTGCGCCGAAGCGGGCGTTTACCTGGTGTCGCCGTTTGTCGGGCGCATCTACGACTGGTATCAGGCCCGCAAGCCAATGGACCCCTACGTGGTGGAAGAAGATCCGGGCGTGAAATCGGTGCGCAATATCTATGACTATTACAAGCAGTACCGCTACGACACTATCGTGATGGGCGCGAGCTTCCGTCGTACCGAGCAGATCCTGGCGCTGGCAGGCTGCGACCGCCTGACGATTTCGCCTGATTTGCTGAAACAGCTCCAGGCCGCCGAAGAAACCGTCCAGCGCAAACTGATCCCCACTCCGCAAACCTTTAAACGCCCTGCCCCGATGACCGAAGCGGAGTTCCGCTGGGAACATAACCAGGACGCAATGGCAGTAGAAAAATTAGCGGAAGGTATCCGGTCATTTGCCGTTGATCAGCGCAAACTTGAGGATCTGCTCGCCGCAAAATCGTAATCCTTTTACTTTGAAAAATAACGGGTTAACCCCTTTATCAGCCATGGAGAACTCTATGTCTCGACAAGCGCTCGCTAACGCCATCCGCGCACTCAGTATGGACGCCGTACAAAAGGCCAACTCGGGGCATCCCGGTGCCCCAATGGGGATGGCGGATATCGCGGAAGTGTTGTGGAATGATTTCCTGAAGCACAACCCCAGCAATCCCACCTGGTACGATCGCGACCGGTTTATTTTGTCTAACGGTCACGCGTCAATGCTGCTGTACAGCCTGCTACACCTCTCCGGCTACGACCTGCCGATTGAGGAGTTAAAAAACTTCCGCCAGTTGCACTCAAAAACCCCGGGCCACCCGGAAATCGGCTATACCCCAGGCGTGGAAACCACAACCGGGCCGCTCGGCCAGGGGCTGGCGAATGCGGTGGGTCTGGCGATTGCCGAGCGCACGCTGGCGGCGCAGTTTAACCAGCCGGACCATGAGATTGTCGACCACTATACCTGGGTGTTTATGGGCGACGGCTGTTTGATGGAGGGCATCTCTCATGAAGTGTGTTCGCTGGCGGGCACGCTGGGGCTGGGCAAGCTGATTGGGTTTTATGACCATAACGGCATCTCGATCGATGGCGAGACCGAAGGCTGGTTTACCGACGATACCGCGAAGCGCTTTGAGGCCTATCACTGGCATGTGATCCCGGATATCGACGGCCATAACCCGGACGCGGTGAAAAAGGCCATTGAAGAAGCCAAAGCGGTCACCGATAAACCCTCGCTGATTATGTGCCGCACCATTATCGGTTTCGGTTCACCGAATAAAGCCGGTAAGGAAGAGTCCCACGGCGCGGCGCTGGGGGAACAGGAAGTGGCGCTGGCCCGTAAACAGCTGGGCTGGAACCATCCGGCATTCGAGATCCCGAAAGAGATCTACCAGCAGTGGGATGCCCGTGAAGCCGGCGGTAAAGCCGAGCAGGCCTGGAATGAGAAATTCGCCGCCTATAAAAAAGCCCACCCGGAACTGGCTGCGGAATTTGAGCGTCGGATGAGCGGCGGGATGCCGGAAAACTGGCAGGAAACCACGGCGCAGTACATTAAAAAACTTCAGGCGGAACCGGCGAAAATCGCCACCCGTAAGGCATCGCAAAACGCACTGAACACTTACGGCCCGATCCTGCCGGAACTGCTGGGCGGCTCGGCTGACCTGGCGCCGAGTAACCTCACCATCTGGTCCGGTTCCCGATCGCTGAAAGAGGATGAAGCGGGAAACTATATCCACTACGGCGTACGCGAATTCGGGATGACCGCCATCGCCAACGGCATCGCCCATCACGGCGGATTTGTGCCGTATACCGCCACCTTCCTGATGTTTGTCGAGTACGCCCGTAACGCGGCGCGTATGGCGGCGCTGATGAAAGCGCGCCAGATCATGGTCTATACCCATGATTCCATCGGCCTCGGCGAAGATGGCCCGACGCACCAGGCCGTGGAACAGCTGGCCAGCCTGCGTTTAACGCCGAACTTCAGCACCTGGCGTCCGTGCGACCAGGTCGAAGCCGCCGTGGCGTGGAAAGCGGCGATTGAGCGCCATAATGGCCCGACGGCGCTGATCCTGTCGCGCCAGAACCTCGCCCAGATGGATCGCTCTGCGGAGCAGATCGATGCCATCGCCAAAGGCGGTTATGTGCTGCAAGACTGCGAAGGGCAGCCGGATCTGATCCTGATCGCCACCGGTTCAGAGATGGAGATCACCGTGCAGGCAGCCAAAACGCTGACGGACGAAGGTTGCAAAGTACGCGTGGTGTCGCTGCCGTCTACCGATGTGTTCGAAGCTCAGGATGAGAGTTATAAAGAATCGGTATTGCCGCGCGACGTGCGCGCCCGCGTGGCGGTTGAAGCGGGAATTGCCGACTACTGGTACAAGTACGTGGGCATCGACGGCGCGATCGTCGGGATGACCGGCTATGGCGAATCGGCCCCTGCCGAGAAGTTGTTCCCGTTCTTCGGCTTTACTGCGGAGAATGTGGTTAAGAAAGCGAAACAGGTGCTGGGTAAATAAACCCAAAAGCCTGCCCAAACGGGCAGGCTTTTTTACTTCGTGACCCACAGCGTCGGCCAGGCGTCTGGCGTGTTCCAGTCGTCGCAGCTCGGCTCTTCAGCATATTTCACCAACCGGAAACGCTGGCCGTCGTAGCGCCAGCGCGTGGATACGCCACAGTCGCCTTTGCCACGGCCTTTCGCCAGCGTCACCAGTTCACGGGCGCGCTCGTCAAAACTGGCGTTCATCAGTTCAATATCATTGGTTTGGTTGGCGGGAGTAAAAGGCAGGCGCAGACGGACCGCTCGTGAACTTAACGGCTTTTTGCGCTCCACCAGCCAGGCTAAATCCACCACGTTATACGCCCCCATCTCACAACTGATAATCATCAGCGCCTTATCGTCAGTCAGCGCATAAACCCGCACTTCGCGGCGCATCGGGTCCAGTGAGCACTGGGTGTTATTCATTTGCCAGCCGCCGTAGTCGAGCAGCTCGTTAAGCTCTTCTTTGCTTAATGGTGTTGGCGTAGGGTTCTTCACCGCCACGGCTTTCAGGGCAGGCGCAGGCGGTACATTAAGCGGCGGTTCATCGCCTTTAGCGACCCATGCGGTTTCATTGCCCACACGCTTTTGCTGGGTGTCGATAAAGGTGACTGCGTCTTTAAGTCCTGCCAGAGAGATTTTACCGGCGCCGCCCGCCAGGGTGATCTGTCTGGCGTTCTGGATCTGGGCCAGAAAGGCGGTGATGGTGAGCGGTTCGTTGTTGATTAACCGACGGGGTGTGATTTGCCATTTTGCGCCGGTAGGGAAAAACGGCTTATCGTCGAGCAGCATGCGCGGGGCAATCGGCTGCCCATCGCTGGCGGGCTGGGAAAAACTGCCCTTTTCAATACGCATTTCCACATCGGTATGCGCGCCCGCGCTGCGGCTCAGGGTCATGACCAGACCGTCATGATTGCCGGTATTGCGGGCTTTGCAGAAATTTTGATTGTTGCAGGTGACCTGCCAGTCATCGAATTGCTTTTGCACCGGAGCGGCAAAAGCGTGCGCAGCCCAAAACAGGCTCGTTATGACCAGCAGTAAAACGCGTAGCAACATGAGGACCGGTACCCTGACGATAAAGGAAAACAGAGAATACTCTCCGCGCCTATCTTCGTTCCCAGGCGTCCATCACTCAATCAGATTTTTCGGATAGCTTTATTCAAATTTTGTGCAGCATAAACGACTGTATATCAAGACATAATGTTACGCATCGCCAGGAGCTGTAACAAAATGACCGTTTTCCCGTCGCGAATTTCACCGGTTTTCATCATTTCCATTGCACGATCGAACTGAATTTCCAGCACCTCAATATCTTCATCATCGATACCGCCGCCAGCGCTGGCGCGCTGTGAATCGTCATATTCGGCAAGATAAAAGGAGATCAACTCCGTGACGCCGCCCGGCGACATATACAGTTCAAAGACTTTTTCCACCTCGTCAACCTGGAAGCCGGTCTCTTCGATGGCTTCTTTACGGGCACACACCTCCGGCTCATCGTCATCCAGCAAACCCGCGCAGGCTTCAATCAATAATCCCTCCTGATTGCCGTTCACGTAAGTGGCAATGCGAAACTGGCGGGTGAGCACCACGGTCTTTTTATCACGGTTATACAGCAGGATTGTCGCGCCATTGCCCCGGTCATAGACTTCGCGGATATGGCGAACCGGCGCCTGTTCGCCTCTGGCAATGTCATAGGTCACATTGCGCAGAATGAAGTAATTATCGGAAAGGATTTTATCTTTAATAACGTTGATTTTTAGCGACACATCTACCACCTGGTCGGAAAGACAGGTATCTAGTGTACGTCGAAAATCACAGAAAAAAAGCCGCCCGTTGCAAGCCGGGCGGCTCAGCGGCATCAGAAGCCGTGCTTCACTTCGCTCATATCCGGGAGTTTATGGGCGATGCCTTTATGACAGTCGATACAGGTTTTCCCTTCCTTGATGGCCTGGTCGTGCATTTTGGCAGCCACCGTTTTCTGGGCGGTGAAATCCATGTAATCGAAGTTGTGGCAGTTGCGGCACTCTTGCGAGTTGTTGCCCTGCATTCGCCGCCACTCGTTTTGCGCCATCTCTAAACGGTGCTCTTCGAACTTGGCGGGGGTATCGATAATGCCGAAAATCTTGCCGTACAGCTCTTTACTGGCCTTAATCTTACGGATCATTTTTGGGCCCCACTCGTGCGGCACGTGGCAATCCGGACAGGTGGCGCGTACGCCGCTGCGGTTGTTGTAGTGCACCGTCTCCATATATTCCTGGTAGACGTTATTGCGCATTTCATGGCAGCTAATACAGAACTCTTCGGTGTTGGCTTTTTCCATACCGGTATTGAAGCCGCCCCAGAAGATAATCCCCGCCGCGAAGCCGATAAGCAGCAGCGTACCGAGCGCCATACGGCTCGGACGTCGCCACCACTGCCAGATCCGGCGGATCAGGCCAGGTTTACGTTGCTTTTCCATATCATCCCTCACTGACCAAAGCCTTTCGAAGGCGTGAAGGTGTTTTCAATGATGGCCGGCGCGTCGGTTTGCGGCACATGGCACTGCAGGCAGAAATAACGACGCGGTGCTACACCAGAAAGCACTTTGCCGTCGCTGTCCATAAAGTGGGTCGGGCTGATGCGCGGCGCGCCGGTGGTACGATAATGCTCGACACCGTGGCACTGCAGGCAGCGGTTGGTATTGGTGGTGACCTGATACCCATCCACGCTATGGGGGATCATCGGCGGCTGGTTTACGTAATTCAGCGCCATTTTCTCTTGCTGTTTAGGCATACGTATGGAGCCCTCCTGCGTGCCCGACACTTCCGGCGACTGTGTAAAGTCGACCGAATCTGCCGCCCACGCCGCACCGCTTATTAACAGCATCAATGCGGTCATCCAGGGAAAGAATCCATTTTTCAGGACTTGGCTTTTCATGATTTTGCTCCCGAACTCCATCTTGTTGTCATTTTTAAAACCTTTTCAGCACAGACATCGACGCAGCGACCGCAGGTCATGCAATCGCGATCCGAAATCTCTACCGGGCTTTCCTTATTCAGCACCGGCGACCGTAAAACCTGCGGCTCCGGGCAAACGTGAAAACAATCCATACAACGCGTACAACGTTCACGACCCGCCGCACTCACCGTAAACACACCCTTCTGCCCCGCCAGCGCGTACAGTGCGCCTACCGGGCACACGTGGCCGCACCAGCCATGTTCCACCACCAGCAAATCGAACAGAAACAGCGCCAGCAAAAGCCAGATCCCCGCGCCGAAACCGAAGATCAACCCGCGCCCCATCAGCGAGACCGGATTCACCCACTCCCACAGCAGCGAACCGGTGAGCGCGCTGGCTAACAGCACCATCGCCAGTACCAGATAACGCAGCCAGCGCGGCAGCGTGGCGGACGGCGTGATGTCGAAGCGACGGCGCAGCCAGGCGGCCAGATCGGTCAATGGATTCACCGGGCAAATCCAGCTGCAAAACAGCCGCTTTCCCGCCAGGGTATACAGCGCCAGAATCAGCACGCCGCCGAGCAACGCCAGTACGCCGGGCAGATGACCGCTCAACAAGCTTTGGGCAATCATCAGCGGATCGCTTAACGGCACCGTATCCAGCAGCAGGCTGCTGCTGTAGTTGCCGCGTAAGATCCACACCCCGAACCACGGACCGCTCAGAAACAGCGCCAGTACCAGCAGCTGCGTCACGCGACGCGCCATCAGCCAGCCGTAAGCGCCAAACACCCCTTTTACCGCCAGCGCATCGCGCCCGGCGTCCTGTTTACGATTTGCCATGGTTTCCCTCCAGCCAACCGAAACGGTAGTGATACCCCAGCTCGCCGCGCGCCAGGTCCAGCGGCAGCACTTTGATAGCGGCCTGTTCCAGCACACAGGCTTTCTCGCATTTTCCGCAGCCGGTGCAGGCATCGCTGTGCACCGTCGGCAGGAAACGCGCGTGTTTGCCGGTACGGGTATTGCGTTCCAGCTCCAGGGTGATGGCGGTGTCTATCGACGGGCAAACCCGGTAACAGACATCGCAACGCAGGCCCTGGAAGTTAAGGCAGTTTTCCTGATCGAGCAGGACGGCAATTCCCATGCGCGCATCGTCAATCGAGGCGATCTCTTTATCTAACGCGCCGCTTGGGCAGGCTTTGGCGCACGGAATGTCTTCACACATTTCGCACGGAATATCCCGTGCCACGAAGTACGGCGTACCGGCCTCAGGGCCGGACGCCAGCGTCGCCAGCTTGAGCGTGTCGTAAGGGCAGGCCTGAACGCATTGTCCGCAGCGCACGCAGGCGCGGGAGAATCCCGGCTCGCCCAGCGCGCCCGGCGGGCGTAACCGCACCCCCGTGGCGTGGCTACGCTGCTGCCCAAGCCCCAGCACCACGGCGACGGCGGTCAATCCGCCCGCTGCCCGCGCCATATCGCGCAGGAAGCGGCGGCGAGCCGGCCGAGGTGCGTTTTCCCGGGCCACGGTGGTTACACCTTCTCAACCTTCACGGCGCACTTCTTGAAGTCCGTCTCTTTGGAGAGCGGGTCAGTGGCGTCGAGGGTCAATACGTTAACCAGCTGCGCGGCGTCGAAGAACGGCATGTACACCAGCCCCTGCGGCGGACGGTTACGTCCACGGGTTTCCACAATGGAAATCAGCTCGCCACGACGGGAAACAACTTTCACTTTGTCGCCACGACGCAGGCCGCGAGACTGCGCGTCCAGCGGATGGATAAACAGCACGGCTTCCGGGAACGCGCGGTGCAGTTCCGGCACGCGGCGGGTCATACTGCCGGTGTGCCAGTGCTCCAGTACGCGGCCGGTGGACAGCCACAGATCGTATTCTTTATCCGGCGCTTCCGCCGCCGGCTCAAACGGCAGCGCGAAGATCACCGCTTTGCCATCCGGCTTGCCGTAGAATTTGTAGCCCTCGCCCGCTTTCACATACGGATCGTGCCCTTCGCTGTAGCGCCACTGGGTTTCTTTGCCGTCAACCACCGGCCAGCGCAGACCGCGCGCTTTGTGGTAATCGTCGAACGGCGCCAGGTCGTGGCCGTGGCCGCGCCCGAAAGCGGCGTACTCTTCGAACAGGCCTTTTTGCAGATAGAAGCCCAGCTCGCGGGATTCATCGTTCAGCTGGTCTTCCGCCAGTTCGCTCACCGGGAATTTCTTGACGTTGTCGTTAGCGAACAGCACGTCGAACAGGGTTTTGCCACGGTATTCCGGTTTCTGGGACAGCAGCGCTTCCGGCCACACTTCCTCAACTTTGAAGCGTTTCGCGAAGGTCACTAACTGCCACAGGTCGGATTTGGCTTCGCCGGGTGCCTGGACCTGCTGACGCCAGAACTGGGTACGGCGCTCGGCATTGCCGAAGGCCCCTTCTTTCTCTACCCACATGGCGGTCGGCAGGATCAGATCTGCGGCCAGGGCGCTCACGGTCGGGTACGGATCGGAGACGATGACGAAGTTGCGCGGATCGCGCCAGCCCGGCATACGCTCTTCATTGATGTTCGGCCCGGCCTGCATGTTGTTGTTGCACATCACCCAGTAGACGTTCAGCTTGCCGTCTTTCAGGGCGCGGTCCTGCGCCACCGCGTGGAGGCCGATTTTCGCCGGAATGGTGCCGGTAGGGATCTGCCACATTTTTTCAGTGATATCGCGGTGTTTCTCGTTGGTCACCACCATGTCAGCCGGCAGACGGTGAGCAAAGGTGCCCACTTCACGCGCGGTGCCGCAGGCGGACGGCTGGCCGGTCAGGGAGAACGGTCCACAGCCCGGCTGGGAGATTTTCCCGGTCAGCAGGTGGATGTTGTACACCAGGTTGTTGGCCCACACGCCACGGGTGTGCTGGTTGAAGCCCATGGTCCAGTAAGAAATCACTTTCTTCTTCGGATCGGCATACAGCTGCGCCAGCGCTTCCAGCTGATCTTTCGGTACGCTGGTCATTTCGGCGGTTTTTTCGAGGGTGTATTCCGCGACGAAGGCTTTGTACTCGTCAAAGGTCATCGGCTCAGAGGCATCGGAACCCGGATTTTTAGCGGCTTTTTCCAGCGGATGGGTCGGACGCAGGCCGTAACCGATATCCGTTGCGCCGCGACGCAGATTGACGTGTTGTTTGAAGAACGACTCGTTAACCGCGTTGTTTTGAATGATGTAGTTGGCGATGTAGTTGAGGATCGCCAGGTCGCTCTGCGGGGTAAAGACCATGCCGTTATCCGCCAGCTCGAAGCTGCGGTGCTGGAAGGTCGACAGGACCGCCACGGTCACGTTCGGATCGGACAGGCGACGGTTGGTGATGCGCGACCACAGGATCGGGTGCATCTCCGCCATGTTGGAGCCCCACAGCACGAACGCATCGGTTTGCTCGATATCGTCGTAGCAGCCCATCGGCTCATCCATGCCGAAGGTACGCATAAAGCCGACCACCGCCGACGCCATGCAGTGGCGCGCGTTCGGGTCGATGTTGTTGGTGCGCAGACCGGCTTTGAACAGCTTCGCAGCCGCATAGCCTTCCCACACGGTCCACTGGCCGGAACCAAACATGCCCACGGAGTCCGGACCCTTTTCTTTGATGGCGGTTTTAAACTTTTGCTCCATTACATCAAAGGCCTGTTCCCAACTGACCTGGGTAAACTCGCCCTCTTTGCTATACTGGCCGTCTTTCATGCGCAGCAGCGGCTGAGTCAGCCGGTCCTTGCCGTACATGATTTTCGGCAGGAAATAGCCTTTGATGCAGTTCAGCCCACGGTTGACCGGTGCGTCCGGGTCGCCCTGGCAGGCTACCATTTTGCCATTCTGGGTGCCGACTAATACGCCGCAGCCGGTGCCGCAAAAACGGCACGGGGCTTTATCCCACTTAATGGCATCTTGTTGTCCGACGACCGCCCGGGCCACGGACGGTACTGTGATGCCCGCTGCCGCAGCGGCCGCGGCGACGGCGTTAGCTTTCATAAAGCTACGACGACTGAGTTTCATGGTGTTTCCTCACCTTGCTCATCCTGCTGGTGGTAAACCAGCGACACCGCCAGCACGCCTGCGAGATTACGTGCCGACTCAATTCTTTCGATCAATGCCGCGCTGCTGGCGGCTTCCATCACGACCACCAGTTTCCCGGTGGCTTCTTCACTGGCTGCGACCTCGGTATTCGCCATGGCGTTGAGCCACTGCGTCACGCTTTCGGTGGCGTCAGGGCGCGTCTGGACGAATAAACTGGACACGTGCCATTCACGACTCATGACGACTCCTTAGGGTGATAGCTGAAACCGGACAGGCCGGGATACACGCCCCGCAAGTGGTACACGAAGACACATCAGGTTCAGGACGGGCGATGCCGTTTAGCGTGGGGCGAAAACGTATCGCCTGCATTTCACAGGCGTCCTGACAACAGCGGCACTCCACCTGGCGGTGCGCCAGGCAACGTTCGCTAATCGATAACCGGTAATCCCAGGGCGAGGCGCTTTGCGGTAAGAACAACTTCTCCGGGCAATGGGCGGCGCAGGCGTAGCAAAACGTGCATTCCGCCTGGTCGAAGTCCATTTTCGGGAAGCCACCTGCGCCGACAGTGAGCACACGGGTCTGGCAGGCAGTTACGCATTGCTGGCAGCGGGAGCAGCGTTCGACGAAATGATCCTCGTTGCCACTCCAGGGTGGACGAAATTCGGGTGCGCTGCTGCGCCAGCCCGTTAATAAACTTCGTCTCGACACTTCTGCCATCGGCAATCCTTGCAATCCAGTCGTACTAATAAAGAGGGAGCCCGCATTAACGATGCGGTTATTGGAGTGTGGTAACAATATGTGACAAGGGGTAGAGGGGGCATCACCCTAAGGGGGTAAATCCTGTAGTTGGATCAAGGATGAGGAGGGTTTGTCGCTGAGAGCGGCTTTTTGGCTGGCGCCAGGGGGGTTATTTGTTTGGTGGAATGTTTCGTTCGGGGGGAGGGTTCCGTTTTTTTTATAAGTGGAAGGGTTCCGTTTTTTTGTAGGGTGGAAGGGTTCCGTTCGGGGGAAGGGTTCCGTTTTTTGTAGGGTGGAATTGTTCCGTTCGCTCAGACTAAG
>NZ_JAAATR010000043.1 GCF_009907385.1 Atlantibacter hermannii
ACGGCGAGCCCCCCTGGCCCGTTCGCGTACTTCGGTGCCAGAGACAAACTCGAAAGCCCAGGCGAACGGAACCCTTCCACCGAACGGAACAACTGAACCATTCCACTTAACGGAACCATTCCACCGAACGGCACTATTCCACCGAAAAAAATAACCTCAGTGAGCCACCTGCTCCTCCAACGCCAGATACTTTAAAATCCCCCGCGCCGCGTGGCGCCCTTCCGCCATTGCCGTGACCACCAGATCCGCCCCGCGTACCGCATCGCCGCCGGCGAAAATCTTCGGGTTGGTCGTCTGATAACGATACTCGCTCTCCACATTCGCCTGGATCCGCCCCCAGTCGTCGAGCTTCACGCCCTGCGCCTCCAGCCATGGCATCGCGTGCGGATGGAAACCAAACGCCATCACCACCGCATCGGCGCGCATCACAAATTCGCTGCCGGGGATCGGCTGCGGGCGGCGGCGGCCCTGGCTGTCGGGTTCGCCCAGCGCCGTACGCAAAAAACGCACCCCGCAGGCGTTGCCGGAGTCATCCAGCACCACATCCACCGGCTGCACGTTAAATTCAAACTGCGCCCCCTCCTCCCGCGCGTTTTTCACCTCTTTACGCGAGCCGGGCATATTCTTCTCATCACGACGATAGGCACAGGTCACTTTCGCCGCCCCGTGGCGCAGCGAAGTGCGCACGCAGTCCATCGCGGTATCGCCACCGCCCAGCACCACCACCTCTTTGCCCGCCATATCGATATACGGCTGTGTATCCAGTTCCGCCAGGCCCATCACCTGTTTGGTGTTGGCGATCAGGAACGGCAGTGCGTCATACACGCCCGGCGCATCTTCATTGGGTAAGTCGGCTTTCATCGAACGATAGGTGCCCACGCCGATAAATACCGCGTCGTATTCGTCCACCAGCGTAGCGAGCGGAATGTCTTTGCCGATTTCGCAGTTCAACTGGAAGGTAATGCCCATCGCCGTGAAGATTTCCCGCCGCCGCTGCATCAGGGTTTTATCCAGCTTGAACGACGGAATGCCGAAGGTCAGCAACCCGCCGATTTCCGGGTGCAGGTCGTAAACCGTGGTCTGTACGCCGCTGCGCGCCAGTAAATCGGCGCAGGCCAGCCCCGCCGGACCCGCGCCGATAATCGCTACGCGCCCCGCCGTGGGTTTAACGTAGGAGAGATCGGGCCGCCAGCCGCGGGCAAAGGCGCGATCGGAAATGTAGCGTTCAATATTGCCAATGGTCACCGCGCCGTGCTCATCGCGTACCGTACAGGCCCCTTCGCATAAGCGGTCCTGCGGGCAGACGCGCCCGGTGATTTCCGGCAGACAGTTAGTGTGATGTGACAGCTCCACCGCTTCGTTTTCCCGGCCCTGCTTCACCAGTTCAATCCACTGCGGAATATGATTATGCAGCGGGCAGGTCCATTCGCAGATGCTGTGTTCGCCGCAGCTCAGACAGCGTTCGGCCTCTGCTGCCGCCTGCCGGGCGCTGAACGGCAGAGAGATCTCATCGAAACCGGTTTTCCGCTGCGCAAGGGGGAGTTTGTCCGGCTCACCGCGTGGGGGCGTCGCGGCCATTTGACGCACTTTATCGCCTGGATCTGGCACATTACGTAACGCCAGCCCGCCATGGGGCGACTGCGCTTCGCGGCAGGCGCTGTCAACGCGACGGCTGCGCGCCAGGCGCTGGAGCGAATCCCCGCCCACCACACGCAGTGCGTTCGACGGACACTGCTCTACGCACGCAGGCCCGGCATCGCGTTGATGGCACAGATCGCATTTATGGGCGTGCGTCGTGACGGCACCGTGCGGTCCGCAGGCGCTTTCCACCATCTGCATCACGCCAAACGGGCAGGCCAGCATACAGGATTTGCAGCCGATACATTTGCGCTCATCGAGCTGAATGCTCTGCTGGGTTTTGGTCAGCGCGCCGTTCGGACAACTGCACAGGCACGGTGCGGATTCACAATGATGGCAGGTTACCGCGTTGCGAATGTTGCCCTGTTTCAACACGGTAATACGCGGGCGAAAAGCTGACGCCGTCAGCACGTGCTGCTCGTTATTATGGGCCATCACGCATGCCACTTCGCATGCATGACATCCGATGCAGCGCGACGCATCTGCAAAGACAAACCGGTTCATCCTACTTACCCCGCCATGACTCATATTGTTCAAGGGGGTATTTCTTAACCAGTCTGTGACGGCAGCGCAACGGGCGTTTGCACGAAAAGAACCCAAATTGACCCGTAAGCTGAACCAGATCAATTTATTTCGCTGAAACTGAAACCCCGTTTTGCTGAAATTTTTGTTATCAGGATGTCAGCAGCGTTTTAGCGGCAGGTTATAGATCGAAAAATGCTGATACCTGACGCGAAAGTTTCCTGAAAGGCTGTTTCACGTCCCGTCAGATTCTGGTAGGTTGCGACCACCTTTGCAGTTCAGGGAGCAGTTCGGTGATTGTTCAACGCCCGGTATCCACAAGCCTTGCTCGCGCCTTTTTTTACATCATGTTGCTGTCGCTGCTTTCGACGGGCGTTGCCCTGCTGACGCTTGCCAGCAGTCTGCGCGATGCCGAAGCGGTGAATATTGCCGGTTCGCTGCGCATGCAAAGCTACCGTCTCGGCTATGAGTTGCAGGCCAACGATCCGCAGCTTGAGATCCATCGCCAGCAATATGACACCGCGCTGAATTCGCCGGTGCTGATGTTGCTGAACCGTTGGTATGTGCCAGGCGAAGTGCGGGCGCGCTACGCGGCGCTGCACGAGAACTGGCAGGAGATGAATAACCGCCTGCTGGTGCGCGATCTGGCGTGGTACCAAAACAATATTTCCGGCTATGTGCATCAAATCGATCTGTTTGTGCTGGCTCTACAACACTATGCCGAGCGCAAAGTGATCCTGGTGGTGCTGACCTCACTGTTCGGCTTTATGGCGATTTTCACTCTGGCCGTGTTTACCCTGCGGCGCATCCGCCAGCAGGTGGTGGAGCCGCTGAACAACCTGGTGCGCGCCAGCCGCAGCATTGAGCAGCAGCAGTTTGATTATCCGCCGCTCAATACCGGGCTGGATAATGAACTGGGCCTGCTGGCCCGCTCGTTCACCCGCATGTCCGGCGAGTTACAAAAGCTGTATCGCTCGCTGGAAGAGAACGTGCGGGAAAAAACCCTGAGTTTGCAGGAAGCCAACCGCATGCTGGGCGTACTGTATAACTGCTCCCAGGCGCTGAACGTCAGCACCATCGATCAGCACTGTTTCCGGCGGATTTTACAAATTGTCCGCCAGCACGAAGCTATCGGCGCGATTGAGATGGAAGTGGGCAGCCACTGGCGCCTCAGCGAAGGGGCAGGCGAGCTGATGTCTCCCTGGCATACGCTGCCGCTGGCGATGCAGGAGACCGTTTTTGGGCAGTTGCGCTGGCAGTCGCTGGGGAAAAATCCGTCGCCGCAGCTGATGGAAAGCGTCGCCAATATGCTGGGGCGCGGGCTGTATTTCAACCAGGCGCAAAAGCATTATCAGCAGTTATTATTGATGGAAGAACGCGCGACTATCGCCCGTGAACTCCACGACTCGCTGGCCCAGGTGTTGTCGTTTTTACGCATCCAGTTGACGCTGCTGAAGCGCGCGGTGCCGCAGGAGAATAGCAAAGCGCAGCAGATTATTAGCGATTTCGACCGGGCACTGAATGACGCCTACCGTCAACTGCGCGAGCTGCTGACCACGTTCCGCTTAACGCTGCAACAGGCGGATTTACCCTCGGCGTTGCAGGAGATGATCGAGCCGCTGCGCGGGCAAACCGCCGCCGCGATCCATCTGGATTGTAAAATGTCGCCGCTGGCGCTGGATGCGCAACAGCAGGTGCATTTGCTGCAAATCGTCCGCGAGGCGGTGCTGAACGCCATTAAACACGCCAATGCCAGCGAGATTTCCGTGAGCTGTTTGACGTCGCCGGACGGCAGCCACGCGGTGTATATCCGCGATAACGGCACCGGGATCGCCAGCCTTGATGAACCTGCCGGTCATTATGGGCTAAATATTATGCATGAACGTGCCGAAAGATTAGGTGGGGTGCTAACCATTTCGCGTCCGGTCAATGGCGGAACCATGATTGGCATCAGCTTTACCACACCCCAGGCAATGTCTGACGTGGAAAACGTCTCATTACAATAACCACACCGTATTACAGGGAGACCAGGATGACGGAAAAACAACAGCACCAGGTATTGATTGTCGACGATCATCCGCTGATGCGCCGCGGGATTCGCCAGTTGCTGGAAATCGACGACAGCTTCAACGTGGTGGGTGAAGCCAGTAGTGGGACAGAAGCGATTAGCCTCGCCAATCGTCTTTCGCCCGACGTCATTCTGCTGGATCTGAATATGAAAGGGCTGAGCGGCCTCGATACGCTGCATGCGCTGCGCCGCGACGGCGTCAGCGCGCGGATTATCGTGCTGACGGTGTCCGATGCGCGCAACGACGTGTATGCCCTGATTGACGCGGGCGCAGACGGGTATTTGCTGAAGGACAGCGATCCGGAAGAACTGCTGGCGGCGATCCGCCACGGCGCGCTGCACGGTGACGCGTTTAGCGAACAGGTGCGCGAATACTTAAATAATCGTAAAGATAGCGTAAAAAGCGACGATCCCTTTACCACGCTGACTGAGCGGGAACTGGATGTGTTGCAGGAAGTGGCGCGCGGTCAGTCAAATAAGCAAATCGCCATGGTGCTGCATATTTCTGAAGAGACCGTAAAAGTCCATATTCGCAACCTGTTACGTAAGCTGAACGTGCGTTCACGGGTGGCGGCGACGGTGCTGTTTCTGGAAACGCGCGGGCTATAATCATCCTCGCAGGCTGGGCCTTCAGCCTGCAAAAACTGAATACTAATTTACACTATCTCCTCAATTTCTCCACGTTTGACCTGGGGTAAGCGGATACAGTTAAGCGGGCCCTAATAATAACGCTGCGAAGCATTAAGAGGTTTTGACACACATGGCGAATTTCTTTATCGATCGCCCCATTTTTGCCTGGGTGCTGGCCATCATTTTGTGTCTCACTGGCACGTTAGCCATATTTTCGTTACCTGTTGAGCAATACCCCGAACTGGCGCCGCCGAACGTGCGGATCACCGCCAACTACCCCGGCGCCTCGGCGCAAACCCTGGAAAATACCGTCACCCAGGTCATTGAGCAGAACATGACCGGCCTCGACAATTTGATGTATATGTCGTCGCAAAGCAGCGGGACCGGCCAGGCGTCGATTACCTTAAGTTTCGCCGCCGGCACTGATCCGGACGAAGCCGTGCAGCAGGTGCAAAACCAGTTGCAGTCGGCGATGCGTAAACTCCCCCAGGCGGTACAGAACCAGGGGGTGACGGTGCGTAAAACCGGCGATACCAATATTCTGACCATCGCGTTTGTCTCTACCGACGGCAGCATGGATAAACAGGATATCGCCGACTACGTCGCCAGTAATATTCAGGATCCGTTAAGCCGCGTGGACGGCGTAGGCGATATCGACGCCTACGGCTCGCCTTATTCGATGCGGATCTGGCTGGAGCCCGGCAAGTTGATTAGTTATCAGCTCACCACTCAGGACGTGGTGAACGCGATTGAATCTCAGAACAGCCAGATTGCCGTGGGCCAGTTGGGCGGTACGCCGTCAGTGGATAACCAGGCGCTGAACGCCACTATCAACGCCCAGTCGCTGTTAGAAACCCCGGAACAGTTCCGCGATATTACCCTGCGGGTCAATCAGGACGGTTCGGAAGTGAAACTCGGCGATGTCGCCGTGGTCGAGATGGGCGCAGAAAAGTACGACTATCTGAGCCGCTTTAACGGCCATGCGGCATCCGGGCTGGGGATCAAACTGGCATCCGGGGCCAATGAGATGGCGACGGCGGAACTGGCGCTGAAAAAACTCGATGAACTGGCCCAGTACTTCCCCCACGGGCTGGAGTACAAAGTCGCCTATGAAACCACCTCGTTTGTTAAGGCCTCAATTGTCGATGTAGTGAAAACGCTGCTGGAAGCCATCGCGCTGGTGTTTCTGGTGATGTACCTGTTCCTGCAGAATTTTCGCGCCACGCTGATCCCGACTATCGCCGTTCCGGTGGTATTAATGGGCACTTTCGCGGTGCTGTACGCCTTCGGCTACAGCATTAACACCCTGACGATGTTCGCCATGGTGCTGGCAATCGGTCTGTTGGTGGATGACGCCATCGTGGTGGTGGAAAACGTCGAGCGCATCATGAGCGAGGAAGGCTTATCGCCCAGAGAAGCCACGCGCAAATCGATGGGGCAGATCCAGGGCGCGCTGGTGGGTATCGCGATGGTGCTTTCCGCCGTGTTTATCCCGATGGCCTTTTTTGGCGGCACGACCGGCGCGATTTACCGCCAGTTCTCTATCACTATCGTGTCCGCCATGGTGCTGTCGGTACTGGTGGCGATGATCCTCACCCCTGCCCTGTGCGCCACGATGTTGAAACCGCTGCAAAAAGGCGAGCACCACGGTCAGCGCGGATTTTTCGGCTGGTTCAACCGGATGTTCAGCCGCAATGCGGCGCGCTATGAGCGCGGCGTGGGCAAGATTTTGCACCGCAGCGTGCGCTGGATGCTGATCTACGCGCTGCTGCTCGGCGGCATGGTGATCATCTTTTTACGTTTGCCGACTTCGTTTCTCCCGCTGGAAGACCGGGGGATGTTTATCACCTCGGTGCAGTTGCCCAGCGGCGCAACCCAGCAGCAGACGCTGAAAGTGGTTCAGCAGGTGGAGCACTATTTCTTCACCAAAGAGAAAGACAACGTGATGTCGGTATTCGCCACCGTGGGCTCCGGGCCGGGCGGCAACGGGCAAAACGTGGCGCGGATGTTTGTACGCCTGAAAGACTGGGACGACCGCGACGAGAAAACCGGCAGTTCGTTCGCCATTATCGAACGCGCCACCAAAGCGTTTCAGGGCATCAAAGAAGCGCGGGTGTTCGCCAGCAGTCCGCCCGCGATTAGCGGTATGGGCAGTTCGGCGGGCTTTGATATGGAACTTCAGGATCACTCCGGAGCCGGTCATGACGCGCTGATGAAGGCGCGCGACCAACTGCTGACGCTGGCCGGCGATCATCATCAGTTGACCCGGGTACGCCATAACGGCCTGGACGACAGCCCGCAGTTGCAGATTGATATCGATCAGCGTAAGGCGCAGGCGCTGGGCGTTTCCATTGACGATATTAATAACACCCTGCAAACCGCCTGGGGCTCCAGCTATGTGAATGATTTTATGGATCGCGGGCGGGTGAAAAAGGTCTACGTACAGGCCGCCGCGAAATATCGCATGCTGCCGGACGACATCAATCAGTGGTACGTGCGCAATAAAGACGGCGGGATGGTGCCCTTCTCCGCCTTCGCCACCTCGCGCTGGGAAACCGGTTCGCCGCGCCTTGAACGTTACAACGGCTATTCGGCGGTTGAGATCGTCGGCGAAGCCGCGCCGGGCGTCAGTACCGGGACCGCGATGGATATTATGGAGCAGTTGGTGAAGGAGCTGCCGGTCGGCTTTGGCGTTGAGTGGACGGCGATGTCGTATCAGGAACGGCTTTCCGGCGCGCAGGCTCCGGCGTTGTACGCCATTTCCCTGCTGGTGGTCTTCCTGTGCCTTGCGGCGCTGTATGAGAGCTGGTCGGTGCCGTTCTCGGTGATGCTGGTGGTGCCGCTGGGCGTGATCGGCGCGCTGCTGGCGACCTGGCTGCGCGGACTGGAAAATGATGTCTATTTCCAGGTGGGGTTACTGACAGTAATAGGGTTATCGGCCAAAAACGCGATACTGATTGTCGAATTCGCTAACGATATGAATGCGCGCGGCAAGGATCTGATGGCCGCCACGCTGGAAGCCTGCCATCAGCGTCTGCGCCCGATCCTGATGACATCGCTGGCGTTTATCTTCGGCGTACTGCCCATGGCGACCAGCAGCGGCGCGGGATCCAGCAGCCAGCACGCCGTCGGCACCGGGGTGATGGGCGGCATGATCTCCGCCACCGTGCTGGCAATTTTCTTTGTACCGCTGTTTTTCGTGCTGGTAAGAAGGCGGTTCCCGTTGAAGGAACGTCCGGAAAAGTAACAGATTTGATGTAAAAAAAAGCGGCCTGTGAAGGTCGCTTTTTTAGTGGGTTTACCCACGATTTATTATTCTAAGAACGTCGTGTTCTTGATTTCATACTGGATGGTTACTTACGCAGCATCCCATCAATAAAATCTTTCCAGTTCCCTAGTTCACGATCAATCATAACTACCTCTCTTATTATATTTTCATTATATGAAAATATATCTTCTTCGTGAAGATATTTTAGCCAACTGCTTCACCCTTCTTTTTTTGGTATTCAGCGTTGTTGAAAAGTACTATGCCGCGTTTCTGATACATAAGTCGTGACAGACCGCAATATTTTGAAATTTGCTTTAAAATAAGAACTTACACACAAAATACGTTACAAAACTGTGTAATAGCGGCGTGTTATCGGCGCTGATGATAACAGACAACTTTCTTTTCCATCACACTTTTCACTGAATTGATTAATCTGCAATCATTGCGACGATTATCATTGCTTCTGTTAATATCTATCACTTAGTACATACACAATGGTTATTATTCAGGCGTTATTCATCAACAGGGGTAAGGGGTATGTCATCTGCATAATTAACGCTGGATATTTATATTGCAGGACAGGCATTCATTCTATTTAAT
>NZ_JAAATR010000044.1 GCF_009907385.1 Atlantibacter hermannii
GAAAGCCCGGGCGAACGGAACCATTCCACTAAACGGAACTATTCCACCGAACGGAACCATTCCACTGAACAGAACCATTCCACTGAACGAAACCCTTCCCCCGAACGAAACAATCCCCCTATCGAGTCCGCCAGGCCTCCCTGGCATTCCCCTCACCTTTTACGGCGTCACCGCGCTTCTCCGGTGCAATCGCCTCCAGCGAATACCCCTTCGTATTTACCCCCCATGCCAGCAACACCACAACACCCGCTGCGAGCACTGACGTAGTCATCGTAAACACTCCGGCAAAACCCAGCGACGCGGAGAATACCCCGATAATCGACGGTGCCATGATGCTGCCCACGCGGCCAAAGGCGCTGGCGAACCCACAGCCGGTGGCGCGAATGGCGGTCGGGAAACTCTCCGGCGTATAGGCATACAGCCCGGCATAACAGCCGTTAAGGAAGAACGACAGAACCGCAGCAGCGGCGACAATCGCCCCGGCGCTGTCGGCCTGGCTCAGACACCAGGCGCTGATCGTGCTGCCCACCAGGTACAGCGCGATGGTGCGTTTACGATCCAGCCAGTCGGAACAAACGGCGGCGGAGAAATATCCCGGTATTTGCGCAATATAAATAATGATCGAAAACTCAAAACTGCGGGTCACGGTGAAACCACGTTCGACGAGTAATGACGGTATCCAGGCGAAAAATCCGTAGTAGCAGAAAGTCACCACAAACCAAATCACCCAGATCACCGTGGTCTGGCGGCGCATCGCGCTGCCGAACATGATCACCAGGCTCTGGAGCAGGCCCGGTGATGGCGCAGGCGCAACCACAGGCTCAGCCTCACGCGGCGCATCGACCGGCGGCAGCGGTTTGCCGGTGGCGGCGATCACCTGGTTTTCCAGGGTTTCGACAATCGCGCGGGCTTCGTCGGTGCGGCCTTTACCCAGCAGGAAGCGCGGGGATTCCGGCAGGCTGCGACGCCACCACAGCAGCATCAGGATCGGCAGCGCGGTGATTACCTGCGCATAGCGCCAGCCATCTTCAAATTCCGGCACCACAAAGCGGCCCAGCAGCGCCGCCCCCACAAAACCGAATGAGAAGAACCCGGCCAGCGAGCCGATAAACCAGCCGCGTTTTTTCGGCGGGATAAATTCGCTCAGGAACGGCGCGATGATCACGCTCTCGGCCCCGGTGCCGACGCCCGCCAGTACGCGGGCGATGACAAAGACCGTGAAGTTAGGCGAAAACGCGGCGACCAGCGTCATCACGCAGTAAATTGCCAGCGCCCAGCACATCACCGTTTTACGACCGTAGCGGTCGCCCACGTAGCCCGCCAGCAGCGCGCCAATCAGCACGCCAATCGGCGTGGCGGAGCCCACCAGGCCCAACTCGGCCCCGCTCAGCGACCAGACGTCGCGTAGCGCGGGCAGTAAAAAAGCGATAATGGCGACGTCCATGCCATCAAAGGTGTATCCCAGCCCACCGATTAACAACAACATGTAATGCGGACGGCTCAACGGGAGCCGATCGAGACGATGTAACAGTGACATAGGCGCATTCTCATCTTAAAAATTGCTGTGTTGGCACGGATGCCGCGTAGTCGTGTGTGTTTGGGAATTAGTCCACTGGCAGGAAGCCCGCGTTTTTCACCGGTTTGCCCTGCTGGAGGATCAGCGGAATGTGTTTGCCCTGGCCGGTGAGCAGGCTGATATCGTCCAGCGGGTTGCCGTTCACCACGATCAGATCGGCCCATGCGCCCGGCGTCAGGCTGCCGATTTCGCCCTCTTTGCGCAGCAGGCGGGCAGCAACAGAGGTGGCGCTGCGGATCACTTCTGCGGCGGGCAGCACACGGTTACGGATCACAAACTCTTCCGACTGGTGTACGTGCATATCGCCCAGCAGATCGGAGCCGTATGCCATCGGCAAACCGGCTTCGAACATGATTTTCAGGCTGTCGAGGCCGCTCAGGCGCACGTCGTCGATTTTAGCGATGGAATCCGGTTGCAGGCCGTACTGTTCGCCTTCGTTTTTCAGCATTTCATACGTCACCAGCGTCGGGCAGGCCATCGCGCCTTTACTGGCGGCGAGCGCGGCGGTTTCCGGGGTGATCAGATTACAGTGTTCCAGTGAGTGGACGCCCGCATTCACCGCACGGCGAATGGCCTCGTCGGTATAAAGATGGGCGCTGACATAGGTCTGGGCGTTGCTGGCTTCTTCAACGATGGCTTCCAGTTCTGATACCGAAAAACTCAGGAAATCGATAGGATCGCTCGGGGAAGAGACGCCGCCGTTCGCCATCACCTTGATAAACTCGGCCCCGGCTTTGATTTCTTCACGCACCGCGCGGCGCACTTCATCCACGCCGTTACAGATGCGGCCCAGCGCGCCAAGCTTTTTAGCGTAGAAATCGGCGTTGCGCGAATCATAGCGGCCGCGATAGTCGGTATGGCCGCCGGTTTGCGACAGCGCTTTCCCGCAAATCATCAAATGCGGGCCGCTGAGCAAGCCCTCTTCCAGCGCCTGCTTCAGACCGTAATCCGCACCGCCGACGTCGCGCACGGTGGTAAAGCCCCGGTTCAGCATGCCCTGCATGATCTTTGCGGCGCGGGCGGTAACCAACGAATCCGGCAGCATGGCGTTGTGGCCCAGATTGGCGGAGCTGGCGATCACGTGAACATGGCAGTCGATCAGACCCGGCATCAGGGTTTTGCCTTTTAAATCCACCACGGTGGCGGAAGGTGCGTCGATTGGACTGGCGGAAATCTGGCTGATCCTGCCGTCTTCTACCAGCAATTGATGGTTTTTCAACGCGGTGTCAGAAACCCCGTCCACAAGGGTCGCGTTGATAAAGAGTAACGGCGTGTGCTGCGTTGTCATAAGGGTCACGCTCCTGATTTGATGGCGTTGTGTTACTTCTTAATTACGAATTGGTTAAAAGATTTACAATGTTTGGTTAAAATTCGTAAATGAAAAACACGCATGCCACCATGCGCAGCGATCATGACACTGATTGAAAATTGGACTTATCCGGCAGGGTTGTTTTGCGCCACATCATCCAGCAGCCAGCGCTTAAACAGCCGCGTGGCGCGGTTCTCATGGCGATGTTGCGAGGTAATCAGGAAAAATCCGCCGCCTTTACTGACCGAAAAATCCGAGGCTTTTACCAGCCGCCCGCTGGCGATCACGCTATCAATGATGTGACGCCACGCAAGCGCCACGCCGTTGCCAAGGCAGGCCATTTCAATCAGCGGCGGATAGTGGTTGACCCTCAGCGTCTGGCGCAACGGCGGGCTGGCGGTGCCGTTGATTTCGAACCATTCCGGCCAGCCTATCCACTGGTGCTGCGCGTCCTCCAGCACCAGCAGGGTTTCCTGCTTCAGGGTTTCCGGCGTAAACAGCGGCCGCCCCGCCAGGTAGCGCGGCGAGCAGACCGGGAACATCTCTTCATCGAACAGTTTTACGGTATCGAAGTTAATAAGATTTTCCTGTCGCAGGTAATAAACGCCCAGATCAAATTCGAATGACGTCAGGCGGGTGACGCCGTCGCGCATAATTAAATTGATTTTGATTTCCGGATGCTGGCGGCGGAATTCGCTCAGGCGCAGCGGCAGCCAGAACTGGGCGATGCCCGACGAGCAGGCCAGGGTAATTTCGTTTTCGCCAGCGTTTTTCATCACCTGGGCGGTGGCGTCGGCGCACTCTTCGAGAAAATGGCGGATCTGATGCAGGTAACGCTCGCCTGCCGTGGTCAACTCCAGGCCGTGGCGACGGCGGATAAGCAGCGTGCGGCCCAGTGCGGCTTCCAGTTGGGCAATCTGGCGGCTGACGGCGCTTTGCGTCAGGCTCAGCTCTTCGCCTGCGCGGGTAAAACTGCCGAGCCGCACGGTGGCTTCAAAGGCAATCAGGGTATTCAACGGGGGCAACGGCGCTATCGACATGGGTTTCTGGCCTGGCTGAATCATTGTGGGTTAACAAGACTCTAACAATTACCCGGTAATGCAAACAAGGAACATTGCCGCTACGAAACAATCCTGGACATGACCCTGCGCAAGACAGAATAAATTTGGCCTGATACATTAATTGAGTTTATGAACACTTTACTATTTATAACTTGTGTATATTATTGCTTCGCTAAGCGTGTTGCTCATTCGGTAATGCCTTAACATCCCCGGCACTTCTGGCCAGCTGATTATGTATGACATGCCCTGAATGAGAGAGTGATGAAAAACAGTAGTGAAAGCCGGTTTGCTTCAGATATTTCCCTTTCTCAAAGTGAATTACCGTCGAGTGAGCACATTATTGGCGAGATCGTCATGGAGCTATTGCGCACCGGCAAAACTATAAGTAAGTACGCTATTTGCCTTAGTATCGTGTCGCGAATCGATGCCGCAACTACCCCGCAAATGGAAGCTCATTTGTATCAGGTTCTGGGGCTTATATTCCGGGCGGACTCCTACTCAACGCCTTAGCTGTACTGGCCTTTTCATATGAAAGATGTGCAAATGCAGTGCATGTATGCATAATGGTGACGAACTGTGCATGACAATGTCATCGATACGAGAGGCTAAATGTTCAAAAATGATAACGACACGCTTGTCGATACTGTTATAGGCGAAGCGGTAATTGAGCTTCTGCAAACAGATAAAGAAGTATCTTTTGATGAACTCATTGCAAAATTGCAGGAAGGTTTGCGTTCTGAAACCGATACGCTAAGGCAGTCCGCTTACAGAACCGCCATTGGCGGGATCCATAAGTTCCGCAGCCAGCCCGTCATCGCTAAACGGCAGGTTCAGGGAACGGAAAAGGATTCTCTGCTGAAAAGTTTACTTGGCTTCACTGCAACGATTAAACATTAAAGTCCCACCCTTCTGATCTTGACCAAAAGATCGGAAACTTATCCTTCTAATCAGACTTGCTCTGGCATGTTTCTACCAAATGCTAAATGTGAATTTGATCTGGTCAGTTGACCTGGAAGACATTCAACATTGCAGCATCAGGAGTTTAATTGAACGACGATGAGCAGGTACGACCTAATGAAATACATCACGCGATAGGCAAAGCATCGCATTATCTTATGCAGCACAGCTTTCCTGTTACTGCAGAAAACCTGTTACAAGTGCTTCACGCCCAGGACGTTATGTCGACAGAGGCGCGTCACAAGGCCGTGCTCGCGTCAGCCAGGCAGTATCTGAAGCTCAAAATGCTCAAGGATTGAACGATCAAAAATGCCTTTGCAGTGACTGCAAAGGCATCGTTTCAGGTTACCCACGCTGTTCAAATATCGTCCGCTGTGCCCTGTACAATCAACTCCAGCGCGTTGCGATAGATATCCAGCTTCAAGACATCTTTCTCACATTCAATATGTTGGATTAAGGTAAGGATAAGATCTTTATTCTGTACCACACCTCTCTGGATACGCAGCTCTCGCGTCAGATCCGCAATGAGTTTTGTTTCCGCCTCATAGGCATCCGCGTTTTTGCCAAAGTAGACGTTTATCTGGTTTTCAGTTACTGAGCTGTGCATTTCCATTCCTGTATCGTTGCTAATGGCCTCAAAAATGTGACGATGAGCGCCAAACCCTGATAAAAGTAGTCACCAAAATGTGACGTAGCAACACTATTTGTGAAATTTTTTTGTTATCAGTTTTCTCTTAACAAGCTGAAAACATTTACTATTCTTATCAATCAGCGTGGAGCAACTTGTTTGCGGCGGATAGCGCCGGGTTGCTACGGCGTATGCACGATGGGTTTGTGTTGCGCGCTCAACCGATAACCCCATCTACCCTAAAGAAAATTCCCGGTTCGCCGATATTAGTCACGCTATTTGATTGACTCAGGCATGAGGCAACATCATTAAGTATTGACACACCAACAAGGATAAATAATGACCGACACTTCTTTTAAATGGACGTGTATTACCTGTGACAAGGACATTCCGCAACATCTTGAATATTGTGCTGAGTGTGAGGAAAAAAGATACAGGAAAATTGGTGGTCTGTTATTTCTGCCTCTCCTGAGCTTAGCGTTGATTGCCTGGGAATATTTCACATCGCTGAGAATGGCGTTGTATGCAGGGCTGGAAACGATGGGTCATCTCCAGATAGCGCAGTCCAGTTATCTCTATATAGCGGCGGGAATTAACTTTATCTTTCTGCTCTATACGCTCTACACTGTATCTCTTTTTTTACGTAAAAAGAAAGAGTTACCCCTGGCGTACAGTTTGTTAATTATTGGCGGCATTGTTACCATGGTGATTGACAGGGTAGCCACATTATACTTGTTTCCACAGATCTCCCTGAATTTCGCCCTGATTATACCGCTGGTGATGTACATAATTTACGCATGCATATGGATACCTTACTTTCGATATTCTGTTCGTGTGAAAAAAACATTTATTTGGTAGCGGTATTGATGTTGATACGGGGCACGAGAATAACGTGCCCGTCTCAAATAAGGTTCGACAGGGAGCAACTCAACGTGTTGTACGATCTTTTCTGTTCTCGTCTCCGTCTTTGTTTCCTCACGGTACTGGATTGCTATCCAGCCATAATGAAAAATCTTTTTAATACGAAATAATTAATTTCCCTTAGCGTCAATGTCCGCTCACACCCGTCAACCCGCTCCCGTATGCGGGTAATCCCCACTCAGGAGCGGATATCCATTTTTAAGGCATTATTACCAGAGAGCGGGAAATAACGCTGAGATTCCAGTCCACCTTATTGCAATGTACAGACTTACACGTAATTAACAAATTCGCGGCAGCGGTTCGGAAAA
>NZ_JAAATR010000045.1 GCF_009907385.1 Atlantibacter hermannii
CGTCCCTTTCAGGGTTGCCGTGTACACACCCGCCGTGCTGGTTTCCGACACGGTACTGACGGCCACTTTCCCGGCTGCAGGCGTGGCGTTCAGGCTGTCTTTCACCTCAATGCTCAGGCTGGCTGCCAGGTTGCGGATATTGTTACCAAATGCGTCTTTCGCCGTGAACAGTAATGTACTGGTCGCGATATTGTCGGCCACAATGGATTTCGGGATGGCAACAAACACAGATTTCACTCCGTCCGGCGTGGTGCCCGCCGTCAGGGTCACGGTGTCGCTCA
>NZ_JAAATR010000046.1 GCF_009907385.1 Atlantibacter hermannii
CGGATGGGCTTTTTGCTGTCTGCGATCCAGAAAACTTGCCCGGACGCCCTTGCCAACGCTCTGAAACCTGCCTCAGCTCTTCACCAATCAAACCATGATACAAGCCTTACGCCGCGCGATCGGGTAAACTAGCGGGATCGTTGTATCAGGAAAAAATCATGCGTACTTCCCTCAAACCTTTTAACAGTTTTAATCTGGAATGCAGCGCTAAAAAGCTGATTGAGGCGACGACACCCGAGTCGTTACAGCAAGCCTGGCTTGAGTCCGCGCGACAGGGCGAACCGGTAATGATTCTCGGAGAAGGCAGCAATGTTCTTTTTCTTGAAGACTTCGACGGCACGGTGATTGTTAATCGCATTGCGGGCATCACCATCACAGAGACAGATCGGGCATGGCATATTCACGCGGGGGCAGGGGAAAACTGGCACAAACTGGTTGAATACACGCTCGACAAAGGTATGCCAGGACTGGAAAATCTGGCTCTGATCCCCGGATGCGCGGGTTCGTCACCAATCCAAAACATTGGTGCTTATGGTGTGGAGCTTAAGCACGTTTGTGAATACGTCGAATGCATCGAACTCGAAACGGGCAATATTTTACGCGTCCAGGCGGCAGACTGCCGCTTTGGCTACCGTGACAGCATCTTCAAGCACGAATACCAGAACCGCTACGCAATTACCGCAGTAGGGTTACGCCTGAACAAGCGTTGGATACCTGTCTTGACCTACGGCGATCTGACCCAGCTGGATCCTGCTACTGTCACACCGCAAAACGTCTTTGATAGTGTTTGCCATATGCGGCAAACAAAACTGCCCGATCCTCGCGTCCAGGGTAATGCGGGCAGCTTCTTTAAGAACCCTGTCATCAGTGCGGAGCTGGCTAGCCAACTCATTGAGCACTTTCCCCGCATGCCAAATTATCCGCAGGCTGACGGCAGCGTTAAGCTCGCTGCAGGCTGGCTAATCGATCAATGTCAGTTAAAGGGCTACCAGGTGGGCGGCGCAGCCGTGCATCGCCAGCAGGCACTGGTTCTGGTTAATGTCGATCACGCGAAAAGTGATGACGTTGTACGCCTGGCGCATGATGTGCGACAGCGCGTAGGTGAGCGATTTAACATCTGGCTTGAGCCGGAAGTGCGTTTTATTGGCCGGACCGGTGAAGTGAATGCCGTGGAGAAAATTTCATGAAGGATAATAAAATACCCTTAACGCTTATCTCTCTGCTTGCTGATGGCGAATTCCACTCGGGCGAGCAGCTGGGCGAAAAATTAGGGATGAGCCGTGCTGCGATTAATAAACATATCCAGACGCTGCGCGACTGGGGTGTGGATGTGTTTACCGTCCCGGGAAAAGGGTATAGCCTTCCCGAACCTATCCAGTTGTTGGATGAGTCTTTAATTCTAAGTCAAATTGATGCTGGCTCGGTCAGCGTATTGCCGGTTATCGATTCCACCAACCAGTATCTACTTGACCACCTGGCAAGCCTCTCTTCCGGCGATGCATGTATTGCGGAATATCAGCAAGCGGGTCGTGGCCGACGCGGTCGTAAATGGTTCTCGCCGTTTGGCGCTAATCTCTATTTATCAATGTACTGGCGCCTTGAACAAGGGCCCGCCGCTGCGATCGGCTTAAGTCTGGTTATTGGCATCGTGATGGCTGAGGTTTTGCACGAGCTGGGTGCCGATCAGGTACGCGTGAAATGGCCGAACGACCTTTATCTCCATGACCGTAAACTTGCCGGGATTCTGGTCGAGTTAACCGGTAAAACCGGCGATGCTGCGCAGATTGTCATCGGCGCGGGCATTAACCTGGCGATGCGTCGGGTAGAAGAAGAGGTCGTCAACCAGGGCTGGATTAACTTACAGGAAGCAGGCATTCATATCGATCGTAATAAGCTCGCGGTCCGGCTTATTAATGAATTGCGCAACGCGCTTAAAATCTTTGAGCAGGATGGGCTGACGTCGTTCCTGAGCCGTTGGGAAAAACTGGATAATTTTATTCATCGCCCGGTGAAACTGATTATTGGCGAGAAAGAGATTTTTGGTATTTCCCGGGGTATTGACGAGCAGGGCGCATTATTACTGGAGCAGGATGGCGCGATTAAACCCTGGATTGGCGGGGAAATCTCATTACGCAGCGCAGGATAAGAAAAAGGGAGCCTGGCTCCCTTTTTTTATTTCCGTAATCTGACGCACTCAACCGCGTGGTCGGCGCTCTTGGTCATTATCAGACTGGCACGTTCGCGAGTTGGTAGGATATTTTCTTTAAGATTCAGCCAGTTGATTTCTTTCCATAGCTGTGTGGCGACGTTAACGGCCTCTTCTTCAGAAAGTTTGGCGTAATTGTGGAAATAAGAGTCCGGATCGGTAAATGCCCCTTCGCGGAATTTTAAGAAGCGGTTGATATACCAGGTCTGTAATAGATCTTCCGGGGCATCGACATAAATAGAAAAGTCGACGAAATCAGAAACAAATACATGATGCGGATCGTGAGGATAATCCATGCCGCTTTGTAATACATTCAATCCTTCAAGGATTAATATATCCGGCTGGGTCACAACTTTATCCCCATCGGGGATAACATCATAAATGAGATGGGAATACACCGGGGCCGTCACATTCGGTACGCCGGATTTGAGATCGGACACAAATTTTACCAGCCGGTGCATATCATAGGATTGCGGAAACCCTTTCTTCTTCATCAGATTCCGGTCTTTAAGTACCTGATTAGGATGAAGAAAGCCATCGGTGGTAATTAATTCAACGCGGCGATGTTCCGGCCAGCGCGACAATAGCGCCTGAAGCACGCGCGCCGTGGTGCTTTTGCCTACGGCAACGCTGCCTGCAATGCTGATGATATAAGGGATCCGCTGCCCGTTAGTGCCTAAAAACTGTTCCAGCACCGCCTGGCGGCGAAGATTCGAGCTGATATAGAAATTTAATAAGCGCGACAGCGGCAAATAAATCTCAGCCACTTCATCCAGCGAGAGATCTTCGTTAATACCTTTTAAACGTGCGATTTCGCCTTCAGTTAAGGTCATTGGGACTGAGTCACGAAGCGCAGCCCACTGGCTCCGGTTAAACTGAAGATAAGGAGTCATTATTGTTTGCTCTGTATTACTTTTCAGCATGTGTTTGCCTGTCATTGCGGACAAGAATGAACGCTCTGGCTGGTTCGTTTCATTTTATAAACGGCCAGTGACACGCCATAGATATCTGTTTCAACGATGGGCAGGAGGGTAACACCAGAATGCAAAGAATAAGAAGAAAAAATCAAAAGGAGTGATGCTTTCCAGTGAAAGCATCACGTTTGTCCGCCTTAACTCGCGACGACGCGGGGATGCGGATTCATCGCAAACAGGCGTTTGTAGTAAATAACGGCAGAGTGGCAATAGCCGTCGCCAGAACAGACATAATCCGGCATTTCCCCCAGGCAGCGATACCCTACCGCTCGCCAAAAGGCTTCCGCTCGCGTACCGGCCTGTACATCCAGATAAAGCAACCCGCGCCGGCCCTGAGACGCCGTCTCTTCTACCGCCTGAATTAGCCTCTTGCCCGCTCCCAGACGGCGAGCGCGGCGATGCACCATCACGCCTTTAATCTCGGCGCGATTCAAACCATCGGAGTCTGCACACAAATCCAGCCGGGCGTACCCCATCACGCCCCACTCATCTCTGGCAATCCATATCAGGGTTTCCTGTTTGCTTAACGCATCGCGAAGGCGATAAAACGTGCTTTCCGCTTCTTCCCGACTAATGTGTTGGTGATAGCCTGGCAGACTGCCGTCAGCCAGCACGTCTAACAGCACAATAGCCAGTTCCCGACAATAAACGGGGAGTGTGGATGCGTTTAAGGCGATAATTTTCACAGCGGCACCTCCGGATCACAGGACACAAGATAACAATGCAATATGTGATCCAGGGCGCATAAAAGCGTTAAGCGCGTTAAACGAGCCAAATTTGCCCTATGCATGCTTCATCGAAATGCGAATATCAGCTGGTTATGCACAATCATTGTGCGTCCTGACGGGCAAATCCTGATTATTTCTTACGCTTCGCTGGTCAAAATAGTGTCAGAAGTGACGGGCTTAGTTCAAAATGTGAGCGGTAGAGCGTTTTATGCAATTTTTTTGTTGCATGCAGGCCCGGCAGTTCCTAGAATGCGCGCTACTTGATGCCGGCTTAGCTCAGTAGGTAGAGCAACTGACTTGTAATCAGTAGGTCACCAGTTCGATTCCGGTAGCCGGCACCATCAAGTACCCGGTGGGGTTCCCGAGCGGCCAAAGGGAGCA
>NZ_JAAATR010000047.1 GCF_009907385.1 Atlantibacter hermannii
TGTACTGAACCCCTGTTCCTGGACACCCCATCCGGGATCAGGAGATATAAACAATGAAATATTCTTATTCAGTGCGACTGGCCGCGGTCCGGCACTATCTGTCCACCCGGGACAGTATGAAAGAAACGGCCCGCCTGTTTGGCGTTGGCGAAACACCGCTCTCCCGCTGGATACGTGCCTTCAGACAACAGGGCGAGCCCGGGCTGGAGCACCGTCCGGCGCGGGCCTATACTGCTGAATTCAGGCTCCGCGTTGTTCGCTACGTAATCCGGCACGGATACAGCAGCGCAGATGCTTCCGCGCACTTCGCCATCCCCAACGAAACGCTCATTCGGGGCTGGATAAAACGATACCGGGAAGGCGGTGCCCGGGCACTTCATACAGTCAGACCCGGAGCCGCTATGTCAGGAAAAAAATTTATTCCCGGTACAAAACCCATAAGCAAAATGACCCCGGCCGAGCTCCAGAGAGAGCTGGAGTATCTGCGTGCGGAAAACGCGTATCTAAAAAAGCTGAAAGCCCTGAGAGAGGAAA
>NZ_JAAATR010000048.1 GCF_009907385.1 Atlantibacter hermannii
AAACGCACTCAGGGAGCAGCAGAAAAAACAGCAGTAGTGCAGTCGCTGCTGACAGCGCACCGGCTGCCATGCCTGCTGTATGCCGCGCGGCTGCCACGCAGCACTTATTACTATCATGCGTCAAAACCTGAGCGTGATCTGACCCGGCATGCGGATGCGGTGGAGGCTATGAGGACTATAAGCAGGCGGCATGCAGGGCGATATGGCTACCGGAGGATGATGCTGGCGTTGCGCAGTGAAGCCTTCATACTGAACCATAAGACAGTACGCAGGCTGATGAAACAGCATGGCCTGACCTGCCGGTTGCGGAGGAAGAAATACCGCTCATATATGGCTGATGGTGGGCGGGCATCCGGTAACCTGCTGGCGCGAAACTTCAGTGCAGCGCGCTGCGGGATGAAATGGTGTACGGACGTGACGGAGTTCCATGCGGGCGGTCAGAAGCTGTACCTGTCGACCATACAGGACCTGTACAGTCACGAGATAGTGGCCTG
>NZ_JAAATR010000049.1 GCF_009907385.1 Atlantibacter hermannii
GTTTTATTGTAGAGAGAGATTTATAAAATGAATGAATCATTATTATTTTGTGAGGTTGATGAATATGGCTTCCTGCACTGGAATGGCTTTGATGCATTCCGTGGGTATGCATTGCCCAAGAATTAGAGATTTATGACGGGGAATGCGTATTTATGCTTTATAAAATTTCATGGTTAATCTACCACCGAAACATGATGAAGCAATATGTTAAACAAGCTGAGATCTCAGCTTGTTAATTAGCGGGTGTTGCTGTATCAGAAGTCGGTGGAATGCCCGAAAGGTTCAAAGGATTAGGTGTTGTGCAAGCCAGGCAAGTAGTAATAGGAGAACCCAAAGAAATGAAAGTGAGAGTAAATACTCAATTCATGATCCAATAGGTTTTCCAACCCGTGTATATAGTGAATACGGACGGCGTATTCTTCAAAAAGAAGCCATAATGCGGATAGTAGAGGGTAGATGAATGAATTATAAAATTTATGCCCTAGGGATAATTTGGTTCTTTGTTGCGTTATTTTGGATTGTTGTATTTTCTTCTCAGGATAAAGAGTGGATGATAGGTTCTGGAGAAATTAAAAACATCTGCGATCTGATTTATTTGATTGAAAAAGACGATGTTCGCGATGTCGGTATCATCGTAACGCTTCCCCTTTTCTTTCCTGCAATTTATGTTCTTATTATCAAAAAAAAGCATCATTGGTTTATCTGGTTAATCACCTTATGTCTTACAGGATATTGGCTATGGCAATTTTTTATCCGCTATCAACTTTGCCTCTGCTAAAAAAGCCGGTCACCCGAAGTAACCGGCTCCCTGATTACACACTTCCCGCCGGGCGCGAGTTCTTTCCAGCCGACGTTAACGTCCGCGCAGTACGCTTGCCGTCCAGGCTTTCCAGACGCATCTGGAACGGCGGGAACGGCAGGTCAATACCGTGTTCGCGGAAGCCGTGCAGGATCAACTGGTGGATCTCATGGCGCAGCGGCATCCGGTGCCCCATCTCAGCGGCGTAAATACGCAGCTCAAACAGTTGCAGACCCTGCTGTAAATCCACCAGGAACACTTCCGGCGCCGGGTTATCAATGACCAGCGAACAGCGTTTCGCGGCGGTATACAAAATTTGCGTTACCTCTTCGCTATCGGCATCGCCCGGCGCAGGCACGGTCAGCACCACGCGGGTGACCGAGTCGGACAGCGACCAGTTGATAAACTGCTCGGTGATAAATGCCTTGTTCGGCACGATGATCTCTTTGCGGTCCCAGTCGCTGATAGTGGTGGCGCGGGTATTAATGCGCGTCACGCTGCCAGTCAAATCGCGGATGGTCACGGTATCGCCGATGCGGATCGGTTTCTCAAACAGGATAATCAGGCCGGAAATAAAGTTGGCGAAAATTTCCTGTAAACCAAAACCCAGCCCCACACCGAGCGCGGCCACCAGCCATTGCAGTTTCGACCACTCAATCCCGATCATTGAGAACCCGGTCAGGCCGCCAATCAGCATCAGCAGGTATTTGGTGATGGTGGTGATGGCGTAACCGGTGCCAGGCGTTAAATCCAGATGCTGCAACAGCGCCAGTTCCAGCAGGGCCGGTAGGTTTCGTACCAGCTGGGTAGTGATAATAAACACCAGAATGGCGATCAGCACCGCCCCGAGGGTGATTGGCTCAATGCTTTCCACGCCCTGCACCGTCGAGGTGACATCCCACAGAGAAATATTCTCCAGGAAGCCGAAGGCCGAATGGATTTCCGACCACAGCACAATCACCGACAGCAGAGCGATCAGCATCAGTATCGACCGCACCAGCCGGAGCGACTGGGCGCTGATGGTATCGAGATCCACTTCCGGCTCTTCAATAATCTCATTGCTGCCTTCGGTGCTGTGGTTGTGGGCTGGCTCCTCTTCGCCGCGTGCGCGCTGGGCGAGGATTTCCGCACGGCGGTGTTTGGCGCGGTCAAACGCCAGACGGCGGCGCTGAATAAACATCCAGCGGCGGATCACATGATAAACCACCAGCAGCAGGAACCAGATGGCGACCGAGGTTTCAAGGCGCGCCAGCAGTGCCTGCGCAGTGGCCAGATACCCCACGGCGGATGCCAGAATCGCCAGCAACGGCGCGCTGAGCATCAGGTTCCACAGCATCTTGTTCACCATGTTGTCGCCGCTGCCTTCTTTATCCAGCCACAGCGGTATCCCGGCGCGTTTCAGGCTTAACGTCACAATAGCCAGCGCGCCGCAAATCAGGATAAAGCACAGGCGGCCCAGCGAGCCGGAGAATTCCCGATCGTTAAGGTTATCGAACATGATCAGCGCCATGATCAGCGGCACCACAAACCCGATGGTCATCAGGTAGTAGCGCATTGCGCGGGCGACCTGGCGGCGCGGCCAGCCGAAGTGGGCGATAAACAGCCCGTTCGGGCGGGCGAAGGTGGCACAAATCATCACGACCCACAGCAGCGGCACGGTGGCCGTCACGCCATCGCCAATCGCCACGGCAATAGGGTAGGGCCAGGCCTCGCGCAGCCCGTAACCGAGCGTCGCCCAGAGCACCGGCAGCGGCGAGGCCACCAGAATCGACCAGAACAATGTGCGCAGCGTCAGCCTGAAGTGATCCTGGGTGACTTTGCCGATGCGGGCGCTGGAGCGCTCCAGAAACGCCGTGAAATGGCGCCGCGAACTGAGGCTGAAGCCCACCAGGATCAGCGCGCCAAACAACGGCAGCAGCGTCTCTTTACTGGTGAGCATCATCAGCGTGGCGTTGCCCATCTGGCTGGCGGTGTCGAGCGATACCAGGCGGCGTAAATCCTGCACGATTTCAAGCGGCCAGGCGATGGTCATCGGGCTGACGTCCGCCGTCCAGAACAGATAGCGGTGGGTCGCCTCGTTAACCTCTTTTAATGCGTCCTCCAGCTGGCTGTTGGCGACTTTCAGCTTGGTTAACTCCAGGATCAGCGTATCGCCGCCCTGCAACAGCGAATTGAGCAGCTCGCGCTGGGTGCGCAATTGCGCCTCCAGAATGCGGTTTTGCTCCGCCGTGAGCGGCGCGCCGTCGGCCTGGCGAACCTGACGCAATTGCGGCTGCTTGTTCAGCAAATCCTCATAGCGCATACGGTGAACGCGCAGCTGCGCCATTTCCGTATCCAGCTGCTGCGGCTTGGGCATTTCCGGCAGACGGGCTACCTGCGCACGCAACGCTTCGCCGAGCATGTTCGACACGCCCAGCCACTGTGACTGCTCGCGCAGGGTATTCAGCGCCTGACGCACTTGCAGCGTCTGGCCAGATGCCTGGCGCTGCTGCGAAGCCACCAGGTCCATACGCTGCGCCTGCTGATTGAGCGCCTGTGACAGCTCGCGGTTGATTTTGAACTGCTCTTCGATAGACGGCGGCAGGCCCGCGCTGTTTTCAGCCAACAGTTCGGTGCTTTCCAGGGCGCGCTCAGCCTCTTTCTGCCGCTGGCTATTGAGTTGATTGCGCAGGGCTTGCAGATAAGCATCCAGTTGCTGGCTTTGCTTTTGCGCCAGCTCGCTGCGCATCCGGGACAGCTCCTGGCGGTTGCTGGCGGAAAGCTGCGCCAGTTCGAGCTCATCGACCAACGCTTTAAGGCGTGCGGATTCCGCCTGAGCGTTAAGCTGCTGGGCCTGAGTTAAGGCGTTGCTTGCCCCGGTCTGCGCGCCCGCCCGCCGTTCCACTTCATTCAACTGACGGCGCGCATCGGTTTGCTGTTGCGGAAGCTGGCTGAGCGAGTCGGCGATTTCCCGGGTACGCTCCTGCTCCTGCTGGGCCAGACGGCTTTTTTCCAGCAGTTGGCTGCTGACTTGCAGGATTTCCTGACTCAGGGCGTCGGAGGTGAGGCCTTCCGGGACTTTTTGCGGCTCGTCGCGCAGGTTGTTCAACTGCTGGCGCAGGGTCTCAGAAAGCTTGGGGTAGTTATCAATAACTTGCTGGTATTGCGTTGCGCGCTCCAGCGAGGCTTTGCGCTCTTCAAGCGCGTTCAACGCGGCCTGGAGGGCCTCCACGGTTTCCGCCTGGTTGGGCAGGTTTTTTGCCGCTTTGGCTTGCTCCAGTTCCTGGGAGATTTGTTTTGCGTCGGGGGACGTCGCAGCGTACGCCCCCATACTGAGGCACCAGGCCATCAGGATTGTGATAATCAGGCGCACGTCAGTCTACCTTTACGTAAAAAATTAACCCTGATCTTTCGGGGAGCCGTCAACCAGCGGGCTGGCCGCCAGTTCAGCATTGATTTCCTCATCCGACAGCGGCGCAGGCGTGGTGTCCGGCGTCTCGAATGTTTCGGTGGAAACCGCCAGCGCTTCGCCAAGGCGAGTTACCGACAGGCTTTGCAGCCCCTCGACCAGATTCACTTTGCCCGGCGCGAACAGGTTAATCACTGTGGAGCCGAGCTTGAAGCGGCCCATTTCCTGGCCTTTAAGCAGCGCGACGGCGTTTTCGCTCTCGCCTGCGGGCCACGTCCAGCGCTTGATCACGCCTTCACGCGGCGGCGTAACCGTACCGGACCACGCCGTTTCGATGCTGCCGACAATGGTCGCGCCCACCAGAATCTGCGCCATCGGGCCAAATTCAGTATCGAACAGGCAAATCACGCGCTCGTTACGGGCGAACAGGTTCGGCACGTTCCGGGCGGTTAAATGGTTAACCGAGAACAGATCCCCCGGTACGTAGATCATCTCACGCAGGATCCCGTTGCACGGCATATGTACGCGGTGATAGTCACGCGGCGACAGATAGGTCGTGGCGAAGGTCCCGTTGCGGAATTTGTCCGCCATCAGGTAGTTACCGGCCAGCAGCGCTTCCAGGCTGTAGTTATGGCCTTTGGCTTGCAGGATTTTGTCTTCTTCAATGCGGCCCAACTGACTAATAACGCCATCGGCGGGCATCACCAGCACATTGGGGTCGGTATTGACCGGGCGCACGTCATCGCGCAGCGGGCGAACAAAGAAATCGTTAAAGGTGCGGTAGCTGGCGGTATCCGGCTTCTGCGCTTCGTTCATGTTGACCTTGTAGGCTTTGACGAACAGGTCGATCACCAGTTTGGTCAGCCAGCCAGCACGTTTACTTGCGCCCCAGCCCGCCAGGCGAGTGAGCCACAGTTTCGGGAGAATGTATTGAAGCGAAAGTTTAAAGTTGTTTAACAAGATAGCCTCCAGGCTAATGTTATTTTGCTGTTCCTGGCCCGGTCACTCTGGACCAGGCGACACCCAAAGGGGGGCGATTCTAGCGATGCCAGGATTAAATGTCAGTCATCAGATTCAGAAAAGCTTTTACGCGTTTTTACCTGACTCATGCTTTCCAGGATGCGGTGGTAATTATCGAAACGGCTTTCCGCAATTTTTCCCTGTTCGACCGCTTCACGAATGGCGCAGCCAGGGTCGGCATCATGCTTGCAGTCGCGGTATTTGCAGTGGCCCAGATAGTCGTGGAATTCGACAAAGCCCTGGGTGATTTGTTCCGGTTCGAGATGCCACAGACCAAATTCACGTACGCCGGGGGAATCAATCACATCGCCGCCGTGCGGGAAGTGATACAGCCGTGCAGCGGTAGTGGTGTGTTGTCCCAGCCCTGATACGTCAGAAACGTCGTTGGTGAGAATACTGTCGTCGGTCAGTCCCAGCAGAGCATTGAGCAGACTCGATTTCCCAACGCCTGATTGCCCGGCGAAGATACTGATCCGGTCGGTGAGGGCGTTTTGCAGTTCCTGCAAGCCGTTTTGCTGATGGCTGGAAACCATCAGGACGCGATAGCCGATCCCGCGATAGATATCCATCTGCTCATTAACAAAAGCCATTCCTTCAGCATCCAGCAGGTCGATCTTGTTTAATACGATCAGCGGCTCGACGTTCAGGGTTTCGCAGGCCACCAGATAGCGATCGATAATATTGAGCGACAGCTCAGGGAGGATCGCAGAAACGATCACGATCTGGTCGATATTGGCGGCGATAGGTTTTACCCCATCATAAAAATCAGGGCGAGTCAGCACCGAGGTGCGCTCATGCACGGCTTCGACGATGCCTTTCACCGCCATCCCTTCCGCCGCGGTTTTACCCGGACGCCAGACAACGCGGTCGCCGGTCACCAGCGAACGAATGGTACGGCGAATGTTACAACGGTGTACTGAACCCTCTGGCGCCTCGACATCGGCATGCATACCAAAACGGCTGATCACCACGCCTTCGCCCGGCTCGCCAAACAGGTTGTCGTCGTAATCCACCTTCTCCGGCGCCTTTAACCGACGCTGGTGGTTCGCTTTCACACGGCGCTGTTGCCCTTTGGAGAGTTTATTTTTGCTCAATCGTGCTGGCTCCTGGTCGCCCGGAATGGGCAAAACCTCTATGATACACACTAATTTTACATGAATTAACCGATCGTCACCGTGGGTGACGCCAGAAGGGTGGAAAATAGCATGAGTGGAAATGAAAATAATCTGATTTGGATCGATCTGGAGATGACGGGCCTTGATCCAGAGCGCGACCGCATTATCGAAATCGCCACTCTGGTTACCGATGCAAATCTGAATATCCTGGCGGAAGGCCCGGTGATCGCGGTGCATCAGTCGGACGAACAGCTGGCGCTGATGGATGACTGGAACGTGCGCACCCATACCGGCAGCGGCCTGGTGGATCGCGTGAAGGCCAGTACGCTGGACGACCGCGCGGCAGAACAGGCGACCCTCGAATTCCTGAAGCAGTGGGTGCCTGCCAATACTTCGCCGATCTGCGGCAACAGCATCGGCCAGGATCGCCGTTTCCTGTTTAAGTACATGCCGGAACTGGAAGCCTATTTCCACTATCGCTATCTGGACGTCAGCACGCTGAAAGAACTGGCGCGCCGCTGGAAGCCGGAAATTCTGGTCGGCCTGAAGAAAGAGGGTTCACATCAGGCGCTGGATGATATCCGTGAGTCGGTGGCAGAGCTGGCGTATTACCGCGAGCACTTTATTAAGCTCTGATACCATCAAATTCAGGCCGCTTTCGCGGCCTGAATTGTTTTTACTTAAGCGCCAGCGTGCCGAATGCGTTTTGCCAGTCCTGCTCAAATTTAGCTACCGCCGCCGTGACCGCTGGCGCATTGATAAACTGTTCCGCCACGTCCAGCGGCAGGGTGATGGCTTTACAGCCCGCCAGCAGGCAATCCAGCGCCTGACGCGGCGTTTTAAAGCTTGCTGCCAGTACGTTCGAACCCGGCGCATGCAGCGTCAGCAACTGCTGGAGCTCGGTAACGGTTTTGATCCCGTCACCGCCCTGAGCATCAACGCGGTTCACATACGGCGCGACGTATTCCGCGCCCGCCAGCGCGCTTAACAAGCCCTGAGCAGCACCGTAAACCGCCGTACCCAGCGTGGGGACGCCTTTGGTTTTCAGGATCTTGATTGCCGCCAGGCCTTCCGGCGTCACCGGCACTTTGACCACCAGATCGGCAATGATTTCCCGCAGCGCCAGCGCTTCGTCCACCATCTTTTCTGCCTGTGTCGCCATCACCTGCGCGAATAAACGCCCCTTACCGCCCAGCGCCTCCTGCAATTCCGGCAATACCACGCTCACGGGTTTTTTCCCGCTGGCGACAATGCTGGGGTTGGTGGTCACGCCGGCTAAAGGGAAGATCCGCGCCAGGCGGGCCACCGCCGCGACGTCGGCAGTATCCAGGTAAAGTTCCATTGTGTCGTCCTCAAAATGTGAAATGCAGCAACTTAGCGCAGTATATCTTCGCCCTTCGCAGGCTGGTTGATCGAAATCAATGTTACTTTCTTTCGAAAGTCATTTAATTTTCATACGTAACAAAACCGGTGAATTTTATGATTTTCAATATCCAGCGCTACTCGACCCACGACGGCCCCGGCATTCGTACCGTGGTATTCCTGAAAGGGTGCTCTCTGGGGTGCCGCTGGTGCCAGAATCCGGAAAGCCGTTCACGCGAGCGCGACGTGTTATTCGATCCCCGCTTGTGCCTTGAAGGCTGCGATCTTTGCCAACAGGCGCTGCCGGACATCATCCAACGTAGCCTGACCGGGCTGATTATTCATCGTGAAAAGCTGGAAACTGCGCATCTCGACCGTTTACAGGACTGCTGCCCTACACAGGCACTGACGGTGTGCGGCGAAGAGAAAAGCGTTGATCGGATTATGGCGACGGTGCTGCGCGATAAGCCGTTTTATGACCGCAGCGGCGGCGGGCTGACCCTGTCGGGCGGCGAACCCTTCATGAACCCCGAGATGGCGCTGGCGCTGTTGAAAGCCAGCCATGAGCAGGGCATTCATACCGCAGTAGAAACCTGCCTGCACGTGCCCTGGCATTATGTGGAGCCTTCGCTTCCGTATACCGATTTGTTTCTTGCCGATCTTAAGCACGTGGATGACGCGGCGTTTAAACAGTGGACCGACGGTTCAGCCCGGCGCGTGATGAAGAATCTGGAAAACGTGGCGGCAGCCGGGAAACAGATGATTATCCGCGTCCCGTTGATCCCCGGTTTTAACGCCGACGAAGCGTCAATCCAGGCGATTACTGACTTCGCCGCAGAAAAACTCAACGCCAAAGAGATTCATTTTTTGCCCTATCACACCCTGGGCATCAACAAATATCACCTTTTAAACCAACCCTACCTGGCGCCGGACAAACCGCTCGATGCGCCGGAATTGCTTGATTTTGCCCAGTCCTGCGCCCGTGAGAAGGGCCTGACGGCTACCCTGAGAGGATAATGTCATGACTACCCTGAAACTGGATGTGCTGAGCGACCGTATTAAGGCGCACAAAAACGCCCTGGTGCATATTGTTAAACCGCCGGTCTGTACCGAGCGCGCCCGGCACTACACCATGGTTTATCAACAGAATATGGATAAGCCGATTCCGGTACGCCGCGCGCTGGCGCTGGCCCATCATCTGGCGGAACGCACCATCTGGATCAAACATGACGAGCTGATTGTCGGCAACCAGGCGAGTGAAGTGCGCGCCGCGCCGATTTTCCCGGAATACACCGTGTCGTGGATCGAAAAAGAGATCGACGATCTGGCCGATCGTCCCGGCGCCGGGTTTGCGGTAAGCGAGGAGAACAAGCGGGTGCTGCATGAGATTTGCCCGTGGTGGCGCGGGCAAACGGTGCAGGATCGCTGCTACGGCATGTTTACCAGCGAGCAAAAGGCGCTGCTGGATACCGGCATCATCAAAGCCGAAGGCAATATGACCTCTGGCGACGCCCATCTGGCGGTGAATTTCCCGCTGTTGCTGGCGCTGGGGATGGACGGGATGCGCGCCAAAGTGGCCGAGCGCCGCTCGCGCATCAATCTGACCGTGCTGGAAGATTTGCACGGCGAGCAGTTCCTGAAGGCCATTGATATTACGCTTGAAGCCGTCAGCCATCATATTCTGCGGTTTGCCGCGCTGGCGCAGCAGATGGCGCAACAGGAAACCCGCGAGGCGCGTAAAACCGAGCTGCGCGCTATTGCTGAAAACTGTGAAGTCATCGCCCACGAGCCGCCGAAAACCTTCTGGCAGGCGCTGCAGCTGTGCTATTTCATCCAGCTGATTTTGCAGATCGAGTCTAACGGACACTCGGTGTCGTTTGGCCGCATGGACCAGTATCTCTACCCATGGTATCGCCGCGACGTGGAGCTGGAACAGTCGCTGACCCGCGAACAGGCCATCGAAATGCTGCACAGCTGTTGGCTGAAGCTGCTGGAAGTGAACAAAATCCGCTCCGGCTCGCATTCAAAAGCCTCGGCGGGCAGCCCGCTGTACCAGAACGTGACCATCGGCGGCCAGAATCTGGTGAACGGCGTGGCGACGGATGCGGTTAACCCGCTGTCTTACGCCATTCTGGAATCCTGCGGACGCCTGCGCTCTACCCAACCGAACCTCAGCGTGCGCTATCACGCCGGTATCAGCGACGACTTCCTGGACGCCTGCGTACAGGTGATTCGCTGCGGTTTTGGTATGCCGGCGTTCAACAACGATGAAATCGTGATCCCGGAATTCATCAAGCTTGGCGTGGAGCCTGAAGACGCTTATCAATATGCCGCCATTGGCTGCATCGAAACCGCCGTGGGCGGCAAATGGGGCTACCGCTGCACCGGCATGAGCTTTATCAATTTTGCGCGCGTGATGCTGGCGGCGCTGGAAGGAGGCAAAGACGCCACCAGCGGTAAAGTCTTCCTGCCGCAGGAACTGGCGCTGTCGAAGGGCAATTTCAGCCAGTTTGACGAAGTGATGGCGGCCTGGGATAACCAAATCCGCTACTACACCCGTAAATCTATCGAAATCGAGTACGTGGTAGATACCATGCTGGAAGAGAACGTTCACGATATTCTCTGTTCGGCGCTGGTGGATGACTGTATCGAGCGCGCGAAAAGCATCAAGCAGGGCGGCGCGAAATATGACTGGGTATCCGGTTTGCAGGTGGGGATCGCGAATCTGGGCAACAGCCTGGCGGCGGTGAAAAAACTGGTCTTCGAGCAGGGCGCGATGGGTCAGCAGCAGCTGGCGCAGGCACTGGCGGAGGATTTCGACGGCCTGACCCATGAGCAACTGCGTCAGCGCCTGATCAACAGCGCGCCGAAATACGGCAACGATGACGACAGCGTGGACGAGCTGCTGGCGCGGGCTTATCAGACCTACATTGACGAGATTAAGCAGTATCACAACCCGCGCTACGGCAGGGGGCCGATTGGCGGTAATTATTACGCGGGCACGTCGTCTATTTCCGCTAACGTGCCTTTTGGCGCGGCAACCATGGCGACGCCGGACGGCCGTAAAGCCAAAACGCCGCTGGCGGAAGGGGCCAGCCCGGCTTCCGGGACCGATCACCTCGGGCCAACGGCGGTGATCAGTTCGGTAGGCAAACTGCCGACCGGATCGATTCTTGGTGGGGTGTTGCTGAACCAGAAACTGAACCCGGCCACGCTGGAAAACAACAGCGACCGTATCAAACTGATGATGATGCTGAGAACCTTTTTCGAAGTGCATAAGGGCTGGCATATTCAGTACAACATCGTGTCGCGGGAAACGCTGCTGGAGGCGAAGAAACATCCTGACCAGTACCGCGACCTTGTGGTGCGCGTCGCGGGCTATTCCGCGTTCTTTACTACGCTGTCTCCGGATGCCCAGGACGATATCATCGCCCGTACCGAACACACCCTGTAACCCACCCCGCGCAGCGGCGTTGCCGCTGCGCTTCCTGACGTTATGAGCCTATGAACGATCGACAACAGCGTATCCTGCAATATGTCACCGATAATAAACGCGTACCGGTCGTCGAACTGGCGGATGTGACAGGCGTGTCGGTAGTGACCGTACGCCACGATCTTAATTATCTGGAACAGGGCGCGTATTTAAAACGCGAGCACGGTTTCGCGGTGGCAACGGATATCGACAGCGTGGATTCACGGATGCTGTGTAATTTCCCGGTCAAAAAAGCGCTGGCGGAGTATGCCGCCTCGCTGATTGACGATGGCGAAACGGTATTTATTGAGAACGGCAGTACCAATGCCATTCTGGCGCGGGTACTGGCAAAAGAACGCCAGGTTACGGTTATCACCGCCAGCGTGCATATCGCTAATTTGCTGCGTGACAGTCGTTGCGAGGTCATTCTGCTGGGTGGCGTGCTGCAAAAGCGCAGCGAAAGCATGGTAGGGCCGCTGGCGCGACTGGCCCTGGAGCATGTCCATTTTGCGAAAGCGTTTATCGGCATTGACGGGTTTCATCCTGAAACCGGTTTTACCGGCCGCGATATGCTGCGCGCCGATATTGTTGTCACCGCGCTGCGGAAGTGCGCCAGCAACTACGTATTGACCGACAGCTCGAAGTTTGGGGAGATCCATCCCCATGCGCTGGGCCCGCTGTCGCTGATGCATGAAGTCATTACCGATAGCCATTTACCGGCTATTTATCGCCAGCAGCTTGATACTGCCGGACTACGCTGTACGCTTATCACAGCAGCGTAAATTTTTTTGATAACCGTTTTGTAACAAGACTGTTTTTAATTTCGCCAGCTTGTTGATAAAATCAGCATTCAGATAAAAATCACAAAAAAACGCTTTGAAAGTATTGCGACAGCGATGATTTCTCGTATAATGCGCCTCCCGTGACAGAGCAGAAATGCAGTGCACGTCGGGCGGGAATAGCTCAGTTGGTAGAGCACGACCTTGCCAAGGTCGGGGTCGCGAGTTCGAGTCTCGTTTCCCGCTCCAAAATTTGTTCAGCACCACCCAATCGCAGGATTTCGGGTTGCAGTTACGCAGCGCGAAAGACGAAGATTAAGCGGGAATAGCTCAGTTGGTAGAGCACGACCTTGCCAAGGTCGGGGTCGCGAGTTCGAGTCTCGTTTCCCGCTCCAAAATTTGATTCAGCACCATTCAATCGCAGGATTTCGGGTTGCACTTCAGCAGCGCGAAAGACAAAGATTAAGCGGGAATAGCTCAGTTGGTAGAGCACGACCTTGCCAAGGTCGGGGTCGCGAGTTCGAGTCTCGTTTCCCGCTCCAAATTTCTCACCGATTAAAAATTATCCACAGCAAGTCAACTTGTCTGTAAGCCTTTTTCGCGAGTTTGAAACAGGTCTTTCAACAGAGTTATCCACAGGTTATTTCTTGCCGCTCCGCCGTAGACTACAAGTCACATTTTGACATCTTTTCGCCAGCATGTTGTTTCTTAATGAAATTTTTAAACGCTTAAAATTGTTAATTCGATCACTGACGTATTTTTTACGATTGAATGGCAAGGCCTTTTAAATTTTATTCACAGCAGAGTTTTCTTAAGCATCACGCGTTAAACCTTTCTCTATCACCCGCACCAGACGCTGTTTTTGCGGCAGTTGCACTTCGATTGCATCGGCGTTTCGCTTGGTCAATTGTTGCGCAATCGCCCAGTCTATGTGCTCATCAAGAAGTGGGTGCTCACCTTTTCTTTTTGTTAGCGCGGCGATATTGGCTTCATCCCAGGCCGCGTTACCTAACGCGACGGCGATGTTACGCAGAAAACGTATGTGACCAATGCGGCGGATCGCGGAACCTTCGGTCATTTTCAGGAAATGCGCTTCGCTCCAGCCAAACAGCTCAATCAGCTTAGGGCTATGTAACGCCTGGCGCGGCGAAAAGTCGGCCTCAACGGTTAGCTGAGAAAAACGGTTCCACGGGCAAATCAGCTGGCAATCATCGCAGCCGTAGATGCGGTTACCGATGAGCGGGCGGAATTCTTCCGGGATAGCGCCTTCCAGTTCAATGGTCAGATAAGAAATACAGCGACGCGCGTCAACGGTGTAAGGCTCGACAATCGCGCCGGTAGGGCAGATGGTCATACACGCCACGCAGCGGCCACAGCCTTCTTCCACTGGCTGATCCACCGGCAGCGGAATATCCACCAGCAATTCACCAAGAAAAAAGAACGAACCGGCGTTGCGATCGAGGATAAGTGAGTGCTTACCTGTCCAGCCCAGGCCCGCCTTTGCGGCCAACGGGCGTTCAAGCACGGGCGCAGAATCGACAAAGGGTCTAAAATTCAGCGACGCGTACTGCTCCTGAATCATTTCCCCCAGTTTTTTTAGCCGGTTTCGCATCAGCTTGTGATAATCGCGCCCCAGCGCATAGCGGCTGATATAACCCAGCGAGGGATCTTTTAAAGTGCGCGCAAACGCGGCGTTGGTGGGCAGATAGTTCATCCTGACGCTGATCACGCGCAGAGTGCCGGGCAACAGTTCGTGCGGGCGGGCGCGCATCATACCGTGACGCGCCATCCACTCCATCTCGCCGTGATATTGTTTGTCCAGCCACGCCTGGAGCGCGGGTTCATGGGGGCTTAAATCAGTGTCGGCAATACCGACATGCTGAAAGCCGAGCCCGGCGCCCCATTGTTTTATATTTTGCGCGAGAAGAGAGAGATCAAGGGGTTCAGACATGACGGACCATCGGCTTACCAATAACCGTAGCAGTATACCACACTCGGTATGGCCGGCTGAGTGGGTAAGAAAGGCGGAGAAAGAGGCGGCGGATAGCCTCGGCATCACCCTGTATGAACTGATGCTACGCGCCGGGGACGCCGCGTTTCGGCTGGCGCGCGCGACGTGGCCCGAGGCACAGCACTGGCTGGTGCTATGCGGCCACGGCAATAACGGCGGCGACGGCTACGTGGTGGCGCGGCTGGCGAAAGCCGAAGGCATCGACGTTACGCTGCTGGCGCTGGAGAGCGACAAACCGCTTCCTGAAGAGGCTGCCTGCGCCCGCGAGGCCTGGCTGAACGCGGGCGGGGAAATCCACGCATCGACGACGCCCTGGCCGCAGGGCGTGTCGCTGATTATTGATGGCCTGCTGGGAACCGGTCTTGCCAGCGCGCCGCGTCCTGCGGTCAGCGCGCTGATTGATCAAGCCAATGCCGATCCCGCGCCGATTCTGGCGTTAGATATCCCCTCCGGATTATTGGCCGAAACCGGCGCCACCCCCGGCAGCGTGATTTTTGCCCAGCAAACGTTGACGTTTATCGCCCTGAAGCCCGGCCTGTTGACCGGGAAAGCCCGCGATGTGGTGGGCACGCTTCAGATTAATGCGCTCGGGCTGGAAAGCTGGCTGGCGGATAAGCCTGCGGCAATCCAGCGTTACGATGCCGCAACGCTGGCACGCTGGCTCACACCGCGCCGCGCTACGTCGCATAAAGGCGATAACGGACGCTTGCTGGTGATTGGCGGCGACCACGGCACCGCCGGGGCAATACGCCTGGCGGGCGAAGCGGCGCTGCGTTCCGGTGCCGGGCTGGTCCGCGTATTGACGCGCCAGGAGAATATCGCCGCGCTGCTCACCGCCCGGCCTGAACTGATGGTGCAGGAATTAACCGATGAATCGCTCGCCAAAGGCCTCGAATGGGCGGACGTGGTGATTATCGGCCCTGGCCTGGGCCAAGAAAAATGGGGCAAAAGGGCGCTGCAAAAAGTCGAGAATTCGCAAAAACCGATGCTGTGGGATGCGGATGCGCTCAACCTTCTGGCATTCAATCCCGATAAACGTCAGAATCGGGTTATTACGCCGCACCCCGGCGAAGCGGCGCGTCTGCTCAACTGTGACGTCGCGCAAATTGAAAGCGATCGCTTACTCGCAGCCCACCGCCTGGCGAAACGTTATGGCGGCGTTGTGGTCTTAAAGGGGGCGGGTACGCTGGTCGCCAGCGAAAACGGTGAACTCGCGATTGTCGATGCCGGAAACCCCGGTATGGCGACAGGCGGAATGGGCGATGTGTTGTCCGGTATCATCGGCGCGTTATTGGGCCAAAAACTCAATCTTTATGATGCCGCCTGCGCGGGTTGCGTGGCGCATGCCGCCGCCGCTGATGCCGTCGCCCGCCGTTCTGGTACGCGTGGAATGCTCGCAAGCGATCTGTTTACGACGCTGCACCTGGTTGTTAACCCTGAACTGAATGATGTAAACCATGATTGAACGTGTTATCCCTCTCGCCGATGAACAGGCAACGTTAGATTTCGGCAAGGCCGTGGCGCAGGCCTGTAATGGCGCAACGGTGATCTGGCTGGTGGGTGATTTAGGGGCGGGTAAAACCACTTTTAGTCGTGGTTTTTTGCAGGCGCTGGGCCATAAGGGCAATGTAAAAAGCCCCACCTATACCCTGGTCGAACCTTACGAGCTTGAAGCGTTGACCGTGTACCACTTCGATTTATATCGACTGGCGGACCCTGAGGAACTGGAGTTTATGGGGATCCGCGATTATTTCGCCGACAACGCCATTTGCCTGGTGGAGTGGCCGCAACAAGGTGCGGGTGTGCTGCCTGACCCGGATGTCGAAATTCATCTTACTTATCACGATCGCGGGCGTTCGGCACAGATAAAAGCCGTATCTGCAGCGGGTAATACGTTATTGGCACGTTTGGATCCCAACACCGATCGGGTTGTGGTGTGACACGTCCAGCCATTTAACAAGGATGACGGGATGATACCTTTCATGAAAAAGTGGTTGATTATCGCTTTGCTGGCGCTGTGTGCGCCTGCATGGGCGGCAAGCTTATCCGATATCCAGGTCTCCAATGGCGATGACCAGGCGCGAATTACGTTCAGCTTTTTTGGCGAGCCTGATTACGCGTTTTCCCACAACGGCCAGCGCAGCGTCGCGCTGGATATTAAACAGACCGGCGTGATTCAGGGGCTGCCGTTGATTTTCAGCGGCAATAACCTGGTGAAAAGCATCCGCTCAGGGACACCGAAAGACACGGGCTCGCTACGCCTGGTGGTGGACCTGACTAAAAACGGCAAAACCCGCGCGGTGAAGCAGCAAAACGGCGCCAACTACACCGTGGTGTTCACCATTGACGCCGATGCGCCGCCTCCACCTCCACCGCCGCCCGTGGTAGCAAAACGGGAAATCACGCCGCCGCCGCGCGCCGTAGAGCCTGCGCGTAATCCGTTTAAAGCGGAATCCGATCGCGTGACATCGGTGGTGAGCAGCAACACCGTGACGCGGCCTGCCAACACGCGCAACGTCTCAGCCAGCGGCGACCGTATTGTGGTCGCGATTGACGCCGGACACGGCGGCCAGGATCCGGGCGCAATCGGCCCTGGCGGCGTGAAAGAGAAAAACGTCACTATCGCCATTGCCCGCAAGCTGCGCACTCTGTTAAACGACGATCCGCTGTTTAAAGGCGTGCTGACCCGCGACGGCGATTACTTTATTTCGGTGATGGGCCGTTCCGATGTGGCGCGTAAACAGAACGCCAACGTGCTGGTGTCGATTCATGCCGACGCCGCGCCGAACCGCGACGCCACGGGCGCGTCGGTTTGGGTCCTGTCGAATCGCCGCGCCAACAGCGAAATGGCGGGCTGGCTTGAACAACACGAGAAGCAATCCGAACTGCTGGGCGGAGCGGGCGACGTGCTGGCGAACAGCCAGGCGGACCCGTATTTGAGCCAGGCGGTACTGGATTTGCAGTTTGGTCACTCCCAGCGTGTAGGCTATGACGTGGCGACTAACGTGCTGTCGCAGCTGGCGCGGGTCGGTGATTTACACAAGCGCCGTCCGGAACACGCCAGCCTGGGCGTACTGCGCTCGCCGGATATCCCCTCCCTGCTGGTGGAGACCGGGTTTATCAGCAACAGCGGCGAAGAGCGCCTGTTAGCGAGCGACGATTACCAACAGCAGATCGCCGATGCGCTTTATAAGGGCTTGCGTAACTATTTCCTGTCGCATCCGTTACAATCGGCGCCCGGTGAGGGCGGCACCGGCAAAACGGTTAACGCCGGTTCAACGACCACGGGTCAGTTCGCCGTGACGCAATAAGGAGCATTCATGCCGATTCAGGTTCTGCCGCCACAGCTTGCGAATCAGATCGCCGCAGGCGAAGTGGTGGAGCGCCCCGCATCCGTCGTCAAAGAGCTGGTGGAAAACAGTCTTGACGCCGGGGCGACGCGGATTGATATCGATATTGAGCGCGGCGGCGCGAAACTGATCCGCATCCGCGATAACGGCTGCGGCATCAACAAAGATGAACTGGCGCTGGCGCTGGCACGCCATGCCACCAGTAAAATTGCCTCGCTCGACGATCTGGAAGCCATCATCAGCCTCGGGTTTCGCGGCGAAGCGCTGGCCAGTATCAGTTCGGTGTCACGCCTTACCCTGACCTCGCGCACCGCAGCACAGAGTGAGGCCTGGCAAGCCTATGCCGAAGGGCGCGATATGGATGTGACGGTGAAACCCGCCGCGCATCCTGTCGGCACTACCCTGGAAGTGCTGGATCTGTTTTACAACACCCCGGCGCGGCGCAAATTTATGCGCACCGAGAAAACCGAATTTAACCATATCGACGAAATCATTCGCCGCATTGCGCTGGCGCGCTTCGATGTGACCATCAATCTGAGCCATAACGGCAAGTTAATCCGCCAGTATCGCGGCGTGCAGCCTAACGCGCCGAAAGAGCGCCGCCTTGGCGCGATTTGCGGCACCGCGTTTCTTGAACAGGCGCTGACGATAGAATGGCAGCATGGCGATTTAGCGCTGCGCGGCTGGGTAGCGGAACCGAAAGCCAGCGCCGCATTGAGCGAAATCCAGTATTGCTACGTCAATGGCCGCATGATGCGCGATCGGCTGATTAATCACGCTATCCGCCAGGCTTGCGAAGATAAGCTCGGCGTCGATCAGCAGCCTGCCTACGTGCTTTACCTGGAGATCGATCCCCATCAGGTGGATGTGAATGTGCATCCGGCTAAGCATGAAGTGCGGTTCCATCAGTCGCGGCTGGTGCATGATTTTATCTATCAGGGCGTGCTGAGCGTGCTGCAACAGCAGCAGGCGGAGCCGACGCTGCCACTGGGGCAGGCCGACAACGAGCCGCCGCGCTGGCAGCCGGAAAATCGCGTGGCGGCGGGCAAGAATCATTTCTCCCAGCCAGCGGTGGAAAGCCCAGCGCCCGCGCCGCGTCAGGCCAGCGCTTCGTCCGGCGGCAGTCGCGCTGCAGCAGGCGGCGCATGGCCTCATGCCCAGGCGGATTACAGTAAGCAGCAGGGCGCGCTTTACCGTAAATTGCTGGAGACGCCGGAAACGCCGCGGGAGCGCAAGCCCGCGCCGCCGGCGCTGGAAGGGCACAGCCATAGCTTTGGCCGCGTTCTTACGGTGATCAGCAATGCTTATGCGTTGCTGGAGCGCGACGAGCGCGTACTGTTGTTGGACTTAACCGTCGCGGAACGCTGGCTACGCCAGGGGCAATTGACGCCCGGTGCGGAAACCCTGTGCGCCCAGCCATTGCTGATCCCGGTGCGCATTAAAGTGGATGCGCAAGAACAGACGGTGGTGCGCAACGCGGCGGCGATATTAGAGGGCATGGGCATCCAAACCGTACTGGATCATCAACATGTTACGATCCGCACCGTGCCTTTACCCTTACGCCAACAAAATTTACAAATCTTGATTCCTGAACTGATAGGCTACCTGGCGGCAAACGAGAAAGCCGATTCCGTACAACTTGCCAGCTGGCTTGCCCGCCAACTGGCGACTGAGCACGAACAGTGGAGCGTGGCGCAGGCCATCACGCTGTTAACGGATGTGGAACGGCTTTGTCCAAACCTGGTGAAGTCACCGCCTGGTGGTTTATTACAACCTGTCGATCTGCAACCGGCGATGAATGCCCTGAAACATGACTGAAGTAAGTAAGGCGAGCCTGCCTAAGGCGATTTTTTTAATGGGGCCAACGGCCTCGGGCAAAACGGCGCTGGCAATTAATCTGCGTAAAACGCTCCCGGTTGAGTTGATAAGTGTCGATTCCGCCCTCATCTATCGAGGAATGGATGTCGGAACGGCGAAACCGACCGCAGAGGAGCTGGCGCAAGCGCCGCACCGTTTGCTGGATATTCTGGACCCGGCTGAATCGTATTCCGCGGCGGATTTTCGTCGCGATGCCCTGAAGGAGATGGCGGAGATCGCTGCCAGCGGGCGTATCCCGCTGTTAGTGGGCGGAACCATGCTTTACTTCAAGGCGTTACTGGAGGGGTTATCTCCGCTACCGTCGGCCAATCCGGAAATCAGGGCGCGTATTGAACAACAGGCGGCAGAGCAGGGGTGGAATGCCTTGCATCGCGAACTCCAGGAAATTGACCCTGTCGCGGCAAGACGGATTCATCCAAATGATCCGCAAAGACTTTCCCGGGCACTGGAAGTTTTTTTCATTTCGGGTAAAACTTTAACGGAACTGACGCAAACGTCAGGAGACGCTCTGCCGTACCAGGTGCACCAGTTCGCCATCGCCCCGGCGAGCCGTGAACTGCTCCATCAGCGAATTGAGCAGCGTTTTCATCAGATGTTGGCTTCAGGTTTTGAAGCAGAAGTGCGGGCACTTTTCGCCCGTGGAGATTTGCATACGGATATGCCTTCCATTCGTTGTGTCGGTTACCGTCAGATGTGGTCTTATCTGGCAGGTGAAGTCCCGTATGACGACATGGTTTATCGCGGTATTTGCGCTACGAGGCAGTTGGCGAAACGCCAGATGACCTGGCTGCGGGGTTGGGAAGGCGTTCACTGGTTAGACAGTGAAAAGCCCGAGCAGGCCTTACAGGAAGTGTTACAGGTTGTTGGTGCTAACCGTCAATGAATGTGTACAATTGAACCGTATCGTGCGCGAATTTTTTTAGGTAGTTTTTCAGAGCCCAAGGGTTCTTAAGTACAAAACAAGCATATAAGGAAAAGATAGAATGGCTAAGGGGCAATCTTTACAAGATCCGTTCTTGAACGCACTGCGTCGCGAACGTGTTCCAGTTTCTATTTATTTGGTGAATGGTATTAAGCTGCAAGGGCAGATTGAGTCTTTCGATCAGTTCGTTATTTTGTTGAAAAACACGGTTAGCCAGATGGTGTATAAGCACGCAATCTCTACGGTTGTGCCGTCTCGCCCGGTTTCTCATCACAGCAACAACGCGGGTGGCAGCACGGGCAGTAACTACCACCACAGTAATGCGCAGGGTGCATCTGCACCACAGCAAGACAGCGACGACGCCGAATAAGGTTGGTGGCTGTTTCCATGACGGGGAACCAGTCTGGCTGTGTTCCCCGCTGGTCTTTTTGAGAGGTTATACGCTTGTTTGACCGTTATGACGCCGGTGAGCAGGCGGTGCTGGTACACATCTATTTTTCGCAAGACAAAGATATGGAAGATCTCCAGGAGTTTGATTCTCTGGTCTCTTCCGCCGGTGTCGAAGCATTACAGGTGATTACCGGTAGCCGTAAAGCCCCGCACCCAAAGTATTTTGTTGGTGAAGGTAAGGCCGTCGAAATAGCTGATGCCGTTAAAGCCACGGGCGCATCAGTTGTTTTATTTGATCATGCATTATCGCCCGCCCAGGAACGTAACCTGGAGCGCCTGTGTGAATGTCGTGTTATCGACCGCACCGGCTTGATTTTAGACATTTTTGCCCAGCGTGCACGCACCCATGAAGGGAAGCTGCAGGTTGAGCTCGCCCAGTTGCGGCACCTGGCGACGCGCCTGGTGCGCGGATGGACCCACCTTGAGCGCCAGAAAGGCGGGATAGGCTTACGTGGGCCGGGTGAAACTCAGCTCGAAACAGACCGTCGTTTGCTGCGTAACCGGATTATGCAAATTCTCTCGCGCCTTGAGAAAGTAGAAAAACAACGTGAACAAGGGCGTCGGTCGAGAAGCAAAGCGGATGTACCAACCGTTTCACTGGTGGGCTACACCAACGCCGGTAAATCCACCTTGTTTAATCAGATTACCGAGGCGCAGGTTTATGCGGCGGATCAGTTATTCGCCACGCTGGACCCTACGCTTCGCCGGATTGATGTGGCCGATGTCGGCGAAACCGTTCTGGCGGATACCGTCGGATTCATTCGCCATCTGCCGCACGATTTGGTCGCCGCGTTTAAAGCCACGTTGCAGGAAACGCGCCAGGCCACTCTGCTGCTTCATGTGATTGACGCAGCGGATGTACGCATGCAGGACAACATCGAGGCCGTCAATACGGTGCTCGAAGAGATCGAGGCCGACGAGATCCCCACCCTGCTGGTGATGAACAAAATCGATGCGCTGGATGATTTCCAACCGCGTATCGATCGTGATGATGAAAACAGGCCGATACGGGTTTGGCTTTCTGCCCAGACCGGTGACGGCGTACCACTGCTTTTCCAGGCTCTGACGGAGCGTTTGTCGGGAGAGATAGCGCAGCACACGTTGCGTTTGCCTCCAGAGGCAGGGCGACTGCGGAGCCGGTTTTACCAGCTTCAGGCGATAGAAAAAGAGTGGATGGAGGAGGACGGCAGCGTGGGATTGGAAGTACGAATGCCCATCGTTGACTGGCGCCGCCTCTGTAAACAAGAACCGACTCTGGTTGACTATGTTGTTTAACCGGTCTGAGGTTGCCTGAAGAACTTTCCCCTTTGGGGGGTACCTGAAATAGTCTGGGTTGTCTCGTAGCGCGAACGGAGCAACTTCCCGGCGGCATTAATCGCGATGCGGTGGGAAACGTGAAGACAGCAATAAAGAGACAGTGCGGAGCAGGACAGGTATATCACCGCATAACAAATATGGAGCACAAACATGGCGTGGAATCAGCCCGGTAATAACGGACAGGACCGCGACCCGTGGGGAAGCAGCAAGCCTGGCGGCGACTCTGGGGGAAATGGAAATAAAGGCGGTCGCGATCAGGGGCCGCCCGATCTGGATGATATCTTCCGTAAACTGAGCAAAAAGCTTGGTGGATTCGGTGGTCGAAGCGGTGGAAGTTCAACCCAGGGACCCCGTAACCCCATCGGTGGTCGTGTGGTGGTGATTGTTGCCGCAGCGGCGGTGATCATTTGGGCTGCCAGCGGATTCTATACCATCAAAGAAGCGGAGCGCGGCGTCGTGACGCGTTTTGGCAAATTCAGTCACCTGGTTGAACCGGGCCTGAACTGGAAGCCGACGTTTATCGATAGCGTCCAGCCTGTCAACGTTGAATCGGTGCGTGAACTCGCGGCGTCCGGCGTGATGCTGACCTCGGATGAAAACGTGGTGCGCGTTGAGATGAACGTGCAGTACCGTGTCACCGATCCTGAGCGTTACCTGTTTAGCGTGACCAGCGCCGACGACAGTCTGCGTCAGGCCACCGACAGCGCCCTGCGCGGCGTAATCGGCAAGTACACCATGGACCGCATTCTGACCGAAGGCCGTACGGTGATCCGTAGCGATACCCAGCGCGAACTGGAAGAGACGATTCGTCCTTACAACATGGGTATCACGCTGCTGGACGTTAACTTCCAGGCCGCTCGTCCGCCGGAAGAAGTTAAAGCCGCGTTTGACGATGCGATTGCCGCACGTGAAAACGAGCAGCAATACATCCGTGAGGCGGAAGCCTACACCAACGAAGTGCAGCCGCGCGCTAACGGTTCTGCGCAGCGTATCCTCGAAGAGGCACGCGCGTATAAGACGCAGACTATCCTGGAAGCCCAGGGTGAAGTGGCTCGCTTTGCGAAAATTCTCCCGGAATATAAAGCCGCGCCGGAAATTACCCGCGAGCGTCTGTATATCGAGACCATGGAAAAAGTCCTTAGCCACACCCGTAAAGTGCTGGTCAATGACAAGGGCGGAAACCTGATGGTGCTGCCGCTGGATCAGATGCTGAAAGGCAATAATGCCCCGGCATCAAAGAGCGATAGCAGTGGCGCGGATTCCTTATTGCGCCTGCCGCCTGCGTCCTCATCCAGCAATAGCGGCGCTAACCGGCCTGCCTCATCCAGCGCTGGCGACATCATGGATCAGCGCCGTGCGAATGCGCAGCGTAACGATTACCAGCGCGAAGGGAGTGAATAACAATGCGTAAGTCAGTGATTGCAGTCATCATCATCGTGCTGGTGGTGCTCTACACCTCGGTATTCGTGGTGAAAGAAGGTGAGCGTGGAATTACGCTGCGTTTCGGTAAAGTATTGCGTGATGATGAAAATAAGCCGGTGGTCTTTGAGCCAGGCCTGCATTTCAAAATCCCGTTTATCGAATCGGTGAAAACCCTCGATGCGCGTATCCAGACCATGGATAACCAGGCGGATCGCTTCGTCACCAAAGAGAAGAAAGACCTGATCGTCGACTCCTATATCAAATGGCGTATCAGCGACTTTAGCCGTTACTACCTGGCAACTGGCGGCGGTGATGTTTCTCAGGCGGAAGTGCTGTTGAAACGTAAGTTCTCGGACCGTCTGCGTTCGGAAATTGGCCGTCTGGATGTGAAAGACATCGTGACCGACTCCCGTGGTCGTCTGACCCTGGAAGTGCGCGATGCGCTGAACTCCGGCTCTGCGGGCACCGAAGATGAAGTGACCACCCCGGCAGCGGATGATGCGATTGCCAAAGCGGCAGAGCGTGTAGCGGCGGAAACCAACGGTAAAGTGCCGGTGGTCAACCCGAACAGTATGGCCGCGCTGGGTATCGAAGTGGTGGATGTGCGCATCAAGCAAATCAACCTGCCGACCGAAGTGTCTGAAGCGATCTTCAACCGTATGCGTGCGGAACGTGAAGCGGTAGCGCGTCGCCACCGTTCGCAAGGCCAGGAAGAAGCGGAAAAACTGCGCGCAGCAGCGGATTACGAAGTGACCCGTACTCTGGCGGAATCTGAGCGTCAGGCGCGTATCCTGCGCGGTGAAGGTGATGCGGAAGCGGCGAAACTGTTTGCCGACGCGTTCAGTCAGGATCCGGATTTCTATGCCTTTATCCGTAGCCTGCGCGCTTACGAAAGCAGCTTCAACTCCAATCAGGACGTGATGGTGCTGAGCCCGGACAGCGATTTCTTCCGTTATATGAAGACACCTGCTAACAGCACACGATAAACTGATTTCCCCCTGATGAAGAGCCGGTTGATACCGGCTCTTTTTTATTGGACAGAGAAAAATGAATTCAACAATTTGGTTAGCGCTGGCGTTAGTTTTAGTGCTTGAAGGCCTCGGGCCGATGTTATTTCCACGTCTGTGGCGGCGAATGGTGTTAAGTATGACACAACTGCCTGAACCGATTTTACGCCGCTTTGGCGGTGGTCTAGTGGTTGCCGGTTGTGTTATCTACTACATGTTGAGGAAAACGATTGGCTGACTGTTATTTGGTCAAATTCGTTGAAGTTTGAATACAAAAAGGGCTGATCATCCACAAAACCGATGGTAGAATCCATTTTTAAGCAAACGGTGATTTTGAAAAATGGGTAACAACGTCGTCGTACTGGGCACCCAATGGGGTGACGAAGGCAAAGGGAAGATTGTCGATCTTCTTACTGAACGGGCTAAATATGTTGTGCGCTACCAGGGTGGTCACAACGCTGGCCATACTCTCGTAATCAACGGTGAAAAAACCGTCCTCCATCTTATTCCCTCAGGTATTCTTCGTGAGAATGTCACCAGCATCATCGGTAACGGTGTGGTGCTCTCTCCGGCTGCGCTGATGAAAGAGATGAAAGAGCTGGAAGACCGCGGTATTCCGGTTCGCGAGCGTCTGCTGCTCTCCGAGGCTTGCCCGCTGATTCTGGACTATCACGTCGCACTGGACGTGGCGCGCGAAAAAGCGCGTGGCGCAAAAGCGATCGGCACCACCGGTCGTGGTATCGGCCCGGCTTATGAAGATAAAGTGGCGCGTCGCGGCCTGCGCGTTGGCGACCTGTTCGACAAAGCCACCTTTGCTGAGAAACTGAAAGAAGTGCTGGAATACCATAACTTCCAGTTGGTTAACTTCTACAAAGTGGAAGCGGTCGACTATCAGAAAGTGCTGGACGATGTGATGGCGATTGCCGACATCCTGACCAGCATGGTGGTTGACGTTTCCGATCTGCTGGATCAGGCGCGTAAACGCGGCGATTTCATCATGTTCGAAGGCGCACAGGGTACGCTGCTGGATATCGATCATGGCACCTATCCGTACGTGACCTCTTCCAACACCACCGCTGGCGGCGTGGCAACGGGTTCCGGTATCGGTCCGCGTTATGTTGACTACGTGCTGGGCATCATCAAAGCCTACTCTACTCGCGTAGGTGCGGGTCCGTTCCCGACAGAGCTGTTTGATGACATCGGCGAGTTCCTGTGCAAGCAGGGTAACGAATACGGCGCAACCACTGGCCGCCGCCGCCGTACTGGCTGGCTGGACTCCGTAGCGGTACGCCGCGCGGTGCAGATCAACTCCCTGTCTGGCTTCTGCCTGACCAAGCTGGACGTGCTTGACGGCCTGAAAGAAGTGAAAATCTGCGTTGCCTATCGTCTGCCGGACGGTCGTGAAGTGACCACCACCCCGATGGCCGCGGATGACTGGGAAGGTATCGAGCCGATTTACGAAACCATGCCGGGCTGGTCTGAGTCGACCTTCGGCGTGAAAGCGCGCAGCGGTCTGCCGCAGGCGGCGCTGAACTACATTCAGCGTATTGAAGAGCTGACCGGCGTGCCGATTGATATTATTTCTACCGGCCCTGACCGTACTGAAACCATGATTCTGCGCGACCCGTTCGACGCATAATGATGAAAAGGGGCGTTTAGACGCCCCTTTCTTGTTTTTTCCGCTTTTTCCCCAACCTTATTTAAATAAATTAGCTGTCTTTGCGCTGGCTGGTTTATCATCACTTTATGCCCGTCATAATTCGGGTTGCAGGTGCGTTGGCTTCCTCGCTCAACCCCGTCACTTACTGTTGTAAGCTCCCGGGGATTCGCCGCGTCGCCGTCTTCCTGCAACACGAATTATTTAGGGCATATGCCCTCAGGCAAATCGCGTTCCCCCTTATTCAGAGGTTGATGTGCAGTTAACGAGTTTTACCGATTACGGATTACGTGCTTTGATTTATATGGCGTCATTGCCGGAAGGTCGTATGACGAGCATTTCCGAAGTGACCGAGGTTTATGGCGTGTCCCGTAATCATATGGTTAAAATTATCAACCAACTGAGTCGCGCTGGTTATGTCACGGCTGTACGCGGGAAAAACGGCGGCATCCGTTTAGGCAGACCTGCACCCTTGATCCGCATCGGTGACGTGGTTCGCGAGCTGGAACCGCTCTCGCTGGTTAACTGTAGCAGCGAATTTTGCCATATCACCCCCGCCTGCCGTTTAAAACAGGCGCTATCCAAAGCGGTGAATAGTTTTCTGACTGAGCTTGATAACTACACGCTTGCCGACTTAGTTGAAGAGAATACGCCGCTGTATAAATTACTGCTGGTGGAATAAGTAAAACCTTACGGGTAGCAGGCTTTTCTTTGCACATTACTCCGCGCAGCGCGGGATCGCATAGCCTGACCCCCGGGGATTTCCGCCAGAGATGACAACGGAGGAATCGAAATGTCACAAGATCCTTTTCAGGAACGAGAAGCAGAGAAGTACACCAATCCTATCCCGAGCCGGGAATTTATCCTCGATCACTTAACCAAACGCGAAAAGCCCGCCAGCCGGGAAGAACTGGCGATCGAGCTGAATATTGAGGGCGAAGAGCAGCAGGAGGCCCTGCGCCGTCGCCTGCGCGCCATGGAGCGCGACGGACAGCTGGTCTTCACCCGCCGCCAGTGCTACGCCTTGCCGGAGCGTCTGGACCTGTTAAAAGGCACCGTTATTGGTCATCGCGATGGCTACGGTTTCCTGCGCGTGGAAGGCCGCAAAGACGACCTGTATCTGTCGTCTGAACAGATGAAAACCTGCATTCATGGCGATCAGGTACTGGCGCAGCCGCTGGGCGCGGATCGTAAAGGGCGCCGCGAAGCGCGTATCGTCCGCGTGCTGGTGCCGAAAACCGGCCAGATTGTCGGGCGCTATTTTACCGATGCGGGCGTCGGCTTTGTGGTGCCGGACGACAGCCGCTTAAGCTTTGATATCCTGATCCCGCCCGAAGAGATCATGGGCGCGCGCATGGGTTTTGTCGTGGTGGTGGAGCTGACCCAACGTCCGACCCGCCGTACCAAAGCGATTGGTAAAATCGTCGAAGTGCTGGGCGATAACATGGGCACCGGCATGGCCGTCGATATGGCGCTGCGCACCCATGAAATCCCCTACGTCTGGCCGAAAGCGGTTGAGAAAGAGGTCGCCGGATTAACCGAAGACGTGCCGGAAAAGGCCATCGCCGGGCGCGTGGATTTGCGCGACCTCCCGCTGGTGACTATTGATGGCGAAGACGCCCGCGACTTTGACGATGCGGTATTCTGCGAGAAAAAACGCGGCGGCGGCTGGCGTCTGTGGGTAGCGATTGCCGACGTGAGCTATTACGTGCGTCCGCAAACCGCGCTGGATACCGAAGCGCACAATCGCGGCACCTCGGTCTACTTCCCGTCGCAGGTGGTGCCGATGCTGCCGGAAGTGCTGTCTAACGGCCTTTGCTCGCTTAATCCGCAGGTTAACCGCCTGTGTATGGTATGCGAGATGACCGTTTCCGCCAGCGGCAAGCTGACCGGCTACAAATTTTATGAAGCGGTGATGCGCTCCCATGCGCGCCTGACTTACACCAAGGTCTGGCACATCCTCCAGGGCGACCAGGATCTGCGCGAGCAGTATCAACCCCTGGTTAAGCACATCGAAGAGCTGCATAACCTGTATAAAGCGCTGGACGTTGCGCGCAGCGAGCGCGGCGGAATCTCGTTTGAAAGCGAAGAGGCGAAGTTTATTTTTAACGCCGAGCGCCGTATTGAACGCATCGAGCAAACCCAGCGCAACGATGCCCATAAATTAATTGAAGAGTGCATGATCCTGGCGAACATCTCGGCGGCGCGTTTCGTTGAGAAACACCAGGAGCCGGCCTTGTTCCGCATTCACGACCGTCCGAGCACCGAGGCGATCACCTCGTTCCGCTCGGTGCTGGCGGAACTCGGTCTGGAACTGCCGGGCCGTGATAAACCCGAGCCGCGCGATTACGCCGAGTTGCTGGAGTCTATCGCCGATCGTCCGGACCACGAGATGCTGCAAACCATGCTGCTGCGCTCGATGAAACAGGCGATCTACGATCCGGAAAACCGCGGTCACTTTGGTCTGGCGCTCCAGTCCTATGCGCACTTCACCTCGCCGATCCGCCGTTACCCGGATCTGTCGCTGCACCGCGCGATCAAATATCTGCTGGCGAAGCAGGACGGGCACGTTGGCAACAGCACGCCGACCGGCGGCTGGCACTATTCCGTGGAAGCGATGCTGCAACTGGGCCAGCACTGCTCCATGACCGAACGCCGCGCCGATGAAGCCACCCGTGAAGTAGCGGACTGGCTGAAGTGCGACTTTATGCAGGATCAGGTGGGCCAGACGTTCTCTGGCGTTATCGCCAGCGTTACCGGTTTCGGCTTCTTTGTCCGCCTCAACGATCTGTTTATCGACGGGCTGGTTCACGTTTCTTCTCTGGATAACGACTACTACCGCTTCGACCAGGTAGGCCAGCGCCTGATCGGCGAGTCCGGCGGACAAACCTACCGGCTGGGCGACCGTGTGGAAGTGAAAGTGGAAGCGGTCAACATGGACGAGCGTAAGATCGACTTCTCGCTGATCTCCAGCGAGCGCGGCCCGCGCAACGTCGGCAAAACGGCGCGTGAAAAAGCCCGCAAGGGCGGCGCGGCGAAACCCTCAGGCAAACGCCGCCAGGCGGGCAAGCGGACCAACTTCGAGCCGGACAGCGAATTCCGTGGCGAAAAGCGCAAGCCAAAAGCCAAAAAAGAGCAGGCCGACAAAAAAGTGAAAAAACCGTCGTCGAAAACCCAAAAAATCGCGGCGGCCACCAAAGCGAAACGGGCGGCGAAAAAGAAAACGCACGACGCGTAACCCCCGGCTGGCCTTATTATTGCGATAAGGCCAGCGGCAACGTATTAAACCAGGCGCGATAACGCCTCAAATGAGTACTTTTCATGAGTGAAATGATTTACGGCATCCACGCGGTTCAGGCTTTACTGGAACGCGCGCCTGAGCGATTTCAGGAAGTCTTTGTGCTGAAAGGCCGCGAAGATAAGCGGCTGCTGCCTTTACTGCACGCGCTGGAAGCCCAGGGCGTGGTGATTCAGGTGGCGAATCGCCAGTTCCTGGATGAAAAAAGCGATGGCGCGGTCCATCAGGGCATTATCGCGCGGGTCAAACCGGGGCGTCAGTATCAGGAAAACGACCTGCCGGATCTGCTGGCCCAGTTTGAATCGCCGTTCCTGCTGATCCTCGACGGTGTAACCGACCCCCATAACCTGGGGGCGTGCCTGCGTAGCGCCGATGCGGCGGGCGTTCATGCGGTTATCGTACCGAAAGATCGTTCCGCACAGCTCAACGCCACCGCCAAAAAAGTGGCCTGCGGCGCGGCGGAAAACGTGCCGTTGATTCGCGTCACTAACCTGGCGCGCACTATGCGCCTGCTTCAGGAAGAGAATGTCTGGATTGTCGGCACCGCTGGCGAAGCGGACCACACTGTTTTCCAGAGCAAAATGACCGGACGTCTGGCGCTGGTGATGGGGGCGGAGGGCGAGGGTATGCGCCGCCTGACCCGCGAGCACTGCGACGAGCTGATCAGCATCCCGATGGCAGGCAGCGTATCGTCGCTCAATGTTTCCGTTGCAACGGGCATCTGCCTGTTTGAAGCGGTCCGGCAACGAAGCTAATTTCCGATTATTAAAACCATCCTGCGGGATGGTTTTTCTCATGCATATTTTCAAATCAATAAGGGAGTCGCCGTGAGGAGATGTAAACTTCAAAAATATATCAAGCGAATTGTTAAATGACGTAAATAAGCGTCGCTCTGAAGAGCAGGGTAGACAGGAAAATTATTTTTTACGCATGCAAGGCGCATATGTACAGATATTAAAGCAACACGACGATCTCATGGTTGGAGCGTCAATGTCATTAAAGCGAAAGTTAATTGAAAGAGTGGCTTGTTGCGTTAAGATATTCATGGCGTATATATATTAAACGATCGCTTATGACGTCCAGAAAATTATTATCCCTTTCATCACGTGGTATTTTTTATTGTCAATTATCGCTGGAGTATTGATGATGAATCGCTAGACAGGGGCTGCAAGGATCACACGCTCATTACCAAAGATACTTCTCGCTTCATACCGCATTACATTGCGGGTTAAGTGATTAATTGGGAAATCAGACAACTAAGGACCCATGCTATGTTTCGTGTAATTATGTTAATTATACTCTCCGCTTTGTTTGTGCAACCGGCGTTCGCGGATAACGCGAGGCCTGAAACGGCAAAATATGTTAAGGGCTATACTGGCCAGGAGGGGGTTAAACTATGGACCTTACGTATCGGGCCAAGATCGGAAAATGAAGCTTTGCTGCAAATTTCAAACATCGACCACGAACTCGACATGAAGATTTTGCGCTGTAAGGTTCAGCCCACCAGCGATGGCGGTAAAGGTTATTCGACCGAGATTGACGGGAAGCAGTTTATGGTGCTGAGACTGAATAATGGCGTGGGCGAGCTTTATCTGCCCGGTGAAACACCGATCTCAGTCGCGTATAACGACGACCTGTCCCGCCAGGGCGATGCAGAATACTTTTTGACGGATTACCTTGGGCAGAAAGCAAAGAAATAGCGCAGGCGACCAGGCCGGTTTGATAATGGAAAGGCGGCGTTGCTGCCTTTCCCACCCTCACAACATATCTGCGCGCCCCGCTTTGTGATCCCTTTCCCTGCATAACTTTTCCTGCCGTCCATACTAAAGGCGTTGCCGATTTATGGAGGGAAACAGGATGCAATGGCAAACTCATACCGTTTTCAACCAACCCATCCCGTTAAACAACAGTAATCTCTTTTTATCCGACACCGCGCTACGCGAAGCCGTCCAGCGTGAAGACGCCGCCTGGGATGCGGAACTTTTGGCCAGCATCGGCCAACAGCTGGGCACCGCCGAATCCCTTGAACTGGGGCGCCTGGCCAATGCAAATCCGCCTGATTTATTACGCTACGACGCCAGCGGCGAGCGGCTCGACGACGTGCGCTTTCATCCGGCGTGGCATCTGCTGATGCAGGGGCTGTTTGCCAACCGGGTGCATAATTTACCGTGGCAGGAGGAGCGGCGGCGCGGTTCATTGGTGGCCCGCGCCGCGCGTTTTATTCTTCATGCTCAGGTGGAAGCGGGTACACTTTGCCCGGTGACTATGACGTTTGCCGCCACACCCTTGCTGCTTCAGTCACTGCCGCCGGCGTTCAGCGACTGGACCAAACCGCTGCTCAGCGATCGCTATGACGCCCATTTGCAGCCCGCCGGACAAAAACGCGGATTGCTGATCGGCATGGGGATGACCGAAAAGCAGGGCGGTTCGGACGTTCTCACCAATACCACTCGCGCGGAACCGGTGGGTAGCCCCGGTCCCGGCGAAGCCTATCGGCTGGTGGGGCATAAGTGGTTTTATTCCGTGCCGCAAAGCGACGGGCATCTGGTGCTGGCCCAGGCGAAAGGCGGGCTGTCCTGCTTCCTGGTGCCGCGCTTTTTACCTGACGGCCAGCGCAACGCGGTGCGCCTCGAACGGCTGAAAGACAAGCTGGGCAACCGCTCCAACGCCAGCAGCGAAGCGGAATTCTGCGATGCGCTGGGCTGGCTGCTGGGCGATGAAGGCGAAGGCGTGCGCCAGATTTTGAAAATGGGCGCGATGACCCGCTTTGACTGCGCGCTGGGCAGTCACGGCCTGATGCGCCGCGCGCTGTCGGTGGCGCTGTATCACGCCCACCAGCGCCAGGCGTTTGGCAAAAACCTGATCGATCAGCCGCTAATGCGCCAGGTTTTAGGCCGAATGGCGCTACTGCTGGAGGGGCAAACCGCGCTGTTGTTCCGTCTGGCTCGCGCATGGGAAGCGCAGGGGGATGCGCGCGAGCGCGCGTTTTGCCGCCTGATGACGCCTGCAGCGAAATTTAACGTCTGCAAAGCAGGGATCCCGTTTGTGGCGGAAGCGATGGAGGTGCTGGGCGGTATCGGCTATTGCGAAGAGAGTGAACTGCCGCGTCTGTATCGTGAAATGCCGGTCAACAGTATCTGGGAAGGCTCCGGCAATATCATGTGCCTCGACGTGCTGCGGGTGCTGGCCAAACAGCCCGGCGTGATGGAGATGCTGAGCGGCGAGTTCGAGGACGTTAAGGGCCAGAATCGCCATTTCGACCGGGCGTGGCGACAGTTAGCCCAGCGGTTACGCAAACTCAACGAGGCCGACGGGCGCGCCATAACCCGCCAGCTTTACCGGCTGGCGACCGGGGCGCAGCTGTTGCGTCACGCCTCGGTGCCCACGGCGGAAGCCTGGTGCCAGATGATGCTTGACCCGCGTGGCGATGCCCAGGTGGCGGAAAAATGCCTTTCCGACGTCCTGCTGCGCGCCACGGGCGGCATCGGTTAAAGGCTGCGTAAGCGGAACACGCTCACCAGCGTATTCAGATGGTGGCCCTTATCGCGCAGCGTTTGCGCCGTTTGCTCGCTGCGCGAGACCCGCTCGGCGTTGATATGGGTCGCTTCGCCGATATGGTTCATCGCCAGATTCACCTGCTGAATGCCCGCAGACTGCTCATGGGAAGCCTGGCTGCTGTGCGTCACCAGCAAATTCACCTGGTCGATATGCTGGATAATCTGCTCCATCGCCTGGCGAGTACGCTCGGAAAGCTGATGCCCTTCGGTGACTTTATGCAGCGTGTCCGCAATTAAGGCATCAATCTCCTTCACCGCGTTGGCGCTGCGCGCCGCCAGCGCCCGCACCTCCTGCGCCACAACGGCAAACCCTTTGCCATGTTCCCCGGCGCGGGCGGCTTCCACTGCCGCGTTCAGCGCCAGAATATTGGTCTGGAACGCGATCGATTCAATCACATGGGTGATATCGGCGATACGCTGCGACGCATCGCGGATCGCATTCATGGTCGATACCGCGTTGGTCACGGTATCGCCGCCGATATGCACCGCGTGGGAGGCCTGCTGCATATAATTTTGCGTCTGCACCATGTTCTCGGCGTTCTGCTCTACGGTCGCCGTCAGCTGCTCCATACTGGCGGAGGTCTCTTCCACGCTGCTGGCCTGCTTGTTGATCTGCTCGCTGATGTCGTGGCTGTCCGCCGCCAGTTCATCGGTGCCGTGGCTGATGTCGGCGGCGGCATCGCGCACCTGAATCACAATCTGCTGCAAACCATTGCCCATGCTGTTGATGGCGGCGATCAGTTCACCTACTTCATCCTGACGGCGCGTGGTGATGCTGGAACGCAAGTCGCCTGCACCATATTGCTGCGCCAGGCCAATCACATTGCGTAGCGGCGCGGTAAGCAGACGGCGGGTGGTGAAATCAAACAGAACGGCGAACAGCAGGCTGATGACCAGGCCAGCCAGTAAAAACTGGTTACGCAGTCGATCGATGTTAGCGAGCAGGGTGCCCCGGTCCACTTCGCCCACTACTACCCAGTTCCATCCCGGTACGTGAGTGAAGGTCATGAGCGATGTGCCGCCCGTGTCACGCTGCCAGGCCAGCTCGCCTTCGCTATCGGCCAGCAGGTGCTGACGGATATCGTCAGGCAACAGCGGCTTTTGCCCTTCGGCATCGCGATGGAACAGGTACTGGCCGAGCTGCTCACCCGGCTGGCGGTTGATGACATAAAAGTGACCGCTGTCGCCCAGCTTGCGATTGAGGATTTTTTCACGCATCAGCTGCCATGAGGAGGAGATATCCACGCCGACGAACAGCACCGCAATGACGTTCCCTTGCTCATCCTTAACGGGCTGATACTGAGTTATGTAGCGCTTACCGAAAAGCTGCGTCAGCCCGCGATAGATTTCACCTTTATTCATCGGCAGCCAGGCGGGACTGGCGCGATCGAGCTGCGTGCCTACGGCGCGAGTGCCGTCCTCTTTGCGCAATGATGTCGCCACGCGCACATAGTCATCGCCGCTGCGCACGAACAGCGTGGCGATAGCGCCGGTTCGCGTCTGAAAATCATCGGTTAAGGCATTGTTTTCATGCAATGACAGCTCGCCGCCTTTAAGCAGCGGAACGCTCTGAGCATTCAGCGCCTGCATCTGCGCGGCATCGCGCGTAATGGGTTGAGGGATAAAACTGTTTAGCAGAGTGGTGTAGTTGCTGACCTCTTCTGTCAGCGTGGCGTCAAACATTTGCACCATGTCCACCACGCCGCTGGTCTGGCTTTTTAAGTCTTCCCGCGCCAGTGACTCCAGCTGCTGGCTGGCCTGATGGCTTAACACCAGCGTGAAGGTTAAAAACAGACAGGCGAATGACAGGCCCGCAAGCAGGGAGAGTTTGGTACCCAGCCCGATGCGCTGGAAAATGGTTTTCATAATTATCCCTTATACCAACCGAGTTGAGTTGCCCGGTTAAACGGCATCGGCGGGATAATATTTACTCAATATATGTAAAAATTTATGTCAGAATTTTACAAATAGTATTTTTGACAGGGAAAGCAGGCTTTCAGCCTGCTTCCATTCAGGCATAAATAATGGCTTTTACCTGCCAGTTATCGGCTCGCGGGTTTTCCTGCATTTGTACGATGCGATAATACGAAGCGCCCTGTTCATCGGCTTTCATCGCAATGACGCGTTCAACATCCTGAGGACTTCCGGAAACGCTGTTGACTGCAATCATGCCAATTTCATTCAGACCGGTCACCCGGTCAGCACTGACATCTTCTGCCGACTGCGCAGAGGTAGTAATCAAACCGGCAGACAGCAGCAAAGACGTTAAGGCAATTGATCGTTTCATAGTCAGCTCCATTTCACATTACCCCGATGAGTAACAGGGCGATCCTTCGCGATGTGTTATCCCATCCTTTCATAACGGCCCGGGATTAAGTGTGCACAGAAAACGATCAGCCGACGCAAAGCAATGTAAATTTTGCTAAATAAAACGGGATGTTAACGCGGTTTCTTATACAAAATCGCCTGGGAGTACCACTGACCCGGTACTACCGTCTCATCGTTCAGCAAAATCTGGTAATAATCTGCACCGGCGGCGATCGCTTTGGCTTTAATGGCAGCCTCGCTATCGCTGGGCGCACCGCGCTCCATAACGCTCACCGTACCCATTCGAATTAAGCCCTGGGTCTGGGATCGCTGGATCTCCTGCGGTTGGCCCGTGACCGGAGGAGCCGGCTGCGGGGTACCCTGCAGGGAAGCGCACGCGCTAAGCAGCATCGCCAGTAATACCGGAAGTAATCTTTGCATTCGCATTTCTCGTTTCCTGACTCATTGAGTGTAGTGCCGTCTATTTTTGAGCCTATAGGGAAGGTTCCCATTTTGTTAGCTCAGCCGCTTTTTTTCGTGCATTGAGATGTAAAAACGTAACCGGGTTCTCATCATGCTTTTTCATTAGATTATCTGCCCGGACTTGCAGGGTGCGTTGTGCCATGTCATATCTTGCCGATAACGAAAAGGGGAACGAGATGATCGAACTGGAAACGCGCGAATTTGCGGGGATCGAAACCGTGCATGCGACACCGGCAGGGAAAACCACACAGCCGCTGCCTACGGTGATTTTTTATCACGGCTTTACCTCGTCAAAATTAGTATACAGCTATTTTGCCGTGGCCCTGGCGCAGGCGGGGTTTCGCGTCGTGATGCCGGACGCCGCTGAGCACGGCGCGCGCTTTAATGGCGATGCTCAGGGGCGAATGCTGCGCTTCTGGCAAATCCTGCATCAGAATATGACGGAGTTTGCCGGCCTGCGTGACGCGCTGCAGGAAGAAAACCTGATTGCTGACCAGCGGCTCGGTGTGGGCGGGGCGTCGATGGGGGGCATGACGGCGCTGGGCATCATGACCCATCATCCCGAGGTGAAAAGCGTGGCCAGCCTGATGGGATCGGGTTATTACACCACGCTCGCGCCCGCGCTTTTTCCGCCCTCACTTGAACTCACGCCGGAGCGTCAGCGCCAGCTTGATGCGGTTATCGCCCCGCTGGCGGAATGGGACATCACTCACCAGTTAGCGAAACTGGCGGACCGACCGCTTTTTCTCTGGCATGGCGAGGAGGATGACGTGGTTCCGGCACAAGAGTCCTTCCGTTTGCAGCGCGCGCTACAGGAAAATCAGCTCGACGCGTTGCTCACATATCAGTGGGAGCCTGGCGTCAGGCACCGCATTACACCCACTGCGCTGGACGCGACCGTGGCGTTTTTTACCCGCCATCTGGCATAAAAAAGCCCCCTGGACGGGGGCAAAATAACGTCAGTAACGTTGTCGTGGCATTATCGTTATTCCTGAAAGGGGATCGACGATAAATCGGTATTGTCGCGTGATGAACTCTACTGGCGGGCAACCTGGATTGCGTCTTCCGTTGCGGTTATCACGCTAAAATTCTGGCTATGTGACTGATCGGCTTTGCTATCATCGGCTGAATTATGATTTATGTAGACGACGCCTAAGCTATGCACATCATCCATACTTTGCGCCAGGTCGCGATCGACCTTAATGGCGGCGGCGGCATTCGCGGTCAGTATGAGTCCCGCGAAGACGGCGATAAGACTTTTTTTCATCATCGGTACTCCACAACAGCAAGCTATACAACCGGGATCGTCACTCCTTCGTGGTAAGGGGTCTGTACAGAATAAGTGTAATGGCTTATTGCTGATTAAAACGTGACCATTTCTGATGGAGATACTCAAATTTTTTTAGCATTCCTGGATAATCTATTTTAAATCATCTGGTTAACCACTTTTTACCCCCTGCACCGCCGCGCTGCGTAATTATTTATCAATCAGCCTTGAGTTTGCCGGGGCCCGCAAGTAGAATGACGCGTCAATTTTTCAGCCGCCCTTTAATCACGTTCCTTGCCTCCATGGGCCGCGGCTGACCCAGACAGGAGGCTGAATAATCCGTAAGGAGCAATTCGATGCGTCATTACGAAATCGTTTTTATGGTCCATCCTGACCAGAGCGAACAGGTTCCGGGCATGATCGAGCGCTACTCTGCTGCCATCACTGGTGCAGAAGGCAAGATCCACCGTCTGGAAGACTGGGGCCGCCGTCAGCTGGCTTACCCGATCAACAAACTGCACAAAGCGCACTACGTTCTGCTGAACGTTGAAGCACCGCAGGAAGTGATCGATGAGCTGGAAACGACTTTCCGCTTCAACGATGCCGTTATCCGCAGCATGGTTATGCGTACTAAACACGCTGTGACTGAAGCATCTCCGATGGTTAAAGCGAAAGACGAGCGCCGCGAGCGTCGCGATGATTTCGCTAACGAAACCGCAGATGATGCTGATGCTGGGGATTCTGAAGAGTAATTCTGATGGCCAACCGGTTGGTGTTGTCCGGCACCGTGTGCAGGGCGCCCCTTCGAAAGGTCAGCCCATCAGGAATTCCTCACTGTCAGCTGGTGCTTGAGCACCGTTCTGTGCAGGAGGAAGCCGGTTTTAACCGGCAGGCGTGGTGCCAGATGCCCGTAATTATTAGCGGACACCAGAACCAGGCCATTACTCACAGTATAACGGTCGGCACGGTGATCACCGTTTCAGGTTTCATTAGCAGCCACAAGGCGCGCAATGGGCTGACAAAACTGGTGCTCCATGCCGAGCAGATTGAATTGATAGATTCTGGAGACTAGCCAAATGGCACGTTATTTCCGTCGTCGCAAGTTCTGCCGTTTCACCGCGGAAGGCGTTCAAGAGATCGACTATAAAGATATCGCTACGCTGAAAAACTACATCACCGAAAGCGGTAAGATTGTCCCGAGCCGTATCACCGGTACCCGTGCAAAATACCAGCGTCAGCTGGCTCGCGCTATCAAACGCGCTCGCTACCTGTCCCTGCTGCCGTACACTGATCGCCATCAGTAATCGGTCACGGTCCATTAATACGACTTTGAGAGGATAAGGTAATGCAAGTTATTCTGCTTGATAAAGTAGCAAACCTGGGCAGCCTGGGTGATCAGGTTAACGTTAAAGCGGGCTACGCTCGTAACTTCCTGGTGCCACAGGGTAAAGCTGTTCCGGCTAACAAGAAAAACGTTGAGTTTTTCGAAGCACGTCGTGCTGAACTGGAAGCCAAACTGGCTGACGTTCTGGCCGCTGCTGAAGCGCGCGCTGAGAAAATCAACGCACTGGAATCCGTTACTATCGCGTCTAAAGCAGGCGACGAAGGTAAACTGTTCGGTTCCATCGGTACTCGCGACATCGCTGACGCTGTGACTGCAGCTGGCGTTGAAGTGGCTAAGAGCGAAGTTCGTCTGCCGAACGGCGTTCTGCGTACCACTGGCGAACACGAAGTGGACTTCCAGGTTCACAGCGAAGTGTTTGCTAAGCTGATCGTAAACGTGGTTGCTGAATAATTCGTTATTCACATCAACGTGTAAAAACGCCGACGTATGTCGGCGTTTTGCATTTCTGGCGGGTAAATCCCAATTCCGCCGTGCACCCATTTTTGAGGGTGGCTATTCTCTGAACAATCATTGATAATAAACTGAAACGTTATTTTATCTTTGGTGAGTGGAATGGACGCTGTTTGCCCAACCCCTGTATTTGCTCGTAAAAATGTCGCTTTCGCCTGTGCCACGCTGTGCTGTCTGCTGTGGGGAAGCTCTTATCCGGCCATCAAAAGCGGTTACGAAATCTTCCAGATCGCAACCGACGATATCCCTTCGAAAATCGTTTTTGCGGGTTACCGCTTCCTGTTTGCAGGGTTGCTGCTGTTGCTGTTCGCAATGGCGCAGCGCAAGCCCATCGCCCGCCTGAAGCCGCGTCAGTGCGGTCAACTGGCCATGCTGGGTTTAACCCAAACCACGCTCCAGTACACATTCTTTTATATCGGCCTGGCCTTCACCACCGGCGTGAAAGGCTCAATCATGAATGCTACCGGCACGTTCTTCAGCGTATTGCTGGCGCACTTTATCTATCACAACGACAAGCTGAGTTATAACAAAGCCATTGGCTGCGTGCTGGGTTTTGCCGGCGTGATGATTGTTAACTTTAACGGCGGGATGAGCGACTTCACGTTTAGCCTGATGGGCGATGGTTTCGTGGTGCTGGCGGCCTTTATTCTGTCTGCGTCCACCCTGTACGGAAAGCGCATTTCGCAAACCGTCGATCCCACCGTGATGACCGGCTACCAGTTAGGTTTTGGCGGGCTGGTGCTGATTGTGATTGGCTATATGACGGGCGGGACGCTGGAGGTTCACGGATTCGCCTCGGTGGCGATTTTAGGCTATCTGACGCTGCTGTCATCCGTCGCCTTTGCCCTGTGGAGCATTTTGCTGAAGTACAACCGCGTCAGCATGATCGCCCCGTTTAACTTTGTGGTTCCGGTGGCGGGCACCGCGCTGTCGGCTATTTTCCTGTCCGAAAACATTCTTGAATGGAAATACGCGCTGGCGCTGCTTCTGGTGTGCTCGGGCATCTGGTGGGTTAACAAGATGCCGAAGGGGAGTGAGTGATCACTCCCATCATGATCAGCGGACGCGGATAAAGCTGCCGTCCGGCTGGCGGGTAAACAGCACCTGCTTATCGTTGCCGACCTCAATCGTTAAACCGGTTACCACGCCGCTCGCGTTCTGGCGTATCTGCACCATCTGGCCGGTCTGCAGCGTGCTGAGCGGCTTGCCGTCTCCTTCAACCTGCGCCATGGCGTAAACGTCCGCTGGCGGCAAATTGTGGTCGCGGAACAGTTGCGCCATGGTTTTCCCTTCTTCCACGCGATACGTGCGCCATTGCTGCTCAATATCATTATTCTGGAACGGCTGCGGCGCAGATTCTGCGGGCGCGGGCTCTGACCCGGGCGTCTGTGTCGCCTGGGTCTGCGGCGGCGGAGTGGTGAGTTCAGCTTGCATTGGCGGCTGAGATGAGGATTGAAGATCGAGCTGGGCATCGCGCCGTACCTGGGGTTGCTCAGGCTGCGCAGCGGGCCAGAGAAAACAAATCACAATCACCAGCGCCGCAATAATAATGCCGCGACGATGAAAAGGGGGGAGCGGGTCCATCAGCCGGACATGGTCCGGCGCGTGCCAAATCCGCGAAAGGGTAGGTTTGATTGCGAATCGTCCGGGCATGCTCTTCTCCTGCGCATTGTAAGGCGTGCGGCAATCTCCGCTTTTAACCAGTATATATGTAACTGATTGATGACGGTAACAATGTGGCCTTTCGTGACATCTTATCTGTGATCCTGCGGTCTTAAGCCATCGGTTTTAGTACCAAACCGATCTATCCCGCGCATGCAGGATCATTTTACCCTAAACAGCTGGGCTGTTATGCTGCCCGCTACTTTTTATCAGCATGAAAGGAAAATCCATGACGACCCCTTCTTTTGACAGCATCGAATCCCAGGCAAGCTACGGCATTGGTTTGCAGGTTGGGCAGCAACTGCGTGAATCCGGGCTGCAGGGTCTGCTGCCGGAAGCGCTGGTCGCGGGTCTGCGTGACGCACTGGATGGCAATCAACCTGCTGTACCGGTCGATGTGGTGCACCGCGCCCTGCGTGAGATCCACGAGCGCGCCGATGCGGTGCGTCGTGAGCGTCAGCAGGCGATGGCGGCGGACGGCCAGAAATACCTGGACGAAAACCGCGAGCGTGAAGGCGTGAACAGCACTGAATCCGGCCTGCAGTTCCGCGTACTCACTCAGGGCGAAGGCCCGATCCCGGCGCGTAAAGATCGCGTGCGCGTACACTACACCGGCAAGCTGATCGACGGCACCGTGTTCGACAGCTCCGTGATGCGTGGCGAACCGGCTGAATTCCCGGTGAGCGGCGTTATTCCTGGCTGGATTGAAGCCCTGACCCTGATGCCTGTGGGTTCCAAATGGGAACTGACCATCCCACAAAACCTGGCCTATGGCGAGCGCGGCGCTGGCGCATCCATCCCACCGTTCAGCACCCTGATTTTCGAAGTCGAGTTACTGGAAATTCTGTAACCCCGCATACCGCCCCCGTTTCGGCGGGGGTAAATAACGGAAATAATAATAATTGTGGTGCTTTCTCCTGATTGCGCCCCCGTTCCGGGTGTTTTCATGAGATGCTTTGCAAGGTAATAGTGATTTAACACTCATTTTAAACATTTAATTAACATAACGTTAAAATCGCAGTACTCAACCCTCCGATTGTTACCTAATATCGATGATGTTTTTGAGGGGCATCGTCACTTCATTATGCATTTACAGGCCATCAGAGCCTGAACAACACAGACAGGTACAGGAATTCAACATGGTAGATCAAGTCAAAGACGCAGACGTTGCTGAGGCACCGGCTGAGCAGTCGCTACGGCGTAATCTTACAAACCGTCATATCCAGCTTATTGCCATCGGCGGCGCCATCGGCACCGGGTTATTTATGGGTTCTGGCAAAACCATCAGCCTCGCAGGGCCGTCGATTATTTTCGTTTATATGATCATCGGTTTTATGCTGTTTTTTGTGATGCGCGCGATGGGGGAATTATTACTTTCCAATCTGGAATATAAATCGTTCAGCGATTTCGCTTCGGATCTGCTCGGGCCGTGGGCCGGTTATTTTACCGGCTGGACCTACTGGTTCTGCTGGGTGGTGACCGGCATGGCAGACGTGGTGGCGATTACCGCCTATGCGCAGTTCTGGTTCCCTGAGCTTTCCGACTGGGTGTCGTCGCTGGCAGTGGTTCTGCTGTTGCTGGGGCTTAACCTCGCTACCGTGAAGATGTTCGGTGAAATGGAGTTCTGGTTCGCGATGATCAAAATCGTCGCTATTGTGGCGCTGATTATTGTCGGCGTAGTGATGATTGCCACCCACTTTACTTCTCCAACGGGCGTTGAAGCCTCGTTAGCGCATCTGTGGAATGACGGCGGCTGGTTCCCGAAAGGCATTAGCGGCTTCTTTGCCGGGTTCCAGATAGCGGTATTTGCGTTCGTGGGTATCGAACTGGTGGGCACCACCGCAGCGGAAACCAAAGATCCGGAAAAATCGCTGCCGCGCGCCATCAACTCGATTCCGATTCGTATCATCATGTTCTACGTGTTTGCGCTGATCGTGATTATGTCGGTCACCCCGTGGAGTTCCGTGGTGCCGGATAAGAGCCCGTTCGTTGAGCTGTTCGTGCTGGTGGGCCTGCCTGCCGCCGCCAGCGTGATTAACTTTGTGGTGCTGACCTCTGCGGCCTCGTCGGCTAACAGCGGCGTGTTCTCTACCAGCCGTATGCTGTTCGGCCTGGCGCAGGAAGGCGTGGCGCCAAAAGCGTTCGCTAAACTCTCTAAGCGCGCAGTACCGGCGAAAGGGCTGACTTTCTCCTGTATCTGTCTGCTGGGCGGCGTGGTGATGCTGTACGTTAACCCGAGCGTGATCGGCGCGTTCACCATGATCACCACGGTGTCAGCGATCCTGTTTATGTTCGTCTGGACCATCATCCTGTGCTCTTACCTGGTGTACCGCAAACAGCGCCCGCATCTGCACGAGAAATCAATCTACAAAATGCCGCTCGGCAAGCTGATGTGCTGGGTATGCATGGCGTTCTTCGTGTTTGTGCTGGTGCTGCTGACGCTGGAAGATGATACTCGTCAGGCGCTAATCGTCACGCCGCTGTGGTTCATCGTACTGGGTCTGGGCTGGTTGTTTATCGGCAAGAAACGTCTGGCGAACTTCCAGAAATAAGACAAAAAAAGGGCCATCAATGATGGCCCAATAAGGACTTCCGATGGCGCTCGACGGGCGCCTTATTTTTCTCCAGCGAGGGCACGCGGAAAAAGAACGTTGTTTTCCAGGCTGATGTGATTCATCAGATCGTCAATCAGCTCATTAATGCCGTTGTACATCGCTTTCCACGTGGTGCAGGCTTCCGGCGGCGGCGTGACGTTATTTGTGGTGTGCTTGATCACTTCCAGCAGTTCGCCCGCCTCATCATGCTCACTCTCCATGACCGTAATCGGCCCGGTCGCGTGGCTGCCCATTCCCTGTTTGATCATCGGAAACAGGATCTGCTCTTCTTTCATCATGTGGCTGGACAGCTCTTCATGCAGCATGGTCAGGTATTTGGTCAGGCCTTTCGGCACGTTAGGCTTATCGGCGTGCACGCGTTCCACTTTGGTGGCCTGGTAAATCAATTCCGGCAGCTGTTCGCGGTGGCGATCATGGTAACGCACAATAATGTGATCGATGATTTCGACCAGCGGCGCGGTACGCCACTCTTTTTCCAGCGGTTCGTCCGCCAGCGCGGTCAGTTCCGCTTCGATGGTATCGAGATCCAACTCCTGGCGAGTCGCCGCGCGTAGCAGAGTCTGTTTGCCGCCGCAGCAGAAGTCGAGATTGTATTTACGGAACAGGGCAGAAGCGCGGGGAATGGTTAAAGCCAGTTCACCTAAAGGTTGGTCACGGAAGGCCATAGCGTTTACCTCAATCATCAGAATATAAGATGCATTTTAAATGCATCTTTTAAGGAAAGCTATAACCCTTTTGAGTCAGCAAAAAAAAACCGACGCGGTTTGCGCCGGTTTGCGATCACGATCCCGGTGTGACGGGCATGACGGCGGGTTGTGTTTTTTGCGGCCTGGCGCGTACTGCCAGCACCACGCCAGCCACCAGCAGCAGAATGCCCAGCGCGGTAATCAGCGGCGGCGGGCTCTGGCGCATCAGGAAGGTATAAAGCAGGCCGGCGAGCGTCTCAAATACGATTAACGGCCCGAGGATCACCGTCGGCAACCGCTGGCTGGCTTCGTTCCAGCACAGTGCGCCCACCCAGGAGCACAGCACCGCAATGGCGATCATCAGCGTAATAAACACTGCCGGACGCGGGCCGAAGGGCAGGGCGAAAGAGACCTGCTGGTGAGAAAGCCACAGGCACACCGCGACATAGCCAATCAGCGACATCGGCAACGTCACCAGACCCTGGGCGGTGGCCCACATCATTGGCGGTTTATCGGGGTTTTCCCGCAGCCAGCGGGCATTGCGCAAGGCATACCAGGCCCAGCACACCACCGATACCAGCGCCAGCGCGATCCCGCTGCCGTACCGCCAGAGATCGAAATCCACCACGCCGCCACGCAGTTCGGCATAATTCACCAGCACCAGGCCGATGGCGATAAACAATAAGGAAGGCGCAAGCTGCCGCCACGGGATTTTTCCGTCGCGCTGGCTGTACAGCAGATTGGCGAATACCGGGATCACCACCGGGAGCGTACCGATAATCATGGTGGATACCGGCGCGCCGGTACGCTGGATGGCGCTGGCAAGGCAGACGTAATAAATCAGGTTGCCGACAGCGGAGAGAAACAGCGCGGTCCACCAGTCGCGGGAGGAAAGCTGCATCAGGCGGCGGCGGCCCAGCCAGGCGACAGGGATGGCAATCAAACCGAGCGCCAGATAGCGGCCCGTCGATTGCAACGCCGCCGGGTATTCCGGCACGATCAGCGGCCCCACGAAAATCAGCCCCCACATCAGCCCTGCGGCGAGGGCGAACAACACTCCAGCAAACATGACACATTCCCGTTAAAACAGTGTAACGCCCAGTGTGCGCAGCAACGCCTGAGAATTATTGTATGAGATTGCGCTTTTAGTCTCTGATGACCTGCTTCTGATAGCGCACCGGCGTGATGCCGTAGCGGCGGGTAAACGCGCGCGTCAGGTGAGATTGATCGCTGAGGCCGGTCGCGATGGCGACTTCGGCTGCGGGCATGCCGTTGGTTAAAAATTGCTTGGCACGCCATAGCCGCACCGCCATCAGCATCTGATGGGGCGTAACGTGAAAATGCGCTTTGAACTGACGCAGAAAGTGATACGGACTGAGCGCCGCCTCCTGCGCCAGTTCCTCCAGACCCACCGCATGCATGTAGTTTTCATACACATACTCGCGCACCCGGTCAAAACGGGTTTGCCGGGTGGGGATGTGCCTGCCGCCATGGCGGGCGTAAGGGCGGAAGGCGTCGATAAGATCCAGCACCAGGCCCTGTTGCGCCAGCGGATCGGGCTGGTGCCACAGGTCGTAAATGATCCGCCCGGTCGCCTGGGCGCGTAGCGGGTCGTGGCGCTCGACGTCAGTAAACCACCATTGTTTGACGCCGGTCATTTGCTCCAGCAGCGCTGGTTCGAGATAGATCATCCGGTAGCGCCACCCGCCCTGGGTCTCCGCTTCGCCGGTGTGCAGTTCGTCCGGGTTCATGGTAACCAGGGAATTTACTGCCGCTACGTGATCGGCACCGCGATAGCGAAAGCGTTCGGCGCCCCATTCGATGGTGCCAATGCCAAAGGCTTCGTGAGTGTGGGGTTCAAAGGCAAAGTGGGCGATATGGGCGTGATAAAGCTCAACGCCCGGAATGGCCGCTAAGTGCCGAAACCGGGCGCGATCTTGTTCATCGGTAAACTGTTCTGGTACGCCTTGCACAACTCACCCCCTTAGACTGCTTCTTGTTCATTATAGGGATGAGCTGTGGTATGGCTACGAAAATTAACCACTAATTAACAATTACAGGACGGCCTTCAGGCTGTCATCGATAGTCGTTGTTGGGCGGCCAATCAGGCGGCTTAGCTGATGGCCGTCGTCATACAGCCCGCCTTTGGATGCGCCAACGTCGGAGTCCGCCAGCAGTCTGGCGAAGCCTTCCGGCAGGCCTGCCCCCTGCAATGCGGCGGCGAAATCCGCTTCGCTGAGGTTGTTATACACCACGGTTTTTCCGGTTATCGCGGAGATTTTTTCCGTCAGCTCTGCCAGCGTCCAGGCGCTATCGCCCGCCAGCTCGTACACTTTACCGGCCTGATTATCGAGGCTCAGCACTTTCGCGGCGGCCTCAGCATAATCTTCACGGGTGGCGGAGGCGATTTTGCCCTCGCCCGCGCTGCCGATAAACGCGCCGTGCTCCAGCGCCGCCGGTACGCTCGCCAGATAGTTTTCGCTATACCAGCCGTTACGCAGCAATACATAAGGCACGCCGGATTGCGCCAGAGCGTTTTCGGTTGCCACATGTTCAACGTGCAGCGCCAGCGGCGAGCTATCGGCACGCAGCAGGCTGGTATAGGCGATCAGCTGTACCCCAGCCGATTTCGCTGCATCGATAATGTTGCGATGCTGCACGGCGCGTTGGCCCACTTCGCTGGACGAAATCAGCAGCAGTTTTTCCACGCCCTGTAGCGCCGAAGCCAGTGCCGCCGGGTTGCCATAATCGGCCTCGCGAACCTGAACGCCTTTATCCGCCAGCGCCTGCGCTTTGGCGGGATTACGCACGATCGCCACGAGATCCTGCGCGTTATGGGTTGCCAGCAATTTTTCGATGACCAGTCGGCCCAGATGGCCGGTTGCGCCAGTGACTGCAATCATGATGTGACTCCTTCGAATTTGGTGGGTGTTGTGGCACACTATCACCCTAACTAACTTTTAGTAAGTACGTACAAAAAGGTAAGTATGAAAATGACATCAGCCAACACCCTGACGCAGCAACTGCGCGACGGAAATTTATTTGCCGAGCAATGCCCGTCCCGGGACGTGTTAAAGCACGTCACCAGCCGCTGGGGCGTACTGATCCTGGTGGCGCTGCGCGACGGTACTCATCGCTTTAGCGATTTACGACGCAAAATGGGCGGGGTGAGTGAAAAGATGCTGGCGCAGACCCTGCAATGGCTGGAACAGGATGGCTTTGTGAACCGGGTTTCATACCCGGTGGTGCCGCCGCACGTGGAGTACAGCCTGACGCCGCTGGGCGAGCAGGTCAGCGAGAAAGTCGCGGCGCTGGCGGACTGGATTGAAATGAATTTGCCGCAGGTGATGGCGTCCCGCCATGAACGGGACGCCAGCGCGGCTTAACGGGCGTTCAAATCGAGCTGATACAGCGCAAAGCCGATCTCATCAGTGCCGACGTTTTTCATCGGGTACTGTGCTTTTTGCTGGATAAACGCGGCGGCTTTTGCCCCCGGCGAGGTTTCGAAGCGGATATCCAGCGGCTTATCGCTGTGGATCGGTGCCAGACGCCAGTTGTTATCCGCCGCCGGATGGATCTCCCCGGCCTGTTTGGTTTGCGCGCCAATCCAGGCGGCCAGCACTGAGCGGTTCTCATCCGGCGAGGCGAAGGCGATATGATCGTCGCCAGTGCCGGCAAACTTGCCGCCGTATGCGCGGTAGTTGTTGGTCGCTACCAGGAAAGTCGCGTTCGGGTCGATGGGTTTACCGTTGAACGTCAGCTGCTTAATTCGCTCAGCCTGAGGATTCACTATCTGGCATTCGCCGTCGTACTTCGCGGGCTGGGTGACGTCAATCTGGTAATTCACCCCGTCGATCACATCGAAGTTATAGGTGCGGAAACCGTCCCAGTTAATCAGGCTCTGGGGCTGGCTGTTATTCACATCAATCTGGTTAAACTGCCCGGCGGAGCATTCCAGCCACTCTTTGACCTCTTTGCCGCTGGCTTTCACTACCACCAGCGTGTTCGGGTAGAGATACAGATCGGCGGCGTTACGGAAAGTTAACTGGCCTTTTTCCACCTCCACATAGCTTGCCGGATCGTTTTTACGCCCGCCCACTTTAAACGGCGCGGCGGCGGACAGGACCGGCAGCGAGGCCAGATCCGGATCGCCCTGGATAAAGTGCTCTACATAAGCGCGTTGGGCGTTATTCACCACCTGAACGGTGGGATCGTCCTGCACCAGCGCCAGGTAGCTGTAAAGACTATCGGCGGATTTGCCGATTGGCTGGCTGACGAAATCACGCGTGGCGTCGTGCGAGGGCTTCAGCACCTTCACCAGATCGGCGTCTTCCGCCGCCAGGGATTTTTTCGCGGCGGCGTCGTAAATGGGCCGCGCCAGGGCTTTCGCCTCGTTAACCTGCCACTTTCCGGCATCGTTATTCAGCACCATATCCACCACGCCCAGGTGATCGCCCCACATGCCCGGCATGACCGCAGGCACGCCGTTCAGCGTCCCTTTCTCAATATCCGCGCCTTTGATGGCGGCAAAATCTTTGCCAGGGAACACCGCATGGGCGTGTCCAAACAGAATGGCATCCACGCCGGGCACTTCGCTTAAGTAATACACCGAGTTCTCCGCCAGCGCTTTGTACGGCTCGGCAGACAACCCGGAATGCGCTACCACGACCACCAGATCGGCGCCTTTGGCGCGCATTTCCGGAATGTAGCGACGGGCGGTTTCGGTAATATCGGTGACGGTAACATTGCCGCTCAGGTTGGCTTTATCCCATGTCATGATTTGCGGCGGCACAAAACCGATATAGCCGATGTTCAGGGTATGGGTTTTGCCCTCGCGATCTTTCACCTCGGTGGGTTGGATCAGATATGGCGTAAACAGCGGCTTATTGGTTTTAGCGTCGATAACGTTGGCGTTAACGTACGGATAGTTCGCCCCGGCCAGCGCGTTATGCAGGTAATCGAGGCCGTAGTTGAATTCGTGGTTGCCGAGGTTGCCCACGGCGTAATTCAGGGTGTTCATCGCCGCGAAAACCGGATGCACCTCGCCGTCTTTTAAGCCTTTAGCCGCCATGTAATCGCCCAGCGGGCTGCCCTGAATCAGATCGCCGTTATCCACCAGCACGCTGTTGGCGGCTTCGCTACGGGCGGCGTTAATCAGCGATGCAGTGCGCACCAGTCCGAATTTTTCAGTCGGGGCGTCTTTGTAATAATCGAAATCCATCATGTTGCTATGCAAATCAGTGGTTTCGAGAATGCGTAAATCGACCGTTGCCGCATAGACGTTGGCCGTCACAAGCGTCGCCAGGAGCGTTGCGCTAAACTTAATCATCATCAAGGTCCCTTTTAAGATCTCTGTTGCAAAAAGATATGTATGTATAGGCTGTTGCTTACAGAAATGTGAATCCTGCCATAGATTGATGTAAGGAAATCCAGGCTCTATCACAGATGGCGGAATCAGGCGCAATGCTATATAAAAAGTCATTAGCTAAAACAAAGGGTTAATCAGCGGCAGAAAATGCCTGTCGCTCACGAAGAGGTGGAAGATGTTAGAACAGGTATGCCAGGTGGCGCGTGAGGCGGGAAACGCCATTATGCAGGTCTATCAGGGCGAGAAGCCGATTGTCGCAACCCATAAACTTGACGATTCGCCGGTCACGGCGGCGGACATCGCCGCCCATAAAATCATTGTCGAAGGGCTGAGCAGGCTCACCCCGGATATTCCGGTGCTGTCTGAAGAAGATCCGCCCGCCTGGGAAATCCGTCAGCACTGGCAGCGTTACTGGCTGGTGGATCCGCTGGACGGCACGAAAGAATTTCTGAAGCGCAACGGCGAGTTTACCGTCAATATCGCGCTGATTGAAAACGGGAAGCCGGTACTGGGTGTGGTATACGCGCCGGTAATGAAGGTGATGTACAGCGCCGCCGAAGGCAAGGCGTGGAAAGAGGAGTGCGATATCCGTAACCAAATCCACGTGCGCGATGCCCGTCCGCCGCTGGTGGTGATCAGCCGTTCGCACACCGATGAAGAGTTAAAAGAGTATTTGCAGCAGTTGGGCGAGCATCAAACCACGTCTATCGGTTCATCGCTCAAATTCTGCCTTGTGGCGGAAGGGCAGGCGCAGCTTTACCCGCGTTTCGGGCCGACCTGCATCTGGGACACCGCCGCAGGGCACGCGGTGGCGGTGGCTGCCGGGGCACATGTTCACGACTGGAAGGGCGTCACGCTGGATTACACCCCGCGCGAGTCGTTCCTGAACCCCGGCTTCCGGGTTTCTATTTACTAAGCAACTGTTGCAGCAGGCTCATGACCTGCTGCACTTCCTGCTGGGTCAGCCCGCCGTCTTTGGCGAATTGCACTCGTCCCTGTTTATCCAGCACGACCACCGCCGAGCTTTCCGGCTCCAGCGCCCAGGATTTAGCCACCACGCCATTACTGTCCACGATAAACTGCGACCACGGATAGAGCTTTTTATTATCCTCCAGGCTGCTGCGCACAAACATCGCGCTGCCCGGGATCGCATCATCCGTATTTACGATGGTGGTGGTTTGATAGGTATCGTGGGGCAGTTTGGCGTTTTTGATGGCTTCAATCAGCCCGGCGTTCTTTTCTTTGGCGGAGGTGCGTCCGGCAATATGCTGCACCACTCGCACTTTTCCACTTAACTGCGCGCTGTTCCAGTTTTTGTAGCTAAACTTATCGTTAGTAAGAATCAATTCGCCCCGGTCAGACACGCCGACCGGCGGGACGCGTTGATTATCCTGGAAATTGTGAGCCGATGCCATGAAAGGCAGCAGCAATAGTGCGAGCGTCGCGGCTTTGCGAAGGGTCATTGTACGGATCCTTATTGTTGTTCTCAGCAGGTGATCGGACCACCGGGTCCTGACGTTTTAAGCATATGTGCTAAATACTTTCTTTACCCGCAACCTTGATGCCACTTTGCGGGCGGACGCACATATCCTGAAGAAAATCGCGCTTTATACTGGCTTTTATGAGCTATTGAAAAGAAAACTCTCAAAAACTGTAATAAAACGGTAAATAAACTTAACCACACTGTGTCACCTGACCAATCTGGTCTATAGTCAACTGGCAACAAAATTTGCGCCTTATTCATGACGGGCCGATTGTGGCACCGCCGGGGCGTAACACTAAGCAGGAGTAGAAAAAAGTGAAAATATTCCAACGTTATAACCCCCTTCAGGTGGCTAAATACGTGAAGATCCTGTTCCGTGGACGGTTATATATCAAGGACGTAGGCGCTTTCGAGTTTGATAAGGGCAAGATCCTTATCCCGAAAGTAAAGGACAAACAGCACCTTTCGGTGATGTCCGAAGTCAACCGTCAGGTTTTGCGTCTCCAGACCGAGATGGCTTAACCCTTTAAGTCGTACGTGAGTATTACCTGTGCAGTTATCAAAACGGCCCCGATGGGGCCGTTAGTGTTTCTGGGATCAGGAAGCGGTGGTTTCTTCCGGCTTGCGCGGCACCAGTACGGTGGGCTTGTTATCAATGCGGGTCACCAGTAGCTGGTCGATGCGGTAGTTATCAATGTCCACCACTTCGAACTTATAGCCGGAGAACTTCACCGAATCGGTGCGTTTGGGGATTTTACGCAGCATAAACATCATAAAGCCGCCGATGGTCTCGTAGTTACCGGACTGTGGAAACTCATCAATATCCAGCACGCGCATCACGTCATCAATCGGCGTTCCGCCGTCAATCAGCCACGAGTTCTCATCGCGCGCCACGATTTGCTCTTCCAGCCCCTGGCCGACTAAATCGCCCATCAGGGTGGTCATCACGTCGTTCAGCGTGATGATGCCTACCACCAGCGCATATTCGTTCATGATCACCGCGAAGTCTTCCCCGGCGGTTTTGAAACTTTCCAGCGCTTCGGAGAGGGTCAGCGTATCGGGGACGATCAGCGTGTTGCGGATTTGTACCCCGCTGGTCAGCGCCAGGCTCTGGTTGCCCAGTACCCGGTTCAGCAGCTCCTTGGAATCGACATAACCGACGATATGGTCAATATCGTCATTGCACACCAGGAACTTGGAGTGCGGATGGTCGGCGATTTTACTCTTCAGGCTCTGTTCATCTTCATGCAGATCGAACCAGACGATATTTTCACGCGAGGTCATGGATGACGGCACGGTGCGCGATTCCAGCTCAAACACGTTTTCGATCAGCTCGTGCTCCTGCTTACGCAACACGCCGGCCAGCGCTCCGGCTTCCACCACGGCGTAAATGTCATCGGAGGTGATATCGTCTTTACGCACCATCGGCAGTTTGAAGATGCGGAAAATCACGTTGGCAAGGCCGTTAAAGAACCACACCAGCGGGCGGAACACGAACAGACAGAAGCGCATCGGGTTGATGATACGCAAAGCAATCACTTCAGGCGCAATCATACCGATGCGTTTCGGCGTCAGGTCGGCGATAAGAATAAACGCGCCGGTGACCAGCGAAAACGACATAATAAAGCTCAGTTGCTCCGCCAGTTCAGGGGAGACGAAGCCGTCAAAGATTTTATGAAAAGCCGGTGAAAACGCCGCATCGCCGACGATACCGCCGAGAATCGCTACCGCGTTAAGACCAATCTGCACCACGGTAAAGAACATGCCGGGGTTTTCCTGCATCTTCAGCACGCGCAGGGCGTTGATGTTGCCTTCATCGGCCATCAGTTTGAGTTTTATCTTGCGGGAGGCGGCCAGCGAGATCTCCGAAAGCGAGAAAAACGCACTGACGCCGATGAGACAAAGTATTAATAAAATACTGTTTAACATAGTTTATCCGGCTTCAGCCAGATCCTCGGAAGGGAAGTGAAAGTACCATTAGAAATAATGCGATAAATACGGGCTCACCGATGAGCGAGCCCGTAAATTCAGGGGGTAGTATAGCGTAAGGGCGGTGTAGGCCGCCAGCAGGTAACAATATAGTGGTGCTGATGCGCTAATTGTGGTTTTTATTCACCATGATAGAAGAGGTGATTACGTTTAACGGTAAATCATATCAAACGTTGCGGTTGCATTGATGTCCCCTGCCCGAATGTTGTCATTCAGACGAATCAGTCGCGCCTGAAAAGGCAGAGTGATTTTAGTACTGGTGACATTGTTTAATATTGCTCTTTCCATGCCGAACATTATCGGCTCTCCGTGTTGCAAAATTTGTACCCCCACCCCCTGCGCGGATGTGGACTGGGCTTGATTATCCAGCGCTAACGTATCTTGTTTACCGCTGATAGTCGTACCCTGAAATGTAATGCTGACATTTGCATTCAATTGACATGAGAGATTGATACCAAAATTTACCGGAGACGTTGTTGCGCCCGGGGTATTAAGCGAGGTGATAACCACGCCTCGCCCGTCAGTCAGAGCAACACTAATATCCCTGGTATCGAGATCGCAGCCGACCGATTGTACCGTTATCGAAGAGTTGGAAAACGATAATAAGAATTGGCGTGCTGTACCAAAGACGCGGTCAACTACGAAGCTGCTTAAATCCAGTGTTCCGGATGTTATTGGTTTTCCGGTCGCAATAAGTTGCACCTTGAAATACATTTGCTGTTTATAGCCATAAGTCGCATGAGCTTGTTCTGTGCCCCGTGGCCACGTCATCGTTAATAAATTTTGCGCATTGGCGCTCGCCAGCATCCTGATCCCGATTCCTGGATTGTTTGTTTGATAGACATTGGGGGACGATATACCCGTGATAAGGGTTTTGGCGGTTTGATAACCCGACGTCACTACTGTTTCTGTATAACAATAAATATCGGCAACTGACGAGCCTGTAATAATACCGCTATCCCAAATAACAGTATCCGCAGGAGTGTTTGCAGCTATCCGTAATGAAGGGGGGGTAATTTTCTGTACATCGGTTGAAGTACCATTTTTAAATGTGCAATCCGCCCAAACCGAACAGGATATAAATCCGTTAATAATAAGGATTAAAAATATAAAAAATGGACGAAGCTTTAGGTTGTTCATGATTTTCAGCCGCTTAAGCATGTAGACGTGGGTATTAATGGCCAGACATCAGCGATAGACCATATCAAAGGTCGCAGTAGCATTAACGTCTCCCGCGCGGAGCGCACTGGAAAGTTTTATCAGTCGCGCCTGATAGGGGAGGGTGATTTTTGTCGTGCTGGCTGACTTAACAACTTCCTTTTGCTCACCAAAATTAATCGGCTGACCATCCTTCACTATTTGTACCCCCACGCCCTGCGCGGAAGAAACGTTGCCGCTATTGTCAAGCAATAAGATATTATTCTGGCCGCTGGGAGTCGTTCCATTGAACTGAATACTAATAGCGGTAGTCATCTCGCAACTAAGACCAATATTGAAATCGACCGGGCTGGAGGTGGCATTATTATCAGAAAGCGCCGTAATGACTAAGCCTCTGCCAGGGGTTAATGCAACATTGATGTCTTTAGTTTCAAGTTCGCAGCCCGTTGCCTGAACATTAATGTTTGTTGGGTTGAACTGAAACAGATACTGGCGTGCAGACCCAAAAGCGCGATCCATATTGTATCCCCCTAATTGAAGATAGCCCGAGGTGAGTGGTTTCCCTGTAGCAATTAATTTCACATGAAAATAGTTTTCCTGGTTATAGGCGAAACCGGCATGCGCCTGCTCAGTCAGCCTGGGCCATTGCATATAAATAATGCCTACCCTGTCATGCGAGGTCAGTACCTGGATGCCGATACCCGGATTGTTAGTCTGGTAAACATAAGGTGAAGTAATACCTGTCACCAACGTTTTCGCCGTCAGGAACCCGGACCAAACGACGGTTTCACTCTGACAGGTAATAAGAGGCGATGGTGTCGGATGAAGAATGCCACTATCCCAAAGTATGGTGTCGGGCGCTGGCTCCCTGGGCAGACGCAATGCCGGTATGGATAACGTGAAGTTGCCGGTTGTCGTCCCACCGGTAAATATGCAGTCGGCCAGGGTTGAACGGGGAAAAAAAACTACACTGATGAGCAATATGAGTGGGCAAAAAAGCCTTCTGTTTAACATGCTGTCACCTGGTAATATTACCGGCATTCCAGCGTGAGGCGCTTTACCATCGCTTCGCTGTCTGCGTTTTCAGATAAGGACGGAACGAGTGCTGCGCAGCTCTGGGCGCTGCCATTTCCCCACCGGGCCACCAGCTTCATGCCTTTGGACACACCCGTGATATAGACCTGGCCGTGATCGTCAACCAGGCTGGTGGAATTATCTTCATCATTCGGGGTTGAGACCAGCGCGCCAAAGGGCACAGTGCTGTCGCCGTGCAGCAAGGTAAACAGAACGCGCGCTCCGCTGCGCACTTTATAATCTGCCAGCGCAACCGCGCCGCGGGTCGGGACGACAGTTTTAACCGGGTCGCTTATGTCACTGTTTTTACTTCCGCTGGTGTTAAGCGATATGGTGTTTTGCCGGTAGGGATTACTATAAGGAATCACGGCATAACCGCGGCTATCGGTATAAATGCCCGATGCGCCGTTCACTTTGATATTCGCCCCGCCGGGTGCGCGGACCAATGTCATGGTTTCCGGTAAGGATTGCGCTAAAGTCACGCCATAAGGGTGGACAAGTACTCCGCCCTGGGCGCTGTAATTGAGGCGTTGACTACTATTGTCGTAGCTATAACCCCCGCTCAGCGTACCGGCTGAACCGCGATAAGAGGCGTTAATACTGCCGCTTGTTGCTTGATCCTGCTCGGAGTAAGCCTGTTGAATATTGTAATTTAATTTATTGTCTTCCAGCGCAAGGCCGTTAATACCAAGCTGATGTGTCGAATTACCGTGTTGTGAGGTGTTAAGTGCATAAGTCGCCCAGGTTTGCGGCATCCATTTATCCAGCGGAATGCTTACGGTTAAAGAATATTGCGTATCCGTTTTGCTGTTGGGCATTTTTGTTTGTGAAGCGTTAAGCGAGTACGAAATGCTGTTAAGCATGACGTTATATCCCAGCGTGAGGTTTCGCTCGGATTGATTAAGCTTCCAGTAATCCTGTTGATAAGCCGAAAGATAAACACTGCCCCATTCTCCCAGCGTTTGGCTGATATTAATTTGCGCACGGCTTCTGCGGTTATAGAGATTTCTGTAGGAATACATATCATCTTCCACAGTCGCCGTATTTCGCTGACTGATAGTTTCAGCGAAGGTGTAAAAATTTTCAGAAGAGTAGCGATAACTGGCTAACGTCAGGTTAGTGTTGGTGGCATCAATATTTTTTGCATACTGCAGACGATATGACATGCCGGTTTCATTACGATCATTATTGAGCTGACTTTTGGCATGTGTGGCATCAAATGAAATTGACCCCAGCGCATGCAAATCCACACCAATGCCGAGAGCCGCAGACTGGTACATGTCGGCGCCAATCAGCCCGCCATAGGCGGTAATTCCCCACGGCATACCATAAATAATTTGCGCCTGGCCAAACTCGGGCGTATCAGAAACATCATTGCTTTGATATTTGCCGTACGCCACGCTATAGCTATAACTGCCGCTACGCAGCATGACGGGTAATGAGGAGGAAGACTGGGTGAAACTATGCTCGCTGCCATCGGCTTCGGTTACGGTAACGTCGAAGTCACTACCCGATGAAACCTGATTGATATCCCGGATCTCAAACGGACCGGGAGCAACATAGGTTTCATAAATTTTATAGCCATTCTGTTTAATTGTGACTTTTGCATCGCTCCGCGCGATACCGCGAATCAATGGTGCGAAACCCTGCTCGCTATAAGGATGCATATCGGTATCAGAATAGATCCTGACGCCGCGAAACTGAATGCTATCGAATATATCCGACGGCGTGCTGCTGTCCCCAACCAAAAACTGGCTGCGTAGCGCTTTGATATCGTGCGTCAGCGTTGTGGAAAGGTCGTCCCATTTTTCATCCGAGTAGTTCGACACATTACGCAGCCGCCAGCCGCCTAAATTGGCGCCTGAATTTAAACTTAAAAAGTTACTGTTGGTATTACCGTCGCTGCCATGGCGGGCGTACGATTGCGAGCCGCTGTAGTAGTAGCCTAACAAGAGCGCAGGAACACCATCGTCCCATAATTCGGGCGAGACAGCGTCTTTCGCTTCCTGATTTAGTGCGATTTGTGGAACGCGAATATCCAGGCGCTGAGTTTTCTCGCTCCAGGCATAGCTGGCGCCATCAATATATTGCCCAATATCGCCGATAGTATCCTCATCCTTGACTTTCTGAAAGGCAGGAAGCACATCGACATTGACGCCATAGCGACGTAAATCCGCTTTGGTAAGGGCGGGAATGAGCTGATTTTTATTCGCCGACAGTTTATAGGCGACTTCTTTTTTTTCTACATAATTGAAATTAAAATAAATACTCGATAAATAACTGCCTTCCAGCATTTCGTTATCGGCAATATATTTTTTCAGGATATTGCTGTCGGCCAGCGGCGTATCATGGCTTAAGGCATTCAGATTAAATTGGTCTTCAGCAACGGCATAAGTGCTCGACAACATTACCGCTAAGGCTAATGCAGAGTATGTAAACCCTTGCGAGCCTCTTTTGTTGTTTATATTGCCTCTGACCATTATGTTCCGCCTTATTTTAATACGGATTCTTTAATGGGGGTGACGTTGCCGTAATCGCTAATTGAGTTCCATTTGATCACAGCATTGGCTTGTAATGATGCTGGCAGTGAAATATGCCCGTAAGGGGCGACCATCATTGTCATGGCGGTCAGGGTGTCCTTCGGTGCCGTCACCGCCGTACCATTAACGGTTATGGAATTAAACGTCACATAAAAAGGTGTGGGGTTAGTTACGTTCAGCGTATTGCCATTTCTTGAGAAATTGATTTTTTCGTAGGCGCTAAACGCATCGCTATCTTTCAGCGAAGTCGGACGATAAAAAAGCTTAATACGCGTTCTGGATGCAAGTTGTAATTTACTCTGATCGCGCATATTTTCAGGCGTGCTGGCAATAAATTTAATATTTGCCCAAAACACAGACTCTCTGTCTTTAGGAAGTTCTCCCCCTTTTTTTGCATAAATAAAATGGAAGATGGTTTCCTGGCCAGCAGCCAACTTCATCAGCGGAGGCGTGGCGATAAAGGGTGCCTCGCCCTGGTCGTCGATATTGCTCACCCATGCCTGAACCAGATGATTAATTGAGGTGTTTTTACTTTGCACCGTCAGCTGAACTTCATCGCTATTCGATGGATAGACAATGCGCGTTGCGCCAATTTGCACGCCAGAAATAGCAGGGGCGCACACTAAAAGCGAGGTTAAGAAAAATGAACTACATATTAATTTTTTCATAATCCACAAATCACTAGTCAGGCAAGAAAAGGCATACGGTTAATATGCCTTTTTGCTGCTGGTATCATTAAGGGTAATAAACGGTATAGGTCGCATCGGCGGTAAAATCGCCGCCTTTAATATCCGCTGGCGCGGCCGTCGCGACAACCTTAGCCTTATAATTAAACGTTAGGTCTGTAGCTTCTGCGCCAGTTGTTTGCGCAAAAGCGGCATTTGGCGTGTTGTCAAAAACCACTTTTGAGCTGGCAGCACTGCCGGTACCGTACATGACAATACCAACACCCGTGGCATCTGAACCCGTCATGGCTTTCAACTGATCGCTGGTTGTAGCGGTAACGCCAGAAAATGTCAGGTTAATCGTGGTGTCTGCAGGACAGGTTGCGAGTTTAATCGAAACATCCTGAGTTTGCGGGTTTTCCGAACCGATATCGGCAAAGCTGTTCGCCCCCATAGGCGTAAAGGTCACATTTACCGTTTTTGCATCCGTTGCGACTTCGCAAGGAGGATTAATAATTTTGCCCTGAAAGTGTACTGTACCCTGATCGTCAGTTAACGCCGCATTCGCATTACCGACAACCAGAGACGTTAATACCATAGCTGGTATTAATATTAATTTCCTATTCATAAAAAACTCCATATGGTAAAAATTATGTAATAACTTCATTAGATGTATTGATTGGGCTAATAAAGAAAATACAAAAAAGTGTACAAAATTGCACTGGACCAATTAGACTGCTAAATAATTAATGCGTCAATATCTGTGTTTTTAAGTTTTGCTAAAAGACTCTTTTTAAGAATATGTAGGTAGGGTAACCGTGAATACGTTTACGAAAAGACGGCGCGTTAATGCATTGATTTTGTCTAAAATTATTGAAAAAGATGTCAGTGTCGTGAAGTTTTTCAATGCACTGTATGGATAAATTAGTTGGTAATATATAATAGAATTATTGTTCGCAATATTAATTTAGTTCTTTAATTAAATTAAAACTATATAAAAATATTATTGAATCCACCCATGCTTGCCGAAAAAATTGTTTTAGCCCTGTAAAAAAAGGGCCCTTTCGGACCCTGATAGTTCTCATGCCTGTCGCGGCGGTAAACAGACGCCGATTCCGCCGATCCCGCAGTAACCATACGGATTTTTATGAAGGTATTGTTGGTGCTCGTCTTCAGCGTAGTAAAACGGTTTGGCGCTGGCGATTTCAGTGGTGATCGGGCGCTCATCGCCTTGTTCCGCCATCGCTTTCTGGAAGCGCGCCAGGCTGGCCCGGGCGGCGCTGTCCTGCTCCGGCGTCAGCGGATAAATCGCCGAGCGGTACTGCGTTCCCATATCATTCCCTTGCCGCATGCCTTGAGCAGGATCGTGGTTTTCCCAGAATATCTGGAGCAGTTGCTCATAGCTAATGACATGCGGATCGTAGACCACACGCACCGCTTCGGTATGGCCTGTTTTACCGGTGCAGACTTCACGATAGGTTGGGTTAAGGGTATAGCCGCCAGAATAACCCGCCGCCGTACTGTATACCCCCGGTAAACGCCAGAACAGGCGCTCCACTCCCCAGAAACAGCCCATAGCAAAAATGGCGATTTCCATGCCATCCGGCACGTTGGTCATGGAGTGCTCGTTAACTGCATGCAACGCAGTGACCGGCATCGGCGTACTGCGTCCAGGCAGGGCCAAATCCGGGTCGATCAAGTGCTTTTTATCGAAAAAATTCATCGTAGCGTCTCCCTTAGGTGGGGAAAAAAGCAACAGCCTCGCTAAGGTTGTCACACGGCGTGTCTTTGCACACAATACAGTTGATAAATACGTCTAGATTTAAACATAAGAAATATTTGGGTAGTCGTCTCTTTTTCAATTCCCGATATGCGGGATTTTTCATCAAGCCGCGGAGCGGCACTACGTTTCCTTCCAGGGGTGGGAAAAAGGAAATTCAGGAGAAAACGTGCCACGATTCCGTCTCTGTTTCTGCGCCAGCTTACTGCTGGCCTCTGTCGCCGCCAGCGCGGCAAACGTGCGTTTGCAAGTAGAAGGCCTGTCAGGCGATCTTGAAAAAAACGTTCGCGCTCAACTATCTACCATACAAAGCGACGAAGTTACGCCTGACCGCCAGTTCCGCGCCCGCGTAGATGACGCCATACGAAATGGGCTTAAGGCGCTGGGGTATTACGAGCCGACAATCGATTTCGATTTACGTCCGCCGCCGCCCAAAGGACGCCAGGTTTTGATTGCCAACGTGTCCCCTGGCGTGCCGGTACGCATCGGTGGAACCGATGTTATTTTACGCGGCGGGGCGCGCACCGACCGGGACTATCTCGACCTGCTGAATACCCGACCGGCGATCGGAACGGTGCTCGATCACGGTGATTACGACAATTTTAAGAAAAGTCTCACTCGCGTTTCGCTGCGCAAAGGCTATTTCGACAGCGAGTTTACTAAGAGTCAGTTAGGGGTTTCGCTGGAACGTCATCAGGCGTTCTGGAACATCGACTATAACAGCGGCGAACGCTATCGTTTCGGGCCGGTGACTTTCGAAGGGTCGCAAATCCGCGAAGAGTATTTACAGAGCCTGGTGCCGTTCGAACAGGGCGATTATTACCAGTCCAAAGACCTGGCAGAACTGAACCGCCGGCTTTCCGCCACCGGTTGGTTTAACTCGGTGGTGGTGGCCCCGGAATTTGATAAGGCCCGGCAGACTAAAGTGCTGCCGCTGCATGGCGTACTCTCGCCGCGCATTCAGAACCGGATAGAAACCGGGGTCGGGTATTCCACCGACGTGGGGCCGCGCGTTAAAGCCACCTGGCACAAACCCTGGATTAACTCTTACGGCCACAGCTTCACCACCAGCACCAGCATCTCTGCGCCGGAGCAGCAGCTCGACTTCAGCTATAAAGTGCCGCTACTAAAAAACCCCATCGAACAATATTACCTGGTGCAGGGCGGCTTTAAGCGCACCGACTTAAACGATACCGAAGCCGACTCCACAACGCTTGCGGTGTCGCGCTACTGGGATCTGTCGAGCGGCTGGCAGCGCGCCATCAACCTGCGCTGGAGTCTCGACCACTTTACCCAGGCGGATGTCACCAATACCACCATGCTGCTCTATCCGGGCGTGATGATTAGCCGCACCCGCTCGCGCGGCGGTTTAATGCCGACCTGGGGCGATTCCCAGCGCTATTCGGTGGATTACTCCAATACCGCCTGGGGTTCGGACGTCGATTTCGTGGTGTTACAGGCGCAAAACGTCTGGATCCGCACCCTGTACGATCGCCACCGTTTTGTGGCGCGCGGCAATCTGGGCTGGATTGAAACCGGCGACTTCGACAAAGTCCCGCCGGACCTGCGTTTCTTCGCGGGCGGCGACCGCAGTATTCGCGGCTACAAATACAAATCTATTTCGCCGGAGAACGACGACGGCAAACTCACCGGCGCCTCCAAACTGGCTACCGGCTCGCTGGAATATCAGTACAACGTCACCGGCAAATGGTGGGGCGCGATGTTTGTGGATTCCGGCGAGGCGGTGAATGATATCCGCCGCAGCGATTTCAAAACCGGCGCGGGCGTCGGGGTGCGCTGGCAGTCGCCCGTTGGCCCGGTCAAGCTCGATTTTGCCGTGCCGATTGGCGATAAAGAAGAACACGGCTTGCAGTTCTACATCGGTTTGGGGCCTGAATTATGAGTTTATGGAAGAAGATCACCCTGGCCGTGGTGCTGTTTCTGGTGGTGCTGGTTGGGATTATCGGGTTTTTAGTCGGGACGACCACCGGCCTGCATATGGTGTTTAAAGCGGCTGACCGCTGGGTGCCAGGGCTGGAGATCGGCAGCGTGACCGGCGGCTGGCGCGATCTGTCGATCAAAAATCTGCGTTACGAGCAGCCGGGCGTTAACGTCCTGGCGGGCGAAGTCCATCTCGCGCTGAAGCTGGGTTGCCTGCGCGACAGCAGCCTGTGCGTTAACGCTCTGGCGTTGCGCGATATCAACGTGGTGATTGATACTGAGAAAATGCCCCCGGCGGCTCAGGTTGAAGAGGAAGACAGCGGCCCGCTCGACCTCTCGACGCCATACCCCATTACGCTCAGCAGCGTCACGCTGAATAACGTTAACGTGCGTATCGATGACACCACGGTATCGGTAATGGATTTCGCGTCCGGCCTTAACTGGCAGGAACGCAACCTGACACTGACGCCAACTACCTTACAGGGGCTGCTCATCGCCCTGCCGAAAGTCGCGGAAGTTGCCCAGGAAGAGGTGGTTGAACCGAAGATTGAAAATCCGCAACCGGATGAGCTGCCGCTGGGTGAGACGCTCAAACAGCTGTTCTCGAAGCCGGTGCTGCCAGAGATGACCGACGTCCATCTGCCGTTAAACCTGACCATTCAATCGTTTCGCGGCGAGCAACTGCGTTTAACGGGCGATACCGACGTTACCATTAACTCAATGCTGCTTAAAGTCAGCAGCGTGGACGGGCTTGCCACTCTCGATGCGCTGGATATTGATTCCACCCAGGGCACGGTTAACGCCACCGGACGCGCCGAGCTGCGCAACAACTGGCCGGTGGATATCACCCTCAACAGCACCCTGAACGTCGATCCGATTAAAGGCGAAAAGGTCAAAATCAAAGTGGGCGGGGCGTTGCGCGAACAGCTGGAATTCGGCGTTAACCTATCCGGCCCGGTAGATCTGGTGCTGCGCGGGCAGACTAAGCTGGCGGAAGCGGGCCTGCCGTTGAATCTGGATATCACCAGTGAGCAGCTTTACTGGCCGTTTACCGGAGAAAAGCAGTATCAGGCGGACGATCTCAGGCTCAAGCTGACCGGGAAAATGACCGACTACACCCTGAGCTTCCGCACGGCGGTGAAGGGCGCGGAAATCCCGCCCGCCACGATTACCCTGGACGCCAAAGGCAACGAGCAGAATATCAACCTGGATAAGCTGAAAGTGGCGGCGCTGGAAGGCACCACTGAACTGAAGGCGCTGCTCGACTGGCAACAGGCTATCAGCTGGCGCGGCGAGTTAACGCTCAACAACATCAACACCGCCAAAACCTGGCCGGACTGGCCGGCGAAGCTGGATGGCTTAGTGAAACTGCGCGGCAGCCTGTACGGCGGCAGTTGGCAGGTGAACGTGCCGGAACTCAGGCTGGCGGGCAACGTCAAACAGAACGCCGTGAAAGTGGAAGGGCAGCTCCAGGGCAACAGCTATATGCAGTGGGTGATCCCCGGGCTGCACGTGGCGCTGGGACGCAATACCGCCGACATTAAAGGCGAGCTGGGCGTGAAGGAGCTGGAGCTGGACGCCAGTATCGACGCGCCAAATCTGGATAACGCCCTGCCGGGTTTAGGCGGTACGGCTAAAGGACTGGTGAAGATCCGCGGGACGGTGGAAGCGCCGCAGGTGCTGGCGGACATTACCGCCCGCAATCTGCGCTGGCAGGAACTGTCGATTGCCCAGGTACGCGTCGACGGCGACATCAAATCCACCGATCAGATTGGCGGCACTCTGGACGTGCGCGTAGAGCGTATTGCCCAGCCGGGGCTGAATATCGCGCTGGCGACCATCAACGCCAAAGGCAGCGAAAAGGAGCATCAGCTGGCGCTGCGGGTGCAGGGCGATCCGGTTTCCGGGCAGCTTAATCTGAAGGGGAGCTTCGACCGCGCGGAACAGCGCTGGCGCGGCACGCTGGAAAATACCCGTTTCGAAACGCCGGTCGGCCCGTGGTCACAAACCCGCGCGATTGCGCTGGATTACCACGGCCAGGAGCAAAAAATCAATATCGGCCCGCATTGCTGGACCAACCCCAATGCGCAGCTTTGCCTGCCGCAGGCGGTAGATGCGGGTGCGGCAGGCCATGCCGTGGTGGAGCTTAACCGCTTCGATCTGGCGATGGTGAAACCGTACCTGCCGCCGGAAACCCGGGCGAGCGGCGTGTTCACCGGCAAAGCCGATGTCACGTGGGACACCACCAAAGAAGGGCTGCCGCAGGGCAGCGTGACGCTGGATGGCCGTGGCGTACGGGTGACGCAAATCGTTAACGGCAACGCGCTGCCGGTGGCCTTTGATACCCTGAGCCTGAACGCCGCGCTGCGCAACAATCAGGCGGAGCTGGGCTGGCTGCTGCGGCTGGCGGGCAACGGGCAGTTCGACGGCAACGTGCAGATTGCCGATCCGCAAAACCGCCGCAACCTGTCCGGCAACGTCAATATCCGCAACTTCTCGCTGGCGATGGTCAATGCCATTTTCTCGCGTGGCGAAAAAGCGGCGGGGTTGTTAAACGCCAACTTACGGCTGGGTGGCAACGCGGCGCAGCCGCAGCTGTTTGGTCAGATGCAGTTGACCGGCGTGGATATCGACGGCAACTTTATGCCGTTTGATATGCAGCCAAGCCAGCTCTCTATGGCCTTCAACGGTATGAGTTCCACGCTGCAAGGCGTGGTGAATACCCGACGTGGGCAGATCAACCTGAACGGCGACGCCGACTGGAGCCAGATTGACAACTGGCGCGCGCGGGTGGCGGCGAAGGGCGATAAAGTCCGTATCAGCGTGCCGCCGATGGTGCGGCTGGATGTGTCGCCGGACGTAGTGCTGGAAGCGACGCCGAGCCTGATCACTCTGGATGGCCGGGTTGACGTGCCCTGGGCGCGCATCGTGGTGCATGAGCTGCCGGAAAGCGCGGTGGACGTTTCCAGCGATGAAGTGATGCTGGACGCGCAACTGAAGCCGGAAAGCGCGCCGACGGCGGCGATCCCCATCAACAGTAATCTGACGGTTCATGTCGGTAATAACGTGCGGATGGACGCTTTCGGCTTACGGGCGCGTCTGACCGGCGATCTAAAAGTGGCGCAGGATAAACAGGGGCTGGGCTTAAACGGCCAGGTCAATATTCCGGAAGGGCGTTTCCGCGCTTACGGGCAGGATCTGATCGTGCGTAAAGGCGAACTTTTGTTCTCCGGTCCGCCGGATCAGCCGTTATTAAACATAGAAGCAATCCGAAATCCTGAGGCCACGGAAAACGATGTGACCGCTGGGGTGAGGGTCACCGGTACCCCGGACGAACCGAAAGTAGAGGTATTCTCAGACCCGGCAATGTCGCAACAGGAGGCGCTTTCCTATCTGTTGCGCGGCCAGGGGCTTGAGAGCGGACAGAGCGATAGCGAAGCAATGACCTCAATGCTGGTTGGTCTGGGGGTTGCACAAAGTGGTCAGGTTGTGGGTAAAATCGGCGAGACGTTTGGCGTCAGTAATTTGGCGCTGGATACCCAGGGAGTTGGCGACTCCTCGCAAGTAGTGGTCAGCGGCTATGTACTGCCGGGTCTGCAGGTGAAATATGGCGTAGGTATTTTTGATTCTCTGGCGACGCTTACGCTGCGTTATCGCCTGATGCCTAAGCTATATCTGGAAGCGGTGTCTGGCGTAGATCAGGCACTCGATTTGCTCTATCAGTTCGAGTTTTAGCAATGCGAATATTTGTCTACGGTAGTTTAAGACGCAAACAAGGCAACAGCCACTGGATGACCAACGCCCAGTGGCTGGGCGATCACACGGTAGAGAACTACCAGTTGTTCAGCATTGGTCACTATCCCGGCGCGGTGCCGGGCGAAGGGCAGGTGTTGGGTGAAGTGTATCGCATTGATGCCAGTACTCTTGCCGAGCTGGATGCCCTGCGCACGAAAGGGGGGGAATACCGGCGTCAGCTGATCCAGACGCCCTACGGCAGCGCCTGGATGTATGTTTACCAGCGGCCAGTAGAAGGCCTGACCCGCATAGAAAGCGGCAACTGGCTGGACAGAGAACAGTATTAAAAAAACAAAAACCGCTTCCTTCAGGAAGCGGTTTTTTTATGCACGCCGTAATAAAAGGCGTAAACAAAGAAAACTTATTTCTTCGCAGCGCGTTCGAAAGAGGCAACGATTTCCGCTTTAGCGGCTTCAGCGTTATCCCAGCCGTCCACTTTCACCCATTTGCCTTTCTCGAGATCTTTATAGTGCTCGAAGAAGTGGGCGATCTGCGCTTTCAGCAGTTCCGGCAGGTCGTTCACGTCTTTAATGTGATCGTACTCTTTGCTCAGTTTCGTGTGCGGAACCGCAACCAGCTTGGCGTCTTCGCCTGCTTCGTCAGTCATTTTCAGCACGCCAACCGGACGGCAGCGGATCACAGAACCCGGCTGCAGCGGGTACGGCGTCGGGACCAGCACGTCAACCGGGTCACCATCCAGAGACAGGGTGTGGTTAATGTAACCGTAGTTGCACGGGTAGAACATCGCGGTAGACATGAAACGGTCAACGAACAGCGCGCCGCTGTCTTTGTCGATTTCATATTTGATCGGGTCCGCATTAGCCGGGATTTCGATAACTACATAGATGTCTTCTGGCAGATCTTTACCAGCAGGCACGTTGAGTAAGCTCATGTCTGTTTCCTTTAACTGTATGGCAAACAATGCCGGGTATTATAGCCAAATGCGCCTGAAAGTCCTGGACTGTTTTCGTTGCCGTCTTCGAAAACCCGCGTCTTATGTCACCGAATTACGGCTGAATAATCCATAAACTCAGCCGCTTTCTGAATAAATTTTTGTAACCGTTTACAAAGTAAGATTTTTACCCGGTCAGAAGCAAAAAAATCTCACTAATCCGCGACCTGGCGCAGGGTCGAAAAGTCGCTACCCCGCTCACACTCTTGCGTTCTCACGCTAATAACCTTTATGTAACTTTTTTGAATTGTGATGTAACGCATTTTGTTACATCCCTTATTGTCTATAGTTTTCCCGCAGGTGGAGATTTAATCAACAATAACCCTACGAGGATTCACTTATGTGGAAGCGCTTACTTCTGGTCACAGCAGTTTCGGCAGCCATGTCGTCTATGGCAATGGCCGCCCCCTTAACCGTGGGTTTTTCTCAGGTAGGTTCTGAATCAGGCTGGCGCGCAGCGGAAACCAGCGTGGCGAAAAGCGAGGCTGAAAAACGCGGTGTTACGCTGAAGATCGCGGACGGCCAGCAGAAACAGGAAAACCAAATTAAAGCCGTCCGTTCATTTATCGCTCAGGGCGTTGATGCCATCTTTATCGCCCCGGTTGTGGCAACAGGTTGGGAGCCGGTGCTGAAAGAAGCCAAAGAGGCGGAAATCCCGGTGATCCTGCTGGACCGTAATATCGATGTAAAAGACAAATCGCTGTATATGACCACCGTCACTGCTGACAACGTGCTGGAAGGCCGTCTGATTGGCGACTGGCTGGTGAAAACCCTCGACGGTAAACCCTGTAATGTGGTTGAACTCCAGGGCACCGTGGGGGCGAGCGTAGCGATCGACCGTAAAAAAGGCTTTGCCGAAGCTATCGCTAAAGCGCCGAACGTGAAAATCATCCGTTCGCAATCCGGCGACTTTACCCGTAGTAAAGGGAAAGAAGTCATGGAGAGCTTTATCAAGGCTGAAAACAACGGCAAAAACATCTGCATGGTTTACGCCCATAACGACGACATGGCTATCGGCGCCATCCAGGCCATTAAAGAAGCAGGCCTGAAACCGGGCTCTGATATTCTGACCGGCTCCATCGACGGCGTTCCGGACATCTTTAAAGCGATGATCGACGGCGAAGCCAATGCCAGCGTTGAATTAACGCCGAACATGGCTGGCCCGGCATTCGATGCGCTGGAAAAATTCAAAAAAGACGGCACCCTGCCTGAGAAAACCACCATCACCAAATCTACGCTGTTCCTGCCGGATACCGCGAAAGAAGAGCTTGAGAAGAAAAAAGGCATGGGCTACTAAGCCAGCCACACACAAGGCTCTCCCCGGAGAGCCTTTTGCTCTACTGACACGCTTTTCGGAGTCCGGTGATGCAAACACAACAACATCAGGAAATCTTGCGCACCGAAGGGCTGAGTAAAGTCTTTCCGGGGGTAAAAGCGCTGGATCACGTCGATTTTAGCTTACGGCGTGGCGAAATTATGGCCTTGCTGGGGGAGAACGGCGCAGGCAAGTCCACATTGATTAAGGCCCTCACCGGCGTGTATCAGCCCGATGGCGGTACCGTGTGGTTAGAGGGCCAAACCATCCGCCCGAAAAATACCGCCCACGCCCAGCAGCTCGGCATCGGGACGGTGTACCAGGAAGTGAACCTGCTGCCGAATATGTCGGTAGCGGATAATCTGTTTATTGGCCGCGAACCGAAGCGCTTCGGTTTGCTGCGCCGCAAAGAGATGGAAAAGCGCGCCACGGCGCTGATGGGATCCTACGGCTTCAGCCTGGACGTGCGCGAGCCGCTCAACCGCTTCTCCGTCGCCATGCAGCAAATCGTGGCGATCTGCCGCGCCATCGATTTATCCGCCAAAGTGCTGATCCTCGATGAACCCACCGCCAGCCTGGATACCAAAGAAGTGGAGATGCTGTTTACCCTGATGCGCCAGCTGCGCGATCAGGGCGTCAGCCTGATCTTCGTTACCCATTTTCTGGACCAGGTGTATGAAGTGACCGACCGCATTACCGTGCTGCGCAACGGCAAGTTTATCGGCACCCGCGACACCAAAGATCTCCCGCAGATCGAACTGGTGAAGATGATGCTGGGCCGCGAGCTGGATCAGAACGCGCTGCAACGCGCCGGGCGCACATTGTTGAGTGAAAAACCGGTGGCGGCATTTAAAGACTACGGCAAAAAAGGCGTGATTGCGCCGTTCTCGCTGGAGGTTCGCCCCGGTGAAATTGTCGGCCTGGCGGGGCTGTTAGGCTCCGGGCGCACCGAAACCGCTGAAGTGATCTTTGGTATCAAGCCCGCTGACAGCGGCAACGCGCTAATCAAAGGCAAACCGCAGGCGCTGCGTTCGCCACACCAGGCCTCTTGCCTGGGGATTGGCTTTTGCCCGGAAGATCGCAAAACCGACGGAATTATTGCCGCCGCCTCGGTGCGCGAAAACATCATTCTGGCGCTCCAGGCCCAGCGCGGCTGGCTGCGACCGATCCCCCGGCGCGAGCAAAACGATATTGCCGAGCGCTTTATTCGCCAACTGGGCATCCGCACGCCGAGCGCCGAGCAGCCGGTGGAATTTTTGTCCGGCGGCAATCAGCAAAAAGTGCTGTTGTCGCGCTGGCTGCTGACGCGTCCGCAGTTCCTGATCCTCGATGAACCCACGCGCGGTATCGACGTCGGCGCGCATGCCGAAATTATCCGTTTGATCGAAACGCTGTGCGCCGACGGGCTGGCGCTGCTGGTTATCTCGTCGGAACTGGAAGAGCTGGTGGGGTATGCCGACCGGGTGATCATCATGCGCGACCGGGAACAGGTGGCGGAAATCCCGCTTGAAGAGCTGTCCGTCAGCGCAATTATGAATGCCATCGCGGCATAAGGAGGGCTCTTGATGACTCGTTCAGTGCCGGACGTGGGCGCGCCAAAGCGCCGTTTCCGCTGGCCGCAGGGAATGCCGCAACTGATAGCGTTGCTGCTGGTATTGCTGGTCGACAGTATGGTGGCAAACCATTTCTTCCAGATTGTGGTCCAGGATGGGCGCCTGTTCGGCAGCCCGATTGACATCTTAAACCGTGCCGCGCCCGTCGCGCTGCTGGCCATTGGCATGACGCTGGTGATCGCCACTGGGGGGATCGACCTGTCGGTTGGCGCCATCATGGCGATTGCCGGAGCGACAGCGGCGTCATTAACCGTTGCGGGTCATAGCCTGCCGGTGGTGCTGCTGGGCGCGCTTGGCGTTGGGGTGCTGGCCGGATTGTGGAACGGCATCCTGGTCGCAGTGCTAAAAATCCAGCCGTTTGTCGCGACGCTGATCCTGATGGTGGCCGGGCGCGGCGTAGCGCAGCTGATCACCTCCGGGCAAATCGTCACGTTCAACTCGCCCGCGCTCTCTTTCCTGGGCAGCGGCTCGCTGTTGTTTTTCCCTACGCCGGTGATTATCGCGTTGGTAACGCTGATCGTGTTCTGGTTGTTCACCCGCAAAACCGCCCTCGGCATGTTTATCGAAGCGGTGGGGATCAACATTCGCGCGGCGAAAAACGCCGGGGTGAATACCCGCCTGATGGTGATGCTGACATACGTGCTCAGCGGCCTGTGCGCCGCCATCGCCGGGATTATCGTCACCGCGGATATTCGCGGGGCGGACGCCAACAACGCCGGTCTCTGGCTGGAGCTGGACGCCATCCTCGCGGTGGTGATCGGCGGCGGTTCGCTGATGGGCGGGCGCTTTAATATTGCCCTCTCGGTGGTGGGCGCGTTGATTATCCAGGGGATGAACACCGGTATTTTGCTGTCCGGTTTCCCGCCAGAGCTGAACCAGGTGGTGAAAGCGGTGGTGGTGCTATGCGTGCTGATTGTTCAGTCACCGCGCTTTATTAGTCTGTTACGTCGGAGACGCCGCGATGATTAAACGTAACTTACCGCTGATGATTACCCTGGCGGTGTTTGTGCTGGGTTACCTCTACTGCCTGACGCAGTTCCCCGGTTTCGCCTCCACGCGGGTGATTTGCAACATCCTGACTGATAACGCCTTCCTGGGGATTATCGCCGTCGGGATGACCTTTGTGATCCTCTCCGGCGGCATTGACCTGTCGGTCGGCTCGGTGATTGCCTTTACCGGCGTGTTCCTGGCGAAAGCCATCGGCTACTGGGGCATATCGCCGCTGCTGGCGTTCCCGCTGGTACTGGCGATGGGCTGCGCCTTCGGCGCGTTTATGGGGTTGCTGATCGACGCGCTGAAAATCCCGGCGTTTATCATCACCCTCGCCGGGATGTTCTTCCTGCGTGGCGTCAGCTATCTGGTGTCCGAAGAGTCGATTCCGATTAACCACCCGATTTACGACACGCTCTCCAGCCTCGCCTGGAAAATCCCCGGCGGCGGACGCTTAAGCGCCATGGGGCTATTGATGCTTGGCGTGGTGGTGATTGGCATTTTCCTCGCGCACCGCACCCGCTTCGGCAACCAGGTTTATGCCATTGGCGGCAACGCCACCTCTGCGAACCTGATGGGGATTTCTACCCGCAGCACCACTATCCGGATTTACATGCTCTCCACCGGGCTGGCAACCCTCGCGGGCATTGTCTTTTCTGTCTATACCCAGGCGGGCTATGCGCTGGCGGGGGTAGGGGTAGAACTGGACGCTATCGCCTCGGTGGTGATCGGCGGCACGCTGCTTTCCGGCGGCGTCGGTACGGTGCTGGGTACGCTGTTTGGCGTGGCGATCCAGGGGCTAATCCAGACCTATATCAATTTTGACGGTACGCTGAGCTCCTGGTGGACCAAAATCGCCATCGGCATTTTGCTGTTTATCTTTATCGCCCTGCAACGCGGCCTGACCGTGCTGTGGGAAAGCCGCCAGAATGCCGCTGTTACCCGCGTTAACCCGTCGATAGCAAAGCAGTAACATATTGAAAGTATTGGTGCCTGATTAAACTTTTTCCGGTTAATGCCGATAACTCTCTACTGGCTTCACGTGGAGTTATCGGCAACCACCGGGAAATGACTATGTTGAAAAACCTCTCTATTCGCATGGGCCTGCTGGCCATTCTGGCAGTCATGACGCTGCTGCTATTACTGGTCAGTGGGATCGGTATTTATGCGTTAACCCAAAGCTCTGCCTCCCTGCAACGCATTAACCATCTCCAGGGCGAGCAGATCATGCGCCTCAACGATGGCTACACTCAGATCCTGCGGGCGCGTAATGAATCCGGCCAGGCGGTGCGCCTGATGGAAGTCGGCCTGTTGCAGGACGCAGAAAAGTCGGTCAGCCGAATCGAAAATGAACTCAGCCAGGGGCGTAAGACGCTAAAAACCCTGCTTGAAAGCAACGTCAACGACGACCAGGGTCAGCAGTTGCTGGGGCAACTGGCGCGCAGCTTCGACGATTTTAACGTCAACGGCATCACGCCGATGCTGGCCTCGCTGAAAAACCAGAGCCCGGACGACTATTATGCCCTGATGGAAAATGGCCTGATCCCGCTGTCCCAGAAATTTGATAACGACATGCGCACCTTCCTTGCCTGGAGTGAAAACCGGGGCAAAGAGGAGGTGGCCGGCGTGTTGCAACATAAACAAACCGTGCTGGGGCTGATGGTAATGGCGGCGCTGATCGCTGCGGGTCTGATTGTCGCCGTCTGGTTCGGTTTGCGTCATCTGCTGCTCAGCCCGCTCAACCGCGCCATCGTGCAAGTGGAAAGGGTGGCGGCGGGCGATCTGACCCACAATGTCACCCCTGGCGCGAACAACGAGCTGGGCCGCCTGGCAAACGCCATCGACGCGATGCGTCAGTCGCTGGTGGTCTCCGTCAGCAAAGTCCGCGACGCCAGCGCGCAAATCGATACCGGCAGCCGCGAACTCACCGCCGGGAATATCGATTTATCCCGCCGTACCGAGTCTACCGCCACCTCGCTGGAGCAAACCGCCGCCAGCATGGAGCAGATCACCGCCACCGTGAAGCAGAACGCCGAAAACGCCGAGCAGGCGCATCGACTGACGCAAAACGTATCGGAAACCGCCGATCGCGGCAGCGAAATGGTGTGCTACGTGATTGAAAAAATGCGCGATATTTCCGGCAGCGCCAACCGCATCGCCGATATCCTGAGCGTGATTGACGGTATTGCCTTCCAGACCAATATTCTGGCGCTGAATGCGGCAGTGGAAGCTGCCCGTGCCGGCGAGCAGGGGCGCGGATTCGCGGTAGTGGCTGGCGAAGTGCGTACCCTGGCGAGCCGCAGTGCCGATGCCGCTAAAGAGATCCGCACGCTGATTGCCGATTCGCAAACGCACGTGGGCGAGGGTAGCGATCTGGCGATGCAGGCCGGAGAAACCATGGATGAGATCGCCAGCGAAGTGATGCGCATGACCAAACTGATGCGCGAAATCGCCAGCGCCTCCCATGAGCAGAGCCGGGGCATTGAGCAGGTAAATATTGCCGTCAGTCAGATGGACGAAGCGGCACAGCAAAACGCCGCGCTGGTGGAGCAGTCATCTGCCGCCACCCATTCGCTTGAGGCGCAGTCGCAGTTACTGGTGGAAACTATGGCGGGCTTTAAGGTACAGATGCAGGCATAAAAACGCTTTGGTAAATTAATAAATAACGCCAGTGATTGACTGGCGTTTTTTTACGGTATTAACGGTGTAGCGAATAATTATTTGCTTAATAACGATGTCTCAATGTGGACATGCTTATTCATGTCATTTTGTTTGCTTAAATCAATATACTTGCAAAAGTACAAATCATTTTTATATATTGATTTAAGGAATGAATCATGAATTTCGATATGGCATTATTTATGCCATTGCCCTGCGAGATTTTTCATACCAATCGACCATTTGATGACAGAAGTGCTGATGACATGCAGTATGGGGATTTGGATGACAACGATTTTATCAGAAAAGCCATAAATGATTTTTTCATTTATAAACAAAAAATCAAGTTTGATGTTTTTGTAGCCAGGGAGGTCAGAGATGCTATTTATAAAAGCTGGCTTCCAAAGTTCTATCGCTCTGAAGATAAATATAATGGCCCTGGAATAAGTGTACATGATATTTATGCGCAAGAAATCACCCTGGTCAGCCTGCAAAGATATGCGCTATCCTGGGAAGGATTATTATATTTCAAAGGCCAGGATCATTTTGGTTTAGATAAAACAGATGTTACCGATATATTTTATAAAAACTTCCGCTTTTTCAGGATATGGTTTTTTCTACAAAGACATAAGGACTATGCGTTCAAGCCTTTTTTTACCAATTTTAACGCTTATGTCAGAGTCAGTGGAGGTGTATAAAAATGAATATGTGTAAAAAAATTAAAATTGCATTTTTTATTGGCGTGCTGTTTTATCCAGTGGTGACATTTTTCTGGCAACTGCGCCCCGTTAAAATTATGGCCGTAAGTCGTTATCCTGAATATGAAGAGAGTTATTATAAAGATAGCAATGAAGGTTTTACGGAGCGCGATTCTTATCATATCGCGGTTGACCATCTTCCGCTGTCAGTCAAAGATAAGGTGAAGTGGTATATCGCTCATAAGACGGAGTTAAAAAAGCAGTATTTAATTCCCAGATCATCCTCTTATAGCATTACCGTTTGGGATATCGGCGATGGGTTCATTGACTTAAGCATTTCCGATGATGGTGATTTGATTTGCTTTCCTAAAATTGAAACTGCAGAAAAGTGTATAGAAAAGAATATACAGATGTCTGTTAGTTCAAATGAAGAAGGCGAAGAAATTTTTTCCTTTGCCGATGATAATGATTCATGGAAATTGAATGCTCAGGGTAATCTGACAGATGGAAAGATCACGTTTGGTTTATAAAAAAGCCGGGCATTCCTACCCGGCTTGATTTTTTTACGCGTCCGGGTATTCGCGAATAAAGCGCTCGACGTCATTCACCATGCTGTCGGTGCCGACAAAGAACGGACGACGCTGGTGCAGGCTCTCAGGGATGATATCCAGGATACGGGTTTTCCCGTCGCTCGCCTTTCCGCCCGCCTGTTCCGCCAGGAACGCCATCGGGTTGCATTCATACAGCAAACGCAGTTTCCCTTCCGGATGGCTGGCAGTGCTCGGGTACAGGTAAATCCCGCCTTTTAGCAGGTTGCGGTGGAAATCCGCTACCAGCGAACCGATATAGCGCGACGTATAAGGACGTTGGGTAGTGGCATCTTCTTCCTGGCAGAACTTGATGTATTTTTTCACGCCCTGGGGGAATTTGATGTAGTTGCCTTCGTTAATGGAGTAGGTGTTGCCTTTTTTCGGGAAGCGCATGCGCTCCTGGCTCAGGCAGAACACGCCCAGGGAAGGGTCGTAGGTAAACGCGTGGACGCCGCAACCGGTGGTGTAAACCAGCATGGTTGAGGAGCCGTAAACCACATAACCTGCAGCAACCTGTTTGCTGCCAGGCTGGAGAAAGTCTTCCTCAGTCACCGGCGTGCCGACCGGGGTCACGCGGCGGTAAATAGAGAAAATCGTTCCGACGGAGACATTTACGTCAATGTTGGAGGAGCCGTCCAGCGGATCCATCAACACCACATATTTCGCGTGTTCACAGCCTTCGAACACCACAATCTCATCTTCTTCTTCCGACGCGATCCCGGCGACGATGTCGCGGGCTTTCAGCGCAGCCTTCAGTTTTTCGTTCGCGAACAGGTCGAGTTTCTGCTGCACTTCGCCCTGTACGTTTTCAGCGCCGCTGGCACCTAAGATATCAACCAGTCCGGCTTTGTTGATATCGCGATGGATAATCTTGGCACCCAGCTTTATTGCCGACAGCAGCGCAGTCAGTTCGCCGGTAGCATGAGAAAACTCATGCTGCTTTTCGACAATAAATTCACCTAACGTTTTCATAACACTTTCCCTGCATCCTGGTTTGAGTAAAGCGATCGTTTAATCGTAACAAAGATATAAAGGTTAGCGCACAGGTGAATCGAGACAGCAAATAACAGAATCGCCTTAAATGCGTTTCTTCAGGCTCCCACATGCGGGTAGAATATGCGCCGGATGAAAAAAGGACAGTTACGTATGCGTATTCATATTCTGGGTGTGTGTGGCACCTTTATGGGCGGGCTGGCGATGCTGGCGCGGGCCCTGGGCCACGAGGTCACCGGCTCGGATGCAAATGTTTACCCGCCGATGAGTACCCTTCTTGAGAAGCAAGGTATTGATTTAATTCAGGGCTATGATGTTGAACAACTCGATCCGCGCCCGGACCTGGTGATCATCGGCAATGCCATGACGCGTGGCAACCCGTGCGTGGAAGCGGTGCTGGAGCAGAATATCCCTTTCATGTCTGGCCCGCAGTGGCTGCACGATTTCGTGCTGCGCGACCGCTGGGTGATCGCCATTGCGGGAACGCATGGCAAAACCACCACGGCAGGCATGGCGACCTGGATCCTGGAAGCCTGCGGCTATAAGCCAGGCTTTGTGATTGGCGGTGTGCCGGGCAATTTCGACGTTTCCGCACGGCTCGGCGAAAGCCCGTTCTTTGTGATTGAGGCGGATGAGTACGATTGCGCCTTCTTCGACAAGCGTTCCAAGTTTGTACACTACTGCCCGCGCACCCTGGTGTTGAACAATCTTGAATTTGACCATGCGGATATCTTTGACGATCTGCGGGCGATCCAGAAACAATTTCACCACCTGGTACGCATTGTGCCCGGGCAGGGCAAGATCATCTGGCCGGAAGGGGATGCCAATCTGAAGCAAACTCTGGCAATGGGTTGCTGGAGCGAGCAGGAGCTGGTGGGCGATCAGGGCCAGTGGCAGGCGAAAAAACTCAATGCCGACGCGTCCAACTGGGAAGTGCTGCTGGACGGTGAACGCGTGGCGGAAGTGAACTGGCAGCTGGTGGGCGAGCACAACATGAATAATGGGCTGATGGCGATTGCCGCCGCGCGCCATGTGGGCGTGACGCCCGCTGATGCCGCTCAGGCCCTCAACAGCTTCGTGAACGCCCGCCGCCGCCTGGAGCTGCGCGGCGAAGCCAACGGCGTGACGGTGTATGACGATTTCGCCCATCACCCGACGGCGATCCTGGCGACCCTCGCGGCGCTGCGCGGTAAAGTGGGCGGAACGGCGCGTATTCTCGCCGTGCTGGAGCCGCGTTCCAACACCATGAAGATGGGCCACTGTAAGGACGATCTCGCCCCCTCGCTGGGCCGCGCCGATGAAGTGTTCCTGTTCCAGCCGTCGCACATTCCGTGGCAGGTGTTTGAAGTGGCGGATGCCTGCATTCAACCCGCGCACTGGAGCGGCGATGTCGACACGCTGGTGGAGATGATCGTGAAAACCGCTCAGCCGGGTGACCATATACTGGTGATGAGCAACGGCGGTTTCGGTGGCATCCATCAGAAACTGCTGGATGCGCTGGAGAAGAAAGCGAAGCTGGCTGAGCAGGCGTAACGTCCAACGGCCAAACCGAAGCCATAAAAAAAGCCCGTCAGCGCTACACTGACGGGCTTTTTACTGGCCGGATTACACTTCCAGATAATTCATAATGCCGTCGGCGGCTTTACGCCCTTCGGCAATTGCCGTCACCACCAAATCAGAGCCGCGCACGATATCGCCGCCAGCAAAAATTTTCGGGTTGCTGGTCTGGAACGGGTTATCGCTGCGCTCCGGCGCGATGATGCGGCCCTGAGAGTCCAGCTCCACGCTGTGCTGCGCCAGCCATTCCATGCTGTGCGGACGGAAACCAAACGCCATTACCACCGCATCGGCAGGCAGAACGTGCTCGGAACCCGCGACGATCTCAGCGCGACGACGGCCGTTGGCGTCCGGCGCGCCCATCTCGGTGCGCACCATTTTCACGCCGGAGACTTTGCCGTTGGCGTTGATTTCCACGCCCAGCGGCTGCACGTTGAATTGGAACTCCACCCCTTCTTCACGGGCGTTTTTCACTTCACGGCGCGAGCCAGGCATGTTCTCTTCGTCACGACGGTAGGCGCAGGTTACGTGGGTCGCGCCCTGGCGCACGGAGGTACGCACGCAGTCCATCGCGGTATCGCCGCCGCCCAGCACCACCACGCGCTTGCCTTCCATGCTGATATACGGCGATGCCGCATCTTCGCCAAAGCCCATGGTATTGCGGGTGTTGGCGATCAGGAACGGCAGCGCGTCGAATACCCCCGGCGCATCTTCATTTTCAATACCGCCGCGCATCGACTGATAGGTGCCGACGCCCAGGAACACCGCATCGTACTCGGCAAGCAGCGCGTCCAGTTGCACATCGCGGCCCACTTCGGTGTTGAGCTGGAACTCAATACCCATGCCGGTGAAAATGTCGCGACGGCGGGTCATCACTTCTTTTTCCAGTTTGAACGCCGGGATACCAAAGGTCAGCAGACCGCCGATTTCCGGATGACGGTCATACACCACCGCTTTGACGCCGTTACGGGTCAGCACGTCGGCACAGGCGAGGCCCGCCGGACCTGCGCCGATAATCGCCACGCGCTTACCGGTTTGCTTCACGCCGGTCATATCCGGACGCCAGCCCATTTCAAACGCTTTATCGTTGATATAGCGCTCGATGTTGCCGATGGTGACCGCGCCGAATTCGTCGTTCAGGGTACAGGAGCCTTCACACAGGCGATCCTGCGGGCATACGCGGCCGCAGACTTCCGGCAGGGTGTTGGTCTGATGCGACAGTTCCGCCGCTTCGAAAATACGACCTTCGTTGGCCAGCTTCAGCCAGTTCGGAATGTAGTTATGAACCGGGCATTTCCACTCGCAGTACGGGTTGCCGCAGGAAAGGCAGCGGTCCGCCTGGGCTTTGGCCTGGCTTTCTGAAAATGGCTCGTAGATCTCAACAAACTCAATTTTACGGATTTTGAGTGGTTTCTTCGGCGGATCAACGCGCTGTAAGTCGATAAATTGATATACGTTTTGGCTCATCATGACCTCTTAAATCCGGCCAGCGAAACGGGGTTCGCCAGCCGAGATTTTTACTGCGCCTGCACCCGCAATTCAGCGGCGCTGCGACTACGGTGACCCAACAATGCTTTGACATCACTGGACTTCGGTTTAACCAGCGCGAATTTCGCCGAGAACGCGGGCCAGTTAGCCAGGATCTCTTCGCCGCGCTGGGAGCCGGTCAACTGCACGTGCTCCGTGATCAGACCGCGTAAGTGCTCTTCATGGATAGCAAGCTCATCCACGTTCAGCACTTCCACCAGTTCCGGGTTCACGCGCTTACGGAATTCACCGTCTTCATCCAGCACGTAGGCGAAACCGCCGGTCATGCCCGCGCCGAAGTTAACGCCGGTTTTACCCAGGATACAGACGATACCGCCGGTCATGTATTCACAACCGTTATCGCCGATGCCTTCCACGACCGTGATAGCCCCGGAGTTACGCACCCCGAAACGCTCGCCCGCGCGGCCCGCCGCATACAGACGACCGCCGGTCGCGCCGTACAGGCAGGTGTTGCCGATGATGCTGGCTTCGTGGCTGCGGAACGCGGAGCCCACCGGCGGACGAATCGCCAGTAAACCGCCCGCCATGCCTTTGCCTACGTAGTCGTTGGCGTCGCCGGTCAGGTACAGTTCCATGCCGCCCGCGTTCCAGACGCCGAAGCTCTGGCCCGCGGTGCCGTTAAAGTGCGCCTTGATCGGGTCGGAAGCCAGGCCCTGGTCGCCGTGCGTCTGGGCGATATAACCCGACAGCAGCGCGCCCACGGAACGGTCGGTGTTGCGAATATCAAACCAGAAAGTCTTGCTCTGTTTCTGATCAACGTACTCTTTCGCCTGGTTCAGCAACTGCGCGTTCAGCACGCCGTTATCGAACGGCGGGTTGGTTTCGGTACAGTACAGCGCTTTGCCCGGGTGCGGCTCGGCGGTCGCCAGCAGGCGGGACAGATCCAGCTTCTGCTGCTTCGCCGTGTAACCGTCCAGCTCTTTCAGCAGGTCGGTGCGGCCAATCAGGTCCACCAGGCGCTTCACGCCCAGCTGCGCCATCAGCTCGCGGGTTTCACGGGCGATAAATTCAAAGTAGTTGGTCACTTTGAACGGCAGGCCGTGATAGTGGTTCTTACGCAGTTTGTCATCCTGAGTCGCCACGCCGGTCGCGCAGTTGTTCAGGTGGCAAATACGCAGGTATTTACAGCCCAGCGCCACCATCGGGCCGGTGCCGAAGCCGAAGCTTTCCGCGCCCAGAATCGCCGCTTTGATGATGTCGAGGCCGGTTTTCAGGCCGCCATCCACCTGGAGACGGATTTTATGACGCAGGCCGTTCGCCACCAGCGCCTGCTGGGTTTCCACCAGGCCAAGCTCCCACGGACATCCCGCATATTTCACGGAGGAGAGCGGGCTTGCGCCGGTGCCGCCGTCGTAACCGGCGATGGTGATCAGGTCGGCATAAGCTTTCGCTACGCCAGTGGCGATGGTGCCCACGCCGGGTTCGGAAACCAGCTTCACGGAGATCAGCGCTTTCGGGTTGACCTGCTTGAGGTCGAAAATCAACTGCGCCAAATCTTCAATCGAGTAGATATCGTGATGCGGCGGCGGGGAAATCAGCGTTACGCCCGGCACCGAATAACGCAGTTTGGCGATGTATGGAGTGACTTTATCGCCCGGCAGCTGGCCGCCTTCGCCCGGCTTCGCGCCCTGCGCCACTTTAATCTGGATCACGTCGGCGTTGACCAGGTAGGACGGGGTTACGCCAAAGCGGCCCGAGGCAACCTGTTTGATGCGCGACACTTTATTGGTGCCGTAGCGCGCCGGATCTTCACCGCCTTCGCCAGAGTTGGAGTTGCCGCCGATGCTGTTCATGGCTTCCGCCAGCGCTTCGTGGGCTTCCGGGCTCAGCGCGCCGATAGACATCGCCGCGGTATCGAAGCGTTTAAACAGCTCGGTCGCCGGTTCAACATCGTTGATGCTGACCGCATCGCCCTGCGGGTTAAGCGCCAGCAAATCGCGCAGGGTAGCCGCCGGACGTTCGTTAACCAGCCTGGCGTATTCCTGATAATCGCTGTACTCCCCGCTCTGCACCGCCTGTTGCAGGGTGCGCACCACGTCCGGGTTGTAGGCGTGGTATTCGCCGCCGTGTACGTATTTGAGCAGCCCGCCCTGTTCCAGCGGTTTGCGGGCCAGCCAGCTGCGCTTCGACAGATTCAGCAAATCCTGTTGGAAGTCGGCAAAACCGGCACCGCCGATACGGCTGACCACGCCCTGGAAGCACAGGCTGGAGACCTCGTCATGCAGGCCCACGGCTTCAAACAGCTTCGAGCAGCGGTAAGACGCGATAGTCGAGATGCCCATTTTGGACATGATCTTGTACAGGCCTTTGTTGATGCCGTTGCGGTAGTTCTGCATCACTGTGCGGTAGTTTTTCTCAATGGCGTGGGTATCCACCAGTTTCGCCAGTGATTCATAGGCCAGATACGGGTAAATCGCGGTTGCGCCAAAGCCGAGCAGTACGGCGAAGTGGTGCGGATCGCGGGCGCTGGCAGTTTCAACAATGATGTTGGCGTCGCAGCGCAGGCTCTTATCCACCAGGCGAGTCTGGATCGCGCCCACCGCCATCGGTGCCGGAACCGGCAAACGGTTTTTGGCGATGTTGCGGTCAGACAGCACCAACAACACCGTACCGTTGCGCACCATCTGTTCGGCTTTATCGCACAGCGCTTTCACCGTCTCTTCCAGCGAGGTTTCAGTGACGTCAAAGGTGATGTCCAGCACATCAGCGCGATAGTGCTCTTCGGTCATGGTGGTGAGCTGATTGAAATCAGACCACAGCAGGATCGGCGACTTAAAGCTTAAACGGTGCGCCTGGCCTTCGGCCTCGCAGAACACGTTCATCTCGCGGCCAATGCTGGTCGCCAGCGACATCACGTGCGCTTCACGCAGCGGATCGATTGGCGGGTTGGTCACCTGCGCGAACTGCTGGCGGAAGTAATCATAAATAATGCGCGGCTGGCTGGAGAGCACGGCGAACGGGGTATCGTCACCCATTGAACCGACCGCTTCCTGGCCGTTTTCGCCCAGCACGCGGATCACCGAGTCCAGCTCTTCGAAGCTGTAGTTAAACTGCTTCTGATAGCTGGTAAGGGTATCGTCGTCCATCTCGCGCTGGCCGACCTGAGCGTCAGGCAGATCTTCGAACGGCACCAGGCGACGCACGTTTTTCTCCATCCACTCTTTATATGGATGGCGGATTTTCAGATCGTGGTCGGTTTCCGCCGAGTGCAAAATGCGCCCAATACGGGTGTCGATCACCATCAGCTCGCCCGGCCCGACGCGGCCCTTTTCCACCACTTCATCAGGCTGGTAATCCCAGATGCCCACTTCAGAGGCGCAGGTGATCAGCTTGTCTTTGGTGATGACGTAGCGCGCCGGACGCAGGCCGTTACGGTCCAGGTTACAGGCGGCGAAGCGACCATCGGACATGACGATGCCCGCCGGGCCGTCCCACGGCTCCATGTGCATGGAGTTAAAGTCGAAGAACGCGCGCAGATCCGGGTCCATGTTCGGGTTGTTCTGCCAGGCTGGCGGCACCAGCAGGCGCATGGCGCGCACGATGTCCATCCCGCCTGCCAGCAGCAGTTCGAGCATGTTGTCCATCGAGCTGGAATCGGAGCCGGTTTCGTTAACGAACGGCGCGGCGTCGTGCAGATCCGGGATCAATGGGGTCTGGAATTTATAGGTACGGGCGCGCGCCCACTGGCGGTTGCCGGTAATGGTGTTGATTTCGCCGTTGTGCGCCAGGTAGCGGAACGGCTGGGCCAGCGGCCAGCGCGGCACGGTGTTGGTGGAGAAACGCTGATGGAACAGGCAGATGGCCGATTCCAGACGCAGGTCCGCCAGGTCCAGGTAAAAACGCGGCAGATCCGCCGGCATACACAGACCTTTATAGATGTTGACCAGGTTCGACAGGCTACAGACATAGAAGTCTTTGTCTTGCTGATTGCGTTTTTCGATACGGCGGCGGGCGATAAACAGACGGCGCTCCATATCACGCGGACGCCAGCCCGCAGGGGCGTTAACAAAAATTTGCTCAATTCGCGGCAGGGAGGAGAGGGCGATTTCACCGAGTACCCCGTCGTTGGTCGGCACGTCGCGCCAGCCCACGATCGACAGGGTTTCACGTTGCAACTCTTCTTCAACGATGCGACGGCTCTGCGCCGCCAGCTCCGGATCCTGATTTAAAAACAGCATCCCGACGGCATAGTTTTTCGCTAAGCGCCAGCCGCGCTCTTCCGCCACCAGGCGAAAGAAACGGTCAGGTTTTTGTAACAGCAGGCCGCATCCGTCGCCGGTTTTCCCGTCTGCGAGGATCGCGCCACGGTGCTGCATGCGGGCCAGTGCGTGAATAGCGGTACGCACCACCTTGTGGCTAGGTTCGCCTTCTATGTGGGCGATCAGGCCGAAACCACAGTTATCCTTCTCAAGGGATTTATCGTACAACATATCAGTGAACCTCCCCAGGCTCTGCGGACTCGCTCCGACACCGATTGCGCGCGGACACAGCAAGAGCAGGCGACGGGGTTTGGCGTATCTACGCGCACCTCGCATTCGCCCTCTCAATATCCTTTTCGCATCGGTACACAAGTGTTGAGGACTTGCTTCAGAGGGAATCTCAATTACTGCATAAATATGATGAGCAGAGTGCTCATCCAGAAAGCTTCCAGCGGATTTCCAAGTTATCGGGATTTGCGACACAGGTCAAATGGCTTTCTTATTTATTCAAATTTGTGCTAACGAGGTATTAACCTAATGAATTTAAAGAGTATTTATGGGTTTTTTGTTTGCCGGGCGTGGTCTGAACAGCGCCAGCAAGTGTGATCTGTCTCACTGTCAAAAAGCCGCGAAAACTATATACCGCGCTGTTGTTAAATAAATTGGCAGATAATTGTGCTGAATATGGCTCTGGAGCCGCATAATGTCTCTGTTTTCGCGGCTATGTCATATTCTTTAAATAATGGGGGAGTTTATAAGTAAAAGTCATTGCTTCAGGAGTGACTGAAATTTCGGTAATTGTGAGTGATTATTCAAATGATAAAGGCAAGGGCAGGCGCTTGATCCACATCATCGCCGTAAAGAGGTAAAAATGGCAGTCTGAGGCCCTTTTTCAGGCCGGCCCTCCAGATTATGCAGTTACAAAAATTAGTCAATATGTTTGGTGGCGATCTTTCGCGTCGTTACGGACAAAAAGTTCACAAGCTCACGTTGCATGGCGGCTTTAGCTGCCCCAACCGCGATGGCACCTTAGGGCGCGGCGGCTGTACCTTCTGCAATGTAGCCTCTTTTGCTGATGAAGCGCAGCAGCACCGCAGTATTGCCGAACAGCTCGCCGACCAGGCGCGGCTGGTGGATCGCGCCCGCCGTTATCTGGCCTATTTTCAGGCCTACACCAGCACCTTTGCCGAAGTACAACTGCTGCGCAGTATGTATCAGCAGGCGATTGAACAGGCCAACGTGGTGGGGCTTTGCGTGGGAACGCGTCCGGACTGTGTGCCGGATAGCGTGCTGGATCTGCTGTGCAGCTATCGGGAGCAAGGCTATGAAGTGTGGCTGGAGCTGGGTCTGCAAACCGCCAACGATAAAACTCTGCACCGTATTAACCGCGGCCATGATTTCGCCTGCTATCAAAAAACGACCCGTCTTGCCCGCCAGCGCGGCCTGAAAGTCTGTACGCATCTGATTGTCGGTTTGCCCGGCGAAGGCCATCAGGATGCGCTTAACACTCTGGAGAGCGTGGTCGATACCGGCACGGACGGCATCAAGCTGCATCCGCTGCACATCGTTACCGGCAGCATTATGGCCAAAGCCTGGGCGGCGAGGCGGCTTAGCGCCATCGAACTGGAGGATTACACTGCTATTGCAGGCGAAATGATCCGCCACACTCCGCCGGAGATTATCTATCATCGTATTTCCGCCAGCGCGCGGCGGCCTACGCTGCTGGCTCCGCTGTGGTGCGAGAACCGCTGGACCGGGATGGTGGAAATTGACCGCTACCTGAGCCGCGAAGGCGTTCAGGGCTCGGCTTTAGGGAGGCCCTGGCAGGTCAATCCTCCCGCTATCGCTATTTAACGCCGCGTTCAAACGGCGATAAATAGACTCTACCGCGCACTTTTTTTCACAACCTTCAGCGTAACGGCCGGAATTGAGTATTATTGAGCGGTACGCAGCAAAGGAACATCCTATGAAGCAAATCCGTTTATTGGCACAGTATTACGTCGACCTGTTGGTCAAACTTGGGCTGGTTCGTTTTTCGCTATTGCTGGCCCTGGTGCTGGTGATACTGGCGATGGTTGTGCAAATGGCGGTGACCATGGTGCTGCATGGTCGGGTCGAAAGTATCGATGTGATCCGCTCTATCTTCTTCGGATTGTTGATTACCCCCTGGGCGGTCTATTTCCTGTCGGTGGTGGTTGAGCAACTGGAAGAGTCGCGTCAGCGCCTGTCAAAGCTGGTGGATAAGCTGGAAGAGATGCGCGAGCGCGACCTGAAGCTCAATATTCAGCTAAAAGACAACATCACCCAGCTTAACCAGCAGAACGCCGAGCGTGAGAAGGCGGAGGCCGAGCGCCAGAAGGTGCTGGAGCAGCTCACCGTCGAGATGAAAGAGCGCGAAGTCACGCAAATCCAGCTCGAGCAGCAATCGTCATTTTTACGCTCTTTTCTGGATGCCTCCCCGGACCTGGTGTTCTATCGCAACGAAGATAAAGCGTTTTCCGGCTGCAACCGCGCGATGGAGCTGCTGACCGGCAAAAGCGAGAAGCAGCTTATCGGCTTGCAGCCACACGATGTTTATGCGCCGGAAGCGGCGGAAAAGGTCATTGAAACCGATGAGAAGGTGTTCCGTCACAACGTCTCACTTACCTATGAACAGTGGCTTGATTACCCCGATGGCCGCAAAGCCTGTTTTGAAATTCGCAAAGTGCCGTACTACGACCGCGTGGGCAAACGCCACGGGCTGATGGGCTTTGGCCGCGATATCACTGAGCGTAAGCGCTATCAGGATGCGCTGGAGCGCGCGAGCCGCGATAAGACGACCTTTATCTCTACCATCAGCCACGAGCTGCGCACGCCGCTGAACGGCATCGTCGGCCTGAGCCGTATTCTGCTGGATACCGACCTGACGGCGGAACAGCAAAAATACCTGAAAACAATCCACGTCTCCGCCGTCACCCTCGGGAATATCTTTAACGATATTATCGACATGGATAAGATCGAGCGCCGCAAAGTGCAGCTGGATAACCAGCCGGTCGACTTCACCGGCTTCCTGGCGGACCTCGAAAACCTTTCCGGCCTACAGGCGCAGCAAAAAGGGCTGCGCTTCGTGCTGGAGCCTGCTCTGCCGTTGCCGCATAAGGTCATTACCGACGGGACGCGCCTGCGTCAGATTATCTGGAACCTGATCAGCAACGCGGTGAAGTTCACCCAAAAAGGTCAAGTGACGGTGCGGGTCAGCTACGAAAACAGCATGCTGCGCTTCGAAGTGGAGGATTCCGGTATCGGCATCCCGCAGAACGAACAGGATAAAATCTTCGCCATGTACTATCAGGTGAAAGACAGCCACGGCGGCAAGCCGGCTACCGGCACCGGTATCGGTCTGGCGGTATCGCGCCGGCTGGCGAAAAACATGGGCGGCGATATCACCGTGAGCAGCCATCCGGGCAAAGGCTCGGTATTTACCCTGACGGTTCAGGCGCCGCGCGTAGCGGAAGAGATCGACAGCACCTCTGACGATGACGATATGCCGCTGCCGGCGCTGCATGTGCTGCTGGTGGAAGACATTGAGCTGAACGTGATTGTCGCCCGTTCGGTACTGGAAAAAATGGGCAACAGCGTCGATGTTGCGATGACTGGCCAGGAAGCCCTGGATATGTTCAAACTGGGCGAATACGACCTGGTGCTGCTGGACATCCAACTCCCGGACATGACCGGGCTGGATATCTCCCGCAAACTCACCAGCCAGTTCGACGCCAGTGAGCTGCCGCCGCTGGTGGCGTTGACCGCCAACGTGCTGAAAGACAAAGCAGAGTACCTGGCGGCAGGCATGGATGACGTGCTCAGCAAACCGCTGTCTGTCCCGGCGCTCACTGCGATGATCAAGAAATTCTGGGATTCCCGTTCAAACCATGAGGAGAGGATCGTGTCACTCGAACAACACAGCAAACAGAACGCATTGTTGGATGTCGCCATGCTGGAGCAATACATGGAACTGGTTGGGCCGAAACTGATTACCGACGGTCTTGCCGTGTTTGAGAAAATGATGCCTGGCTACCTGAGCGTGCTGGACTCTAACCTCACCGCCCGGGATCAAAAGGGGATCGTTGAGGAAGGGCATAAGATCAAGGGCGCGGCGGGATCGATCGGTTTACGGCATCTCCAGCAGGTCGCCCAACAGATCCAGTCTCCGGATCTTCCGGCATGGTGGGATAACGTTGGCGAATGGATCGAGGAGTTGAAGCAGGAGTGGCAAAACGACGTGGCGGTGTTGAAAGCGTGGGTAGCGAATGCGCCAAAAAAATGACCCCGGCTATACCGGGGTGCGCGAATACTGCGCCAACACCAGGGAAATCGAGGCCATGTTAATGGTGTTGTGTTAGTCGGGTAACATGGCCGGGTAGATGAAACTGCACGAGCATTAAGATAGCAAAACTTAAATTTATTGTTACGTGAATCAGTTAAATGTGTGAAGCATAGCGTTTTATAAGCGTAATTAATCTGCTTCGGGATGTCGGAAGAAAGGAAAATCGCGATGAAAAAAATAGGCGTGGTGCTGGCGGGATGTGGCGTTTATGACGGCGCAGAGATCCATGAAGCGGTGATCACCTTACTGGCGCTGGCGCGGCAGGGCGCGCAAGCCTGCTGCTTCGCGCCGGATAAACCTCAGGCCGATGTGATCAATCATCTGACCGGGGATCCCATGGCGGAAAGCCGCAATGTGCTGATCGAAGCGGCGCGTATTGCCCGGGGCGCCATCACCCCCCTCAGCGCGGCCAATGCTGGCGAGCTGGACGCGCTGATCGTGCCGGGCGGCTTTGGTGCGGCGAAAAACCTCAGCAACTTCGCCAGTCAGGGCAGCGAATGCAGCGTCGATCCTGAGCTCAAGCGGCTGGTACAGGCGATGCATGCGGCGGGCAAACCGCTGGGGTTCCTGTGCATCGCTCCCGCCATGCTGCCGAAGCTGATCCCCGCGCCGCTGCGCCTGACTATCGGCACCGACATCGACACCGCCGAAGTCATCGAAGAGATGGGCGGCGAACACGTGCCCTGCCCGGTGGAAGACATTGTGGTGGATGAAGAGAACAAAGTGGTGACGACCCCGGCGTATATGCTGGCTAAACGCATCGATGAAGCGGCGGACGGGATTGAGAAACTGGTGGCCAGGGTGTTGGATCTGTGCGAATGACGCGGGGCCGCTTGCCGATCGTCCGCACACTGAAACGCGGGATTATCCGGTTACTGTTAGGGATCGCCAGTTTGTGGATCGCCGGGATCCTGCTGTTCAGCATGCTGCCGGTGCCGTTTTCCGCAGTGATGATTGAGCGGCAGCTTTCCGCCTGGCTGCACGGTGATTTTGGCTATGTGGCGCACTCTGACTGGGTCGGCATGGATGAGATCTCGCCGTGGATGGGGCTGGCGGTGATTGCCGCCGAGGATCAAAAATTCCCGGAGCACTGGGGATTCGATATGGCGGCGATCCAGAAAGCTGTCGCCCATAACGAACGCAATGAAAACCGTATTCGCGGCGCGTCAACACTGTCTCAGCAAACGGCGAAGAATATGTTTCTGTGGGATGGCAGGAGCTGGCTGCGCAAGGGGCTGGAAGCAGGGTTAACGGTGGGGATCGAGACGGTATGGAGCAAGCGGCGGATCCTGACGGTGTACCTCAACGTTGCTGAATTCGGTAACGGCATCTTTGGCGTGGAAGCCGCCGCGCAGCACTATTTTAATAAGCCGGCCAGCCAGCTTAGCGCCTCCCAGGCTGCGTTGCTGGCTGCCGTGCTGCCCAACCCGCTGCGTTTTAAGGCCGATGCGCCGTCAGGCTACGTGCGCTCGCGGCAGGCGTGGATCCTGCGTCAAATGCGCCAGCTTGGCGGAGAGTCGTTTATGGCGCAGCACAAGCTTCATTAAGCGTTAGTCTTCGTCAAAACCGGCGTTGAATAACGCGATGACCGCCGCCAACGCTTCCACTTCCTGTGGGCCGTTGGCTTCGATTTCAATATGGCCGCCCTGTGCGGAATCCAGCATCAACAGGCCGATAACGCTGCTGGCTTCCGCTTCGGTGCCTGCCTCGTTGCGTAATAACACTTCTGCATCAAAACTCTGGACGAGCTCAAACAGCTTCATCGCCGGGCGCGCGTGCATGCCCAGCTTATTGGTGATTTCAACGGTTTGTTTGACGGTCATGTTTTACGTTTTTCCAGCGTGCGATGGCGGGACTGGACGTTTTTACCGCGCGAGCGGAAGTAATCAGCCAGCTGTTCGGCGATGTACACGGAGCGGTGTTTACCGCCGGTACAGCCGATGGCCACCGTTAAGTAGCTACGGTTATTGGTTTCCAGCATCGGCAGCCACAGCTCAAGATAGCTGCGCGTCTGGTAGATAAAGTTATGCACTTCGGTATGACGGTCTAAAAACGCCGCAACGGGCTTATCCAGGCCGGTCATCGGACGGAGTTTCGGGTCCCAGTGCGGGTTGGGTAAAAAGCGCACGTCAAACACGTAGTCCGCATCGATAGGTATGCCGTGTTTAAAACCGAAAGATTCAAAAACCATGGTCAGTTCACGTTCGCGTTTGCCCAGCAGACGGGTGCGCAACATTTCCGCCAGTTCGTGGACCGACATTTCAGAGGTATCGACGATCAAATCCGCGCGGGAACGCAGCGGCTCCAGCAGATCGCTCTCCTGATCGATGGCGCTTTCCAGCGAGAGATTTTTGCTGGAAAGAGGGTGCAGGCGACGAGTATCGCTGTAACGGCGGATCAGCGTGTTGCGATCGGCATCGAGAAACAGCAACTGCGGCGAGAATGTGTCCGGTAGGTTATTCATCGCCTGTTCGAAAATTTCCGGCGATTCCGGCATGTTGCGAACGTCAATGCTGACAGCAGCGGACATATGATTATCCGAAAGCGTCCGGGCAAGATCGGGCAGCAGCACAACCGGCAGGTTGTCTACACAATAAAAACCCATATCTTCCAGCGCGCGTAACGCCACGGACTTTCCTGAGCCTGAGCGTCCGCTGACAATCATCAATACCATCTCGATTTCTCCCAAACGGCGGGCTGCATCGGTACAGCCAGGGTGATTTCCTCCACCCGATTATTCACTTTGGTTTTCATGGCTGCCTTCAGTGATGATCTGATACAGCTCTTCATCGCTTTGTGCCGCGCGCAGGCGGCGGCAAATGGTTTTGTCCGCCAGACGCTTCGCCACTAATGACAGGGTATGCAAATGTGTTTTGGTTTGGTCAGCCGGGACCAGTAAGGCAAACAGAAGATCGACAGGTTGGTTATCAATGGCATCGAAGGCGATAGGCGTTTCAAGCTGCACAAACACACCCACGGCGCGCAACGTATCTTCTTCCAGTTTGCCGTGAGGAATGGCAATGCCGTTGCCAATACCGGTACTGCCCATACGTTCGCGGGTCAGGATCGCTTCAAATACTACCTGAGGCGGCAGGCTTAACTGTTTAGCGGCCAGTTCACTGACAATTTCCAGCGCGCGTTTTTTGCTCTGGCAATGAACGCCGCTGCGGGTACATTCCTGGTTAAGGACACTGCTTAAATCATAAGTCATCATATTTTCACCTAAGCATTCTCAATGCCAACGGCTCGTCGTCAGTGACCACGAGCCGTTGAAACACCAGGTAAACGCCCGGACTCTTAATGTTGTTTTAGTTTATCTTTATGTTTAGTCAATTGACGCGCCAGTTTATCAATAAGCCCGTCGATGGCTGCATACATGTCTTGCCCTTCCGCACTGGCATGGATCTCCCCACCGTTCACATGGAGAGTCGCATCTGAAATATGCGTGACCTTCTCCACTTTCAGCACAATATAGACCTGGTTTATCCTTTCAAAATACTGCTCCAGTTTGGCGAACTTCGTGTTCAAAAACTCGCGCAAAGATTCAGTGATTTCGACGTTATGTCCTGTGATGTTGAGCTGCATAGTGTCTTCCTTATCGGTTATGTCAGACCAGTTGTTTACGCTGGTTAGACGGCGGAATGGACAGAGACTCTCGATATTTGGCGACGGTCCGACGAGCCACCATGATGCCCTGTTCAGACAACATAGAAGTCAGTTTACTGTCGCTCAGGGGTTTTGCCGGATTCTCTCCGGCAATCAATTTCTTAACCAGCGCCCGAATGGCAGTCGAGGAGGCTTCGCCGCCGCCTTCGGTATTAACATGGCTGGAGAAGAAATATTTCAGTTCAAATATGCCGCGCGGGCTATGCAAATATTTCTGGGTCGTGACGCGTGAAATTGTCGATTCGTGCATCTCGACGGCCTGGGCGATATCCGCCAGCACCATCGGCTTCATATGTTCTTCGCCGTGTTCAAAAAACGCCTGTTGTTGCTCGACAATGCAACGGCTGACGCGTAACAGCGTATCGTTACGGCTTTCCAGGCTTTTTATCAGCCAGCGCGCTTCCTGCAGATTGCTGCGGATAAACTGGCCGTCGGCTTCGTTACGCGCGCTGCTTCCCATTGAGGCGTACTGCTGATTGATTTTTAATCGTGGAATGCTGTCGGCGTTCAGTTCTACGGTCCAGACGCCGTTGTGCTTACGGACCAGTACGTCAGGAATGACATATTCCGGCTCGCTGGTTTGGATGGACTGGCCTGGCCGGGGATCGAGGGACTGGATAAAGTTGACCGCTTCTTTCAACACGTCTTCTTTCAATCGCGTGACACGCATCAGCGTGCGAAAATCATGATTGGCCAACAGATCGAGATGGTCGCTGACGATGAGCCGCGACTCTTCCAGCCAGGGGGTATCTTTGGCATATTGCGAAAGCTGGATTAACAGGCAGTCGCGCAAATCGCGGGCAGCGACGCCGACAGGATCAAAACGCTGGATGCGTTTAAGTACCGCTTCGACTTCTTCAATATCGGTTTCGTCATCGCCAATGCTTTCCAGAATATCTTCCAGCGACACGGTGAGATAACCCGTGTCGTCTACGGCATCAACGATAGAGGTGGCAATGGCGCGATCGGTATCGGAAAACGGCGTCAGCTCAACCTGCCACATCAGGTAATCCTGCAGCGACTGGGTGGTTTCGCCCTGATAGACGGGTAGTTCATCATCCTGATAATCCACTCCGTTCCCTGAAGGGGTGCCGGCAGTGTAGATTTCATCCCAGCTGGCGTCTAATGGCAGCTCATCCGGCATCTCTTTCTGTTCGAGTGCGTCAGCGGTATCCAGCGTTTCAGTATCACGGGATTCCTGGGTGTCTATTTCATCATGAAAGTCGGTTTGCTCGAGCAACGGGTTGCTGTCCAGCGCCTGTTGCAGCTCCTGCTGGAGTTCTAACGTAGACAGCTGCAGCAAGCGAATCGCCTGTTGCAGTTGCGGCGTCATGGCAAGCTGTTGGCTCAGCCTCAGTTGCAAACCTTGCTTCATATTCAGAGCAACATTCCTCAGGTTTATACCCTCGCTGTCTTAACCACGCCTGCATCAAAGGCCGACGCAGTGAAGCGGCAAGGGGTACATACGTCAATTATACCTGCACAGGCAGATTCTGAAGCTTCGTCAGGGAGCTTCAACCCTCTGTGATTTGCTCTACCGTATCAGAGTCTGAACTCTTCCCCAAGATACACACGTTTAACCTGTTCGTCTTGCAGGATTTGGTCAGGTGTACCGTGCGCGATCAGGTTGCCCTGGCTCACAATGTAAGCGCGTTCGCACACGGCCAGCGTTTCGCGGACGTTATGGTCAGTAATCAGCACCCCCAGACCACTGTCGCGCAGATGCTCGATAATACGTTTAATATCAATCACTGAGATGGGATCTACCCCAGCAAATGGCTCATCAAGCAGAATAAATTTTGGGTTTGCCGCAAGCGCACGGGCGATTTCGACACGGCGACGTTCACCACCGGACAGCGACTGACCGAGGCTGTTTCGCAGATGGTCGATGTGAAACTCTTCCATCAGTTCGACGGCGCGATCCTGACGCTGCTCGCTGGTGAGATCGTCACGGATTTGCAGTACCGCCATCAGGTTGTCATAGACGCTTAAACGACGGAAAATCGACGCTTCCTGGGGGAGGTAACCGATGCCGCGACGGGCGCGGGCATGCAGAGGCAGCAGGCTGATATCTTCGTCATCAATGATGATATTCCCGGCATCGCGCGGGACAATGCCTACTACCATATAAAACGTGGTGGTCTTGCCCGCACCGTTTGGTCCAAGCAGACCAACAATTTCGCCTGAATTCACCGTCAGGCTGACATCCTCGACGACGCGGCGGCCTTTATAGGCTTTCGCGAGGTTTTTCGCTGTTAATGTTGCCATAAAAAATTAGTTACTCTTATTGGGCGCAGGCGCATTGGCGGGTTTGTTCTTATCCTGCAGTTGCGATGGCACCAGCACGGTGGTCACGCGTCTGCCTTTGTCGCTGAACGCCTGCATCTTCTGCTCTTTGACCAGATAGGTGATCTTGTCACCCTTGATGTTGCTGTCCAGTTGCTCAAGGAAGGCGTTGCCCGTCAGGACGACAAAGTCATTCTGCAGCTCGTAGTGCATGGTATCAGCATGACCTTTTACCGGCTTGCCGTTGTCCTGCATTTGAAAGAACGTGGCGGGTTTGCCGTAGCCGTCGATCACCTCTTTGCCGCTCTCGCCACCCGGACGGGTCACGACCACTTTATCGGCATTGATTTTGATCGTGCCCTGAGTCACGACAACATTCCCCGTAAAGGTCACCACATTGCCCTGCATATCCAGCGACTGTTGATCGGACTCGATATGAATCGGCTGATCGGTGTCACCGGTCAAGGCCAGCGCAGGAAAAGTCGCCGCCAGCAACGCACCGGATAAGGCAATTTTAAGGCTGAGTTTGTTTATTTGGAATTTCATAGGACGTTCTAACCTTTTCAATCAGCTCGGCAGTTTTGCTGCGTAAATTTCCGCGCATTTTCAGGCCGCTGGAGTTAAAGCTGGTGCCGTATAACGTCACCAGATCGTCTGACGCAACATCCTGCGTCAGTAGATTAATCTGCGCGTTATCGGTAGTAATTTTGCGTAATTGCGCTTCAGGCGTGAGCGCGTCTACAACCACATTGCCATACAGATAAAGCATCCGGTCATTAGTCAGTTTGGCTTTATCTGACTTGATTGACCAGGTCGGAATTTTATTGGCATCCAGCATGATCATGACGGGTTTTGTAAACCATGACACGCCACTATCAGAAAAGTATTCAACGTGTTGCGCTTCCAGCTGGTAATTCAGCGCCCCTTCAGGACTATACACCAGCGTGTTGGAGTGCTCACTTTGATAAGTCGGTTCGTTGTCATTATTAACGACCTGCGTCGCGTCATCCTGGTTTGTCAGATTTATGCCGATCAAAACCAATGCGACCAGCGCGAGCAGAATAATAACCCAACGTCTGGTTTTACTCATATCGATTGCCCTTTGGCGTCTTCCAGTTTGCCCTGCGCCAGCAGTAACAGATCGCACACTTCACGTACCGCGCCCCGGCCGCCAGCAATGTGGGTAACATAATCCGCGCGCGGCGTCAGTAAGGGGTGTGCATCGGAAACCGCCACGCTGAGCCCCACTTCCGCCATCACCGGCCAGTCAATCAAATCATCGCCGACATAAGCGACCTGCTGTGCCGTTAACGAGAGATTTTCCAGCAGCTCGCGATACGCGACCAGTTTATCCGACTGGCCCTGATACAAGTGTTTGATCTTCAATGTAGCGCAACGGTCTTCCAGCAGTTTCGCTTTACGACCGGTAATAATGGCGACTTCAATACCCGAGGTCAGCGCGCAGCGTATGCCATAGCCATCGCGCACATTGAACGCTTTGAGCTCTTCGCCATTATTGCCCATATAAATCAGGCCATCAGACATGACGCCGTCGACGTCCAGAATCAACAGGCGAATCTTCTGCGCCTTGTGAATGACTTTTGCGCTCACCGGCCCGTAGCAGGTGGTGATAGCAGCATCATGATTACTCATTAACGACTTATCCTTCATTACACTACGCCAGCGCGTAGCAGATCGTGCATATGTACCACACCCATTAACAGGTCGCCATCCGCCACCAGAACGGAGGTAATATGCCGTGATTGCATCAGGTTCAACGCATCCACCGCCAGGGTGCCGGGACGAACGCGTACACCGCCGGGCGTCATCACTTCGGCAATACTCAGGGCGCGCACATCGGCATCCATATCCAGTACGCGACGTAAATCACCATCGGTAAAGATGCCTTCGATTTGCATCAGGTCATCACAAATCACCACCATGCCCAGCCCTTTACGGGTAATAACCAACAGTGCATCGCGCAAAGACGCGGCTTTGCTGACATGCGGGATTTCGTCGCCGCTGTGCATAATATCGTTAACGCGCAGCAAGAGCTTACGCCCCAGAGCCCCGCCGGGGTGGGAGAGCGCAAAATCTTCCGCCGTAAAACCGCGTGCTTTTAATAGCGCGACAGCCAGCGCATCGCCCATCACTAAGGTAGCGGTCGTGCTGGTGGTGGGTGCCAGTCCTAACGGGCAGGCCTCCTGCGGTACGTGGATGCACAGATGAATATCCGCCGCTTTTGCCATGGTGCTTTCCGGGCGGCTGGTCATACAGATTAACGGCACCCGCAGGCGCTTCAGCACCGGGATCAGGGCGAGTATTTCATTGGATTCGCCAGAGTTAGAAATAGCGATGACCACGTCCTGGGCGGTGACCATGCCGAGATCGCCATGGCTGGCTTCGCCAGGATGAACGAAGAAAGCAGGCGTACCGGTGCTGGCAAACGTCGCCGCCATTTTTTTACCGATATGGCCGGATTTGCCCATCCCCATTACGATCACTTTGCCTGCGCAGTAAAACATCAGTTCGCAGGCTTTCACAAAATCGTCATTGATGTACTGATCAAGCTGTGCCAGACCTTCACGTTCAATATCCAGGACGTCTTTCCCGGCCCGTTGAAAGTCAAAACCCGGCTGCAAATCTATGTGCGACATATGCGTTTCCGATTCATCCAATGAGATAAGATGAGCCCCAAAAAAGCAGCGCCATCCATAATACAAAACCGATTAACAATCCTGCGCCGGTGCGTTTGCCGATATGGCGAGCGCGCCGCCAGCAAAGCAGGGCAAAAAGGGCGCTGACCCCCAGCATTACCCCATAATCACGGCTAAAGGCGAGGGTGTTGATAGCGCCTGGCGCCAGCAGCGCCGGTAAACCCAACACGATGGCAATATTATAAATGCTGGAGCCGATGATGTTACCGATAGCGATATCATCTTCCCCTTTACGCACACCTGCAATTGCCGTGGCCAGCTCTGGCAAACTGGTGCCGATGGCGATCACCGTCAGGCCAATTGTTAATTCATCAACGGCAAAGTAATGCGCCACCACCGTCGCGTTGTCGATCACCATGCGCGTAGCCATGGGCATAATAATCAATGCCACGGCGAGCCACAGAAACGCGACTGACACGTTGCCGCCACGAGGCAATTCAGCCAACTGTTCGCGCGTCAGGCTATCATTGCCCTGTTGTTGCGCCAGCTTTGCGATTTTAACGATAAACCACAGGTAACACACGGCAATCAGTAATAAAACTATGCCATCGGTACGCGAAAGGGCGCCGTCATAAAGAAACAAGCCTGCCAGCGCGCTCATCAGCAACATTAGCGGCAATTCATGGCGAAGAATATCGGAATGCACGGTAAATGGATGCAGTAATGCCGCCAGACCAACGATGAGCAGAATATTGGTGATATTAGAGCCCAGTGCCGTTCCCACAGCTAAATCCAGTTGACCATGAAGCGCCGCCGCCACCGATACCATAATTTCTGGTAGCGATGTCCCGACGCTCACGACCGTCATGCCGACAATTAATGGGGGAATATTAATGGCGCGACACAGCAACGAAGCCGCGAAAACCAGTCTATCGGCGCTATAAACCACCAGAAATAAACCAATTATTAACAGCATCGTTGCTAACAGCATGCAAAGTCCTTTCTTCAGGTATAATCGCCGGCCCACTTTACCTGATGTACTGGCCGCTCAGAGGGAAAGACTCAGGATGGTTGTGAATTCTTAATTCTGACTTTTAGTGTCCGAAAAGTAAAACAAATGCCAGCTTTGGCTAACTCTGGTGGGTAATATTCTGTAAAAATATTGGGTTTATGGTGAAGTTACGCGCCATGCTTAACCTGAAATCACTTAAAGGATAAGTCGATGAGCCAGGCTGACTCAAATCTGGTTGAGATCCAGGGGATGCGTTTTACCCGCGGGAACCGTTGTATCTTTGATGATATTTCGCTAACCGTACCCCGTGGAAAAATTACGGCTATCATGGGGCCGTCTGGTATTGGTAAAACCACACTTCTGCGTCTGATTGGCGGCCAGATTCAACCCGATTGCGGCGAAATTTTATTTGATGGCGAGAATATTCCCGCCATGACGCGCTCACGCCTGTACACGGTACGTAAGCGTATGAGCATGCTTTTTCAGTCCGGCGCGCTGTTTACTGATATGAACGTCTACGAAAACGTGGCTTACCCGCTGCGGGAGCATACGCATCTGCCTGCGCCGCTGCTGAAAAGCACCGTAATGATGAAACTCGAAGCCGTCGGGCTGCGCGGCGCCGCGAAGCTTATGCCGTCGGAGCTCTCAGGCGGAATGGCGCGACGTGCGGCGCTGGCGCGGGCCATTGCCCTTGAGCCGGATCTGATTATGTTTGATGAGCCGTTTGTTGGACAGGATCCCATCACGATGGGGGTGCTGGTCAAACTGATTTCCGAGCTGAACAGCTCGCTGGGCGTCACCTGCATTGTGGTGTCGCACGATGTGCCTGAAGTGCTAAGTATCGCGGATTACGCTTATATTGTTGCTGATAAACGTATCGTCGCTCACGGGCAGGCCCAGGCGCTGCAAACGAATACTGACCCGCGCGTCAGGCAGTTCCTGGATGGCAACGCCGACGGGCCGGTCCCCTTCCGCTATCCTGCTGGCGATTACCAGCACGATCTTTTACCTGGTACAGGGAGTTAAGCCGCTCATGCTGTTAAATGCACTGGCATCGTTAGGCCATCGCACGCTGAAAAGCTGCGCGTCCTTTGGTCGTGCCGGTTTAATGCTATTCAATGCGCTGATTGGGAAACCGGAGTTCCGTAAGCATACCCCGCTCTTGCTGCGCCAGCTGTATAACGTCGGCGTGCTGTCGATGGTTATCATTTTGGTTTCCGGCGTTTTTATCGGCATGGTGTTGGGGTTGCAGGGCTATCTGGTGTTAACCACCTATAGCGCAGAAACCAGTCTCGGCATGCTGGTGGCGCTGTCATTATTACGTGAACTGGGGCCGGTGGTGGCCGCGCTATTGTTCGCCGGGCGAGCCGGTTCGGCGCTGACGGCGGAAATTGGCCTGATGCGCGCCACCGAACAGCTTTCCAGTATGGAAATGATGGCGGTCGACCCGTTACGCCGGGTTATTTCACCGCGCTTTTGGGCGGGGGTGATTTCATTGCCGCTGTTGACCATCATTTTCGTCGCCGTGGGGATTTGGGGCGGCGCGCTGGTAGGCGTCAGCTGGAAAGGTATTGATGCCGGCTTCTACTGGTCGGCGATGCAAAGCGCCATCGACTGGCGCATGGATCTGGTCAACTGCCTGATTAAAAGTGTCGTTTTCGCCATTACGGTAACGTGGATCGCGTTATTCAATGGTTATGATGCTATCCCGACTTCAGCAGGGATTAGCCGGGCAACTACACGTACTGTTGTGCACGCATCGCTGGCCGTTCTTGGCCTGGATTTTGTGCTTACTGCACTGATGTTTGGGAATTAAGTCATGCAAACGAAGAAAACTGAAATCTGGGTCGGCGTTTTTATGCTGGTGGCACTGCTGGCGGCGCTGTTTATTTGCCTGAAAGTGGCGAACGTCACGTCAATGCGCACGGAGCCGACGTACCGCATCTATGCCACTTTCGATAATATCGGCGGCCTGAAAGCCCGTTCGCCGGTGCGTGTTGGCGGGGTGGTGATTGGCCGGGTAGCGGATATCGAACTCGACCCGAAAACCTATTTACCGCGTGTCGCCATGGACATTGAAGATCGCTATAACCAGATCCCGGACACCAGTTCCCTTTCAATCCGCACTTCCGGTCTGTTAGGCGAGCAGTATCTGGCATTGAATATCGGTTTTGACGATCCTGAGCTAGGATCTTCAATTCTGAAAGATGGCGGCACCATTCAGGACACCAAATCCGCCATCGTACTCGAAGACCTGATTGGTCAGTTCTTGTACAAAAACAACAGTGGCGAGAATCAGAATCCAGGCGATGCGCCAGCGCCTGGCGCCGAACATACTGAATCAATGCCTCAAAACGGCACGACGAACTAACTGGAGAATCACACTATGTTTAAACGTCTGTTAATGGTTGCCATGCTGGTGATTGCCCCGTTGGCGCACGCGGCCGATCAGTCAAATCCCTACAAGCTGATGACGGAAGCGGCCCAGAAAACCTTTGATCGTCTTAAAAACGAGCAACCGCAAATTCGGAAAAACCCGGACTACCTGCGCCAGGTGGTGGATCAGGAGCTGCTGCCTTATGTTCAGGTGAAATACGCCGGAGCACTGGTGTTGGGCCGCTATTATAAAGAGGCCACGCCTGCACAGCGTGACGCCTATTTCGCCGCGTTCCGCGAATATCTGAAACAGGCGTATGGCCAGGCGTTGGCGATGTATCACGGCCAAACCTACCAGATCGCTCCTGAACAGCCGCTGGGCGATGCGACGATCGTGCCGATTCGCGTCACCATCGTCGATCCTAACGGTCGTCCGCCAGTACGTCTGGATTTCCAGTGGCGTAAAAACAGCCAAACTGGCAACTGGCAGGCGTATGACATGATTGCCGAAGGCGTCAGTATGATCACCACCAAGCAAAACGAATGGAGTGACCTGCTGCGTACCAAAGGCATTGATGGTTTGACCGCGCAGTTGCAGTCTATTTCTCGTCAACCGATCACGCTGGACGATAAGAAATAATGGCAGACACGCTGGAGTGGCAACGTGAAGGAGAACGGTTGATTCTGCGTGGCGAACTCGATCAGGAGACCGTGGTCGCGCTGTGGGAACAGCGCGAAGCGGCGATGGCAGGCATTGATGTCATCGATCTTAACGCGCTGCAACGTGTTGATACGTCCGGCCTGGCGCTGTTACTGCACCTGGTTGATACTGGACGGCAGGGGGGGAGAGCCGTGAGCCTGGCCGGGATAAGCGATAACCTGGCCACCCTTGCAAAGCTTTATAACCTGCCTGACAGGCTTTTACCTGCTACGGTATCCTAATCTTTTCAGTACATTACTCCGAAAGCCTCGCAAACAATGATTGCGAGGCTTTTTGTTTGTTTAAGCGCGCCTCACTTTCCTCTAAAATGTTTGGCCTGTTTTCACTTAACGACCAATAGAGATCCCCATGGAAAATCATGAAATCCAGACAGTGCTGATGAACGCACTGCCCCTTCAGGAAGTTCACGTCACCGGCGACGGCAGCCACTTCCAGGTTATTGCAGTGGGTGACCTGTTTGCAGAAATGAGCCGGGTGAAAAAACAGCAGACGGTTTACGGACCGCTGATGGGCCTGATCGCCGAAAACCGCATTCATGCGGTGTCTATCAAAACGTACACGCCGCAAGAGTGGGCGCGCGATCGTAAATTAAGTGGTTTCTAAGCTGTGGGCCTGGTGCCGGCAGCCTGTGTGATTATTAAGAGATAAATTTCCATGGATAAATTTCGTGTACAAGGTCCGTGCCGGCTTCAGGGCGAGGTGACGATTTCCGGCGCTAAAAACGCGGCGCTGCCGATCCTGTTCGCCGCGCTGCTGGCTGAGGAGCCGGTTGAAATCCAGAACGTACCGCAGCTGAAAGACATTGATACCACCATGAAACTGCTGAGCCAACTGGGTACTAAAGTTGAGCGCAACGGTTCCGTGTGGATTGATGCCAGCAGCGTCAATATTTTCTGTGCGCCCTACGAGCTGGTGAAAACTATGCGCGCCTCTATCTGGGCGTTAGGGCCGCTGGTCGCGCGTTTTGGCCAGGGCCAGGTTTCTCTGCCGGGCGGCTGCGCGATCGGCGCGCGTCCGGTGGATCTGCATATTGTCGGCCTTGAGCAACTGGGCGCTGAGATCAAACTGGAAGAGGGCTATGTGAAAGCCTCTGTTCAGGGCCGTCTGAAAGGCGCGCATATCGTTATGGATAAAGTTAGCGTTGGCGCAACGGTGACCATTATGTCCGCAGCGACGCTGGCTGAAGGCACCACGATTATTGAAAACGCCGCGCGCGAGCCTGAAATCGTCGATACCGCCAACTTCCTGAATACCCTGGGTGCGAAAATCACCGGAATGGGAACGGACCGCATTGTTATTGAAGGCGTCGAACGCCTGGGCGGCGGGGTTTACCGTGTTCTACCGGACCGTATTGAAACCGGCACCTTCCTGGTGGCTGCTGCAATTTCCGGTGGTAAAGTGGTGTGCCGCAATACCCGCCCGGATACCCTGGACGCCGTGCTGTCGAAGCTGCGTGAAGCGGGTGCCGATATCGAAGTGGGCGAAGACTGGATTAGCCTGGATATGCACGGCAAGCGTCCAAAAGCGGTCAACGTGCGCACCGCGCCGCATCCGGCATTCCCAACCGATATGCAGGCGCAGTTCACCCTGTTGAACCTGGTAGCGGAAGGTACCGGTGTGATCACCGAAACCATTTTCGAAAACCGCTTTATGCACGTGCCTGAACTGATCCGTATGGGCGCGCATGCTGAAATCGAGAGCAATACCGTGATCTGCCACGGTGTGGAAAAACTGTCCGGGGCACAGGTAATGGCGACGGATTTACGCGCTTCGGCGAGCCTGGTGCTGGCAGGGTGTATTGCTCAGGGCTCGACCTATGTCGATCGCATTTACCATATCGACCGTGGATATGAGCGCATTGAGGAAAAATTACGCGGCTTGGGTGCCAGTATCGAGCGTGTAAAATCCAGTTGATTCTGATAATGGCGCATTAATTGCGCCATTAACCAGCCTGTAAGCCGGGGATTATCCCGGCTTTTTTTATCGCGATCGAATCAGTTGCGAGCGATCGATAAACTCGTGGGTGTTAGGGTCATAATAACGGGATGGCCAGATCAGCCAGGGCTCTACTCCCAGTGCATCGGCAATGATACGTTCCCCTTTGGGCCATGGGCGTGTTAGCGCGTTAGCCAGTGTGGAAGAACTCAACCCTGCTTTACGTGACTCAGCCGCTAAAGAGGTCCCCCTTTTGCGTAACCCGGCAATAATGTCGGCCGGATGCCAGTCTGTAACTTTCTTTTGCATGTTTTCCCTCTATACAAAATGATGCGATCTTTCGCCTGCTGTTTTCTCCTGTCACAGATATAACATGAAAAGTTCCTAATGGTTCTTGTTAGTTTTGGATATAACCAGAAGTGTGCACAGATACGCACTATTTGATGCAAGCGATGTGAGTTTCAGAAGAAAATTTCTGCGCCGGACGGCGCAGAAATGAGAGAAGCAAGTAGATTAATGGTCGCGCTGAACAGACATATGTGCCAGGGCGATTAATGCCTCGCGGTATGGCGTATCTGGCAGTACATCCAGAGCCGCGATGGCTTTATCCGCCTCTTCTTCAGCACGCTGACGGGTCCACTCCAGCGAGCCGCATTCCGCCATGGTGTGAAGCACCGGATCGAGAAGGTGACGGCCACTGCCCTGTTGAATCGCATCGCGAATCATCTTTGCCTGATCCTCGGTACCATTCCACATGGCGTGCAACAGCGGCAGCGTGGGCTTCCCTTCATTGAGATCGTCGCCGACGTTTTTACCCAACCGCTCGCCGTCCGCGCTGTAATCCAGCAAGTCGTCGATGAGCTGGAACGCAGTGCCCAGATAGCGCCCATAATCCTGTAGCGCTTTCTCCTGAACGTCGCTGGCGCCTGCCAGGATGCCGGAGCACTGAGATGCCGCTTCGAACAAACGCGCGGTTTTACTGTAGATAACGCGCATGTAGCTTTCTTCAGTGATATCCGGATCGTTGACGTTCATTAGCTGAAGCACTTCACCTTCGGCAATGACGTTGACGGCCTCTGACATGACGCCCAGCACTTTTAGCGAACCGAGCTGAGTCATCATTTGAAACGCGCGCGTGTAAATAAAATCGCCCACCAGTACGCTGGCGGCGTTGCCAAAAGCTGCGTTTGCCGTCGCTTTACCTCGACGCATATCGGATTCATCCACCACATCATCGTGCAGCAGCGTGGCGGTATGAATGAACTCGATCAGCGCCGCAATGGTCACGTGCGCGTTGCCCTGGTAATTGAGCGCGCGCGCGGAAAGCACGGCAATCATCGGGCGGATGCGCTTACCGCCGCCGCTCACGATGTAATAGCCTAACTGGTTGATAAGCTGAACATCCGAGTTGAGTTGCTCCAGGATGGTCGCATTCACGCCCGCCATATCTTGCGCGGTTAACTCATTAATTTTTTCTAAATTCATCGCAAAAGTCTGGCTATCGTCCTGTTTACCACAAGTAACAATGGAAGAACGTATGATAGTAGGGTTGAAGTTGTAGGTTGATTGTACCGTAAAAACGTAGCAGATAAACGTCACCATCAATGTTGTGTTTTTTTTCTGCGCTGTTTCACGACAGGACTTGTCAAAGGCTCACGATTTGCGTAATATTCGCGCCCTATTGTGAATATTTGTAGCGCACTCTGAATCCTATAGAAGGCGTGCGCGGAAGCGGAGTTTTATATGTACGCGGTTTTCCAAAGTGGTGGTAAACAACACCGAGTAAGCGAAGGTCAGACCGTTCGCCTGGAAAAGCTGGACATCGCAACTGGCGAAGCTGTTGAGTTCGCTGAAGTTCTGATGATCGCAAACGGTGAAGATGTCAAAATCGGCGTTCCTTTCGTTGATGGCGGCGTAATCAAAGCTGAAGTTGTTGCTCACGGTCGTGGCGAGAAAGTTAAAATCGTTAAGTTTCGTCGTCGTAAACACTACCGTAAGCAGCAAGGCCATCGTCAGTGGTTCACTGATGTGAAAATCACTGGCATCAGCGCTTAATACAGGGGAGCAGATTAAATGGCACACAAAAAGGCTGGCGGCTCAACTCGTAACGGTCGCGATTCCGAAGCTAAACGTCTGGGCGTGAAACGCTTTGGCGGTGAAGCAGTTCTGGCAGGCAGCATCATCGTTCGTCAACGTGGCACCAAGTTCCACGCTGGCTCGAACGTAGGTTGCGGCCGTGACCACACTCTGTTCGCTTTGACTGACGGTAAAGTTAAGTTCGAAGTTAAAGGTCCGAAAAACCGTAAATTCATCAGCATCGTTGCTGAATAAGTTTTTCGTGTCCCGGTAACGGATTGAGCCCCGCACTTGTTGCGGGGCTTTTTACATTCCGTATCTGGAAAATTCTCCAGGGATTTTCATGAAACAGCAGGCTGGCATCGGTATTCTTCTGGCGCTTACTACGGCGGTTTGTTGGGGCGCGCTTCCCATTGCGATGAAACAGGTCCTGACGGTAATGGAACCGCCTACGGTGGTGTTTTACCGCTTTCTGATGGCATCGATTGGGTTAGGCGCAATCCTGGCCGTAAAGGGCAGGTTGCCGCCGCTTAAAATGTTTCGTAAACCGCGTTGGCTGATTTTATTAGCTATCGCGACCGGAGGACTGTTCGGTAACTTTATCCTGTTCAGTTCTTCGCTGCAGTATTTAAGCCCGACGGCATCGCAGGTGATTGGTCAACTATCGCCCGTGGGAATGATGGTGGCTAGCGTCTTTATCCTCAAAGAGAAGATGCGGGGAACCCAGGTAGTAGGGGCCATTATGCTGCTGTCTGGTCTGGTGATGTTTTTCAACACCAGCCTGATAGAAATCTTCACACGTTTAACGGATTACACGTGGGGCGTTATTTTCGGCGTGGGTGCCGCAACGGTTTGGGTGAGTTACGGCGTGGCGCAGAAAGTTTTGCTGCGACGGCTGGCCTCGCAACAGATCCTCTTTTTGCTGTACACTTTATGTACTATTGCGATGTTCCCGCTGGCCGATCCTGAAGTCATCGGGCAATTAAGCACCTGGCAACTGGCATGCCTGGTTTTTTGCGGTTTGAACACGCTGGTAGGTTATGGCGCGCTCGCTGAGGCGATGGCGCGCTGGCAAGCGGCACAGGTCAGCGCGTTGATTACGCTGACCCCGTTATTTACCCTGCTGTTTTCGGACTTGTTATCCATTGCCTGGCCCGATTTCTTCGCCAGGCCGATGCTCAACGTGTTGGGTTATGTCGGTGCGTTTGTCGTGGTTGCGGGCGCGATGTATTCCGCCATTGGTCATCGTCTCTGGGGACGCTGGCGTAAAAGCGAAGCGGTAGTCACGCTACCCCGCTCGGGCGAATGATTTACGGAGAAGTAAAATGAAGTTTGTTGATGAAGCAACGATTCTGGTCGTCGCGGGTGATGGCGGCAACGGTTGCGTTAGCTTCCGTCGTGAAAAGTATATCCCGAAAGGCGGCCCTGACGGCGGTGACGGCGGTGACGGCGGTGACGTCTGGCTGGAAGCCGACGAGAACCTGAACACCCTGATCGACTACCGTTTCGAGAAGTCATTCCGCGCCGAACGCGGTCAGAACGGCCAGAGCCGCGACTGCACCGGTAAACGCGGTAAAGACGTCTCCATCAAAGTGCCAGTCGGCACACGTGTTATCGACCAGGGCACCGGCGAGACCATGGGCGATATGACCAAACACGGTCAGCGTCTGATGGTGGCGAAGGGCGGCTGGCACGGTCTGGGCAATACCCGTTTCAAATCGTCGGTCAACCGTACCCCGCGTCAGAAAACCATGGGTACGCCGGGCGAAAAACGCGATCTGCAACTGGAACTGATGCTGCTGGCTGACGTAGGCATGCTTGGCCTGCCAAACGCCGGTAAATCGACTTTTATCCGCGCGGTTTCCGCCGCTAAACCGAAAGTGGCGGATTATCCGTTTACCACCCTGGTGCCAAGCCTGGGCGTGGTGCGTATGGATAACGAGAAGAGCTTCGTGGTTGCGGATATTCCCGGCCTGATCGAAGGCGCAGCGGAAGGGGCGGGTCTGGGGATTCGCTTCCTGAAGCACCTCGAACGTTGCCGCGTTTTGCTGCATCTGATTGATATCGATCCGATCGACGGTTCCGATCCGGTAGAAAACGCCCGCGTGATCGTTGGCGAGCTGGAAAAATACAGCGAGAAACTGGCGGCTAAACCGCGCTGGTTAGTGTTCAATAAAATCGACCTGATCGATCGCGAAGATGCGGAGCAGCGCGCCAAAGCTATTGCCGAAGCACTGGGCTGGGAAGGGGAGTATTACCTGATTTCCGCCGCCACGCAGCAGGGCGTAAACCCGCTGTGCTGGGATGTAATGAACTTCATCATCGAAAATCCGATCGCGCAGGAAAATGCCGAGAACGGCCCGGAAAAAGTCGAATTCATGTGGGATGACTATCACCGTCAGCAGCTCGAAGAAATGGAAGCTGAAGCCGATGATGACTGGGACGACGACTGGGATGAGGATGACGACGAAGGCGTCGAAATCATCTACGAACGTTAATAAAAAAGGCCGGGAATTCCCGGCCTTTTCCATTTAGTTGTTCTGGTAAATGTCTTTGTACAGACGGCTTTCAAAACGCACCAGCGGAATACGGCGATTGCGCTGATTGGCTGGTTCAACTGCGTAACCCGACAAATACTGAATAAACGCCATCTTCTGACCGCTGGCGGTGGTGATAAACCCGGCCAGGTTATAGACGCCCTGCAGCGAACCGGTTTTCGCCGATACTTTCCCGTTTACTCCCGCCTCATGAAGCCCGGCGCGATACTGCAACGAGCCGTCATAGCCGGCGAGAGGCAGCATCGAAATATAATTCAGTTGGGCATCGTTCTGGGCGATGTACTGCAGCACCTGCATCATGGTGGCCGGAGAGATCAGGTTATGGCGTGACAGGCCGGAGCCATCCACCACAATACTGTTGCCCAAATCGACGCCCGCTTTCTGGCGCAGGATTTGCCGTACCGCATCTGCGCCAGCGCGCCAGGTTCCCGGTACGCCGAAGTACTCACGGCCAATAGTGCGAAATACAGTATCGGCAATCATGTTGTCGGATTTTTTCAGCATGATTTTTAGCAGATCGTGGAGCGGCGGCGACTGCTTGCTGGCGATAACGGTCGCCTGCGGGTTGGGCTGCGTCTGGCGCAAAAGCGTCCCGCTGTAGCTGATGCCCGCCGTTTTTAGCTCCGACTTCAATATCGCCCCGGCATACCCTGCGCCGTCCTGAATAGCGAACGCCAGCGGCAGCGGATCGGCGCGCTGCGTCAGGCAGCCGGTCAGGGTAAAACGGTTTAAATCACCGGGCACGACATCCAGTTCGCAGTACTGCGCTTCCGGGGATCCCTTCGGCAGCGTTTTTACCTGGCTGAACATAGTAACCGGGTAGTAAGAGGCGATACGAATAAACGCCATATCGCCGGGTTTCGGCGCACTGTACAGCGAGATGGAAAAACAGTTGCGGTCAACAATGGCAGCAGACGGCGGGGCGCTAAAGCACTGCGTCATATCGTTCCACGGCCAACCCGGCGCTTTATCGTGACTGGCGAAAACCGAGGTATCAATCAGCACGTTTCCCTTAATTTCCTGGATACCGGTTTTTTTCAGCGCCGCGACAAAATTGCGGATATCCTGACGTTTAAACGTGGGATCGCCGCCAAAGCGCAGGATCACATCGCCGTTAAGCACGCCGTTCTCCTGGCTACCCCGGCTTTCCAGCGAGGTAGTAAAGCGATAGTCAGGGCCAAGCTGCAGCAGTGCCGCCAGCGCCGTTATCACCTTCTGGGTGCTGGCGGGGAGGGCCATTTGCTGGCTGTGATAATCAATTGCCGGGGTTTGGCTGCCGACTTTCTGCACCATCAGCGCAAGGTTTGTGCCGGCGGGGAGTTGATTAATGTATTCTTCGACGTTTGCTGCGTTCGCAGTCAACGCCATACTTGTGGCCAATCCAATGACAAATCTGGTAAATCGCATAATCTCGCGGTAACAGCCTGGAAACGTGCCGTCATACTACGGTGCATCGTACGGTAAAGTAAACGATGACCCTCAGGGAACTTCAGGTTAAAATGCCTATCAAAATGCAAAATCGTTCCTGACCTGGTGCCATGCTCCGGGTCGGTTTTTTTTTGTTTGTTACCCGGCGCCTGCGGGTTTTGGCCGGGCCGACATACTGGCCGTAGCGGGGTTTCCGCTGCGAAAAGGACTGTTTAAGAGGTATAAAAATGCAAGCGATTCCGATGACCTTACGTGGTGCCGATAAATTGCGCGAAGAACTGGAGTTTCTGAAATCCGTTCGTCGTCCGGAGATCATTGCCGCGATTGCCGAAGCGCGTGAACATGGAGACCTGAAAGAAAACGCTGAATATCACGCCGCGCGTGAGCAGCAGGGTTTTTGTGAAGGGCGCATCAAAGATATTGAAGCCAAGCTCTCTAATGCCCAGGTGATTGATATCACTAAAATACCGAACAATGGGCGTGTGATTTTTGGTTCAACCGTAACCGTGTTGAATCTGGATTCTGATGAAGAGCAAACCTACCGCATCGTGGGCGATGACGAGGCGGATTTTAAGCAAAACCTGATCTCGGTGAACTCGCCAATTGCGCGTGGACTGGTAGGGAAAGAAGTCGATGACGTGGTCGTTATCAACACCCCGGGCGGACAAGTTGAATTCGAAATCGTGAAAGTCGAATATCTTTAATATTGGCGCTTATGAGCGCACATTTTCGGCATAATCCGAATGGTTAAAGAATATACGTCTGCGTTGAAAGTTTGGCGGCGGGCGTCAGAAAAAAACCGTGGGGATTGCACAACGAAAATCTGCGGCTATTGTAAAGCCAGGTAAAAGGCCGCAATGCGGCCTTTTAACATCACACAGAGCATGGCATTTTGCTCAGCGCTGCCACATTATTGTTACAATTATGTGGATTCATCCGATGATGATTAACGCGGCAGCGAAATTTTACGCTCTTGTGAAGGACGGTACAGAACGAGCGTTTTACCGATAACCTGGACATTACAGGCGCCGGTTTCCCGCACGATGGCCTCTACGACCAGGGTTTTCGTTTCGCGGTCTTCCGTAGCGATTTTCACCTTGATCAGCTCATGATGCGTAAGCGCTTGTTCAATCTCGGCCAGTACCCCTTCGGTCAAACCATTATTGCCAAGCATAACAACGGGCTTGAGCGGATGTGCCAGACCTTTCAGGTGCTGTTTTTGTTTAGTACTCAGATTCATCGGTTTTTTTACTTACGTTGGGATTGAAAACGGTTCATTCTACCGCCATCTCCCATTAATACCCAACAGATTTCAAATTGTACTGCGATGCGAAAGCGCTGGGTATTCAGCCTGACGGCACGTGGGTATCACGATGAACCCGGATGGAAATTGAAATGACAGGTAAAAAGCGTTCTGCCAGCTCGAGCCGCTGGCTCCAGGAACACTTTAGCGATAAATATGTTCAACAGGCTCAGAAAAAAGGGTTACGTTCCCGAGCCTGGTTTAAACTTGATGAAATACAGCAAAGTGACAAACTTTTTAAGCCGGGAATGACGGTTGTCGATCTTGGCGCTGCACCCGGCGGTTGGTCCCAGTATGTGGTTACGCAGATTGGCGGCCAGGGTCGCATTATCGCATGCGATCTTTTACCTATGGATCCTATTGTCGGTGTGGACTTTATTCAGGGCGATTTTCGTGATGAATTAGTCGTGAAAGCGCTGCTGGAGCGTGTAGGTGAGAGTAAAGTACAGGTTGTCATGTCGGATATGGCGCCAAATATGAGCGGGACACCTGCTGTTGATATTCCTCGCTCCATGTATCTGGTCGAACTGGCTCTGGATATGTGTCGCGATGTGTTGGCGCCGGGTGGTAGTTTTGTAGTGAAGGTGTTCCAGGGCGAAGGTTTCGATGAGTATCTAAGAGAGATTCGCTCCCTGTTTACGAAGGTGAAAGTTCGTAAGCCGGATTCTTCCCGTGCCCGTTCACGTGAAGTTTACATTGTAGCGACCGGGCGCAAACTATAGTACCCTGACGCTGTTTGTTAACACAGTTGTAATATGAGGTTAATCCCTTGAGTGACATGGCGAAAAACCTAATACTCTGGCTGGTCATTGCCGTTGTGCTGATGTCAGTATTCCAGAGCTTTGGGCCCAGCGAGTCAAATGGCCGTAGGGTGGATTACTCTACCTTCTTGCAGGAAGTTAACCAGGATCAGGTTCGCGAAGCGCGTATCAACGGACGTGAAATCAACGTTACCAAGAAAGACAGTAACAAATACACGACTTATATCCCCGTTAACGATCCGAAGCTGCTTGATAACCTGATTACCAAAAACGTAAAAGTGGTTGGCGAGCCGCCTGAAGAGCCGAGCCTGCTGGCTTCCATCTTTATTTCCTGGTTCCCAATGCTGTTGCTGATTGGCGTCTGGATCTTCTTTATGCGCCAGATGCAGGGCGGCGGCGGTAAAGGCGCCATGTCGTTCGGTAAGAGCAAGGCGCGCATGCTGACCGAAGATCAGATTAAGACCACCTTCGCTGACGTCGCCGGTTGCGACGAAGCGAAAGAAGAAGTGGGCGAACTGGTTGAATATCTACGTGAACCGAGCCGCTTCCAGAAGCTGGGCGGTAAGATCCCGAAAGGCGTCCTGATGGTCGGCCCTCCGGGGACCGGTAAAACCCTGCTGGCGAAAGCTATCGCGGGCGAAGCGAAAGTACCGTTCTTCACCATTTCAGGTTCCGACTTCGTAGAAATGTTCGTGGGTGTGGGTGCATCCCGCGTTCGTGACATGTTCGAACAGGCCAAGAAAGCCGCGCCGTGCATCATCTTTATCGATGAAATCGACGCCGTAGGCCGTCAGCGTGGCGCGGGTCTGGGCGGTGGTCATGACGAACGTGAACAAACCCTGAACCAGATGCTGGTTGAGATGGACGGCTTCGAAGGTAACGAAGGCATTATCGTTATCGCGGCGACTAACCGTCCTGACGTACTTGACCCTGCGCTGCTGCGTCCAGGCCGTTTTGACCGTCAGGTTGTGGTTGGCCTGCCGGACGTGCGTGGCCGTGAGCAGATCCTGAAAGTGCATATGCGTCGCGTTCCGCTGTCTCCAGACATTGATGCGGCCATCATCGCGCGCGGTACGCCGGGCTTCTCCGGTGCGGATCTCGCCAACCTGGTAAACGAAGCCGCGCTGTTTGCCGCTCGCGGTAACAAACGCGTCGTTTCAATGGTTGAGTTCGAAAAAGCGAAAGACAAAATCATGATGGGTGCGGAACGCCGCTCCATGGTGATGACCGAAGCGCAGAAAGAATCGACTGCCTATCACGAAGCAGGCCACGCCATTATTGGCCGCCTGGTGCCGGAACACGATCCGGTACATAAAGTGACGATTATTCCCCGCGGTCGCGCGCTGGGTGTGACGTTCTTCCTGCCGGAAGGTGATGCAATCAGCGCCAGCCGCCAGAAGCTGGAAAGCCAGATCTCCACGCTTTACGGTGGTCGTCTTGCTGAAGAGATCATCTACGGTGCCGAGCATGTTTCTACCGGTGCGTCCAACGACATCAAAGTGGCGACGAACCTGGCGCGTAACATGGTGACCCAGTGGGGCTTCTCCGACAAACTTGGTCCGCTGCTGTATGCGGAAGAAGAGGGCGAAGTATTCCTGGGCCGCAGCGTAGCGAAAGCCAAACATATGTCCGATGAAACCGCGCGTATCATCGACCAGGAAGTGAAAGCGTTGATTGAGCGTAACTACAATCGCGCCCGCACCATCCTGAATGACAACATGGATATTCTCCACGCCATGAAAGACGCATTGATGAAGTATGAAACCATTGATGCGCCGCAGATTGACGACCTGATGGCTCGCCGCCACGTGCGTCCGCCAGCAGGCTGGGAAGATCCCGGTACGAACAACTCTGATAACAATGGTACTCCGCAAGCGCCGCGTCCGATTGATGAACCGCGTACGCCGAATCCGGGCAATACCATGTCAGAACAGTTGGGCGACAAGTAAGTTTTAATGAAGCGGTAATGAGAAAACCCTGGGCATGCCCGGGGTTTTTTTTGGTATGTGAACTGGTCTCAAGGATTAATGATGAAACTCTATGCCCAGGGATCCACGCTGGATCTTACGCACCCCCACGTGATGGGAATTCTCAACGTCACGCCGGATTCTTTTTCTGACGGCGGCAAGCACAACCAACTGGTTGACGCAGTGAAGCATGCCAACGCCATGATTAATGCCGGGGCGACCATCATCGACGTAGGCGGCGAATCTACGCGGCCGGGTGCCGATGAAGTCAGCGTGGATGAGGAGTTGGCGCGCGTGATCCCGGTCGTTGAAGCCATCGCCCAACGTTTCGAAGTCTGGGTTTCTGTCGATACCTCGAAGCCGGAAGTGATCCTTGAGTCCGCCAGAGCGGGCGCGCATATCATTAACGACATTCGTTCGTTGCAGGAACCCGGCGCGCTGACCGCCGCAGCGCAAACGGGGCTGCCGGTGTGCCTGATGCATATGCAGGGTGAACCGCGCACCATGCAGAACGCGCCGCATTATGACGATGTTTTTGAGACGGTGAATCGCTACTTTGTTGAACAAATAGCGCGTTGCGAAGCGGCGGGAATCGCAAAAGAGAAATTGTTGCTCGACCCCGGTTTCGGTTTCGGTAAGAATCTCCATCATAATTATCAACTTCTCGCCAGGCTTGCAGAATTTCATCATTTCGAACTACCGCTATTAGTGGGAATGTCGCGTAAATCTATGGTCGGTCAGTTACTGAATGTCGGGCCGACGGAGCGATTAAGCGGCAGCCTGGCCTGTGCTGTGATTGCGGCGATGCAGGGGGCGCAGATTATTCGCGTCCATGACGTTAAAGAGACGGTAGAAGCAATGAGAGTTGTCGAAGCTACACTTTCAGCGAAGGATAAAAAACGCTATGAGTAACCGTAAATATTTTGGCACCGATGGCATCCGTGGGCGCGTAGGGGATGCACCAATTACGCCTGACTTTGTGCTGAAGCTGGGCTGGGCCGCCGGGAAGGTGCTGGCGCGTCATGGCTCCCGCAAAATTATTATTGGTAAAGATACCCGCATTTCCGGCTATATGCTGGAGTCGGCGCTGGAAGCTGGGCTGGCCGCCGCAGGCTTGTCCGCCTCTTTCACGGGCCCCATGCCGACACCGGCCATTGCCTACATGACCCGGACTTTCCGTGCGGAAGCCGGGATCGTGATCTCGGCATCGCATAACCCGTTTTACGATAACGGCATCAAATTTTTCTCCATTGACGGCACCAAGTTACCGGACGAAGTCGAAGAAGCGATAGAAGCCGAAATGGAAAAAGAGATCACCTGCGTTGATTCCGCGCAGCTCGGTAAAGCCAGCCGTATCGTGGATGCTGCCGGACGCTATATCGAATTCTGTAAGGCCACCTTTCCGAACGAACTCAATCTTAACAGTCTGAAGATTGTGGTGGACTGCGCCAATGGTGCGACCTACCACATTGCGCCAAACGTGCTGCGCGAGCTGGGTGCCCAGGTCATTGCCGTAGGTTGCGAGCCGGATGGCGTGAACATCAACGAAAAATGCGGCGCGACGGATGTGCGGATGCTGCAGGCGCGCGTGGTGGCAGAAAAAGCCGATCTGGGCATTGCGTTTGACGGCGACGGCGACCGCGTCATTATGGTTGACCATGAAGGCAATAAAGTTGATGGCGACCAGATCCTTTATATCATCGCCCGCGAGGGCCTGCGCCAGGGCAAACTGCGCGGCGGTGCAGTCGGCACGCTGATGAGCAATATGGGCCTGGAAGTGGCGTTGAAGCAGCTCGGCATTCCGTTTGCCCGCGCCAAAGTTGGCGACCGCTACGTGCTGGAAAAAATGCAGGAGAAAGGCTGGCGCATTGGAGCGGAAAACTCAGGCCACGTGATTCTGCTTGACCAGACCACCACCGGCGACGGTATTGTCGCGGCGTTGCAGGTCTTAACCGCCATGGTCAGGAACCATATGAGCCTGCACGACTTGTGCAGCGGCATGAAACTGTTCCCGCAGGTGCTGGTCAACGTGCGTTTTACTGCTGGCAGCGGCGACCCGCTGGAAAGCGATCAGGTGAAAGCGGTCACCGCCGAAGTTGAGCAGGCGCTGGGCAACCGCGGGCGCGTGCTGTTACGTAAATCCGGCACCGAGCCGTTGATCCGCGTGATGGTAGAAGGCGAAGACGAAGAGCAGGTCACTGCGTTTGCCAACCGAATTGCCGACGCAGTTAAAGCGGCGTAAAAAACGAAGCGCCGGAATTCCGGCGCTTTTCTTATCAGACAATGTCAGGATTTGCCTGACGTTTTCGTAACGCCAGCGCACCAGTCAGCATCAGCACGACCATTCCCGCCAGCCACGGCAGAATATTCACCAGATGTCCCGCACGCATAAACGTCATTACCAGCATCAGTAGCCATCCGCCCAGCATCGGCAGCGCGGTGCGCTTCACGATTTCTACCGGCGAAACGCCGGCAATCCCCGCGATAGCAATAATGACGCCGGCAATCGGCGAGAGGGTGCGGCCAATCCCGGCAGAAAGTTGAATCGGCAGCATCATCACCGCCACATCGCTGCCGATATGCTTACTGATTTCCGGCACCATCGGTGCGAAGGAGAAAAACGCCGCATTGCCCGAGCCCATTAACGCAGAAATTGAGAAAGTGATTAACGTCATCAGCAGAATGATTGACGCTGCGCTGAGTCCAAACTCGCTGGACATGTTCAGCAGCGCATCCACCGCACCAGTGGCTTTCAACCCGGCGGAGAACACTTCACCGGCGATAATCAGCGTGACCACAGTGGCGAACACGCCGCCCATGCTGTCGAATACCCGCTGTAAACCGGCCATCACGTCGCGCGCATTACGATGACGTAAGTACTCACAAACCATACTAATAAAGACGCTGATCAGGACCGCCGTATCCAGCGTAATGCGCAGGTGGCTAAACGCCAGACTACTGCATAGCAGCATCAGCACCAGCGGCAGCATCGGCAGGAACATATAAAAAATCGGCGCTTGTGGGCCTTCGTTTTCTTTCAGCGTCACGTCCGACTGTGGCGCGGTTGCTTCCCGCTGGCGCTTATCAAAAAAGCGCTGCACCACAATGTGTAACACGGCGATAAACAGCACAACCGGGACGACTACCGGCAGTTGGTCACGCACAAAATACTCCACCACTTCTACGCCTGCGGTTTTAGCGGCCAGCACTGAGTTACCGGAGCCGGGGCCAAATTCCACGGCGCAGGTGCTGGCTATCACCGCTGCAACGGCGGCTCGGCTACAGCCCAGACGCGTCAATAATGGGTAAAGCGTCGCCATAAGCAACAGGCCCAGCCCGGTCGCACTGCTGATAAATAGCGATAAAAACTGACCCAGGATCAAGGCCAGCCCCAGCAGCAGATAGGGCGAGTTGAGTTTTTGGAGCGGGCGAGAGGTAAGACGCACCAGTACCTGGCTGGCACCGATGGCAGACATATACACCGCGAACCCGCCAATCAGCATGATTTGCAGCCCCAGCCCGCCAAGCCGTACGCTCAGGGTATCGCGAATAAACTCAAACGCATCGAAGGCGCTGACGCCAGTGGTTTTTTTCACCAGCCCGCTGATATCCGACATGTTGAAAATCTGGGCGATAAACAGCAGCGCCAGGCCGGTTAACAGCAATACCGCCTGAGGATTATATTTTTTAAGAATCAGCCGACCGGCAAAGATCACGGCAATAAGTGCAATCAGTAATGACATCGCCTGGCCCTCATTCAAAATTGCCGCGTACCAGACACTCGCCAGACGCGAACATGAGCTGTCCGGCGGCGTAAGTCTGATAAAGCGTCAGGTCGTCGTTTAGCACGCAGAGATCGGCGCGCTCGCTTACGACGATACGTCCGCCGCTAATGCCCAAAGAGTCGGCAACGTTCGAGGTCAGCATCGCCAGCGCCTGCTCAACCGGAATACCGGCATCTACAAGCCGCGGCAGCAGTTGAATATTGCCGTCGACCGGTGCAGCGGAAAGGCCTTCCACCACGCCGCTGGCGTTGAAGCGCGGCACGCTGCCGTTGCCATCGGAACTGATGGTGATGCAGTTCGGCGCGACGCCGGATTCCAGCGCATGAACAATCGCCTCTTCCTGTGGGGCATAGCGGCTGCCGCCTGAGGTGATGTCGATCGTGCCGCCGCGCCGGGCGAAAGCGATCGCCTGTTCAAATAGCGGCGCGGTGCGGGCCACGTGAGTCGGTGAAAGATGGTGAAGGGGTAATCCGGCATCGCATAGCGCATTCAGCGCGTCAAAACCTTCGGGTAATCCGCCGAGATGAATATGCAACAGGCCTTTTTTCCCTGCCAGCAACGCCGCGACGCGAATATCACTCACCAGCCGCAACAGTTCCTGTACCGTTGGGAAGGAGCCGCGATGGTCGGCAAGGGCGATTTTGACGCCCAAAATGGCAGGAATAAATGCAATATCGTCCCGCACACTGCCGGTAATCGTGCGGGTAGGCAGCTCATAAGAGCCGGTATGCATAAATGCGCGGATCCCTTCCAGATTAAGCGCCTGCATTTTGGCATACAGATCTTTGGGCGAACGCGAAATGCCATCGGTGCCCAGCACGCCTACCACAGTAGTGATGCCTGCGGAAATCAGGCGAGTGAGGCTGCACGCTGGCGTTCTGCTGGCAAACCCTGCCTCGCCTCCACCACCCGTCAAATGGACGTGCTGATCGATAAAGCCGGGTACCAGCCATTTTCCTTTACAGTCGTGCGTGGTCACAGGGAAAGGAAGCGTGGGGGAGGTATCGCTAATACTGACAATTTTATCGCCGTACAGTAAGACGGACTGTCTACCCAAATCCTTTGGTGCAAAAACCCTGGCATTGGTCAGTAACGTAAACATATCAAGCCTGCTATGTGTGTAAGTAAGAGGAGGTAAAGCGTGGCGGCTTATAAAGGGGTAAATGAAGTCGGTGCCGCTGCACTAAAAGGTAAAGTTTTACTTTTTGTGTGGCTATTGCGGATTTAGTATCGGGTGATACCGAAACGGCATAGCAGGGCGAAACAGATGGACAGTAAATGGCTGGAGGATTTCTTAAGCCTGAGTCGGCACGGCAACTTTTCACTTGCCGCCCGTGAGCGGTGCGTTACCCAACCGGCATTCAGCCGTCGGGTTAAAGCGTTGGAAGCGTCTCTGGGGGCGCCGCTGTTTGACAGAAACACCACGCCCGTGACGCTTACGCGGTATGGCGAGCGCTTTGAGCCTTATGCCAGGCAGGTAGTTTCTACGCTGAAGGAAGCGCAGCACGAGTTATCCTGCATGTTGCCGCAGACCGATAACACTATCATGATGGTGAGCCTGCACACTCTGTCGATCAATGTCCTGCCGGATATGATTAATTACCTGCACCGTACCTATCCTGAGGCCCGCTTTACGGTGAATGCCTGTATGCAGGGTATCGATAATCACTTTAACGCCTTGCTGAATCGCCAGATCGATTTGCTGATCACTTACGATTTGCTGCAAGCCCAGCCCTCGCTGGAAACGGCAGAACAGCTGAAGCGCACGGTATGGCGCTACGAGCGTTTTATTCCGGTGATGGCCGCGCATTTGATGCCGCTGGTTGACGATGAGCACAACCCTATTCCCTGGCTGCGCTACAGTGATTACACATTTGTACAGCAAATTATCGCGCCCGCTGAAAAGCAGGTCGCCGCCCGGCTTAAGCCGGTATTTGAAAGCGGATTGAGCGAAAGCATTCGCGAAATGGTGCTGCGTGGGATGGGGCTGGCGTGGCTGCCGGAATCCACCGTCGCGGAACAGCTTGCCAGCGGCGAACTGGTGCAACTCTGGACGGACAATGCCTCCCGGCAGCGTGAAATCGCGATTGTGATTTGGTGCCAGCGCCAGGAGAATCGCCCAATTCTTAGCCTGTGCTGGGAGAAATTGTCCCGAAAGTCACATGGTTGATGTTTTTTTCTGCAAACGCACCAGCCTGGTGAAAATGGTCTTGCGCGCCACCCTGGCTTTGGTTAGTATTCACACCCGCTTCAGTGGGGAATGACAAACGCCTCCCACTTTACTTGGTGAAGCAATTGGTATGCGGTTAACCCGCAAGGAACAGGTTGATTATGTACGAAGCTCTTTTGGTAGTTTTCCTTATTGTAGCCATTGGCCTGGTAGGTCTGATCATGCTGCAACAAGGTAAAGGCGCTGATATGGGAGCCTCCTTTGGAGCAGGCGCTTCCGCCACGCTGTTTGGTTCAAGTGGTTCTGGTAACTTCATGACCCGCATGACGGCTATTCTGGCGACGCTGTTCTTCATCATCAGCCTGGCTCTGGGTAATATCAATAGCAACAAAACCAATAAAGGAAGCGAGTGGGATAACCTGAACGCACCAGCTCAGACTGAGAAAGTTCAGGACGCAGCGCCAGCTAAACCGACCAGCGATATCCCGCAGTAAGTTGTCAGCTTCAGTACGGTTATCGACGAAGCCGTACACAAAGTGCCGAGGTGGTGGAATTGGTAGACACGCTACCTTGAGGTGGTAGTGCCCGATTGGGCTTACGGGTTCAAGTCCCGTCCTCGGTACCAAATCTAAGCAAAATTTGCTTTTTAGACGTTTTAGGCGTAGTATTTGCCACGTTTTCGGACGCGGGGTGGAGCAGCCTGGTAGCTCGTCGGGCTCATAACCCGAAGGTCGTCGGTTCAAATCCGGCCCCCGCAACCACTTTCCCTGAAAGTTTTTTTTCAAATAGACTGTGAACAGCGGTTGACGCTTTACACTATGAAATTTGAAAGAAAATTCTCTCGGAAGTGTCCGGGTCGCGCTAGCGGCTTACAGGGTTCAGTTATTAAAAGCCCCGATTTATCGGGGTTTTTTGTTATCTGAGTTAATAATAACTGGGCTTTATGCCCTTTTTTTATGTCTTGGGGGTGGGCTTGTCCACATTAGAGCAAAAATTAACAGAGATGATTACAGCGCCGGTTGAAGCACTGGGCTATGAACTTGTCGGCATCGAGTTTCTTCGTGGTCGCACATCGACGCTGCGCATCTATATTGATAGTGAAGATGGCATCAATGTTGACGATTGTGCTGATGTTAGCCACCAGGTGAGTGCTGTACTCGACGTCGAAGATCCGATCACTGTGGCATATAACCTGGAAGTGTCCTCGCCAGGTCTCGACCGTCCGCTGTTCTCCGCTGAGCATTACACGCGTTTTCTCGGTGAAGAAGTCACGGTAGTGCTGCGTATGGCGGTGCAGAACCGCCGTAAATGGCAGGGTGTCATCAAAGCCGTTGAAGGCGAAATGATCACCGTAACGGTTGAGGGCAAAGACGAAGTGTTCGCGCTGAGCAACATTCAGAAAGCGAATCTGGTTCCCCATTTTTAACAGTCTGGATTGAGGCGAAGCCCAGGATGAACAAAGAAATTTTGGCTGTTGTTGAAGCTGTTTCTAACGAAAAAGCGGTTCCGCGCGAGAAGATTTTCGAAGCGCTGGAAAGTGCCCTGGCCACGGCAACCAAGAAAAAATATGAACAAGAGATCGACGTGCGTGTCAGCATCGATCGTAAAAGCGGTGATTTCGATACCTTCCGTCGCTGGATGGTTGTTGAAGAAGTCACTCAGCCGACTCGTGAAATCACATTAGAAGCGGCGCAGTACGAAGATCCGAACTTCACCGTCGGCGATTATGTAGAAGATCAGATTGAATCGGTTACTTTTGACCGAATCACCACCCAGACCGCGAAGCAGGTTATCGTACAAAAAGTGCGTGAAGCCGAGCGTGCGATGGTGGTCGATCAGTTCCGCGAGCACGAAGGCGATATCATTACCGGCGTGGTGAAGAAAGTGAACCGCGACAACATTAGCCTCGATCTGGGAAGCAACGCTGAAGCCGTTATTCTTCGTGAGGATATGCTGCCGCGTGAAAACTTCCGTCCAGGCGACCGTATTCGCGGCGTGCTGTACTCTGTACGCCCGGAAGCGCGTGGCGCGCAGCTGTTCGTGACCCGTTCCAAGCCAGAGATGCTGATCGAACTGTTCCGCATCGAAGTGCCGGAAATCGGCGAAGAAGTGATTGAAATTAAAGCCGCCGCCCGCGACCCGGGTTCCCGTGCCAAAATCGCAGTGAAAACAAACGATAAGCGTATCGACCCGGTTGGCGCCTGTGTTGGTATGCGTGGCGCGCGCGTTCAGGCGGTGTCTACCGAACTGGGCGGTGAGCGTATCGACATCGTTCTGTGGGACGACAACCCGGCGCAGTTCGTGATCAACGCGATGGCTCCGGCGGATGTGGCGTCTATCGTGGTGGATGAAGATAAACACACCATGGATATCGCCGTTGAGGCTGGCAACCTGGCGCAGGCGATTGGTCGTAACGGCCAGAACGTGCGTCTTGCTTCGCAGTTAAGCGGTTGGGAACTCAACGTAATGACCGTGGAAGATCTGCAGGCGAAGCACCAGGCCGAAGCGCATGCTGCGATCGATACCTTCACTAAACATCTCGACATTGATGAAGATTTCGCCACGGTTCTGGTTGAAGAAGGTTTCTCGACTCTCGAGGAACTGGCTTACGTGCCAATGAAAGAGCTGCTTGAAATTGACGGGCTGGATGAAGCGACCGTTGAAGCATTGCGCGAACGTGCCAAAAACGCACTCACGACGCTGGCGTTGGCTCAGGAAGAAAGCCTCGGCGACAAGAAGCCGAGCGAAGATCTGTTAGGCCTTGAAGGTATGGATCGCACTCTTGCCTGGAAGCTGGCTGCTCGTGGGGTTTGTACGCTGGAAGACCTCGCCGAACAAGGCGTTGATGACCTTTCAGATATTGAAGAGTTGACGGATGAGAAAGCCGGTGAGCTGATCATGGCCGCGCGTAATATCTGTTGGTTTGGTGATGAAGCGTAATAAACTGTAGCAGGAAGGAACAGCATGACTGATGTAACCGTAAAAGCGCTGGCCGCAGAGATTCAGACCTCGGTGGACCGCCTGGTACAGCAATTCGCTGATGCAGGGATCCCCAAGTCCGCTGAAGACTCTGTGACGGCGCAAGAGAAACAAACTTTACTGGCTCACCTGAACCGTGAACATGGTTCGGCGCCGGATAAGTTGACATTGCAGCGCAAAACGCGCAGTACTTTAAGCATTCAAGGTACCGGTGGTAAGAGCAAATCGGTACAGATCGAAGTCCGCAAGAAACGCACCTTTGTAAAACGTGATCCGGCTGAGGCAGAACGCCTCGCCGCGGAAGAGCAAGCGCAGCGTGAAGCGGAAGAGCAGGCCCAACGTGAAGCAGAGGAAGCTGCAAAGCGCGAGGCTCAGGAAAAAGCGAAGCGTGAAGCGCAAGAGAAAGCGAAACGCGACGCAGACGAAAAGGCTAAACGTGAGCTTGCAGACCAGGCTAAACGCGAAGCTGCGGAAAATAGTAAAGTGAGCAATCAACAAACTGACGAAGCAACCAAAGCCGCTCAGGCTGAAAAAGCCCGCCGCGAAGCTGAAGCGAATGAACTGAAGCGTAAGGCTGAAGAAGAAGCGCGTCGTAAACTCGAAGAAAACGCTCGCCGTGTCGCTGAAGAAGCACGCCGTATGGCTGAAGAAAACGCTGCGGGTTGGACCAGCACTGAAACTGTTGAAGAAGACAAGAGTGATTACCACGTCACCACGTCTCAACACGCTCGTCAGGCTGAAGATGACAGCGACCGCGAAGTAGAAGGCGGCCGTGGCCGTGGGCGCAACACGCCTAAAGTTGCCCGCCAGAAAAAAGGCAACAAACACGCCGAATCTAAAGCCGATCGCGAAGAAGCTCGCGCCGCCGTTCGGGGCGGAAAAGGCGGAAGACAGCGTAAAGGCAGCGCACTGCAGCAGGGCTTCAACAAGCCGGCTCAGGCCGTTAACCGTGACGTTGTGATCGGTGAAACCATCACCGTTGGCGATCTGGCTAACAAGATGGCGGTGAAAGGCTCTCAGGTTATCAAAGCGATGATGAAACTGGGCGCAATGGCCACTATCAACCAGGTCATTGACCAGGAAACCGCACAGCTGGTTGCCGAAGAAATGGGCCACAAAGTTATCCTGCGTCGTGAAAACGAGCTGGAAGAAGCGGTCATGAGCGACCGTGATACGGGTGCCGCAGCAGAAGCGCGCGCGCCGGTTGTGACTATCATGGGTCACGTTGACCACGGTAAAACCTCGCTGCTCGACTATATTCGCTCAACCAAAGTTGCCTCTGGCGAAGCGGGGGGTATTACCCAGCACATCGGTGCTTACCATGTGGAAACCGACAACGGCATGATCACCTTCCTGGATACCCCGGGCCACGCCGCGTTTACCGCGATGCGTGCACGTGGTGCTCAGGCAACGGATATCGTGGTTCTGGTCGTTGCGGCGGATGACGGCGTGATGCCGCAGACCATCGAAGCTATCCAGCACGCGAAAGCGGCGCAGGTACCGGTGGTTGTTGCTGTGAACAAAATTGATAAACCCGAAGCCGATCCGGATCGCGTGAAGAACGAATTGTCTCAGTACGGCATCCTGCCGGAAGAGTGGGGCGGTGAAAGCCAGTTTGTTCACGTTTCCGCGAAAGCCGGTACCGGCATTGACGATCTGCTGGACGCTATCCTGCTGCAGGCTGAAGTTCTCGAACTCAAGGCCGTTCGCAAAGGCATGGCTAGCGGCGTAGTGATCGAATCCTTCCTGGATAAAGGCCGTGGCCCGGTTGCCACCGTTCTGGTTCGTGAAGGTACGCTGAATAAAGGCGATATCGTATTGTGCGGCTTCGAATATGGCCGTGTGCGTGCAATGCGTGACGAACTGGGCCGCGAAGTGACCGAAGCGGGTCCGTCCATCCCGGTTGAGATCCTCGGCCTGTCCGGCGTTCCGGCTGCGGGTGATGAAGTGACCGTGGTACGTGACGAGAAGAAAGCGCGTGAAGTGGCACTGTATCGTCAGGGTAAATTCCGCGAAGTCAAACTGGCGCGCCAGCAGAAATCTAAACTGGAAAACATGTTCGCCAACATGACCGAAGGCGAAGTGTCCGAAGTGAACATCGTGCTGAAAGCCGACGTTCAGGGTTCTGTGGAAGCGATTTCCGACTCGCTGCTGAAGCTCTCTACCGACGAAGTGAAGGTGAAGATTGTTGGCTCCGGCGTAGGGGGTATCACCGAAACCGACGCAACGCTCGCGGCTGCGTCTAACGCGATTCTGGTTGGCTTCAACGTGCGTGCCGATGCGTCTGCCCGTCGCGTCATCGAAGCGGAAAGCCTGGATCTGCGTTACTACTCCGTCATCTACCATCTGATTGATGAAGTGAAAGCGGCGATGAGCGGTATGTTGTCTCCGGAACTGAAACAGCAGATCATCGGTCTGGCTGAAGTGCGTGATGTGTTCAAATCACCGAAATTCGGTGCGATCGCGGGCTGTATGGTTACCGAAGGCACGATTAAACGTCATAACCCAATCCGCGTACTGCGCGACAACGTGGTTATCTATGAAGGCGAACTGGAATCCCTGCGCCGCTTCAAAGATGACGTTAACGAAGTCCGTAACGGCATGGAATGTGGTATCGGCGTGAAGAACTACAACGACGTTCGCGTTGGCGATATGATCGAAGTGTTCGAAGTCATTGAGATTAAACGTACCATCGCTTAATCGGGCTGATGTGACTGCTTAATTTAGGGGGGCCGAGTGCCCCCCGATTTGTCTGGAGATTTTACTATGGCGAAAGAATTTGGTCGCCCGCAGCGGGTGGCTCAGGAAATGCAAAAAGAAATTGCCATTATCCTGCAGCGCGAAATCAAAGATCCGCGGTTAGGTCTGATGACCACCGTATCCGGCGTGGAAATGTCCCGCGATCTGGCCTATGCGAAAGTGTTCGTCACGTTTTTGAACGATAAAGACGAAGATGCCATTAAAGCCGGCATTAAAGCCCTTCAGGAAGCGTCCGGTTTTATCCGTTCGCTGCTGGGTAAAGCAATGCGTCTGCGTATCGTGCCGGAATTAACCTTCTTCTATGACAATTCACTGGTAGAAGGGATGCGCATGTCGAATCTGGTGAGTAATGTCATCAAGGACGACGAGGCGCGCCGCGTCAACCCGGACGACAGCAAGGAGGACTGATGAGTCGTCCTCGTCGTCGCGGTCGCGATGTGCATGGCGTATTGTTGCTGGATAAGCCCGGCGGGCTATCGTCCAACGACGCGCTGCAAAAAGTCAAACGCCTCTACAATGCCAACCGGGCAGGACATACCGGCGCGCTGGATCCGCTGGCGACCGGTATGTTGCCGATTTGCCTTGGCGAGGCGACAAAGTTTTCCCAGTATCTGCTTGATTCCGATAAGCGTTATCGCGTAATTGCGCGCCTCGGGCAGCGCACCGATACCTCGGACGCCGACGGCAACATCGTTGAGGAAAGGCCGGTGACTTTTACCGCGCAGGCGCTGGAAAATGCGCTGGAGAGTTTCCGTGGTGAGATCCAACAGGTCCCGACCATGTTCTCAGCGCTGAAGTATCAGGGCAAACCGCTGTACGAATATGCGCGTCAGGGGATTGTGGTGCCGCGGGAAGCGCGTCCGATCACCGTCTATGAGCTACTGTTTATTCGTCATGAAGGGCTGGAGCTGGAGCTGGAAGTTCATTGTTCTAAAGGCACTTACATCCGCACCATCATTGATGACCTGGGCGAAAAGCTCGGCTGCGGCGCGCACGTTAGCTATCTGCGCCGGCTTGCGGTGAGCAAATACCCTGTCGAACGCATGGTGACGCTGGAACAGCTGACTACGCTGCGTGCACGGGCAGATGATGAAGGCATTGATTTGGCTACGGTTCTTGACCCGCTGTTAATGCCGATGGACAGTCCGGCTTCGGATTTCCCGATGGTGAATATTCCACCTGTAATTGCTGGTTATTTTAAAAATGGCCAGCCGGTACGTGTTGCTGACGTGCCGCTGCACGGCCTGGTGCGCGTGACCGAAGGCGACGAACAGAAGTTTATCGGCATGGGTGAAATCGATGATGAGGGACGCGTCGCGCCCCGTCGTCTGGTGGTGGAATACCACGACTAACGTTTGCGATAAGCTGCTGTGACAGGTAGAATATTGCGGCTAAATACGCTGCCAGTCGTTACTGTAACGCTGGCAGGTATCTCGGGTGGCTGAATTAGAGATCGGCACCCTCTTTTTTATCTATAATTTGGAGTTGAAAATGTCTCTAAGCGTTGAAGCTAAAGCTAAAATCGTTTCTGAGTTCGGTCGTGGTACTAACGACAGCGGTTCTACCGAAGTACAGGTTGCTCTGCTGACTGCTCAGATTAACCACCTGCAAGGTCACTTTGCAGAGCACAAAAAAGATCACCACAGCCGTCGTGGTCTGCTGCGCATGGTTTCTCAGCGTCGTAAACTGCTCGACTACCTGAAACGTAAAGATGTAGCACGTTACACCAGCCTGATCGAACGTCTGGGCCTGCGTCGCTAATTCTTGCGAGTTTCAGAAAAGGGGGCCTTTACGGCCCCTTTTTTCAACCAGATGGCAGAATTCAATAGTAAACTACTGTATTGTTGCCTGAAGGGATCTTCTTGTGCAGAGGTTCGCGCGGCTAATGAGAGGCTTGACTCCACGAAGGGGTTAGGATTGTCATTAGTCGCGAGGATGCAAAGAAGGTCGATACTCAACAGCACGCCGCACCGGTGTGCTGTCATTCATTAAGAAAGGGTATTATTTTGCTTAATCCGATCGTTCGTAAATTTCAATATGGTCAACATACCGTCACGTTAGAGACCGGTATGATGGCGCGCCAGGCTACCGCCGCAGTGATGGTAAGCATGGACGACACCGCAGTATTCGTGACCGTTGTGGGTCAGAAAAAAGCTAAACCGGGACAGGATTTCTTCCCGCTTACCGTTAACTATCAGGAGCGTACCTACGCTGCTGGCCGTATCCCAGGTAGCTTCTTCCGTCGTGAAGGCCGTCCGAGCGAAGGCGAAACCCTGATCGCGCGCCTGATTGACCGTCCGGTTCGTCCGCTGTTCCCGGAAGGCTTCGTTAACGAAGTTCAGGTTATCGCGACCGTGGTTTCTGTGAACCCGCAGGTTCACCCGGACATCGTGGCGATGATCGGCGCATCCGCAGCGTTGAGCCTGTCTGGTATTCCGTTCAACGGCCCAATCGGCGCTGCGCGCGTTGGCTACATCAACGATCAGTACGTGCTGAACCCGACGGCTGACGAACTGAAAAACAGCAAGCTGGACCTGGTGGTTGCCGGTACCGAAGGCGCTGTATTGATGGTTGAATCCGAAGCTGAACTGCTGAGCGAAGACCAGATGCTGGGCGCAGTCGTGTTTGGCCACGATCAACAGCAGGTAGTCATTGAAAACATCAACGCTCTGGTTGCCGAAGCGGGCAAACCGCGTTGGGACTGGCAGCCGGAAGCTGCTAACGACGCGCTGAACAGCCGCGTTGCCGCGCTGGCTGAAACGCGTCTGAGCGACGCTTACCGCATCACTGACAAACAAGAACGTTATTCCCAGATTGATGCGATTAAATCCGACGTTATCGCAGCGCTGCAGGCTGAACAGGCTGAAGGCGACGCGCTGGACGAAAACGAGCTGAACGACATTCTGCACGCTATCGAGAAAAACGTAGTGCGTAGCCGCGTCCTGCGTGGCGAACCGCGTATCGATGGTCGTGAAAAAGACATGATCCGTGGTCTGGACGTTCGTACCGGCGTACTGCCGCGTACTCACGGTTCGGCACTGTTCACCCGTGGCGAAACGCAGGCGCTGGTTACCGCAACGCTGGGGACCGCACGCGATGCGCAGAACCTTGACGAGCTGATGGGCGAACGTACTGACAACTTCCTGTTCCACTATAACTTCCCTCCGTACTCCGTAGGTGAAACCGGGATGGTGGGATCGCCGAAGCGTCGTGAAATCGGTCACGGTCGTCTGGCGAAACGCGGCGTAATGGCAGTCATGCCGGATGCAGAGCGCTTCCCGTACACCGTTCGCGTGGTGTCTGAAATCACCGAATCCAACGGTTCTTCTTCTATGGCTTCCGTGTGCGGTGCCTCTCTGGCGCTGATGGACGCGGGTGTGCCCATTAAAGCCGCTGTTGCGGGTATCGCGATGGGTCTGGTGAAAGAAGGTGACAACTTCGTGGTGCTGTCCGACATTCTGGGTGATGAAGATCACCTGGGCGACATGGACTTTAAAGTCGCCGGTAGCCGTGAAGGTATCTCCGCGCTGCAGATGGATATCAAAATCGAAGGCATCACTCGCGAAATCATGCAGGTGGCGCTGAACCAGGCTAAGGGCGCGCGTCTGCATATCCTGAGCGTGATGGAACAGGCTATCAACGCACCGCGTGGCGATATCTCTGAATTCGCTCCGCGTATCCACACTATCAAGATCAACCCGGACAAGATCAAAGACGTGATCGGTAAGGGCGGTTCTGTGATCCGTGCGCTGACCGAAGAAACCGGCACCACCATTGAAATCGAAGATGACGGCACCGTGAAAATCGCGGCTACCGACGGCGAAAAAGCGAAACACGCTATCCGCCGTATCGAAGAGATCACCGCTGAAATCGAAGTGGGTCGCGTTTATAACGGTAAAGTCACCCGTATCGTTGACTTCGGTGCGTTTGTTGCCATTGGCGGCGGCAAAGAAGGCCTGGTACACATTTCCCAAATCGCTGACAAGCGCGTTGAGAAAGTGACTGATTATCTGCAGATGAATCAGGAAGTGCCGGTTAAAGTTCTGGAGGTGGATCGCCAGGGCCGTATCCGTTTAAGCATTAAAGAAGCAGCCGAGCCGTCTCAGCCGGCGGCCGCACCGGAAGCTCCGGCAGCACCGCACGCTGAATAAGGGTTGCCATTAGGCTCTCCATGTTCGCATGGAGAGCTCTTTGATACCGGGCTGGAAGCCGGGTTTGCAACCGGGGAACAGGACGTTCATCCAATTGTTGTCTTCGGGAGTGGGAAATGAAGCCTTTTTTGCGCTGGTGTTTCGTTGCGACAGCTCTCACGCTGGCAGGATGCAGCAACTCTGCCTGGCGTAAGAGCGAAGTCCTCGCGGTACCATTGCAACCGACTTTACAGCAAGAAGTCATTCTGGCTCGCATGGAACAAATTCTTGCCAGTCGGGCTTTAACCGATGATGAACGCGCTCAGCTTTTATATGAGCGCGGAGTGTTGTATGATAGTCTTGGTCTGCGGGCACTGGCGCGAAATGATTTTTCACAAGCGCTGGCTATCCGCCCCGATATGCCTGAGGTATTCAATTACTTAGGCATTTATTTAACGCAGGCAGGCAATTTTGATGCTGCCTATGAAGCGTTTGATTCTGTACTTGAGCTTGAACCAACTTACAACTACGCGCATTTAAACCGCGGTATCGCCCTCTATTACGGCGGACGTTACCAGTTAGCGCAAGATGATCTGCTGGCGTTTTATCAAGACGATCCCAATGATCCTTTCCGTAGTCTGTGGCTCTATATTGCTGAACGCAAACTGGATGAGAAACAGGCCAAAGCGTCGTTACAACAACGCTTAGATAAATCGGATAAAGAACAATGGGGATGGAACATTGTCGAGTTCTACCTGGGCAACATTAACGAAGCAACGTTAATGGATCGCCTCAAGGCGGACGCAACGGATAACACCTCGCTCGCTGAGCATCTCAGTGAAACCAACTTCTATTTAGGTAAGTACTACCTAAGTCTGGGGGATACGGACAGCGCTACGGCTCTGTTCAAGTTAGCGGTAGCTAACAACGTACATAACTACGTTGAACACCGTTACGCATTGTTGGAACTAGCACTCTTGGGCCAGGAGCAAGAAGACCTGGCAGAATCGGACCAGCAATAGCTGACGGACATCTATCAGCCCAAAAACTTTTTTAAAGTCATCACCTTAGCGGGTGAGGGCGTTTTTGTTCGTCAATCAATCAAATTTGAGCCGGTTCACACTTTTCAATGAAAATTGCAGATCTTTTTCATGATGAGTTATGTAGACTGGCCGCCATTTATCTTGAGGCACACGTACTACATGACTGAATTCGAAACCACTTTTTCTGATCTGGGGCTGAAGACTCCTATCCTTGAAGCCCTTAACGATCTGGGTTACGAAAAGCCATCTCCGATCCAGGCCGAGTGTATTCCGCACCTGCTTGGTGGCCGCGATGTTCTGGGTATGGCCCAGACAGGCAGCGGCAAAACCGCAGCGTTCTCATTACCGCTGCTGAACAACCTTGATCCTGAATTGAAAGCGCCGCAAATCCTGGTGCTGGCCCCGACCCGCGAACTGGCGGTTCAGGTTGCTGAAGCAATGACGGACTTCTCTAAACACATGCATGGCGTAAACGTGGTTGCCCTTTACGGCGGCCAGCGTTATGACGTGCAGCTGCGCGCCCTGCGTCAGGGCCCACAGATTGTTGTGGGTACTCCAGGCCGCCTGCTTGACCATTTAAAACGCGGTACGCTGAACCTGTCCAACCTGAGCGGTATGGTACTGGACGAAGCGGATGAAATGCTGCGCATGGGCTTCATCGAAGACGTTGAAACCATCATGGCGCAGATCCCGGAAGGTCATCAGACCGCCCTGTTCTCCGCCACCATGCCGGAAGCGATTCGCCGTATTACCCGCCGCTTTATGAAAGAGCCGCAGGAAGTGCGCATTCAGTCCAGCGTGACCACTCGTCCGGACATCAGCCAGAGCTACTGGACTGTATACGGCATGCGTAAAAATGAAGCGCTGGTGCGTTTCCTGGAAGCGGAAGATTTTGACGCGGCGATTATTTTCGTGCGCACCAAAAACGCGACCCTCGAAGTGGCCGAAGCGCTGGAGCGCAGCGGTTACAACAGTGCCGCGCTGAACGGCGACATGAACCAGGCGCTGCGTGAGCAGACCCTGGAGCGCCTGAAGGATGGTCGTCTGGATATCCTGATCGCCACCGACGTTGCGGCCCGTGGCCTGGACGTTGAGCGTATCAGCCTGGTCGTTAACTACGATATCCCGATGGATTCAGAATCTTACGTGCACCGTATTGGCCGTACCGGTCGTGCGGGACGTGCGGGTCGCGCGCTGCTGTTCGTTGAGAACCGCGAGCGTCGTCTGCTGCGCAATATCGAACGCACCATGAAGCTGACCATTCCGGAAGTAGAACTGCCGAACGCAGAACTGCTGGGCAAACGCCGCCTGGAGAAATTCGCCGCCAAAGTACAGCAACAGCTGGAAAGCAGCGATCTGGATCAGTACCGCGCTCTGCTGGCGAAAATCCAGCCGACTGCAGAAGACGAAGAGCTGGACATCGAAACCCTGGCTGCCGCGCTGCTGAAAATGGCGCAGGGCGAACGTCCGCTGATCCTGCCGCCGGATGCGCCGATGCGTCCGCGTCGTGAGTTCCGTGAGCGTGACGATCGTTTCGAACGTCGCGGCGATCGTAACGATCGTGGTCCGCGTGGCGACCGTCCTCAGCGCGAGGGTGAAGATCGTCCGCGCCGTGAGCGTCGTGACGTTGGCGACATGGAACTGTATCGCATTGAAGTGGGTCGTGATGATGGCGTTGAAGTCCGTCATATCGTTGGCGCGATTGCTAACGAAGGCGACATCAGCAGCCGTTACATCGGTAACATTAAACTGTTTGCGTCCCACTCCACCATCGAGCTGCCGAAAGGTATGCCGGGCGAAGTTCTGCAACACTTCACCCGCACGCGTATTCTCAACAAACCGATGAATATGCAACTGCTGGGCGACGCGCAACCGCGTCCGGATCGCGGCGGTGAACGTCGTGGCGGCGGCGCTGGCCGTGGCGGTTTCGGTGGCGAGCGTCGTGAAGGCGGTCGTAGTGAAGGCCGTCGTTTCAGCGGTGAACGCCATGAAGGCGGCGCAGGCCGTAGCTTCAGCGGCGAGCGTCGTGAAGGCGGCCGTGGCCCGCGTCGTGAAGATGGCGCTGCACCGTCCCGTCGTCGTTTCGGTGACGCATAAGGTTTAAACGCCTTACGCTTTACACGCTGTAAAGTTTAATAAACAGTCCCGATCAAATGATTGGGACTTTTTTTATCTGGTTTGTACTCATGTACTGGTACAATGACGCGCCCGCTTTCGGGATCCGCTCGTTAATACAGGACATAACATGGCAACCCTTTCCACCACCAGCGTATCGCCCTCCATTCTGGGCGGCATTGTTATTATTGCCGGCACCATCATCGGCGCAGGGATGTTTTCTCTGCCAGTCGTGATGTCAGGCGCGTGGTTTTTTTGGTCGCTGGCGGCGTTAGGGGTGACCTGGTTCTGTATGCTGCATTCCGGCTTAATGATCCTCGAAGCAAACCTCAACTACGCACCCGGTGCCAGCTTCGATACCATGACCAGAGATCTGCTCGGCAAAAACTGGACGTGGATCAACGGCCTCTCCATCGCCTTTGTGCTGTATATCCTGACCTACGCCTATATCTCGGCGAGCGGTTCGATACTGCATCACACGCTGTCAGAAATGTCGCTGTCATTTTCTCCCCGGCTGGCGGGGCTGATCTTTGCCTTGATCGTGGCGTTTGTGGTCTGGCTCAGTACCCGTGCGGTGAGCAGGATGACGGCGATTGTGCTGGGCGCGAAGGTGATCACCTTCTTCCTGACGTTCGGCAGCCTGTTGGGCCACGTTGAGCCCGCCACGCTGTTTAACGTCGCGGAACCACAGCCATCCTACCTGCCGTATTTGCTGATGACGCTGCCGTTCTGCCTGGCATCCTTTGGCTATCATGGTAACGTGCCGAGCCTGATGAAGTATTACGGCAAAGATCCGCGCACGATTGTGCGATGCATTGTGTGGGGAACGCTGATTGCGCTGGCGCTGTATACCATCTGGCTGCTGGCGACCATGGGGAACATCCCGCGTCCGGCATTTATTGAGATTGCCCAAAAGGGCGGCAATATAGATGTACTGGTTCAGGCGCTGGCGGGCGTGCTCAACAGTAAGACGCTCGACCTGCTGTTAATCATCTTCTCTAACTTTGCGGTCGCCAGCTCGTTCCTCGGCGTCACTCTGGGCCTGTTTGATTACCTGGCGGATTTATTCGGCTTCGATGATTCCGCGCTGGGGCGTTTCAAAACCGTGCTGTTGACCTTCGCGCCGCCGATTGCGGGCGGCATGCTGTGGCCGAACGGATTTTTGTACGCCATCGGCTATGCCGGGTTGGCTGCGACTATCTGGGCCGCAATTGTACCTGCGCTGCTGGCCAGAGCGTCGCGCAAGCGCTTCGGCAGCCCGCTGTTTCGCGTCTGGGGTGGGACGCCGATGATCGTGTTGATCCTGATCTTCGGTATCGGCAATGCGCTGGTGCATCTGTTATCGACGGCGAACCTGCTGCCGGTTTATCAATAAAAAAACGCCCTCCCTGTGGAGGGCGCTCTGTTACAGCGATTCGCGAACCTGCATCGCTAAATCGAAGGAGTGGAGACGGGCCTGATGATCGAAAATCTGCCCGTTAACCATGATTTCATCGGCCTCGGTTTCCCGAAGAATCGACAGCAAGCCGTGACGCACTTTAGCCTTATCGCCCACCAGCGACATGCCCAGCGCCTGCTGGACGCCGTACTGCTCCGCCGGGCTCCAGATCTTCTCCATGCTTTCTACCGGCGGCGGCAGCTGTCCGGCCTCGCCGCGGCGCAGCTTCACAAATGCCTGCTGCATTGAGGTAAACAAAAACTCCGCGTCGCGATTGCTGTCGGCAGCCACGATATTGATGCACACCAGCGCGTAAGGTTTATCCAGCCGTTCGGACGGTTTGAACTGAGTACGATACAGATGCAGCGCCTGGAACAGCATGTCCGGCGCAAAGTGCGAAGCAAACGCGAAAGGCAGCCCCATCTGAGCCGCCAGCTGCGCGCTGTACAAGCTGGAGCCTAACAGCCACAGCGGGATTTTCGCGCCGTAGCCCGGCACCGGCCGCACGGCAGGATGCGGATCGCGCGCATCAAACCATTCCACCAGTTCGTTCACGTCACGCGGGAAGTTATCAATATCGCCACTCATATGACGACGCAGCGCCATCATGGTGCGCTGATCGCTGCCCGGCGCGCGGCCCAGCCCCAGCTCAATACGGCCAGGATACAGCGCATCCAGAGTACCGAACTGTTCGGCAATCACCAGCGGAGAGTGGTTGGGCAGCATCACGCCGCCGGAGCCCAGGCGCAATGTGGTGGTGTTCGCAGCAAGATAGCCGATCAGCACCGACGTCGCCGCGCTGGCGATGCCGGTCATATTGTGGTGTTCAGCCAGCCAGTAGCGGTGATAGCCGCGCGCTTCGGCAAGTTTGGCTAAATCCAGAGAATGATGAAAAGCGTCCCGGGCGCTGAGCCCTTGCGGGATCGGGGCCAGGTCAAGCAAAGAGAAAGGTACAGTTGATTGCGTGGTCATAGCAGCTCACTTTGTCACAGCACTGTTTCAGATTAAAGGTCTGCCTCCGGCGCGTATGCGCCAGAAAGCTGTACCTTTTAATACTGCATTAAAATCCGCTGATTGCTGTTAACAAAGTGAGCTTTTTTCAGGCCTGTAGCTCAAGGCCGGCCAGACGACGCCAGTAACCGTTACAGTCGCTGTTGGCTTCCAGCGCCAGCGGCGCAGCGCCCGCCTCATTGGCGCGAAAGGCGTTTAGCATGTCGATCGTGTCTGTGCCCATCGGCGAAAGCCGCACCACATCCACCAGACCCTGCATAGAGGTTAACTCATTGCCAAGGTTGTAGACGTAGCCGCTCATGGTTTGAATGCCGTTCAGCACAAACACCTGCTGGCCTTCCTGGGAATGGACCAGCCGCCCATGGGGATACTTGATACAGCAGGTTTCGCATTCATCTTTAGGCCGATCTTCTGACCGCGCGGTAAAGCAGCGGGCGGAGTAGGCCAGCGGCAGATGGCCGTAGCTCAGCACTTCCACCTCGAACTGCCGGCGAATACCCAACTCTTCGCACTGGGTCAGTAAATTCGCCAGCCAGTCGCGGGAGAGCTCCACGGGCATACACCAGCGCATCATGCCCTGTTTCGCCAGGCGACGCAGCGTGACGGCGTTATAGCAGTTGAGCGCATAGCTGGCGACAAACGGCAGCCCGCGTTCCCAGGCCATATTCACGGTGCCGAAGTCGCTGGCCTCAATCAAAAACTCGCCGTTTTCGACATAGCGCTTCAGTTCGTTAAGCTCCGAGGGCGCCTGGACCAGCGCTAAGGTGGAGATGACGACCTGTTTGCCGCTGGCTGCCACGGTTTTCGCTATCTCCAGCCAGTCGCCAACTTTGGTGTCTCGGCGCTTGCTGCACACCGACTCGCCAAGATAGACGATATCGGCGTGGCTGTTGGCCGCAGCCTGGTAAAACTGTTCCAGCGTCGCTTTCGGCCAGTACCAGAGCACTGGCCCTAATGAATATTTCATTGCGGTTCCTTTACTGCCATTTGCGGTGATACGCGCCGAGCGTGGTCTGCGTGCCTTCGGACATCGCGCCGAGGGTATCCATCCAGGCTTGCTGCGGCTGGAACTGTTGCGGATTCGCCATACAGCGGTCGATGGCCTGACGCCACACTTTCGCAACCTGGCTGACGTAGGCCGGGCTACGCTGGCGGCCTTCGATTTTCACCGAGGCGATATTGGCAGCCAGCAGTTCCGGTAGCAGCGCCAGCGTATTGAGGCTGGTGGGTTCTTCAAGGGCGTGGTAGCGCTGTTCGTCAACCAGATAGCGCCCTTTACACAGTGTGGGATAGCCCGCGTTTTCTCCTTCCTGATAGCGGTCGATTAGCACGTCATTGAGGCGAGATTCCAGCCCCTGGGGCGTCTGCTGCCAGCGCACAAAACGCGCCGGTGAGCAGGCGCCGACGGTGTTGGGCGATTCGCCGGTCAGGTAAGAAGAGAGATAGCAGCGGCCTTCCGCCATAATGCACAGGCTTCCAAAGGCAAACACTTCCAGCGGCACCGGCGTCACGCGCGCCAACTGCTTAACCTGATGGATAGACAGCACGCGCGGCAGCACGACCCGCGCCACATCAAAGTTACGCTGATAAAAACGGATCGCCTCTTCATTGGTGGCGGATGCCTGTACCGAGACGTGGCGCTCCACGTGCGGATAGCGCTCGGCGGCGTACTCGAGCATCGCGATATCCGCCAGAATCAGGGCGTCGGCTCCGGATTGCGCCGCCATATCCACCGCGCGCTCCCAACGCTGATAGCCATCAGGATGGGCAAAGGTGTTAATCGCAATATGCAGCTTGCGGCGGTGTTGATGGACCACATTCACCGCTTCCTGAAGTTTCTTATCAGTAAAGTTGAGGCCTGCAAAATGGCGGGCGTTGGTATCGTCTTTCAGGCCGATATAAACCGCATCAGCCCCGTTTTCGATAGCCGCTTTCAGTGCCGGCAAGTTTCCGGCAGGACACAGCAACTCCATAGAATTTCCTGAAGGTGAGGGGGCGGACATAAAAGTCGCCATATTGTTAATGAACGGCGATTTTAGTTAACCTGGCCGGGACAAGATTTGATTTGAGGCAGTTAAAGGCGTATTGGTGAAAGCAATAAAGGGGTAATCAAAACGTTTAAAATCTTGATTTATGCCGCTATGTGCCAGGAACGATGTGGCACAATAATGGGTCGATATTTATCAAGGAGTAGAGCTCGTGTTAGATCAACTGCGTTCGCGCCTGGTTCGTCTTGGCCCCTCACTGATGAGGACGCCCGTTAAGCTGGCGCCCTTTGCTCTGAAACGACAGGTTCTTGAGCAGGTGCTGGCGTGGCAGTTCCGTCAGGCGCTTGAAGAAGGGGAACTTGAGTTCCTTGACGGGCGCTGGTTATGCATTGAAGTACGGGATATCGGCCTGCGATGGTTTACTTCGGTGGAAAACGACCGGCTGGTGGTGAAAGAAGATGCCCCGGCTGACGTCAGCTTCAGCGCCGATGCCAGCGATCTTTTAATGATTGCCGCACGCAAACAGGACCCGGATACGCTATTCTTCCAGCGCCGGTTAATTATTGAAGGCGATACCGAACTTGGTTTGTATGTTAAAAACCTGATGGACGCCATTGAACTGGAGTCGATGCCGAAACCGCTGCGCATCATGCTTCTGCAACTGGCTGACTTCGTCGAAGCGGGTCTGAAAGACCAGCCGTCGACAAAAGCAACCTCAGTAGGTGAACCATGCTAATTCGTGTAGAAATACCCATAGATGCCCCCGGTATTGACGCGCTGCTGCGCCGGACGTTTAAAGACGGCGGCGAGGCGGATCTGATTCACGATCTGCGTGAAGACGGCATGCTGACGTTAGGTTTGGTGGCTACCGATGATGAAGGACAGGTGGTTGGCTATGTCGCGTTCAGCCCGGTGAGCGTGCAGGGTGAAGATCTCCAGTGGGTGGGCCTTGCGCCGCTGGCGGTAGAAGAATCGCTGCGTGGTCAGGGTCTGGCGCGCCAGCTGGTTTACGAAGGGCTCGATTCCCTGAATGAATTTGGCTACGCCGCCGTGGTAACGTTGGGCGATCCGGCGCTGTATGGCCGTTTCGGTTTTGAACTGGCCGCGCATTACGATTTACACTGCCGCTGGCCGGGGACGGAAGCGGCATTCCAGATCCATCCGCTGGCCCCCGATGCGCTGAAAGGGGTAAGCGGTCTGGTGGAATATCACGAGCACTTCAATCGTTTCTAATCGCAGGCGCTGGTAAATCTGGAAACAGATCCGCCAGCGCGATTTCTCCCGCCACCAGCCGCTCTTTTTCCCGCTTCGGCAACTGCTTAATACGATACTCAATGCGCAGGGCTTGTGAGCGCTCACCAACTTGTTGAGCGAACACCATGGTTAACGCGCCTTTGCCCCGCAGCGATCGCGCGCCTTTACCGGTCTGATGCTGAAGCAGACGGCGTGTGGTATCGGTCGTGATACCGGTATACAGTCGATTGTCGGCGGTACGAATCAAATAGAGAAACCAGCAGTTCATAAAGCGTATCTGGACGGGAATTTTGCCGCACCTTATCACGCTTTTCCGGCACCGACACTGTGGTAATGTGTGGGCAAACCATTTTCGGAGGCGTTATGGAAGCACTGGAAGCCATCAGCCGCTGGCTCGCTAAACAGCATGTGGTGAGCTACTGCGTGGCGAACGATCAGGATATGTGGTGCGCGAACGCGTTTTACCTGTATTGCCCGCAGGCAGTGGCGTTTTATCTGCTGAGCGATCCGCAAACGCGTCACGGGCAAATCAGCGGCGGCAAAGCGAGAGTGGCGGGCACTGTAAGCGGGCAGACAAAAAACGTGGCGTTAATACGCGGCGTGCAGTTTAAAGGCGAAATTACGCGGCTGGAGGGTGATGCGTCAGCACAGTTTCGCGAGCGCTATAACCGACGCTTCCCAATAGCCAGAGCGATGTCAGCGCCGGTCTGGTCAATCCGGCTGGATGAACTGAAATTCACCGACAACACCCTGGGCTTTGGCAAAAAACATATCTGGCAGCGTTAACCGTTAGCTGCCCAGCAGGCGTAGCGCCTCGCGGTTAAACGCCGGTAAATCATCCGGAGTACGGCTGGTGACCAGTTGGTCTTTATCGACCACCACTTCCTGGTCGAAAAACTCTGCGCCCGCGTTTTTCACGTCTATCACGATGGGCGTTACCGCCGTCAGCTTACGGCCACGGATCACGTCGGCGCTGATCAGCAGCTGTGGACCGTGACAAATCGCGAATACCGGTTTGCCGCTCTCAACAAATTCACGGGTAAAATCGACAAAACGGCTGTCACCGCGCAGATAATCTGGCGAATGGCCGCCCGGCAGTAATAGCGCATCGAATTCAGCAGGTTTTACGTCATCAATGCCTTTATCGATAGTCACCTGAGCTTCGCCTTTTTTGCCTTTTACGGTATTCCCGGCTTGCTTCTCGATGGTGATCACTTCATGGCCCGCTTTTTTGAATTCTTCCGCCGGGGAAGTGAACTCGGAATCTTCGAACTCGTCGGTAATCAGGACTGCAATCTTCTTGCTCATGTTTACTCCTCAGTTCGTTTTAGACACACCTAATCACTGAAAATAGTGAATACTGACTATTAAGCCTGGTTGAAGGGCATGGCTTTGCAACACGGATTAATCTGCAAGGGGGAAATAATGAGCCGGGTATTGATTACGGGGGCCAGCGGTTTAGTTGGCGGACATTTACTCAGGCTACTGAACGATGAGCCGCGAATTGAGACTATCGTTGCGCCCAGCCGCAGGCCGCTTGCGCCGATGAAAAAGATGTTTAACCCCCACGATCCGCAGCTTACGGATGCGTTAGCCCAGGCCACCGAGCCGGTGGATATCGTATTCTGCTGTCTTGGCACCACCCGGCGCGAGGCGGGCAGCAAAGAGGCATTTGTCCATGCCGATTTTACCCTGGTGGTTGATACTGGCCTGACGGGGCTACGCCTTGGCGCAACGCATATGCTGGTGGTCAGCGCGATGGGCGCGAATGCCCATTCGCCGTTTTTTTACAATCGGGTCAAAGGCGAGATGGAAGAGACGCTGCGCGCGCAGGGCTGGCCGCGTTTGACCATCGCCCGGCCATCGATGCTGCTGGGGAATCGCAATAAAAAACGCTTTAACGAATCGCTGTTTGCGCCACTGTTCGGCCTGCTGCCAGGGAAATGGAAGTCGATTCATGCCCGGGACGTCGCGCTGGCGATGTTTCAGGATGCGATGACGGGAGGGAAACCTGGCGTGACGATTCTGGACTCTGCTGAACTGCGGGAAAAAGCGCAACTGGCGGCGCGGTAGATGAGGCGCCCGCCAGGAGTAGCGGGCGCAAATCGTTATTTAATATAGGTAAACGCAGTGGTGACGTGCTTCACGCCGCTCACATGGCTGGCGATATCGGCAGCCGCTTTGCCTTCGCGGTCCGTTACCAGGCCCAGCAGGAATACTTCGCTGTTCTCGGTGGTGACTTTCACGTTAGAGGATTTCACCAGATCGCTTGCCAGCAACTGGGAGCGTACTTTGGTAGTGATCCAGGTATCGGTGGAGGCGGTTCCCAGGCCAATCGGCTGGCCCTGGCGCACTTCGTTATACACCTCAGTGGTGCCTTCCACGCCCATGGCGATCTGTTTGGCACGCGACGCCAGCTCGGTATTCGGTGCCTGACCGGTTAACAGAACCTTGCCCTGATAAGCGGTCACGTTGATGCGTGCCTCTTTCTTGATCTGCTCATCTTTGGATAACGCGCTATTGACCCGTAGCTCCAGCGTTCCGTCGTCGACCTGAGTGCCGACCGAGCGCGGATCGGTGGCGGCTTTAGTACCTACCGCCGCAGTTCCGACAACCGCAGCAGCAACGCAACCTTGTAATAGCAACGCGGCAATAAGGACGGCGAGGGGCGAAAATGCCTTCATGTGTACTCCTTAATCATCCTGGTGAGGAAAAAGCGTGTTATCTATCAAATCGCACAGACAGTTCACCGTCAGCATATGCATCTCCTGAATACGCGCGCTGCGGTGAGAGGGGATACGAATCTCCACATCCTGCGGTCCCAGCAAACCCGCCAGTTCGCCGCCGTCGTAACCGGTAAGGGCGACGATGGTCATATCGCGGGTGACGGCGGCTTCTACCGCCTTGACGATATCCCGGCTGTTGCCGCGGGTGGAGATTGCCAGTAATACATCGCCCGCATGGCCTAATGCGCGAACCTGTTTGGCATAAATCTCTTCATGCAAACGGTCGTTGGCGATGGCTGTTAAGACCACATTATCGGTATTTAGTGCAATCGCGGGTAAACTGGGGCGCTCGGTTTCAAACCGGTTGATCATACTGGCGGCAAAGTGTTGGGCGTTCGCAGCGGAGGTGCCGTTGCCGCAGCACAGGATTTTGTTGCCATTGAGTAAGGACTGAACCAGCGTCATTGCCGCACGAGAAATGGCATCCGGAAGGGCTTCAGCAGCAGCAATTTGAGTTTGAATGCTTTCCGTAAAGCAGACTTTGATTCGTTCTAACACAGTGATCCTTTAAAAATACGTCAATTGATTAATGGGCGGAAAACGCGTTCTCAATCCACTCGACTTCATCGCCGGTGAAGGCTAACACATCGAACCGGCAATCCACAGTATCAAAACTCTCAGACTGACGGGCGAGCCAGCCGCGCGCGGTTTGTAATAATTTATGTTGCTTGGCCTGGGTCACGCTGGCGGCCGCCCCGCCAAAATAGCCGGAGCGGCGATAACGCACCTCGACAAACACGATGACGTGGCGGTGTTGCATGATCAAATCAATCTCACCCCAGCGCTCGCGCACGTTTGCCGCGACAAAACGCAATCCCTTGCGTTCCAGCCACAGGCGCGCCCGGTGCTCCCAGGCTGCGCCCTGCTGTAAATTTAATTTGCCCGCACCACTTGTCCCTGCTGGTATTTGAGCCATGTTAACTTCCTGTTGATCACGCAATCGCCATCGGCGGTCAGCGTGCCGGTATTGCCGTTGAGCTGGAAGCCCTGCACCTGCCGCATTTGCGAGAAGTGGTTCGCCAGCGACCAGGCGTCGACGCCCATGGCGTACAGCCGCGCCAGCGAATAGTCGTTATTCACTGCGGCCAACGCCTGCTGCTGTAAGCCCGGGTTATCCCCGGCCAGCATCGGGATTTCGCTAAACTGTAGCCCTTCCATTTCCAGACGGAAGTCCGGCCCGGTATTGCCCTGCGCGCTGCGTGAAGAGGCATACAGCGTCGCGCCGTTATGGCTGCCGGTGCGCATTGCGATCATCGGTTTGATTAAGGCGATTTCATCCTGGCTTGCCACAATGTAAACCGCATCCACATTGCCGCTGCTGCCGGCAGTGATTTGCGCATCCGTCGGCGGAGCAGGGATGGTCAGCCCGCCGATGGTGGTCGCCTGCTGAGACGGCAGGCTGGACGCGACCGGCGAGCCGGTTAAGGCAATCCCGGAACCACTGTTGATGCCCATCTTCAGTTCCGATACAGAGCCGAATTTTTGCTGTAACACCGTACCGCCGCCCAGATGCTGCCACTGTTCGGCAAACGCGCGCGTCACGCGGTCGCCCAGCGCGCTGCGCGGCACCAGCAGCAGCGGATTACGTTGGCCCTGCTGCCAGATATGGTCTGCGGCGTCACGCGCTTCGTCTTCCGGTGAGAGGGCGAAATAGCAGATGTTGGCGCGATTTTGCACGTTCTCTGGTTCATTCATCGCCAGCACGTTTAATGGCGTGTTGCTGCGCACCAGTTCGTCAACGTTAGGCTTCAATAACGGCCCAACGACAATACTTGCGCCGTCCTGCTGCACCTGGTTGAGCACCTGATTAAGCGGCTGGCTGCTGGTATCGTAGACTTTAATCTCCGCGCCCGGATTGGCCGGGGCGTTGGTGGCGGTTTGCGTCTCTGAAGTTTGTGGCGCAACTGCCGGCACGGCGGCATCCTGGGTTAAATCGTTAACGCTGGCGGCGGCCGGGCTTGCCACGCCGTCCGCGTTGGCCGGTTGTTCCGCAGTCTCAGCGGCAGGTTGCTCCGCCATCGGCGTTTGCGGGGCGTTGACCGGGCTCACGCCGCTATTTTTCGCCGCTTCAAAGCCCTGCTGAATGGCGCGGCCAAAGACGGCGGCCTGGCCATTCAACGGCAGCAGCAGAGCGATTCGCTCCGCCGAGGCGGGTTTGAAATTCTGGATGTTGACCAGTTGAGTCGGCAGTAACTTCGCGCCCGGGTTCTGCGGATAACGGGTCTGCCAGTCCTGAATACCCGCCTTCAGCATGGCGGGGTCGCTGCGGTTATCGAACCACATGCGTTGTAGATCGAGCCAGCCGCGCAATACGTTCTCATCCGCGTTAATCACCAGCGCGTTAGCGTGATCGGGCGTCATGGCAGAGAGCGTTTGCCAGGTGGCATCAATGTTTTTTTGCTTATCGGCAGGTTTCAGCAGCGGCTCCTGAGCGATGAGCGCGCGCAGCAGTTCCAGCGAAGGACGGCCCTGGCTGGCGTCAATCTGCGCCTGGTAATAACGCGCTTTTTGCGCGTCGCTAAAATCCGATGTATCCAGAGAGGCCAGTTGAGCGGCGGCGCCCTGGTAGTTTTTGTTCGCGAGGATCAGCTCGACATCAAGCAGGCTACGCTCACGGCGCTGTGCATCATTAAGATTTTCAGGGAGCTGTTGGTATAGCTCGGTGGCCTGCTGGCGCTTACCTTCCTGAATCAGGGCACGTATCGCGAGTAATTGCCAGTTGGTCTTGGTATCATCCGAGCTCTGCTGCATTTGCTGTAAGTAGTAAGCAGAATTCGCCTGCGCTTCACCTTGCATATGCGCGGTGCTTTGATCCGGCGCCTGGGTGCCGCAGCCGGCAAAAAGCAGCGCGGCGAGCACAACAGGCAGGCAGCGCGCGGCTTTAGAACGTATTAAGGTTGACGGTACCATACTGTATCCAGTGAGATTTTTTTTAATCAATATTCAATATTAAATCGGCAATACGGACTAAACAATGAAACAACACGATTCCACCGAGAATTCTCAAGGCCAGCTCTATATTGTCCCCACGCCAATCGGCAATCTTGGGGACATCACCCAGCGTGCGCTCTCGGTGTTGCAGTCGGTTGACCTGATTGCTGCTGAGGATACGCGCCATACTGGCTTATTGCTGCAACACTTTGCCATTTCCGCGCGGTTGTTCGCATTACACGACCATAATGAGCAACAAAAAGCGCAAACGCTGCTGGCAAAATTGCAGGAAGGGCAAAGTATTGCGCTGGTTTCCGATGCGGGCACGCCGCTGATAAACGATCCGGGCTATCACCTGGTTCGCACCTGTCGCGAAGCGGGGATCCGTGTGGTGCCGCTGCCAGGGCCGTGCGCCGCCATTGCCGCGTTAAGCGCAGCGGGGCTGCCGTCTGACCGCTTCTGCTACGAAGGCTTTCTGCCTGCGAAATCCAAAGCGCGCCGCGATGCGCTCAAAGCCATTGAGCAGGAGCCGCGCACCCTGATTTTTTACGAATCCACTCACCGTTTACTGGAGAGTCTGGAAGACATTTGTACCGTACTGGGTGAATCGCGTTATGTGGTGTTGGCCCGGGAGATCACCAAAACCTGGGAGTCGATTCACGGCGCGCCCATCGGCGAGCTGCTGGCGTGGGTGAGGGAAGATGAAAACCGCCGTAAAGGTGAAATGGTGCTTATTGTCGAAGGCTTCGACGTGCAGGAAGAAGCGTTGCCCGCCGATGCGCTGCGTACCCTGGCGCTGCTGCAGGCTGAGCTGCCGTTAAAGAAAGCGGCGGCGCTGGCGGCAGAAATCCACGGCGTGAAGAAAAACGCGCTGTATAAATATGCGCTGGAGCAGCAGACGCAAGCGTGATCTTGCGCTGCTGCACGAAGGAAACCGGGCTTGAATCCCGGTTTCTCACACTACCATCATCTTTGCGCCGCTGTTATTCAGCAGCATCTTATCTTCTTCGCTAATCCCGTCATCCGTAATGATGACGTCAATTTTGTCCATCGGAATGACCTGGTTAAAGCCGCGTCGATTGAATTTTGAAGCATCAAGCACGGCAATCACGCGGTGCGCGGTTGCCGCCATCACTGCGCTGATGGAATAGCCTTCGTTAAACGTAGTGATGCCATTCGTGGTATCAAAGCCGTCGGCCCCGACAAACATTAAATCGGCGCTGATCCCCTGCAATGAGCGCTCGGCAATCGTGCCGTGCATCGAATGGGTTTTATGGCGTACCGTGCCGCCGCACACCACCAGGGTGATGTCTTTATTGTCGGAAAGGAGATAGGCGGCAGGCAGGTTATTGGTGATCACCGTAATATTGGCGCGTTTCACCAGCGCTTCGGCGATCAGTAACGTAGTGCTGCCGCTGTCGAGGATCACGGTCATGCCTTCTTCGATCATTGCCGCTGCGGTTTGCGCGATGCGTTTCTTCGGATCTTTCGCCAGCTGATAGCGCGCTTCGAGCAGCACTTCATGGTTATCGCTTTCGGCAGCATTATTGCCCGGCTTCGCCGCGCCGCCGTGAAAACGCGTCACCAGACCTTTTTCTTCCAGCAGGCGCAGATCGGCGCGGATCGTGACTTCCGAAATGCCAAAGGTATTCGACAGGTCGAGCACCAGAACGCTGCCGTGGGCGTTGACCATTTCGACTATTTTGTTGCGTCGTTCAAAGGAGTTCATCTTTTCAATCCTTAAAAATAATTCCCCTTAGTGTAATCGAAAGCGTTTTGAAAGGTTAGCGTTGCATTTCGAAAGGCAGTGAGAGCCAGCGTCAACGTTGGCTCGGGTTTACCTTCTGTGGTCACAACAGATGGCTGTGCACAGAGCTGATTTTCAACGCTGGCACAGCCTGGAGGGATCCCGTCTGCCTTTCCCACGGGCAATGCGTGGATAAAGTCTGATTCTTATTCCGTCAGAAGCTGAACAGCGCGTCACTACTTTCTCTGCCCCTGCGCCTGAGAGCAATCGCCGCAGAACTTACTCTGATTGCCTGAATCAGGGGGGCGATGCCCCCGCTGTTTAAATGGACGATTGTGAAGCCGTCAGCGCCGCTTCCTTTTCTGCAGCGATAAAGGCCCTGGCTCTACGCCAGGTTAAAAATACGCCAGCCGCGTAAACCACGGCGATAACGCAAAATCCAACAATATTTTGCCAGGTAAAAAGCTGGATCAGCAGCCAGGTAATCGGCGAACCGCCCTGATCCATCGACGCGACCATACCGCCTGCTTTAAGCGCGCCCGCATTGGCGGCAAGCTGGGTATGTAACCCAATGGTTTGCGTGGCGATCCACAGGGTGATGCACATAATAATGATGCCGGAAATCAGGGTACGGAACAGATTTCCCTGATGTACCGCCACTGCCATTGCCACAAAGAAGCCGATGGTTGCGAGGTCGCCAAATGGCAGCACCTGGTTACCGGGAACCGCAATGGCAATCAAAATGGTCAACGGAATAAATATCAGGCTGGCGGATACCACTGAGGTCTGGCCGAGCAGCAGTGCCGGGTCGAGGCCAATCAAAAACTCCTGACCGCCAAATTTAGCCTGCAGGCGTTTGCGCGCGTGTTTCGCGATGGGGGTTAAGCCATCCATAATTGGTTTAATCACGCGGGGCATTAGCAGCATGACGGCGGCGGTTTTCACCGCCAGTTGGAGCACGCCTTTGGCGTCATAACCGGCCAGCAGTCCAATCAGAATACCCATCACAAAGCCTACGGTAACCGGTTCGCCAAAGGGACCAAACCGTTTCTGGACATCATCAGCGCTAAAGTGGATCCGATTCAGGCCCGGCACTTTTTCAATCAGCGTATCGACCAGCACGGCGATTGGCCCCAGATAAGCGGATGTACCGTGCGGGATCGCCATACCTTCCAGGCCGAAGTAGTCGCGCACGTCTTTAGCAAACCAGTCTCCGAGCTTGTAAATAAAGGCGGCATGGACCACAACGCCGAGAATGCCAATCCAGTATGAGCCGGTCGCCAGATGCAACAGCGCACCGGTAAAGGTCATATGCCAGATATTCCAGATATCGACGTTAACCACGCGGGTCATACCCGTCACTAGCATGATGATATTAACCGCAATGGCGATCGGAATAGCGACCAGCGCGATTTGCGAAGCCCAGGTCATTGGCGATGAGCCGGGCCAGCCGACATCCACCACGCTCAGGTTAATGTCGAAGTTCTCCGCCATCGCTTTCGCGGCGGGCCCGATAGAGTCAAGCATTAAGCCGATAACCAGCCCGATCCCAACAAACCCAATGCCGATATGCAGACCCGATTTAAAACTGTCACCGAGCTTCATGCCCAGCAGCAGGGAAAAGATAATGATCACCACCGGCAGCATTACCGTCGGGCCGAGATCGAGGATATAACGCATGATGTCGTTAAACATGATTTCTACTCCTCCAGAATAGCCAGAATTTTTTGTTGTAATGCTTCGATACCCACGCCGGAGACAAACGGCATGCCGTGCACCACAGGTATATCGCCAAAGGTCCGATCGACTCGCGCAGTAGTACAAATCAGATCGGCCCCTTCCATGTAAGTCTCGATCTCGGTTACACGACACTGCACCAGATCGAGTTCAATACCCTGTGCCGCGCACAACTCTTTAATTTCTTCGGCTGCAAGCGTTGATGTCGCCACTGCGCCGCCACAGGCGACAATCACTTTTCGTTTCATAACATTTTCCTTTTTTAGAATGACGAAGCCGCGTTGGGCTGCGGTTCGACCAGCGTTTCCCAAAATGCTTTACCGAGCTCTGTTTGTGGGGTATTCAGCAGTGCCTCTACGCGCTGCGGGTTTTGCAGACCGCTAAATAGCTGGCGCAGCAGCCTGAGTTGGGCATCCGGATTTTCAACGACCAGCGCAATGATCAGCGGCACGGCAATGTCACCGTCATCATCTGCGCGCTGAAAACTGACGGGCTTATCCGGGCGGATCAAGTAAATAGCGGGCGAGATAGCGTGGATGGCTTCGCAGTGCGGAATGGCGACCGCATGCTGCTCCAGAGCAATGCCTGTCGGGAACAAGGCTTCCCGTTGTTTTAGCGCCTGCGGATAGCTTGTTTTCACTACACCTTTTGCCAGCATTTCCGCACCAATGTGCTCAAGCGCCTCATTGCTGCTGGCAAAGTGGATACCGGTACGAACGAACAGTTGGGTCATGGCTTTCTCCTCTGGCGGTGCCAGTTCGCGGTTGTCTTTGGTTTATTCAGGGCAAAGAAAGCCCACCAGCAATACGATAAAATTGCTGTTATTCAGTCGATTAACGTTATTTACGGATCGCGGTTCTGGATATTTGCTGGTCAGTATTAAACCGCGGTCGAGTGCAAGAAATAGCGCGCAACGTTTTCTTCGCGACAGACCGCAAAATGATTTTTCAATGTGGAAGCAAACGCGCGTTTTGGCACCCAACTGCCTGGAAACGCCAACCGCATTTTGTCAGTGCATCTGTTTTGCGAAATGAATGACATATCCTTTCCTTTGTCTTTCGATATATTTCTTTTGAAAGGAATTTAATCATTTTCGTTTTTAGTAATTGTGATCTGCGTTCACAAAGGAAAGTTATCGAACACATTCGGAATATGTACCAGGAATGAACAGGAAAATGCTGAAAAATCGATAGGCAGGGGGCGGCAGTAAAAAAAAATGCCAGCACGGTGGCTGGCATAATGGCAAAGGAAAGAGAAAAGGTTTATCAGGTTACAGGGGCCGGATTGAACACCGCCAGCTGGTTATGTAAACCCCACTGATCGGAGAAGGTTTTCTTGCGCCCGCTCGCGACATCCAGAATGAAGTGGAACAGTTTCCAACCCACCTGCTCAATGGTCTCTTCACCGGTGGCGATAGTGCCTGCATTGATGTCCATTAAGTCGTACCAGCGATTCGCCAGCTCGGTACGGGTTGCCATTTTAATCACGGGCACGGCCATCAGGCCATACGGCGTACCGCGACCGGTGGTGAACACCTGCACGGTGATGCCGGAGGCCACCTGCTGGGTGCCGCACACAAAGTCGCTGGCCGGGGTGGCGGCATAAATCAGGCCGCGTTTGGTCGGGCGTTGGCCCGGCGACAGCACTTCCACGATCGCGCTTTGGCCGGATTTCGCGATAGACCCCAGCGCTTTTTCCACCACGTTCGCCAGGCCGCCTTTTTTGTTGCCCGGGGATGGGTTGGCGCTGCGATCGGTTTTGCCCATGTCGAGATAATCATCGTACCAGGCCATTTCTTCCAGCAGGCGCTTACCGACCTGCTCGTCCACGGTGCGCGGCGTTAACAGATGGATAGCGTCGCGGACTTCAGTGACTTCCGAGAACATTACCGTGCCGCCGCAGCGTACCAGCAGGTCGGAAGCGTAGCCTACCGCCGGGTTGGCGGTCACGCCGGAGAACGCGTCGCTGCCGCCGCACTGCATCCCGACAACCAGTTCAGAAGCCGGACAGGTTTCGCGTTTGCGCTGGTTGAGTTTTTCCAGATGGCGCTCGGCGACGCGCAGAATATCGTCCACCATGGAGCGGAAGCCTACGTGCTGCTCATCCTGCAAACGCACAATACTGGCGTCATCGACCGCGATGGCCTGCACGTCTTCGGTACCCTGCAACAGGCGTTCCGGCTGCAGTTTTTCGCACCCCAGGCCAATCACCATCACTTCGCCGCCAAAGTTGGGATTCAGCGCGATATTGTGAATGGTTCGAATGGGGATCACCGCCGCCGGGGCGTTAATCGCCACGCCGCAACCGTAGAGATGGTTCAGGCCGACCACGCCGTCTACGTTCGGGTAACGCGGCAGCAAATCGCGCTCGATGATTTTAATCACGTAATCCACCACGCCCGCCACGCAATGCACGCTGGTGGTGATGCCGAGCAGATTTTTAGTCCCTACGCTGCCGTCCGCGTTGCGGTAGCCTTCAAAGGTATAGCCTTCCAGCGGCGGTAGCGGCTCCGGTACTTTGGTCGCCAGCGGCAGGGTATTCAATGGCGGCGCCTTCGGCAGTTCCACCAGGGATTCTTCAATCCAGCTGCCGCGCGGAATATCTTTTACGGCATAGCCAATCACTTCGCCGTAACGGATGATTTCGCCATGCGCGGGAATATCGCGTAGCGCGACTTTATGGCCCTGAGGAATATGTTCAATCAACTCAAGACCATCCGGGAAACGGGTGCCCGCTTTTAAGCCGTAATCATTCACAATGATGGCGACGTTATCAGTGTCGTGCACTTTAATATAAAAAGCGCCGGGCGGTTGTTGTTTAATTTCAATATTAGCCATTGTCCAGTATTCTCCGCGTGCTCAAGGCATGGTTAATAAATTAAGGAATATTATTTTTATCGGTATAAAGCCGTAATGATGACAAGAATGTCAGGTGTTCAAAAATAAAAATGTAACGCAGATCACCAGACGCCGCGAAGCCAGCGCTGACAAGGGCGGCAATGATTAAATCTGTGGATTAGCGCCCATGAAGTTGGGCTTAGGCAAAACAAAAATGATATTTAGCAATGTTTTGTTGTGCAAATGCATGATGCGAGGTTGGAGGGTGCTGTTTATACTGACCCATAACGTAATGGTGTGAAATTAATATCCCTTAATAACATTAAAAATATAAATACCACTTCCGCACCGATTGAATTTAATTCCGAATAGAGTGCCTGAGCCAGAGGTAAATAATATGATGCTTGATACCGCCAGTGAAACAAAAAAGGGTATGCATACCCGATATTATATATTGCTGATTATTTTTATTGTTACTGCAATTAACTACGCCGACCGCGCTACCCTGTCAATCGCCGGGACCGAAGTGGCGAAAGAGCTTCAGCTCAGCGCGATTTCCATGGGTTACATCTTCTCCGCGTTCGGATGGGCCTACCTGCTGATGCAAATTCCGGGCGGTTGGCTGCTTGATCGCTACGGTTCGAAGAAAGTGTATACCTACAGCCTGTTCTTCTGGTCGCTGTTTACCTTCCTGCAGGGGTTTGTGGATATGGTGCCGCTGGCGTGGGCGGGCGTATCGATGTTCCTGATGCGCTTTATGCTCGGCTTCTCTGAAGCGCCCTCATTCCCGGCCAACGCCCGGATCGTGGCGGCCTGGTTCCCGACCAAAGAGCGCGGCACGGCTTCGGCGATTTTTAACTCGGCGCAATACTTCTCGCTGGCGATCTTCTCGCCGCTGCTGGGTTGGCTGACTTTCGCATGGGGCTGGGAGCACGTCTTCACCGTGATGGGCGCGATTGGCTTTGTGCTGACGTTTATGTGGGTCAAATTTATCCATAACCCGACCGACCACCCGAACATGTCTGCGGCTGAGCTGGAGTTCATCAAGAAAGGCGGCGCCGTGGTCGATATGGACCACAAAAAAACCAGCACGGATAGCGGCCCTAAACTGCATTACATCAAGCAGATGCTGACCAACCGCATGATGCTGGGCGTATTTTTCGGCCAATACTTTATCAACACCATCACCTGGTTCTTCCTCACCTGGTTTCCAATTTACCTGGTACAGGAAAAGGGCATGTCGATTCTGAAAGTGGGGATGGTGGCGTCTATCCCGGCGCTGTGCGGATTTGCCGGCGGCGTGCTGGGCGGCGTGTTCTCGGATTCGCTGATTAAACGCGGCCATTCGCTGACGCTGGCCCGTAAGCTGCCGATTGTGCTGGGCATGCTGCTGGCATCGACCATCATTCTGTGTAACTACACCGACAACACCGTGCTGGTGATTGCCCTGATGGCGCTGGCGTTTTTCGGTAAAGGTTTTGGCGCGCTGGGTTGGCCGGTGATCTCCGATACCGCGCCGAAAGAAATTGTCGGCCTGTGCGGCGGGGTATTCAATGTGTTTGGTAACGTTGCCTCTATCGTCACCCCGCTGGTGATTGGCTATCTGGTGAGTGAGTTGCACTCCTTTAACGCTGCGCTGCTGTTCGTGGGCTGTTCCGCCCTGATGGCGATGGTTTGCTACCTGTTCGTGGTCGGCGACATCAAGCGTATGGAACTGCAGAAATAAGCATCGATGACATTAAGGTAAAGAGAATGAGCGCTATTTTCCCTAACAAATTCAAGGCCGCGCTGGCGGCTAAACAGACCCAAATCGGCTGCTGGTCCGCCCTGGCGAATCCGATCAGCGCCGAGGTGCTGGGTCTGGCAGGTTTTGACTGGATCGTGCTGGACGGCGAACACGCGCCGAACGATGTCACCACCTTTATCCCGCAGCTGATGGCGTTAAAAGGCAGCCACAGTGCGCCGGTGGTTCGCGCGCCGACCAACGAGCCGATCATCATCAAGCGTCTGTTGGATATTGGTTTCTACAACTTCCTGATCCCGTTTGTGGAAACGGCGGAGGAAGCGGCGCAGGCGGTGGCGTCCACCCGCTATCCGCCGGAAGGCATTCGCGGTGTATCGGTTTCTCATCGTGCCAACATGTTTGGCACCGTGCCGGATTATCTGACCGAATCGAACAAGAACATCACCATCCTGGTGCAAATCGAAAGCCAGCAGGGCGTGGATAACGTTGACGCGATTGCCGCGACCCACGGCGTGGACGGCATCTTCGTCGGCCCGAGCGATTTGGCCGCCGCGCTGGGCCATCTGGGTAACGCCAACCACCCGGACGTGCAGCGCGCCATTCAGTACATTTTCGAACGCGCCAAAGCGCACGGCAAACCGGCAGGCATCCTGGCGCCGGTTGAAGCCGACGCCCGTCGCTATCTGGAATGGGGCGCGACCTTTGTTGCCGTGGGCAGCGATTTAGGCGTGTTTCGCTCCGCCACCCAAAAACTGTGTGACGCTTTTAAAAAATAACCACCCCCGTAATTAACGAGAGAGATTAACGCTATGACACTGAAAGTTGGTTTTATTGGCCTGGGCATCATGGGTAAACCAATGAGTAAAAACCTCATTAAAGCCGGTTATTCCCTGGTGGTTGCTGACCGCAATGCCGAGGTGATTGCTGAAGTCGTTGAGGCTGGCGCCAGCACCGCGACCACCCCGAAAGAGATCGCCCAGCAGTGTGACGTCATCATCACCATGTTGCCGAACTCCCCGCACGTCAAAGAAGTGGCGCTGGGCGAAAACGGCATCATCGAAGGCGCGAAGCCGGGCACCTTGGTCATCGACATGAGCTCCATCGCGCCGCTGGCGAGCCGTGAAATCAGCGATGCGCTGAAAGCTAAAGGCATCGACATGCTGGACGCGCCGGTGAGCGGCGGCGAACCGAAAGCCATCGACGGTACTCTGTCGGTGATGGTTGGCGGCGATAAAGCGATTTTCGACAAGTATTACGATCTGCTGAAAGCCATGGCGGGTTCCGTGGTTCACACCGGTGACATCGGCGCGGGCAACGTCACCAAACTGGCGAATCAGGTGATTGTGGCGCTGAACATCGCGGCGATGTCTGAAGCGCTGACGCTGGCGACCAAAGCGGGTGTAAACCCGGATCTGGTTTACCAGGCTATCCGCGGCGGCCTGGCAGGCAGTACCGTACTGGACGCGAAAGCGCCGATGGTGATGGATCGCAATTTCAAACCGGGCTTCCGTATCGATCTGCACATTAAAGATCTGGCGAACGCGCTGGATACCTCTCACGGCGTGGGCGCACAGCTGCCGCTGACCGCGGCGGTGATGGAGATGATGCAGGCGCTGCGTGCCGATGGTCATGGCAACGACGACCACAGCGCGCTGGCGTGCTACTACGAGAAACTGGCGAAGATCGAGATCACCCGGTAATAAAACAGGGCGCGGGGACGCGCCCTTGGTTTCACGCCCCGCACGGCAAGAAGGGCTTAATAATGATGAAAATTGTAATAGCACCAGACTCTTATAAAGAAAGCCTTCCTGCTGCTGAGGTAGCCCAGGCCATCGAAAAAGGATTTCGGGAAATTTTCCCTGACGCTCAGTATGTTCGCGTACCGGTTGCCGATGGCGGCGAAGGTACTGTGGACGCCATGATTTCGGCGACTGACGGCAGCAAAATTACCACCCAGGTGACCGGCCCCATGGGTGAGCGCGTGAATGCCAGCTGGGGTATTTCGGGCGATAAAAAGACTGCTTTTATCGAAATGGCGGAAGCCAGCGGGCTGTCGCTGGTTCCACTGAACTTACGCAACCCGTTGATTACTACCTCGCGCGGCACCGGGGAGTTGATCCTCCACGCGCTGGATAACGGGGCGCGCAATATTATTATCGGCATTGGCGGCAGCGCCACCAATGACGGCGGCGCAGGCATGGTGCAAGCGCTGGGCGCAAAGCTGACGGATGCGGCCGGTAAAGAGATCGGCCACGGCGGCGGCAGTTTAATCGCGCTGAACAACATTGATATTTCCGGTCTCGATCCGCGCCTCGCCGAATGTTCGATTCGCGTTGCCTGTGATGTCACGAATCCGCTGGTGGGCGATACCGGCGCATCACGGATTTTTGGCCCGCAAAAGGGCGCGACGGAAGCCATGATCGTTGAGCTCGATCGTAATCTCGGCCATTTTGCCGATGTGATCAAAAAATCGCTTCGCGTGGACGTGAAAGAGGTACCGGGCGCAGGTGCGGCGGGCGGTATGGGGGCTGCGCTGATGGCGTTCCTGAACGCTGAGTTGCGCAGCGGGATTGAGATCGTCACCGAGGCGCTCAACCTGGAAGAACATATTCACGATTGCACGCTGGTGGTGACGGGCGAAGGGCGTATCGACAGCCAGAGCATTCACGGCAAAGTGCCGGTAGGCGTGGCGAATGTGGCGATGAAGTACCACAAGCCAGTGATCGGCATCGCAGGCAGCCTGACGCCGGACGTTGGTGTGGTGCATCAGTACGGCATCGACGCGGTATTCAGCGTGCTGACCAGCATCGGTTCGCTGGAAGAGGCGTTAAAGAACGCGTTTGAAAATATCTATCGCGCCTCGCGCAACATCGCCGCGACGTTGAACGTGGGGATGCATACCGCGCCTTAAGGCGTGACAGAGAGGCGCAAACCCTCTATACTCCGCGCCGAAGCTGACCAGACAGTCGCCGCTTCGTCGTCGTCCTCTTTCGGGGGGAGACGGGCGGAGGGGAGGAAAGTCCGGGCTCCATAGGGCAGGGTGCCAGGTAACGCCTGGGGGGGAAACCCACGACCAGTGCAACAGAGAGCAAACCGCCGATGGCCCGCGCAAGCGGGATCAGGTAAGGGTGAAAGGGTGCGGTAAGAGCGCACCGCGCGACTGGTAACAGTTCGCGGCACGGTAAACTCCACCCGGAGCAAGGCCAAATAGGGGTTCACAAGGTACGGCCCGTACTGAACCCGGGTAGGCTGCTTGAGCCAGTGAGCGATTGCTGGCCTAGATGAATGACTGTCCACGACAGAACCCGGCTTATCGGTCAGCTTCACACATAAAGAAACCCCGCTTCGGCGGGGTTTTGCTTTGTCTGAAGCAGGGAAAGATGAATGACTGTCCACGACACTCTCTATGAAAAGAACGCGGCTTATCGGTCAGCTTCACACCTTAGAAACCCCGCTTCGGCGGGGTTTTGCTTTTTCAGCATCTCGCTACACTGTCCATTTTTACAGGACGGCGCATCCGACCTTGACCAATGACAAAGCGGCTAAGATCTTCGCCTCTTTATAATCAGGCCCGTTTGTCTTCACAATGGTCACCATCATGGCTTATCAACTGAATCTTAACTGGCCCGAGTTTTTAGAAAAATACTGGCAAAAACAACCTGTAGTGTTGAAAAATGCCTTCCCCAATTTTGTCGATCCGATTACACCGGACGAACTGGCAGGGCTGGCGATGGAACCCGAAGTGGATAGCCGCCTGGTCAGCCATAAAAATGGCCAATGGCAAGCCGCCAACGGGCCATTCGAGGATTTCGATAACTTAGGCGAGACCGGCTGGTCGCTGCTGGCCCAGGCGGTGAACCACTGGCATATGCCTTCCGCAGAGCTGGTAAAGCCGTTCCGCGTATTGCCTGACTGGCGGCTGGACGATTTGATGATCTCGTTTTCCGTGCCGGGCGGCGGTGTGGGCCCGCATATCGATCAGTATGATGTGTTTATCATTCAGGGCATGGGCAGCCGCCGCTGGCGCGTGGGCGATAAACTGCCGATGCGCCAGTTCTGCCCGCATCCGGCGCTGCTGCATGTCGATCCTTTCCCGCCGATCATCGATGAAGATCTTGAGCCGGGCGATATTCTGTACATCCCACCGGGATTCCCGCACGACGGTTTTACCCATCAAACCGCGCTTAACTACTCCGTTGGTTTTCGTGGGCCAAATGGCCGCGATCTGATCAGCAGCTTCGCGGACTATGCGCTGGAAAACGATCTCGGCGGCGAGCATTACAGCGATCCGGACTTAACCTGCCGGGAACATCCGGGCCGCGTTGAGGAATACGAACTGGATCGCCTGCGCGACATGATGATCGCCATGATCAACCAGCCGGAAGATTTCAAACAGTGGTTTGGCCGCTTCGCGACAACGCCGCGCCACGAACTGGATATCGCCCCGGCAGAACCGCCGTATGAGGTGGACGAAGTGGTGGGCGCTCTGATGGATGGCGAAACGCTGACGCGCCTTAGCGGGCTGCGGGTACTGCATATTGGTGACAATTTCTTCATTAACAGCGAGAAGCTGGAAACGGTCGATCCGCAGGCTGCGGATGCGCTGTGCCGTTACACCCTGCTCGGTAAAGAACAGTTAGGTGCGGCGCTGGCGAATCCGGCGTTTGCGGCCGAGCTAACCGGGTTGATTAATCAGGGCTACTGGTATTTCGACGAATAACCCTGCGCGCTCGGGGAGGGAAACAGGCCGTAGCACCTCGTGCTGCGGCTTTTTTTCTATTTATCCGCCACTAACCGGTTGAGTCGATACCGCCGTCAGCGACAACCCCGCGTGGTGTGATTAACCCCACGCGGGTTAGTGAGTATTACTGCTCTTCTTGCTCAAGCCGCTGTTCGGCGCCGCTGACAATGGCTTCAAGCTCGGTGAGCATCTCTTCATAGCCCCATTCCTGGCGTTTTGGCGATTCTTGCTCTTTTGACGCAGCGGTTTGCTGCGCGTTTCCTTTGTGTTTTTTCATATCATCCTTCCCGGACAGTTTTTACACCGGCAAATCTATCAGCAATGCCCGCAGCGGTGAATCTGCGACCAGCGTTACGTTAGTTTCGTCACGAATAAACGCGCCATCGCCGCAGGTTAAAATCTGTTTCTCATCGCGATGAGATAGCGCATTAACGGTGCCGTGAATCGATTGCAGATAGGCGCGCGGCCCGTGAAGCTGGAACGACAGGCGCTCGCCCGCACAGAGATCGATATGGTGCAGCCAGACCTGCTGGCGCAGCTGCAAACTGTTATTGCTGCCGTCCGGCGTCGCCAGCAGCTGGGTTGCCTGGGGCAGAATGTCAATTTTTTGAATCAGCGGGTTCTCCCGTTCCGGGCAGGCGTCCAGCCACAGCTGCATGCGCGTCAGCGGCTGATCTTTGCTGAGGTTGTGCTCGCTATAACTTACGCCCGGCTGGGTGGCCAGCAGCAGCGCTTCTCCGGTGGAGGCGCGAACGTGGTTACCCTCGCTGTCGCGATATTCCGCTTCGCCTTCCAGAATGATATTCAGGATATCCACCTTCGGGAACGTGCGCGGCTGGAAGGACGCGCCTGGCGCCAGTACTTCCTGGTTAAGCACTCGCAGTGAGGCATAACCCAGTAATGTTGGATCGAAGTAGTGCCCAAAGGAGAAGGTGTAGCGAGCTTGCAGCCAACCATAGTCAGCTTGCCCGCACTGTTTGGCTGTTCTCGTCGTAATCATAATTCTTGACCTCTCTTTACCAGCTTTTATGTTAAGGCTCTGGACGCTGCATTGTTAGCCAGTTAATCTGCTGGGTATGTTCAAATTTCCTGAATGAGCACCCGATGGCTAAAGAAAGAGCATTGACGCTGGAAGCGTTACGCGTCATGGACGCAATCGACCGGCGCGGCAGTTTCGCTGCCGCAGCGGATGAACTGGGGCGTGTTCCGTCCGCGCTCAGCTACACCATGCAGAAGCTGGAAGAAGAGCTGGACGTGGTGCTTTTTGACCGCTCCGGGCACCGCACCAAATTCACTAACGTCGGGCGCATGCTGCTGGAGCGTGGGCGCGTGCTGCTGGAAGCCGCCGATAAGCTCACCACCGACGCCGAAGCGCTGGCGCGCGGTTGGGAAACCCATCTCACTCTCGTCACTGAGGCGCTGGTGCCTACCTCCGCGCTGTTTCCGCTGGTGGATAAGCTGGCGGATAAAGCCAATACCCAGCTTTCCATTATTACCGAAGTACTGGCAGGTGCCTGGGAGCGGCTGGAACAGGGACGCGCCGATATCGTTATCGCGCCGGATATGCACTTCCGATCGTCGTCTGAAATCAACTCTCGCAAGCTCTACAGCCTGATGAATGTTTACGTCGCCGCGCCGGATCACCCAATCCATCAGGAGCCGGAGCCGCTGTCTGAAGTCACGCGCGTGAAATACCGCGGCGTGGCGGTCGCGGATACCGCCCGCGAGCGCCCGGTATTAACGGTGCAGTTGCTGGATAAGCAGCCGCGTTTGACGGTCAGTTCTATCGAAGATAAAAGAAACGCGCTGCTGGCGGGCATGGGCGTGGCGACCATGCCCTATCCGCTGGTTGAAAAAGATATCGCGGAAGGGCGGCTGCGCGTGGTGAGCCCGGAATCGACCCATGAGATCGATATCATCATGGCCTGGCGTCGCGACAGCATGGGTGAGGCGAAAGCCTGGTGCCTGCGTGAGATCCCTAAACTTTTCGCCCACATGCGCAGTTGATTAATAATGATGGCCGCACGGCGGCCATTAGATTTCGCGAATCGGGTCGGGGCCGAAACGGTTTTCACCCGGCGTGCCGCGCTGGCAGTTGAAGATGAAAATAACAATCCAGCCGATAACCGGGATCAACAGCAGCAGTAACCACCAGGCGGAGCGATCGGTATCATGCAAACGGCGGAACTGCACTGCCCACCAGGGCAGGAACACCAGTATGCCGTAAATACCCGCCAGGTATCCCTGACCATTCTCCGTTTGCCAACCGAGAATACTGTCCACGATGCTTAACACGATGGTTAAAATCACGTTAACCAGCACGAACATCCAGTATTCCTTACGACGCGCCCGGCCACCAATTCCAATATAGTTACGAATGACTTTAAAATACCAATCCATCTGTTCCTGGCCTCTTCAGCAATAATCACTTGTTTTGTAAGCGATCACTTCAAGAATAGACGTGAATGAATAAGCGGTAAATATTCTTTGTCTGAATAAAAAAGGCATCCCGAAGGATGCCTGATGCATTAGCGGAAGCGCTCATCGCGCCCGTGAGGTTCGCTCAAGTCCTGTTCCGGCCCAATGGAAATAATCCCGGTAGGGTTAATTGTTTTGTGGCTGCGGTAATAATGGTTGCGGATATGGGCCAGATTCACCGTCTCGGCAATGCCCGGCATCTGGTAAATATCGCGCAGGAAACCGTACAGGTTCAGATAATCGCTGATGCGATATTTATCGCATTTAAAGTGGGTGACATACACCGGATCGAATCGTACCAGCGTAGTCCACAGACGAATATCGGCTTCGGTAAGTTGGTCGCCGGTCAGATAACGGTGGCGGCCAAGAATCTGTTCCAGCCGTTCCAGGTGGCTAAACACATTCTCCACCGCCTCATCGTAGGCTTGCTGGCTGGTGGCAAATCCGGCTTTATAAACGCCGTTATTCACATTGTCATAAATCCAGCCGTTCAGCTCATCGATTTTCTCACGCAGCGCTGGCGGATAGTAATCGCCAGCCCGCGCGCCGTGAGCGTCAAAGGCGCTGTTGAGCATACGGATAATTTCCGCCGACTCGTTGCTGACGATGGTTTCATTCTTCTTATCCCACAGCACCGGCACCGTCACGCGGCCCGAGTAGTGCGGATCGGCATGGAGATAAAGTTGATATAAGAACTGATGATCGTAGAGGGTATCACCCGTCGCGTCCGGGAAATCATTGCCAAAGGTCCAGCCGTTTTCCAGCATCAGCGGATGCACCACGGAAACCGAAATAAAGGATTCCAGCCCCTTTAAGCTGCGCATAATCAGCGTGCGGTGCGCCCAGGGGCAGGCGAGGGAAACATAGAGATGGTAGCGATCTTTCTCTGCGGCGAAACCGCCTTTGCCGTTCGGGCCGGGCGCGCCATCGGCGGTCAGCCAGTTGCGAAACGCCGCTTCCGAACGCTTAAAACGTCCGCCCGTTGAGGCTGTGTCATACCAGATATCGTGCCAGACGCCGTCAACCAGTTGTCCCATTGTGTTCCTCCCCGGAATGGAAAAAGCGAGGAACAACCCTCGCTTTTTTTAATTCATTATAGATGACTTACCACTTTTTATTCAGCACGCGGTCGATGCTGATAGCGCCAGGACCGGTGATAGTCAACAGCAGGAAGCCGCCGGCAATGGTCAGGTTTTTCATAAACATCAGCGAGTTCACGCCTTCGGCAAAGTTGCTGTGGAACAGGAAAGCCGTCAGCAGCGTAAACACGGCGGTAATAATTGCGGTAGTGCGGGTCAGGAAACCAAACAGGATTGCCAGACCGCCGCCAAACTCAAGCAGGATCACCAGCGGCAGCATAAAGCCCGGCACACCCATCGCTTCCATATACTGCTGAGTGCCCGCATATCCGGAGATTTTGCCCCAGCCAGCGCTGATAAACAGGATTGGCATCAGAATACGCGCAACCAGGATACCTACATCTTCAAATTTTTTCATTTTTCTCTCCGGGGGATCTGTCTTTTTGCTGTGTGTGTCAGCGTTAATTTATTCAGTTAATTCGGCCATGTCGGTCGTTGAAATGGATAATAGACAGATGGGAGATTGATTGTAAGCAAGGAAAACTGTCAAAGTTATTCAAATATATTGAGGAAGGGTGTTTCCCTCTTATTGGCTAAGAGGGAAGAGGGGAAATTAGCGTGACTGATCTTTAACGGTGTTTTTAAGCAGCTTCCATGCGCTCCATGCCGCAAACCCGCGTTTCCCCCAGCGCAGCAAGAAATTAGGGTTTTTGATGGTCCAGATTGCGCCAATACTGCTGCCGACCAGCAACCACGAGCGCAGGCCCAATAGGGTATGCCAGCCGCGATCGTAAGAACCGGTCGCCTCAAGCCAGTCGCGTCGGCTCGACGCAAGGTCGAGCCGCTGCTGGTGGACCTGGGTTATCAACATGGCTTTGCGCAATTCGCGTTCAGCCTTGTTCATGACTTATCCTCCTCCAGTAGATCACGATCGTTAGCCAGTTCTTTACGGGTATGGCGCAGCAGAGTGGATTTACGCGCTTTTCGCAACGTCACCAATCCGCCGATAAGCGCCAGCACCAGTAACACGGCAGTTGTCGCGATCATGGCGTTCAGACGGTATTGCGGATCGATAGCCCAGATAATCAGTACCATCAGGCTCATCAACCCAAATGCCGCGAACAGCATGGTCATGCCCAGCATCAGAAGAATTTGAACGAGATTCGCTTTTTCTTCTTCCAGCTCGACGACCGCGAGGCGCACGCGCGTTTCCACCATCTCAACGATAATGGTGATAATGCGCTGTCCGATGCCGAGAACGCCTTTACCCGGCCCTTGAGGTTGACGATACTCTGCCATATCAACGACGCGACAGCAGTACGCCCAGTACGACACCGACTGCCGCACCAATACCTACGCCAGTCCATGGATTTTCACGAACGTAATCGTCGGCACGCGCCGCCGCTACGCGGGTCTGTTCTGCAATGGCGTCGCCGGTTTCACCCAGACGATAACGGCTCTCTTTCAGCGCGCGTTCGGCTTTGCCACGGAGTTTACTCAACTCTTCTTTCGATTTGTCGCTGGATGAGCTCAATACTTCTTCAAGCGTATCAGCCAGGGATTTTAACTCTGCGCGCAAATGCTCGGAATTATCTTTTGACATAGTTCTCTCCAGTGATTGAGGTTAACGCTCAGTAATCGCGAGCTTTCAAAGCTTTTAAATCCTCTTCAGCTTCTTTCAACTTACGCTCGCGTTTAGAAATCTTTTCTCGATCGCCGCTTTGCTGCGCTTCGTGTAACTCGGCGCGGCGTTCAGAAACCTCAGCTTGTTGTTCGGAAATTTTCTGCTGATGCTTAGCGCGTAAATCGCTGTCGGAACAGTTAGCGCGGACTTCGCTTAACGCTTTGTTCAGACCGTTGATGCGATTTTGGTTGTTATGCTTTTCGGCATAGCTAATTTCTCGAAGGATTTCCTGTTCCTTCTCCTGGCATAACGAGGCGGCTTGCGCAGCAACAGTCGTTGAGAAAAGGATACATGCCAGGATAGTGCGGTATTTCATTGATAAACCTTCCATTGTGTTGCAGCGAAACGCTGCATGTTCCAGATTATTAACGGCGCGGGTGGCGTGGATTGCGCTTACTAAGCATAGTAAGTAATGGCGCAAACCCCAAAGAAACTGAAAAGATTCAGAATCCTGGAAGTCTTAACCTAAGTGGCGGGATTCGCTACGAATACGGGATAACCAGCTGGAGGCCAGGTTATCGTCTTCCTGTTGCGCGATGGTAAAGCCGTGCGGCAGAGAACGGTAAAGCACCTCTTTGGCGGCTTCGCTCTGTGCGCTGGAATCGAATTTAATCAACAGGATATCGTCCTGCGGCGTAATGCTCTTAAAGCGGATGCCGTTGGCATCAAGATGGTGCCAGACGGAGAAACCGTCCGGAATAGCCGCGCCCTGCGCCGTGGCGCGTATTTCCAGCGTCGACTCGGTATTGCGCAGCGCCGAAAGCGCCACGCAGAGTGAGATCAGCACCAGCGCTCCTCCTGTTACCAGCGTGAGCCTGGCCCACCGTTTTTGTCGCATCCTTTTAACCTCGATTTCCGTATTTCTTCTTCCATAACACCACTAACGAACCCACCAGGCCAAACACCAGCAGCACCACCGGCAGCAGCATCAGACAGCTCATCAGCGCGTCTTCATACTTTAAAAATACCGGTGTTTTACCCAGCAGGTAACCCAACGAGGTGAGGATCAAGACCCACAGCAGCCCGCTCATCCAGTTAAAGAACTGGAAGCGCGCGTTGTTTAGCCCTGACAGACCGGCAATGGTGGGCAGCAGCGTGCGCACAAACGCAATAAAACGACCAATCAGCAACGCAGATAAACCGTGCTTATGGAACAGGTGATGGGCGCGTTGATGATAGTGCGCGGGCAAATGGGAGAGCCAGTTTTGCACAATCCGCGTATTGCCAAGCCATCGTCCCTGGATATAGCTGAGCCAGCATCCGAGGCTGGCCGCCGCGGTAAGCAATAAAATCGTCTGCGGAAAGCCCATGGTCCCTTTGGCAATCAGCACGCCCACCAGCACTAATAAACTGTCTCCCGGTAAAAAAGCGGCAGGTAACAGGCCATTTTCCAGAAACAGAATCATAAACAACACAAAGTACAGCATACCCACTATGGAGGGGTTGGACAGCGTCTCGAAGTCCTGGCTCCACAGCGCGTTTAACAGTTGGGTAAACAGTTCCATTCAATTTTCCTGGCACATCGGTTAAAGCCAAAGGTTTTAAAAAGGAAACAGCATCGTGGACATTGTGATTATTAATGGGGTGACCACTTCAAGCTATGCATTACATCGCACCTGCACTATTCCTTGTCAGGTTGGCAAAGTGAGTGGGTACTTACACTGTAGCCAAGAATTGCGTCTAATTGTAACAAAGCGCGGCGCAATACGTCATAAAATTTGCGCGTTGTTGACGATTGATTTTGCTTACCGGGGGAGGCGCTGGCGAGGGTATTTACAAACGCTGACACAATACATGGTTTGCTTACCCTCGCAGGAAGAATAGAGATTATTTTACGCTATTGGCGGCAGTATCCAGATGAACCACGGGATTTTCAGCGAATAAATAGCGATCGGCATTAAATTCAAAGTCATCGCTGGTTTCGTTAAACAACATTTGTTTGGTGTTTTCGAGGTGCTGCCACATGGCCAGTTTCGCCGCATGGGAGTCCTTACGAATCAGCGCTTTTAGGATTTTGTCATGATCGTCGCACCAGTTATCCACGGTGCGGGAATCGATGTGTTCGTGGAGTTTTTTCCAGTACGGGTTATACACGCGCTGGGTCCACATTTTTTCGACAATCGCCGCCAGCGCGCTGTTCTGGGTCGCCAGCGCGACCTGAACGTGAAACTGCAAATCCCACTCAGAATCGCGGAAGCATTTCTCGTTGCGCGCTTTATCCTGGATTTCCATCAGCTTCATGATGTCCTGCTTGGTCACCTGCGTGGCGGCGAATTCAGCGATATTGCTTTCAATCAGCTGGCGCGCCTGCAATAACTCAAAAGGACCATAGCTGGCGAACTCAAACTGCTGTTCATCCGGCATTGAATGGTATTTCGCCTGATTAGAAATCACGTGAATGCCCGACCCTTTACGGACCTCAACGTAACCTTCCACTTCAAGCATGATGATGGCTTCACGAACCACAGTGCGGCTCACGTTTTTTTCATCAGCAATAAAGCGCTCGGCAGGGAGTTTATCACCCACCAGATAAACGCCTTGCTCGATACGGCTTTTCAGCTCAGCCGCGAGCTGCTGATAAAGTCGGCGAGATTCTGTGATTTCCATATGCAACTCCGGAATGAACTGCGGGACAACATTGATTTGTTATACCACTTTTACGAGAAACGCTCCACTTGCGGGATCAAAAAAGCCGCCCCTGAGGGCGGCTGTGAGATGATTTAGTGACGCATGTTAATGTTGGGTGGCAGGTTTGGGGTCGGGAACCTGCTTCTGCAATTCCGCCATCGGTTTGTTTTGCAGCAGCGTCCAGATAGCCACCGCACCTAACAGATCGAATACCGCCAGCACGGCGAACAGCGGGCTGAAGCCGATGGTGTCAGCCAGTGCGCCCACAACCAGAGCAAACATTGTGCTCGCGGTCCAGGCGGCCATACCGGTCAGGCCGTTTGCGGTTGCCACTTCGTTACGACCAAATACGTCGGAAGAGAGGGTAATCAGCGCGCCAGACAGTGACTGGTGAGCGAAACCACCGATACACAGCAGAGCGATGGCGACATACGGGCTGGTGAACAGGCCGATCATGCCAGGGCCAATCATCAGCACGGCGCCCATGGTCACCACCATTTTACGGGAGACGATCAGGTTAACGCCAAACCAGCGCTGGAACAGCGGCGGCAGGTAGCCACCCACGATGCAACCGAGGTCAGCGAACAGCATCGGCATCCAGGCAAACATAGCAATTTCTTTCAGGTTAAAGCCGTAGACTTTAAACATGAACAACGGGATCCAGGCGTTAAACGTACCCCAGGCAGGCTCCGCCAGGAAACGCGGGAGGGCGATACCCCAGAACTGACGGTTACGAATGATCTGCCACGGAGACATTTTTTTGCCATTGTCTTTCTGGTGCTGAGCTTCCTGGCCGCCAATGATGTAGTCGCGTTCTTCTTCGGTTAATTTTTTCTGATCGCGAGGGTGTTTATAGAAAATCAGCCAGGCCATCGCCCAGGCGAAGCTCAGAACGCCGGAGATAATGAATGCCATCTGCCAGCTGTGCATCACGATTGCCCAGACCACCAGCGGCGGCGCAATCATCGCACCAATCGACGAGCCTACGTTAAAGTAACCAACCGCGATGGAACGCTCTTTAGCCGGGAACCACTCTGAAGCGGCTTTCAGACCTGCCGGGATCATTGCGGCTTCCGCTGCGCCCACTGCGCCACGGGCCAGCGCCAGGCCGCCCCAGCTGCCTGCCAGCGCGGTTGCGCCACAGAAAACAGCCCACAGAACGGCGAACATCGCGTAGCCAATTTTGGTGCCCAGTACGTCAAGGACGTAGCCGGCAACTGGCTGCATGATGGTGTAAGCCGCAGAGTACGCAGCGATAATATAAGAGTACTGCTGGGTAGATATGTGTAACTCTTCCATCAGCGTCGGCGCAGCCGCCGCCACGGTGTTACGAGTCAGGTAACCCAGTATGGTGCCTAAGGTGACCAGGGCGATCATGTACCAACGCAGCCCTTTGATTTTACGCATGTGAAAACCTCATTGTTTTGAAATCCACCGTAGTAACACGGTCACCTGCCAGACCAATTATGGCAGGTGTCGAAAACTGAAACGGCACCATTCTCAGGTTGTAGCTGAAACGTTCCGTTCCTTGCCATAGAAAGTGTTTGTGGGGCAATTCGGTATCCATACCGGTAAAGTCGCTTTTCACCTTGAGGCTGTTTTTGCGACGGCTGCAAAGATAACTTGTCATACAGCTTTAAAAGTTGAGAGCCATCACAAAAGTGTTTTTCTTAATAAGGTTATTAACAATTGCCTTTCAGGCCAGTGCTGGCGCGGCCTGGCTTAGGTTTTACTCCTAAAGAGGGACAGAATTTGTTAGCGTTTATTGATCTTGCTCACTAAATAATTCTCTGTGACTGGAAATTGGTGTGATAACTTTGTCAGCATAGTTGGACGCATCTGGTTCACTCGCTCAGAGGAAGCTCACAATGACCCCGTTCATGACCGAAGATTTCTTGTTAGATACTGAATTCGCCCGCCGTCTGTACCATGATTACGCCAAAGACGAGCCGATTTTCGACTATCACTGCCACCTCCCGCCGCAGCAAATCGCCGAGAACTACCGCTTTAAAAACCTGTATGACATCTGGTTGAAAGGCGACCACTACAAATGGCGCGCAATGCGCACCAACGGCGTGGCTGAACGCCTGTGTACCGGCGATGCCAGCGATCGCGAGAAATTCGACGCCTGGGCGGCCACGGTGCCGCACACCATTGGTAACCCGCTGTACCACTGGACCCATCTGGAGCTGCGTCGCCCGTTTGGTGTGACAGGCAAGTTGCTGTCCCCGAAAACCGCCGATGAGATCTGGAACCAGTGCAACGAGCTGCTGGCGCAGGATCAATTCTCCGCGCGCGGCATCATGCAGCAGATGAACGTGAAAATGGTTGGCACCACTGACGATCCGGTGGATTCACTGGAACACCACGCCACCGTGGCGAAAGACAGCAGCTTCAGCGTTAAAGTGCTGCCGAGCTGGCGCCCGGATAAAGCCTTCAACATCGAACTGGCGACCTTTAACGACTACATGGCGAAACTGGCCGAGGTGTCCGACACCGATATCCGCCGCTTTGCCGATCTGCAAACCGCGCTGGCTAAACGTCTGGACCACTTCGCCGCACACGGCTGTAAAGTCTCCGACCACGCGCTGGACGTCGTGCTGTTCGCGGAATCTAACGAAAGCGAACTCGACAGCATCCTGGCACGTCGCCTGGCGGGTGAAAGCCTGTCTGAGCATGAAGTGGCACAGTTCAAAACCGCGGTACTGGTCTGGCTGGGCGCGGAATATGCCCGTCGCGGCTGGGTACAGCAGTACCACATCGGCGCGCTGCGCAACAACAACCTGCGTCAGTTCAAGCTGTTAGGGCCGGACGTGGGTTTTGACTCCATCAACGATCGTCCGATGGCGGAAGAGCTGTCCAAACTGCTCAGCAAACAGAACGAAGAAAACCTGCTGCCGAAAACCATCCTGTACTGCCTGAACCCGCGCGATAACGAAGTGCTGGGCACCATGATCGGTAACTTCCAGGGCGAAGGGATGCCGGGCAAGATGCAGTTCGGTTCCGGCTGGTGGTTTAACGACCAGAAAGACGGTATGGAACGCCAGATGACCCAACTGGCGCAGCTCGGCCTGCTGAGCCGCTTTGTGGGCATGCTGACCGACAGCCGCAGCTTCCTGTCCTACACCCGCCACGAGTATTTCCGCCGCATTCTGTGCCAGATGATTGGCCGCTGGGTGCAGGCTGGCGAAGCGCCGGCGGATATCGAGCTGCTGGGCGAGATGGTGAAAAACATCTGCTTTAACAATGCGCGTGATTACTTCGCCATCGAACTGAACTAATTAAGGCCGTTTGAGGTTGATATGCAATACATCAGGATCCATTCGCAGGATAACGTCGCGGTTGCGCTGACCGATCTGGCAGAAGGCAGCGTCGTCACCATTGACGGTATTACCCTGACGCTTGTGCAGGCGGTGGCGCGCGGGCATAAGTTCGCCATCAGCCCGATTGCGAAAGGTGAGAACGTTATTAAATATGGATTGCCGATTGGCCATGCTCTGAGCGATGTTGCGCCAGGCGAGCATATCCATTCGCATAACGCGCGCACCAATCTGAGCGATCTGGATACCTATCGCTATCAACCGGATCTGCAAACGCTGGAGCAACAGGCCGCGGATCGCGACGTCAATATCTACCGTCGCGCCAACGGCGACGTCGGGGTTCGCAACGAGTTGTGGATCCTGCCGACCGTGGGTTGCGTCAACGGCATTGCCCGTCAGATCCAGAGCCGTTTCCTGAAAGAAACCAACGATGCCGAAGGCACCGACGGCGTATTTCTGTTCAGCCATACCTACGGCTGCTCGCAGCTGGGCGACGATCACGTGAACACCCGCACCATGTTGCAAAACATGGTGCGTCACCCCAACGCGGGCGCGGTGCTGGTGATTGGTCTGGGCTGCGAAAACAACCAGGTTGATGCGTTCCGCGAAACCCTGGGCGACTTCGATCCTGAGCGGGTGCATTTCATGATTTGCCAGCATCAGGATGACGAAGTGGAGGCCGGTCTGGAGCATCTGCATGCGCTGTATGAGGTGATGCGTCACGACCAGCGCCAGCCGGGCAAACTGAGCGAGCTGAAGTTTGGGCTGGAGTGCGGCGGCTCTGACGGCCTGTCCGGCATTACCGCTAACCCGATGCTGGGCCGCTTCTCTGATTATCTGATCGCCAACGGCGGCACCACGGTGCTGACGGAAGTGCCGGAAATGTTCGGCGCTGAACAACTGCTGATGAGCCACTGCCGCGATGAAGCGACGTTTGAAAAAACCGTCACCATGGTGAACGACTTCAAACAGTATTTTATCGCCCACAATCAGCCGATTTATGAAAACCCGTCGCCGGGCAACAAAGCGGGCGGGATCACCACCCTGGAAGAGAAATCCCTCGGCTGTACTCAAAAAGCGGGCGAAAGCCAGGTGGTGGATGTGCTGCGCTACGGCGAACGCCTGACCCGGCATGGCCTGAACCTGCTGAGCGCGCCGGGCAACGACGCCGTTGCCACCAGCGCGCTGGCCGGCGCCGGTTGCCATATGGTGCTGTTCAGCACCGGGCGCGGTACGCCATACGGCGGTTTTGTGCCGACGGTGAAAATCGCCACCAACAGCGAACTGGCGAAGAAAAAGCCGCACTGGATCGATTTCGACGCCGGGCAGCTCCTGCATGGCCAGACGATGCCGCAACTGTTAAACCAATTTATCGACACCATTGTGGCGTTCGCTAACGGCAAGCAGACCTGCAATGAACGCAATGATTTCAGAGAACTGGCAATCTTTAAGAGTGGCGTGACATTATAATCTGTGGACTCCTGAGTTCATTTTCCCCCGGCGCTCCGTTAACGAGCGCCGTTTTTTTTATGATCTTTAAGGACAGAGAATGACCGCGTATTGGCTTGCCCAGGGCGTTGGCGTCCTGGCGTTTGTAATTGGTATCACGACGTTTATCAACCGCGACGAAAAGCGCTTTAAACTGCAACTCTCGCTGTACAGCTTTATTATCGGCTGTCATTTCTTTTTGATGGGCGCGGCACCTGCCGGGATGAGCGCGGTGTTAAACGCTTTTCGCACCGTGATTTCTCTGCGCACCCGCAGCCTGTGGGTGATGTCGGTATTCATCGTCCTGACGCTCTTCCTCGGGCTTGCCAGACTCCATCACCCGATGGAACTGCTGCCGATTGTCGGCACCGTCGCCAGCACCTGGGCGCTGTTTCGCTGCAAAGGGTTAACCGTGCGCTGCGTGATGTGGTGCTCCACGGCCTGCTGGGTGAGCCACAATATCTGGCTGGGCTCGATTGGCGGTTCGTTGATTGAGGGGAGTTTTCTGGTGATGAACGGCCTGAATATCATTCGCTTCTGGCGGATGCAAAAGCGCGGTATCGATCCGTTTAAAATCGAAAAAGAGAGTATGCAGAAGGAAGAAGCGGCGGGCGCAAGGCCCGCCTGTAAAGATTAATTGCGCAGCGCGTTGGCCGCTAAACGCTGGTCTTCCGCCTGGCAAACTGCGGCGGTGAAGATCACGTCGGTAGAGGAGTTCAGCGCGGTTTCGCAGGAATCCTGCAGTACGCCGATGATAAAGCCGACCGCCACCACCTGCATGGCGATTTCGTTCGGGATACCAAACATATTACAGGCCAGCGGGATCAGCAGCAGCGAACCGCCCGCCACGCCGGATGCGCCGCAGGCGCACAGAGAAGCGACCACGCTCAGCAACAGTGCGGTCGGGATGTCCATGGCAATCCCCAGCGTATTCACCGCCGCCAGGGTCAGCACGGTAATGGTGATAGCCGCGCCTGCCATGTTGATGGTGGCACCCAGCGGGATCGACACCGAATAGGTATCGCGGTCCAGGTTCATCTTCTCGCACATCGCCATATTCACCGGGATATTGGCAGCGGAGCTGCGGGTGAAGAAAGCGGTCACGCCGCTTTCACGCAGGCAAGCCAGCACCAGCGGATACGGGTTCCGACGAATTTTGTACCAGACGATCAGCGGGTTGATGACAAACGCCACCAGGAACATACAGCCAATCAGCACCACCAGCAGTTGTGCATAGCCCCACAGCGTCGCGAAGCCGGTTTCCGCCAGGGTGGACGCCACCAGGCCAAAGATACCGATCGGCGCGAAGCGAATCACCAGCGTTACCATAAAGGTCACCGCGTCGGACACGTCGTTGAGCAGGTTTTTGGTGGTATCGTTGCCGTGACGCAGCGCGAAGCCAAGACCCACAGCCCATACCAGGATACCGATGTAATTACCTTTCAGCAGCGCGTCAATCGGATTGGAAACCATGCTCATCAGCAGGCCGCGCATTACTTCCACAATGCCGGAAGGCGGAGTGATTTCCGTTGCGCCGGTGGTGAGATGCAGCGTAGACGGGAACGCGAAGCTGAACAGCACCGCCGTCAGCGCCGCGGCGAAAGTCCCGATCAGATAGAGAAACAGGATAGGACGAATATTGGTTTTCTGGCCCTGGCGGTGATTGGCGATTGACGCCATCACCAGTACCAGTACCAACACCGGCGCAACGGCTTTCAGTGCGCCGACGAAGAGTGTTCCCAGCAGGCCCGCCGCTATCGCCGCGTCTTTGGACACTAACGCCAGCAGAATGCCGAGAACTAAACCGACAAGAATTTGTTTAACCAGACTGCCGCCCGCAAGGCGGCGCAACAACCCTGGTGTAGATTGCGTGCTCATAAATATTCCTTCAGATGTGATGTGGTTCCATCCCGCGTCAATATTATTAAAAGCTTTGTGACCGGATGTAACAGATGTTTGCATGGATGAGTATAGGGATTTGCCGTCCGGGGGGAAGGGGATAGTGCTGTTTTTTCCGAATCGCTCCAGCTTTCCAACTTAAAATTAACATTCTTGTGACATTAATAGCACTTCTGATTCAGGTGATATTGCAAAGCAAAAATGGCTGGCTATAGCGTGACGTTCTGGCATTTGGCCGCGTCGCGTTACAGGTGACGTGCCTGCGGCGCAGGAAGCGGAATTTTTGTGAAGGGTAATGGCGTAAACACGGGCGTTTTCGGCGGTACGTGGCGGCGGACAATATCCACTAACCCTTTAAGATCGAGGTCGGGAATGATCCGCACGTCATCAGGCTTATTGCCGAAGAAGTTCTCCCAGTGGCCAATCAGCACCCTACGCGGCTGGGTAAAATCCAACAGCGCTGCGGGATAGCGGTAAACCTGATGCCATGAACCGGCACACAGTATCTCCACATCGATACGCTTGCCGTCCGGCTCCCGGGGCGGGAATCCCCACGGCGGCGTGGCGGCGGAGTCCTGGTAGTGAATGCGATAGACCGGGTTTTTCTGCTCATCCAGCAAATCCACCAGCCAGGCCACCGGCGTGCCAGGCCGCCAGTCCCAAACGGTATCCAGCGGTTCGTCAGGCGGCGATGTATAAATGCCGGGCAGCAAATCCACGCCGAAAATATGTCCGGCATGCATGCTGCGGATCGGTTTGACCCGAATAAAGCCTGTGTTGGAGTAAATCCATTTACCGCTGTCGCCAGGGCGTGAAATATCAGGCGCTGAGGCAATCTGCGGCAGGATATTATGCAAGCGCCGCAGTTGTTGCGGATCGTCACGGAATTGGTATTGCAGGATATTGACCACCGTTTCCGATCCATAAACCTGGGCGTTGGACGCCTGCGTCTTCATGACGTCAGCAACGTCCAGCAGGTGATCGTAATGGGCGTGGCCCACCAGCAGCATCGAGACAAAACGGGCATCCGGCATCATCTGCTGAATTTTCACCGGATCGTTTTTCACCTTAACCGGCGGAATACCGGTTATTCCCGCCAGTGCCGGATTGGTGAATGACGGCGCGAAAAGCACGCCCTCATCACGCCAGGGGAGCAGCCAGCCGCCAACGCCGAGATAATGCAGCGCCGGGCCGGAGGCCTCTTTACCTGCCCATAACTGGTGCGCGCCCACCTGCGGTTTGGATAAGCACCCGCACAGGGTCAACGCCATAATCAGCCCCAGGTTGCGCATAAAAGCCGCTCACGACCATGACGTTAAGGGAATAATTTCAGGGTGACTATTTTTATCGCCATCCCGTTTTGCGACGGGGATTGGGTTTCCATCCGTGTCAAAAAACTGCACTTTTAGATGCTGTTTATCCGCATCAATATCGATCCGGGCAAAATTATTATTCTGGGTATAGCCCCAGGATTGATAATTCATGGTGCCCAATGCGGTTCCCGGCTGAGGATTACTTAACAGCGTCTCATAAATATCGAAACTGTCGTTTTCCTCCGCCGAATCGCGTATGTATTTTGCCGTTTCGCCGTTAATAAAAGTATAAGGCCAGTAAAACGGCGAAGACGTTACCGACCAGGCATGAATTTTTTCGCCAGCGATACCGTTAATTTCAATTTCGCAGATGTTGGTGCAATGAATATCGCCTGACAGGAAAATAACATTTTCAATTTTATGCTTAAGCAGGGTCTTTAATACCTGATTGCGCGTTTGCGGAAAAGCAGTCCAGGTATCGCTGTTATCCTTATTCCTGCGTGACCAGAAACCGTCCCCGGCGGTATCGATTTCGTTGGGAACAAAGACGCCGGAGGAGACAATAAATTTGGGGCGATTGCCGTAGTCCTCTTGCATATGAATTAGCCATGCGCATAGCCTGTCCAGCTGGCTGGGTTCCGTTGGGTGTTTTGAAGGTAACCCCAACAAATGGTTATTATTGATATTGCTGTCGTCGCTTTGACTGGCGTCGTTTTTGTAGCGCGTGGTGCGCGTATCCAGCACAAAGAAAGGATAACCGCCGCAGTTGAAATCGTAGAACAAACGGGGAACATCCATTTCCGCCAGGTATTTTTCACTGCCGATAAGCTTATCTTTGCGTTGATGAATGTAGCTGTCGGGAAAGCGCGGGCCGTGGATCCACTGGTAACTCATATAGGCGCTGATAGCGCAGTTGAACAGATCACAGTTATTGCTGAACAAGCCGGGTAAATAATTGGTTTTGTTAACCCTGTCCTGAGTCCAGTTATCTTCAATTTCATGATCGTCAAGGATCATATAAGTGGGAATATGCGAAGTCAGCCGACGGAAATTGAGGCTTTTATAGTTTTCGTGATAAGCCTCCTCAAACTCTTTATAGGTATCCGCTTTAAACGCCGGCATATAAACCGATGCCGAGTCGGCGTAAATCTGGTCGCCAACCATTAATACAAAATTCGCGTCGGAATGCTTTTCATACATCGCTTTAAAAATCAGGTCGGATTCCTTTTTCTTGTAAAAAGGCACCCCGTTAAACCAGTTATTCCGGCAGGATCCAAACAGAAATTTAACCGACTGCGCGGCGGCAGTGGATTTGGGCTGGGTTGTAAAGTCAGCGGTGACATATTGCGCGCTCAGGGTTTCATCATTGAATTGATCCACCCAGACTCGCGCCGGGGGAAGGGTTTTTACGACCTCTTCGCTGGCGTCACCGTCCATTTCTTCCGACGGCAGGCTGATTTCCAGATAGGCCATGCGAACCAGATAACGCGTTGCGGGTTTTAAGAGAAAAGGCTTTAATTTTTTCCACTCTTTCTCATCGGCCCATAAATTTACATCCTTACCCAGCGTATAAACGCCGGTACGGTGGTACTGGCGGCGCATGCGGAAGTACCAGATATTCTCCGCCGCCACTTTTCCATTTGCGCCCACCACGCCAATCATACCGACGGTACGAATATTATTCGCGATGTCGTTTTCATCATGGTCAGGGTATGCGGCAATCCACAGGCGGCAGGAGGTATCGGTGGTATGCCCGACAATCGGGCCCAACGCAGGTTTAAACAGTTTGCTCATTTTTTTTACCCACCATGAAAAGAATGGCCGGTCAGGGTCATTATGGTGTGAGTATAAAACGTGCCAAAGCGGGCCGGGTGATACGAAAGCGTGAATGAACGGACGGGGGTAACACATTTTAATGAAGCGCCTCAACGCAGCGTTGAGACGCTCAGGATTTATGTCAGCGTTTTGCGTTTGTCGTTACGGTGATTGACCCAGGCGTTGATCACCAGCGTCACCACCAGAATGCCACCCACCACGCCCAGCGAGATGGCGATCGGGATGTGGTAGAAATCGACAATCAGCATCTTAAAGCCGATAAATACCAGGATCACCGACAGGCCGTATTTCAGCAGGGTGAAACGCTCCGCGACGCCCGCCAGCAGGAAATACATGGCGCGCAGGCCCAGGATAGCGAACAGGTTAGAGGTCAGCACGATAAACGGGTCGGTAGTGACCGCGAAGATCGCCGGGATACTGTCCACCGCGAAAATCACGTCGCTGATCTCCACCAGGATCAGCACCAGGAACAGCGGCGTGACATACAGCAGGCCGTTGTGCCGCACGAAGAATTTTTCGTTTTCGATTTTATCGGTCATACGCAAGTGACCGCGCAGCCAGCGTACAATCGGTTTCTCGCCGATGCCCGCTTCGTCCTCTTTGGCCAGCGCCATCTTCACGCCGGTAAACAGCAGGAACGCGCCGAACACATACAGCAGCCATTCAAACTGCGAAATCAGCCAGCTGCCGGCGAAAATCATAATGGTGCGCAGGACGATGGCGCCCAGTACGCCATAAATCAGCACGCGCCGCTGTAGCGCCGGAGGAACGGCGAAATAGCTGAACAGCATCAGCCACACGAAGACGTTATCTACCGCCAGGGCTTTCTCGATTAAATAGCCGGTGAGAAAGGCCAGCGCCTGGGTGTCCGCCACCGCGCGGCCTTCAGTGCCGGTGAGATACCACCAGAAGCCTAAATTAAACAGCAGCGACAGCCCGACCCAAATCAGCGACCACACCGCCGCCTGTTTCATGGTCATGGTATGCGCGCCGCGCCGTCCCTGAAGCAACAGGTCGATGGCGAGCATAATCACCACAATCACAGCGAAGCCGCCCCACAGCAGGGGAGTACCCACGGTATTCATAAGCATCATTCCTTAAAAATGAAAAACGGCCAACGTCGGAAGACGTTAGCCGCTTTGCTGAAGTTGCAAATGGATCTCGCCTTCCGGCAAGGTCTCACTTACAACGCGAAATACCCGTGTTCACCAGCGTCGTTGACGATGCCTGATACGCATTTTTCGAGTTGCCCGACGACCGGATGCACAGCACCGTATTGACGATCCGTCGGCAAGGAAGTTACTCCCCTTTGCAAATAAAAAGTATGCAGCGTCAATGATTTCGTCAACGACGCCGCCGGGGGTTTTACTGAGCTTTACGCGGTTAGCGGTTCGTTGACATCATCCGCCGGAAACTTGACGCCGGTCTGGGCGCGGATCTCGGTAAGCAGCTTCGCCGTGGTGCGGCTGACCGCCAGGCCAGGGTGGTTCACTTCGTGCGTTTCCACCAGACGGGCGAAGGTTTCCGCCTCATACAGCATGGTATTGATATGCTGCGGCAGCGAGAGATCCTGGGCTTTGCCGCCGCGCGGGATAAAGGTGATGCGCTGGCATTCGGAAATCTTCTCGATCACCAGCGTGCCGGCCTCGCCCTGAATTTCGCTGTGCAGGCCCGAGTCGCTGACTTTGGAATGCAGCAGGGTGACGTCCGCATCGCCATAGTGCATCACCACCGTGCCATGGGCGTCCACGCCGCTGTCCAGCAGGCTGGCGGAGGCGGTGACCGAGGCAGGTTCGCCCCACAGCGCCACGGCGCTCGCCAGGCAGTAAAAACCGATATCCATAATCGAACCGTTGGAATAGGCCGGATTAAAGGTATTCGGGTTCTCGCCGTCCAGATAGCGCTGGTAGCGCGAGGAGTACTGGCAATAGTTAAACAGGGCTTTACGCAGCTTGCCGACTTTCGGCAGCGCCTGGCTCAGGGCGATAAAATTGGGCAGACTGGCGGTTTTGAAGGCTTCGAAAAACACTACCTGATTTTCCCGCGCCACCGCGATGGCGGCTTCGACCTCGCGCAGGTTAGAGGCCAGCGGCTTTTCGCAAATCACATGTTTTTTATGGCTCAGGAACAGACAGGATTGAGAGAAGTGCAGGGAGTTGGGGCTGGCGATGTACACTGCGTCAACATCATCGCTTTGCGCCAGGGCCTCCAGCGAGGTAAACAGATGCTCGACGGGGTAATCGTTGGCGAACATCTGGGCCTGTTCAAGCGTACGTGAATAGACCGCCGTGAGTTTAAGCTTGCCGGTCTCATGGGCGGCATCGACGAACTGGCGGGTGATCCAGTTGGTGCCAATAACAGCGAAACGTATCATATCGGGGAGTTAACTCCGCAGTGGAATGTACCCGTCAGAGTAGCATGCGATGGCAGGAAATCACGTGGCCTGTTACGCAGAACTGAGCAATGCCTGATGAGTCAGCCACAGACGGGTGTCGAATTCCAGCTGGTGGTAGTCCGGCTCCATATGGCAGCACAGCTGATAAAACGCTTTGTTGTGCTCTTTCTCTTTCAGGTGCGCCAGCTCGTGCACCACGATCATCCGTAAAAACGGCTCCGGGGCCTGGCGAAACACCGTCGCCACGCGGATTTCCGCCTTTGCCTTCAGCTTACTGCCCTGCACCCGCGACACGGCGGTATGCAACCCCAGCGCGTGTTTCAGCACGTGGATTTTGTTGTCATAGGCCACTTTGCTCAACGGCGAGCTGCTGCGCAAATGACGGTTTTTAATCTCCTGCACATAGTTCCACAGCGCTTTATCGGTGGCGATATCATGCCGTTGCGGGTAGCGCTTGTTCAGCACTTCCCCCAGCCGCCCCTGCTCGATCAGGCTGTTTACCTGGCTTAACAAGGATTCAGGGTAGCCCTGGAGATACAGCAGTGCGCTCATGGATGCCTCGGCGAGAGAAAAAAAGGTTTACTCAGATGCGTAATTAAGGGATAAATCGCGCGAATTTTAGCACCGTGGAGGGCCGATGAGCCAGGTTGAGTTAAATGCATGCGAGTTAACGCTTGAGCGCTATCCGCCGATGCCGGAAGAGGCCCCGCTACAGGCGTGGGACGCCGCCGACGAATATCTGCTGCAGGATGTACCGCAAACCGACGGCCCGACGCTGATTTTTAACGATGCGTTCGGCGCGTTAACCTGCGCGCTGGCGGCCCGCCGCCCGTATAACATCAGCGATTCGTTTATCGCTCAACAGGCCGCGCGCCATAACCTGCGTCTCAATCAGCTTGATGCCGACAGCGTCACCTTCCAGGACGCCCTCGCGCCGCTGCCTGCGGCGCCGGCGCTGGTGCTGATCAAGATCCCGAAACAGTTGGCCCTGCTTGAGCAGCAACTGCGCGCGCTGCGCGACGTGGTAACGCCGGAGACCCGGATTATTGCCGGGGCCAAAGCGCGGGATATTCATAACTCCACCCTGGCGCTGTTTGAGAAAATCCTCGGGCCGACCACCACCTCGCTGGCGTGGAAAAAGGCGCGGCTGATTTACGGTAGCGTGGCGTTGCCTGCGCTGAATAATGCGCCTGCGACCCTGAACTGGAAACTCGACGGCACGCCCTGGACAATCCACAACCACGCCAATGTGTTCTCCCGTACCGGGCTGGATATCGGCGCGCGGTTCTTTATGCAGCATCTGCCGGAAAATGTGGAAGGGGAGATGGCGGATCTGGGCTGCGGCAACGGCGTGATTGGCTTAACGCTGCTGGCGCAAAATCCGCAGGGCCGGGTGGTGTTCGTCGATGAATCGTTTATGGCGCTGGCCTCAAGCCGGTTAAACGTCGAACATAACCTGCCGGACGCGCTGGCGCGCAGCGAATTTGTGGTGAACAATGCGCTGGCCGGCATGGAGCCGGATCGCTTTCACGCCGTGCTGTGCAATCCGCCGTTCCACCAGCAGCACGCCATTACCGATCATATCGCCTGGCAGATGTTTAACGACGCGCGTCGCTGCCTGAAGTACGGCGGCGAGCTGCGCGTGGTCGGCAACCGCCACCTCGATTATTACCGCAAGCTGAAGAAGATTTTCGGCAACTGCACCACCGTCGCCACCAATAACAAATTCGTGGTGTTGAAGGCGGTGAAGCTGCGTAACAGCCGCTAAATCTCCAGCGCCAGTTGGGTGCCCTGGGCAATCGCGCGCCGGGCATCCAGCTCCAGCGCCACATCGCACCCGCCAATCAAATGCACCGTTTTGCCGGCTTCGCGCAGCGGTTCCGCCAGTTCGCGGCGCGGCTCTTGCCCGGCGCACAGGATCACGTTATCCACCGCCAGGGTTTGCGGCTCGCCGTTAATCGTGATGTGTAAACCGTCATCGTCGATGCGCTGATAGCTGACGCCGGGGACCATCTTCACGCCGCGCGACAGCAGGGTGGCGCGGTGGATCCAGCCGGTGGTTTTGCCCAGCCCTTCGCCAGGTTTGCTGGCTTTACGTTGCAGCATCACAATCTGGCGCGGGCTTTTCGGCAGCTGCGGCCCTTCCGGGCGCAATCCGCCCACCTGCTCCAGACTGGTGTCGATACCCCATTCCGCACAGAACTCGGCGATATTCTGGCTGGTGGATTCGCCCTGCTGGCTGAGATACATCGCGGTATCAAAGCCGATGCCGCCGCAGCCGATAATTGCCACGCGCTCGCCCACCGGTTTTTTATCGCGTAATACATCCAGATAGCTGAGCACGCGGGGATGCTCGATTCCGTCAATCAGCGGAACACGCGGCTCGATGCCGCAGGCCAGAATTACCTCGTCCGCCTCTGCCAGCATCGCCGGGTTAACCGGCGTATTCAGCCGGACGTCCACGCCGGTAATTTCAAGCATTCGGCGGTAATAGCGCAGGGTTTGGTAAAATTCTTCTTTACCCGGGATCTGTTTGGCAATGTTGAACTGCCCGCCGATTTCCGGGGCGGCGTCGAACAGCGTCACCCGATGACCGCGTAGCGCGGCATTCACCGCAAACGCCAGCCCGGCGGGGCCCGCGCCGACCACGGCGAGGTGTTTCACCCTCGTTGCCGGGAGGATCGGCATTTTCGTTTCATGGCAGGCGCGCGGGTTCACCAGGCATGAGGTGATTTTGCCGACGAAGATCTGGTCGAGACACGCCTGATTACAGCCAATGCAGGTGTTGATCTCATCTTCGCGGCCGCTTTGCGCTTTGCTGAGCAATTCGGCATCCGCCAGGAACGGGCGCGCCATCGACACCATATCGGCATCGCCCGAGGAGAGGATCGCCTCGGCCACCGCCGGATCGTTAATCCGGTTGGTGGTGACCAGCGGGATCGCCACCAGGCCTTTAAGCTTACGCGTCACCCAACTGAACGCGCCGCGCGGAACCGGGGTGGCGATAGTGGGAATTCGCGCTTCGTGCCAGCCGATACCGGTGTTAATGATCGTCGCACCCGCCGCTTCGATGGCCTTCGCCAGCGTCACGGTTTCTTCAAAGGTTGCGCCGCCCTCCACCAGATCGAGCATCGACAGGCGGTAAATAATAATAAAATCGTTGCCTACCCGTTCGCGTACCGTGCGCACCACTTCGGTGGCAAAACGCATCCGGCGCGGGTAATCGCCACCCCATTCATCTTCGCGGGTATTGGTGCGCGCCGCCAGAAACTGGTTAATCAGATAGCCTTCCGAACCCATGATTTCTACGCCGTCATAGCCTGCCTCTCGCGCCAGCTGGGCGCAGGTCGCAAAGTCATCAATCAGCGCCAGGATCTCATCGTGGGTCAGGGCGTGGGGCGCAAAGCGGTTAATCGGCGCCTGAATCGCCGAAGGCGCAACCGGATGGGGTTGATAGCTGTAGCGCCCGGTATGGAGGATTTGCAGCGCGATTTTGCCGCCTTCGCGGTGCACCGCCTCGGTCACCAGCCGATGATGATCGAGATGGCTGCGGTCGTTGAGCATCGCGCCGCCCGCCATCGCAACGCCAGAAGGCGCGGGCGCTATCCCGCCCGTGACGATCAGCGCCACGCCGTGACGCGCGCGTTCGGCATAAAACGCCGCCAGCCGTTCCGGGCCGTCCGGGCGCTCTTCAAGGCCGGTATGCATCGAGCCCATCAGGACCCGGTTTTTTAGCGTGGTGAACCCTAAATCCAGCGGGGCGAACAGCGACGGATAGCTCATAGTCTCTTCCAATGTAAAATTATTGTTATGTGGTCGGATGAGTGTCTAATTTAGCTGGCCTGAGAAAGAATGGAAAAAGCGCAATCAGCGATTGTGATGGGATTCAAAGAACGCGGGGAATAACGGCAGGCGGGCCTGCCGTGTAAACGATTAACGGCTGCGGGCGAGGTATTTCGCCATCTCGTCGGCGGGCACCATGCCGCCGCCAGTAGCCCATACCAGATGCGTCGCGTGGTTCAGCGCCTGCTCGCTAAAGCGGCGACGATACGCCTCATCCCGGCGCCACGGGCCGGGCATACCCGCCAGCGCGGAGGGCTCCAGGGCGATATGTTCCTGCTGGTTCAGCATGCCCAGCAGGGTGAACAGCGTGTCATCGCTCAGGGTGTAATAGCCGTCGATTAACCGCTCCATCGCCCGCCCCACAAAACCGGAGGCGCGGCCCACTGCCAGACCATCGGCGGCGGTTTGGTTATCGATCCCCAAATCCTGCACCGAAATCGCGTCATGCAACCCGGTATGAACCCCCAGCAGCATGCAGGGCGAGTGGGTCGGCTCAGCGAAAATACAGTGTACCGCATCGCCAAACGCCAGCTTCAGGCCGAACGCCACGCCGCCGGGACCCCCGCCGACGCCGCAGGGCAGATAGACAAACAGCGGCCGCCCGGCATTCACCGTGACGCCCGCCTCGGTAAACTGGCGTTTTAGCCTGCCGCCCGCTACCGCATAGCCCAGGAACAGGTTGCGGGAGTTTTCATCATCGATAAAGAAACAGCGGGGATCCTGCTCCGCCTCGCGGCGGCCCTGTTCCACGGCAACGCTGTAATCATCCGCGTATTCCACCACCGTGACGCCATTAGCGCGCAGCAGCGCTTTCTTCCATTCCCGCGCGTCCGCCGACATATGCACGCTCACCTGAAAGCCCAGCCTGGCGGAAGCAATGCCGATAGACAGCCCCAGATTGCCGGTAGAGCCGACCGCGATGCGGTGCTGGCTAAAGAGCTGGCGCAGCGGTGCATCCGCCAGTTTACGGTAGTCATCGGTGAGCTGGAGAAGACCCGCTTCGAGCGCCAGTTTCTCGGCGTGGAACAGCACTTCGTAGATCCCGCCGCGCGCTTTAATCGAACCGGAGACCGGTAGATGGCTGTCTTTTTTGAGCCACAACTGGCCGGGCAGCGGCGCTGCATAGTGTGATTCCAGTGCGGACTGCATCGCGGGAATGGCGATGCAGGGGGATTCGATCATCCCGCCGCTGGCGGCGGTTTCCGGGAACACATGGGCAATCCAGGGCGCAAAGCGTTGCAGGCGCGCTTCGGCGTCCTGCACATCGTGACGGGTTAAACCGACCCAGGGCAACCCGTCCGCCAGCGACGTGACGGCAGGGTTAAACCACTGAGTTTCGCGCAGGGCGATAAGATCGTGCAGCAGCGGAAAGCGGCTGAGCAGTTGCGGGACAGTGGGCGCAGGCATGCGGGCTCCTTTTGGTTATTGAGCCCATGATACCCGTCAGCCTTCGGATTTCACCACTTTAATGTCCACCATCCCGATGCCCAGCTTACGCGGCGAATGGCCGAGGATATTGCCTTCGTTGGTCTCCTGCGGGGCAGGGGGGACTATCACCAGCGTATTGCTGCGTGACGGATTGTCGAAATGCAGGGTAGTGGTGGAGACGTCATTGCCCAGCGTCAACGTCTGTTCGCTGTCGCCCACCCGTACCGGGATCGGCTGATTCGCATTCGGCCCAAAGGCTTTGGCGGTGATCACCAGCTCGAATTTCTCCGGCAGCGGCTGGTTGTATTCAATCTTCACTTCCTTATCCAGTTGCGCGTTGGACCAGCGTCCCCAGGACTCCGGGCGTGAAATGCCGCTGAAGCTTTTCACCTCTTCCGGCGCGCCGGCGACGTTGAACACGAAGCTGTCGGCTTTATAGCGAATATCGTTATCCACGGTTTTCAGCATGTCGACGTTACCCTGGTAGCGCAGGGTGTCGATCACCGTGTCGCGAAACGCCGCTTTGCCCTGCCACTTCGGCTTATCGACGTGACTGATCTTCTGTTCGCCGCCCAATTGGCCTTGCGACACGCACCAGTCGGTGGACAGCGCCCATTGCGAGGACCACAGACGGGCCATTTTGTAGCAGCGATCGATCCAGATAAAGTTATCGCGCGGGGCGAAATCCGCCAGCTGATAGCGCAGCGGCGCGGAATATTCGCTCTCGGGTAAAGGCTCGACTTTTTTATCCGATACCCGTAGCAGCAGCGGCAGGCGGAACTTTGAGCCGGAGAAAGCGATGGTCTGTTTTTCCTGGTCAATGGTGAAGTCTTTGATTTCTCGCGGGAAGTTCCAAAGGCGGATCACGTCCGGTTTCCAGGCCAGCACTTTTTCTTTCATGTTCAGGAACACGGTGGAGAGCGAGTCCCCCGACAGGCTGCTGCGTCCGAGGCCGATAAAGTTATCGCCGCCCAGGATATCCAGCACCGTCGCGCCGTTATCCATGGTGTTACGCTTCACCGCCATCACCTCCTGTTGAGGCTTATCGCCGCGCAGCACGAAAAACAGGTTGTTGCGATCCTGCTGATTGAGGTATTTCCAGGCGGTGTTGTTCATCGCCAGATGATCAGAAGAGACCACGATAACGGTATTTTTAAAATACGGCGACGCTTTGATTTTATTAATAAACGCGGCGATATGCTGCTGGCTGCAGGTCACCGCGCTGAACGACTGATTGGCTTTGCCGTCGATGTCGTAACGTTTACGTTCGCAGCTGCGTGATACAAAGCCGTCGGGGTGGTGGGTATCCACCGTCAGGGTAAACAGTGAAAAGCGTTTGCCTTCTTTCGACAGCGCTTCAAATTGCTGCCACGCCTGGTCGAGAACCGTATCGTCGTAGAAACCCCAGTCGTTGCGGTAATGCGGGTCGGCCACCACGCTTTTCAGCTCATCCGCGCCGTATAAGTGGTCAAAGCCGTGGGATTTCAGGAACACGTCTTTCCCGGCAAAGCGCAGGCTGGCGCCCTGGACAAAATGGTTTTCGTAGCCGGAGTTTTTCAGGATATCCCCGAGGCAGATATTCTGCGGGAAGAAGCTCGACATCGACGCTGACGCGTTGCCTTCAAACGGCGCGAACAGCGGAATACCGCACTGGGACGCGACCATTCCGGCGATGGTGTAATCAGTGCCCGGCAGCTGCGCGGTGTGGCTGAAATCAATCCCTTCATTTTTTAACGCACCCAGTTCCGGCGTGAGGCCGGGGAACGCCTGGTCGTCAAAATAGGTACGCTCCAGGCTTTCGCCGTAGATATACACCAGGTTGAGCGTCGGATTAGCAATGACCTTTGCCGGTTCTTTGTAGTACGCCACGAAATCGGGATCGCCATCGCGGCTCTGCGATTTCACCAGCTCGCTAATCTGGCGAAACGCCGGGCTGGCGTCCACGGAGGCCAGCGCCATCACCAGCGCCAGCAGGCTGTAGCCAAAATGGTAAGGACGGTGGCGGCGGCGGCGTAACACCCAGGCCAGCGCGCCAAACACCAGTACCAGCGCGGCTATCAGGCCAGCAGCAGGCAAGAGGTATTTACTGATGCCCGCGCCCGCCAGGCTGTTGGTCAGCGTATAGATCACCGCGTCGTTGATACCGTCGCCGGTAAAATAGTCGCTGGCGTAAAGGGTAATATTTAAAATAACAAACAGGCCAAGAACCACCAGGGTGGCGGCAAACCACCAGGTATTACGGCCCGCCTTGAGGGAATAAATTACGATCGAGGCGATAAATAAAACAACCGAGAGCAGTTCTGACAACGCCAAATCCTCACCAGCAGGCAGCACGCCTGTCTATATCAATCATCTTTTTTAACAGCACAATCTAACTTTTCAGTAACACAGCTGCAATTCTAGTGTCATCAAAGTGTGTAGTGGTTAAGAATTGGTTTAGTTGTGGGATTATTTGATTGCGCGCACATTACGTGGTGGCAGCAGTGTAGCGGTTAAATGTGGGGAAAATAAGGAGGAAGCGGGTGCATAAAAACACCCGCTGGCATTTACATCAGGAAATTAACGCCTTGCTTAAGGACCAGGTCACAGGCTTTGGTTTTCACTTTTTCCGCCAGCGGCGAGTTGCCGATGGTTGCCAGGTCAAGCTGTTCGCCTTTCGCAGTATTTAACAGACCCATCAAACCTTCGGTGTAATCCGGCGTGGTGGTCTGGGCCTGAGGCGTACTCAGTCCTAACTTTTCCATAATCTGATTTTTGACGTTTTCGGTGTTGGTCGCGGAAACCAGTTTTTGTTTCATACAGTAACCGAGGATACCCGCCACGTTAGGCATATTCTCCGAGCTTAACGCCTGGGTTCCGCCCGTCAGCAGCCCGCTGAGCGCAGAAAGCGAGTTGCTTTGCGTGCCGTTGGCTGTGGTTTGGCTCTGGGACTGGCTCAACTGGCTGGCGGCGCTGGATAAGCTCTCCTGCCAGGTCGCGGCATAGCTGCTGGTCGCCATCAACATTGCCCCACAGGCGGCAAGCTGAAACATCTGTTTTACTGATTTCATGGGCGCGATCTCATGGTTGGCCTGCGGCGCAGGCAAATTCGCAGCTAGTGTATAACGGGCGCAGGGGCGGGAAGGAGAGGGAAGCAGGCGTTTCAGGGCCTGTCGCCTGCTGTTTCGGAGTTATCCGGGGCTTTATACTTCTCGGCCCGTGACCCGGCTGCGGTAGCTGTCCCAGTCGAAATTGACCCACAGGCTGTTGCCCAGCCGCATCCGATCCATAACGCGTTCGCCGAGCAGTGTATTCATCTCTTTGATCGGCAAGTTGGTCAACATGCCGGTGGGACGTTTGGACGACGAACGGCGATCGACGATCTGGTTGATGATCACTTTCTCGTAACGCGATTCGGTCTGCATGCCGATTTCGTCGATCACCAGCAGATCCACGGTGCTTAAGTCGTTAATCAGCCGCTCTTCGGTGGTGTCTGCGCCGTCGCTGAAGGTGTTTTTCATCGCCGACATGATATCCGCGACGGTAATGATCATCACCGACTTACCGCGCAGCAGCAGCTCGTTGCAGATGGCGGCCGCCAGATGGTTTTTGCCGGTGCCGGGGCGGCCCGAAAACACAAAGCTGGCGATGTTTCCGTCAAATTCCGCCGCGTATTTCCTGGCGCGCTCCAGCGCCCTCATCTGTCCTTCGGTTTCAACCTGATAATTATCGAACGAGCAGTTCATATGCAGTTCGCGGATGCCGGAGCGCTTAAAGGTGCGCTGCATTTTCATGGCCTGATTTTCGCGAGCAATGGAGGCCGAGCGCAGTTTTCCCTGCTCCTGTTGCCAGGAAAGGAGCTCTTCAGCGGTGGTGAATGCCGGTTTAATATCGCGGGGCATCATCTTTTTCAGACGCGTCATCAGGTCAGTGACGTGTTTCATCGTTAGCCTCTGAATCCATCGGGAATGCTGTTATCGGGTTGCGGCACGCTGTTGACGTCGCGCCGCGCCGCGCCGCCGTTGCTGGCCCGGCTGATTTGTACGCTGCGCGCCAGCTTCTGCTGCCATTGTACATGATGAAAGACTTTACCTTCCGCCTGCCAGTAGCTGATAAACGTCGCCAGCTCTTCGTCGGTGACCGGCTGGATCAGGTTAACGCCCCACAGCGCCGCCATACGCTGGAAGTCGGCGTCGGGTTTCCATGCCGGATACATGGCGAATTTGCCCAGCGGCACCGGCACCGGATGGCTTTGCGTAGTGAGTTCGTCAAACAGCTGATCTTCCAGTGCGACGTCCGATTGCGGTGCATTTAGCCGGGCTTCCAGCGCCATCAGTTCCGCCAGACGGGCAGGCGAAACGGCATAAAACGCGGGGACGTTATCTTTAAATACCGCCAGCGCCCCGTTGTCAGCACGTGAGAGCGCGCCTTGCGGGTCGTTATTAAAGGCATCAATACCGATAACGTCGGGTGTGAGGATTCTGGAAGACATAAAACATTCTCAAAACAGGAGGTTAACTACACGGGCTAACAGGCATCAGTCCGGACTGGCGATGCTCTTTCCATAGTAGCACAGTCGGGGGCGGCTTTTGAGGCTTGCCCCGACATTCGGGACGATCAAACGCGAGGCTTTTTACGGTACAACCAAAGGCCCGGCAGGGAGAGGCCAATAGACAGCGCGCCAACAATAAAAGAGGCCTTCAGGAAGTTGGTGACCAGCGCCACCATCAGCGGGTCGCTGTAGCCGAAGTGGCTGAGTTTTACGGCGGAGATCATCGCGGTATAGGCATAAATCCCTGGAAACATTGGGATCACGGCGGCGACAGTAAACACTTTCGGATGCGCCAGATACCAGCGCGACCAGCGGATACCGATAATACCAACCAGTATCGAGGCGACAAAGGTGCTCCACTCGATATTAAAGCCCGCCGTCATCATCGCCATACGCGAGCCGTGACCGATAGCGCCTAACAGCGCGCACCATGGCAGCGCACGTTGCGGTACGTTGAACACCAGCGCGAATCCCACCGCAGGGATAGCGGACAGGATCATGTCCTGCATCAGCGCGAGAATAAAATCGATTATGCCCATCCGCGCAACCCCCACAGCGACAGCGCCATCACCACGCCAATACAGGTTGCCAGCGTCAGCAGGCTCGCCATCGCCCAACGCGCTAACCCGGTATTGATATGGCCTTTAAACATGTCCGCCACGGCATTAATCAGCGGGAAGCCGGGCACCAGCAGCAACACGCTGGCAGCCATCGCCACGGTTGAGGTATGGGCAAAAGCGGCAAGCGTGAGCAGCAAGCCGGAAACCGTGGTGGCGACAAACGCCGTCAGGCAGAAGTTGATCTGTGGATGCAGATGGCGCTGGGTAAAGACCTGGCGGACGTACATGGCCACGGCGCTGGCAATAAAGGTCACCAGCGCGCCGTCCCAGCCACCGTTGTTCAGTTTGCAAAAGCAGGCGCAGGAGAGCCCGACCATTGTAACCACCAACCAGCGCGGATAGCGCAGCGGCTTAATCTGGTTAAAGCGCTTTTTAACCGACTGAAGATCGATGAGTTTATGCTCGGCAAGGATAACGATGTGTTGAACCTCGGTTACCACATGCATATTAATACCGCGATCGACGTTTTTACGCGTTGAGGTCAGACATTGATCGTCTTTAATGGTTGTCAGCACGATGGCGTTTGCGGATATGGAGCTTTCCACGCAGTCCATGCCTAAGGCCAGTCCCAGGCGGGTCGACAGTTCTTCTATCAGGGCGCTTTCAGCGCCATGCTGTAATAAAAAAAGGCCGCATTGTATACATAAGCGAGTGACTTCCCGCTGCGTAACGACGTCTTGTTCCATGGTTCAGGCATAACGCTCGACAACAAAAAGAGATAAGCGTGGTTTTAACATATCGGCCTGCAGGACATTTAGGTCTCTGGATCAAGTTTTAGGTAGAAAGTTATCGTTCCCGGTCGGCATTCCTCATTTTAAGTTTTTTGAAATTTTGCAATGAAAGGGATTTATGGTTTTTTATGTTAGGGATGTCGGTTTTTTCTGTGAATGATACCTGGATACGAACCTGGTAATAGTTTTTAAAATGGCTTTAACGGCCAGGCGCTATTTTCAAAAATATTTCGATTTAGATGCATCAGTTCCTTTTCTCTTGCCTGAAGTTTGCATCTTTTCGCTGTTGTTCGACAAAAGGAAGTGACAAGCCAACCTTTTATTGAAACGTGTAAAAGAGAAGCGCTAATGTAGGGTCCTGCGAATACATTTCGTTATTTATTGCTATTGTTTTGTAAGGATCTGGCGGGCAAGAAAAGAGACGGATACGGCGCGTCAATTTTTTAAATAATCAATGAAAGAAAACTAATCCTCTTATCCAACCTTGATTCAAAAAAACATGCTAAATTGTGTTTATTAATGGACATTAAGGGTTTCGCAGAACTCATTTTTTGTTTCATTATAAATAAATTCTTAATTGACATTTTATTTCCGCATATTGACTCTTTGGAAACGCATTTTTAGAATGTTCTTAAGTTAATACCGTCTCAGGTAGAACACTTCCGTGTTCCGCTGTTTGGTGATGCCTGAGAGTCGCCTCAATCTATTAGCTTTATAATTGTAATAGCTTAAAACATACAAGGTAAGAATATTTAT
>NZ_JAAATR010000005.1 GCF_009907385.1 Atlantibacter hermannii
CGCCTGCCGGCACATCGGCAGCCATGGCCGACCCAATATCATTATTTATCAATGTGATATGAACGACCGCCCCTTCCTGTGATGATTTCTCCACCGTTTTCCCTGTTATTTATCTCACAATCAACTCTGGTGCTTGCTGCCACATAATTGAAATGATATTAGTAATTTCGTGGCCATCCCGGAGTAATATGCTAAAAAATATGCAATTGTTAAATTTATGCAAAATGTGTGGCTGAGCCGTATTGAGCGCCTTAATGCTATGCAAAGATAATTTATCAGTTTGATTTTATAGCATTTTATAGCGGATTTCTGTCTTTTGGTGCTTATTTATTATCCATTACGGGCAATCCAAAAGAGAAATGCTTAACAAATTTGCAAATTATATTGGCGTGGTTGGGATGCATTTGGTACTTTCCGGCCAAACCATTCGCTGGCTTAGCATCTGTTAAGTCAGATCGCCCAACATCATCCGGTGATAGCGAAGAAGTAAAAGAACATCTGGCAGCGGCTATTCACTCCTGCGCTGTACAGCACTCCCTGAGGGAAAACAGGCCGTCAAGGTCTTCATTATAACGAGTGGAGTTACAACACAATGTCCATCATCACAAAAAGAAGTCTGGTTGCAGCAGGTATTTTGTCAGCGCTCATCGCTGGGTCGGCCATGGCTGCCGATGTGCCGGCAGGCGTTCAACTGGCAGAGAAGCAAACGCTGGTGCGTAATAACGGTTCGGAAGTTCAGTCGCTCGATCCCCATAAAATTGAGGGCGTACCGGAGTCTAACGTTAACCGCGATTTGTTCGAAAATTTATTGATTACCGGCCCGGATGGCCATCCTAAGGCGGGCGTGGCGGAGTCCTGGGATAACAAAGATTTTAAAGTCTGGACTTTCCATCTGCGTAAAGACGCGAAATGGTCCAACGGCGATCCAGTGACCGCCCAGGATTTTGTGTACAGCTGGCAGCGTCTGGCCGATCCTAAAACGGCTTCGCCATATGAAAGTTATCTGCAATATGGTCACATCGCGAATATTGATGACATCATCGCCGGAAAAAAAGCGCCAACCGAACTGGGCGTGAAAGCGGTGGATGACCACACCCTGGAAGTCACCTTAAGCGAGCCGGTGCCGTACTTCTATAAGCTGCTGGTACACTCCTCCATGGCGCCGGTGCCTAAAGCCGTGGTGGAAAAATTTGGTGAGAAGTGGACTCAGCCGGCCAATATCGTGTCTAACGGCGCGTATAAGCTAACCAGCTGGGTGGTTAACGAAAAAATGGTGCTGGAGCGTAATACGAATTACTGGGATAACGCCAAAACCGTTATCAATCAGGTCACCTACCTGCCGATTTCTTCTGAAGTCACCGACGTTAACCGCTACCGCAGCGGTGAAATTGACATGACCTATAACAACATGCCAATTGAACTGTTCCAGAAACTGAAAAAAGAGATCCCGAACGAAGTTCACGTCGATCCGTATCTCTGCACCTATTACTACGAAATCAACAACCAGAAAGCGCCGTTTAACGATCCGCGCGTGCGTGCCGCGCTGAAGCTGGGCCTCGATCGCGACATTATCGTGAATAAAGTGAAGAACCAGGGCGACCTGCCAGCGTTCGGCTATACCCCGCCTTATACCGATGGCGCGAACTTTACCAAGCCGGAATGGTTCGGCTGGACGCAAGAGAAGCGTAACGAAGAAGCGCGTAAACTGTTAGCCGAAGCGGGTTACACCAAAGATAAACCGCTGACCTTTAACCTGCTGTACAACACCTCCGATCTGCATAAGAAACTGGCGATCGCGGTATCGTCAATCTGGCAGAAAAACCTTGGCGTCAACGTTAAGCTGGAAAACCAGGAGTGGAAAACTTTCCTGGATACCCGTCATCAGGGCAATTTTGACGTAGCGCGCGCGGGTTGGTGTGCGGATTACAACGAACCGACGTCCTTCCTGAACACCATGCTGTCTAACAGCTCTAATAACACGGCGCATTATAAGAGCGAGGCATTCGATAAGGTGATGGCGGATGCGCTGAAAGTCACCGATGAGGCGCAGCGTACAGAGCTTTATAACAAAGCCGAGCAACAGTTGGATAAAGATTCGGTCATTGCGCCGGTGTTCTATTATGTCAACGCCCGTCTGGTGAAACCCTGGGTCGGCGGTTATACCGGTAAAGACCCGCTTGATAATATCTACGTGAAAGATCTGTATATTATCAAACATTAATGGCAATTCGTGGGGCAGGGACGGGCGTTGTTTTGAATAAACGGTTTTCCTTGCCCCACTGTGTCTGTTTTAAGCGCACTACAAAGGCACACGCCAGAAGGTACGGGCAATGTTAAAATTTATCCTACGTCGTTGTCTGGAAGCGATTCCGACGCTGTTTATTCTTATAACGATCTCCTTTTTTATGATGCGTCTCGCGCCGGGAAGCCCTTTTACCGGCGAGCGCACCCTTCCGCCAGAGGTTATGGCGAATATCGAAGCAAAATACCATCTGAACGACCCCATCATGACCCAGTATTTCAGCTACCTGAAACAGCTGGCGCACGGGGACTTCGGCCCGTCATTTAAATACAAAGACTATTCGGTTAACGACCTGGTGGCGACGTCATTCCCGGTGTCTGCCAAACTGGGTGCCGCGGCGTTTTTCCTCGCCGTATTTTTAGGCGTCAGCGCCGGCGTGATCGCAGCGCTGAAGCAAAACACCAAATGGGATTACACGGTGATGGGCTTTGCCATGACCGGGGTGGTAATACCCAGCTTTGTGGTAGCACCGCTGCTGGTCTTGATCTTCGCCATTACCCTGAAGTGGCTACCGGGCGGCGGCTGGAACGGCGGGGCGCTGAAATTCATGATCCTGCCGATGGTGGCGCTGTCGCTGGCTTATATTGCCAGTATCGCGCGTATCACCCGGGGCTCGATGATTGAAGTGCTGCACTCAAACTTTATTCGCACCGCCCGCGCGAAAGGCCTGCCGATGCGTCGCATTGTACTGCGCCATGCCCTGAAGCCCGCTTTGCTGCCGGTGCTTTCTTATATGGGGCCGGCGTTTGTCGGCATCATCACCGGTTCAATGGTGATCGAAACCATTTATGGCCTTCCGGGTATCGGCCAGCTGTTCGTTAACGGCGCACTGAACCGCGACTATTCGCTGGTGCTGAGCCTGACCATTCTGGTGGGGGCGCTGACGATCCTGTTCAATGCCGTGGTCGATGTGCTGTATGCCGTCATTGACCCGAAAATCCGTTATTAACGCTGAGGTACGCCATGATGTTGAGTAAGAAAAACAGCGAGGCGCTGGAAAGCTTCAGTGAAAAGCTGGAGGTGGAAGGCCGCAGTCTGTGGCAGGACGCGCGTCGTCGTTTTATGCATAACCGTGCGGCGTTGGCCAGCCTGATGGTGCTGCTGCTTATTGCGCTGTTCGTCACCTTTGCGCCAATGCTGTCGCAGTTCACCTACTTTGATACCGACTGGGGGATGATGTCGAGCGCGCCGGACATGGAGTCTGGTCACTACTTCGGCACCGATTCTTCCGGGCGTGATTTGCTGGTGCGCGTGGCAATCGGCGGGCGAATTTCGCTGATGGTAGGGATTGCCGCCGCGCTGGTGGCGGTGCTGTTGGGTACGCTTTACGGTTCGCTATCGGGCTATCTCGGCGGGAAAGTCGACTCGGTGATGATGCGTGTGCTGGAAATCCTGAACTCATTCCCGTTTATGTTCTTTGTGATCCTGCTGGTGACCTTCTTTGGTCAAAACATCCTGCTGATTTTTGTCGCTATCGGCATGGTCTCCTGGCTGGATATGGCGCGTATCGTGCGTGGCCAGACCTTAAGCCTGAAGCGCAAAGAGTTTATCGAGGCCGCCCAGGTCGGCGGGGTGTCTACCGCCAATATCGTGGTTCGTCATATCGTGCCGAACGTACTGGGTGTGGTGGTAGTTTATGCGTCGCTGCTGGTGCCGAGCATGATCCTGTTTGAATCCTTCCTGAGCTTTCTCGGCTTAGGAACCCAGGAGCCGTTAAGCAGCTGGGGCGCACTGCTGAGCGATGGGGCAAACTCAATGGAAGTTTCCCCGTGGCTGCTGCTGTTCCCGGCGGGTTTTCTGGTGATTACGCTGTTCTGTTTTAACTTTATCGGCGATGGCCTGCGTGATGCCCTCGATCCGAAAGATCGCTAAGGAGCGCCCTGAATGAGTATTAATGAACAGGCGATGAGCCAGGCGCTGTTAAACGTTAAAGACCTGCGCGTGACGTTCAGCACCCCGGACGGCGACGTGACCGCGGTTAACGATCTGAACTTCAGCCTGAGGGCGGGTGAAACCCTGGGCATCGTCGGCGAATCCGGTTCCGGTAAATCGCAAACCGCTTTCGCTTTGATGGGGCTGTTGGCGGCCAATGGCCGTATCGGCGGGTCCGCCACCTTTAACGGCAAAGAAATCCTGAACCTGCCGGAGCGCGAGCTTAACCGCCTGCGCGCCGAGCAAATCTCAATGATTTTCCAGGACCCGATGACCTCGCTCAACCCCTATATGCGCGTAGGCGAACAGCTGATGGAAGTGCTGATGCTGCATAAAGGCATGAGCAAAGCGGAGGCGTTTGAGGAATCAGTACGCATGCTGGATGCGGTAAAAATGCCGGAGTCCCGCAAGCGGATGCGCATGTTCCCGCACGAATTTTCTGGCGGGATGCGTCAGCGCGTGATGATCGCCATGGCCTTGCTGTGCCGTCCGAAGCTATTGATTGCCGATGAGCCGACAACCGCGCTGGATGTGACCGTGCAGGCGCAAATCATGACCTTATTAAACGAGCTGAAACGCGAATTTAATACCGCCATTATTATGATCACCCACGACCTCGGCGTGGTGGCGGGGATTTGCGACAAAGTGCTGGTGATGTACGCCGGGCGTACCATGGAATATGGTCGTGCGCGGGATGTGTTCTACCAGCCGGCACATCCGTACTCCATCGGCTTGATTAACGCGGTGCCGCGTCTGGACGCAGAAGGCGAGTCGCTGATGACCATTCCCGGCAACCCGCCGAACCTGCTGCGGCTGCCGCAGGGTTGCCCGTTCCAGCCTCGCTGCCCGCATGCAATGGAAATATGCAACGCCACGCCGCCGCTGGAAAGATTTGCCGAAGGGCGTCTGCGCGCCTGCTTTAAACCGGTGGAGGAACTGGTATGAACGCTGTAACCCAGGAAAGAAAAGTTCTGCTGGAAATCGCCGATCTGAAAGTGCATTTCGACATTAAAGACGGCAAGCAGTGGTTCTGGCAGCCGCCGAAAACCCTGAAGGCGGTGGACGGCGTGACCCTACGGCTATATGAAGGGGAAACGCTGGGCGTGGTGGGGGAATCCGGCTGCGGTAAATCCACCTTTGCGCGGGCGATTATTGGGCTGGTGAAAGCCACCAGCGGGCGCGTGGCGTGGCTCGGTAAAGATCTGATGGGCCTGAACCCGCAGGAGTGGCGCGACGTGCGCAGCGATATCCAGATGATTTTCCAGGATCCGCTGGCCTCGCTGAACCCGCGTATGAATATCGGCGACATTATCGCCGAGCCGCTGCGCACCTATCATCCGAAAATGCCGCGCCAGGAAGTGCAGGATCGCGTCAAAGCGATGATGATGAAAGTGGGCCTGTTGCCGAACCTGATTAACCGCTATCCGCACGAGTTTTCCGGCGGCCAGTGCCAGCGTATCGGCATTGCCCGCGCGCTGATCCTCGAACCGAAGTTGATTATCTGCGACGAACCGGTTTCCGCGCTGGACGTGTCGATTCAGGCGCAGGTGGTCAACCTGCTTCAGAAACTGCAACGTGAAATGGGGCTATCGCTGATTTTCATTGCCCACGACCTGGCGGTGGTGAAGCATATTTCCGATCGCGTACTGGTGATGTATCTGGGCCATGCGGTAGAGCTCGGCACCTACGATGAGGTGTACCATAATCCGCTGCACCCTTACACCAAAGCGCTGATGTCGGCGGTGCCGATCCCCGACCCGGATCTGGAGAAGAATAAGCAAATCCAGCTGCTGGAAGGAGAGTTGCCGTCGCCGATCAATCCGCCGTCGGGCTGCGTGTTCCGCACCCGTTGCCCGATTGCCGGGCCGGAATGCGCCAAAACCCGTCCAGTGCTCGAAGGCAGCTTCCGCCACGCGGTGTCGTGTCTCAAAGTTGACCCGCTGTAATACGGAAATTTCTAAGCCATAAATATCAAGACCGCTATCCGGCGTTATGTCATGATCCCAGGGCCAGCAATCGCTGGCCCTTTTTTGTCAAGAGAGTGTGGAAATGGCTATGCTGCGCTCGCGTATCTATTACCGGTTGTTCGATCAACGTACCTGTAGCGGGCGGCGTTTTGAGGCGCTGTGCGGGTTTATCGCGCTGCTCAGCGTGATTGTGGTGTTTATTGAGTCTGGTTTTGGTACCCAGTATCACCTGACCAACGAGCAGCGCCTGGTCTTCATCGGGCTGGAAAGTGGCTTTACGCTGCTGTTTACCGCTGAGTATTTGCTGCGGCTGTGGGTGTGGCCCAATCCGGCCCGCTATGCGTGGAGCGTGTGGGGCATAATTGACTTGCTGACGCTGCTGCCGCTCTATGTGCTGCTGTTGTGGCCGGAGTTTGCCATGAGCTACGTCTATCTCTGGCGGGCTATGCGGGCCATCCGGGTATTTCGCATCCTGAAATTACTGCGGATGATGCCTGCGGTAAACAGCTTATGGCGCGCGGTGGTCAATGCCCGGCATCAGCTGATCCTGTTTTACAGTTTTATTGGCATTGTGATGGTGATTGCCGGGGCGCTAATGTACGGCATTGAAGGACCGGAAAGCGGCTTTAAAACACTGGGGACAGCAGTGTACTGGGCAGTGGTGACGGTCACCACCGTGGGCTATGGCGATATTACGCCGCAAACTGCTGCCGGGCGGCTGGTGGCGTCGCTGCTGATCTTAATTGGTTATTCCGTGATCGCCATTCCGACCGGTATTTTGACCGCGCAAATGACGAGTGAATTGCAGAACCGACAAAAAGCGCGAGCGTGCCCAAATTGCAAAACCCGGGGGCATGAGATCACGGCGAAATATTGCCATCATTGCGGCGAGGTATTACCGAAAAGCGAGGAATAAGACGCGGCGAACGCCGCGCCAGCTTATTCACGCCACAGGATATGGCAGAATTTATGATCTTTTTCGCGGCACAGCAGCACGCGGGCAAATACATCCGTGATTTCGCCGTCTTCGCTCTCCGCCAGGCCAATCACCACTTCAGAGAAGAAGTCAGGATTTAAATCAAAATCCACATGCTGTTCCCACTCCTGGGATGGGTCAAAAAGCTCTGCGCCGCCGCGCTCTTCGAACTGCAAATTAAACAGAATAATATCTGCCGGATCGAGATTATCCGCCGCCAGTTCGAGAAAAATATCGTATGCCTGATCCAGGGTTTCGTCTTCCGTCAGGCGATTATTCAGATCCATTTCCATCATCACTACCTTGATTGATTCATTGAGGCCCGTTTTACAGCAACGGGCTAAAGAAGTAAAACAAACGCTCGGTGATCCGCTGCCAGAGCGGGCGTTTTACCCATAAACGCACCTCCAGCAACCGGGAGCGTGAAATATAGTCATCCTGCACGGCAGCGAGATCGGCGGCGAAACCGGCGTCGTCGATCACCAGGGTGATTTCAAAGTTCAACCACAAACTGCGCATATCCAGGTTCACCGTGCCCACCAGGCTTAACTGCCCGTCTACCAGCACGCTTTTGGTATGCAGCAGACCGCCTTCAAACTGGTAAATTTTGACGCCGGCGGCCAGCAGTTCGGTAAAGAATGCCCGGCTGGCCCAGCCCACCAGCATCGAATCGTTTTTGCGCGGCAGAATGATGCTCACGTCGACGCCGCGCTGGGCAGCAGTGCAAATCGCATGCAGCAAATCGTCTGACGGCACAAAGTAGGGCGTCGTCATAATCAGGTATTCGCGCGCGGCGTAGACCGATGTGAGCAGCGCCTGATGGATCAAGTCCTCCGGGAAGCCCGGCCCGGAAGCAATAGTCTGGATGGTATGCCCGCTGGCCTGTTCAAACGGCATAATATTCAGATCCGGCGGGGGCGGCAGCAGGCGTTTACCGGTTTCTATTTCCCAGTCGCAGGAATAGACGATGCCCATTGCGGTCGCCACCGGGCCTTCCATGCGCGCCATCACATCCACCCACTGGCCCACGCCCGCATCCTGTTTAAAGAAGCGCGGGTCCACCAGGTTCATACTGCCGGTATAGGCGATGTAGTTGTCGATCATCACCATTTTACGGTGCTGGCGGAGGTCCATGCGGCGCAGGAACACACGAAACAGGTTTACTTTCAGCGCTTCAACAACTTCGACGCCAGCATTGCGCATCATCCCCGCCCAGGGGCTGCGGAAAAACGTCACGCTGCCCGCGGAATCCAGCATCAGACGGCAATGCACCCCGCGCCGCGCCGCCGCCATTAACGACTCGGCAACCTGATCCGCCATGCCGCCGGGCGCCCAGATATAAAACACCATCTCGATATTGTGGCGCGCCAGTTGGATGTCGCGGATTAACGCCTGCATCACGTCGTCGGAATCCGTCAGCAGTTGCAGCTGGTTGCCCTTTACGCCGCTGATGCCCTGACGCCGTTCGCACAGCTGGAACAGAGAACTCGCGACCTCGCTGTTCTCTTCCGCAAAGATGTGTTTGCAGGCCTTCAGTTCATGCAGCCATTTCGCCGTGGAAGGCCACATGGCCCGGGCGCGCTCGGCCCGTCGCTTGCCCAGATGCAGTTCGCCAAACGACAAATAAGCAATGATCCCGACAAGAGGAAGAATATAAATAATCAGCAGCCAGGCCATGGCGGAAGGAACGGCGCGGCGCTTCATTAAAATACGCAGCGTTACACCGGCAATAAGCAGCCAATAACCCAAAAACACCAGCCAGCTTATTACGGTGTAGAAAGTTGTCATATCCTGAAAATCCTTTTGATTCGCCGTCTTATGAGTGTACGCACAAGTCTCATTCCATCAAACAGAAAATGCGCCAGAAAACTCCTTTGAAGCCACCGGGAAGGGTCTATAATGACGCGTCTGTTCTTATTAAGAGTAGTAGTCATGAGGCGTAGTAGAACTGAGGTTGGGCGCTGGCGGATGTTACGCCAGACTCAGCGGCGCAAATCGCGCTGGTTGGAAGCGCAGTCGCGACGCAATATGCGGATCCACGCCATCAGAAAGTGCATTGTTAATCGTCAACGCGGCACTTTACTGTTTGCAATCCACGCGTTGTAAGCGCAAATAAAGAGGGCACCGCATGCGGTGCCCGATGATTTTTAGCGTTCTGTTGCTCAGAAAACCTTTTTAAAGGGCTTCACCGACACGGTTTTATACACTCCCGCCGCAATATAAGGATCTGCCTGCGCCCAGGCTTCGGCGTCTTCAAGCGATTCAAATTCAGCGATAACTGTAGAGCCGGTAAAACCCGCGGCGCCAGGTTCATTGCTGTCGACGGCAGGCATCGGTCCGGCAGTGAGTAATTTTCCTTCATCACGCAGCAATTGCAGGCGCGCCAGGTGAGCCGGGCGTACCGACAGTCGTTTTTCCAGAGAATCAGCATTATCTTCAGCGTAAATAACGTAAAGCACAGGCAGCATTCCTTTAAAAATCGCAAAGAGCATTTACGGTATTGGAAAGTGCCCGATCCTGCAACGTAAACATAAATTACCTGTTAATTCCTTAACATAATCCGGGTATTTTTAAGGGTTAGCGGATGAGAATTGCATGAATGGGTGATGCGTTGTTGAATATGATTGCTATTTGCATTTAAAATCGACCCATTGCTCATTTAATGAAATTGCTATGACCTCAATGACCCTCGATTTACCTCGTCGTTTTCCGTGGCCGACCCTGTTATCAGTGGCGGTGCATGGTGCCGTAGTGGCGGGGCTGCTTTATACCTCGGTACATCAGGTTATTGAACTGCCTGCGCCTTCCCAGCCTATCTCCGTGACCATGGTCGCGCCTGAAGTGCTGGAACCGCCGCAGCCGGTGGTCGAGCCACCGCCGCCGGAACCGGTTGTTGAACCGGAGCCGGAGCCCGAACCGCTGCCGGAACCGCCTAAAGAAGCACCGGTGGTGATTCATAAACCCGAGCCGAAGCCGAAGCCCAAACCAAAACCCAGGCCGGTGAAAAAGGTGGAAGAGCAGCCGAAGCGCGAAGTGAAGCCCGCAGAACCGCGCGCCGCATCGCCGTTTGAGAATAAAACCCCGGCCAGAACGGTTTCTCCTCGTCCGGCTGCGCCAGCCCCTGCTGTCGCCGCGCCGTCTGGCCCGCGTGCGGTGAGCCGCAACCAGCCAACTTATCCAAGGCGAGCCCAGGCATTGCGCCTCGAGGGCAACGTACGGGTGAAATTCGACGTGGGTGCCGATGGTCGGGTGGACAATATCCAGATACTCTCAGCCAAACCGACTAACATGTTCGAGCGTGAAGTGAAAAACGCGATGCGTAAATGGCGCTATGAGCCGGGCAAACCGGGTAACGGATTGATCGTTAACGTGGTATTCCGCATTAACGGCGGAGCGACGGTTGAATAACCGACGCTAAAAATAAAAAAGCACGCCAGGCGGCGTGCTTTTTTTTTAGTTCAGTGCGGGCAGCGGCCGGGGTTTTCCCTGTTCGTCCACCGCAACATAAATAAATAACGCTTCGGTGGCTTTATAACGCTGGCCGATAGGTTCAGAGGACACTTTCTTCACCCATACTTCCACGTTTATGGTCACCGAGGTGTTGCCGCGCTTAATGCAGTTCGCGTAGCAGCACACCACATCACCCACCGCCACCGGCCGCAGAAAGGTCATTCCATCAACGCGCACGGTGACCACGCGGCCATGGGCCTGTTCTTTCGCCATGATCGCGCCGCCGATATCCATCTGCGACATCAGCCAGCCGCCGAAAATATCGCCGTTAGCATTGGTGTCTGCGGGCATCGCCAGCGTGCGTAATACTAATTCTCCTTGTGGCGCGGTTTGCTCGTGACTCATTTCTTCTCTTCCTGGGGCATATGGCGATAGATGTAAATCCCGCTTAACAGGGTAAATACCAGGGTTAACGCCGTCAGCCCAAACACTTTAAAATTGACCCATACGCTTTGCGGCAGCCAGAACGCGATATAAATATTGGCCAGGCCACAGGCAATAAAGAACAGCGCCCAGGCGATATTCAGGCGCGACCACACCGCCTGCGGCAGCGTCAGCTCTTTGCCAAGCATGCTCTGAATCAGCGGTTTTTTCATCATCCACTGGCTAATCAGCAACGCGCTGGCGAACAGGGCGTAAATCACCGTGACTTTCCACTTAATAAATTCATCATTGTGGAAAAACAGCGTCAGGCCGCCAAATACCGCCACCAGTACAAAGGTAATGAGCGCCATTTTTTCAATCTTGCGGTATTTAAACCAGCTATAAACCAGCACCACGGCGGTAGCGACAATCAGCGCCGCGGTTCCGGCATAAATATCGTACAGCTTATAAAACGCAAAAAAGACAATCAGCGGTAAAAAGTCGAGAAACTGCTTCATAATCGATTCCGTAACAGAAGGCTCCTGACGATAACGCAACCGTCAGGAGCAGGGACAGGTTATTGGCGTAACAACATATACAGGCGATAAAGATAGATTAGCAGCAGCGCTGAAATTAAATTGCTCAGCGTGTTTGCGACAATCGCACCCACCTGGGGAGTCAACGCCGCAAAGCCGGAGGCCATCAGCAGCAGGGCGGTTTTTGCCAACAGCCAGCTCATCACCGCCGGAGCGACAAGCCGCATATTGCTCCAGACCAGACGCATACTGTTGCGCATCGCCTGAAAAATCCCCACTTTATCCTGCACCAGCATCACCGGTGCCAGCGACAGCACAATCGCCAGAATCACGCCCGGCAACACGATCAGCATAATGCCGAACTGCACCAGCAGCGTGGTCAATAAAATGAGCAGGAACATCCGCGGCAAAACCGGCGCGCTGGCGCCAATGGCGCGCAGGGCGCTCACCGGCTGCCCGGCGGAAACCATCTGGATCAGTAATAAAATGCCGCCCGCCAGAATGGCGTTGCCGAACAGACCGGAAAAGGTCGACACGGCTGAGGCACGCAATAACACCTGCTGCTGTTCCGGCGTCATATTCTGCACCAGTTCAAACAGCCCAACGCTCCCGGTTAAATTATCGCCCTCGCTCAGAATCGACAGCTGTTCTTCGCTCGGTGAAAAGGCATGCCCAAAAAGAACGGTAATAAAGGCACATAGCAGCGCGATCAGCAGAATAGTAACCAGCTGATTGCGAAAAAATTCCCCGTGTCACGGTAAACGGATTTTGCCGTGATAGACATGCACTCTCCTTGAGTTGATTGCCGTATTAATCTGGCGGCAATTGTACCCTGGATGGTCTGTCAGTTGCAGCACTGTGAATGGTCAAGCTCAGTAAATCTGTGCCGTATAGCGGTGGTAAACCGTAATGGGCGCGGGCGCGGTTACAGGCGTCTTCCGTAACGCCGTTTTCCCCCGAGCGGGTAAATTCACGGCAGGGGGAAGGCCGTTGGTGATAAATCGCGCAGCTGACGTTTTTGCCAGGCTCGCCTTGCAGCGCCACGCAGCGGCTCTGGCGCTGGTTAGTGCCGCTCATACAGCGTAGAAAAGGGGTAACGGGTTCCGTCAGTTCAACAGGCACCGCTCCGCCTGCATCATCAGCTTCAGCCCAATAAAAAGAGACACGAAAATACGCACAACAGGCACCGCAGGACAAGCATTCATTACTCATCGTACACCCGCATTCATCAGATTCGCTTACTTATTGTCCACTACGTTAGCCAGCCTTCAGTGACGGCGCAAGATGTTAAGAACAAAATTTATTTGATACGCAAACGGATAATTGATGTAGATACAAAGTGGTGCATGGTAAATGGCATGTAAAAATTAATCTAAATCAATAAATGTTAAATTTTCAAAATAAGTGTGATCGAAACGAGATCACTTATTACTTCTTTGTAGGTATATTCACCGCGCAAATAAAACCACAAAGAGGGAATGGATATGAAAAAGCTGACGGTGGCTCTGGCGCTTTTGGGTTGTTTTTCGGGTGTTGCGCCGGCTCACGAAGCAGGTGAATTTTTTATGCGCGCGGGTACCGCGACGGTGCGCCCGACGGAAGGCTCGCAGGATGTGTTAGGTATGGGCGGCTTTAACGTCAGTAACAATACCCAACTGGGACTGACGTTTACCTGGATGGCAACCGACAATGTTGGCGTAGAACTGCTGGCGGCGACGCCGTTTCGTCATAAAGTCGGGCTGGGCGCCACAGGGGATTTGGCGACGGTTCACCAGCTTCCGCCAACCTTAATGGCGCAGTGGTACTTTGGCGATGCCACCAGCAAAGCGCGTCCTTATATCGGCGTAGGGGTTAACTACACCACTTTCTTCGATGAGAAATTCAACGATACCGGCAAAGATGCCCAGCTAACCGATCTGAGTGTGAAAGATTCCTGGGGCGCGGCGGGGCAGGTAGGCCTGGATTACATGATCAACCCGGACTGGTTAATCAACATGTCAGTCTGGTACATGGATATCGACACAGAAGTGAAATTCAAAGCGGCGGGCGAGCAGCAGAATATCAAAACCCGTATCGATCCGTGGGTATTTATGTTCTCGGCAGGCTATCGTTTTTAATCTCTCATTAACGGGTGAAGCAGTAAGCCAGATGAGGCGGGACAATTTTTGTTAATGATTAAACTGGCCGCCTGTCGGCCAGTTTTCTTGTCGACTACACTGTTTACAGGCCGCGCAGATAAATCAATAACGGCCATGCACCAGGTATGCAGGATAATTTTTTAAACACTTTTGTTACTTCCTATTATACCGATAGAGATCTTTGGCAGGCATAAAGGAATGATCGGTAATAAGATGAAATCAGGGTCATACAGGGAGAGCGACAATGAATATCGAAAAATATCAAGAGTTTGCTAATTACTTAAGGGTACTGGTCGAAGGGGAACGCGACCAGTGCGTCATTGATAAAAATCTTTTACTCACCGCCGCCGCGGCCATCGACGAATTATCAAGCCGGGTTGTGATGGCCCATCCCCCTTTTCACATACGTAAAATCAGCACCCTGTCCGCATCGTCAGTATCGAAATAAGCAAACTGGTGAGCGTTTACACCCTCTTATCACCTGACATTCGCAAAAATAAAAAAGCCCCTGTCAGGGGCTTAAGTGGCGGGAGGCTTATTCCTGACGGGTGGCAGCCTTCAGGCTTTGCACAAACGCTTTCAGCTCGCTCAGCATCGCGCTGTGATCGTTGAGATTTGTCTCGATGATTTTCACGATGGCAGAGCCGGAAATCGCTCCGGCAGCGCCTGCGTCGATCGCGGCTTTGACCTGCAGCGGCTCAGAGATGCCAAAGCCCTGCAACGGCGGCGCGGCATGGTATTCCCTCAGCTTGTCGATCAGATGATTCAGCGGCACGCTGGCGCGGTTTTCCGCGCCGGTAACGCCCGCACGAGACAGTAAATAGGTATAGCCGCGGCCACGCGAGGCAATCTGGCGCAGAAGATGATCATCGGCATTAGGCGGGCAGATGAAAATCGGCGCGATGTTATGGCGTAACGCCGCTTCGCTGAACGGTGCGGACTCTTCAACCGGCACATCCGCCACCAAAACCGAGTCCACGCCCACCTGGGCGCATTTCTGGTAAAACGCGTCGACGCCGTTGCTGAACACCAGGTTGGCGTACATCAGCAGGCCAATCGGTATTTGCGGATGTTTCTGGCGGATGGCCGCCAGCATTTCAAAACACTGCGCCGGCGTCACGCCGGACGCAAAAGCGCGCAGGGTGGCGTTCTGGATCGTCGGGCCGTCCGCCAGCGGATCGGAGAACGGAATGCCCAGTTCCAACGCATCCGCGCCTGCTTCGATCAGCGTGTCGATAATGCGCAGCGATTGTTCTGGCGAGGGGTCGCCGAGGGTGACGAAAGGTACAAACGCCCCTTCCTTACGGGCTTCAAGCTGCTTAAACAACTGCTCATAACGTTCCATCAGATTTCCCCTCTTGCTTTCAAAATATCGTGAACGGTGAAGATGTCTTTGTCGCCACGGCCAGAGAGGTTAACCACCAGCAGTTGCTCTTTTTCCGGGGTCTCGCGCGCCATCTTCAGGGCATGAGCCAGCGCGTGGGAAGACTCCAGCGCCGGGATAATCCCTTCTTTCAGGCACAGGGTTTTAAAGGCTTCCAGCGCTTCATCATCGGTAATCGACACATACTCCGCGCGGCCTGTGCTGTTGAGATAGGCATGCTGCGGGCCGACCGACGGGAAGTCCAGCCCGGCGGAAATGGAATACGACTCTTCGATTTGCCCGTCTTCGGTCTGCATCATCGGCGATTTCATGCCGAAGTAAATCCCTACGCGACCATGCTTGAGCGGCGCGCCGTGTTCGCCGGTTTCAATACCGTGCCCGGCCGGTTCAATGCCAATCAGCCCCACGCTCTCTTCTTCAATAAAGTCGGCGAACATGCCGATGGCGTTAGAGCCGCCGCCCACGCAGGCCAGCACCGCATCCGGCAGGCGACCTTCTTTTTCGAGGATTTGCGCTTTGGTCTCTTCGCCGATCATGCGCTGGAATTCACGCACAATGGTCGGGAACGGGTGCGGCCCCGCTGCGGTGCCCAGCATATAGTGAGCGCGATCGTAGCTGCCGGACCAGTCGCGCAGCGCCTCGTTACAGGCGTCTTTCAGGGTGGCCGAGCCGCTGTGCACCGGGATCACTTCCGCGCCCATCAGGCGCATACGGAACACATTCGGCGACTGGCGCTCCACGTCTTTTGCGCCCATATAAATGCGACATTTCAGGCCGAGCAGGGCGCTCGCCAGCGCGGAAGCCACGCCATGCTGCCCCGCGCCGGTTTCGGCGATGATTTCGGTTTTCCCCATCCGCTTCGCCAGTAATGCCTGGCCCAGCACCTGGTTAGTTTTATGCGCGCCGCCGTGCAGCAAATCCTCTCGCTTCAGATACAGCGTAGTGCGGGTGCCTTCGGTAATGTTCTGGCATTTCGTTAATGCGGTTGGGCGACCGGCGTAATTCTTCAGCAGGTCGGTAAACTGCGCCTGAAACGCCGGGTCCTTCTGCGCGCTGACAAAAGCCTCTTCAAGCTGGCGCAGCGCGGGCATCAGGATCTGCGGAACATACATACCGCCGAATTCACCAAAATATGGGTTCAGTAATGTTGTCATGATCTCTTCCTTAATAGGCCCGCAGCGTTTTGAAGACCGCCGCCAGCTTGTTGCTGTCTTTAATACCCGGCGCGCTTTCCACGCCGGAATTGAAATCTAAACCGCTACAGCCGAGTTTGGCCGCGTCGACACAGTTGTCCGCGCCCAGCCCACCGGCCAGTAAGACATTGTCGAGCTGTTGGCCTGCCAGCAATGACCAGTCGAAACGCTGACCGCTGCCGCCCTGGCCGTTGTCGAAAACATAACGATCGACGAATTGCAGATCGCGCGCCGGGAGGCTGTGCGCCACGCTGAGCGCTTTCCAGATCGCCACCTCGTCAGGCAGCGCATCGCGCAGGGCGCTGATGTAGGCCTGATCTTCGCTGCCATGCAGCTGCACGGCGGATAAGTTCAGCGCTTCGGCGATATTCACGATGTCCTGAATAGCGCCGTCGCGGAACACGCCGACATAGCGCAGCGGCGCGGCGGCGCTCACCGTCCGGGCCTGCTCCGGCGTAACGTAGCGCGGGGAGGACGGCGCGAAAATCAGTCCGCCGAAGAGTGCGCCCGCGTCATACGCCGCTCTGGCGTCTTCCGGGCGGGTCAGGCCGCACACTTTGTTCTCACCCAGCAGCACGCTGCGCACCGCCGCGTTGAGATCGTCCTGGCCCATCAGCGCGGAGCCAATGAGGAAACCGTTGGCGAAATGGCTGAGCTCGCGCACCTGGGCATAGCTGTTAATCCCCGATTCGCTGATCACCGTGACGCCTGCGCCGAGGCGCGGTGCCAGCTGGCGGGTGCGGTTTATGTCGATGGACAGGTCGCGCAGGTCGCGGTTATTGATGCCGACGACTTTTGCCTCCAGCGCAATTGCGCGTTCCAGCTCTTCTTCATTACTGACTTCGGTCAACACGCCCATGTTCAGGCTGTGGGCCACCGCCGCCAGCTGGCGATACTGTTCGTCATCCAGCACTGAGAGCATCAACAGGCAGGCGTCGGCCTGATAGTAGCGCGCCAGGTAAATCTGGTACGAGTCGATAATGAAATCTTTGCACAGCACCGGCTGCGGGGCGATTTGGCTGACGATGGGCAGGAAATCGAAGCTGCCCTGAAAATATTTCTCATCGGTCAGGACCGAAATCGCCGACGCGTGGTGCTTATAAACGCCCGCGATACGCGCCGGGTCGAAGTCATCGCGGATCACGCCTTTTGACGGCGACGCCTTTTTGCATTCGAGAATAAAGGCGGTACGCGCGCCCCGCAGCGCTTCGTAAAAATGGCGCTGGCTCGGCACAATTTCATTCTGGAAGCCGGCCAGCGGCTGCTGCGCCTTACGCGCTTCCACCCAAATGGCCTTGTCGGCGACGATTTTCGCTAACACGGTTTGCATGATTTATCCTCTCGCTGCCAATGCGGTAACACGATCGTAAGCGGCACCACTGCGCAGCACCTCGATAACCCGTTGAGCGTTCGCCCTGAGATCCTCTTCGCCATGCAAACGCAGCAGCATAGCGACGTTAGCGGCAACGGCGGCCTCATGAGCGCTCTCGCCTTTACCTTGTAACAGGCGGGTCAGAATGTCACGGTTTTCTTCCGGCGTGCCGCCCAGCAGCGCGTCCTGATGATAGGGCGTCAGGCCAAAATCGTCGGCGGTCAGTTGATAGCTTTTGATTTCGCCGTTATGCAGCTCCGCCACTAAGGTCGGGGCATGCAGCGACACTTCGTCCATCCCGCCGCTGTGCACCACGGCGGCGCGCTGATAGCCCAGTACGCGCAGGGTTTCGGCAATCGGCAGCACCAGCTCCGGGCTGTAGACGCCAATCAGCGCCAGCGGCGGGTGCGCCGGGTTAATCAGCGGCCCCAGCACGTTAAACAGGGTGCGGGTTTTCAGCTGCTGGCGGACCGGCATAGCGTGACGAAAGCCGGTGTGGTATTTCGGGGCGAACAGGAAACAAACCCCCAGTTCGTCCAGCGCCTGGCGGGACGCGTCGGCATTCATATCCAGATTGATGCCGAATGCCGCCAGCAGATCCGACGAACCGGAACGGCTCGAGACGCTGCGGTTGCCGTGTTTCGCCACTTTCATCCCGACCGCCGCCGCCACAAACGCGCTGGCTGTGGAAATGTTGATGCTGTTGCTGCCGTCGCCGCCGGTGCCGACGATATCGGCGAACAGGTATTCCGGGCGCGGGAAGGGCGCGGCGTTTTCTAACAGCGCCGTGGCGGCCCCGGCGATCTCGTTGGGGTGCTCGCCGCGCACTTTGATGCTGACCAGCGCTGCCGCCAGCTGTTCCGGCTTCAGCTCGCCGCGCACAATTGCGGAAAAGAGCTGGTGGCTCTCTTCGCGGCTTAGGGTCTGCGCCTGATACAGCTTATCGAGGATCGGCTGGATGGTATTTTTCTCTTCCAGCGATTTCAGCGCCCAGGCGAGGGTTTGCTCCAGCAGGCGCGCGCCCTGGCTGGTGAGAATCGATTCCGGATGGAACTGGAAGCCCACCACGCGATCCGCATCGTGTCGCACGCCCATCACCATCCCGTTAAAATGAGCGTTGATCGTCAGGCCCGCCGGGACGTTGCTGCCCACCAGTGAATGGTAGCGCGCCACCGGCAGCGGGTTTTGCAGCCCGGCGAACATCGCTTCGCCGTCGTGAGTGATGTTGGAGGCTTTACCGTGCAGGATCTCCCCGGCCTGGCCCACATAGCCGCCGTAGGCTTCGACGATCGCCTGATGCCCAAGGCAGATACCGATAATCGGCAGTTTGCCGCGCATCCGGGTCAGCAACTCCGGCATACAGCCCGCTTCTGATGGCGTGCCCGGGCCTGGCGAGAGCATCAGCACCGGGTTTTTCATGGTCGCCAGACGGTCGATTAAGGCCTGCGCCGGGACGTGGTTACGGTAAATCACCACGTTGTGCCCGCTGGCCCGCAGTTGATCGGCCAGGTTATAGGTGAATGAGTCGATATTATCGAGCAGCAGAATGTCGGCCATCAGAATGTCTCCTGTGCGTGGTGTGCCGTGGCGATTGCGCGCAACACCGCGCGAGCTTTATTACGTGTTTCATCCGCTTCAGATTGCGGCACTGAGTCGAGCACCACGCCCGCGCCTGCCTGGACGGTGGCGATGCCGTCCTCGACATAGGCCGAACGAATCACAATACAGGTATCCAGATCGCCGTGGGCGGTGAAGTAGCCGACCGCGCCGCCGTAGCTGCCGCGACGCGTGCCTTCCGCTGCGGCGATAAGCTGCATGGCGCGGACTTTCGGCGCGCCGCTCAGGGTGCCCATATTCATGCAGGCGCGATAGGCGTGCAGCACATCCAGATCCTGGCGCAGTTCGCCCACTACCCGTGACACCAGATGCATCACAAAGGAGTAGCGGTCGACTTTGGTTAAATCCGCCACGTAGCGGCTGCCCGGCGTGCAGATGCGCGCCAGATCGTTGCGGGCCAGGTCCACCAACATCAGATGCTCGGACAGCTCTTTATGGTCGGTGCGCATTTCCAGCTCGATGCGGCTGTCCAGGTCGCGGTCCAGCGAACCGTCGGCGCGACGACCGCGCGGGCGGGTCCCGGCAATCGGGTAGATTTCGATCTGGCGTGAATCGGCGTCATATTTCAGCGAGCTTTCCGGCGACGCGCCGAACAGCGTGAAGTCGTTATCCTGCATAAAGAACATGTACGGGCTGGGGTTACTGTTCTTTAACGTCTCATAGGCGGCCAGCGGCGACGGGCAGGGCAGCGTAAAACGGCGTGACGGCACCACCTGAAAAATTTCCCCGGCGCGAATGGCTTTTTGCATATCGCGCACCACTGCGCCGTACTCTTCATCGCTCTGATTGCACTCGCAACGCATAGCCGGCACGGTTTCTACCGGCAGCGGCTGAGCAGGCTGGGTCAGCTGATGTGCGATCTCGTCGATACGCTGGGCCAGGCGACGCGCCTCGCTGTCGGACGGCGCGAACTGGCTGGTTTGAATACGCATGTGCTTTTTCTGATGATCGATAACCACCAGAGTTTCCGCCAGATAGAAGCAGTAGTCCGGGCAGCGGTTATGCTGCTCAACCGCCGGCAGCGCTTCGAAACCGGCCACCAGGTCATAGGCAAACAACCCGCCGAAGAACATGGCCTCACGCTCCTCCGCCGGGACGCTGACCAGATTTTGCAGCAGACGGAAAGTATCAAACACCGACAGCGAACACAGGCGCGCGTCTTCATCCAGCAGCGTGCTGACCGGCGGGAAGCGCAGCACGCGACCCTGGGGCAGGATGTGATTGTCGATGCCGGCAGGCAGCGCCGTATCCAGTAAATTCAGCAGCGCTGCGCCGTTAGCGGTCAGCGCGTCAATAGTGACAGTGTCACCCAGCGCGGTAATGCGCAACGCGCTGTCCACCAGCAGCAGGCTTTTTAGCGAGTCTTTGCTGTCGATATCCGCCGATTCCAGCAGCAGCGTGGCAGGGCGCGAGGCGCACAGTTGATGAAACAGCGCGGTCGGGTTATCGCGATAGGCGGCTTCGTAAGCCTGGAGTTGCAACGCGGGTTTCTGGGTTTGCATATCGGTTCTCATTATTCTGTTCAAAAAAAAGCCCGCTTGATGGCGGGCCGGGTATCTGGTGTGCGTGACGCACAGTGGATTCACTGCCCTGAGTCAGGAAGTGCGCCACCAGCGGTTAACAATCATGTTTACTTTCATCTTCAGATACCTGTCTTGTGTGAACTTGCGTACTAGTTAACTAGTTCGTGCATTTAATGTCAACCCCGATTTTAGAAAATCATCAGGAATCGTTATGATAGACTCCCGAATGCTATGCCACACGTGTTGGAGCTGTTTTTGAACCCATCTTCGAATGCTGTGATTTATGATTTACACAGCCATACGGTCGCCTCCGATGGCGCGCTCACGCCAGAACAACTGGTGCATCGCGCCGTTGAAATGGGCGTGACTGCCCTCGCCATTACCGATCACGATTCCACCGCAGGCTTGCCCGCCGCGCATCGGGAAATCGCCCGACAACAACTGCCGTTGCAACTGATCAACGGTACGGAAATTTCCACGCTGTGGGAAAATCATGAGATCCATATCGTCGGGTTGGGTATCGATATTACGCATCCGGCGTTAATTGAATTCCTGGGTGAACAGCACGCCCGCCGCAACCGCCGGGCTGAAATGATCGCCGAGCGGCTGGAAAAGGCGCGCATCCCTGGCGCGTGGGAAGGGGCGCTGCGTCTGGCTGACGGCGGGACGGTCACCCGCGGCCATTTTGCTAAATTTTTGATTGAAGACGGGCGCGCCAGTTCGATGGCTGACGTGTTTAAACACTATTTAGCGCGCGGGAAAACCGGTTATGTGCCGCCGCAGTGGTGTACAATAAAACAAGCTATTGATGTGATTCACCATTCTGGCGGTCTGGCGGTAGTCGCCCACCCAGGACGTTACCGGCTGTCGGCGAAGTGGCTCAGGCGTTTGCTGGGGCATTTTGCCGAACAGGGCGGCGACGCGATGGAAGTGGCGCAGTGCCAGCAAGCGCCCGACGAGCGGGCAAAGCTTGCCGCTTACGCAACCCAATTCGGACTGTTGGCGTCACAGGGATCGGATTTTCATCAGCCTTGCCCGTGGATCGAGCTGGGCCGCAAACTCTGGCTTCCCGACGGCCTGAGGCCTGTCTGGCAGCGCTGGGACGCGCCAGAATTGAGTAAAGAGAGGGCAGTATGAGTCAGTTTTTTTATATTCATCCGGATAATCCGCAACCGCGGCTGATCAATCAGGCCGTGGACATTGTGCGCAAAGGCGGGGTGATTGTTTACCCGACCGATTCCGGCTATGCGCTGGGCTGTAAGCTGGAAGATAAGGGCGCGATGGAACGCATCTGCCGGATCCGTCAGTTGCCGAACGGCCACAACTTTACGTTGATGTGCCGGGACTTATCGGAACTGTCGACCTATGCGTTTGTCGATAACGTGGCGTTTCGCCTGATCAAAAATAACACGCCAGGCAACTACACCTTCATCCTCAAGGGCACTAAAGACGTGCCGCGCCGTTTGTTGCAGGAAAAACGTAAAACCATCGGCCTGCGCGTGCCGTCGAACCCGATTGCGCTGGCCCTGCTGGAAACGTTGAACGAGCCAATGCTGTCAACCTCGTTGATGCTGCCGGGCAGCGAATTTACTGAATCCGATCCGGAAGAGATCAAAGACCGGCTGGAGAAAGTGGTCGATTTAATTATTCACGGCGGCTACCTGGGGCAGCAGCCCACCACGGTCATTGATTTAACCGACGATTCGCCGGTGGTGGTGCGTGAAGGGGTTGGCGACGTTAAGCCTTTCCTGTAATGCCCTGAGCCGCTATACTACGCGGCCTTAAAGGCGGCGGGTCACTGCCGCCTTCCCCATTCGACGCCTGGGAAGGCGACATCGTAAGGAAGCTCTATGAGCGAGAAGCTACAAAAAGTACTGGCCCGCGCCGGTCACGGTTCGCGCCGCGAACTCGAAACCATGATCTCCGCCGGTCGCGTCAGCGTTGATGGCAAAATTGCCACCCTGGGCGATCGCGTTGAGGTTAACAGCGCGCTGAAAATTCGTATCGATGGCCATCTGATTTCGATTAAAGAATCCGCCGAGCAGATTTGCCGGGTGCTGGCGTATTACAAGCCGGAAGGCGAACTGTGCACCCGTAACGATCCGGAAGGCCGCCCGACGGTGTTTGACCGCTTGCCGAAACTGCGTGGCGCGCGCTGGATTGCGGTTGGTCGTCTGGACGTCAATACCTGTGGCCTGCTGTTGTTTACCACCGACGGTGAACTGGCTAACCGCCTGATGCACCCGAGCCGTGAAGTGGAGCGTGAATACGCGGTGCGCGTGTTTGGTCAGGTTGAAGACAGCAAAATTAACGACCTGGCGCGCGGCGTCCAGCTCGAAGATGGCCCGGCGGCGTTTAAAACCATTAAATTCACCGGCGGCGAAGGCATCAACCAGTGGTATAACGTCACCCTGACCGAAGGGCGCAACCGTGAAGTGCGTCGTTTATGGGAAGCGGTAGGCGTGCAGGTGAGCCGTCTGATCCGCGTGCGCTACGGCGATATCCCGCTGCCGAAAGGCCTGCCGCGCGGCGGCTATACCGAGCTGGATTTAGCGCAAACCAACTATCTGCGTGAGCTGGTGGGCCTGCCTGCTGAAACCAGCAGCAAAGTGGCGGTGGAGAAAGATCGTCGTCGTATGAAGGCGAACCAGATCCGTCGTGCGGTGAAGCGTCACGGCCAGACTACCGCGCGTCGCAGCAGCGGCCCGGCGGTGAAGAAAACCCGCGAAAGATAATCGATTTACTAAACAAAGGTCGCGAAATGCGACCTTTTTTATGCCTGGCGATCAGTAATCAATGCCCATCTGGGCCTTTACGCCCGCGTCAAACGCGTGTTTCACCGGACGTAACTCGCTTACCGTATCGGCAATCTCCAGAATATCGCGATGGCAGCCGCGTCCGGTAATAATCACCGTTTGCTGTTCCGGACGATGATTTAACGCCTCCAGCACCACCTCCAGAGGCAGATAGTCATAGGCCACCATATAGGTCAGCTCATCCAGCACCACCAAATCCAGCGATGCATCGCGCAGCATTCGCTCGGCGTGCTGCCAGGCAGAGAGGCAGGCAGCAGTATCGGACTCACGGTTTTGCGTCTCCCAGGTAAACCCGGTAGCCATGGTCTGGAATTCTACGCCGTGCGGCTCCAGCAGGTTACGCTCGCCGTTGGGCCAGGTGCCTTTAATGAACTGCACCACGCCGGCTTTTTTACCGTGGCCCACGGCGCGGGTGACGGTGCCGAAAGCGGCGGTGGTTTTGCCTTTGCCGTTGCCGGTAAACACCATCAGTATGCCGCGCTCTTCCTGAGCGCTGGCGATGCGGGCATCCACTTTCTCTTTAACACGCTGCTGGCGCTGCTGGTAACGATCGTCGCTCATTCAGAAATTCCTGGTTTTCGGTTGGGTTGGGCATCAAAGGTCATGCCGGTTTTGCGACGGCTGTCGTCGCCCATCAGCCACAAATAGAGCGGCATTAAATCGCGCGGTGTCTTGAGTTTATTGGGGTCTTCCGAAGGGAATGCACTGGCGCGCATCGCGGTGCGGGTGCCGCCGGGATTAATGCAGTTTACCCGCAGATTACGATGAACATATTCTTCCGCCAGCACCTGCATCATGCCCTCGGTAGCAAATTTCGACACCGCGTAAGCACCCCAGCCAGCGCGCCCCTGGCGGCCCACGCTTGAGGAGGTGAACACCAGCGAGCCCGAATCGGATTTCAGCAGCAGCGGGATCAACGCCTGGGTCAGAAAGAAGGTGGCATTCACGTTCACCTGCATCACGTCCAGCCAGCTCTCCGGCGTTTGTTCGATCATCGGGCGCACTTCGCCGAGCGCGCCCGCGTTGTGCAATACGCCGTCGAGCCGGGGAACCTCGGCGGCGATGTGATTCGCCAGCTCCTGGCATTGCTGTGGCGTGGCGCTGGAATAATCCAGCGTGAACCAGCGGGGCAGCGAATAACCTTGCTGATGGATCGCCTGCGCGACATCGCGCAGTTTTTGCTCGTTGCGGCCCAGCAGGACCACGTCGGCGCCGTATTGGGCATAGGTCATCGCCGCTTCGCGGCCAATGCCGTCGCTGGCGCCGGTGACAAGAATTATGCGCTTTTGCAGCAAATCGCGTTGGGGTTGATAGTGCACAAATCACTCCTGAGCGGGCAGTTAGCGTGCGAAACAGTCTTTTCACAGAGATTTAACGTGTTATGCCTGATTCCGCCCGCTATTTCAATCGGTCATCCGCCTCGTTAGCCGCAAGTTAACATTTTGAAATACTTCATCATGGTGGAAAATTACGGGATAGATTCCACGATAAACATGTCATACGAGACTGATTGCGCGTGAGTCGGTACACTGAAGCTAACTTTTGGACGTGATATCAAGGCGGATGTTGTGGATCTACTTTCTGAATATGGGTTGTTTTTAGCCAAAATCGCCACGGTTGTGATCGCGATTGCGATTGTTGCAGCCATTATCGTCAATGTTGCCCAGCGCAGGAAACAGCAGCGCGGGGAACTGCGCGTGACCCGTTTGAGCGAGCAATATAAAGAAATGCAGGAAGAGATGGCGGTATCGCTGCTCGATCCCCATCAGCAAAAACTGTGGCATAAAACGCAGAAGAAAAAGCACAAGCAGGAAGCCAAAGCGGCAAAAGCGCTGGCGAAGCAGGGTAAACCGGCAGCGGATGGCCGCGCCAGGCTGTACGTGATCGATTTTAAAGGCAGTATGGACGCTCATGAGGTGTCGTCGCTGCGTGAAGAGGTGACGGCGGTGCTGGCGGTCGCGACACCGCAGGATGAGGTGCTGGTGCGCCTCGAAAGCCCTGGCGGCGTGGTGCACGGTTATGGTCTGGCCGCCTCGCAGCTCCAGCGCCTGCGCGAGCGCGGCATTCCGTTAACGGTGGCGGTGGATAAAGTGGCGGCCAGCGGAGGTTACATGATGGCCTGCGTCGCCAGCCATATCGTGGCGGCGCCGTTTGCCATTGTTGGTTCGATCGGCGTAGTGGCGCAGATCCCTAACTTTAACCGGCTGCTCAAACGCAATGATATCGACGTGGAACTGCACACTGCCGGGCAATATAAGCGTACCCTGACGCTGTTTGGTGAAAACACCGAGGAAGGGCGCGAGAAGTTCCGCGAAGATCTCAACGACACCCATCTGCTGTTCAAAAGCTTTGTTAAAGAGATGCGTCCCAGCCTGAATATTGACGAGGTGGCGACCGGTGAACACTGGTACGGCGTTCAGGCGAAAGAGAAAGGTCTGGTTGACGCTATCAGCACCAGCGACGATTTGATTCTGGAAAAAATGCAGCAGCGTGACGTAGTCGGCGTGCGCTATCTGCGCCGTAAAAAAATGATGGACCGTTTTACCGGCAGCGCGGCGGAAAGTGCCGATCGTCTGTTGATGCGCTGGTGGCAGCGCGGCGAAAAACCGCTGCTGTAATCAACAAACCAAAAAGAGGCCATCCGGCCTCTTTTTTAATCCTGCAAACGGTACTTTTCAGACAGTTCGTGGGCGAGGTATTTAAACATGTTGAAGACCGCCGTGCTTTTCGGCGTCGGCAGGCCTTGCTCGTCCAGGAAGTATTCGCCTCTGAAGACCAGCACGCCGTTTTTCTGCTCGACGTCGGTGGCAATGATGCCTGCGATGTAATCTTCATGTTCGACAATTAATGCATTGGCTTTTTCAAGCAGTGTTTTTTTGTCTATTGGTTGAATCGTCTGTTGCATAATTTACTCCTTCAAAACTGCGCGTAGTGTACGCCGCGCCTGACATAAGGTGCAAATTTTCCCGGAATGAGATTGTGGATTTATCCGCACTGACAAATTGGCGCTCAGTAGCAAGGCATGCTAATAAAGTTGCGTAACGAATTTTATCAGGTAGAGTGTGACGCTTTCGCAAATCTGGCAACAGAATTGCTTGACATTCGACCAGACTTTCGTCGTGCTGTGTCGTCATGGCGCGAAAAACCTGCTTTCTCAGGGATCGGAAAAGTGCGTTCCGTCGCACCGGTAAATGAAGCAGGGTTGAATTCCTTTACGGCTATCGCAATATATCCTGGCGTATGGCCCGATAAAGTGAGTTATCGTGCGACGTCATTTGGAAGAATCAACCAGGTAAAGGTGAATATGGGTAAAGCTCTCGTTATCGTTGAGTCCCCGGCAAAAGCCAAAACGATTAACAAGTATCTCGGCAATGACTACGTGGTGAAATCCAGCGTCGGTCATATCCGTGATTTGCCGACCAGCGGATCAACCCAGAAAAAGAGCGCTGACTCTGCCTCCACCAAAACGGCCAAAACCGGCAAAAAAGTCAAAAAGGATGAGCGCGGTGCGTTAGTCAACCGCATGGGCGTTGATCCGTGGCATGACTGGGAAGCACAATACGAAGTGCTGCCGGGCAAAGAGAAAGTTGTCTCTGAACTGAAATCGTTGGCTGAAAAAGCCGACCACATCTATCTCGCAACCGACCTTGACCGCGAAGGGGAAGCCATCGCATGGCACCTGCGGGAAGTGATCGGCGGCGACGACACCCGCTACAGCCGTGTGGTGTTTAACGAAATTACCAAAAATGCGATTCGTCAGGCGTTCGAAAAGCCGGGCGAACTGAATATCGACCGGGTAAACGCTCAACAGGCGCGCCGCTTTATGGACCGCGTGGTGGGCTATATGGTCTCTCCGCTGCTGTGGAAGAAGATCGCCCGCGGCCTGTCTGCCGGACGCGTGCAGTCCGTTGCGGTCCGTCTGGTTGTCGAGCGCGAACGCGAAATCAAAGCCTTTGTGCCGGAAGAGTACTGGGAAGTGGACGCCGCGCTGACCACGCCGAAAGGCGATGCGTTGCAGGTTGAAGTCACTCACCAGAACGACAAACCGTTCCGCCCGGTAAACCGCGATCAAACCATGGCGGCGGTAAGCCTGCTGGAAAAAGCGCGTTATACCCTGCTGGAGCGTGAAGATAAGCCCACCAGCAGCAAACCGGGCGCGCCGTTTATTACGTCTACGTTGCAACAGGCGGCCAGCACGCGTCTCGGTTTTGGCGTCAAGAAAACCATGATGATGGCCCAGCGGTTGTACGAAGCGGGCTATATCACCTATATGCGTACTGACTCCACCAACCTGAGCCAGGACGCGGTGAGCATGGTGCGCGACTATATTAAAGACCAGTTCGGCAAAAAATATCTGCCGGAGTCGGCCAATCAGTACGCCAGCAAAGACAACTCGCAGGAAGCGCACGAAGCCATTCGTCCATCCGATGTGAATGTGGTGGCGGACGTGCTGAAGGATATGGAAAGCGATGCGCAGAAGCTGTATCAGCTGATTTGGCGTCAGTTTGTCGCCTGTCAGATGACGCCGGCGCAATACGACTCCACCACGCTGACCGTGGAAGCAGGCGATTTCCGCCTCAAAGCGCGTGGTCGCACGCTGCGGTTCGATGGCTGGACCAAAGTGATGCCTGCGCTGCGTAAAGGTGATGAAGACCGCACGCTGCCAGCCGTTGAGCCAGGCGACGTATTGTCCCTGGTTGAACTGACCCCGGCCCAGCACTTCACCAAGCCGCCTGCGCGGTTTAGCGAAGCGTCCCTGGTAAAAGAGCTGGAAAAACGCGGTATTGGCCGTCCGTCTACCTACGCCTCGATCATCTCCACCATTCAGGATCGCGGTTACGTGCGAGTGGAAAACCGCCGTTTCTACGCCGAGAAAATGGGCGAGATCGTTACCGACCGTCTGGAAGAGAACTTCCGCGAGCTGATGAACTACGACTTTACCGCCCAGATGGAAAGCAGCCTCGACCAGGTGGCAAACCATCAGGCGGAGTGGAAAGCGGTACTCGACGACTTCTTTGGTGATTTTACCCGCCAGTTGGATACGGCGGAGAAAGATCCGGAAGAGGGCGGGATGCGACCCAACCAGATGGTGTTAACCAGCATCGACTGCCCGACCTGCGGTCGTAAAATGGGGATTCGTACCGCCAGCACCGGGGTCTTCCTCGGCTGTTCCGGCTATGCGCTGTCGCCCAAAGAGCGCTGCAAAACCACCATCAATCTGGTGCCGGAAAACGAAGTGCTTAACGTGCTGGAAGGTGATGACGCCGAAACCAACGCGCTGCGCGCCAAACGTCGTTGCCAGAAATGCGGCACCGCGATGGACAGCTACCTGATCGATCCGAAGCGTAAAATCCACGTCTGCGGCAACAACCCGACCTGCGATGGCTACGAAATCGAAGAGGGTGAATTCCGCATCAAAGGCTATGACGGCCCGATTGTGGAGTGCGAGAAGTGCGGTTCGGAAATGCATCTGCGCATGGGGCGCTTCGGTAAGTACATGGCCTGTACCAACGACGACTGTAAAAACACCCGTAAGATTTTGCGTAACGGCGACGTTGCGCCGCCGAAGGAAGATCCGGTTCCGCTGCCGGAATTGCCGTGCGAGAAATCCGATGCGTACTTCGTGCTGCGCGACGGTGCGGCTGGGGTGTTCCTGGCGGCCAATACCTTCCCCAAATCGCGTGAAACCCGTGCGCCGTTAGTGGAAGAGCTGTACCGCTTCCGCGATCGCCTGCCTGAAAAACTGCGTTATCTGGCGGATGCCCCACAGAAAGATCCTGAGGGCAACCCGGCGGTGGTGAAATTTAGCCGTAAGACCAAACAGCAGTACGTCTCTTCTGAGAAAGCGGGCAAAGCCACCGGCTGGTCTGCGTTTTACGTCGACGGCAAGTGGGTCGAAGGCAGCAAGTAACCTGCTGTAAATGAAACTAAAAAAGGGCCGAAGAAATCCGGCCCTTTTTGTTTATTACGGCATTATTATTTATTTTCTCTATCTATACACAGAAGCTATAAATGATATAGTGGTTATAGTTAACCTCTTTTTTAGACTGATTCGGTCTTAATCATCGTCAGAAGGCGCGAGCAGCGCGGATGGTCCTGCCATGAAATTACAACAGCTTCGTTATATCGTTGAGGTGGTCAACCACAATCTTAATGTCTCGTCGACAGCAGAAGGGCTGTACACATCCCAGCCCGGCATCAGTAAGCAAGTGCGTATGCTGGAAGACGAATTAGGGATCCAAATCTTTGCCCGTAGCGGAAAGCATTTAACCCAGGTCACGCCTGCCGGGCAGGAAATTATCCGCATCGCCCGGGAAGTGCTGTCGAAGGTCGATGCCATCAAGTCTGTGGCGGGGGAGCACACCTGGCCTGATAAAGGGTCGCTTTATGTGGCCACTACTCACACCCAGGCGCGTTATGCCCTGCCGGGGGTGATTAAAGGCTTTATCGAGCGCTATCCGCGCGTGTCCCTGCATATGCACCAGGGGTCGCCTAATCAAATCGCCGAAGCAGTGTCGAAAGGCAACGCGGATTTCGCTATCGCCACCGAAGCGCTGCACCTGTATGACGATTTAGTCATGCTGCCTTGCTATCACTGGAACCGTTCGATTGTCGTCACGCCGGACCATCCGCTGGCGTCGAAAGAGTCGGTGACGATTGAGGAGCTGGCGCAATATCCGCTGGTGACCTATACCTTCGGCTTTACCGGGCGTTCGGAGCTGGACACCGCGTTTAACCGCGCCGGCTTGACCCCGCGCATCGTGTTTACCGCTACCGACGCCGATGTGATTAAAACCTATGTGCGCCTCGGATTAGGGGTAGGCGTTATTGCCAGTATGGCGGTAGATCCCATTGCCGATCCGGATCTGGTGCGCCTCGATGCCCATGAGATTTTCAGCCACAGCACCACCAAAATTGGTTTTCGCCGCAGTACGTTTTTAAGAAGCTATATGTACGACTTTATCCAGCGCTTTGCCCCGCATTTAACTCGCGATGTCGTGGATACCGCCGTTTCGCTGCGCTCTAATGAAGACATTGAAGAGATGTTTAAAGATATTAAGCTGCCCGCTAAATAATTGCCCGGCAACGCGCCCGCTGTAAAATAAACGGACAAAGCCCGCGTATTCGTCGTGGGCTTTGTGTCTCTGGAGAACGACAAAAATAGAAAACGATTATCCTGTCCGCAAATAATGCCTTTCGATAATTTATTTGATGTCAAAAGATTAATTATTCACATTGCCGCAATGCGTAAATCCACTGGATTTTTTAGTCCTTTTTAATTAGGATTTGTCTCATCAATTGATTAATCTTGACTATTGTTTGGTGAGTAATGATAAGCAATGTCGATGGTATGAGGATGCCGATGCCTTCAGAGAGTCATCAACCGCAGCGGGATGCGGGCGTTAAACGTAAAGCCTGGCTGGCGGTATTCGCGCTTTCTGCCCTGTTCTGGATCGTTGTGGGCGTGATCGCCTGGTCTGTCTGGGGCTGAGATGGTATCCGGAGAGCAAGGGGCAGCGGGCGCGGCTAACCCGCCCGATAGTGAACAGGGGAAGGAAAAGCCACCTGTTGTTCCCGCTTCCTGGGATCTCACCAAAGAACAACGGGCATTTATAGAATCATTTTCGCAAGACGAAAAGCCTGATAATAACGAGTAAGTTTTTGGCAAATCTCTATGCCAAAGCGCATTATTTCCCTTTCCCACAGCATGGGTGTCGGGCATACCGACGATTGATATTTAGTTATCCTTCTGGTGGAAAACCATGAGTGAACGCGCGCAGTATAAATACTGGTCCTGGGTAGCCGCCTTCGGCGTTTCTTTGCTGTTCTGGACACAATGCCTGCTGTTTCTGATCAAATAATCCTTCAAGCGCCCGAAAGTTCGGGCGTTTTGCTTTGGTCGTTTCCCCCCTGACGCACACCCATTTGTCAATTTGGGTTGTTATCAAAACGTTACGACATGTATGTGTTATCTTTAATACAAACCCTGATTATCGTCAGGGTATCGCATCTCAGCTATTAAGGAGGAGCATATGTCGTCGACACTACGCGAAGCCAGTAAGGATACGCTGCAGGCACTCGATAAAACTTACCACTATTACAGTCTGCCGCTGGCTTCCAGGGAACTTGGGGATATTTCGCGCTTGCCCAAGTCGTTAAAAGTGCTGCTGGAGAATCTGTTACGCTGGCAGGACGAAGATTCCGTTACCCATGAAGATATCGTGGCGCTGGCCGGCTGGCTGGAAAAAGCCCATGCCGACCGGGAAATCGCCTATCGCCCGGCGCGCGTGCTGATGCAGGATTTCACCGGCGTACCCGCCGTGGTGGATCTTGCCGCAATGCGTGAAGCGGTAAAACGCCTGGGGGGCGACGTCTCGAAGGTCAATCCGCTTTCACCGGTGGACCTGGTGATCGACCATTCGGTGACAGTAGACCATTTTGGCGATGACGACGCATTTGAAGAGAACGTGCGTCTTGAAATGGAGCGCAACCACGAGCGCTATGTGTTTCTGCGCTGGGGGCAGCAGGCGTTCAGCCGCTTCAGCGTGGTGCCGCCGGGCACCGGTATTTGCCACCAGGTGAACCTGGAGTATCTCGGTAAAGCGGTGTGGAGCGAACTTCAGGACGGAGAAATGGTCGCCTATCCGGATACCCTGGTGGGCACCGACTCCCATACCACGATGATTAACGGCCTCGGTGTACTGGGCTGGGGCGTGGGCGGTATAGAGGCGGAAGCGGCCATGCTCGGCCAGCCGGTCTCCATGCTGATCCCTGACGTCGTGGGGTTTAAACTCACCGGAAAATTACAGGAAGGCATCACCGCCACTGACCTGGTGCTGACGGTGACCCAAATGCTGCGTAAACACGGCGTCGTCGGGAAATTTGTTGAATTCTACGGCGACGGCCTGGACGATTTGCCGCTGGCGGACCGCGCGACCATCGCCAACATGGCGCCGGAATATGGCGCGACCTGCGGGTTTTTCCCGATTGACGGCGTAACGCTGGACTATATGCGCCTCAGCGGACGTAGCGAAGAGCAGGTAGCGCTGGTGGAAACCTATGCCAAAGCGCAGGGCATGTGGCGCAATACCGGTGATGAGCCGGTGTTCACCAGCACGCTGGCGCTGGATATGGCGGAAGTGCAGGCGAGCCTCGCCGGGCCGAAACGCCCGCAGGATCGCGTGGCGCTGAAAGACGTGCCCGCCGCATTTGCCGCCAGCAATGAGCTGGAAGTCAACCACAGCCAGAAAGATCGCGAGCCGGTGGATTATGTGATGAACGGGCAGCAGTATCAGTTGCCTGACGGCGCAGTCGTGATTTCCGCGATCACCTCCTGTACCAACACCTCCAACCCCAGCGTGCTGATGGCCGCTGGTCTGCTGGCGAAAAAAGCGGTCACGCTGGGACTTAAACGCCAGCCGTGGGTGAAAGCCTCGCTGGCACCGGGGTCGAAAGTGGTGTCTGACTATCTGGCCCAGGCGAAGCTGACGCCTTACCTCGACGAACTCGGCTTTAACCTTGTGGGCTACGGATGCACCACCTGTATTGGTAACTCCGGGCCGCTGCCGGATCCTATTGAACAGGCGATCAAAAAAGGCGATTTAACCGTGGGGGCGGTGCTCTCCGGCAACCGTAACTTTGAAGGCCGCATCCATCCACTGGTTAAAACTAACTGGCTGGCTTCACCGCCGCTGGTGGTGGCCTATGCGCTGGCGGGCAATATGAACGTCAATCTGGCGACCGATCCGCTGGGCCATGACAAAAAGGGCGACCCGGTCTATCTGAAAGATATCTGGCCGTCATCCCAGGAGATCGCCAGGGCGGTAGAGCAGGTTTCCACCGACATGTTCCGCAAAGAGTATGCCGAAGTGTTCGAAGGCACCGACGAGTGGAAAGCCATTGAGGTTGAACGCTCCGATACCTACGGCTGGCAGGATGACTCGACCTATATCCGCCTGTCGCCGTTCTTCGACGAGATGCTGGCGGAGCCGAAACCCGTAGAAGATATCCACCAGGCGCGCATTCTGGCGATGCTGGGCGATTCGGTCACCACCGACCATATCTCCCCGGCGGGCAGCATTAAGCCGGATAGCCCGGCAGGGCGTTATCTGCAAAGCCACGGGGTGGAGCGGGGCGATTTCAACTCTTACGGCTCCCGTCGTGGTAACCACGAAGTGATGATGCGCGGCACCTTTGCCAATATCCGCATCCGCAACGAAATGGTGCCGGGCGTGGAAGGCGGGATGACCCGCTTATTGCCGGGGGATGAAGTCATGTCGATTTACGACGCGGCGATGGCCTATCAGGCCAAATCCACGCCGCTGGCGGTAATTGCCGGGAAAGAGTACGGGTCCGGCTCCAGCCGCGACTGGGCGGCGAAAGGTCCACGTCTGTTGGGCGTCCGGGTAGTTATCGCCGAATCTTTTGAACGTATCCACCGTTCAAACCTGATCGGCATGGGCATCCTGCCGCTGGAATTCCCGCAGGGCGTGACGCGTAAGACGCTGAATCTGACCGGGGAAGAGCAGATTGACATCAGCGGACTGCAATCGCTGACGCCGGGCGCGACGGTGCCGGTCACGTTTACCCGTGCCGACGGCAGTAAAGAAGTGGTGGATTGCCGTTGCCGCATCGATACCGGTAACGAGCTCACCTATTACCAGAACGACGGCATCCTGCACTTTGTGATACGCAACATGCTGACCTAAAAGCAAAAGGCCTGCAAACGCAGGCCTTTTTGATCGTGCTGACTATTCAGTCGCGGGACAGCAGATGGCCCATTTTCGCGGCTTTGGTATCCAGGTAGTGTTCATTGTTCGGGTTGCGGCCCACTATCAGCGGCACGCGTTCCACGATGTTGATCCCCGCCTCGCTGAGAATTTCCACCTTACGCGGATTATTGGTCAGTAACCGTACCTCATTCACGCCCAACAGCTTGAACATATCGGCGCACAGGGTGAAATCACGTTCGTCAGCGGCAAAACCCAGCTGGTGGTTAGCTTCCACAGTATCGTAGCCCTGGTCCTGTAACGCATAGGCGCGGATTTTGTTCAGCAAACCAATATTGCGGCCTTCCTGACGGTGGTACATCAGGATCCCGCGGCCCTCTTCAGCAATGTGGGACAGCGCGGCTTCAAGCTGGAACCCGCAGTCGCAGCGCAGGCTGAACAGCGCATCGCCGGTTAAGCATTCGGAATGGACGCGTGCCAGTACCGGCGCGTCGCCAGTGATGTCGCCGAACACCAGTGCGACATGATCGTGACCGGTAGCCAGTTCTTCAAAGCCTACCATCAGGAAATCGCCCCAGGGGGTTGGCAGTTTGGCTTCCGCCACACGTTTAAGCTGCATGTGATTCTCCGGATCGTTATACGGCGTTTACACGCCAGCCACTATTTTGGCTTTCTGTTATTGGCGCTATTTTGCCACAATGCACTGCCGTTCGCCTACTGTGAGCCCGGTCACGCAAATGTTAAGCGCACAAAACTGACAGTAAATGGGTGAATGTTAAATTTTCGGTTATCCTTGTGTGACAATAAGATGAAGGAGAGGTCATGCTGTCGATTGCTACGCGCACCACCTTTGGCGCGGGATTGTTACTGGTGATGCCGCTGCTGGTCTGGATCTCCGGCTGGCAATGGGAACCCACTGCGGACTCAATCTGGCTAAAGGGTATGTTCTGGATCACCGAAACCGTCACCCAGCCCTGGGGGATCATCACGCATGTGCTACTCTGCGGCTGGTTTTTGTGGTGTTTGCGTTATCGCCTGCGCGCTGCAGTGGTGCTGTTTCTGATTTTAGGCGCTGCCATTCTGGTTGGACAGGGCCTCAAATCCTGGATCAAGGATTCGGTACAGGAACCGCGGCCCTTTGTTATCTGGCTTGAAAAAACGCGCCACGTTCCGGTAGACGACTTCTACAATTTAAAGCGTAAAGAGCGCGGGCATCTGGTCAAAGAACAGTTGCAGAACGAGGCGAACATTCCAGGCTGGTTACGCAAACACTGGCAGAAAGAGACGGGGTTTGCGTTTCCTTCGGGTCATACCATGTTCGCCGCCAGCTGGGCGCTGCTGGGCGTGGGGCTGTTATGGCCGCGCCGGCGCACCATTACGCTGGCAGTGTTATTAGTCTGGGCCAGTGGCGTAATGGGCAGCCGGATGCTGTTGGGTATGCACTGGCCGCGCGATTTGGTGGTCGCCACGCTGATATCCTGGCTGCTGGTTACGCTGGCTGTGTGGGTTGCTCAACGATTATGTGGGCCGTTCACGCCGCCGGTGGAAGAGAAAAAAGAGATTGCTGAACGTGAAAATGACTAGCGTTGCTTGAAAAGCATGCGCCAGACCCGCATTTATTCCTTTTGCAAGGGTGCATTCTCATTTCCCGATTAGCCAGAAAATGTTAATTTATAGCGTTACAAGAAAGAGTTGAACACGATTTATTCGCCCAAACCACATAACGGGAAGTAATGTGAAATATTTACTCATTTTCTTACTGGTATTAGCGATATTTGTCATTTCCGTCACGCTGGGTGCGCAAAATGACCAGCAGGTAACCTTCAATTATCTGCTGGCTCAGGGTGAATATCGTATCTCTACACTGCTGGCCGTGCTTTTCGCGACGGGGTTTATCATTGGCTGGTTAATTTGCGGGCTGTTCTGGCTGCGCGTGCGCGTACAGCTGGCGCGGGCTGAACGCAAAGTTAAGCGCCTGGAAAACCAGCTCTCTCCGTTGCCTGAAGCCACGCCGTCTGCCGCGCCTGCGGTAAAAGGCTGATTCGATGCTGGAACTGTTATTTCTGTTGCTGCCTGTTGCCGCCGCCTATGGCTGGTATATGGGGCGCAGAAGTGCACAACAGGCGAAGGATCAGGAAACCAACCGCCTTTCCCGGGACTACGTCGCTGGGGTTAACTTTCTGTTGAGCAATCAGCAGGACAAGGCGGTCGATCTGTTCCTCGAGATGCTCAAAGAAGATACCGGCACTGTTGAAGCGCATCTGACGCTCGGCAACCTTTTCCGTTCGCGCGGCGAGGTAGACCGGGCTATCCGTATTCACCAGACCCTGATGGAAAGCGCTTCGCTGACCTATGAACAGCGCTTGCTTGCGGTACAGCAACTGGGCCGCGACTACATGGCCGCCGGGCTGTATGACCGGGCGGAAGAGATGTTTGGCCAGTTGGTGGATGAAACTGACTTCCGCATCAGCGCGCTCTCGCAGCTTCTGCAAATTTATCAGGCGACCAGCGACTGGCAAAAAGCTATCGACGTGGCTGAGCGGCTGGTGAAGCTGGGCAAAGAGAATCATCGCGTAGAGATTGCCCACTTCTATTGCGAGCTGGCGCTGCAGTTGATGGCCAGTGACGAGATGGACAAAGCGCTCGGCCTGCTGAGAAAGGGCGCAGCCGCAGACAGCAGCAGCGCGCGCGTGTCTATCATGATGGGCCGCATTTATATTACTAAGCAGGACTATGCCAAAGCGATGGAATCCCTGCTTAAGGTGATTGAGCAGGACCGCGAACTGGTAGGGGAAACCCTGGAGATGTTGCAAACCTGCTACCAGCAGCTGGGCAAGCACGAAGAATGGGCAGAGTTTTTAAAACGCTGCGTTGAAGAGAATACCGGCGCGGTGGCGGAATTAATGCTTGCTGAGCTGATGGAGCAGCGTGAAGGCCCGGATGCGGCGCAGATCTATATCACCCGTCAGTTACAGCGCCACCCGACGATGCGCGTATTCCATCGCCTGATGGATTATCACCTGAATGAAGCGGAAGAGGGCCGCGCCAGAGAGAGTCTGCTGGTGCTGCGCGATATGGTCGGCGAGCAGATGCGCACCAAGCCGCGCTACCGCTGTCAGAAATGCGGTTTTACCGCCTTTACGCTCTACTGGCACTGTCCGTCGTGCCGGGCATGGTCCACGATTAAGCCGATTCGTGGTCTGGATGGACAATAAATTTTTTAACCCATTATTTTAGTTACAACATACTTTAAAGTTCAGGTATAGCTCAACGTGACGCCGTGCCACTATTCGTCAGGCAGGGCGCTAAGCGCCTGTAATTTTTCAGGCTCCGCAGGTAGAATGCTTGCCGTTTATTGTTTCGCGCCTTATCGGTGCCCCTATCAGAAGGTCTGGTCATGACGCTACTTGCCTCCACTTCCCGTTCTGCGACGGATTCACCGATTGTGGTTGCCCTGGATTACGATAACCGCGACAAAGCGCTGGCCTTTGTCGATCAGATCAATCCGCAGGATTGTCGGCTCAAAGTCGGCAAAGAGATGTTTACCCGCTTTGGACCGCAGTTGGTGCATGACCTCCAGAGCCGTGGGTTCGACGTGTTCCTCGATCTTAAATTTCATGACATTCCCAATACGGCCGCGAAAGCTGTGGCGGCAGCGGCAGATCTGGGCGTGTGGATGGTCAACGTTCACGCCAGCGGCGGGGCACGGATGATGCAGGCGGCGCGCGAGGCGCTGGTGCCGTTTGGCCAGGACGCGCCGTTGCTGATCGCCGTAACCGTGCTCACCAGCATGGAGGACAGCGATCTGGCAGATATCGGCATCACGCTTTCTCCCGCGGAACATGCCGAGCGACTGGCGCGTCTGACGCAGCAGTGCGGACTCGACGGCGTGGTCTGCTCGGCGCAGGAGGCGGTGCGCTTCAAATCGGCGCTGGGTAAAGAATTCAAATTAGTGACGCCGGGCATTCGTCCTGAAGGCAGCGCGGCGGGCGATCAGCGCCGGATCATGACGCCTCAACTGGCGCAACAGGCGGGTGTGGATTATATGGTCATCGGCCGCCCGGTGACTCAGTCGGAAAACCCATCGCAAACCCTGCGCGATATTCTGGCCAGCCTGCGGGAGGCGTAATGAAAGACGATAACAGCCGGTTAGTCTACTCTACTGAAACCGGGCGCATTGATGAGCCGAAAGCGCAGCCTGAGCGCCCGAAAGGGGACGGTATTGTGCGCATACAACGCCAGACCAGCGGACGTAAGGGAAAGGGCGTCTGTTTGATCACCGGCATCGATGAGGATGATGCGACGCTGAATAAAATCGCGGCTGAGCTGAAAAAGAAATGCGGTTGTGGCGGCGCGGTTAAGGACGGGATTATTGAAATCCAGGGTGATAAGCGCGATTTAATCAAATCGCTGCTGGAAGCGAAAGGGATGAAAGTTAAACTGGCGGGTGGATAAAATAATATGGCCACGGTAAATACCGTGGCCATTAATTTCGACTGCAGTAAAGCCAAACGTGAAATACTGTGCGTTCTTTACGTTAAAGCATTATTCCTGACACTGTGATTAGTCAATCTGGTGACCGATAATACCGCCCACCGCTGCGCCACCTAATGTACCCAGGGTGCTGCCGTCAGTCAGTACGGAACCACCAATTGCGCCGGCGCCCGCGCCGATAGCGGTGTTACGGTCGCGTTTAGACCAGTTGGAACATGCGCTCAGAGACATAACCAGGGTAACAGCGAGCATCGCAGCAGCGGCTTTTTTGTAATTTAATGTCATAATACTTTCTCCTGAATAATTGATTCACGGAAGGAAGTCACGCTTTAAGTATAGAAGCTCTCTGCCATATAAAACGTCTCTCCGTGAAACGGGGTTGCGTCAGGTCATTCACATCACGCAGGTGATAGTTACTTCCTGTGATATCGCTACAGTAATTTTAAATTCTTTGTAACATTGATACAGGTAAATAGTCCTAATTGGGCGATGGGAATAGTCTCAGAGAGTGGGCCGGCTTAACAGCGGCCCTAAAATATTACGCGGCGGGGAATTGTGGGATCAGGTTTACCTCGAGCCCGGTATGTTGAAGGTGGCGTAAAGCGTCGGCTTTAATCCCGTCATCAGTAATAACGCGACTAAAACTATTAGCCGGACTGAGCGTATAGGGATGCACTGCGCCGAATTTGGAACTGTCGGTTAGCACAATCGCTTCGCCACCTTTTTCAAGGACGGCGTTAACCACATCGGTGCGCATCATATCGCGACCGGTAAAGCCGGTTTCTGGCTGCCAACCATCAATGCCGATAAACGCCTTGCTGAAATGTACCTGGCGCACGTACTGGCGAGTGAGAGGACCCACCATACTTTCGCTTTTCTTCTGATAGATCCCGCCCAGCAAAATGACTTCGCAGTCCGTTTCTTTAAGAAGATGAGCAATGTATCCGCTAACGGTAATCAGGGTGACGTTTTTCTGCTCGGCAAGCGTGCGGGCCAGTAATGCGTTGCTGCTGCCATTTTCTATGAACACCGTTTCGCCGTCGTTCACCAGTGAGGCTGCGAACTCTGCCAGACGCCGCTTCAGCGCATAGTTATTCAACATTCGCGTTTCCACATCGTCGCTGTCCAGGGGAACCGCGTAACCGTGTGCACGGCGTAAATAACTGTGCTTCTCCAGTAGATTCAGGTCCTGGCGAATGGTCACCTCGGAAACGCCGGTGATTTTCGCTAAATCAGAGACGCTCATACGGCCCTGGTCGATGACCATTTGCAAAATAATTTGTTGTCGAGAATTCATATCAGCAAGTTTAGCGTGGCAGAGCCATCTATCAGTGAAGCCTGCTGTTCTGCGCGATGCACTATCACGCAGAACAGCAGTGCGAAAAGATGAGTGTGACCGTTTAAGCGCAGCGATTCAACTTTAAAAATATATGCTGCTTACAAAACCGCCAGGGGCGGTACGGTATCGCAGCAACTATATTTCCCACGGCGCTTTGGGCTGAAAGGGTAATTCATCGTCGCGCCCCTGGTCCTGCGCCAGTAATTCGGCTTTTAAAATTTCGAGATTATTAATGGCTGAGTGGTAATCACCGGCCACCAGAATATCCAGCACGGTGTCGATTCGATGGGCAAGGGCTTTGGCGTCGAGCGTTGACATGATGCGTCCTTATTCATTAAGCAGCCACCATGATGCTAAAAAGCGCTGCAAAAGAGAAGCCTTGAGGCGGGCTTTACGCCGGTCTCAACCAATTATTTGATCTTAAAACATAAAGAATAATTATAAATAGCTGCAATCACCCACCGACGTAATTGCGGTGAATTAGTCTTTCTCTGCGGTTACCGCATTCACATTAGAGAGGAATGACTATGACAGTTCTTAATCACCCCACCTGCAAATTATTCACCGATCCTGGCCGCTTCACGCAACTCTGCGCTTACTATGAGGAGGAGCGCCGTACCGTCTGGATGATGCTGCGGGCGCAGCCGCGGCCTTGCTTTAATCATGCTCTGATAGAAGAAATCATGAACCTGGGTTATCTGGTGCAGAAAAGTGAATACCGGGTCGATTTCTGGGTGACCGGTTCTCTGGTTCCAGGCATCTACAATGCAGGCGGCGATTTGCACTTTTTTGTCGATTGCATTCGCAACGGACGGCGTGAAGCGCTGCGCGCCTATGCGCGCGCCTGCGTGGATTGCGTACATGCGGCTTCAAGAGGGTTTGATACCGGCGCGATTAGCCTTGCCATGGTCGAAGGCAGCGCATTAGGCGGCGGGTTTGAGGCGGCGTTGGCGCACCATTTTGTGTTGGCGCAGCGCGATGCCCGCCTCGGTTTTCCGGAGGTGGCGTTTAATCTGTTTCCAGGGATGGGCGGCTATTCGCTGGTAACCCGTCGGGCAGGGATGCGGCTTGCCGAGAATCTCATTCTTACCGGCGAGTCGCACACCGCCGAATGGCATCAGCAGAATGGCCTGGTGGATGAATTATTCGAACCCGGCCAGGGCTATATCGCTACCCGGACCTTTATCGACACGCTGCAACCCCGGCTTAACGGCGTGCGCGCGATGTTACGCGCCCGCCAGCGGGTAATGACGCTGCCGCGTGCTGAATTGATGGATATTACCGAGGACTGGGTGGAGGCGGCTTTTTGTCTGGAGCCGAAGGATATCGCCTATATGGAACGGCTGGTGCTGTTGCAAAATCGCCACACCACCAGCGCGTTGCGAAAAGCCAGTTAACGCATCATTCTGGTTTGATAGCGTTTGAGCCAGCGCTCGAGTGCGGCAGCAGGCATTGGCTTAGCAAATAAGAATCCTTGCCGTTCATTGACGCCGTTCTTAGTCAGAAAGGCGTCTTCTTTTGCGTTTTCCACACCCTCTGCAATCACCTGGAGATTCAACGCCTGGGCCACGGCCACAATCGCGCGCACCAGCGACTGCGACACCGACTGTTTATGCACATTGCTGACAAAAGTCTGGTCGAGTTTTATCGCGTCGATGGGGAAACGCGCCAGCTGAGACAGCGACGAATAACCGGTCCCGAAATCATCCAGATGAATTTGCGCCCCGAGGCTGCTGAATTGCTGGATCACCGACAGCGCCAGCTCCTCGTTCTCAATTAAACAGCTTTCGGTTAGCTCTACATCAATGGGGCAGTATTCGAAATCCAGGTCCGCCAGCGCCTGTTTTAAATCGGTAAAAATGGTTTGATCGGCAAGCTGACGTGCCGAGACGTTAACCGCAACCCGCAGATTAATCCCTTTATCGCGCCACTTCGCCACCTGGCGCACCACATCGAGCATAACCCAGCGCCCAAGCGGCACAATCAGCCCCGATTCTTCCGCATAGGCGATAAAATCCTGCGGCTGGATCATACCGCGCTCTGGCGACTGCCAGCGCACCAGCGCTTCCACGCTGCGTACCTCGCCGCGCCAGGTAACTTTCGGCTGATAGTGGATAACCAGCTGATCGTTATCCAGCGCTTTGCGCAGATTAGTATCGAGCCATAAATACTCAAATACCCTTTGGTTCATCTCTGGCGAGAAGACGCAAAACTTGCCGCGCCCGCCTTCTTTAGCGGTATACATGGCGGTATCGGCGTTGCGGATCACGCTCTCATGATCCAACCCGTGCTGCGGCGCCAGGGCGATACCCAGTGAACAGCTGGTATAGACTTCGATAAGCCCGATGCGGAACGGCTGTTTCAACCGGGTGAGTATGCGTGACGCCATGGCTTCCAGCGCGCTCTGGGAGGTGTCGTTGGCCAGCACGATGAACTCGTCGCCGCCGAGCCGCGCCAGTACCTGTCCCTCTTCGAGGCAGCTTAATATCGCCAGCGAAACCGACTGGAGAAGCTGATCGCCGAACAGATGCCCATAGGCATCATTCACTTTTTTGAAATTATCCAAATCCAGATACACCACGCCGACCTGGGTTTCGGCGCGCTGGGTAATGGCTTCAGTAATTAACTCATATATGGCGTTGCGGTTGGGTAAACCGGTAACGGTATCGGTGTTGGCCAATACGCGTAAGCGCTCCTGGGCGCGCCGCTCTTCGGTAATATCAGTGCCGGAACAGATAAGAAAAATTTCATTTTTTCCGCTGCCGCTGTGGACAAATTTATTGCGGAATAAAAATAAGCGCTGCCCTTTACGGGTTTTAATCCACCGTTCGACTTCATATGAGTTGCCGTCGCGAAAGAACGTGGATATATTCTGACGGGACGCTGCGGCTTCCGTCGGGCTCATAAATAATTTATAGACGTTCTGGCCGATAACTTCGTGCTCTTTAAGCCCGGTGTATTCTTCACATAACCGGTTAAAGCGCTGGATATTTCCCATCTTATCGAGAATAACAATCACCGAATTCGCTTCGGATACCACTTGTTCGGCGAATGACAGTCCCTGGACTAAATCCCGTGCGACGGAAGGGGTATCATTCCACGCGGATGCCGTGCCTGCCCATTCCCGTCGGGAAATTTTTCGGCCCACTAAATGTAATGGCATCGTCACGCCAAAAAAAGAAACGTTAAGGGTGACGCTGGACGTGATTACCGTCATTTCACGTATTAGTGATGCTTCTTCGGGCGTCAGACTAATAACCTGATTGCTGTCGCCATTTTCCGTTGCGGATAATTGCAACGCGTTACTATCCAGCGGGAGCCGCCAGTAAGGGCTGGCCGTTCCCAAATAGCGATACAGCAAGTTTTGTTCCAGGTCATCTTTCATGGGTTCTCCTGAACACCGTTTTAAAATCGCAACCGCTGAATTTTATAACGAAAATCAAGCGTTACTGGCAAGCAGGATTAGGACGTAATTATTTTGTTTTTACAGAAGTTAATTGATTTTTCGTGGCAATGTGAAGTGTAGCACTAACTGATTAGTTCATCGTTATTAATGAATAACAACGCTGTACGTTATTTTACCGGATAAAGTCGACTGGCGCTGCGAGCAGAAACGATAATATTGATCCGCTTTCCCCGTTAAAATCCGAAAACTCCCCGGCGTTAACCGGGGAGGAAGGGATTACGCTGCCGGACGCGCAATCACGCTCCGGGTTTCCATACGCACTTCAGCAATGGTCACATCAATAACGTCAGTGACTTTATAGGCCACTTCGCCCTTGATCTGCACGGTGCCGTGTTCCTGGCTGCATACGAGTTCATCGCGCACAGCATGAAGGAACGGCGCAGGAATAAACGCCACCGCGCCATTATCCACCAGGCGCACGCGCATACCGCCGCGGCTGATATCGATAATTTCTGCCGCGAAGCGGGTATCGGTGCCGGCTTTGTCTTTCAGGAACCGCGCATACAACCAGTCGCCGACGTCGCGCTCCGCCATACGGTTGGCGCGGCGGCGTTCCGCCATCGGCGTCAGCACATCTTCCTGCGGACGCTCTGCGGTTTCGCCTTTGATGATGGCTTTCAGCAGACGATGGTTAATCATGTCGCCATACTTGCGAATCGGCGACGTCCAGGTGGCATAGGCTTCAAGACCAAGGCCAAAGTGCGCGCCCGGCTCGGTGCTGATTTCCGCGAAGGACTGGAAGCGGCGGATGCGGCTGTCCAGGAAGCCGGTTGGTTGGGCGTCCAGTTCGCGACGCAGTTTACAGAAGCCTTCCAGCGTAAGCACTTCCTGGGCATCAACATGCATGCCATGGGATTGCAGCAGGCTAGCCAGTTGCTCAGTATTCGCCGGATCGAACCCAGCGTGAACGTTGTAAATGCCGAAGCCCAGCTTATCGCGCAGCACGCGCGCGGCGCAGACGTTGGCAGCGATCATCGATTCTTCCACGATGCGGTTGGCGATGCGGCGCGGCTCAGCCACGATATCCAGCACTTCGCCTTTCTCGCCCAGCACAAAACGGTAGTCCGGGCGGTCTTTAAATACCAGCGCATGCTGGTGGCGCCAGCTGTAACGGCGCTCGCAGACCTGTTGCAGCAGGCGGATCTGGTGGGCAATGGCGTCGCTTTCCGGCTGCCATTCGCCGCTGTTTTCCAGCCAGTCGGAGACGTTGTCATAGGCCAGCTTGGCTTTAGACTCTACGGTAGCGGCAAAGAAACGAATTTCGTCAGCAATAGCGCCGTCCTGCTGGATCACCATGCGGCAGGCCAGCGCCGGACGCGCTTGATGGGCGCGCAGCGAGCAGAGATCGTCTGACAGCTCGCGCGGCAGCATCGGGATATTAAAGCCCGGCAAATAGTTGGTAAACGCCCTGACTTTCGCCAACCCGTCGAGTTTGCTGTTCGGTGCGATCCAGGCGGTAGGGTCGGCAATCGCCACGGTCAGCGCCAGGCTGCCGTCTTCACGCTGTTCGACAAACAGCGCATCGTCCATATCTTCGGTGCTGGCGCTGTCGATGGTGACAAAATCCAGCGCGGTGAGATCTTCGCGCACCAGGCCTTCATCCAGCATCTCCGTCGCCACGCCGTTTGGCGCTTCGCGCTCCAGATTATGGCGCGCCAGGGTGACCCACCACGGGGCGAAATGGTCGTCGCCAAAGGTGATGTACTGGGTGAGTTCCGCAAAGAAACCGCGATCGCCTTTCAGCGGGTGGCGGCGCATTTCTGCTACAGCCCAGTCGCCGTTCTGGAAATCATGCTCAACATTCCGGGCGGCGCGGCAGGAGATCACGTCTTTAATCAGGGGATGATCCGGTACGATGGAAAGACGGTCGTCTTTCTTTTGTATCCGGCCAACGAAGCGGGTCAGGAAAGGTTCAATCAGCGTTTCTGGTTCCGCGCTTTCTTTCTCTTTTTCAGTGTGGATCACAGCGCTGATCCGGTCGCCGTGCATCACTTTTTTCATCTGCGGCGGCGGAATGAAATAGCTTTTTTGCGCGTCAACTTCGAGAAAACCAAATCCTTTTTCGGTGGCTTTTACCACGCCTTCGGCGCGTGGCGTTTGGGAATGCAGTTGCTGTTTAAGCTGCGCTAGCAGCGGGTTATCCTGAAACATATTTTCGCATTTTCGTGGCCAATTGAGCGGCTGACAGTTTTACGCGATTCCGGGGGTGGCAGCAAGCGCTCTTTGCCCTCTCATCGCGAGTTCGCGCGGTTCAGACGATATCACCCAATCCCAGTTTCAGGCGATTAAGCCAGCCGCAGAACCCTGTCCATACCAGCAAGCGCAGCGCCTGATCGGAAGATAATCCTTGCGCTATTAACGGCTGAAAATGCGCCGGGCTAAAACGGTCGGGTGCGCGAGTCAGCCACTGGGCGGCGTGAATGACGGCTCGCTCTAAGGGATGATGATGGCTCCAGGCGTTCATGGCCCGTTCGCCGTTACGCACCGCATCGACCAGGCCTCCGTCACCGCTCCATGTCTGCGCCGTATCGTTAAAGCAGGCGACGCTACCGTTGATCCGGGCGCTGATCAGCGCGGCGAGACGGGCGACAGGGTAGATATCCTGCGAGGGCTGCAACTGCGTACTGAGCTCCACAAGAGGTTCTAGCGCCAGCGGATCCTGAATCATTATACCCGCCAGTTCGCGCAACAGCGGCTGCTGAGCGCACTGTAAAAAGCGCTCTGTAAGCCGTTCGTTAGCCAGCGGCGCGTCGTATTGAGGTAAATCGGCGCGCCACGTTGCCGACGTTTGTTGGAAACGTTCAGCGGGCGCGTCCTGCTGAATATCAAAACCCGGCAGCCAGCGTACCGGTATCCCCATCGCGGCTTGAAAAGCCGCAATCACTCGCGCCTGAAAACCGACAAAGCCGATAATCTGGTTAAACGCGACGATATCGCAGGTGGACAACCCGGCATCTTCGAGCTGGCGGCGTAAATTGCCATCAATCAACGTTGGCTGGCTGGCAAGTTGGCGCGCGTACTGGGTGATTAGCGTTAAGCGGCGATTGCTTTCCCGGGAGGAGTCAGGACCGGGCAACGGGGTGAGACGGGCAGCATAATGATTACACAGCCGCTGTACGCCATACACCTGCGCCACCGTGAGCGCGGTGCTCAGACGGTCATAGCTGCTCAGCGTATTGAGCCGGTTGGCTACGAGGTGCTCGGGGAAAAACAGCGCGCTCAGTTTACGGGCAGTGGATAACCAAAGCCGGTGAGGCGCCAGCAGGGCGGCATCGACCGTGAGATCCAACAAAAACCGATCCCGCACATGGGCAGCTTCCGGTACGAGCGACACCACATCATCAGGAAGACGACTTGACTGAGTTTCATGATACCAGTGGTTACGACCGGTTTCGCGGCGGCGTTGTTCCATGAGCTTTCCTTGAAAAAATGAAAGACCCAAAGCCCGATCGGCTTACCGGGCCTGGTTCGCAGCCTTATCCTGGCCTAAGGGCAACGGCCCACAAAAGATTGTTCAGTGATATTTAAGATCGGAAAGCTATAAACAAGGGGAGGGCAATACGGCGCGGGGAATAAAAAAGGCGGGCTTCAGGCCCGCCTTAGCAATCGAGCAGAGGGAATTATTTCAGTTCCAGCTCGTTCATCGCAGCGATGCTGAAGCCGCCGTCGACGTGAACCACTTCGCCGGTAATGCCTGCGGAAAGATCGGAGCACAGGAAGGCTGCGCTATTACCCACATCTTCAATGGTAACGGTACGGCGAATCGGGGTTACCGCTTCGCAATGCGCCAGCATTTTACGGAAGTCTTTAATACCGGAGGCCGCCAGCGTGCGGATTGGACCCGCAGAGATACCGTTAACGCGCACGCCTTCCGGACCCATTGCATTGGCCATATAACGAACGTTAGCTTCCAGCGAGGCTTTAGCCAGGCCCATCACGTTGTAGTTCGGAATCGCGCGTTCTGCACCAAGGTAGGACAATGTCAGCAGCGCGGAGCCCGGATTCAGCATTTCGCGGCTGGCTTTTGCCAGCGCTACAAAGCTATAAGAGCTGATGTCGTGAGCGATTTTAAAGCCTTCGCGGGTTACGGCGTTAACGTAATCGCCATCAAGCTGGTCGCCAGGCGCAAAACCGATAGAGTGCACGAAGCCATCGAATTTCGGCCAGACTTTTGCCAGTTCTACGAACAGCGCATCGATGCTCGCGTCTTCAGCCACATCGCACGGCAGTACGATGTTTGAGCCCAGTTGAGCGGCAAACTCTTCCACACGGCCTTTCAGCTTGTCGTTTTGATAGGTGAACGCCAGTTCAGCTCCTTCACGGTGCATCGCCTGTGCGATACCGAAGGCGATGGAAAGTTTGCTGGCAACGCCAGTCACCAGAATGCGCTTACCGGTAAGAAAACCCATAGCTTTTAATCCTTATCGTCGTTACTTATTTTGTTTTAAAATCATGCGATTATGAGTCTAAAACCAAATTGCATGGAATGCAGGCGGAAATTATAGCCCCCAAAGGGGCTGATTTGTCACGCCTTTTTGTGAAATGAGTATGCTCGCGTATAACACATCATTCACATCAGTGATACTTTTTATAGTATACCATGACTTTAAAGAGGGACTGATCCAACCTTTCCAGGTGCGCACATGCCAGTCGTAAGTATTGCATAGCAAGGAAATATGAAATATTGCATCGCAACTATAAATACAATCATGGAAAAAACGGGTAATATTTCCATGGTTTATTTATTGCCATTTCAGCGAAGTATTCTCGGCTCAGGACATAAGAGGCATTATTGGCAACATAAAAGGATGTTAATTTAAAATTAACAAATGCTTCGCATGCAAACGCACAGCTTATCCGTAGTTATTATTAATTTCTTATTAGTTGAATAAGGTAATTATTGTTGTGTGTAATAACGTTATCCCCTAACCAAAGAAAATTCTACGTATGAGTTCTGCATATTAATTGCAGAAATATTAAATTTGTGTAGAGTGCGTGTTAAAATCAGGCGCTGCTCTGTAATTGTAATAGTTGCTCTTATATTTTAAATGTCCATAATTACACTTTAATTAAATTGCATGCTATATGTATTTTTTTTAAAATTACAGTGAAGTGAAAATATATTACACTTTCAACTAATGGTTATTTATATATAAATAACCGTAAAAGACGAATACCTGAAGTCGACATATTATGTTTATGGATATTTAAATGGGCGGCGGTACAGGAATTCTTCAAGAGTTTAAACGATTTATAAGGAACATAAATGAAACGTTCAATATTAGCTGCAGCACTTATGCTTGCTTTTGGTTCTGCACATGCTGTGTCAACGGGCACTATCAATTTCGAAGGTCAAATCACTGATGCCACTTGCGATGTAGCGGTAGATGGGGATACATCCGGATTGGCCACCGTAAAACTTCCGGAAGTCAACAAATCGGCCCTGGCAGTGAAAGATGCTACGGCTGGTGGCGTTTTATTCACGATGACCCTTTCCAATTGCGATTTAGGTACAGACGTTCCGGTTACTAAAGCCAGTGTATTTTTCCAGGCAGGAGATACGGTCGATCTGAATACCGGGCGTCTGAAACAAACTGCTACGACCGATGCAGCAACCTTAGTCTCTTTGCAACTGTTTGATCCTGAAGCGGGCAAACCCATTCAAGTAGGCTACGCATCACAGATCGACGATAACACGTACAAAACGATTACCGCCTCGGGAACAGCGGATTTGCATTACGGCGTTCGTTACTATGCTGAAGGCGCCGTGACACCAGGGAAAGTGACGTCAAAGGTTGTTTACAACCTGATGTACAAATAATTTCACAAAACCCATTTCTTTAATCATTTAATTCACGAAGTGCCGCCAATGTTGAATAAAAATATCTTGTTGTTAATGACTTTAGCTTTATGTATTGGGCGAGTCGATGCCAGTGTGATTGTTGGCGGTACTCGTGTGATTTATCCAGAAAGTGAAAAAGAAGTCACTGTAAAGGTAAACAATACGGGTAGCAAGGGTGTGCTTATTCAAAGCTGGATTGATGATGGCGACGCAAATGCAAATCCGGATTCTATAAAGGTCCCTTTCGTCATTAAGCCGCCTCTCAATCGAATCGATGCAGGGAAGGGCCAAACATTACGAATTACTTATATGGGTGGTGCGCTAGCCCGGGATCGAGAAACATTATTTTGGTTGAACATCCTTGAAGTGCCGCCGGTTTATAAATCAGAGAGCAACAAAAATAATCTTCAAATAGCCTATCGAACTCGAATAAAACTGCTTTATCGCCCTACAGCGTTACAAACTGATCCGGGAAAAGCAATGACTTCTTTGAAATGGCGCATGACCAGTGATGGGCTTGAAGCAAAAAACGATTCTCCTTACTTCGTCAATTTATCCGATATTCGCATAAAAAAAGCAGGTAAATACAAAATAATCAGTGCAGATAAAGTCCCCCCCTTTGGAACTGCGGTATTCCCTCTGAAGGGTGAGACAATTAATAAAGGTGACGCCCTTATATACGACTATATCAATGATTGGGGTGCGTTGAATGCAGTAGATTTTTCTCTTTGAGATTCTAAGGCATCTTAAGTGAATAATATATCTCGCGGATCGCTGTGTACGATCGCTAATGTCTATTTTATCGTTTTCTCGGCAGTGAGTGGTTATTTGCTTCCTTGCGAATATGCATGGGGTGAAGAACTCGATAACGCCGATGACAAGGAACAACTGGAATTTGACCCGCTCTTTCTTAATGGCGGAGCAGCCAGAAGTGTCGATTTAAAACGGTTTTCGGAAGGGAATAATATCGAACCTGGCGAATACTCCGTTGATATATATGTTAATGATGTTGCGATTGGCAACAGCACAATGCTGTTTGAGGAAGTCCCTAAAGCTGGTGTGATGCCCTGTTTCAAACAGGATTTGCTGTTGAATAGCGGGGTCAACATTAATGAGCTTTCTTCCGAGATTATTACCCGACTTAAAAATGACGAATGTATTCCAGTAAAAAAAATATCTCAGGAAATCGGTTACCGGTTTGATTACGGTGAACAACGGCTTGACCTGTCAGTGCCACAAATTTTGCTTCAGAATAAGGACCGGAATTATGTCAGACCTGAACTCTGGGACCGTGGCATTACGGCAGGGCTGGTGGGTTACAACGCCAACTACTACACCACGCGAAGCTCGGGAATAACCAATGAGTCCGCCTATGTGGGCATCAATTCGGGTTTCAACGTCTTAGGGTGGAATTTCCGGCATAACGGCGCGCTTAACTGGCAAAGTGATCAGGGTAGTGACTATCAAAGCATTAATACCTATGTGCAGCGTGACATTATTCCCCTGAAAGGGCGTTTGACTGTCGGTGAAAACAGCACAGGTGGACAAGTCTTTGATTCTATCCCTTACAGAGGCGTTGAGTTACAAGACGATGAAAGGATGTTGCCTTCTGATGAAAGAGGCTATGCACCTGAGGTGCGGGGTATTGCCAGAACGAATGCGAAAGTCACTGTTCGTCAGAATAACCTGGTAATCTATGAAACGACTGTCGCGCCTGGTGCTTTTGCAATCAATGATATATATGCATCAGGGTATGGCAGTAACTTGCAGGTGACAGTGACAGAAGCGGATGGCAGTACGCAAACGTTTGAAGTGCCTTTTGCCTCTGTTGCTCAACTGTTGCGCCCTGGAGCGCAGCATTACGATTTTATTGTGGCGCGCTATAACGATACGGCTATTTCGCAATCGCCATTATTTTATCAGGCAACCTACCAACGTGGGTTGACCAATCTGATTACGCTCTACGGCGGAGCGCAGTTCAGAGAAAATTATTTAGCTGTGCAAATGGGTAGCGCCTTGAATACCTTCTTTGGCGCGGTAGCATTTGATATCACACAGGCTAATGCAAAGTTTGACCATAGCTTGCCAGATGAGCCGACTTCCGCTTCGGGGCAGAGTTATCGTATCAGCTACAGCAAGTATATTACTGCCACAGACAGTAATTTCGCGATAGCTGCCTACCGTTTCTCTACCAAAAATTATCTTGATTTTAAAAATGCCATCGAAACGCAGGATGCGCTGGAACATAACCGAAGCGCATCGTCTGTATATCGGCCAAAAAGCCGCATCAGTATTACGGCGAACCAGGGTTTACCTGAAGGATGGGGGCAGATTTATATCTCAGGTTTTGCACAAAACTACTGGAATTCAGATACTAACTCGGACTTTCAGTATCAGTTGGGCTATTCAACAACATGGCATTCCGCCACGTTAGGGTTAAATGCCAGCCGCACCCGCAATAACGGGGGCGATATGGAAACGGCGTTTATGTTCACGGTCAGTATGCCGCTAAGCGGAGGAGCCTTTGCGCCACAATTCAACGGCAGTTTTACCCGAGATGGCCAGGGCAACACGGGTGAGCAGATGGGGCTCTCGGGCTCTTTCGGTAATGAAAATCAGTATAACTATGGGCTTTCCGCAACAGATTATAGTAACTCTAGTCCCAGCTATAACGTTAATGGCCAGTATCTTTCTTCTTTTACCCGCATCAGCGGCAACTATGGCAAGAGTAAAGATTATTCAAATGCCTCGGTGGGTTTAACGGGGACGTTGCTCGGTTACAGTGGCGGGATCATGTTCTCCCCTTATGTCAGCGACAGCTTTGCCATCGTTGAAGCGAAGGGGGCAACGGGCGCCAGTATCTCTACTCTACCTGGCACAAAGGTCGATTACTGGGGGCATGCCGCGGTTCCCTATCTTAACCCGTACCAAATTAATGAAATTGCGCTTGATCCAAAAGGCATGAGTGATAATGCAGAATTAGATTTTTCCAGCCAGACAGTTGTTCCCCAAGCGGGTGCGGTGGTGAAAGTCAAATACAACGTCCAACAAGGTTATCCGATTTTAATGAACGTTAGTATTCCTGACGGCAGTACGCTTCCCTTTGGCGCCGATGTGTTTAATTCCGAAGGAAGAAGCGTAGGGACAGTCGGCCAGGGCGGTCAAATTTATGCTCGGGTCGATAAAGCGAAAGATACGCTACATGTTAAATGGGGAGAGAGCAGAGATCAGAATTGCAACATTTCTTATATCATTCCCGCTGTAGATGATGAAACGGCGTCAAAAAATGTTATTCGTTTCAATTCTCAGTGTAAATGAACATCGGAAGTATCATGCTAAAAATTTATATCCAGAAAATTATTTACGATTTGTCTGTCGACAAATAGTAGACAGCAGTTAAAGGCATTCTCTGCTTTAGCTCGCGTTGTCTTTCATAACAGAGAAAAAAGCAAACGCGACTACCACCGTCAATAACAGGATAATTATGTTAATGCTTTCAAATAAAAGGTTCTTAATATTTATTGCAGGTTGGTTTTTCTGTGTGACGGTACTGCTGTTTGGTATGACGACGAGGGCGTACGCAATAAACTGTTCTGCGGCTAACCAAACCCCTGAAGTTTTCACCGTCACCATTCCCAGTAATCTTTCTGTGGGGGCGGATATCCCCGTAGGCAGTACGATGTACCGTGCAGCTATTATACAGGCAACAAGTACGGGTATTACGTGCGATGCACCGTTCAACGTAACGAACTACTATTCGGTCAGTAGTCAACCTTCCGGACCTGCTTTTTTTATTCCCATGGCGGATCTCACCGGGCCGGTATATCCGACAAATGTACCGGGTGTCGGTGTCGCAGTCTGGTTTGCAAGCAATGCCTTTTCGTTGGATAATCCTAAGGCGATAGGTAGTTACAGTAAATCTGGTGCGGGGCCAGCGGTAACTCAAAAGTCATTTGATTTTTCCTTAATTAAAACCGGACCAATTAATCCATCTGTAAGTGTGCTGGGTAGTTCGTTCCCGACCGTCATAACGTATGCAGCAGCAACAAGCGGGTATACCGGTTTACCCATCACAACCTTACGGGTTAACTTTAACGGCAGTTTGAATCTTACCGTACCAACCTGTACCATAAATGACCAAACCATCAAGTTGGGAAGCGTTGATCTTAAAAAAACCTTTACCGGCCCGGGCTCGGTAACCGGCTGGGTGGACTCCTCAATTCAGTTGAAGAACTGCCCAACATTTTATGGTTTTTACGGTCAATCTAAAGCACAGGGGATAACTGGTGCGGGAACGCCATCGGGAGGAACACGCAGGTCGAATATGATTACTGTTTCGCTAAACCCGCTTACTGACTTTTTGTCAATCAACGACGGGATTTTTGCTGTAACAGGCACTAATGATGACAGTGATGCCGCGAAGGGCGTCGGGATACAACTGGGTTATTCCCCCGATATAAATGCTCAACCGACATCCCCCACGACGATCTGGAAACAAGGGATCACCTGGGACCTTACCATGCCCAGTGATGGAAGCGTTAATTTACGTATTCCTCTTGCCGCCCGGTATTATCAGACTGCTGCGAGAGTTACATCCGGGGTAGCAAATGCTAAAGTCGTCTTCACCCTTACTTATAAATAACAGGCTACCTGTGATGGTGAGTCGATGAAAAGATCGTCGTGAATATCAGTTATAAAGAGTTGACAGCTATAATCTTAAAAAAATTTATAAAAGAGTTAATCTAATACTGCAATAGGGACTGTAGGGAGAAAACGACTTTTCTTATATTGTTTTTTAGTAACTCTCGGGCTGAGGATTTTGGCGACGGAAAATACAGTCTCCTCGCCATGGCCAGGGTAATTATTTTCCTGCATTCGCTTTGAATCGCAGTATTGATAATGTTTTTTTATCAATAAGCCGTTGTTAATAACAGTAAGTTTGCGACGCAAACGGTCCATTTACTTGAAGGTCTGACAGATAAATGTTTTAACCGCGAGAATTTTAGTGCTTCATCCAAATAAACTTTGCGTGATTTGGTGGTTAACATGAAAAATAAAATATCACACGTTTTAAAATTCTTTGCTATTTTCCTTTTTCTTAAGGCGGGCTCTGCGTTTGCAGTCATTACGTGTAATATTGACACGGTGAAAACGTTTACCACTACGTTAAATGCAACCATCTCTGTAGGCGCGGATAAACCGCCAGGAAGCATCATTTACGCCGCTACGCTGGGCGGCAACTCCTGGACCGATTTATTGAGTTGTGATGCAGCCTGGTCGTTGACGATGAAATATAAAGCCAACGATACGGGTGACAGTCTGCGTATCAGTAATCCTCCGTATTTGCCTGGTGATTATTATCCAACCAATGTGCCGGGGATAGGTTATATGCTGGTTGCGCCTTCAAGCTTGACCAGTACAAAAAATACCGTGACAGGAACCACGCCATTAACTGATAACACCTGGGGAATGCCTTCGGCGGGCGCGCGAAATTATGGCCTGAGGATTTATGTGATTTTAATAAAAACTGCGCAGGGTCCTGTATCAGGGAATATTAACGCCGGCGCTTTTCATTCAGTAAAGTATTACACACCGCCTGCGCCAGGTTATGTATTTAAAGCAGGGCCCGGAAATGATGGTGACGGTCTTAAGTTAGCTGTCTTTCAGTTTTCGGGTAATATCATGGCTCAGGCACCGGCCTGCGAGTTTGATAACCAAACGGTGAAAATTGGCGATCATATTATTACTCAGGAAATGAAAACCTCAGGCAGCGCGACCAGCTGGTATGACGCCTCGGTGACGTTAAAAAACTGCGCTAACTTTACCGGATATTATTCTTCTGACAGTACCGGGCAATCCACCAATGGCACCGGCACCGCAACAGGCGGCACGCCTCAAAAAAATCTTTTCTCCATTACTGTAAACGCAGTGTCGGGAACAACGAGCGAAGGGTACATCACTTTAACGGATGCTGCCGGGAATGCTGATAAAGCGGCCAGAGGCTATGCCTTACAGCTGGGCTATACGCCAGACAATATCAATGCTTCACCAACACAGCCTGCAAAAATATGGAAGCCCGGCGATAACTGGACAATCTCTGTGCCCCTCAATTCATCCGGGACGTTAAAAATTCCTTTAGCGGCTCGCCTGATCAGAACCCAGCAGAATGTGATGCCGGGCCCGGCAGACGCAAAAGTGGTGGTCAGTATCAGCTATAAATAACCGTCTTCTTTACGGGTTCAGCGGTCTTTACGCCATGCATCCGCCGTCAGCGCCTCGCCGAAATGGCTGGCGATTAAGCGGCGGGTTAAATCATGCAGCGGCGAGGCCAGAACATCCGCCGTGCTGCCACGCTCCACCACTTCACCCTGATGCATCACCATCACCAGGTCGCTGATGTGCTTCATCATGCCGATATGCTGGGTAACGTAGATATACGAAATCCCCTGTTTTTCCTGTAACTCCAGCATCAGGTTGATTAACTGGGAACGCATGGACATATCCAGCGAGGCCAGCGCCTCATCGGCAATAATAACTTTTGGACGTAAGATCAGCGCGCGTGCCAGCCCAAGGCGCTGCTTCTGGCCTGGCGCCAGCATGTGCGGGTAATAGCTGGCGTGATCCGGCAGCAGGCCTACCATCCGCAGCGTTTCCAGAATCTGCTTTTGACGCCGCTCCGGTCCCAGATCGGTGTTCAACCGCAAGGGGAAGTCGAGGATTTGCGAAACCCGCTGGCGCGGGTTTAACGATGTCGACGGATCCTGGAAAATCATCCTGATGCGCTGGCTGCGGAATGAGTAATCGCCGTAGTGCAGTTTATGGTCGTCGATCACCACGTCTCCGCTGGTAGGCTCTACCATCCCGGCCAGCATTTTTGCCAGCGTCGATTTCCCCGAACCGTTTTCACCGATGATGGCCAGGGTTTGCCTTTCACGTAGGGTAAAGCTCAACGGCTTGACGGCTTCGACGGTCTGTCGGTGAAACCAGCCGGTGCGATAGCGAAAGGTTTTACTGAGATTGCGAACTTCTAACAACGTCTCGACCATTTCACTCTTTCTCCATGTTTAGCGGGAAATGGCAGGCGAAAAGATGGCCTCTCGGCCCGGCCAGGCGCGGCGTTTCAACGCATTTTCGCTGGGCGTAGGGGCAGCGCGGCCCCAGGCGGCAGCCAATCGGTAATTGCTCCAGTAGCGGGATCGCGCCCTGTAACGTATTCAGGCGGCTTTTATGCGGCATCGCGCTGCCAAAATCGGGGATCGCGCGGATCAGCGCCTGGGTATAGGGATGATGCGGCGTGGTAATCAATTCTTCACTCGGCGCGGTTTCCACCGTCTGGCCGCAGTACATCACGTTGATGCGATCGGCCCACTGGCTGAGCATCTGCAGATCATGGCTGATCAGCAGAATGGTGGTGTTGTTATTCTGGTTTAGCCGGGTCAAAAGCCGGAAAATCTGCGCCTGCGTGGTAGGCTCCATGGCATTGGTCGGCTCATCGGCAATCAGCAAGCGCGGCTGATTGGCCAGCGCGATGGCGATCATCACTTTCTGGCACTCGCCGTCGGTCAGCTCGTAGGGGAAGCTGTTCATCGCGTCTTTATGATCTTTAATCCCCACCCGGTGCAACAGCTCGATGGCGCGCTGTTTGCGCCAGCCGAAGCGCTGCCACCAGCGGCCTTTCCAGGTCCAGGCGGGTATGTTTTGCATCAGTTGACGACCCACTTTCTCAGAGGGATCCAGGCAGGACTGCGGCTCCTGGAAAATCATCGACACGTTATGGCCCACCAGCCGCCGCCGCTCGCGCGCAGACAGGCGCAGCAGGTCGATATCGTCAAAACGCATACGGTCAGCGGTCACGCGCCAGTTATCCCTGGTCACGCCGCAAATCGCTTTGGCGATGAGGCTTTTACCGGAACCCGATTCGCCCACCAGCCCACGGATCTCCCCCTCGGCCAGCGTCATACTGACGCGATCGACGGCTTTTACCCACTCGTCACCGGCTTTAAATTCGATGGTGAGATTACGGATATCAAGTAACGGCATTATTCCACTCCCGCATTAATGGCGCGTCGGATACCTTCGCCAAGCAGGTTGATCAGCAGCACGCTGACCATAATGGCGGCACCGGGCAGCATCACCGTCCACGGCGCGACATAAATCAATTCTAGCGCATCCCCCAGCATCGCTCCCCACTCGGGCGAGGGCAGCTGCGCGCCGAGATCGAGAAAGCCGAGCGCGGCAATATCCAGCACCGCCATCGACAGCGCGCGCGTCACTTCGCTGACAAATACCGACGCGGTATTCGGCAGCACCGCGAACCAGAGAATATTCAGGGTTGATGCGCCGTCAAGGCGCGCCGCCACCACGTACTCTTTTTCCAGCTCGTCATGCACCATGCTGTAAACCGAACGCACGATGCGCGGCAGCAGCGCCAGCCATACCGCGAACATGGCATGGGTCAGCCCCGGCCCGGCAAACGCCACCACGATAATCGCCAGCAGCAGGGAAGGGATCGACAGCAGGGTATCGAGAATATGGTTCAGCAGCGCCGAGCGCAGACCGTGGGTCGATCCGGCGACCACGCCTAACACTAACCCGACGACCGCCGCGCCCAGCGTCACCACGAACGCGCCGCCGACGGTCGGGGCCGCGCCGCTCAGCAGGCGGCTTAATACGTCACGGCCTAAATCATCGGTGCCTAAAAAGAACGACACCTCGCCATAGCGCGACCACGACGGCGGCAGCAACTGATAGCCAAGAAACTGCTGATTGATGTCGTAAGGGGAAAACAGCGAGCCAAACAGGCACAGCAGCACCAGCCCGGCGCAGCCGTACAGGCCGACCATCGCCATGGTATCGCCGTAGAATTTGCGCCATACCGTGCGTAAGGCTCCCGGCGGGCGTTTTTCGCTGTAAACATTATCGTAGGGCATACCATTCCTTATGCTTCAGCGGGTTCGCCATGGCCCCGAGAATATCCGACAGCACGTTAACCGCGATCACCAGCGCGCCAATCACCATCACCCCGGCGGAAATCGCCGCATAATCCTGCTGGCGGATGGCGTTAATCAGCCAGCGCCCCAGCCCAGGCCAGCTAAACACCATTTCGGTGATCATCGCCAGCGTCAGCATGGTGGAGAATTGCAGGCCCAGACGCGGGATCACCGGCGGCAGGGCGTTATGCAGCACGTGGCGGCGCAAAATGGTGATCCGCGACAGGCCGCGCGTGGCGGCCGCTTTCACATAGTTTTGATCGAACACCTCGATGGTGCTGATGCGCATCAGGCGGATCACTTCGGTGGTGGGTGCCAGCGCCAGGGTCAGCACCGGCAGCACCATATGGCGCACGGCGCTGATAATCATCTCATCGCGCCACGGGGAATCCGACAGCCAGGCGTCAACCAGCGCGAAACCGGTCACCTGCTTAACCTCATACAGCAGGTCGAAGCGGCCTGAAACCGGCAGCCAGCCCAGGGTAAGCGAGAAAAACAGCGTCAGCAGCAACGCCAGCCAGAACACCGGAATCGACAGGCCCACCAGCGCCAGCCCGCTGATAAAGGTGTCCTGCCATTTATTGCGCAAAATCCCTGCCAGCATCCCCACCGGGATGCCCACCAGCAGCGCAAAGCCAAACGCCAGAAAGCACAGTTCCATCGTGGCCGGGAAAACGTCCCGCAGCTGAGCGGTGATGGGCTGGCCGTTGATGCTGGACACGCCGAAATCCCAGTGCAGCACGCCGTCAAACCAGAACCACCAGGCATTCCACAGCGACGCGCCCTGAAGCGGGGCGTGCGGTGTAAAGTAGCTCAGGCAGAAGCCGACAATGCTTAAAAACAGCAGCGTCACCAGCAAAAGCAATAAGCGACGCAGGGTAAAAATAATCATGGCGCTTTCACCTCCGCCTCGTCCCGGGAAACCCCGGCGAATGACGCATTGCCGAACGGGCTCAATACCAGCCCTTTGATATCATAGCGCGACGCCTGCAGACGCAGGGAGGACGCCAGCGGCAGCACCGGCAGCTCCTTCGCCAGTATCCGCTGGGCCTGATCGTAGGCGTCGATGCGCGCCGCCAGCTGCTGTGAGGAGAGCGCTCGTTGCAGTACCTCGTCGAATTCACGGTTGCACCAGTGGGCGACGTTGCTCTGCGAGCGGATCGCTGCACAGCTTAATAACGGGCGGAAGAAGCTGTCCGGGTCGTTACTGTCGGTGGCCCAGCCAGCCAGCGTCAGGTCGTGATTCATATCCATCAGACGCGCCTCCTGGAAACGGCCCTCTACCGGCACGATCACTACCGTCACGCCCACCTGGGCCAGGTCGGCCTGAATCAACTCGGCGGTTTTGAGCGGGCTGGGGTTCCAGGCCTGAGAACTGGTCGGCACCCACAATTGCAGGGTTAAATTCTGTACGCCCAGCGCTTCAAGCTGCGCTTTGGCCCTGGCGGGATCGTACTCGGTGATTTTCGCATCGTTATCATAGGCCCACGAGGCACGCGGCAAAATCGACGCGGCGGTTTCGGCGGTGCCGTAATAAATTGACTGCATCAGGCGTTGATTGTTGATGGCCAGCGCCAGCGCATGGCGTACCGCCGGGTTATTCAGCGGCGCTTTATTGGTGTTGAATCCGAGATAGGCGATGTTCATCCCGGGGCGCAGCGTCAGGCGCAGGCGCGGGTCGTCGCGTAAAATCGACAACTGGCTGGCGGCGGGCCAGGCCAGCACATCGCATTCGCCGGTCAGCAATTTTGATAAGCGTCCGGTGCCGCCGGAACCCAGATCGATGACCACCTGCGGCATCAGCGGCTTACCGCGCCAGAAATTATCGTGACGCGCCAGGCGGATAAATTGCCCGGCGCGGTACTCCCGCAGCTTAAAGGGACCGGTGCCTACCGGTTCGCGATCCAGCATCTCCTGGCGGTCGGCCTTAGCCAGTTTCGCGGCGTATTCCGCCGACATCACCGACGCGTAATGGGTCGCCAGATGCCATAAGAACGAGGCGTCTGGCTGAGCGAGGCGAAACTCAATACTGTATTCGCCAATTTTCCGCACGCTTTTCACGGTATCGGCAAATTGCAGACTGTCGAAATAGGGGTAACTCGCGCCGTTGACGCTGTGCCAGGGATTATTGCGATCGAAAATACGCTGGAAGCTGAATACCACGTCATCGGCATTGAGCGGACGGGTCGGCGTAAACCAGGCGGTAGTCTGGAACTGCACGTTACGGCGCAGGTGAAAGCGATAGGTGGCGCCGTTATCCAGCACTTCCCAGCTGTCAGCCAGTTCGGAAGCCAGCCGGTAGGTATAGGGGTCGACGTCCAGCAACCGGTCATACAGCTGGGCGGCCAGGGTATCAACGGTGAGACCGCTACCCGCTTTTTGCGGATTAAAGGTATTGACCTGTCCGCTGACGCAATAGACAAACCCGCTCTGGCGAATATCGGCAAGGGGTTTTGGGGCAGGGGCCGCATGGGCGTACCCGCCGGAAATGCCGAGCGCCATTATCAGGGAAGACAAAAATACGCGCATAAGTTTTTGAGTTATTTTGACCAATAGTCAAAGTGTATCGCACTTAGTGGGGCCAGGGAAAAATCTCTGCGCCAGTTGGCGCAAAAGCCATCACTGGGCGGCGATCTCGTGCTTTTTCAACAGGGCGCGCAGCTGGTGATAGGTCACCCCCAGTAACTGCGCGGCGCGTTTCTGATTGTATTTCGCCTGCGCCAGACTGGCTTCCACCAGCGCTTTTTCGCTCTGCTGCTGCCACTGGCGTAAATCGAGCGGCAGGGCGGGTAAGTCGTGTTCAGCCATTTCAGTTTTTTGCGGCGCGGGGCGGGAAAACGGGTCGACAATAATCGTATCCACCGGGGTTTCGCTGGTGCCGTGGCGATAAATCGAACGCTCTACCACGTTTTTCAGCTCGCGGATATTGCCCGGCCAGCCATACTCCAGCAGGGTTTGTTCGGCTTCCGGGGTAAAGCCGGGAAACAGCAGCCAGCCGAGTTCGCGGCACATCTGGATGGCAAACTGTTCCGCCAGCAGCATGATATCGCTACGCCGCTCGCGCAGCGGTGGGAGCTGCACCACGTCAAACGCCAGCCGGTCGAGCAGGTCGGCGCGGAAGGTCCCTTCCTCGACCAGATCCGGCAGGCTGGCGTTGGTGGCGCACACCAGACGCACATTGACCTGCAACGGCTGGCTGCCCCCCACGCGCTCCAGCTCGCCATATTCAATAACCCTGAGCAGCTTTTCCTGCACCATCATCGGCGCGGTCGCCAGCTCATCGAGAAACAGCGTTCCGCCGTCGGCGCGCTCAAACCGGCCCGGGTGGCGCTTCTGCGCGCCGGTAAACGCGCCCGCTTCATGGCCGAACAGTTCGGAATCCAGCAGATTTTCATTCAGCGCCGCGCAGTTCAGCGAGATAAACGGCCCCTGCCAGCGGCGCGACAAAAAGTGAATGCGGCTGGCAATCAGCTCCTTACCGGTCCCGCGCTCGCCAGTCACCAGCACCGGTTTATCCAGCGGCGCCAGCCGCGATACCTGCTCCAGCACTTCAAGGAAGCTATTGGCCTCGCCAATGAGATTATCTTTATATTCTGCCATGATGAAATTGACCACTTGTTGGTGGATATGACTACTCTTAAACATATCATACCTGACGGCAGTCTGCGTAAACGTAGTAAAAACAATAAATTACAAAACTGGCACGATGTTTGTATTAGTTATGGCGAAATCGAGCAGGGCGCGTGACGCCCGAAAAATTAAAGAGGATTGAGTTATGGGTATTTTTTCTCGTTTTGCCGACATCGTGAACGCCAACATCAACTCCCTGCTGGAAAAAGCAGAGGACCCGCAAAAGCTGGTGCGTCTGATGATTCAGGAAATGGAAGACACCTTAGTCGAAGTGCGTTCCACCTCCGCGCGCGCGCTGGCTGAAAAGAAACAGCTGAGCCGTCGCATTGAGCAGGCAACAGCCCAGCAGGCCGAGTGGCAGGAAAAAGCCGAACTGGCGCTGCGTAAAGATAAAGACGACTTAGCCCGTGCGGCGCTGATTGAAAAACAGAAGCTGACCGACCTGATTACGGTGCTGACCGACGAAGCGACTCAGGTTGACGAAACCCTGGCGCGGATGAAAACCGAAATCGGTGAGCTGGAGAACAAACTTCAGGAAACCCGCGCTCGCCAGCAGGCGTTGACGCTGCGCCATCAGGCAGCCTCGTCCTCACGCGACGTGCGCCGCCAGCTCGACAGCGGCAAAATTGATGAAGCCATGGCGCGTTTCGAATCGTTTGAGCGCCGTATCGATCACATGGAAGCCGAAGCTGAAAGCCAGCGTTTTGGCAAACAAAAAAATCTCGATCAGCAATTTGCCGATCTCAAAGCGGACGATGAAATCAGCGCTCAACTGGCTGCGCTTAAAGCCAAAGTACAGCGCGACGTTGAATAATAATCTGGCTGCGGCGACATGACGCGCCGCAGCGCCTTTACTGTCAAGGAGTACACATGAGCGCACTTTTTCTCGCCATACCGCTGACCATTTTCGTGCTGTTCGTCGCGCCGATCTGGCTGTGGTTGCACTACAGCAACCGCAATTCGCGCAGCGAGTTAAGTCAAAGCGAACAGCAGCGGCTGGCGCAACTGACTGAAGAGGCTCGCCGGATGCGCGAACGCATTCAGTCGCTGGAACAGATTCTGGATGCCGAACACCCCAACTGGAGAAATGACTAATGACCCCCTCTTTTGGAAATCGCAAACTGTGGCGTATTCCCCAGCAGGGCATGGTTAAAGGGGTATGCGCGGGCGTCGCGCAGTATCTCGACGTGCCGGTGAAGCTGGTGCGCCTGATCGTCGTGCTGTCGATGTTTTTCGGTCTGTTCTTTTTTACCCTGGTGGCGTATATCGCCCTGACGTTTATTCTCGACCCGATGCCGGAAGGCGCAGAACAGGGCGAAGGCGCGCCGCGCAGCAGCGATTTGCTGAACGACGCCGATGCCCAACTGGCCGAATCCGAGCAGCGCTTACGCGCGATGGAGCGTTACGTGACCTCGGACACGTTCACATTGCGCAGCCGTTTTCGTCAGCTTTAACCTCTGTCTGGAGAGCGAATGAAACAAACCCGTTGGCAGCAGGCTTCAGTGAAAGCGCGTCCCGGTCTGAAACTGGCCGGTAAACTGATCATTCTCGGCGCATTGCGCTACGGGCCTGCCGGCGTGGCTGGCTGGGCGGTGAAGTCGGTCGCACGACGTCCGGTTAAAATGCTGCTGGCCTTCGCCCTCGAACCGCTGTTAAAACGCCTGGCGGCCCGACTGTCGCGCAATTTCAAACCCTGATCCACAAAAAACCCATCGCAAGGGCACAACGGGGACGTGCCTGACCGCTAAATCATCCCCATAATAGCCTTATCAATCCGCTTGTTCGAAAACAGGATGACGATGAAGCGAATCAAGACTGAACTCAATGCGCTGGTCAACCGCGGCGTCGATCGCCATCTGCGGCTGGCCGTCACCGGCCTGAGCCGCAGCGGCAAAACGGCATTTATCACCGCCATGGTGAATCAACTGTTGAACCTCCACGCCGGCGCGCGCCTGCCGCTGCTGAATGCGGTGCGCGAAGATCGGCTGCTGGGCGTCAAACGCGTGCCGCAGCGCGATTTGGGCGTGGCGCGTTTTACTTATGATGAAGGGCTGGCGCAGCTGTACGGCGAGCCACCCACCTGGCCGACTCCGACCCGTGGCGTCAGCGAAATGCGCCTCGCGCTGCGTTACCGCTCTAACGAATCCCTGCTGCGCCACTTTAAAGACACCTCAACCCTGTATCTGGAAATCGTCGATTATCCGGGCGAATGGCTGCTGGATTTGCCGATGCTGGCCCAGGATTATCTGAGCTGGTCACGGCAGATGACCGGGCTGCTCAAGGGCGACCGGGAGAACTGGTCGCAACCGTGGCGCACGCTGTGCGACGGGCTCGATCCGCTCGCGCCCGCCGATGAAAACCGCCTGGCGGCGATTGCCGAAGCCTGGACCGATTATCTGCACACCTGTAAACGCGAAGGGCTGCACTTTATCCAGCCGGGGCGCTTTGTGCTGCCCGGCGATATGGCGGGCGCGCCCGCGCTGCAATTTTTCCCCTGGCCGGACGTCGACGGCGTCGGTGAATCGCGTCTCGCCCAGGCGGATAAATCCACCAACGCCGGAATGCTGCGCGAACGCTATCGCTACTACTGCGAAAAAGTGGTCAAAGGCTTTTATAAAGATCACTTCCTGCGCTTTGACCGCCAGATTGTGCTGGTTGACTGCCTGCAACCGCTCAACAGCGGGCCGCAGGCGTTTAACGATATGCGCCTGGCGTTGACGCAACTGATGCAAAGCTTCCACTACGGCCAGCGCACGCTGTTCCGCCGGCTGTTTTCCCCGGTGATCGACAAGCTGCTGTTTGCCGCTACCAAAGCCGACCATATCACCGCCGATCAGCATGCCAATATGGTGTCGCTGCTACAGCAGCTGGTGCAGGACGCCTGGCAAAACGCGGCGTTTGAAGGCATCAGCATGGACTGCCTCGGGCTGGCGTCGGTACAGGCCACGCAAAGCGGGCTGGTGGACGTGAAGGGCGAAAAAATCCCGGCGTTACGCGGTCACCGGCTAAGCGACGGCGCGCCCCTGACGGTTTACCCTGGCGAAGTGCCGGCGCGCCTGCCGGGCAACGCTTTCTGGGAAAACCAGGGATTTCAGTTTGAACAGTTCCGCCCGCAGCGAATGACGGTGGATACGCCGCTGCCGCATATCCGGCTGGACGCGGCGCTGGAGTTTTTAATAGGAGATAAATTGCGATGAGCGAGCCGTTAAAACCGCGAATCGATTTCGCCGAGCCGCTCCAGGCGGATCGGGAACCGCAGATCAAAAGCGCCCAGGCGTTTAGCGAGCCGGAGGCGGAGCTGTTCACCCCGGCGCTCACCGCCGATCTGGCGCCGGACGACGGCCAGGCCGAAGCCGTGGTGGAAGCCGCGCTGCGTCCTAAGCGCAGCCTGTGGCGGCGTATGGTCACCGCCGGGCTGGCGCTGTTTGGCGTCAGCGTGGTGGCGCAGGGCGTACAGTGGACGCTTCACGCCTGGCAAACCCAGGACTGGATCGCCCTTGGCGGCCTGGCGGCGGGCGGGCTGATTGTTGCGGCAGGTGTGGGCGCAGTGGGCACCGAATGGCGGCGTTTGCACCGTTTGCGCGAGCGCGCCACCGAACGCGATGAGGCGCGTGAACTGCTGACCAGCCACGGCATGGGCAAAGGACGGGCGTTCTGCGAAAAACTGGCGCGTCAGGCCGGGTTGGATCAGGGCCATCCGGCGCTCCAGCGCTGGTATGCCGCCATTCATGAAACCCATAACGATCGGGAGATTGTCGAGCTGTATGCCCATCTGGTGCAGCCGGTGCTGGATAGCCAGGCGCGGCGCGAAATCAGCCGCTCGGCGGCGGAATCCACCCTGATGATCGCCGTCAGCCCGCTGGCGCTGGTGGATATGGCGTTTATCGCCTGGCGCAATTTACGTCTGATCAACCGCATCGCCGCGCTGTACGGCATTGAACTGGGTTATTTCAGCCGAATCCGGCTATTCCGGCTGGTGCTGCTGAATATCGCCTTTGCCGGGGCCAGCGAAATGGTGCGCGAAATCGGCCTGGACTGGATGTCCCAGGATCTGGCGGCGCGGCTCTCCGCGCGTGCGGCGCAGGGCATTGGCGCAGGCTTGCTGACGGCGCGTCTCGGCATCAAGGCCATGGAGCTGTGCCGCCCTCTGCCGTGGCTTGACGATAAACCGCGTCTCGGCGATTTCCGCCGCCAGTTGCTGACCCAGGTGAAAGAAACCCTGCAAAAGAAACCGCGCGATAACTAACCCTTCGGCGCTGTGAACGTTTAACTTTACGGCGCAGCGCCCAATTTTCCGCCATACTGTCAATGATTGTTGACAGACATCTTCCTGGTGAAGGTTATCTTGAGTATCATCGCCCCGTCATTGGCCCTTAAGCATGAAGGTTACCCCCATGCGTCTGGAAGTATTTTGCGAAGACCGAATCGGTCTTACCCGAGAATTACTGGATTTACTGGTGCTACGCAGCATTGACCTGCGCGGAATCGAAATTGACCCTATCGGGCGTATCTACCTCAACTTTTCCAACCTTGATTTTGATTCATTCAGCAGCCTGATGGCGGAAATCCGCCGCATCTCCGGCGTGACCGACGTGCGCACCGTGCCGTGGATGCCGTCGGAGCGGGAAAACCGCGCCCTGTCAGCACTGCTGGAAGCCTTGCCGGAAGCGGTGCTCTCGCTGGATTTAAAGAGCAAAGTGGAACGGGCTAACCCCGCAAGTTGCGCGCTGTTCGCCATGAGCGAGGCAAAGCTGCGTAACCATAACGCCGGCGCGCTGATCAACAGCTTCAACTTCCAGCGCTGGCTGGATAGCGACCCGGTAGAATCCCATTCCGAACATGCCGTCATCAACGGCCAGAACTTCCTGATGGAAATCACGCCGGTGCATCTGGAAGAGGATAAAGGCGTTAACACGCTGATTGGCGCAGTGGTGATGCTGCGCTCCACGGTGCGCATGGGCCGCCAGCTGCAAAATATGACGGGCCTTGATGCCAGCGCGTTCAGCCAGATCGTTGCGGTCAGCCCGCGGATGCGTCAGGTGGTGGAGCAGGCGCGTAAATTCGCCATGCTTAACGCGCCGCTGCTGATTGTCGGCGATACCGGCACCGGCAAGGATCAACTGGCCCGCGCCTGCCATCAGGCCAGCCCACGCGCCGAGAAGCCCTATCTGGCGCTGAACTGCGGCTCTATCCCGGAAGACGTGGTGGAAAGCGAGCTGTTCGGCCACGCGCCGGGCGCCTGGGCCAATGCGATGGAAGGTAAAAAAGGTTTCTTCGAGCAGGCCAACGGCGGTTCGGTACTGCTGGATGAAATCGGCGAAATGTCGCCGCGTATGCAAACCAAACTGTTGCGCTTCCTGAATGACGGCACCTTCCGGCGCGTCGGCGAGGAGCACGAAGTGCATGTGGATGTGCGGGTGATTTGCGCCACGCAGAAAAACCTGGTGGAGATGGTGCAAAAGGGTACGTTTCGGGAGGATCTCTACTATCGCCTTAACGTGCTTACCCTTAATCTGCCGCCGCTGCGCGATCGTCCGCAGGACATCATGCCGCTGACCGAACTGTTTGTGGCGCGATTTGCCGACGAACAGGGCGTGGCGCGTCCCAAGCTGTCCAGCGATCTGAGCAATATGCTGACCCGCTACGGCTGGCCGGGCAACGTGCGTCAGCTGAAAAACGCCGTATACCGGGCATTGACCCAGCTGGAAGGTTATGAGCTGCGCGCGCAGGATATTTTGCTGCCGGACTTCGACGCCGGATCGCTGCCGGTAGGCGAAGAGGCGATGGACGGTTCGTTGGACGAGATCACCCGGCGTTTCGAACGCTCGGTATTGACTCAGCTTTATCGCAGCTATCCCAGCACCCGCAAGCTGGCGAAGCGCCTGGGCGTATCGCATACCGCGATTGCCAACAAACTGCGTGAATATGGATTAAGCCAGAAGAAGGGCGAAGAGTAGCGGTTGTCAGGCAATGAAGAAGGGGGCTTAACGCCCCCTTTTGTTATTTCAGTGCTTCCAGAGCGGCGTCGTAGTTCGGCTCGTGGGTGATTTCATTCACCAGTTCGCTGAATACCACTTCGTCCTGCTCGTTGATCACTACCACTGCGCGAGCGGTCAGGCCCTTCAGGGCGCCTTCTTCAATGCCCACGCCGTAATCCTGCTGGAACTGCGGATTGCGCAGGGTGGACAGGGTGATGACGTTGCTCAGGCCTTCCGCGCCGCAGAAGCGCGACTGGGCGAACGGCAGGTCAGCGGAGATGCACAGCACCACGGTGTTATCCACGCTGGTCGCCAGCTGGTTGAATTTACGCACTGACGCGGCGCACACGCCGGTATCAATGCTCGGGAAAATATTCAGGACCTTACGTTTGCCGGCGAACTGGCCAAGCGTAACGTCAGACAGATCTTTTGCCACCAGGCTAAAGGGCTGTGCTTTGCTGCCTTGCGCCGGGATCTGACCGACTACGGATACCGGATTGCCCTGAAAATGAACGATTTGTGACATAGTTATCTTCCTGTTTACATATAGTTAACGTCGCCGACAGTGTATGCCATCATTTCACCGATGAATATAAAAAACTGATTCGGCGGTCGGTAAATTCGCTCGCTATAATGGAGCAAACCACTGGAGAGGCTAAATAAATGCGCAGCGTAAAGGTCTATCAGGAATCCTGGCCCCTGCATTCGCCGTTCGTTATTTCGCGCGGGACGCGCAATGAGGCGGTGGTTGTGGTGGTGGAAATTGAGCAGGACGGCGTGAAGGGCGTGGGGGAATGTACCCCTTATCCGCGCTATGGCGAGAGCGTCGAGTCGGTGATGGCGCAAATCATGACCGTGGTGGAGCCGCTGGAAGCGGGTGCCAGCCGCGAGGCGCTTCAGACGCTGCTCCCCGCCGGCGCGGCGCGCAACGCGCTGGACTGCGCGCTGTGGGACCTTGAGTCGCGCCGTGAAGGGAAACCGCTGAGCGGCCTGCTGGGCGTCACGCTGCCAGAGTTTGTGCTGACCGCGCAAACCGTCAGCATCGGCACCCCGGAGCAGATGGCGAGTTCGGCGGCGGTGCTGTGGGACAAGGGCGCGCGGCTGCTGAAAATCAAGCTCGACGACCGGCTGATCACCGAACGCATGGTGGGGATCCGCGCTGCCGTACCCAACGCGACGCTGATTGTTGATGCGAACGAATCCTGGCCCGCCGATGGCCTGGCGGCGCGCTGCCAGCTGCTGGCGGATTTGGGCGTGGCGATGCTGGAGCAACCGCTGCCTGCGGCGGAAGACAGCCCGCTGGAAAACTTTATTCATCCGTTGCCGATCTGCGCCGATGAAAGCTGCCATACCCGGGCATCGCTGGCAGGGCTGACGCGGCGCTATGAGATGGTCAATATCAAGCTGGATAAAGCCGGCGGCCTCACCGAGGCGCTGCTGTTAAGCGAGGCGGCGCGGGAGAAGGGGTTTGAAGTGATGCTCGGCTGCATGTTATGCACTTCGCGGGCCATCAGCGCCGCCCTGCCGCTAAGCGTAGAGGCGCGTTTCGCCGATCTTGACGGCCCCACGTGGCTGGCGGTGGACGTGGAGCCGGCGCTTCGTTTCTCAACCGGGGCGATTCACCTGTAAGGCTGCCAGTGGAGCAGCGCCGTCATGGCGTCAAGATAGCGCTCGCTGGCCTCGTCGGCGGAAATGGGCGGGAACTCGGCGGTGATGCAGGGCAAATGAATGTCTGCGCACCAGCTGCCGAAGGAGCCGGGGGTGGCGTAGCCGACGCTGGTGACCAGCGGCAGATCGAAGGCCTGCGCCAGCCACTGCCCGAGGGCGCTGCTGCCCGGATCTTCAATGCAGGCCAGCGGATCGTGAAACGAGACCACCCAGCGCGGCGCAATCTGATGGATCAGCTGGCACAGCGCCACGGTTTCCGGCTCTGAACCCGGCTTTTCGCCGGTGGACAACACCACATCGCGCTTATCCGCCGCGCTGTTCCAGCGGTACACGGTTTCGCCCGCCTTCCAGTTCGCCGCCGGAAAATTGCGGTTTAAATCCACGCCGTGCGCATTGGCGCGCAACCCCAGCTGGCAACCGTCGGGATTCACCGCCAGCACCACATGATGCTGACGATGTTTGGGCTCCAGGGCGCGCAGCGCGCAGGAGAGCGTCACCATGGCGGCGTTTTCATCGCCGTGCGTACCCGCCAGGATCAGCCCGGCATTTTCACTGGCCTCCGGGGCCGGAAACCACAGCAGCGGCGCGCCTAATACGCTTTTTCCGTAGCGTTCCGCGCCCGGAGGGAAATGGCCGCGCTGCGAGCGAGGGCGTAACGTCGTCATAACTCTCTTTCCTTGAAGGGGTGATAAGAGGAGTGTTGAGCAAAAGCGCCCGGAAATCAACTGCCTGCGCCTGTCCACATTTCTGAAGATAAATCACCGTCGGCGTTTGCATTTCATTACGTCAAAACAAATAATTAACGCCAGTTAATAATCCGCTGGCCGCCTGTAAAGACGCGTCGGTATCGTTGAGTTTAGGGGGTTGGAATGAAATTTCCGGTGCGTATGGTAACCGGCGTGTTGCTGGCGGGGAGTGCCTTAACGCCTGCCGTTGCGGCGGACGTCCCACAGGGCACGGTGCTGGCGGAGAAACAGGAGCTGGTTCGGCATATCAAAGATGAACCGGCCTCGCTGGATCCGGTTAAGGCCGTAGGGCTGCCGGAAATTCAGGTGATCCGCGATTTGTTTGAAGGGCTGGTGAACCAGAATGAGAAGGGCGAACTGACGCCGGGCGTTGCCACTCAATGGCAGAGCAGCGACAACCGCGTCTGGACCTTCAGCCTGCGCAGCGATGCGCGCTGGTCCGACGGCACGCCGGTCACCGCGCAGGATTTCGTGTACAGCTGGCAGCGGCTGGTCGATCCTAAAAACACCTCGCCTTTCGCCTGGTTCGCCGCGCTGGCGGGCATCACTAACGCCCAGGCGATTATCGACGGCAAAATGCCTGCCGATAAACTGGGCGTCTCTGCGCCCGACGCCGCCACGCTGCGGGTAGAGCTGGACAAGCCGGTGCCGTATTTCCCGAACCTGACGGCCAACTTCTCGCTCTATCCCACCCCGAAAGCCGCCATTGAGAAGTGGGGCGGCGAATGGACCAAACCCGGCAATCTGGTGGGCAACGGCGCGTATACTCTGACCGAACGGGTGGTGAATGAGAAGCTGGTGGCGACGCCGAATAAAAACTACTGGGACAACGGCAAAACGGTGATTAGTAAAGTCACGTTTATTCCGATCAACCAGGAGTCTGCTGCCACCAAACGCTATCTGGCGGGCGATATCGACATCACCGAATCCTTCCCGAAAAACATGTATCAGAAGCTGCTGAAGGATATTCCCGGCCAGGTGTATACGCCGCCGCAGCTCGGCACCTATTACTATGCGTTTAATACCCGGAAAGGCCCGACGGCGGATCAGCGCGTGAGACTGGCGCTGAGTATGACTATCGACCGACGCATTATGGCGGAAAAAGTGCTGGGCACCGGGGAGAAACCGGCCTGGCGATTCACCCCGGACGTCACGGCGGGCTTCAAGCCGACGCCGTCGATGTTTGAAGAGATGAGCCAGCAGGAGCTGAACGCGCAGGCCAAAACGCTGCTTCAGGCTGCGGGCTACGGGCCGAACAAGCCGCTGAAACTGACGCTGCTGTATAACACCTCTGAAAACCACCAGAAAATCGCCATTGCGGTGGCCTCGATGTGGAAAAAGAATCTCGGGGTGGACGTGAAGCTGCAAAACCAGGAATGGAAAACGTACATCGACAGCCGTAACACCGGCAATTTCGACGTGATCCGCGCCTCCTGGGTAGGGGATTATAACGAGCCGTCGACCTTTCTCTCACTGCTGACCTCGACCCACAGCGGCAATATCTCGCGCTTCAACGATCCGGCGTATGACAAAGTGCTGGAGCAGGCCAGCCGGGAAAACACGCTGGAAGCGCGTAACAGCGATTACAATCAGGCGGAAAAAATCATCGCTGAAAAAGCGCCGATTGCGCCGATTTATCAGTACACCAACGGGCGTTTAATCAAGCCCTGGGTTAAAGGCTATCCGATCAACAACCCGGAAGACGTGGCCTATACCCGCACCATGTACCTGATTAAACACTAATTTCTTCTCTTTTCCCCTCCTCTCATTCATTGCCGGCGCGAAAAACTCGCGCCAGGCTCTTTTCATCACCCAAAAACATGTTATGTTATATTATAACTTTTTTCGGGCATCTAAGAGGGACGTATTTTGGCAGGTCAATTTTCTAAAATCGCTGTGGCGCTGGGTGCGCTGCTTTTGAGCGGGTACGCGCTGGCGCACGGGCATTCACACGGCAAACCGCTGTCTGAGATGGAGCAGAAAGCCGCCGGGGGCGTGTTTGATAATAAAGACGTCAAAGACCGTGATCTGTCCGACTGGGACGGCGTCTGGCAGTCGGTGTACCCGTATTTGCAGAGTGGCGATCTGGACCCGGTATTCAACAAGAAAGCCGAAAAGGACAAGACCAAAACCGCTGAGGAGATCAAGGAGTACTACCGTAAAGGGTATGTCACGGATGTGGACATGATCGGCATCGAAAACGGCGTGATGGAGTTTCACGTCGGCGACAAAGTCAACGCCTGTAAATACGATTACGCCGGGCATAAGATCCTGACCTATAAATCCGGCAAGAAGGGCGTGCGCTATCTGTTTGAGTGTAAAGACGCCAGCAGCCAGGCACCGAAATTCGTTCAGTTCAGCGATCACATCATCGCGCCGCGTAAGTCCACGCACTACCACATCTTTATGGGCAACACCTCCCAGGAGGCGCTGCTGGAAGAGATGGACAACTGGCCGACCTATTACCAGTACCAGCTCACCAAAGAGCAGGTGGTGGATGAGATGTTGCACCACTGATTTGTTGCCAACGCCAGGTACAGGCCGCTCGCGTAGAGCGGCCTTTTTTATTCAGGTTATTGACGGACGATAAGGCGTTCAGGAGTGAAATTGCGCCACCGTGATGGTGAACACCAGACGGGGGCTCATTAGCGTGGCAGAGGGAGTGCGCTGATGCTTTCAGCCCATGCCTGAAGTCAAATTTCTGAAACCCGATATACTTACTGGACGACAGGTCGGCAGGGAAAATCGACACGTGGCGGCTTGAGCGGTCATGGCATGACCGGTTTTTGCCGGTGTTTTTTATCCCCAGCCGACCCCTGTAACACAACGATTAAGCGTTACGCTTGAGGAGGCGGTGATGGCATCGGGTTGGGCTAATGATGATGCGGTTCAACAGCAGATAGACAGTACCATTGAAGATGCGATTTCGCGCGCGCGCCAGGATTTAACCTCGGGAGAAAGCCTGACGCACTGCGAAGAGTGCGGCGAGCCGATCCCTGAAGCCCGGCAGAAGGCGGTGCCCGGCGTTCGGCTGTGCATCAATTGCCAACAAAAGGCGGATGCGGATAAGCAACGCTTCTCGGGCTACAACCGCCGGGGCTCTAAAGACAGCCAGTTGCGTTAGCCGGTGCCGCGAACAACATCGTATTCATTCCAGCGATTACGCCCGCTCTCTTTGGCCTGGTAGAGCGCCGCGTCGGCCTGAGCAATAAATACCGTACCTGACATATTGGGCTTCCAGACAGATATCCCCTGGCTTACCGTCACGTGCTGATTAACCGGCGAGGCGGCATGTTCGATCGCCAGGTTTTCCAGCCGCCACGCCAGCCGACGCGCCACGCGGTGTGCCGCCTCGCTGCCGCCGCCGGGCAACAGAATGGCAAATTCCTCGCCCCCCAGACGCGCCACGCTGTCGCCCCGTTTGCGTACCGCGCTTTTGAGTTGATGCGCCACTTCTTTCAGGCAGATATCTCCCGCCTGATGGCCGTAGTGGTCGTTGAAGCGTTTAAAGTGATCGACGTCGACCATAATCATCGCCAGTTCGCCGCCGGTTTGCGTGGCGTCATGGATGGCATTATCCAGTTGTTGTTGGAAATTGCGCCGGTTAGCGATGCCGGTCAGGGGATCGTAGCTTGCCAGGGTTTCCAGTTGCTTAATCAAATCCCGCTTTTCCTGGCCGCGCCGCAGCGCCAGGAGAAACCAGTTGTTTAGCATCCGGCGGCCTGACTCCAGCAGCGCGGCCAGCAGCAGCCACAGTACCGCATTCAGCGCGGTGGGGCTTTGTTGGTAAACAAAGGCGCTCACCAGAATCGATAGCCAGATGGGCACAATAAAGGTGAGCAGTACCCGTGCATCGAAATAGAGCGAAATCAGGGCGGTGAACAGCAGCAGCGCCGCCAGCGGAAAAATGACCCGCATATCCCCGCTGGCGATGAACACATAGAAAGAGACAGCCCAGGTCAGGCTTAAAAATAACACCGTGCCTTTAGCCAACTGGCTCAACCAGACCGCTTCCCGGTCGGGTGCCATGCGTAAGATAAACAGCACGCTGGACGAGGCGGCGAGCACCAGCACCATTGCGCTTTCCAGCACATGGTGAGGGTGGTGCATCACGGCGGCCAGATATTCCGGCGAAAAGTAGTTACGGCCCAGTATAAACAGCGAAAATAAGATGTTTACCCACAAAAACCAGCTTGCGCTGACGGTAATCGCCTGGCGGCGCATTTCCGCAGTATGAAGGTCAAAATTAAGGCAGCGTGGCTGTTTATCAGTCACTCAAAGCTCCTGGTAAAAAGGAAAATAAAAGAATTTATTTCATTGGATTAGGCGATTTTTATCGCATATGTTAACCGTTTGCTTTCGTTCTGAGCAAACGGTATGACAACGCCGGGCAGCCTCTTGCCAGCCAGAGGCAGGAGGCTAGACTGACACCATTGCCCGGTCAACTCAGGAGGCTTACGTGCAGGCGATAAAGGGATCGGAACTGAATGTACCGGATGCGGTATTCGCATGGATACTGGATGGAAAAGGCGGGGTCAAACCGCTCGATAACGACGACATCATCGATAAAGCGCATCCTTGCTGGCTGCATCTCAACTATACCCATTCCGAAAGCGCGCAATGGCTGGCGACCACGCCGCTGCTGCCGAATACCGTGCGCGATGCCCTGGCGGGGGAAAGCACACGCCCGCGCGTGACACGCATGGGCGACGGTACGCTCATCACGTTGCGCTGCATTAACGGCAGCACCGATGAGCGCCCGGATCAGCTGGTGGCGATGCGGCTGTACATGGATGAGCGGCTGATTGTTTCCACCCGGCAGCGCAAAGTGCTGGCGCTGGACGACGTAGTTCAGGATCTTAACGACGGCACCGGCCCGACAGACGGCGGCAGCTGGCTGGTGGACATCTGCGACGCGCTAACCGACCACGCCAGCGAATTTATTGAAGAGCTGCACGATAAGATCATCGATCTGGAAGATAATCTGCTGGATCAGCAGATCCCGCCGCGCGGCTTTCTGGCGCTGTTACGCAAACAATTAATTGTGATGCGCCGCTATATGGCGCCGCAGCGCGACGTGTATGCCCGGCTGGCCAGCGAGCGTTTGCCGTGGATGACCGACGATCATCGCCGCAGAATGCAGGACATCGCCGACCGGCTGGGGCGCGGGCTGGATGAAATCGACGCCTGTATTTCGCGTACTGCCATCATGGCCGATGAAATCGCCCAGGTGATGCAGGAATCGCTGGCGCGCCGCACCTATACCATGTCGCTGATGGCGATGGTGTTTTTGCCCAGCACCTTCTTAACCGGTTTGTTCGGCGTGAACCTGGGCGGTATTCCCGGCGGAGACTGGCGGTTAGGTTTTAGTCTGTTTTGCCTGATGTTAGTGGTGCTGATTGGCGGTGTTACCTGGTGGTTGCATCGCAGTAAATGGCTGTAAAAATTCACATTTTTAACAATATTGGAACCTTTTAAAGCGTTTCTTATTGAGCGAAGTCAATAAAAAAAACGGCTACTGCGGGCAGAATCTCTCCTGCAGGTGAATGCAACGTCAAGCGATGGGCGTTGCGCTCCATATTGTCTTACTTCCTTTTTTGAATTACTGCATAGCACAATTTAATTCGTACGACGCCGACTCTAAACAGTCGGCTTTTTTTTTGCCAGCCGGAAAGGGGCATCTACGCTTAAGAAGTACAGCCACTTCCGGAGGTAAAGATGATCACTACCCTGAGCGACCCGGTTCCCACCGATCCCGTTCCGGTGCCGGACCCGATTCCGCGCCCTCAGCCCATCACTGAACCCACGCCCGATCCGGGCCCAATCCTGGCCGCGCCGCCACAGCGCTAAAAAAACGCCCTCGTAACAGAGGGCGATGTGCTTATTTGACTTCGACGATATCCAGTCGGTTACTGATAGCCTGCTGTTCATCCTCTTCCGGCTGCCAGCCCACCGGCTGCATCGGAATGTCATCGCGATCGAACGCCAGGTCGCCGCCGTCCACCACGTCGCTGCCGTGGGTGATGGCTTTAAAATCAAACAGGCTGGTATCGCTCAGGTGCGACGGCACCACGTTTTGCATGGCGCTGAACATGGTCTCAATGCGCCCCGGGTAGCGTTTATCCCAGTCGCGCAGCATATCGGCGATCACCTGGCGCTGCAGGTTAGGCTGCGAGCCGCACAGATTGCACGGAATAATCGGATAGGCTTTCGCTTCAGCAAAGCGCTCGATGTCTTTTTCGCGGCAGTAGGCCAGCGGACGGATAACAATATGCTTGCCGTCATCGCTCATCAGCTTCGGCGGCATACCTTTCATCTTCCCGCCGTAAAACATATTCAGGAACAGGGTTTGCAGGATGTCGTCACGGTGATGGCCGAGCGCGATTTTGGTGGCACCCAGTTCGGTGGCGGTACGGTACAAAATGCCGCGGCGCAGGCGGGAGCAGAGCGAGCAGGTGGTTTTACCCTCCGGGATTTTATCTTTAACGATCCCGTAGGTGTTTTCTTCGACGATTTTGTACTCAACGCCGATGCTTTCCAGATATTCCGGCAGCACGTGCTCCGGGAAGCCCGGCTGCTTCTGGTCGAGGTTGACCGCCACCAGGCTAAAGCTAATCGGCGCGCTTTGTTGCAGATTGCGCAAAATCTCCAGCATGGTGTAGCTGTCTTTGCCGCCTGAAAGGCAAACCATGATCCGGTCGCCGTCTTCGATCATATTAAAATCGGCAATGGCTTCGCCGACGTTGCGGCGCAGGCGCTTCTGGAGTTTGTTCAAATTGTATTGCGTTTTTTTATCAATCTGCTGGTTATCTTGCATAGTTGGCGTGACCGGTTGATTCAGGGACGATACGGAGTGCCTCCGTATCCGTTGCGTCAGAGCATCGCGTTGCGTGGCGTGTATGGTACGGATTACGACGACGATTGCCAGCAGGATTTCGCTTCAGGCCGGCCAGAAAAGAGAATGACTTATGCGATGAGGCAAGGTATTCGCATTTTTTTAGAACGAATTTAACTTAAATCAGGCAATTTTGGCATAACCGCAGATTGTGTGCAGACTTAACAGTCCCTAACCCAGAACAGGAGAGAAGCATGCAACACGATCTGAAAGCCTGTATCACCGCCTGTTACCAGTGCGCTGAAGCCTGCGACCACTGCGCGGCGTCCTGCCTGCAGGAGCCCGATATCGACATGATGCGCGGCTGCATTGGTCTGGATATGCAGTGCGCGGCGATTTGCCGCCTGGCCGCGCAGTTTATGACCCTCAATAGCGAACATGCGCGCCAGCTTTGCCAGGTGTGCGCCGACGTATGCCAGGCCTGCGCTGAAGAGTGCGGTCAGCATCAGCACGACCATTGCCAGCACTGCGCACAGGCCTGCCGCCAGTGCGCCGAGGCATGCAGAAGCATGGCGGCATAACGCGCGACGATCCGCGCAGGGCGCGCAGCATTGCGCGCCATTCGGTTATTTCTTCCCCTGTTACCTTTCGTTTAAGTATTCACGCCGTTTATAAATTATGCTGCGCGCAAATCAACCAGAGGTGACATGATGAAAAAATTACTCGCCGCGCTTGGATTCATTAGCCTTGCAGGATGCGCAACGGTCAACCCGCAGGCGGACCAGGTCGGTATTATCAAAGGCAACAGCGCTTTTTCCTCGCAGTGCCAGTTTGTCGGCAACGTGGTGTCGCACCGTAATCCGATGGCTTTCCTGGATATGGCGGAATACGAGCAGCAGGTGAAAAACGACCTGCAAATGGAAGCGCTAAAACTGGGCGCGGATTCGGTGGTGTTGCAAACCCTCGATGAGCGCGGCGGCACGGGCAGCGCGCTGAAGTGCGCGAAAACCAGCTGAATAACCTCGCTTTTCCCCCATCGTCTACACTTAACGTACGACAGCTGATGGGAGAAAACGATGTCTGATAAAACTAATGATGAGCGCAATAAAGAAGGTGAAGTCAGCAAAGGGCTGCCTGAGGTCGCGCCGAATGCGGGTAACGCCTATGAAGAGGATGAGCGTCAGGTGAAAGACGCGCCCAATAAGCAGGGGGAAATCCCCCGCAAGCGCGACGACAGCGAAGACGATGAAAAAGACCCGTTTAAAGCGCAATAACCTTCAGGCCCGATTATCGGGCCTGATTGTTTTTGACGGCGAAATGACCGCGCCGCGCGAATCTGCTAGCATAGCGGCCCGCCTGACTTCAGAGAGATGACCGTGACTGCTTTTTCAACCTTAAACGCTTTGCCTGCCGAACTGCTCGCCAACCTTAACGAGCTGGGCTACCACACCATGACCCCGGTCCAGGCGGCGGCGTTACCGGCCATTCTCGCGGGAAAAGACGTGCGCGCCCAGGCCAAAACCGGCAGCGGCAAAACGGCGGCGTTTGGGCTGGGCCTGCTCCAGCATATCGACGCCAGCCAGTTTATTACCCAGTCGCTGGTGCTGTGCCCAACCCGCGAGTTGGCGGATCAGGTGGCGAAAGAGCTGCGCCGCCTGGCGCGCTATCTGCCGAACATCAAAGTGCTGACGCTGTGCGGCGGCCAGCCGTTCGGGGCGCAGCGCGATTCGTTACAACATGCTCCGCATATCATTGTCGCCACGCCGGGGCGTTTGCTCGATCATCTGGAAAAGGGCACCGTATCGCTGGACGCGCTCAAAACTCTGGTGCTCGATGAAGCCGATCGCATGCTCGATATGGGTTTCAGCGATGCCATTGACGAAGTGATCCGCCATGCGCCAGCGCAGCGCCAGACGCTGTTGTTCTCTGCCACCTGGCCGGAATCCATCGCCGCCATCAGCAACCGCGTACAGCGCAACGCCGGGCACATCGAAATCGACAGCGTGGACGAACTGCCCGCCATCGAACAGCAGTTTTACGAAGCCTCGCGTCGGCAGAAAATCCCGCTGCTGTTAAGCCTGCTGAGCAAGCATCAGCCCGCCTCCTGCGTGGTGTTTTGCAATACCAAAAAAGACTGTCAGGAAGTGTGCGACGCGCTCAATGAGCACAGCCAGAGCGCGCTGGCGCTGCATGGCGATATGGAACAGCGCGACCGCGATCAAACGCTGGTGCGCTTCGCCAACGGCAGCAGCCGGGTGCTGGTGGCCACCGACGTCGCCGCGCGCGGGCTGGATATCAAGTCGCTGGAGATGGTGATCAACTATGAACTCTCCTGGGATCCTGAAGTCCACGTCCACCGCATTGGCCGTACCGCCCGTGCCGGGCAGAGCGGTCTGGCGGTGAGCCTGTGCGCGCCGGAAGAGGCGCAGCGCGCGGCCATTCTGTCCGAAATGCTGGGCCTGTCGCTGGACTGGCGCGAGCCGGTGATCGGCAATAATATCAAACCGCTGGAAGCCGAAATGGCGACGCTGTGCATCGACGGTGGGAAAAAAGCCAAAATGCGTCCGGGAGATATTCTCGGCGCGCTCACCGGCGATATGGGGCTGGACGGCGCGGACATCGGCAAAATCGACATGCATCCGATGCACGCCTACGTGGCGGTGCGCCAGTCGGTAGCCCGTCACGCCTGGAAGCAGCTCCAGCAGGGGAAAATCAAAGGCAAGTCCTGCAAAGTGCGCCTGCTGAAATAACCTTTGGCCGATAAAAAATCCCCGCTCAAACGCGGGGATTTTTGTTTATAAAGCCTGCTTACTCGCTGCTGGCTTTCTCGGCTTTTCCGGCCATCTGCGCCAGGAAGTCATAGCGTTTTTGCAGATCCGCCGTGGCATCCTTCCACAACTGTTCCGCCACCTCCGGCTGCTGCGAATTGAGCCTGCGGAAGCGTTGCTCGTTGAGCAGCGTTTCGGCCAGCGCGTCTGACGGCGGACGCGAATCCAGCGCCAGCGGCAGTTTACCCTCATCGGCGCGACGCGGATCGAAGCGGTACAGCGGCCAGAAGCCGGTCGCCGTGAGCTGGCGCATCTGATCGTGGCTGAGCGCCAGATCGTAGCCGTGCTCTTCGCAGGGGCTGTAGGCGATAATCAGCGACGGCCCCGGATAGGCCTCCGCTTCCTGAATCGCTTTCACCGTCTGGTTAAGCTGCGCGCCCAGCGAAATCTGCGCCACGTAGACGTGCCCGTACATCATCATGCTGACGCCGAGATCTTTACGCGCTTTACGCTTGCCGTGCTCGCCAAATTTGGTCACCGCGCCGAGCGGGGTGGCTTTCGACGCCTGGCCGCCGGTATTGGAATAACACTGGGTATCCAGCACCAGAATATTGACGTTCTCGGTCAGGCTCAGCACGTGGTCGAGCCCCCCGAAGCCGATATCGTAGGCCCAACCGTCGCCGCCAATCAGCCAGATGGATTTTTCCACCAGCGCGTCGGCGTCGGTCAACAGCTGGCGCGCTCCGGCGCTGGTTTCCCCGGCAAGATGCTGGCGCAACCGGGCGACCTGCTCACGGCGCACCTCCGGCGTGGCCCCGGCGCGCAGCTGCGCGTTGAGCTCCGCCGGGATCTTATCGGCAAACTGTTCCAGCAGGCGCATCACGCGGGCCCGGTGTTGATCCACGGTTAAGCGGAAACCGAGGCCGAATTCGGCATTATCTTCAAACAGCGAGTTGGCCCAGGCCGGGCCGCGCCCGTTGGCGTCGGTGGTATACGGCGTGGAGGGTAGATTGCCGCCGTAAATCGACGAGCAGCCGGTGGCGTTGGCAATCAGCAACCGGTCGCCGTACAGCTGGGTCAGCAGCTTGATATACGGCGTTTCGCCGCAGCCGGAACAGGCGCCGGAGTATTCAAACAGCGGGGTGATCAGCTGCGAGGTACGAATATCGATGCGTTCCAGTTTGCTGCGGTCAATTTCCGGCAGATCGAGGAAGAAATCGTAATTCGCTTTCTCTTCTTCCACATGCTCAAGGCGCGACATCATATTGATGGCCTTGATTTCCGGGTTCTGGCGATCTTTCGCCGGGCAGACTTCCACGCACAGGTTACAACCGGTGCAGTCTTCCGGCGCGACCTGTAAAACATATTTCTGGCCGCGCATATCGCGGGATTTCACGTCCAGCGATTGCAGGGCCTCCGGCGCGTTTTCCATGTCCTCGGGGGAGACCACTTTGGCGCGGATCGCCGAGTGCGGGCAGGCGGCGACGCAGTGGTTACACTGGGTACACAGCTCGGGTTTCCAGATCGGAATTTCTTCGGCGATATTGCGTTTTTCCCAGCGGGTGGTGCCCACCGGCCAGGTGCCGTCCGGCGGCAGGGCAGAAACCGGTAGCGCGTCGCCGAGGCCCGCCAGCATCGCGGCAGTCACGGTTTTGACGAAATCCGGCGCGGCATCGGAAACCACCGGCGGACGGCTGGCGCTCTGGCTGTTCACCGGCTGCAATGGCACCGCAGAAATCGATTCCCGCGCCAGCGCCAGCGCCTGCCAGTTACGCTCCACCAGCTCCTGGCCTTTACTGCTGTAGCTTTTGGCGATCGCGCCCTGTAGCTGTTGCAGGGCGCTGTCGCCCGGCAGAATCTGGGTCAGATGGAAAAACGCCATCTGCATCACCGTATTGATACGCGCGCCCAACTGGCATTCGCGGGCGATTTTCTGGGCATTGATAATGTAGAACCGCGCCTGTTTCTGGTTCAGCACCGCCTGCACATCCTGCGGCAGACGATCCCACGCCTCTTCAGCGCTGTACGGCGTGTTGAGCAGGAAGATCCCGCCGGGTTTCAGCCGTTCGGCCATCTGGTATTTATCGATAAACTGCAACTGGTGGCAGCCGACGAAATCGGCTTTATCCACCAGATAGGCGGAATTAATCGGTTTTTCACTGACGCGCAGGTGGGAAACCGTCAGGCCGCCGGCCTTTTTGGAGTCATAGACAAAATAGCCCTGGGCGTACCACGGCGTGGCGTTACCGATAATTTTGATATTGTTTTTGGTGGCCGACACGCTTCCGTCGCTGCCCAGACCGTAGAACAGCGCTTCCAGTTTGGCGCGAGACGGCAGGGTGTTTTCCGGCAGCGGCAGCGAGAGATGGGTGACGTCGTCATAAATCCCCACCGTAAAGCGCGATTTCGGCTTTGCCTGGCGCAGCTCTTCAAAGACGGCCAGCGCGCAGTCCGGCCCGAATTCTTTCGATGACAGGCCATAACGGCCGCCAGTCACGCGCGGCAGCGTTTCGCGTTCGCCGCGGCTGAAGGCTTCCGCCAGGGTGGTCATCACGTCGAGATACAGCGGCTCCGCCAGCGCGCCGGGCTCTTTGGTGCGATCCAGCACGGCGACATGACGCACGCTTTGCGGCAGCGCATCCAGCATCTGGCTGGCGTTGAACGGGCGGAACAGCCGAACTTTCAGCACGCCGACTTTCTCGCCGCGCGTCAGCAGTTCGTCCACCACTTCTTCACAGGTGCCAATCGCGGAGCCCATCAGCACGATAACGCGATCCGCTTCAGGGTGTCCGTAATAGTCAAAGGGCCGGTACTGGCGGCCGGTTGCCGCCGCGAAGTCGTCCATCGCCTGCTGAACGTGGTCGTACACCGCGTCGTACCACGGGTTGGTGGCTTCCCGGGACTGGAAGTACGTATCCGGGTTGGCGGAGGTGCCGCGGATCACCGGATGTTCCGGGTTCAGCGCTCTTGCGCGGTGGGCGTCAATTTCTTCTTGCGGTAGCAGGCTTAACAGCGTTTCGTTAGAGAGCGGGACGATTTTGTTGATTTCGTGGGAAGTGCGGAAACCATCAAAGAAATGAATAAACGGCACCCGGCTTTTCAGGGTGGCGATATGGGCAATCAGGGCGAAATCCTGCGCTTCCTGAACGCTGCTGGCGCACAGCATAGCGCAACCGGTCTGGCGCACCGCCATCACGTCGGAATGATCGCCGAAAATCGACAGCGCGTGGGTTGCAACGGTGCGTGCCGCCACGTGCAGCACAAACGGGGTGAGCTGCCCGGCAAGTTTATACAGGGTCGGGATCATCAGTAACAATCCCTGCGAAGACGTGAACGACGTTGACAGCGCGCCGGTTTGCAGCGCGCCGTGTACCGTGGCGATCGCCCCGGCTTCTGACTGCATTTCCACTACGCGCGGGACATCGCCCCACACGTTTTTTACCCCATTGCCAGCCCAGTCGTCGGCCTGCTCCGCCATGGTAGAACTGGGGGTGATGGGGTAGATAGCAATCACCTCGCTGGCGCGAAACGCCACCGAGGCGACTGCGCCGTTACCGTCAATTGTGATCATTCGACACCCTTACATTGCGCAAAATGAAATAAACTCCCTCAATGTGGAGTCCTGAAATAATTCATTAAGTTTAGCAAAGCGCAATCCGGGCCATTTTCGCTTTTGTGTCCTCGATATATCTTCTGGCCGTTTCAGGCGCGAATAACCATAAAATTGCTAAAAAATGTGTCCAGACGCCGAAAGTGGCGCGGGGGCTCTCGACGTGACGGCGTTGGCTCGCCTATATTGCAGGGGTTTTGCTGTTTATTAATGAGGGGAGCGTCATGCGTGCAGCGTTTTTAGTGGGGTGTGCGGCACTGTTTTTGTCCGCGTGCAGCAACGAACCGGTTCAACAGGCAACGGCGGCGCACGTAGCGCCAGGCATGAAAGCCGCGATGTCCAGCGCCGGCGAGGCGAACTGCGCGATGGTGGGCGGCGCAGCGCTCTCAGCGCGACAGCTGGACGGTTCGTTAATCGGCATGTGTGCGCTACCGAACGGCAAACGCTGTAGCGAAGCCGCTTTAGCCTCCGGCAGCTGCGCCAGCTATTAATTGACCCAGTCGGCCTGCTTATAAACCAGGGTATGTTGCGAGTTTTGTAACGTCAGCGATTGCGGATTAACGTCTATCGTCGCGCCAGTCGTCAGCAGTTCACCGATCAGGTTATCCAGCTGGTTAAGCTCAGGCTCGGCGCACAGCATCCGGGTGGAGGCCATGCCGTCCACTTTCAGCACGTTGCCGTCCAGTTTGCCCTGGCCCATAAAGCGGTTGCACATGCTGCCCGCAACGTGCAGATTTTCGCCAAAGCTGATGTCCAGCTGGCGCTGGCTTGCGGTAAGGGGTTTACCGTCCACGCTTTCCAGCACGTAGCGGCGGTGCTCAAGGTCTTTCGAGGACAGCGCGTCGCTGGCGGATTGCGCGCAGCCGGCAAGCAGGGCGATGCCGAGTGCTAAACAAGTTAATTTCTTCATAACTCCTCCCTAAGTATTTACGCCATCAATGATTACGCGCTGAGTGTGCCACGTCATGTGCGCGTAATCATTGAGGATTGTCTTAAAAGACCTACACCAGCGCGTTCGGGCACTCGCCGCCGTTTTCCAGCTGGCGCAAATTATCCAGCGTGGTTTCAGAAATGCTGATCAGCGCTTCTTCAGTCAGGAACGCCTGATGGCCGGTAAACAGCACGTTATGGCAGGCGGACAGACGGCGAAACACGTCATCCTGGATCACGTCGTTGGACTTATCTTCAAAGAACAGATCGCGCTCGTTCTCATACACGTCCATGCCCAGCGAACCGATTTTTTGATTCTTCAGGGCGTCAATGGCGGCCTGCGAGTCAATCAACCCGCCGCGGCTGGTGTTGATGATCATCACGCCGTTTTTCATCTGATCGAACGCCGCCTGGTTTAACAGGTGGTAGTTTTCCGGCGTGAGCGGGCAGTGCAGGGAGATCACGTCCGAATGGGAGAACAGTGTCGGTAAATCGACGTATTCCACGCCGATATCCAGCGCCGCCGCGCTCGGGTACGGATCAAACGCCAGCAGGCGCATCCCGAAGCCTTTTAAAATGCGCAGCGTGGCGACGCCGATTTTCCCGGTGCCGATAATCCCGGCGGTTTTACCGTGCATGGTAAAACCGGTTAACCCTTCCAGGGAGAAGTTGGCATCACGGGTGCGCTGATAGGCGCGATGAATGCGACGGTTAAGGCACATCATCATGCCGATAGCGTGTTCGGCAACGGCTTCCGGGGAATAGGCCGGGACGCGCACCACGCGCAACCCCAGCTCTTTGGCGGCGTCTAAATCAACGTTGTTAAACCCGGCGCAGCGCAGGGCGATAAACTTCACGCCCTGATTTTTCAGCTCTTCAAGCACCGGGCGGCTGCCGTCATCGTTGACGAAAATGCATACGCCGTCGCAGCCGTGCGCGGTTTTCGCGGTCTTCTCAGTAAGCAGGAAGTCATAAAATTCGAGATCGTAACCATAATCCTGGTTAACATGCTGCAGATACTTCTTGTCATACTGTTTTGTGCTATACACGGCCAGTTTCATAAGACATTCTCCAGTGATTTTCTGTGATCACGTTAGCATGATTCAAATTTTCTTACAAAGTCTAAAATAGCGGATATGAAAGTCAGGGTTATCAATAATTTTAGGCCAACTACGCTTATATCAACGGCCAGGTTCACCAGAGCTTGCAAAAATGGCACAATGCGCGGGACAGCCCGTTTAAATCTCTATTAATATCAGGATATTAATCACCCATGAGGGGTAAATACCGAGCTCTTATCGCCCTTGCGCTGCTGCTGGTTCTGCTGCCGCTGGCGCTGCTGTTAACGGTGGCACACTGGTTGCCGGGGCTGGTGGGGATTTGGCTGCCGCCGGGCACCCGCATAGCGCTGGAAGAGAGCCCGCGCATAACGCGCAACAGCGTGGTGATCCCGCATCTCAGCTATCTGGCGGGGGATTGCCAGCTGGCAACAGTGACTCACGCCACGCTCAGCCATCCCAGCCGCTGGAAGCTCGACGTCGACGCGCTCGACCTGAACAGCGCCTGTTTCAACCAGCTTCCTGTCGGAGAAGAGGATCCCGCCGCGCCGCGCACCCTGGCTGAATGGCAGGCGATGCTGCCTTACAGCTGGCTGACGGTAAAAAAATTCACCTTATCGCCCTGGCAGCAGTTTGCCGGGGAATTACAGGTTGGGCTGACCCCGACGCGCCAGACCATCCGCTACCGGGGTGATGCCGTTTCTCTGGCCGCGCAGATCACCGGCCAAACCGCCACCATCACATCATTCTCCCTGCAGGCCATTGAAGGGCAGGAGCCCCTGTCGCTGGCGGGCGAAGTGACGCTGGGCCTGTTGCCGGACGGGTTGCCGACCCAGGGGCACCTCAGTACCCGCGTGCATCTGCCCGGGCCGCTGCCGCTGGCGGATGCCGAGCTGGAATGGGAGCACAATCGCGGCCAGTTGCTGATTAGCTCGCCGGACGATCCCGATCCGCTGCTCGATCTGCCCTGGAGCGTGACGGCCGATCGGCTATCTATCAGCGACGGGCGCTGGCACTGGGCGCTGGAGGGAATGCCGCTTAGCGGCCGGCTGGCTATTCATGCCGATAACTGGCAGCAGGGGCTGGATGCGGCGCTTATCAGCGGACGGCTGAACGTGGTGACCCAGGGGGCTGCCGGGAAAGGCAACGCGGTGCTCAATTTTGGCCCCGGCAAATTGAGCCTCACGGAGAGCGCCATGCCGGTGCAGCTCACCGGAGAAGCCAAACAGGATCAAATGATTTTCTACGCGATACTGCCGGGGACGCTGAGCGGCCCGCTGCTTGACCCGCAGTTGCGCTTCGCGCCGGGCGCGCTGCTGCGTTCGCGCGGGCGGGTAATCGACTCGCTGAATATTGATGAAATTCGCTGGCCGCTGGCGGGGGTGAAAGTCGCCTCGACCGGCGTGGACGGCAGGCTACAGGCTATTTTGCGCGCCCATGAACAGCAAATGGGCGATTTTGAACTGCACCTCTACGGCCAGGCGAGCGACTTTTTACCCGACAGCGGCCTGTGGCAGTGGCGCTACTGGGGAGAGGGCGGCTTTACGCCGATGCAGGCGCGCTGGGACGTGAAGGGCACTGGCGAATGGCGCGACAGCACCATCACGCTGAATACGCTCTCTACCGGATTCGATAAGCTGCAATACGGCGCGATGCGCATCAACGCGCCGCGCCTGACGATGAACACACCGGTGCGCTGGGTGCGCGACGCGGCGCATCCGCTGTTTGAAGGGGCGTTGACCCTCGACGCCGGTGAAACGTCCTTTACCGGCGGCAGCGTCCTGCCGCCGTCGCGGCTTAACTTCAGCGTTCAGGGCAGCGATCCGACGTCATTCCAGTTCAAAGGCGATCTGCATGCCGATGAGATTGGTCCGGTGCAGGTCAACGGCCGCTGGGATGGCATTCGCCTGCGCGGCCAGGCGTGGTGGCCCGCGCAGCCGCTGGCGGTGTTCCAGCCGCTGATCCCGCCTGACTGGAAAATGGCGCTGCGCGACGGCAGTTTCTACGCCCAAATTGCGTTCTCGGCAGCGGCGGAGCAGGGTTTCGAAGCGGGCGGGCACGGCGTGCTTAAGGGCGGCAGCGCCTGGATGCCGGATAACAAATTCGACGGCGTCGATTTTGTGCTGCCGTTCCGCTTCAGCGACTCGACCTGGCAACTCGGCACCCGCGGCCCGGTGAGGCTGCGGATCGGCAGCGTGGAAAACCAGGTCGTCGCGCAGCATCTCACGGCGGATCTGCAAGGCTGGTATCCGTGGAGCGAACAGCAGCCGCTGATCCTCAGCAATGTCAGCGTTGACGTGCTGGGCGGCAATATCAGTATGCAGCAGTTGCGGATGCCTCAGCGCGATGCGGCGCTGCTGCGGGTAAACAACATCTCCTCCAGCGAGCTGATTACGGCGCTTAACCCAAAACAGTTTACCCTTTCCGGGCGGGTGAACGGGGCGCTGCCGCTGTGGCTGGATAATCCGGAATGGATCATCAAAGACGGCTGGCTGACTAACCCCGGCCCGATGACGCTGCGGCTGGACAAAGATATGGCGGACGCCATCGTCAAAGACAATATGGCGGCGGGCGTCGGCATCAACTGGCTGCGCTATATGGAGATCGCCCGCTCCTGGACGCGGCTGAATCTGACCAACCTCGGGGTGCTGACGCTGCATGCTGAACTCCAGGGCACCAGCCGCATCGACGGAAAAAGTAACACCGTGAAGTTGAACTATCAGCATGAAGAGAATCTCTTTACCCTGTGGCGCAGCTTGCGGTTTGGCGACAATCTTCAGGCCTGGCTTGAACAACATGCAAGTTTGCCGGCAGCGGAGTGCAAAACCGGCGAAACCTGTGAGGAACCCCAATGAGAGTGATGTTAGCAACCGGGCTGGCGCTGCTGTTTCCGGTGCTCAGCGGCTGCACGCCGCGCATTGAGGTGGCGGCACCGAAAGAGCCGATCACCATCAATATGAACGTAAAAATCGATCACGAAATTCATATTAAAGCGGATGAAGAGGTAGAAACGCTGCTTAACAATCGCAGCGATATGTTGAAGCCTAATCGCACACAACGCTAGCGGCTACCCCTGACGGGTAGTCTCCGGCGCAGGCCTGAAATGCTACGCTGTTATTCTCATTTTGATGGAGAGCCGTCATGGAACAACACACATTTCGCCTGCCGCTGGATGGTATCGATGCGCAGGATAAACAGCAGCTTATTCAGCTTATTACGCGCCATGCGGGGATTTTCGAGCGCTTCGTGATGTCGGAATTTCCCGGCGATCGTCGTTACGCCTATCAACCGGAATCGTTTGAAATCGTCAGCCTCGATGACAAACAGTTCACTTTCCGCTGCCTGACGCACTATTTTGAACCCTGCTGCGATCGCAATATGCATGACGAGCACCAGTATACAGTGGGGTATCAACGGGACGGGGAGGCGCTGACGATCACGCTGGATGAAACGCCCTGGGAAGTGGTGTAGCCATAAAAAAAGTGGGCGCGAGGCCCACTTTTCAGGTATTCAGGATGGAAACTCAGGCTGCGACCAGGCTATCAATCGCCGCTTTGGCATCGGTTTGCGCTTTGGTCGCCACTTCCGGACCGTAGGCAATGCCTTCCGCGAACACGAAATTCACATCGGTGATGCCGATAAAGCCAAGGAACACGCTCAGGTACGGGGCAATCAGGTCGGTCGGGGTGTCTTTATGGATACCGCCACGGCTGGACAGCACAATCGCACGTTTACCGGTAATCAGACCTTCCGGGCCTTTCTCGGTATAACGGAACGTCACACCCGCGCGGGCCACCAGGTCAAAATAGTTTTTCAACTGGGTCGGGATGTTGAAATTGTACATCGGCGCCGCAATAACAATCACGTCATGGGCTTTCAGCTCGGCAATCAGTTCATCCGACAGCGCCAGCGCCTCCTGTTGACGCGGAGTCAGCGGGGCATCGCTCGGGCGCAGCGCGCCAACCAGTTCACCGTCCAGTACCGGAATGGGGTTTGCCGCCAGATCGCGCACGGTGATGTCATCCGCGCTGTGCTGCTCGCGCCACTGGTCGACAAAATAATCAGACAACTGGTTAGACTGTGAATACCCTGCCAAAATGCTTGATTTGAGAACTAATACTTTGCTCATGGGTGGTTCCTTTTATTTAGTAATCGGGGATGTGCCCCTTGCTTGAAAACACTTTATTCACAATCCGATTGCAGTGATAGCGCAATATATCGATTTCTATGTTCGAATTTATTGAACAAGGCGTGGAAGTGAGCGATGTGATACTCTACGCCCCATCGCGCTCGACGCCTTAACACCTTGTGCACCTAACGTTTAAAAGCACCATGGAAACCAAAAACCTGAATTTTAACGCGCTGATGGCGCGCATTGATACGCTGATGCTGAAAGATCGCCAGCGTTTCGCGCGCCGTCTGCATGGCGCGAAAAAAGTGAAAAATCCTGATGCCCGGCAGGCCGTCTTTGCCGAGCTGGAGCAGCATATCAACGAAGCGGCAGGGAAAATTCAGCTGCGCCTTGCCGCGCGCCCTGAGATTACCTATCCGGATAACCTGCCGGTCAGCCAGAAAAAAGACGACATCCTGGCCGCCATTCGCGATAACCAGGTGGTGATTGTCGCCGGGGAAACCGGCTCGGGGAAAACCACCCAGCTGCCGAAAATATGTATGGAGCTGGGGCGCGGCATTACCGGGTTAATCGGCCACACTCAGCCGCGTCGTCTGGCGGCGCGTACCGTGGCGAACCGTATTGCCGATGAGCTGAAAACCGAGCCGGGCGGCGCGGTGGGCTATAAGGTGCGGTTTAGCGATCATGTCAGCGAATCCACCCAGGTCAAACTGATGACCGACGGGATCCTGCTGGCGGAAATCCAGCAGGACCGGCTGTTGATGCAGTACGACACGCTGATTATCGATGAAGCGCACGAACGCAGCCTGAACATCGATTTCCTGCTCGGCTATCTGAAAGAGCTGCTGCCGCGTCGTCCGGATCTCAAGGTGATTATCACTTCGGCGACCATCGACCCGGAACGCTTTTCGCGCCACTTTAACCATGCGCCGATTATCGAAGTTTCCGGGCGCACTTATCCTGTTGAAGTGCGCTATCGCCCGATTGTCGAAGACGCCGATGATACCGAGCGCGACCAGTTGCAGGCGATTTTCGATGCCGTCGACGAGCTGAGCCACGAAGCGCCCGGCGATATTCTGATCTTCATGAGCGGCGAGCGGGAAATCCGCGATACCGCCGACGGCCTGAACAAGCTCAATCTGCCGCATACGGAAGTGCTGCCGCTGTATGCGCGCTTGTCCAACAGCGAGCAGAACCGGATTTTCCAGTCCCATACCGGGCGGCGCATCGTGCTGGCGACCAACGTGGCGGAAACCTCGCTGACCGTGCCGGGCATTAAATACGTCATCGATCCGGGCCAGGCGCGCATCAGCCGCTACAGCTACCGCACGAAAGTGCAGCGCCTGCCGATCGAGCCGGTGTCGCAGGCCTCCGCCAATCAGCGTAAAGGCCGCTGCGGCCGCGTGTCGGAAGGCATCTGTATCCGTCTCTATTCCGAAGACGACTTCCTGTCGCGCCCGGAATTTACCGATCCGGAAATTCTGCGCACCAACCTGGCGTCGGTGATTTTGCAGATGACCGCGCTGGGGCTGGGCGATATCGCCGCCTTCCCGTTTGTCGAAGCGCCGGACAAGCGCAACATTCAGGACGGCGTGCGCCTGCTGGAAGAGCTGGGGGCGATTACCACCGACGAGCAGGCATCGGTTTACAAACTTACGCCGCTGGGCCGCCAGCTGTCTCAACTGCCGGTTGACCCGCGTCTGGCGCGCATGGTGCTGGAAGCGCAAAAACTCGGTTGCGTGCGCGAGGCGATGATTATCACTTCGGCGCTGTCGATTCAGGATCCGCGCGAGCGGCCGATGGATAAACAGCAGGCTTCCGATGAAAAACATCGCCGTTTCCACGACAAAGAATCGGATTTCCTGGCGTTTGTGAACCTGTGGAATTACCTCGGCGAGCAGCAAAAAGCGCTGTCGTCGAACCAGTTCCGCCGCCTGTGCCGCGCCGATTACCTGAACTATCTGCGGGTGCGCGAGTGGCAGGATATCTACACCCAACTGCGCCAGGTGGTGAGAGAGCTGGGCATTCCGGTGAACAGCGAACCGGCGGAGTACCGCGAAATCCACACCGCGCTGCTCACCGGCCTGCTGTCGCATATCGGCATGAAGGATACCGACAAACAGGAGTTTACCGGCGCGCGCAACGCCCGGTTCTCGATCTTCCCCGGTTCCGGGCTGTTTAAGAAGCCGCCCAAATGGACGATTGTCGCCGAGCTGGTGGAAACCAGCCGCCTGTGGGGGCGCATTGCCGCGCGCATCGATCCCGAGTGGATTGAGCCGGTCGCCCGGCACCTGCTGAAACGCAGCTATAGCGAACCGCACTGGGAGCGGGCGCAGGGCGCGGTGATGGCCACCGAAAAAGTCACGGTTTACGGGCTGCCGATTGTCGCGGCGCGTAAGGTGAATTACAGCCAAATCGACCCGGCGCTGTGCCGCGAACTGTTTATCCGCCACGCGCTGGTGGAAGGCGACTGGCAGACCCGTCACGCCTTCTTCCGGGATAACCAGAAGCTGCGTGCCGAAGTGGAAGAGCTGGAACACAAATCGCGCCGTCGCGACATTCTGGTGGATGACGAATCGCTGTTTGAGTTTTACGACCAGCGCATCGGCCATGAGGTGATTTCGGCCCGGCATTTCGACAGCTGGTGGAAAAAAGCCAGTAAAGAGAACCCGGATCTGCTCAATTTCGAAAAGAGCATGTTGATCAAAGCGGGCGCGGAGAAAGTCAGCAAGCTGGACTATCCGAACTTCTGGCATCAGGGCAATCTCAAGCTGCGCCTCAGCTATCAGTTTGAGCCGGGCGGCGACGCCGACGGGGTAACGGTGCATATTCCGCTGCCGCTGCTCAATCAGGTGGAAGACGCCGGTTTCGAATGGCAGGTGCCGGGGATGCGCCGCGAGCTGATTATCGCGCTGATCAAATCGTTGCCCAAGCCGTTACGCCGTAACTTTGTGCCCGCGCCAAACTACGCTGAAGCCTTCTTAGGGCGCGCCACGCCGCTGGAGTTGCCGCTGCTGGAGTCGCTGGAGCGCGAGCTGCGCCGCATGACCGGCGTCACCGTCGATCGCGAAGCGTGGCAGTGGGAACAGGTGCCCGATCATCTGAAAATGACTTTCCGGGTGGTGGACGAAAAAAATCGTAAGCTCAACGAAGGCAAAGATCTCACGGCGCTGAAGGGCAGCCTGAAGGAGAAAGTGCAGGAAACGCTCTCCGCCGTGGCGGATGACGGCATCGAACAAAGCGGGCTGCATATCTGGAGCTTCGGCACGCTGCCGGATCACTACCAGCAGAAGCGCGGCGGCTACCAGGTGAAGGCCTGGCCGGCGCTGGTGGATGAAAAAGAGAGCGTGGGCATCAAGCTGTTCGATAACCCGCAGGATCAGCAGAACGCCATGTGGCGCGGGCTGCGGCGTTTGCTGTTGTTGAATATCCCGTCGCCGATTAAGTATCTGCACGAGAAATTGCCCAACAAAGCCAAGCTGGGGCTTTACTTCAACCCGTACGGTAAAGTGCTGGATCTGATCGACGACTGCATTTCCTGCGGCGTCGATAAGCTGATTGCCGAACACGGCGGGCCGGTATGGACCGAAGAAGGTTTCGCCGTGCTGCACGAAAAAGTGCGCGCAGAGCTTAACGAGACGGTGGTGGATATCGCCAAACAGGTGGAGCAGATCCTGACGGCGGTGTTTAACATCAACAAGCGGCTGAAGGGCCGGGTCGACATGACCATGGCGCTGGGGCTGTCGGATATCAAAGCCCAGATGAGCGGGCTGGTGTATCGCGGCTTTGTCACCGGCAACGGCTATCAGCGCCTCGGCGATACCCTGCGCTATTTGCAGGCCATCGAAAAACGGCTTGAGAAGCTGGCTATCGATCCGCACCGCGATCGCGCCCAGATGCTGAAAGTGGAAGCGGTGCAGCAGGCGTGGCAGCAGTGGCTGAATAAACTGCCCGCCGCGCGCCGTGACGACGATGAAGTCACCGCGATCCGCTGGATGATTGAGGAGTTGCGGGTCAGCTACTTCGCGCAACAGCTCGGGACGCCGTATCCGATATCCGATAAGCGCGTGCTTCAGGCGATGGAGCAGGTCGGCGCGGCATAAACAACAAGGCTGCACAAAACGTGCAGCCTTTTTTATTGGTTAACTCTGCGGCTTCGCGTCATCTTCATAGGTAAAGGATACCGGAAAACTGCTTTCACCGTTGGCCAGCGGCGGTTTCGGCAGCGGGCTGGCTTTGGCGGTGTTGATAAACGCCGCGCACAGCGAGCCGCCGTTTTGCTGTTGCTGGATTTCCGGCGGCGCGATAGGCGTGGCGGCGTTTTCGTCGCTGGACGGCCCGTTCGCGAGGGCGGCGTCGATACTGGCATCGGCCATGGCGACGCTGGCTGCGGCGGCCTGCGCGCGCGGCAGCGCCGGGGTGCCTTCAATCTCATTAATGGTGCCGTCGGCATTGACGCTCATCAACACGTCACAGGCCTGGCCGGAATAGATAGCCTGCTCGTCGTTCAGGCGTTTATTTAATTCCGCCACCACCAGCTTTTGATACTCTTCGCCGGTCAGCGGTTTCGGTTTCGGCTTCGGTTTGAAGGCGGCTTTTTGCGCATCAAGTTTCTCAAGAATTTGCGCCAGCTCCGCTGCGCCGAGTGGGTTAACGAAATTCATCCGCTGGCGAATCGCGTTTTTTGACTGGCTGTAACAGGTATCAAAGGCTTTCTGATCGCCGTCAGATTTTTGATTGCAATCCACGTCATACTGGGCGCGGAGCTGGGAAGGGGTGCTGCACCCGCTAAGCGTGAACAGCGCTGCAAGGGCGATGAAGGTGTAACGGGTTTTCATAACGCGTGAATACCTGGTTTTATCGTTAAACGTGCCGGAGCCTCAAAGGCGCAGAATGATGCCGCAAATTGGCGCAATTTTCCATTGTCCATCCTCCGTTTTACACAGCGACGCAATGCAGTGGCGTTGACGGGCGGTTTAACCGGGAAAGTTTATTTTTACATTGGTAAGATTTAGCGCAGCTAAGGAGCCTGAACGATGGATGAGAAACGCCCCTACCACCACGGTAGTTTACCGGAAGCGGTACTGGAAGCCGCCGAGCGCGTGCTGGTGCGCGACGGGTTGGCGGGGGTCGGGCTGCGCGCCATCGCGCGGGAAGCGCAGGTGTCGCATACGGCGCCGAAGCATCATTTTGGGGATCTGGCGAATTTGCTCAGCGAACTGGCGGCCCGGGGATATCAGCGGCTGGCGGCGGCGCTGTTTAACGCCACGGAAAACTGCGTGGACGATGCGGCGCGGCGGCGCGCGATGGCGAAAACCTATGTTCATTTCGCCGCTGCACATCCCCAACTGTTTGGGCTGATGTTTCGTAACGAGATTATCAGCCTGTCTAATCAAAACCTGCTTTCCGCCATGCGCCGCGCTATGTTTATGATGGCGCGCAGCGTCGCGCCGCAGGCGGGCGATGGGCAGATCGCCATGGATGACGCGGCGGCGATGCGCGTCACCGTCGCCTGGGCCTATCTGCACGGCCTGGCGACGCTGCTGATCGATAAACGTCTTAACGGCATTGCCCGCATCAGCCCGTTTGAAAACGCCCAGGCGCTGGTAGAAGGCGTGCTGGATCAGGTTACGTTAACCCTTCATCTGCCATCGGATAACCCTTATGAAACCTGATATCCACTATACCTTTCACCATGTCGGCATCCCGTTGCAGGACGGGGTTCAGGAAGGGATCTACAGCGCTAATGCGGGGATGTACACCACCGATAACCCCGGCAAGTTTCGCGTGCAGTGGCACCGTTTTACCGAGGATTCGCCGCTGCATCCGCTCTTAAAAACCGTTCCGCACGTGGCGTTTAAGGTGGATGATTTACAGCAGGCCATTGAAGGCGAGGAGGTCATTTTGGGTCCGTATGAGCCCATCGACGACTATTTCGTGGCGGTGATCAACGATGCAGGCGTGCCGATTGAGCTGATTCAAACCGGGCTGAGCGATGAAGAATTATGGGGAAGGGCGCGGTCGGGCCAGGGAAGTCTGTATCGCGATAAGCAGGAGTAACGCTTTCGGATCCTTCTCCCTGCAACCCTTACTGGGCGACGATACACTGGTCGCTGGTTTTTAACATAGAGTGCCAAACGATGACGCCATTTCCTCCTTTATCGACCGAACTGATTGATGCTGCGAATACGCTTGGGGAGTGGCTGGCGCAGGATGACAGCGCCGCGCTGGCGGATGCGAAAGAAATCGGCCTGGTGGTGCTGGCAGGCAATGCGGCGATGCCCGCTATCGATGCGGCGTGCCGGGAAGCCGCTGCGCGTGATGTCCCGCTGCTGATCAGCGGTGGGATCGGCCATTCCACGCCGTTTTTGTATGCCGCCGTGGCGCGCCACCCGCGCTATAACCTGCTGCCCACCACCGGGCGCAGCGAAGCGGCAATCCTGGCGGATATCGCAGGCCGGTTCTGGAACATCCCCGCCGATAAACTGCTGGTGGAGGATAAATCCACTAATTGCGGCGAAAACACGGCCTTTACCCGCGACAGGATGCACGCGCTTCGCTTACTGCCGCGTCAGGCGATCCTGGTGCAGGATCCGACCATGCAGCGCCGTACTGCGGCGACGTTCGCCCGCGTCTGGCGCGACGATGAATCTCAGGTCGAATGGTTTAACGTACCGGGGATAGTGCCGACGCTCACCGTCACGCCACGCGAAACCCGTTTTACCGCCGGGGAGGGGCTGTGGCCGGTGGATCGCTATCTTTCGCTGATTGTTGGCGAGATCCCCCGGCTGCGCAACGATAAAGACGGTTACGGCCCCAATGGCCGTGGATTTATTGAGGCGGTGGATATTCCCGGGCACGTTTTAGCCGCCTGGCAGATCCTGCGTCACGCTCCTTCGCTTAATGCGGTACTGACCCGCTAAGTCCCCTTTGATTAACGCCGGGCCTGTTCCGGCGTAGTCGCTTTTTTGGCTTTGGCTTTGTAATCATTCGTTTACGCAAACTGTAAATTCTTTTCAGCCGATCGATAACTTCAGATTATGTGAAGTTGATCACTATTTACATCCCTGATAAGGTAAATAAGTTGTTACAGCAATACCTGACACACACAGCGCGATTGCTTATTACTTCACCATGCTGAAATAACAAACCTGCTACGCTTTCAAAGGGGCAACCCTGTTTCTAACTTTTATTTCGCCGCTTCGTGAAACCACGCACTGCTCAGACTGGGCTATTTGCGTGCGTCTGCTGTCGCTACGGTGATTTTTAGAGGATGACTATGAAACTTAAAAGGAAAAAAATTGAGCCGATATCGCTCTCCGATGTCACAATCATTGATGACTCGCGGCTTCGTAAAGCGATAACGGCGGCCTCCCTGGGTAATGCCATGGAATGGTTCGATTTCGGGGTTTACGGCTTCGTTGCCTATGCCCTTGGTAAAGTCTTCTTTCCAGGCGCCGATCCCAGCGTTCAGATGATCGCCGCGCTTGCCACCTTCTCGGTTCCGTTCCTGATCCGTCCGCTCGGCGGTCTGTTCTTTGGGATGCTGGGCGATAAATATGGTCGCCAGAAAATCCTCGCCATCACCATCGTTATTATGTCGGTCAGTACCTTCTGTATCGGGCTGATACCCTCGTATGCCTCGATAGGCATCTGGGCGCCGGTATTGCTGCTGCTGTGTAAGATGGCGCAGGGCTTCTCGGTAGGCGGTGAATATACCGGCGCGTCGATCTTCGTGGCTGAATACTCACCGGACCGCAAACGCGGCTTTATGGGCAGCTGGCTGGACTTTGGGTCCATCGCCGGGTTCGTGCTGGGCGCGGGCGTGGTGGTGTTGCTCTCCGCGATGATCGGCGAAGAGAAGTTCCTGGAGTGGGGCTGGCGTATCCCGTTCTTCCTGGCACTGCCGCTGGGTATCATCGGGCTCTATTTACGCCACGCGCTGGAAGAAACTCCGGCGTTCCAGCAGCATGTCGATAAGCTGGAGCAGGGCGATCGCGACGGCCTGCGCGACGGGCCAAAAGTCTCGTTTAAAGAGATTGCCACCAAACACTGGCGCAGCCTGTTGACCTGTATCGGCGTGGTGATCACCACCAACGTGACCTACTACATGCTGCTCACCTATATGCCGAGCTACCTGTCCCACAACCTGCATTATTCAGAAGATCACGGCGTGCTGATTATTATCGCCATCATGATCGGGATGCTGTTTGTGCAGCCAATTATGGGCCTGTTGAGCGACCGTTTTGGCCGCCGCCCGTTCGTGATTTTTGGTAGCGTGGCGCTGCTGCTGCTGGCGATCCCGGCATTTATTCTGATTAACAGCAACGTCATCGGGCTGATTTTCGCAGGCCTGCTGATGCTGGCGGTGATCCTTAACGCCTTTACCGGCGTGATGGCCTCCACGCTGCCGGCGATGTTCCCGACCCACATCCGCTACAGCGCCCTGGCGAGCGCGTTTAATATTTCGGTCTTAGTTGCGGGCCTGACGCCGACCCTGGCGGCATGGCTGGTTGAAACCTCTGACGATTTGATGATGCCCGCCTATTACCTGATGGTGATTGCGGTGATTGGTCTGATCACCGGCCTGACGATGAAAGAAACCGCTAACCGCCCGCTGAAAGGCGCGACGCCTGCGGCCTCGGACATCCAGGAAGCGCGTGAAATCCTCCAGGAGCATCACGATAACATCGAGCAAAAAATCGAGGATATCGACCAGGAAATCGCCGATCTTCAGGAGAAGCGCCAGCGCCTGGTGCAGCAGCATCCCGACATCAACGAATAATTCGCAACGGCCCATGACGGGCCGTTTTTTTTCGCCACGCCAGAGCCTTGCGGCTACGCTTAAACAGGGATCACTGTTGGGGTTTTCGCGATGCGCTCAAAATACACCTCACTGCAAATTACGCTGCACTGGCTGGTTTTTCTGCTGGTGATCGTTGCTTATACGGCGATGGAATTGCGCAGCGAGTTTCCACGCAGCCTTCGCCCGATTGCGGCTTCGGTTCACTTCAGCTGCGGCATCACGATCTTTGTCGTCATGGCGCTGCGGCTGGCGCTGTGCATCCACTACGCCGCGCCGCCCATTACGCCCAGGCCGCATCCGCTGTTTATCGGGCTTTCCCATCTGGTGCATCTGCTGATTTATCTTATTTACCTCGCGCTGCCGCTGCTGGGCGTCACCATGAAATACTATGGCGGCAGCGAGTGGGTGGCTTTTGGCATTGCGATGCCCGTGGCGGCGGTGCCGGATGAGGATTTCGCCGATACACTGGCGGACTATCACGAACTTATCGCCCGACTGGGCTACCTCGTGCTGGCGCTGCATGCCGCAGCCGCGCTGTTTCATCACTACGTCTGGAAGGACAACACGTTGCTGCGGATGATGCCTGGCAAACGGTCTTAAAATAAAGTTGCATTTCAACTGCACATTTTGAAAAATGCCCCTCGACGCAACGTGGTTAAATAGCGTTAACGCTTACCGCGACTCATCAGGGGGACATTATGCTGCGCATTCCAGCCGACTGTATTCACACCCGCTCTACGCCTTTCTGGAACAAAGACACTGCGCCCGCAGGGATTTTCAAACGCCATCTCGATACCGGTACGCGTCCGGGCGTGTATCCACGATTATCGGTGATGCAGGGTGCAGTGAAATACTACGGGTTCGCCGATGCCGACTGTCCTGAGCCGGATAGCGAGCGCGTGATTAACGCCGGGGAGTTTGGCGTTTTCCCGCCGGAAAAATGGCATTACATCGAACTACTCACTGACGACACCTGGTTTAACGTCGACTTTTTCGTCGCCCCTGAGGTGCTGTTAGCGGGCGCAAAACTGCGCAACGTGAAAAAATAAGGAGTCAATGATGGGCAAGGCAACCTATACCGTAACGGTGACCAATAACAGCAATGGCGTATCAGTGGATTATGAAACCGAAACGCCGATGGCGCTGCTGGTGCCGGATGTGGCCGCCGAAGTGATTAAAGAACTGGTTAATACCGTGCGCGCCTACGATACCGAAGATGAACACGAGGTCTGCGGCTGGTAAATCATTCATCCTTTATTTGCGGTGGCGTATACTGCCATTCTGAATGAAATAAAAGGAGATCATGATGTTAGCAGGGTACTTCGACGACAACGACACACCGCAAAACAAACAGCGTTTACTCGCCGTCGCGGCCGCGCTGGAAATAGCAAAATCCGCCGTGGGCGCAGGCAACGGCATTTCCGGCGCGCGCACGGAATACGATCTGCAATCGGTGGCAAGGGAGATCGGTCCGCTGGCGGATGCTATTCAGCAAGCCTTAACACCGGGCAACTAAACGGATCGGCAGTGAACAAACAACCGGATAGCAAGTGCATTCGCTGTGCAAGTGTTATCCGGTGAGTTCCTGTCAAGGCGACGGGAATATTATTCCACTGCGCACTTGATCATGCGCGTCATGCTGTGTTCAGGGGTGACAGGCTGGACCTACTGATAGCGCATCACAAACCGCGCACGCAGCGTATCGTAAGCCCAGTTATAGAACATGGTGTAAGGCAGGAAAAACAGCAAAATGCCGATTTCCAGAATAAAAGCCTCAACGTAGCTGATGCCGAGATAAAACGCGGCGATCGACAGACCAATCAAAATAAATACGCCTTCGAAGCCCATGGCATGAAACAAACGGACCTTAGCCGTACGGGTAACGTGATGAGCAGGCCATAACCGATCAAACATCATGTTATAGATGACGTTCCACATCATCGCTGCCGTCGCCAGCAGAAGAGTTAACCCACCCATTTCCACCACATTACGCGTCATCAACCATGCCATGACAGGCGCAAGAATTGCGGTTGCCAGCCCTTCAAAGCACACTGCATGGAATATCCGTTCTGGTAACGCGCGTTTTTCAGGTAAAACGGTTTGCATAGATTATTGCCTGGTTGTTGAAGTCAAAAGTCATTGCCGGGAATTTTATCGATTTAAATGATATTCTGAAGATAGAATCCATCGATAAAAGCGATACACAATGCGTTATTCCCCTGAGGCGCTGGTGGCCTTTGTTGAAACCGTATCAACCGGTTCGTTTTCCGGCGCGGCGCGGCGGCTGCGCAAAAGCCAGTCGACAATCAGCACCGCCGTCGCCAATCTGGAAGCGGACCTGGGCGTCCTGTTATTTGACCGCTCGGCAAGACAGCCGGTATTGACGGAGCAGGGGCATCAGGTGCTGAGTTATGTACAGGCGATCCTCTCCGCCAGCGACAGGCTTGATGAGCTCGCGGTCGCTTTGTCGAGCGAAACGGAACCACGGCTGTCATTTGTGCTCTCTGATACGCTCGATCCGGAGGTGCTGGAAGATCTCTGGACGCAGTTCGACCGCCTCTTTCCTCATACCGAGTTTGAATGCCTGATTGGCGAAAATGAGGATGTTATCGATCTGATTGAAAAGGGGCGCGCGCAGATTGGCCTGATAGAGGCGCGGGAACGCTATCCCGGCGATATTGGCGCCAGCCGTTTGCCGTTGCAGAGTCACAGGGGCATTTACGTTGCAGCAACCCATCCGCTGGCCCGGCGTGAGCAAATCGCTTATGAAGAGCTGAACGCCTGGCGCGAGCTTCGCCTGAATACCTTTCTGGATAAATCCATCAACCTCTATCGGGGGCCGGTCTGGTCTGCGCCCAACTATCTGCTGCTGTTAAGCATGGCGGTACAGGGTTTTGGCTGGTGCGCATTACCCTGCGCGCTGGTGGATGAATTTGCCAGCCCGCAAACGCTGGTGCCGCTACCGATTCCCGGTTGGCCGCAGAGCCTGGCGATTGATGTGCTGTGGAATAAACGCACGCCACCGGGTGTGGCAGGCAGGTGGCTGCGTCAGTATTTACTGGAAAGAAAAGCATAATAAATAATCGAGCGTTGGATCTCGCGCAATCAACGCTCGACGCTTTTCTGCCCTTTATATTTCAGACAAAAATAACGCTTATTGTTGAAGCGGACTGATACCGTAAGGACATATTTTAAATAAACAACGCTCAGCGCGGGCACATTCGCAAGAAAGAAGGGCATCATTGCCCGGACAGCGCATTGTCGATTTAAACGTATTCCAGAGTACGGGGTTAAAAGGGAAGGCGTGAATAATTTCAATGTTTCTGGCACGACCATTAATATTAATACCGAAATAACCTGTGTTGAGACTATTTCCGGTGCGTATAAAATAGCTGCCTTTATACCATAATATAAGTTTTAAATTTCTGGCGCTTGATACTAAGGCGAAATATGTGCCAGTTGAAGGGCAAACCAACTGCTTCTCTACAACCCATTCCATGAGAAAATAATGCTCCTGTGGTGTACTGTCATTTATGCAGTCGCGTTTCGAAACTGCCATTCAATATTAGCAAACGAAATGTTCTTGTCTAATAAAAATATGAAAAAAATCTCATTAAACTAAATTTTAATTTTCATTACGATACTTTTCATTTTATTACCTCTTGATAAATAAAGATATTTAAGAGGGTTGTTGTATCTTGATACCCCTGGGGATTATTTTGCGGCTATTATTCCCCCGAAGAATCAGTGAATAATGGTAATAGTCAGCGCTGTTTGCGCTCCCTTTTGATGGCATCGCATGAAAAGGGGCCGAATAAAATCACGATCCAAAAGTCTTTAATAAGTGAGTAATTAAAGACCGATTTTTCGAAAACTTTGTCTATCGCTTTCAGGCTGCGTCATTTTAGCGGACGATGTAGCCTCATGGTTACAGCGCCAGGCCAATCACCGCATTGACCACCGTTGAGGCCATCATGACGCCGCCGACGATAAAAAAAGCACGGTTTTTCCGGGTCGCGCCCAGGGTCAGTAAAACAACGGCTGTCGCAAAAAACGGGATGGCGATGATGCTGAAGGTGTTCATGATTTTCCCTGTACATTTTTTCAATTGATTAATGACAGAATAGGGACGCTGCGGCACCCCATTCAACTCTCTTTTCTTGTAGGCGCCGGGCAGCTTGTTCAGGAAATTTTTTTCATTGCCCCCCTTGAAACCGCCGTCGGCGATCCTATTTTTAGTATCGGACAAGCCACGCTTGCCTTTAACTTGAGCTTTTGAATTGATGATTCAGGAGGTTAACTTATGGCACTCAGAACCTTGTCAGCCTTCCCGGGCTTAGCTGACTCTGTGTTTAGCGATCGCTTTAACCGTATCGATCGGCTTTTTAGCCAGTTAACGGGGGATACGCCCGTTTCCGCATCACCCGCTTACGATTTGAAAAAAGTAGACGGGAATCACTATCTGCTTACCTTAAGCGTACCCGGCTGGAAAGAAGATGAGCTTGAAATTGAAACGGTGGGCGGCAACCTTCATGTCTCGGGTAAACGTTCGGCCAGCGAGTCGGAGAGCGAAGAGGGCTGGATTTACCGCGGCATCCGACGCGCCGATTTTCGCCTGAGCTTCTCATTACCTGAATTCGCGAAGGTCGATAATGCGAAACTGGATAGCGGGCTGTTATACGTTTCCATTTATCAGGAAATCCCGGAAAGCGAAAAGCCGCGTAAAATCGCCATTGAAAATTCGCAGCAGGTCATCGAGCATAAAGCCTCATAATGGCATCGTCATTGACTGTGTAAAGGCCCACTTCGGTGGGCCTTATTGTTTTCCGTTGAGAAGCCTTTGCCAGCTGCTATAAATAACATGATGCGAGGAGGCAACTGATGACCCTGATTCATTCGCTGCAAGCTGAGGGCGGGTACTGGATTAACCCACCCGATATTTATTGCCTGGAAAATGGACACCTGGCCTTTACCACACACGCTGACACGGACTTCTGGGCGCGCACGTATTATGGTTTTCAGCGCCATAGCGGTCACGCGTATGGATTTTATGTCGAAGGGGAATTTACTCTCCAGGTAAAAGTCAGGGCTGAATTTACCCATCTTTATGACCAGGCCGGCATCTTTATTCTGGACGATGAAGAACGCTGGGTTAAGGCGGGTATTGAGTTTAATGACGAGCAACCCGCTATCAGCAGCGTGGTCACGCGTGGCACATCGGACTGGGCAACCGGTCTGTTCACGGGCGATCCTGGCACATTCTGGATGCGCGCTACCCTGAAAAACGAAGCATTGCGCATCCAGTATTCCGCAGACGGTAAAACGTGGCCGCTGCTGAGGCTGTGCCACTGGCCGGAATGTCAAAAGCGATTTGTAGGCGTCATGGCATGTACGCCGGAGAGGCAGGGACTGGAGGTCGCTTTCGGCGATTTTTCCCTCGGTAAACCCTCCGACAAGCCGCTACACGACCTTTCCTGAGGGAAATTTCCGGCCATTTATCGCGCTTTTATTCCGCTATTTCCTGCCATTCTCCGTTGAGGCCATCACTTAACCTGTGGTCTGGCACTATACTGACCATAACCGTTGTCATTTTCATACGAAACCGCGCACGGTTGATTATCTGGCACAACCTCATCCACGAGCACCAGGAGAGTAAAATGCAAAAGCGTAAGACCTTGAAAAGTCTGCTCGCCATTTCGGCAATCGCAGCGATGTTCAGCACCGTCAGCGTGCAGGCCCAGACGCAGACCAACGCCGCGCAGAATAGCACCGCAGGCCAGACCGCATCGAACGCCAGACTCAGCGCTGACGATGAAAAAGCGTTAAAGGACATGGCGCAGGCCAATATCAATGAAGTCGCCGCCGCCAGAATCGCGCTGCAAAAGGCCCAAAGTAGCGAAGTCAAAGCCTTCGCTCAGAAGATGATCGAAGACCACGGCAGTGCCCTGACTAAAGTGCAGGCGGTTGCCGGGCAAAAAGGCGTGTCGCTGCCGACTGAGCCGGACGCCATGCACAAAGAGATGGCCGCGAAGCTTGAACAGCAGACTGGCGATGCCTTTGACAAGATGTACATGGAAAACGCGGGCACCAAAGATCATGAAATGGTGCTGTCGAAACTGAAGAGTGATGCACAGAATATCAAGGATCCCGATGTGAAGGCCCTGGCCGATGCACATACGCCCATCGTTGAGCAGCACCTGAAATCAGCTCAGCAGATGTCGATGCAATCAGGCAAGTAAACAGGCTGTTGGGCGGATAACAACCCCTGATATTCATGCTGTGTGATAACAACGGGAATTGACCCGAGCCGCCGTTCGACAGGCTGCGCGGCGTAACTAATGCGAAGGATCGCACCTGACAGGCAGTCGGTTGCTTCAACCTTATAGCCTTACAGACATAACCGTGAATTTACGATGCCCTGTACACAGAGTTTTACCCCCATTTCCCTGTAAAAACAGCCTTTACCGGAAAGGCTGAACATGATGGCAGGCTCTGTGCGTCATCTGTCCGGATATCGACAGTACGAGCCGCCTCCTTCATCCCTGAGAGGAGGCGCTGAGGGTCAGGCCTTATAACATTGAGCAGGCGCTAAACTCGCTTCCCTGCTTCGTTAACCACTTTTTCCCCATCCTCTTTTGTAAACGCCCCTTTTTGATCATCGGGGAGAATATCCAGCACCTTTTCTGACGGGCGGCATAAACGTGTGCCAAGCGGTGTGACTACCACCGGACGATTGATCAGGATCGGATACTGAAGCATAAAATCGATTAATTGCGCATCGGAAAATGCGTCTTCATCAAGCCCCAGTTGTTCATATGGTTCAACGTTGTTACGCAGTAACGCGCGCACCGTAATTCCCATATCTGAGATGAGTTTAATGAGTTCATTGCGGGACGGCGGTGTATCAAGGTAATAAATGATAGTGGGTTCGTTACCGCTGTTACGGATCATCTCCAGCGTGTTACGTGAGGTGCCGCAGGCCGGGTTGTGATAGATGGTAATGTTGCTCATAATATTTTCTCTTTACAAAGTGATCGAGAGCCGCCACGCCAGCGCGGCCAGCGTAACAAACAGCACAGGCAGGGTCATTATGACGCCGGTGCGAAAATAATATCCCCAGCTAATGGTTATCTTTTTCTGTGAAAGAACATGCAACCACAACAAGGTGGCAAGACTGCCAATTGGGGTGATTTTCGGGCCCAAATCACAGCCGATCACATTGGCATAAATCATCGCCGCTTTGATGACGCCGTCCGCGGTGCTCCCGTCAATTGACAGCGCGCCAATCAGCACCGTAGGCATATTGTTCATCACTGACGACAGAAAGGCCGCCAGGAAACCCGTGCCGAACGTTGCGGTCCATAATCCTTTTTCCGCCAACAGATTCAGGACGTCTGAAAGATACGCCGTTAATCCGGCATTGCGCAGGCCGTAGACAACCAGGTACATACCCAACGAGAAAATAACAATCTGCCAGGGTGCGCCACGGAGCACTTTTCCGGTGTTAATGGCATGGCCTTTTTTCGCCACCACAAACAACACCGTTGTGCCAACGGCGGCTATCGCGCTGACCGGGATCCCCAGCGGTTCAAGAACAAAGAATCCGATAAGCAGAAACAGCAGAACAATCCGGCCCGCCCGGAATGTCGCCGGATCCTTTATCGCACTGGCGGGGGGCTTGAGTCGGGAAACATCATACGTGGCCGGAATCTCCCTGCGAAAGAAGAGATGCAGCATAACCAGCGTTGCCGCAATGGCAGCCAGATCCACCGGAACCATGACGGAGGCGTACTGCGTAAATCCCAGACCGAAGAAATCGGCCGAGACGATATTCACCAGATTAGAAACAATAAGCGGCAGACTGGCGGTATCCGCGATAAAGCCGGCGGCCATTACAAAGGCCAGTGTGGTGCCCTGGCTGAACCCCAGTGCGAGAAGCATGGCGATCACTATCGGCGTCAGAATAAGCGCGGCGCCGTCATTGGCAAACAGCGCAGCAACAGCCGCGCCCAGCAGAACTATCCAGGTAAACAGTAACCGTCCGCTCCCGTTACCCCATCGGGAGACATGCAGTGCAGCCCATTCAAAGAAGCCCGATTCATCGAGTAACAGGCTGATGATGATCACTGCGATAAACGCGGCCGTCGCGTTCCAGACAATATTCCAGACCACGGGAATATCACTGAGGTGGATAACGCCTGAAGCCAGCGCCAGCACGGCCCCGATGCTCGCGCTCCAGCCGATACTGAGGCCTTTCGGTTGCCAAATAACCAGCAACAATGTCAGTAAAAAAATACTCCCTGCCAGTAACATTCTGAACTCCATCATATCTGTTTTTGTGTATGTGACTTGTCGGCTCAGCAGGCAGCGCAGGCCGATTTTGCCAGACATTTACGCACATCTTCCCGCAGGCACTGCCAGGATGCCGCGATCGTCTCAGCTGCCCATGCCGGTATGTGGGGTGACAGGCGGTAGTGGATCCACTTGCCTTCACGGCGGTCCAGAACCAGCCCGGCTTCACGCAGTATGGCCATGTGGCGTGAGATTTTAGGCTGTGAACCCGCAGTAGCCGCGCAGATATCGCAGACGCACAGTTCGCCGGCCTCCCGGAGAAGCATGACAATGGCAAGACGAGTTTCATCCGACAGGATTTTGAAAAGTTGAACAGGTTGTAACATTCCTGACTCCGCGCCCTTGAGATTACATATATGATAAAGCATATGTGTTGCGTTTAACATCATCCCTCGCTTTTGAGGAGAAAAAGGGCACACATTCCTGTCCTGAACGTATCCCATTACTCTTCTGAATCCACGCAATCACACAAATTTTACAATCACTTGCCGATTCTGTTACTATACCCCCCTATAGTACTGTTGATGTGTCATAACCTCCTGATTTTTAACGGTTATTTTATTATTTAATGCTTTTCAGGGGCGTAATGGGGGCGGTTGCCAATTTTCCATTCAGCATCTCAACCTGATCCCCGTCGAATTCTTTAATCCAGGATGAATAGACGCGATAGACCATTTGCGCATCTTCATGCCCGAGCTGGCTGGCGATAAACGTAGGGTTTGCACCCGCAGATAACGCCCAGCACGCAAAAGTATGCCGGGTCTGGTAAGGCGTTCTTCTGCGGATGCCGCTTTTATTCACTGATGCATCCCACCGATCGCTTATGGACTGAGTGGAGAAATACTTGCCTGGCTGACCGTAACGCAAACCCGGTACGAAAACGAAACGGTGATTTTGGATCTCGGTTTTTCCATACTCCCTGAAATGCTGAACAATCTCTGTAATCGCTAAGCTGCCGGTAACTGAATACTGGGCTTTCAGAGCTTCAAGAGCAGGGGCGAGTAGGGTGATGATGCGATCACCCGCGAGTGTTTTAGGTGGAACAAAATCACCCCGGCCTGTCAGGTTCCTCCTGATATGAACCGTGCCTGCATTTAAATCAACATCGTCCCATGCAAGCGCCGCAATTTCCCCGTGACGCAGGCCTGAATTAATGGCGAACTGCCACATATTTCGATCCTGTCCGGTTATCGCCAGTATGAGCGTGGCATATTCATCCCTGAGAAGAGGGTCTGGTTTGGTGCGATCTTTATGTAGCTTGGGAATGTACTCAAACGGCTTATCTTGTATGAATTTGCTCCGGTGGGCATAACGAAGAATCTGACAGGTCAGAGATATATAGTCGTTGACCGTGTTAACACTGCGACCGACTTTCTTTCTCTTGTGGCCATCGGCATAAAAAGTTTCTCCCCGCAGTAGTTCTTTGCGGTAGTTCATCATGTCGCTGTGTGTGATATCGGCTATAGGCGTCATCTCGCCGATGATCCTGTTCATTGTCTTTAGCTGGGCGAGAACACGTGCCATGGTATTCTTTGAGATATCTTCTTCTTTTGCACCCAACCAGAGTGCGACTAACTCTCCCCATGTTTTAGCCACACGTGTGGAAGTAAATTTTTTAACCGCATTGGACTCTGGAAAACGAAGCGCGTAATCGAACTCGCCCAGTTGGATCTCGCTCATGATCAGCGCGCGCAGGCTGCCGGCTTTTTTGATATTGGCATTATTGACTACCCAACCCTTCAGTACCTCACGACAACGCTTGCCACGGAAGGTGAAGGTGATACGAATTTTTCCGTTATGTATTTCAACACCCTTTGGGTAATTCATTACGATTCCTGTACCAGCTGATTGATGCGCGGATAGTTGTACCAGATGATCCCTCGTTTGGTTTCCTTCCCTGTCATTGTGACTTTTTTGAAGTGAACACCTTCCACCCATGTTCCATGGCGATGCTCTTTGATCTGCCGGTTACTCAGGCCGGTTTTTTCGGCCAGTTTTAACTCGACAACCCATTCTTCGTTAAAAATAACCTGTGCCATAGTTGCTCCATGGCGGCAGGCATGAGTATATCCATGCCCGCCGCAGTGAGTTGATAAATCGATATCAACAGACGACGGCCCGCAACCGCCGCATGCCTGTCATTGCCGTGGCTACATAGCTGGATTTGCGGTTAACCACTTCCACAATCACCTTTGTTCCCTGTACTGCCACCGCATAGGTGGATTTTGTTTTCTGAGGACCGTAATCGCCGAATCTGGTTACGTGTTCTGCCAGTGCTGCATTACATGCCTGCCGTGCAATTGGTGATGATTTGCTGCGGTTGATTAGTCTCATCGTTAACCGGGAGGGCGAACCCTCCCGCCTCCCTTAGCCGACATACTCAGGTTTCATATCCAGCAGCGTGATGCTGAACTTCTCGTACAGCTCATCGCCCAGGTGGCGTTTCGCCGCCGTCAGGGTCTGCTCAGCCTTCGCGAATCGTTCAACGGCATCCGGTTCATTTGGCTGCGGAAGGGAGTTGATCGCCGCTTCGACTTTGTTGCGCGCATCCACCAGGTAGTAGCGCTTCACGGCTTTATTTTTCAGTTCAGTAAACAGGGCGGTGCCCAGTCTGGCTTTCGCTGCTTCGATATCCGCACGTACAGCTTTCGCGCTGTCGACGTCTTCAGCAGTTTCAATGCGGTCGCGGAAATCATCGGCCAGGGCATCGATGTTCGGGGTGGACTCCTGAACATTGCTGGTGGCTACACTGTCGCCCGTAATTTCCTGGACGGTAACGCGCGGCACGGGTTCCGGGTTAATAACCTTCTCCTGGCGTTCTTCCAGTTCATCCGGCGTGTAAACACCCATAATGACGTCAGGGCAGTACAGCCGGGCCCAGCGTTTAACCGCCAGATAAGCGAGCTGCTGGCGGGGATCATCTGCCCAAAGCGGGGAGTTGCGCACACGAGCCTGAGCCAGCAGGAGGTCAAGTTCACGCGGTTCGTCTTCACCTTTCAGCCGGGCGCGGATGATAATGCCGATCCCGGTTTCGTCAGCCATCGTCCAGCCGGGTACCCGGTATTCACCTTTCTCGCCTTTTTTGATACTGAATTTACCGATTACATTTTCCCACGGGCCATACCACTCATATTCAAAGCGGGAGGCCAGCACGCCGCTGCGTGAGATGACGGCATTAACCAGCTGAGCTTCATAGCTCAGCGCACCGTTAATCAGGTGGGTTTTCTGAGCGACCGCAAAGGGATTCATCTGCCACTGCGCTGCCTGCATAGCGACGGCCATGCAGTCTGCCGGATTACCCTGCAGGTGGCGCGGTACCGTTGCGGAGCCCTGCGCCATCATCTGGGCAAAGGCGCTGATTGCGTTAAGGTACTGCGAATCAAAAAGCGCAATATTGGAGTTAACGACAGCTGTTTGATCAGCCACTGCTACGTTTGAGTTTTGCATCTGTTTTCCCCTTAAGCCGTGCGCAGCGCTTCGAGGCGGCGCATATCGTAGTCGTTCAGTTCGTCGGTGTAATCGTCAACAATCGGTGCTGGCCACTCGCCGGTATCGAATGCGTTCGCGATTGCGCGCATGGTAGTGCGGTACTCAAGCGCGCCCAGCTCCAGCAGTTCCTGGCTGGCTTCGACAATGGCGATCCAGTGGTAACCTTCGTCTTTGTTCACGAATATCCAGAAGAACTGATCCAGTGCTGCAGTTTCGGTATACATGGCCGCGCTCAGGTGATAATCGCGGTCAATGATTTCGCGGTGGAGCCGGGCGCGCAGAGCTGACTGCTTGATGTTCCACATGCTTATCGTCTTGAGGTCAGCCCCGATGCGGATGCCGTTCATATCGATTTCAAGGTCCGGGCGTACCCGGATTTCCAGCCCGGTTTCTTCGTCAATCCCGAAATAGCTCACCTCGACGGCGCGGCCTGAATGAGTCAGGAACTTACCGGCGGTCGGGTGGGCCAGTAACGCCGACTGAATGGCTTGGGCGGTCGCCAGCTGCTGGCGCGTTACCAGAATTTTTTCCTCCGGATTTTCGCGCCAGGCGTCCAGTAGTTCGTCCGCAAACACCGCATCCGGTTTAACGGACTTCACCGCCTGGATCATCTCCGCTTTCGTGCCGGACACTTTCAACGGTGCCGGTTTCTGCGCTTCCTGAGCCACCAGGTCAGGGTTGATGATCGCCAGCTGCTCGAGGAGCGCATCACGGCTACCGCTGGTTTTCACCGGCGCGGGCAGGGTGGCGTTGTGCTCCTTAATGCAGGCTTTCATTGCCGTCGCTGTCTGCTTCTGGTCAGGCTCAATACGCTGATATTCTGCGGGCAGAGCCATATAGCTCTGCGCTGTCTCTTCCAGACTGCCGCCCAGCGGCAGTGGAGCTGTCAGGGTGGCGTTGTGCTCTTCCAGCAGCGCTTTGATATCGTCAGCGCTCAGCAGCGCCGGCAGGCTGGCGTTGTGTTCGTCGATAAACGCGCGCAGCGTTGCGGTGGTGGTGAACGCACCCTGCGGGATTTCAGGCTCAATACTGAATTCTGCGTGCAGGTTCTCCGGTTGCAGTGCCAGCGCATGCACCAGGTTACCCATATCCAGCACTTTGGACTGCTCGCGGGAAATGGTCTTTTCAACGTGGCGCGCATTGAAATACATCAGCGATACACGGGCATCTTTCACCATGGTTGAGCTGATACCGTTCGCGGCGTGGTAAACGTTGTTCGGCACCCCTTCATATCGGCCTGGTTCGAAGAAAGCCGGGTACTCGATTACTGGCTCTTCTTCAGTGTCCGAAATATTTTCAGGAATATTTTGTTGTTCAGATTGCTGTTCAGCGGCGGCAGCGAGGGCCGGGCAGCCAGCGGTAAAAACTTCGGCAGCGTTTACGGCATCTGCCTGCGAATGATCTGCATCAGCGCTTTCGCCTGTTGATACCGGTGTACCAGCCGGGATTTCGTTACTGACAGCCGTTTCCATCTGCACATCTTCGGTAACCTCCAATTCTTCGCGTATGCCTTCGGCCATTTCCTGATAAGTGGCGTCGCCCATTACCGGGCCGTTGTCCGGATTAGCCGGGGTGTTACCGGTCATCACTTCGATAGAGAACACACCAGCGCCTAGGTTTTCGACCTTCGACTGTGCGGCTGCTTCTTCAGCCCGGCGGCGCGCCCCTTCTTCCCGGACGCGCTGTAAATTCTCTTCGTGAGTACAGAAAGTTTTACGTGGCGTTTTATCCCATTTCGGATCAGCCGGGTCGCTGATACCCTCAACATATTCTCCGCGGTCAGCAGCCAGTTGTTTATTCAGGGTTTCACGGCTGAATTGCGCAGCCTCTACAGTTGCAGCATCTGGCTTGTCATGCTGGTGTTCTTTCAGGTTTGCGCTGATGTAGGTTTGCAGGCTGACCGGGAAATGATGGACGTTCTCGGCGGCGCCACGGATCAGTGCGAAAATTGATGCGCGCGAATAATCCAGGATACCCGCTGTTTTGCGAAGCGCGGCAGACCATTCCTTGAACGGGCTTTCTTTTTTCTCAATGATTTCTCTGGCGCGGCGGTGAATGGCGCCCGGGATGTTGTAGATATCGAAATCCATTGGCAGGGTCGCGGCTGCGATCTCGTAATCAAGCGTATCCAGGGTATGCGTGTAGTCCTGGCTGCGATCGGTCGCGATGCCGCCGCCAGCGTTCGTGCCGGTATCGGTACGCTGGATAGCGGCCACGCGGTTGCCTTTGGCCCACTCTTTCACAAGCAGACCTTTGTCGATATACGACGTTTCGCTCCAGGCCTTCAGGAACTGCAGCATCACACCAAGCTCGGGTGTTTTACGATCCTGCGGAAACACTTCCCTGACCGCCTCGGTCAGTTTCCACAGGTCGTATTCTTTGACGTCTTTCAGCGCAGGCGCGTTTTCAGCAGCCAGTAGCAGGTTCTGGGCGTATGAGTTATCGACATCCATTTCCAGCTTAATAACTTCTTTCTTCTGCTCCAGGGTGATGTGATAGGCGTACTCATTTTCAGAAATGAGCTGGGCGAGAAGGCGCTGGCGGAATGGCAGGGTTGCCACGGTGATAAGCTCTGGCACTTCAGCGTCGCGGAATTCCTGGACGATTTCAGAGGTGGTGTCGCTGATGTTATTAATTTCAGGCCAGTCCTGAACGAGGTCAGCCCACTCTTTAACGAGCTGGGAGCGATCACCCGGTTCAGCTTCCACCCAGGCTGTGATAAAGCCGTTAAGGGCGCTTACTTCGTGGTTTTGATCCAGTGGGAATAATTCTTTAACGGCCTGAATGAGTTTCCACTCAACATGCGCAGACAGTTCATCAATGCCTGGTACATCCCGGCAGGCCTGCAGCAGGTTCTGGATATAGAGATTACTTTCATCCGCCTCAGCTGCGCCGATTTGCACGTGCAGGGCTTCGCTGATTTCTTTCTCTTCCGTATCGTTAAGCAGGTGCGCAATCAGGCGCTGCGGCAGGCGCAGGCGCGCTATCGGGCGGAGTAGTGCAGGGGCGTCGGCAGCCGTCGCACTGGCGTTACCGGTATTGTCTGCCAGCTGCGCGCGCTCGTCCTGGATATTTACTGAATCCGCGGCTTTTGAAATTTGATTCCATGACTTCCCGTCTTCGCCGAGTTCGTAACGATCGCACCAGGTATCATCCAGAACGCGTTCGGCGGGCAAGTCGTCAACAACAAGCCAGTTTGTACGGACCGGCAGCTGGTAATCCGCGCCACGACCAGTTTCAATTTCGGCGTCTTCCAGGATGTTTTCGATTTCACGTTGGGCGCGTGAGTCGGATTTGGCAGAGAGCCAGCAAAACAGGTTTTTTTCTCCTGACTTCGCTTTTGCCTTAATGAGAAACGCATAGGTGTTCATTGCGTCTGTGCTCCTTTGGGTTGTAAGATCCCCGGCGCTTGTAAGAGCCGCCTTCGGTTTAGGTGAAAAATTCCGGTATGCTTTGGTCGGTGTTACCGGACGTAAGGCCCGCTTCGGCGGGTTTTTGCGTTTATGGCTCGTGAGCCATCTGGTCGTACCCGGCGCACTGCCTGGAGCAGTACTGCCGTTCTTCGCGGGCTAGCATGTTGCCGCGCAGTAAAAGCAGGGTGCTTTTTACTTCGTCGCCAGGCTGAAGAGGGCTTTTGCAGTAGGCGCATTTCGCACCGGTTGTTTCCTGTCCGTGAATCATCGGATCACCCCAGCCATTCAGAAGAACTTCCACAAGACAATCGTTAATACGTGTGGCGCCGCGCATGGTGCGCAGGTAAACGTATTTGCCGCGAACCGCTGACACATTCCAGGTGTGCCCGTCGTGCTTTGCCAGCATGCCCGGTGCCACGCACTGGCGAATGATGTGCATCGTGCCGTAGTGTTGATTAACCATCTCATCCTCTGCCGTTATCGCCCGGCTGGCGGAACATTGCTGATTACTCGGCGCTGTGTTTGTGTATCTGTTTGGATGAAATTAATTTAGCGTAATGCTAAATATCAAGCAATAGCGAAATGCTAAATATATTAAGCCTTTTATTTAGCAAATTGATTTGAAAGGAATTAAATTTTTTCTGAAGTGTTAGCTGATAAATCTCAGACGAAAAAAAGCCCGCGTTAGCGAGCCTGGAAAGATTTAACAAAGTTATGGGATGTTCAAAATTTTAGCATCTACAACAACGCCTATTATTTTGCAGTTGCCATTGATTTCGACCATCGGATATTGAGGGTTTAAAGGCTTGAGGAAGCGACGACCTGCATCAATGACCAGTTTTTTGAACGTGGCTTCGTTATCCTGTTCTAATTTAGCTACAACAAGTTTCCCATTTCGAGGTTCGATTTCGGGATCAACAAGAATGGCAGCCCCCTCAGGAATGCTTAACCCTCCCGGTGAAGTCATCGAGTCTCCTTTTACTTCAAGCCAGAATGAGTCTTCAGAGCAATCTACAGTGGTGTCATACCAGCGCTCAACGGCTTTTCGGTGATAAGGCTCTACAGCTTCCATCCATTCTCCTGCACTGACCCAACTTATAACTGGGTAGCTGCCTTTTGGCTCATGTAAGCCCCTAAACGCAACATTAGATGCATTTTCCTTAGGGTGTAGGGAATCCATCCAGCCTGACGGCAGACTCAATGCTGTTTCAATTTTCCTTGCCAATCTGTCACCAACGTTTCTGTTGGGATTATCTCCAATTAACTGGCTAAGCATAGCGGGGCTCATATCTGCCAGTTCAGCAAACTGTGCCTTAGTCATTCCTGACTCAAGACGCTTTTGCTCAAAGAGTGATTCAAGATTGGCTTTTCTGATTTCTTTATTTTCCATGCCGCCATTTTTACCACTTTTAGCAAATTGATAAATGTGCAAATTGCTAAATGTTTCTTGCGTGATATTTAGCATAACGCTAAACTCCAGATCGATTCCTGTGATGGAGAAACTTATGAGTAATGAACTTCTGCGCTGGCGCAAAGGCGCAACCACTAATGAGTGGGCACAACTAGCCAACCTTGCCAACACAACTACTGGCTATTTGGATCAGATTGCTTACGGAAATCGTAGAGCATCCCCTGAAATGGCCAAAGCAATCGAAGCAGCCTCGTATCACTTCAAAGGTCAAGCTCCGGTTATGAAAGAAAGCCTCGTTTTCGCTTCACCTCGCATTTCCGCAGCATAAATTGAGGATCACGAAATGCATTCGCAATCACTTCATTTTCGGAAGAGTACCGGAACAGTACCGGTCACGTTGATAAATCGCTATCAAGCTAAGCTCGAGATAACACATGAGCAACTGCGAACTGCGGTTCGTGCCTGGGCTGCTGCGATCGATAACCAGGATGTAGTGGGGGGACTCATTGTTGAGGAATACAAATCACTGGGCGGCGAGCTGGATTTTCCTACGGAAATTTGTCGCCAGCGCCAAAAGCTCTTCCGCTGGCTGGATGGCGATACCGATTACGCCCGCGAAAATATCCGCGAGTTAACGCCGGCAATTCTTAATGTTCTGCCGCTGGAGTTCCGTACACGACTTATCCCCCAGGAAGACATCCTTTCGCGCGTAGCGACGGCGATGAAAGAGTGCGCCGAAGCCAAGCAGGCCGTGCTGATGAAAGCGCCTGAACATCAGAAGCTGAAAGAGGTGAGCGAGGGGATCGCGTCGTTGTTTCGCCTGATGCCCGAGCAGGTCGGGCCGCTGATGACGATGGTCACGTCGATGCTGGGTGTCATGTAACCGGGGCCGCTTATGAACCATGAGCAGTTTATCGAGAAGCACGTCCGTGAGGAGCTTATCCGCCTGGGTTTTCCGGTGCCGGTGGCTCAGGGGGGGGGCGTTCCAGGCCGTGGACTTATACCGGCGCATGTCTCAGGCAAGCCGCAAGGGGAAAATTTTCGATGATGTTTTACGACACGCGAAATTGTGGGCAGAGAAACAAACAACCTCAGCCGACAGGTTCGAAGAAAAGCGCGTTAAGCGTACCGAACAGCGCGGGCTGTTCTGAAAGGGTGAAGACCGTGCTGGTGGAACAGCAACGGCCTTCGGATGCAAAAACGGGTAGTCATTGCGAGGTCATTATGACAAACACCAATTTAAATTACCAGGCGCGGGAGGCATAGCAATGTCGAATGTCGCCTACGCCAATTTCGCGGCGCATTCCGCCGCCAGGAGCAACCGGATGGAAAACCAGAAGACCGGATTCATCCCGTTGTACCGGAGTGTGCTTAAACAACCCTGGTCTAAAGATGTTTTCCTGCGAACGCTGTGGGACAACCTTCTGCTGAACGCCGCCCGACAGCCGTACACAGCAAGTTTTAAGGGGCGTCAGTGGCCACTGCAAACCGGACAACTGGTGACCACCTCAGCCGATCTGGGGCTGAATCTGTGCGACCGAAACGGAGAGCCAGCGAGCCGCCATGCGGTGGATCGGATGCTCTCATTTTTTGAGAAAGAAGGGATGATTTCCACCGTCGGTGAACGTCGGAAAGGCACAGTGATCACTATCACAAATTATGTGCTTTACGCTCAAAAAATAGACAATTTGCCCGCGCATAAAGCCGAGCATAACGGCGAGCATTACCCCGAGCATAACGAACCCAGCAACGGCGCGGGTCTGGAGGGTAATGCCGCGCATAAGCCCGAGCAAATAGCCGCGCTTAAACCCGCGCATCATGAACAACAAGGTAATAACAACAATAAAAACATTAAAAGATCTACGTTTCGGAATTCTGAAGAATCTCGTAACGACGCCACTGAAAAATTTCTCTCTCGTCACCCTGAAGCAGCTGACGGAATTTACACCCCGTCAGGCAAGTCATGGGGTACTGCTGACGACCTGAAAGCTGCCCGCTGGATTTACTCACAACTGCTGACGGTCAACGCCAGTCTGTCCGAACCGAAGTGGGTTGAATGGGCCAATACAATCCGCCTTATGCGCTTACAGGACCACCGCACGCATTACGAAATCTGCGACCTGCTGAAATGGGCAAGCAAAGACGATTTCTGGGGCGAGAACATCATGAGCCCGTCCGGCCTTCGCAAAAAGTGGGATCGTCTGACTGCCAAACGCGCACGTAAACCGAAAAACTCCCGCGCCAGCACAACGCCGCTGGATTTCGATAACACCGACTGGGCGGAGGGTCTGCTGCCATGAAAAACATTGGTACCGAGATGCGTAATTTCGATCGTGAGCAAATGCGCCGCGTTGCGATGGGTATGCCGGAGCAGCAATCCGAATCTCGCCAGGAGCATGCCGCCCAGATATTCAACGATTTGTTTCGCCAGCTGCGCGCTGCGTTCCCGGCCAGCATGTCCGTTTTTAAAACCCAGGCGGATATCGACGAATTCCGTCGCCAGTGGCTGCTGGCTTTTGCGGAAAATGGGATCATCAGCTTCGCACAGGTCGACGCTGGGATGCGCATTGCCCGCACACAGGAAAAACCGTTCATGCCGTCGCCCGGTCAGTTCGTGGCATGGTGCCGCGCCGAGGAAAGCGCCGCCGTGGGTCTGCCTGACCAGAACGAGCTGGTAAAGCTGGTTTACGAGTACTGCCGCAACCGCAGCCGTTACAGCGACGCAGAATCCTACTCATGGCCTGACAACGACATCACCCCGCGCACCGTGAAATACCGCGCCTGTTACTGGATGGTCACAACCCTGTACCAGCAGATGCGCTCTTACGGGCTTACCGACATGGAGCTCAACCGCAAAGCCGGTGAAGAGCTGGCGAAAATGGTGAAACGCATTCGCGCTGGTGAAGTGATTCCTGAGCCGGTTGCGCGTCTGCCGGTGCTGGGCAGCAAACCTGTTACGCGTGAGCAAGGAATGGCGAAAATTCAGGAAATCCGGGCGAAGTTTGGGCTTAAAGGCGGGAGGGCTTAATCATGACAACGAATTCAGTAAACGCCGTTATCATATTCCTGGCTAACCGGGAAGGGAATCTCCATGAAATTGCTGCGGCTATCAGCATGGAACCAAACCGGACCTCAACTCTGCTGGGTGGCCTGCTGCGTAGCGGGACCGTGGTTCGCTCCGGGCGCATGCGGAAATACGTTTACCGGCTGGCGCAGGACTTCCGCACTCCGGAGCAAATCTACCAGGCCCGGGTTAAAGCTGTTCAGGCAGCGCTGGCAGAACAGCGTCGACTAACCTTCGCCGGGGTGAAAAATCTGCTTCGCGAAAGCGAATGGATCACGCGGGCCTTTCTCGATCTGGCCTGTAAAAACGGCGACCTTCACAAGCAGGGTAAGCAGGGGTTCTTCCTGACTTTTGAGGATTACGAAGCCTACATCGGGGAAAGCACCCGCCGCAGCGATGCAAAGCGCAGGGCAACCAGCGCCGCATACCGCGAAGCACGAAAAGCACAGCCCAGACCAGCTAAGTCAGAAAAGCCAGCGGCCTCAGTGAACGTCGTCTGCGATGAATGCCGCCAGAACTGGCAGGGCTATCAGATCCACAAACTTTTCGGGAGTGCCCGCGCATGAAAGACATGACCCATGAGCAGTTGATACGCGCCACCTACGTGGCCGCAAAGTACGAAAATCCGAAGACGGCGCAACTACTGACAGAGTTGGCGGGAAGGCTGAACTGCGCACTGATTGCCGCACGCACCGCCTGCGCAGAACGTGCAACCGCCATGAAGGCAGAAATCGAGTGGGAAACGGCCATGCGTCAGGCTACCGGGGCAGACAGCGTTGATGATGTGGTCAGCGTGATCGATCAGCTTAAATCTGACCTTACGGCGATGGCGTCGGAAAATCTGACCCTGAAAGAATCGACAAAAAACGGCGTGATCGAACCCCACCAGATGACCAGTCGTGGCGTTTCTGTCGGGGTAAAAAACGTGATTGTAAATCGAGAAATCAAAACCCCGGCCACCGACGCATTCCTGGCTGAAGTGCTGGCCAGCGCGATACCTGAAGGTTGCGCCATTGTGCCTCAACAGATTTTCCTTGATCCATCCGACATTGAGTCTATTTGCTCGCAATGCGGTGACGGCAATGAATCCGGGTACGGTGATTTTACTGACGGTCTGTTGTGGGTTGGCAATATTCAACGTGACGACGGCAGCATTGTCCACGGCCTGCATATCTCATCCGCCGATTACTCAGAGGAAGGTGGTGTAACAGTTTGCGAGTTCGCCGCCCAACTGCGCGGTAACAGCAATGGAGGTGCGCTGTGAGTGAGCAAACCATTCTCGACATGTGCTGTGGCTCGCGCATGTTCTGGCATGACAAAACCGACCCGCGCGCCGTCTTTTGCGATATTCGCGCTGAGGAGCACGTACTTTGCGATGAGCGCCGCCTGGTTATCAGCCCTGATGTAATCGCTGATTTCCGCGCGCTGCCGTTCGCCAACGCTACGTTTCCGGTAGCGGTCTTCGATCCGCCGCATCTTGAACGTGTTGGCCCTAATGACTGGCAGGGTAAAAAGTACGGAAAATTGAACCGGGAAACCTGGCGAGATGATTTGCGTATTGGGTTTGCTGAGGCGTTTCGCGTCCTGAGGCCTCACGGCGTTTTGATTTTTAAATGGAGTGAGGTGCAGATCCCCGTTAGCCAGATACTGGCCCTTACCGATGAAAAACCAGCAGTGTGGCAACGTACCGGGAAAAATGACAAAACGCACTGGATTAGTTTTGTTAAGAAAGGAGTATCTGAGCGAGCAGAGCATGATCACCTGATGCAGTACGCTACCAATCGCATCGTAGAACTTGAAAGCCTGCTGCTGGTGGATGTGCCGGAAACAGTCTGGCCCGCTGAAGTCGGCATGGTCTATTCACAGGTAGAAAGCGCCAGAGATCTTCCTGCGCACCACCAGCGCCGCCTGAAACATCACATCAACCGCATGTGGCTGGAAAAAATGCCGGTACCGGCGATCATCACTGCTGCCTGTTCGCTGGCCGCGGCCATGGAGAAATACGCGTGAGAGAAATCATCGTTGATAATTTTGCTGGTGGCGGCGGGGCGTCTACCGGAATTGAACTGGCAACCGGCCGCAGTGTGGATATTGCGATTAACCACGACGAGAACGCCGTCGCCATGCACACCACGAACCATCCGGATACTTTGCACTACTGCGAATCGGTGTTTGATGTAAACCCGATGGCGGCGACGGCAGGCCGCCCGGTGGGGCTGGCATGGTTTAGCCCGGATTGCCGCCACTTCTCGAAGGCCAAGGGCTCAAAGCCGGTGGAGAAAGAAATTCGCGGTCTGGCGTGGATCGTTATTCGCTGGGCGCTGGCGGTGCGGCCACGCGTGATGATGCTGGAGAACGTCGAAGAGTTTAAAACGTGGGGGCCACTTTTACGCGAAATGCCGTTTATCAGCTGGGCTGAGCGCCACTTAAGTGATTTTATTGGCCCTCCTATTCCAACAGAGCAGCGGCCTGACCCTGAGCGTGCCGGAGAAACCTTCGAAGCGTTCTGCGGCATGCTTTCCGGCGGTATCCCCGCCGGGCATCCGGCGCTGGCAGAGTGCTGCGAATTCCTGGGCATTGCCGCCGACGGCGAACAGGCGCAGCAGCTGGTGGACGGGCTCGGATATGCTGTAGATTACCGCGAACTGCGGGCCTGTGATTTCGGCGCACCGACAATCAGAAAACGCTTTTTCATGGTTATGCGGTGCGACGGCGTGCCGGTGAGCTGGCCGGAGCCGACACACGGTGATCCTAAATCATCAGCAGTGCAGAGCGGTAAGCTGAAAGCCTGGCGGACGGCGGCGGAATGTATCGACTGGACTATCCCTGCGCCGTCCATATTCGACCGCAAAAAGCCGCTGGCGGAAAACACCCTCAAACGCATTGCCCGGGGCATTCAGCGGTTCGTGATCGACAATGCGTCGCCGTTCATCGTGAAGTGCAACCACACTACCACGAAAGGCAAATATGACTGTTTCCGCGGCCAGGCGCTGGGCGAACCGTTGCAGACCATCACCAAAACCCATGGCTACGCAATCGCGGTACCGCACCTGACGAAGTTTCGCACCGGCGCAACCGGGCAGGATGTCACCGAGCCGGTGCCCACAGTCACCGCCGGTACGTCAAAGCGCCCGGGTGGTAACGGGCATGCTCTCGGTCTGGTGGAAGCCGCGTTGACTCCTTTTCTGGCTGGCAGCGGCGGCAGTGAGTACCAGGCAAAGCCGCGCTCGCTGAATAAACCGGCTCATACAATCCTGAAAGAGTCACGGTCATGCGTCGTTGCGCCGGTGATCGCCCGCCAGTTCGGTGCCAGCATCGGCCACCGCGCTGATGAGCCGAGCGCAACAATAACTGCTGGTGGCGGCGGTAAATCGCAGCTGGTGACACCGACGCTGATCCAGATGGGTTACGGCGAGCGCCCCGGGCAGGAACCGCGCGTGCCAGGCCTGCATAAGCCGCTGGGTACAGTGGTGGCGGGCGGGAATAAATTCGCGACGGTGAGCGCATTCTTGGCGAAACACTACGGCGGTAACTACTCGGGACCAGGCGTCGGTTTAGATGAGCCTGTTCATTCAGTTACCACGGTCGATCACCACGCAGTTGTCGCTGCGCATTTAATGGTCAATAACACTGGTCATCCGGGCGGTTCGCTGGGCAATCCGGCTCATACCTTAACTACGGGAAATCATCATGCTGCAATAACCTCTCATTTGGTGAAATTGCGCGGCACCTGCCGGGACGGACAACCAACCAGTGAACCAATGCCAACGGTGACGGCGGGCGGCCTGCACGTAGGGGAGGTGAAAACCACTCTTGCGGTCGATGAATACGACGAACATCGCGCGCAGCAGACGCTTGAGTTTCTGCGGGAATACTGTGGCGAGGATTGCGACGGGCTGGTGACAGTTGACGGCATAACTTACCGCATCGTTGATATTGGCATGCGCATGCTGCAACCGCACGAACTATACCGGGCGCAGGGCTTCCCGGACTGGTACATCATTGACCGTGACTATCGCGGGGTGAAGTACGCGAAGGATAAGCAGGTGGCGCGCTGCGGCAACGCGGTACCGCCACCGTTCGCCGAGGCACTGGTGAGGGCGAATTTACCGGAGATGTGCTCGGTGAAAGAGCGGGCGGCATAATCGCACATTAAGCTGCCCGGCTACACAAGTTTGGGCAGCTTAGAGCGAGGAGCGGACATATTGGTTTTCTTCGCACAAAGGATAAGAGGTGGCATTTACCCAAAATGTTTAGATGATTTAGCAAATATTAAGAATTAGAAGTGGGCGGATAATGAATAATTTCTCCGCTTATCCACCTATATTCCGTTAACAATTCAAAAACTGGGATAAAGATTCAACCAATTACATAGATGGTTTAATGCGCTGCGGTTTTCGATAAAAGATTTAGAATTAAAACGCCGCAGATAATCAAGAACATTCCCAATAAAGCCCAAATATCCAATTTTTGTCCGAATACGAGCCAGCCCAGTATAGATACAGTAACGATACCAAGTCCAGACCAGACTGCATAGGCAATACCAAGTGGTATGGACTTTAAAGTAATCGATAAACAATAAAATGCAATGGCATATCCGACAACCACCACGACAGAAGGTACCAGTTTAGTAAATCCTTCACTAAGTTTCAGGCTTGTTGTTGCTACAACCTCACCTATAACAGCGATTAATAGAATAATCCACGTATTCATAATGTACCTCAACTATTAAAATAAGGATTTTGATAATAAACTAAATTAATAAAATGTGTAGTCTTGTATTTTGTATTTATTGGTGAGCAGCCCTAAGCCATTTTTAATGGCAAAAAATATGATGCTGCCGATGATAATCAAGATGTTATCTTTATTAATGTTATCCAGAGACAGGACAATGTCCGCTCTTGGCATAAAGCAGACGACAGAACAAACAGTTCATCCTCAGCATATCGTTAAATCTGAAACAAGCTGAAGCAAGACCATAAGCCACTCACGAAGTGGTTTTTTCTTTTACAATGGCTTTGAAATTACTCAATCCCTGTGCATAATAACAGTGTCAGCCTGAACAACTGACACTGATTACTCGCGCTATGGAGAACACCATGGCGCACCAAAACATCCCAAATCTCATTTCACTGACGTTTAGCGACGCCAGCGATTTTCTGCATTCTGCGGCTTCCTGTGGGGAGGCCGTATGAAACAGCAATACCTCCTCCGCAATACCAACATCCGCGCCAATGCCATCAACGCCATTAATCAGTTGCAACTCGACGAGAAGCGCCCTGTAGTCATCGAGATAAAAGAGATGACCCGCTCTATCGACCAGAACGCAAAATTATGGGCCATTTTGGGCGACATCAGCCGCCAGGTCGAATGGCATGGCCGCAAGCTATCACCTGAGTCGTGGAAGCATGTTTTTACTGCGGCACTGGTTAAGCAGGATGTGGTGCCCAATTTGTCCGGTGATGGCTTCGTGGTGCTGGGACAGTCAACCAGCAAGATGACCGTCGGCCAGATGCGCGACCTCATCGAGCTAATCCATGCCTTTGGTGCCGAACGTAACGTCCGCTGGGGTGATGAATCCCGCCTGGCTATGGAGTGGGCATCCCGCTTCGGAGGTGCCCGTGGCTAGCCCTCTCGCTCGCATCATAGAACGTCACATCTTCCGGGTTCCAGCCAGGCGCAAGCGCGCTGTCGAATTAAGTCCGTCTGATATCCCAACATTCCACTATACGGCCCACCTGGCTGATGTCCGCTGGCTGCGTCTTGCCGCCAGAAGGAAACACGCATGAGTATCTATAAACGCATCAACGGCGCTGACTGGCGCAATATCTGGGTAGTAGGCGATCTGCACGGATGCTACTCGCTGCTCATGTCTGAACTGGACCGCATTGAATTCGACCCGGCGCGCGACCTGCTGATCTCGGTTGGCGATCTCATCGACCGCGGTGCCGAGAACGTTGAGTGTATGGACCTGATTAATCAACCCTGGTTCCTGGCGGTTCGTGGTAACCACGAACAGATGATGCTGGATGGCCTGTCCCCGCATGGCAACGTCAATCACTGGATCGCCAATGGCGGTGACTGGTTCTTCTATCTCGATTACGACAAAGAGGTGCTGGCGAAAGCGCTGGCGCACAAAGTGGCTGAGCTGCCGCTGATCATCGAACTGGTGACCGGCGATAAAAAATATGTCATCTGCCATGCCGATTACCCGCACGACGAATATGAGTTCGACAAGCCCGTCGATGCCCAGCAGGTGATATGGAACCGCGAACGGATTTCCGATTCACAGGACGGTCTGGCGAAAGAAATCAAAGGCGCAGACCTGTTTGTCTTCGGCCACACTCCGGCGCGCATGCCGATCCGATTCGCGAACCAATATTACATCGACACTGGTGCCGTGTTCTGCGGCAACCTGACTATTCGCCAGTTGCAGGGTGGTGCCCATGAGTAAGCCATCCCGCCGCAAGTGCAAAGTCTGTGGCTCTTGGTTCCACCCACAGTACGCAAATATCTGGTGGTGCTCACCAGAACACGGCGCCCGTTACGCTATCGACCTGCGTGCTAAGCAGAAAGTGAAGGATACGGCAAAGCGGATCAAGGCAGAGAAGAAAGCCGAAATGGAAGGGCGTAAGCATGCCCTTGAACGCCGCCAGGCCGTGAAGCCTCTAAGTTACTTCCGCAACCAGGCGCAGCAGGCTTTTAACGAATTCATCCGGTACCGCGACAGACATCTCCCGTGCATCAGCTGCGGGCGTTATCACGACGGTCAGTATCATGCCGGTCACTTCCGCACAACCGGGGCGAATCCGGAGCTGCGCTTCAATGAGGACAATTGCCATCGCCAATGTGCCCCATGCAACAACCACCTCTCCGGCAACCTGACGGCCTACCGTCCGGCGCTAATCGCCAAAATCGGCCAGGCCCGCTTTGATGCCTTGATGGGCCCACACGAATTACCGAAATGGAAGCGCGAGGACTATATCCGGATCCGCAATGAGTACCGCGCAAAGCTTAAAGAACTGAAACAGCAGGAGGCTGCGTGAAGCCTGAATTTATCAAATCGCTCCGCATGCGCTGGCTGCGCCTCCGCATCTACCGCCGCCCGGGTTCGGTGCTGGTGGACTACCGCATTCTTCGCAATTTTATACGCATTAACCAGTTGGCAGGAGCTACAGCGTGAATACTCAATACCTGGAATTTGTACGCCAGCAGCTCATCATCGCGACCGCAGATCTGAGTGGGGCTACGAAAGGGCAGTTGATGGCCTGGCTGGAGAACGCCCAGTTCGATACCGGTACGTTTAAGCGGAAGAAGCCCAAGGTTTGGGACGAAGAAAGCGAAAAATGGGTACCAGTTGATAACCCACCGATCCCCGGCAAACAGTCACACGCAAAGGGCTCGCACATTCCTCTGGTTCAGCCGGTCGAATACTCTACCGCGTCGTGGCGTCGGGCTGTGCTGTCGCTCGAGGAGCACCAGAAGGCGTGGCTGCTCTGGAACTACAGCGAGAGCGTGCAGTGGGATCACCAAGTGGCGATAACCCAATGGGCTTGGGGTGAGTTCCGCGCGCAGATGGGGACCAAGAAGGTGGCCGGAAAAACGATGGACAGGCTGAAGGCGCTGATCTGGCTGGCGGCGCAGGATGTTAAAGCTGAGCTGGCCGGTCGTGACACATACCAGAAGCAGGAACTGGCTGAGCTGTGCGGAGTGAAGCCGGATAACTGGAGCCATAACTACGCCGACTACTGGAGTGCCATGTGCGCCATATTTGAGCGACTTGATAATGATGCTTTACTGCGAGCAGTGAGAACACGATCACAACAAAAATCAGCCCTTTCGCAGCAGAGTATTGCAAAAGTCAATTAAATAGCATACATTTAGCGTAAATCTGATATCGTCGCCATAGCTTTGGTTGTCGACTGAATCACACAACAGAGCCCGAGGTTAACGCCTTGGGCTTTTTCGTATCTGGAGGATGCTAATGAAATTTTCTGAATTGCCTGAAGATTCGAAACATCTTGCGCGCGAAGCGTTATCAAACGCTGCTGTTTGTATGAGGAGCGACGCAGGCGTTGCTGAATATGAATTGCTGGGCGAGGCTGTTGCTGCTGCGTTTGTCAAAATGGAGCGCTACGATAGCGCCCCGGATGTCTGCGCGGATTAGGATTTATCCAAACCACGCCATGTGCGCCCAGCTGATTCCGTAACTAAAACAGCGGGATCTTTTTTTACTGAGTTTGCCGTTGAGTAGGCCTTTTCAAGAACGTCTGCCCGGGTAATGTTACCGGAATAATTATACTCAGCGTCAGGGAGTTGGTATTTTGTGCCATCCCCATTCAGGATGGTCCGCTTAAAGCCTTTACCTTCCATTTTTTCATGCAGCTCTTCATAATCGTCAGAATCGGCGTTATGCAGTTCAACTCGAACAGTGAAGTTAGTCATATAATACCCATTAATTGCCTGTGGAATTATGACGTTATCAGTTTCCTTTGTCTGTGGAAAGCAGGGAACCCTGACGACCTGACAGGGTTAACAAATCGGGTTTATTAATTCTTATGCTGAACACTTAGCCCCGGCACCCGCTGGGGCTTTTCTATTTCAGGCTCCCGGAAACCCCATCAAGGTCCTGTCGTTAATTCGTCCGGAGAGCCTGATCCCCCTTCAAGTAAAGCACCCCGACAACGTCCGGAGGTGAGAGATATGCATCGTATGGAAAAATTCACTAATGGTGCCGCTGTTGGCGCAGGGACAACGACGACGCTGTTCGGCGCTCTCTCGCTTAACGACTGGGCGCTGGTTATCGGTATTGCCTGCACCATAGGCACATTCATCATCAACTGGTACTACCGCGACAGGGAGTACAGGAAAAAGTCAGGAGGTGATGATGTCCCCGGCACTCCGAAATAAAATCATCGCCTCAATCGGTGGTGGCGCTATTGCTATCGCTGCCGCCCTAATCACGGGGCCGAACGGTCACGATGGGCTGGAGGGTGTGAGGTATCAGCCCTACAGAGATGTTATTGGCGTGTGGACAGTCTGCTATGGGCATACCGGCGGTGATGTGATGCTCGGCAAAACCTACAGCGAGACTGAATGCCGCGCACTGCTCAACAAAGACCTTACCGCGGTAGCCAGGCAGATTAACCCATACATCAGGGTCGAGATTCCAGAGGCGACTCGCGGTGCACTTTACTCGTTCGTTTACAACGTGGGTGCTGGCAATTTCAAAACCTCCACGCTGCTGCGCAAAATTAACCAGGGTGATATTCAGGGCGCATGCGATCAGCTGCGTCGCTGGACTTATGCTGGTGGGCAGCAGTGGAAGGGGCTGATAACCCGGCGCGAGATTGAGCGTGAAGTCTGCCTGTGGGGCGAGAAGCCGCAGCCGAAGAAAACAGCCAGCTCGGGTAACGACTATTTTCCTGGCTCACCTGCACCAGTCGCATTTTGAGGAACAGCCATGAAACTTCGCTATCTCGCTCTGATTGCCGCGTTCCTGCTGGCTACCCTCGGTGCGCTCATCTGGTCAGCCAGCCACTATCACGATAAGTACCAGGCAGAAAAGAAACGCGCTGATACTGCTGAGCAGAATGCCAGCGCCGCTGAAACTGTCACTGCGAACGTCATACAGGCCGTTAATATCATCAACGCCATTTCAGAGGCTAACCAGGATGCAAAGAACCAGATCACACTGGAGTCACAGGGAGCCCAGGCAGATATCAAAGTGGCTGTTGCGAATGATGATTGCGCTCGTCAGCCTGTGCCTCCTGCATCTGCTGACCGGCTGCGGCAATTCGCGGACAGTTTACGTGAAGGTGCCAGTGTTGCCGCTTCCGGCAAGCCTGACTACTGAAACGCCCCAGCCGAGCATTCCCGACCCGCTGACCTACGGGGCCAGTTTGGATCTGAATGTCAGCCTGCTGTCTGCGCTGGGCCAGTGCAACATCGATAAAGCCAGCATCAGGGAAATTGAAGCATCACGAGCCTCACAATAGCGGGGATTTTTACTAACCGAGGGTAACGAATGTCATCTCCAATCATGAAGTATTTTGCATATCAGCATCTCCCGGCGCACCTGCAGGAAGTGAGCAAGCCAATTGGCGATCTTGCGACGCTGATTGATGAGTCACTGCCGGACGGCGCTGAAAAGTCAGCAGGCCTCCGCAAGTTGCTCGAAGCCAAAGATGCGCTGGTGCGCGCCAAGTTGGGCTAAGCCATTACAGAAGCTCTTCACCGAGGGGCTTCGATAATGGAGATAGTGACCAACAATTTCGCGCAATGTAGAATTAGCCCATAAAAATGAAGGGGCTAAAATGGACGCTGATATCATATCGTACGAAACATTACTCGCTACCCGATATTCTGCAGATTGGGTAATGAATGGGGCTATAGCGGCTTGGCTTGCTGCATTGAGTTCACTTTTAACGCTCATATGTGCCGCATCCGCATTAAACACATGGAAAAAGCAAGAAAAAACCAAAATAAGAAGCGAATTCAAAAGGTCTCTGCTTGCGTTGGATTACGCCATTCACATGATGCCAGATGAATGGAATGCGCACATTGCTAATATGGTGTTAATGAAATCACGCTTCCCTATATCCGCAGAGGAATCAGCAGCAGAATTAAGACTTAGTGAGCTAAAAAAATGCTGGCATGACGCGATTTCTGCATGGGTTATGTGTGAGGGGCTTTTAAAGACAACGAACTTAACTAGCCTTTGGGTAGAGTTGTCAGATCTTTACGTTAAATACACACAAGGATTCGTCAGTAAGAAGAAGATTTTAAATAAATTGGCAGAGATGCATTCTTTAGAATTTATCTTCGAATGATGACAGCAAATTCCTCGAAATCTTACCGCCTCCGGGCGGTTTTTTTGTTGCCATCACCATGGGCAGACCCATCGTAATGGCAAAAGAATGGCGAGTTTATCGCCCTAAACGTTAACCGCGAGCTTCACGACCTGGTTCGTCTTCAGTGACACGGTATCGCCAGTATCGCTCAGGCTTAACCCAAACCACTTTATCACCACTTACTTTGCGGAACTGGTTAATGATAGGCGTAGATAAAACCAGATTACCATCAGCGTTTTCTTTCAGAAGCTGTTCATTATCGACTTTGACTAAATAATCAACTACGTCTTGCTGATATAGGCAATTATCATTTTCCAACTGCGCCATCATCCAATTCGTCACGTCAGTAAGAGATAACTTTGGCGAGTTTGGGTTTACGGCTTTGGGTTGGTTGCAGTCAGTGAGTCCTCTGGAAATCTTGCTCTTTCTTGCTTTCTCCCCGCAAACCATTGGCACCAGTAATCGCCGGTAAATTCCTTGTAGGAGTTAATGATTGGCTCCTGAACAGCCATCGCCGGGCCGGCTGAAACTAAATAAACGATATCACCGGTCTTAAATTTTGGCTTGCGCTCACTTTCAGACATAAAGCTTCCTTTTTAAATGAGATATACATGGCACTCACCGACAAACAAGAAATGTTCTGTCGCGAGTACCTCATCGATTTAAACGCCACTCAGGCAGCGATTCGTGTGGGGTACAGCGCTAAAACTGCTAACCGTACCGCTACAAAGTTGCTGTCAAAAGCTGTCATCCAAAACAGGATCGCCGAACTCAAAAGTAAGCGCAACGAAGATGTGGGTATTGATGCCGATTATGTGCTTCGACGCTTGGTTGAAATCGACCAGATGGACGTTCTGGACATCCTCAATGACGATGGCAGCCTCAAGCCAATTACTTCATGGCCTAAAGCCTGGCGAATTTCGTTAACCGGCTTGGACATCAGTACGACCATTCAGAACTTCGATGAGGAGACGGCAGAAACCATCCTCAAAAAGGTTAAATGGCCTGACAAGGTGAAGAACCTTGAGTTGCTCGGCAAGCACGTTCGCGTGCAGGCATTCAAAGAGCAGGTCGAACAGAAAGTCGTAGCAACCCACAGCATCATGCCGGTTCCTTCCTGCGATAACGTAGACGACTGGGAAGCGGCAGCCCAGAAGCAGCAGAGCGAGGTTCTTGGTGGATGAATTACAAAGCTGTCTGGAAACCTTTGCCTGGGTCGCAATCGCTCTCCCTGAGCTGCCCGTGTAACGAAATACTCTACGAGGGAACGCGTGGGCCGGGTAAAACTGCCGCGCAGCTGGCGCGCTTTCGCCGCCTTGTTGGTCTGGGCTACGACTCGTTCTGGCGTGGCGTCATTTTTGATACCGAGTATAAAAACCTCACCGACATCATTACCCAGTCAAAACGTATGTACCGCCTGTTTAACGACGGTGCACGCTATCTGGCATCGGCCAGTGAATTACGTTGGGTTTGGCCTACCGGCGAGGAGCTGCTTTTCCGCTTCGGGAAAGAAGAGGGCGATTACTGGGACTATCACGGGCAGGAGTTCCCGTTTATCGGGTTCAACGAACTGACCAAGCAGCAGTCTGCTGAGTTCTACGAGATGATGTTCTCCTGCCGACGTTCGTCGTTCCGCCCGGAAAACTACCCGCTGCCGGACGGCAGTTTGTTGAAGCCGATCCCCCTAGAAACGTTCAGCACGACCAACCCGTTCGGCATCGGCCATACCTGGGTGAAGAAGCGTTTCATCGAGCCAGCGCCACGCGGCACCATCATTCGCGAAACGCAGAAGGTATTTAACCCGCAGACTGAGCGCGAAGAGGATGTGACGCTAACCCGCGTTGCGATTCACGGCTCGTTCAAAGAAAACCCATATCTGGATCCGCAGTACATCGCGACGCTGATGGCTATCAAAGACCCGAACCGGCGCAAGGCGTGGGTAGAGGGCTCCTGGGACGTTACCAGCGGCGGGCGGTTTGACCATCTGTGGAACGCATCGCTGCATGTCATCAAGCCGTTCCGCATCCCGGATAGCTGGACGGTTGACCGCTCGCATGACTGGGGAGAATCGAAGCCGTTCTCCAACCTCTGGTGGGCGCGTGCCGACGGCACCGCCGCCGAGCTGCCGGATGGTCGCCAGTTCTGCCCGCCTGCCGGGTCTCTGATCCTGATTGGCGAATGGTATGGCTGCCCTCCTGACGAGCTGAACAAGGGCCTGAACATGTCATCCACGAATGTCGCCAAAGGCGTAGCGTGGGTGGATAAGCGGCTGGTGGGCGAAGAGCTTGCTGAGCCCGAGGAGATAAAACTCAACGGGCTAACTCAGGGGCAACTGAACATCATGCCCGGCATCTGCAAGAAGGTTCTACCTGGCCCGGCTGACGGGGCTATCTACAACACTGGAGATGAAGAACTCTCCATTGCCCAGAAGATGGAATCGCAGGGAGTTAAGTGGGTTCCATCCAACAAGAAACCGGGATCGCGCGTGAACGGCGCGGCCCTGTTTGCTGACATGCTTGAGGCTGTCATTGAAGGTAAGAAGCTGGAATCAGGCATGCCTGAGAAGCCAGCATTCTACGTATTCGACTACTGCCGGGGCTGGATAAGCCGCGTACCGGTGCTCGTTCGCGACAGTAAGAACCCTGACGATGTAGACACCCAGCAGGAAGATCACGACTGGGATGGCACGCGATACGCCGTCCTGCATTCACCGCCGAAGAAAGTCGGCAAAGTCACCAGCCTGAGGCTTTAACCCATGCCTGATATTTCAACACCCAATCTGGACTATGGGAACATGGTGCAGGCGTGGGACATTAACGACGCCCTGATGGGGGGCACGCTATACATGCGCCAGCTTGGCGAGGCTTATCTGCCCCGCTGGCCGAAAGAGGATAAAGAGGATTACAAAAAGCGCCTGGCTGTGGCCACGCTTCTTCCTGCCTACGAAGAGACCATCAACCAGAACGTTGGTCGCGTATTCGCTGAGCCTATCCAACTGGGCGAGAACGTCCCGGACCAGCTTCGTGAGTTCGCAAAGAATGTGGATCTGGAGGGCAGTCGCCTCGATGTATGGGCGCAGGCGTTCTTCAGCCTGGCGATGCAATATGGCCTGTCTCATGCGCTGGTGGACTATCCGCGGGTGGATGCAGAGCAGGTCAGGACGAAAGCCGACGAAAAGGCCACCGGCGCACGCCCATACGTCACCATGCTGAATCCCCGCCAGGTGATCGGCTGGAAGTCGAAGATGACCGGCGGCAAGGTTACGCTCACCGAGCTGCGCATCAAAGAGGTGGTGGTCGAGCACGGTGACGACTTTGGGCAGACAAAGGTCGAGCAGATTCGCCTGCTGACGCCCGGGCAGGTGCGGATTTACCGCAAGGCCACTGGTGCCGACGGTCAGGTGAACTGGGCGCTGCACGACGAATGGACCACATCCCGCAAGGACATAACGCTGGTCACGCTCTACACCAAGCGCACCGGTTTTATGTGCGGCTCTCCGCCGCTTCTGAATATGGCGCTGCTGAACGTCAAGCACTGGCAGAGCCAGAGCGAGCAGGACAACATTTTGCACGTGGTGCGTGTTCCAATCCTGTCAGTGTTTGGACTCGAGGAGGGAGAGGAACTGGTGATTGGCTCCTCCTCGGCCACGTCATTCTCCGATCGTCAAAAACAGGGAATGGAATACACCGAGCATTCTGGCGCAGCGATCGGTGCCGGCAAAGAGTCACTGACTGACCTGGTGGAACAGATGCGCCAGGCGGGCGCTAAGTTACTGCGTACCGATAACACCTCGACCAAGTCTGTTGACCAGACCTCGGAAGAGAAGATGCAGGAACAGTCGCCCCTCTACACGATGGCAACCAGCCTGGAAGACGCGATCGACAACATCCTGCAAATCATGGCCGAGTACATCGGCGAGAAAGACGGCGGCAGTGTCGATGTCCGCACTGAACTGGATGTTGAGTCGAAGGAGTTCAACCCTCCTGCGGCGCTGGCCATTCAGTCGCTGCGCCAGGGCGGTGATATTCGCCGGGTGGATGCGATTAAGTCATTACAGAAGCTGAACATCATTGATGCTGATGCAGACCCCGATGTGGTGCTGAGCGAGCTGCTCGCTGAATCAGCCTCACTGACTGAAACGCCACCAGGCGAGGTGTGATATGGCCCGCTCCGTCAATGACAGGCTCCAGGACGAGACGATAGCGCATGGCCTGTATGTGACCCGCTACGGTAATGGCGTTGCCCGGCGCATGGTGGCGCTGCTGAATAAAATGGATAATGACCTGGCAGCCAGGCTGCTGGTGCTGCTGGACGGCAAGCGTGCCGATACCTACAGTGCCCGCCGCCTCGCTTCGCTGCTGGCTGGCGTACGTGACCTGAACCAACAGGCCTATGAACCGGTCAATGATGCGCTGGCGCGAGAGCTGACGCGCTACGTTGAGTATGAAGCCGGGTATCAACTGGACCTGTTCAGCAGCATCATTCCGAAACAGATCCTTAAGCATGTGCCGCTACAGAGCATCGCACCTGAGCAGGTTTATGCCGCAGCAGTGGCGCAGCCGTTCCAGGGGCGTTTGCTGAAAGAGTGGGGACAGAAGCTTGAAGCCGACCGGCTGGACAAAATCACCAACGCTGTGCGCTCCGGTTTCCTCCAGGGCGAAACGGTAGAGCAGATTGTCCGGCGCGTTGCCGGCACGCCGAAACTCAACCGTGAAGATGGGGTTATCAACGCATCCCGCCGCGACCTGGCGGTGGTGACCCGCACTGCAGTGAACCATATGGCCGCCACGGCGCGCCAGGAGTTCGCCCAGGCCAACAGCGATATCGTGAAGGCCAAGCAGTGGTCTTCGACGCTCGATACGCATACCAGCCAGTGGTGCATTATCCGGGACCGTAAACTCTACTCGCTCGACGGCAAGCCGCTGGGCCATGTGGTTCCGTACCTGCGCGGCCCCGGCAAAATCCACTTCTGCTGCCGCTCTGGTGAAATCCTGATCACGAAATCGTGGGAGGAGTTGCAGATAGCCTCAGGCGAACTGAGCAGCGCCACACGCGCCTCAATGGACGGACAGGTGCCAGCTCATACCAGTTATGCTGACTGGCTTACCCGGCAACCGTACGCGCGGCAGGAGCAGGTGCTGGGCGTCACCCGCGCCATGATGCTACGTGACGGCAAAATCACGGTGCCGGAGATGTTCAATGATGCCGGGGAGTTTCTTACCCTGGACGAACTGCGCCGCGTGGATGCGACGGCGTTCGAGTAACACAAACCTCATCAACATCAGGCTGCCTCCGGGCGGCCTTTTTTATGCCTGCCGCTGAGCGGATGCGACGCGGTGACCGGGTCGGATGACCTATTACCAATGGCCGGAAGGCTGGAGCTAAACAATGAAACTCAAACTTGATGCTAACGGCAATGTGGTCGTTGAAAACGGTATGCCTGTGTACGTCCATGATGACGGCAAAGAGATCCCGTTCGACGCAGCCGCAGCGATGACCAAAATCACCTCCCTGAACGGTGAAGCCAAAACTCACCGTGAAGCGAAGGAGCAGGCGGAAGCCAGTCTCGCGAAATTCGCTGGCATCAGCGACCCGACCAAGGCACTCGAAGCCCTGGAGATGATGACCAAAATCGACCAGAAGAAGCTGATCGACGCTGGCGCCGTTGACCAGGTCAAGGCTGAAATTACCAAGGTGTTCCAGCAGCAACTGGATGAAGTGAACGGCAAGAACCAGCAGCTGGAAACCCAGCTCTATGACGAGATGATCGGCGGCCGCTTCGGTGGTTCGAAGTTCATTTCAGAGAAGATGGCTATCCCGGCTGAGTTCGTGCGTTCCCATTTCGGGCATAACTTCAAAATCGAAGACGGCAAGGTCGTTGCCTACGACGGCCAGGGCAACAAGGTGTTCTCCCGCACCAAGCCTGGCGAACTGGCTGGCTTTGATGAAGCGCTGGAATCTCTGGTCGAGTTGCATCCGCAAAAAGACTACATCCTCAAAGCGTCCGGCAACAGCGGCGGTGGCTCTCACCAGTCGCAGCATCAGGCCGGGCAGAAAACCATGAAACGCGGTGCGTTTGATTCCCTTGATAACGCTGGCAAGCAAGCAGCGCTTAGCGATGGCGTCAGCATCGTCGATTAATCGAAAGGAGCCATAAATGGCAGGTAACACCCTTACTGGTCTGATCCCGACCATCTACACCGCACTGAACGTAGTTTCCCGTGAGCAAACTGGGTTTATCCCTGCCGTTGCGCGAAATGCCAAAGCAGATGCCGCAGCCAAAGGCCAGATTGTGCGTGCGCCAGTTGCGCCAGTAGCTAAAACTGAAGACATCACCCCCGGAGCCTCCGCGCCAAACACTGGCGAGCAGGTGATTGATGGGGTTGATGTAACCATCACCAAGTCCAAAATGGCCCCGGTCAAGTGGAACGGTGAAGAACAGCTGGCACTTGGCCCGGCCGGCACCTACAACATTATTCTCGCAGACCAATTTCAGGAGGCGTTCCGTGCGCTGGCCAACGAAGTGGATGCAGATCTCGCAGCGCTGTTCTTTAACTCGTCCCGCGCTGTTGGCGCGCCTAAGGATACCCCGTTCAGTATTAAAGATGACCTGAGCGATGCGGCACTGGCGCGTCAGATTCTGACCGACAATGGTGCTCCAACTACTGACATGCGCATGGTGCTTGGTGGTGAGGCGATGGCATCTATTCGTGGTAAGCAGTCTGTGCTGTTTAAAACGAATGAAGCCGGAACTGACCGGATGCTGCGTGAAGGCATTATCGGCAAAATCATGGGGTTCAATCTCCATGAGTCATTCAACATCGGCCGCACCGCGAAGAGCACGGCTGCTGGCTATAAAGTAAATGGCGCGAAGACGGCTGGTGACATCATTATTGCTATCTCTGCTGGTACCGGCGGCATTGCAGCTGGCACCGCGGTGAAGTTCGCCGGGGACGATAACCAGTACATGGTTGTGGCTGCTACCTCCTCAAGTATCACCATCAGCGCGCCTGGTTTGCGTCAGGATCTGGCGGACCAGGCTGCGGTCACTGTGCTGAGCGAGTTTGCGCCAAACATGGCCTTTGCCCGTAACGCATTCCTGCTTGCGAGTCGCACCCCGGCGATGCCAGAAGGTGGCGATACCGCAGATGATGTCATGAACGTGACCGATCCGGTTTCCGGCATTACCTTCCAAGTAGCGCTGTACCGCCAGTACCGCCAGGTGCGCTATGAAGTCGGTCTGTCGTGGGGTGTTGCTGCCGTTAAGCCACGCCACGCATGCATCATCATGGGCTAACAACTGGGGGCTTCGGCCCCTTTGTTTTTCAGGAGGCCCAATGGCCGGATTAACCAAAGAGCAGCGCGCGCAGCGTGAAGCCGAGAAAAAGACGAGCGACCTGGTCATCATGGTTCGTGACCAACCGGAGTTCCCCGGCGGCCCGCTGAGCGCCGAGGTTCACCCTGACGAAGTCGATAACTGGCTGGCGCTGGACTGGCGTCTGGAGGAATAACCATGCTGGTTGCCGATCCCCATTCACCTGATTTCAACAGCTACGCCAGCGTGATTGACCTGCGCGCATTCGCGGCGGGGCGCAGATATACCGTTCCTGCCGAAAATGAAGAGTGTGAGACGTTGCTGATGCAGGCGATGGACTTTCTGGAAGGGAAAATATGGCGAGGGCAGCGCTCCAGCGCATCGCAGCCGCTGTCATGGCCGCGTTCGGGCGTGCGCTTCGATGGTGTTGACCTGCCGGATGACGCCATTCCTCAACGTCTGGTTGATGCGCAATGTCGCCTGGCTATCGAGTCGCAGGAAATTGACCTCACGCCGTCGGTTGCTGGTGGTGGCGCGGTGGTTATGGAACGTGTTGAGGGCGCGGTAACGGTCCAGTACGAACCTGGCACGAACAAGGCTACGCCGTCGTTCCCCTGGTTCTATTCCTCGCTTCGGGGGCTGGTGGTGGGCGGCAATCAAATCCGTATTGAAAGGGGGTGATATGCCAATCGACTATCGCCGCATGCGCGCGACGGCAACCCGGCTGCTGACCGAGAATGGGAAGGCATACCAGCTTACCCGCGGTGGCGGCACCACCCGCGATCAGTTCGGCAAAGAGGTTACCACTCCGGCAATCACTACGACCGTCACCGGCGTTATCACCGAATACTCCTCCCGCGAAATCGATGGCTCATTGATTGCTACCGGCGACAAGAAGCTGGCGGCCACGTACGAAACGGAAGTGCGTATCGATGATCGCATCGAAATCGACGGCAAAAAGTGGCGCGTGGTAGAACCGAATCCCGTTAAGCCTGCCGATGTGTTGATCTCCTACAACATCCAACTGAGGGCGTAGGTATGGCTAGTTCTGCTAATCAGCCGTTCCTGGCTGCCATTCAGTTGTTCGTGGATAGCTCGAAGCAGGAGATGGACGAGGTGGTGCGCCGGACGGGAATTAAAATTCTCGCTCAACTGGTTGAGATGTCTCCTGTTGGTAACCCTGATATCTGGCAGGTGAACCAAACGGCATCGGCATATAACGATGCTGTGCGGGATCATAACGCTGCCCTTCGTGATAATCCGGACAACTTGACCAGGTCCGGACGGCTTAAGCGTGGGCTGCGCGTCAACGACTCGATGGACATCAAAAAGCCTGATGGCTATGTGGGCGGACGCTTCAAGAACAACTGGTACGTGGGGTTCGATAGCCAGCCGAGCCAGTCCAACGATACACCGGACGCTTCCGGTCAGGGTTCCAACTCCCGCGGTCTGGCAGTGCTTGAGGTGTTCCGGGTAGGGCAGGTTAGCTCGATTTACTTCACCAATAACCTGCCGTATGCACAGGCGCTGGAGAATGGGCACTCCGGTCAGGCCCCTGGCGGTATGGTGGGCATCACTGCGCTGGATGCCGCGCAGTTATTCCGCGAGGCAATGAGCGAGGTGCGCAATGGCCAGTGACCAGTCAATGCGAATTGCTGAATTACTGGAGAGCCGCATTGCGGTTATCTGCTCATCGCTTGGGCTGCCAGTAGCCTGGCCGAACATCGCTTTTACTCCTCCGGATAATGCGCCTTACGGGCGTGTTTATGTTCTGCCGGCGCAAACCGTGGGGCAGGACCTGGAAGGGCAGTTGCGTACGTATCAGGGCATTCTGCAGCTCAACATCATCGCTCCTGCCGGCAGCGGCGTGACGCAGGCCAGAGGGTTGGCTAAGTCTGTCGCTGACGCCTTTCCGGAAGGACTGCCGCTGGTGGGAGGCGATCTGACGGTTTACATAAACGGACCGCCGCAGGTGCGCACGCCGATTCAGGACCGAACGGCGAGCCGCAACGGTTCCAGCGGCTCCATAACTTTCACAACTCCCGTCAGCATGCAATACCGCGCTGATTACTGACCCGCCACCCGGCGGGTTTTTTTATTACCTAAATTCAGGAGAGTGCTATGGCATTCGCAATCCCTAACGGCTCGCGTGTGAACGTGGCCAAAGCCTATCAGGCTCCGATCACCTTCACTGCAGCCTCCAACGCGACGGAATGCGAACTGACCGTTGCATCCGCCGCAGGCATCCTGGCGGGCGACGTTGTGCAGGTGAATTCCGGCTGGCTTAAGTTGGACAACATGGTGTTGCGCGTTAAATCGGTGACCGGCACCAAAATCGTGCTGGAAGCGTTTGATACCACCGACACAAAGAAATTCCCGGCGGGAACCGGCGCAGGTACGCTGCGCAAAGTCGATTCGTGGATCACCATGCCGCAGGTTATGACGCTGTCCACTGAGGGCGGTGACCAGCAGACTATCAGCGTGCAGTTCCTGGAAGATGATAAGGCCCGCACCATCCCGACGTTCAAAAACGCCGTGGTTCAGGTCTACACCTTCGCGCACGACCCGCAGCTGGCGATCTACAAACGCCTTATTGACCTGGACGAATCCAGCGATACCACAGCGGTGTGGTTCCACAACCCGCGCGGCAAAGCGGATCGTTACTATTCCGCCAAGGTGTCCTTCCAGCGCGTGCCGCGTACTGAAATTAACGCAGTGGAAAGCAATGAGGCGCGTATGAACTTCGAATCGGATATGCAGATTTACCCGATCGCTGATTCATCCGTGCTGCCGCTGGCGTTCCTGACTGACCTGCCATCCACTAAAGCACTCGCAACTGGTGCTGCACTGGATCTGGCTGTGGTTATGCAGGGTGGTTCCGCGCCGTACACCTACGTGTGGAAGAAGGGCAGCACGGCTGTACCGGGCAAAACCGCCTCGACGTTCAACATCCCGTCTGTCGCATCCGGTGATGCTGGCGTCTACACCTGCGAAGTCACCGACGCCGCAGGCAAAACCCTAACTTCGGCTGCCTGCACCGTCACTGTCAGCTAAGCCATTAAGCCCGGTTCGCCGGGCTATTTGTTTTCTTTTTGTAAAACAGTACCGCTGGCGAATTTTCTGTATTCGCAGTGCCCGCTTTTCCAAACTGCGCCTTCACACGCGCTATCTAACCAAGAACCTTTCAGAAAGCGATCCTGAGAACTGCCGTTAGTGCCGGTGGGCCTCTTGGGGCGGCTTTTCTGTGTGAACAGGTTCGCTTTTTAAAGGGTGTACACCATGACTTATCCAACCGTGTCAGTAAACGGCGTTTCCGTTCGTGTTGACGACGAAGGGCGCTATAACCTCAATGATCTTCATGCGGCTGCGGTGGCCGAGGGAAATGCCACCGAATCGCAGCGTCCAAGTAACTTTGTCAAAAGCAAAGCCATCAAAGAATTTGTCAAAGAATTGACCGCCGCTACGAAAATAGCGGCGCTTAAAACCGTCAATGGCGGGGCAAAACACGGTGTCTGGGGTCTCGAATTGGTAGCGATACGATATGCCGCATGGCTAAGCGCGAAGTTCGAAATTAAGGTTTACCAGACCTTTCAGATGGTCATCCGTAATGGCATTGATGCCATGTCTCGCCTGAACAAAATCGACCACATCATCAACACTGAAACCAAGGCAATTAGCCATTGTGCCAGCCAGATGGCGAAGTGGGGCATTGGTGGGCGCAAGCAACTCCTGCATTCAGTCCGGGAGCGTGCTGCTGACGAAGTCCAGATGTACCTTCCAGGCATTAATTAAGACCCGCTGCGGCGGGTTTCTTTTTTTCTAAGGAACCGAAATGACTAAATTCTCCCTAATCCCAAACCCGAGATTTTCCGCAACCGCCAGCATTCCGCGCGCCGGCGCAGAAGACGGCAAACTGACGCTCACCTTCCGCCATAAGACGCTGGAAGAGCTGCGCGATATGGATACCGAACTTCAGAAAAAAGCTGACGGTAAAAAGAGCGCTGTCGAGCCGCAGGCAGACTATCTGATGAAAATCGTTGAAGGTTGGGCGCTGCCGGATGAGCTCACCCGCGATAACGTGATCGTTATGCTGCAGAACTATCCGCGGGCATTCGACAGCATCGGCCTGGCCTACACCAAAGAGCTGATGGGCATCCGCGAAAAAAACTGAGGCAGGTCGCCGCAGCGATGTATACGCCGGGACCGACGCTCGCGGAATTAGCCGCTTTTGGTTTAACGCCTGAAGACGTGGAGGAAGAGGTGGGTATCCTGCCATCAATCTGGCAGGCCTTTACCGTCTTCTCCGCGCTGGCTACCCAATGGCGCGTCGGAGCGAGCGGTGCGACCGGCCTTGATTACAACGTTCTCCCCTGGATGTTCGAGTTACACGGGGTTGAGGATGCGGCGGCCTGCATGGCTGACCTTCAGATTATGGAAAGCGAGGCTCTCAAGGTAATGCATAAGGAGACGAAATAATGACTGACCAAATCGCCTCGATTACTTTGCGGGCCGATGTTTCCGACCTGAAAACAGCCAGTAATGAACTGGATAAACTCGGCCAGGCGGCATCCAGTGCTGTCGATAAAGCCGATGATCTAAACAGCGTATTTCGCGCTGGTGCTGAGTCTGCGAAGCAGGGCAGTGCGGGAATTAAGGAGCAGCAGAACGCGCTCAAAGGCTTGCTGGAAAATATCGACCCGGTAAACAAGGCGCTGAACCGCCTGGATGAACAGCAGGCCGCCCTGCGAAAATTCCAGTCCAAAGGCTTCCTGGATACAGATGATTTTCAGCACTATAACAAAATCCTCGACGATACCCGTCTTAAGCTGACCGATACCGGAGAAGCAGCGGCGCGCGCCCAGGCCGAACTGGCCGCCACGCAAGCCGCCGAGAAGCAATCAGCCGCGCTGAAAAACCTGCTGGGCTCCATCGACCCGACAATCCGAGCGTTCAACTCGCTGGATGAGCAGCACGCACAGCTGGTGGCGCACTTCGAAGCGGGCCGCATCAACGGCGCGCAGTTCGAGCACTTTAACGATATTCTGAACCAGACGCGCCAGCGCCTCTCCAGCGTTGCGGACGTGCTGCCTGAAGCATTATCACGGCAGGAGGCCGCCGCCCGGCGAGCGGGTATTTCGGTCGGGCAATACAGCAATGCTGTACGGCAACTGCCGGCGCAGTTTACTGACATCGCAACGCAGCTGGCAGGCGGGCAGTCACCATTTCTAATCATGCTCCAGCAGGGCGGGCAGATTAAAGACTCATTTGGTGGTCTGGGACCAATGCTGCAGGCGCTCAGGGATGCTTTATTTGGATTTAACGAAGAGGGCAGGGAAACCTCTGAATCTGCGGCGAGTATCAGCGATGCGGCTGAAGGGCTCAATAATACCAGCGAGGCCGCAGAGAAACTCGGCAGGGCTGGTGGGCTGCTAAATACGTTCAACCTTGCCCTGGCTGGCTCTGCTGCATTACTGGCAGTTCTTGCCGGGGCAGCGTACAACTCATCTCAGCAGTTCGACAGTGTAGCGAGATCGCTCATTCTTATGGGTGGTGCTGGCTTCTCGTCAATGCAACAACTGAACGATGCTGCAAAAGATGTTGCGGATGACGCCGGAGCATCACTGGCGGATTCGGTTGAAATTCTGGTTCAGCTAAACGACACCGGAAAATATACCGCTGACCAAATGTCGAAAATAGCCAGGTCCATACTGGCTATGGGTGATGCTGGGCTGGATACGAAGGCCGCGTTGTCAGATTTTTCACGGATAGTTAACGACCCGGTTAAGGCGCTAGCCAGCCTCAATCAGCAATATGGTTTCGTTGATGAAGCCATGATGAAGCACATCATCACGCTGGAGAAAACACAGGGAAAAACAGCTGCTGCCAATGAAGCGATCACACTATTTGCGAGCACTATGGAGGATCGCAGTAATAAAATTGTAGAGGCTACCGATAATATCGGGCAGGCCTGGCAGGGGTTAAAGGCATTTGCGTCTGATTCCTTTGGGCAGATTGGGATCACGGTCCGCGCCTGGGGCAATCAGGTCATCGAAGTGTTTAAGCTTTTAGGCACTTCGTTTGAAGCCCTGTTCGTTAAAATGAAAGAATTCTCCCTCGGAATCATGGGTGGAATGGTTACTGGCTTTACGGGTATAGCCAGTAAGCTCCCGGGTGGTGAATCACTTATCAAAGCCATGGGATTTGGCGGGCTATCTGAGGGTATCGCAAAGGACAGGGAAGCAGCTAACAAAGAGTACGCTCTGCTTGTGGCGGACTATAACAAGCATTTCGCTAACCTTAGCAAATCCCAGCATCAGTGGGAAGAAGAGGCCAGGAATGGCCCCGGTGGTGGAGTAAAAGGCGAGGGGGCGGTTGACCGGCAAACGAAGGATGCCGTATCCAAACTTGCTGAGGATTCAACAAAAAAAGCAAGGGAGGCCAGAACCACTCTTGATGCGGGTGACCGCACGCTGGAGAATTACCGCGCCCAGGCCAGAACCTTAACGGAGACCCTCGAAACTCTGCGGCAGACCGGTGAAACCCACGCCAAAAATACCGAGTTCAGTAAACAGCAATCCCACTTTGCTGAGCTGGATGAGGCCGCCAAAACTCGCGCTCTTACCGCGCAGGAGAAGTCCCTCCTGTCGAGCCGCGAGGCCATTCTGAACGCCGCTAAGGTGGTGGATCAGAAGAACAAGGAAGTAGAGGCTCAGCAGAAGATTAACGGCCTGGCGCAGCAGGCTAATAAGTACGTCACCCAGATGTCCGAGAAGTCAGAGGCTCTAAGGAGCGGGTCTGGTTTGAGTAGCCGCATGGCTCAGCGAATGACTGAGGAGGCGCAGTTACGACAGGGGTGGCTGAACGGCGGCGGAAAACTGGAAGACGCAGGCTATGAGAAAGAGCTGGCAGCGCTTCGGAATTATTATGCTGAGGAAGATAAGCTGCGCGGCGACTGGAAGACTGGCGCATTAAGCGGATGGAATGAATACCTTGAGGCGGCAACTGACACCTATAGTGCGGTGAAGAACGTTGCTGGTTCTGCGCTTACCGGACTATCAGATATGCTGACCGATCTCATGACGACCGGGAAGGCGTCCATTAAGGCATTCGGTATGTCGATGCTGAAGATGATCGCTGAAGTCGTAAACCGTTTGATGGTGGCTTATGCGGTGCAGGCGGCAATGGGGTGGATAAGTGGTGGTTCAGCGCCATCAGCTGGGGGCGGGCAGTCATTTGCCGTTCCGTCGTATGCGCCAAATGCTAAAGGCGGTGTGTATGAGTCGTCGGGCCTCAGTAAATATGTGAATGGTGTCTACGACACCCCTCAGTACTTCACGTTCCAAGGTGCATCCAAGTTTGCCAAGGGCGGTGTATTTGGCGAGGCGGGGCCTGAGGCGATTATGCCTTTGACGCGCGACTCAGCCGGGCGTCTGGGTGTCAGGGCGCAAGGTGGAGGTGGTGCGCAGCCGCAGGTCAACATTGATATCTACGTCGATAACAAGGGCAACACATCATCAAACACGTCTGGAGATGGCAGTGCTGCGGCGCGGGCTTTAGGAAAGGAAATTGAAGCCAAGGTGACTGAGATCCTGATGAGGGCGGCTCGAAGCGATGGTCTGCTTGGCAGGCAGTTCCAGACAAAGTAATGGCTTGACTTTGATCCTGAGACAGTAATATCACCCGCACCTGGTTACACCATCGCATCCCCTGGTTATTATGCTCAAAACCATACTAATCAGGGGATGATAATGAAAAAGGTCTTTACGACTGCAGTGCTGGCCTTGGCGCTTTCTGCATGTGCGGGGAGCAATTCAAACAGCGGAGCTGAAAAGCAAAACAAGTATGATGAGCTTTCAAAATGCGATGTTGCTATTGAGGTGCCCTCCCATTCGCCGGCAAATAAAAGGGACTTCGCAGAGTTTCTCTCCACGCAGGCTCGCAATGCTTCAGCTGATCAGTTCGTTACGCAAAAACGGTTAGATATCCTTCAGCTTATTGGTTGGAATTCTTCCGTAGCTGATTCAATTGCGTCGTGTGGGGCAGCCAGAAAGGATAAGCGGAAGGAAATGACATTAGGCGCTTTCGAGCGGATGAAGGCGAGCACCATTAATGCAGATGAAAAGCGCGCGCTTGTTGAGGCGTACAGCTCATGGGAGGCCTATGTGACAAGCCAGACACCTCTTGCAAAGCAGGACTTTGATTCAAAGGTTGGTTATTACAAAAATATGTGATTACATCGCAGCCCAACTACTAAGCCTGTCAGAAAGCATTTCATTAATGCCGATTCGAGAGATCTGGTGTTGTGGTTAGTCCCTATAATGTCGCCTGTAAGTCAAAAGGAGAAGCAATGAAGATTATTGACGGTGTTCATCAAGGCAGTCTGGTTTTAGATAGCAGCACCACGATTTCAGGTATTCTTGAAGGGGACCTAACAGTAACTGACGGTAACACCGCAATTATCACAGGAATTATAGGCGGAGGCATCGTTGTAATGTCAGGAGGTAGAGCGGTCGTCAATGGGATCGTTAGTGCTTCTGCAGTCAATGACGGTGGTTACCTTGAGATTGCAGGAACTGTGCAGCATGGTGTTCACACAAATTCAGGGGAAACGGTAATCCACCCTGGCGCCGTAACTTAATAAATGTTTTAAACGAACTCGAGCCTCGCTAACGCGGGGCTTTTTATTGTCGGCGCAAGGCAAGGCTATGTTCAATGTATATTTAGCCAGGTTTAGGCATCTGAGTAGTTTTGCTATGATTCGGCTAAACATCATTTGGCCGATACGGATATGACTAGCGCTAACCCTCTGCTGAAAACCAATGAGCTTCTTGACAAGCTAGTTCCCTCTATCGAGTCGGGCGAAAATCTGATTGGTGAATTTGGCCTGCGTGTAGTTATCCGAGAGGCTAAAAAAATACCAGATGCCTATCAGTCACTTTTAGTCATAGGACTTGCAGAAATCGTTGGTGGTAACTATGTTGCTGCTATGGAAACTCATCGACGACTTACCCTTATCAATCCTTATAATGATGTGGTGTGGGTGAATTTTTCAGTTGCGTTAGGCCAGAGATGCCAGTATCGATTGGCGCGTGAAATATCCCACAAAAGTATCCCTTATGTCGGCTTTGCTGGGCTTTGCCATGCTTATTTAAATGCAGGGTTTTGGGGGGATCTTGAAACCATGTTGCTTATAAAGGGTCAGCCAATTTTCAATTCCTGCGATATATCATCATTTGCAGAAAAACAAAGGTACGACATCATGCGTTGCGATTCCATCTTTGATATTTTGATGGATGACAGAGAAGAATCTGGTTATTTATTTCAAATGGCTTCTCTTGTAATGCAAATTGCAGAAAGGCTAAAACTCTCACCGAGACAAGCGTCAATCCATACTGATGCAGAAGGAATGTTAATTTTCTCTTTCGGTATAACTACAGATCTCTCTGATAACTTATGGGAACTCAATGATGAACTTGCTTCATTGATCGTTGATAATCAAATCTTCTCGTCCAATAGCATTGCCACATTCCATGTGATAGGTGAATGAAATGGCTATCTCACACTCTGAAATTCTTCATCTAGCAAAATCGATGGCACAAAATGCTGAAAACGAAGTTAATTTGAGGGCTTCAATAGGCCGAGCGTACTACAGCATGTTTCACGTTGCACATGAACTTGCTGGTGGCCGCGTCCCAAAAAATCACCCAATCCCGGGCAAAAATTTCAAAGGCGGAACTCATGCCCGCTTGTCTCAGTATTTAGCAGACTGTGCCGAAAATTTACACCCGACGCATGTAAGAGCATTGCAACTATTATCTGTAAAGCTGAAGATGTGTCATAAATCCAGGTGTGAAGCGGATTATGAATTAACCCAAAATATACATAAATCACAATTGGACTGCATCTTAAAAGACGCTGAAATGACTCAAGATATTTTGAAGGAAATTAAGACATTAGTTATCTAAACATTTCTTGAATACCATTCGTTGTTATCAACCCAGCTCCGGCTGGGTTTTTTTATGGAGCAAATATGGCAGTAGAAACCTACAAATGGCGATCGCAGCTTGGCGCGGGCGCGGTTGAATATAACCAGACGGTGCGCACCGCACAGTTTGGCGATGGCTATGAGCAGGTGGCCGATAACGGTATAAATTCCACAGCCATTCAGGTGCCGATGAAGCACGTTGGCAGCGAGGCAGAGGTAAACGCAGTTCGCGATTTCCTCCTGGCTCATACCGTGAAAGCCTTCATTATCACACCGCCGGGCGAAGAGAAGGGGCTTTACCGGGTCGTTGCTGATTCAGTGCGAAAGAATCAGCTAAACAGCAAGTTCGCGGAGCTTTCCTTCACTATTAAACGGGCTTACGGAGTTTACGCATAATGGCACTTGTCGATCAGGCGGCGATGCTGGCACCGGGTGGCAGGATTCGCCTGGTCGAAGTGGACGCCTCAGAGTTCAGCGGGGGTATACATCGCTTCCATTACAGCCCGTTCCCACATACTCCGGCAGAGATAGATGCCGCGAACGGCGACGAAAACGCGCTCGGGCCAAAGCCCATAATCTGGGGTGGCAAAACATACGAATTCTGGCCCTTCCAGATGACAGACCTTTCCCTTTCAACGGACCAGGCGGCAGAGCCGAAGCTGAGCGTATCGAATCTGGACGGGCACATTACCGCGCTCTGCCTCCAGTTCAAAGATATGGTTAACGCGAAGGTAAGCATCATTGACACCTACTCCATTTATCTGGACGCGGCGAACTTCCCGGGCGGGGTCAACCCAACGGCAGATCCGACAATGTTTGCCCTCCAGACATTCTGGCTGGACACCAAAACATCGGAGGATGATGAGGTTGTGACGTGGTCAATGAGCAGCCCGGCAGACCTTCAGAGCCTGGTTATTCCTACCCGGCAAATCACATCGCTCTGCGAGTGGGCGCTGCGCGGCCAGTACCGCAGCGGCGACGGGTGCACCTACAACGGTACGGCTTATTTCGACGCAAAAGGTAACCAGGTTGCCGACCCGGCTTTGGACGCGTGCGGGGGATGCCTCAGCGACTGTCGTAAGCGGTTTGGTGCTGGCCTGGCGGAGCCAAATACTGCCGTTCTCGATTTCGGGGGCTTTCCGGCCACAGTACTTTTCAATCGATAACCGGACATACCAATGAACAAAACAATTATGGCGGCGATCCGGGCGCATGCGCTGGAGGAATCCCCGCGCGAGTGCTGTGGCTTCGTCATTCAGTCAGGGCGGCGTCAACGTTATATTCCGGTGCCGAACAGCCATGAAAAACCGACAGAGCATTTCCGTATTGACGGCGAGCACTGGGCAAATGCTGAGGATGCAGGGACGATTATCCGCGTCGTTCACTCGCATCCGGGTGATGGCGCGCGACCTATTCCGTCAGACCTCGATCGCCAGCAGTGTAATCAGTCTGGTGTGGTCTGGGGTATTTATGCGCCAGACTGCGATGAATACGCTGAAATCACGCCGGATGCCATCCCGCTGATTGGCCGCCCGTTCATTCTGGGCTCGCACGACTGCTGGGGACTGATTATGGACTGGCATGCCACCCAGGGTATAACGCTGACTGATTTTCGCGTCGATTATCCATGGTGGGAAAGCCAGTACCCGGACAACCTCTATTTTGAGAACTGGGAGCGGGAAGGGTTCGTTGAATGCGATCCGGTTCCCGGTTGCATGGTCATCATGCAGGTCGAATCCGCTAAGTGGAATCACGCCGGAGTCATCACCGAAGAAGGCGAACTACTTCATCACCTCTACGGGCAGCCATCCTGCATCACGCCGTACGCCCGCGGCTATTTCAAAGACCGGACGATGATTTGTGTCCGGCATAAAGAACTGAAAAAGGAGATAAAACCATGGCGCGTTTAACCACTATTCGGCTGTATGGCGCGCTGGGCGCGCAGTTCGGGCGTGTGCATAAACTGGCGGTTCAGACATCAGCGGAAGCTGTAAAAGCCTTGTGCATTAACTTCGATGGGATGGAAGATTACCTCATGAACGCCAAAAAAAACGGGATGACCTTCGCCGTGTTCCGCGGCAAGCGAAATATCGGCGTGCAGGATTTCAAAGAACTGGGCGGTGACAGTGATATCCGAATTGCACCAGTGATGGAAGGTTCGAAGAAGGCCGGCATTTTCCAGACCATTCTCGGCGCTGTGATGGTAGTGGCCGGGATCGTAATGACGGTGATCTCAGGAGGTACGGCATCTCCTTTGGCTGCTTCCTTGATGGTTTCCGGGGTAGGGATGATGGCCGGGGGTATTTACCAGATGCTTTCACCGCAGCCTAAAGGGCTGCAAGGCCGTGATGATCCCGACAACAAACCCAGCTACGCTTTCGGCGGTTCCGTCAACTCCCTGGCGATGGGCAATCCGGTCGCAGTGCTTTATGGCGAGCGTGAAATTGGCGGAGCCATTATCAGCGCAGGGATTGTAGCTGAAGATATTTAATCTTCCCTACCAGAGGGAACTGCTGATCTTTAAAAATCGGGGTGTTAAGATTAGTCTGAATTTTTTTACAGGAGAAAGGGATATGAAATTGACTGGATTTTTTGCCTCATTGTTTTTTTTGTTTTGTTCTTCTGGCGCAGTGGCTGATGAGGGCTTTTCAGCTCCTCTTGGTTTAAAATGGGGGCAAAGTCAAGAGACCCTTACTAAGGACTATGGTGCCACGCCGGCTGGGAAAAATGACACTCGTTTAAAATTATTTTTGATAAGCAACCCGCCTATAAAAGTTTCGGGATTTGACGAGTTTTATGGTGTTATTGATGACAAATATGGCCTAGTCAAAGTTATCGTTATTGAAAATATTGACGGTGACGCATATGGCTCTAAGGGATTAGAAGAGTATAAGAAAATCAAAGAAGTGATAGCCAAGAAATATGGAAAGCCCAGTTCAAAATATGAATATATTGGAAGAGAACTCTATAAAGATAATGATGAGTTTTATCAATGCCTTGCATACCAAGGGTGTGGTACTTACAGCTCGTTCTTCAAGCCAGTAGGCGGAGGAGATGTTGCCGTGTCTTTGAAAGGGGAGCGCAGAGGTAAGGGATACCTGTCTATCGACTATGAATCCGTTTTGTTCAGCAATGTTCTTAATGAGCAGGAAAATGATTCAAAATCTCAAGCTGAAAAAGGTCTTTAAATAATCTCTTTATAAATTCTCTATTCCTATAACCCGCTTCGGCGGGTTTTTTTATGGATGCAATATGGCAACAATCATTGGAGCAAAGGGCGGCGAACAGAAGCAGCATACCCCCGTTGAGCAACCTGATTCAGCTCAGTCCATGGCGCGCTGCCGTCTGCTTCTGGCGCTGGGTGAGGGGGAATTTGCAGGTGGGCTCGATGTCACCAAAATTTTCCTGGATAACACACCGCTCGGTAACGCCGACGGCTCAATGAACTTTGAGAATGTCTCCTGGGATTTTCGCCCCGGCACGCAAACTCAGTCCCCAATTCCCGGCTTTCCCGCTGTGGAAAATGAGACCAGCATCGGCGTATCGCTGACAAAGACCACTCCCTGGACCCGCGCTATCAGCAACACCCAGATTGACGCTGTGCTGGTGCGCATCGGCATTACCGGTCTGCAGCAGCAGGAGAATGACGGGGATATCGTCGGCACGAGCGTCACATACCACATCGACATAGCGGTAGATGGCGGCGCATACAGTACCGTACTTACCAAAACGGTAACGGAAAAACTCAGCTCACTGTACGAGCTAACGCACCGCATCAACCTGCCTAAAGCTAATACCGGCTGGCAGATCCGCGTTGTGCGTGATACCGCCGACAGCACAAGTCAGATGCTGCAGAACAAAACCCAGGTCCAGGCAATCACTGAGGTGATTGATGCCCGCCTGCGCTATCCGCATACCGCGCTGCTGTATGTGTCATTCAGCGCCAAGGCGTTCAGCAATATCCCGAAAATATCCTGTAAACCGCAGGGGCGCATAATCCGTATTCCCCAAAATTACGACCCGATTAACCGGACATATGGCGGCACGTGGGATGGCACATTCAAATGGGGATGGACTAACAATCCGGCGTGGATCTGGTTCGATATCCTGACGGAGCCGCGCTTTGGTCTTGGCCGCCGCGTTACGCCGGATATGCTGGATAAGTGGGAGCTGTACCGGATTGCACAGCGATGCGATCAACAGATCCCGGATGGCCTGGGTGGTAGCGGAACCGAGCCGCGTTTTTTGTTTGACGTGTACATCCAGGCGCAGGCCGACGCCTGGCAGGTGATTAAAGACATCGCGGCAGGCTTCAACGGCATGACGTTCTGGGGTAACAACATGTTCAACGTTGTCTCAGACATGCCAGCAGACACCTCGAAACTGCAGATCCTCACCCGCGCTTCTGTGGTGGGGAAGCCGGTCTATTCCAGTGGTAGCGAAAAAAACCGTTACAGCTCTGCGCTGATTAATTTCAGTGACCCCGGCAACCACTACCAGGACCGCACAACGGCAGTGATGTTTCCTGAGCTGGTGAAGCAGTTCAAATTCAAGCAGACGCAAATTACTGCCATTGGCTGTACGCGCGAAAGCGAGGCGCAGCGGCGGGGCGGCTGGGCGGTGTATTCCAACTCACTTGACCGCATCATCACACTGCAGACCGGGCTCGATGGTTTTGTCTACGTGCCGGGCACGGTATTTGCGTTTGCCGACGAACGCCTGTCAGGACGCATATACGGCGGGCGCATTACCGGGTATGACGCGGGACTCAAAACTGTGACCACTGACCGCGGGACCAGCGCAGTCGCGGGCGACACGTTGATGATCCGCACGCAGGACGGCACCGTGGAAAGTCGGGTTATTCAGGCAGTAAACGGCACGCAGCTGGTAGTGGCCACGCCGTTTATAGCCGCCCCGTTACCGAACGCTATATTCGTTATCGATGCCGGGCAGTTGCGCCTGCAGTACTTCCGGGTAACGAATCTGACGTTTAACGATGATGAAAATACGTTCACCATCACCGGTGCTGAGTACAACTCATCAAAATATGATGCAGTAGATAATAACGCCCGCCTCGATATACCGCCGATCAGCCTAATCCCGACCGGACTGGTTGCGCAGCCAGTCAATGTCGCTGTCACCAGTTACGACGCGGTACGCCAGGGTCAGCGTGTGGCGACACTGGTCGCTACATGGGACGCGCCGCTGGATAAAAATGGCAAGCCGCAAGCGGATGTTATCGCCTACCGGGTGCAGTGGAAGCGCGGGGATAACGAATGGATCAACGTGCCGGAGACAGGCCTGCGCGATATCGAAGTGCCTGGGATTTTCGAGGGCGACTACCTGGTGCGCGTACGCGCCATCAATTCAGGTGGGGCGTCCAGCCTCTGGGCGACGTCGGCGCTAACTCATCTCAAAGGCAGGATCGGTGATGTGCCAAAACCCGTCGGGCTCGCTGCAACTGACGATGTAGTATTCGGCATCAACGTAACCTGGGCATTCCCCGCCGATACCGGCGACACGCTGAGTACTGAGCTGCAATACAGTCTCGCGGCCGACGGCTCGAATCCGATGCTGCTGGCGGCGGTACCGTACCCACAGAAACTCTATCAGCAAATGGGGCTCAAAGCGGGGCAGGAATTCTGGTACCGCGCGCGGCTGGTGGATCGCATCGGTAATCAGAGTGGCTGGACTGATTTTGTTCGAGGACAGTCCAGCATTGATGTTTCTGACATCACTGAAGCCATACTGGAGGACATGAAACAGACCGACTTGTTCAAGGATGTCGTTGAAAGTGCGATTGACAGCAGCGCAAAAATTGCCGGGATTGTCGCTGATGTGCAGCAGAACGCTGATGATCTCGAGCAGGCCGCTCTGGCGATACAGCAGAATACCGACGGTCTGGCGGCGGCAGCGGTGAAGATCGACGAAACTGCGGCCACGCTCGACGGCATGACTGCCGGCGTTAAAAACTCCTCGATTGCCGTGATCCAGAGCACGATAGCCCAGGTGACCAGCCGCCGCCGGCAGACTGCCACGAACGCCGGGAACAGTGCCAGCATTGACCGTATTGATACCACCATCGCTGATGCCAGTCAGTCGGTGGCTCGCGCGCTGGTGACGCTGGATGCGTCCGCAGGCGGTAACGTTTCAAACGCGACCGATCTGACCGAGACGCTGGCTAACTTCACGCAGGCTTCAGCCACGAAAATCAACTCCCTGACGGTCACGGTGAACGGCCAGACCGCAGCCATCACCGCCAGCTCTCAGGCAGTAGCAGATATGGCTGGCAACCTTAACGCGATGTACAGCGTTAAAGTGGCGGTTGACGCCAACGGCCGCCAGTACGCCGCAGGGATGGGTATTGGGGTGCAGAACACGCCATCAGGCATGCAGTCGCAGGTGCTATTCCTGGCGGACCGCTTTGCGGTTATGTCTCAGGCTGGCGGGGCTGTTACGCTGCCATTCGTGATCCAGAACGGGCAGACTTTTATCCGCGATACGTTCATTCAGGACGGCACCATCAGTAACGCAAAAATCGGTAACTATATCCAGTCTGCAGACTGGGACGGCACCGGTAATGTGGGCTGGCATATCAATAAATCGGGATTTGCAACGCTCAATAATGTGACGGTGCGTGGCAATCTTTACGCCGCGTCGGGCAATTTCAGTTTTAACGGCGCGAATAATACTGTGGTCATCGATGGCAACGGGGTAACCGTTAATCTGCCGGGTGGCGGCCTGATCAGACTGGGGATGTGGTGATGCCGGCAGGATTACTGATAGATCTCAACGATGGCGGACCCCGGATGGAAATTACATCCGGCCTGCGGTGCCCGACGTTTAGCGGGCAGTGGACGGCAGCTTCAACTTCTGTTTCGCTGGATATAGCGAATTATGTCCCCGGGAGTGAAGTGATACTGCTACCCCGTGTCTGCGCTGCATATTCTCCCCCGGTCGGGACCTCACTTGTTCCCTCTGTTGGTGTTTTAACCGGGTTCACACAGTCAGGCTCGACGGTTACCCAGACCTACTGGGATTCGAAGGGGGATAAGCTTGTCAGGGGATTCGATGCTTCTGTCTGGCAAATACTGCCCGCGAGCTCGGGCAGCGGCATGCTGATTCAGGACTCAACCGATTTCATGAGCATTGCCTTAAATACTATGGCCGGGTTCTGCGTCTGGCGCGGTTCGGTAACGTTCAGCGGGACCTGGGCTCTGCCTGAGACGATTGCACCAAAATCCAACTACATCGTGTTTGGAAAATGGTCACACCCGAGCGCCACGGTTGAGTGCGACGGCAC